>JBBQED010000001.1:0-364552 GCA_038320345.1 Bacteroidia bacterium
ACAACTTTGTACCACCAAACCATAATTATCATAAATAGTGAGATAATAAGTGCCCGGTGCAAGGTTTGTTAAGGAGTCGCTAGTAGCAGAACTAACGGTATCCCTTACCGTATTGGTGCCATCCGTCCATACATAATGGAACGGCGCCATTCCGGCTGTGATATTTGCTATTACTTTTCCTGTGTTATTGCCGCATGCCGCTGGTGTAATTACAGGTATTACGGTAACACTTCGTGTGATCACACTCACTGTATTCGAATAGGCAAAGCAACCATTTGGTAACATCACTTTCGCTTGATAACTAGATCCGTTAGAAGACGATATTCCTGTGCTAGGTGATAATCCACTTACAATACCTACCCACTCCACTGTTGTTCCTGCTGGATAACCGCCCGTGAATGCTCCAGTGTCCACTACGTACAACAAGATCTGATCAGGGAAACACAATAACGTATCGCCTTGTGAAATCTTTGGTTGTGGTAATGGGAAAGTAACAAGTTGTATCGAATCTTTTCTTGAACATCCTGTTCCAGTTTCCAAAACAGTTACTGTATAGGTAGTAGTGGTAGTTATACCCGCTTTCGGATTACTAATATTTGGATTGTTAAGATTAGCCGTTGGTGTCCAAGAATAAGACAACGAACTTGGTGGTAATGGCGTGAATTGATATCCAGTGCCAGCTCCAGGCCAAACAGTAGAAGTAATTGTAGAATTACCTGTACCGGTCAAAGAGTTAATATAATTACCTGTCCCACCGATTGCATTTTCAATTCCCATTGCTGCTGCTGTTGCAGTTGCTCCAACAGTAGGTCCATAAATCACTTGAATTCTTCCAGGAGAAACAGATGCCGGACCATAGATATTAATTTGGAAAGAAATTGTGATTGCAGAGCCATCACTAAATCCACTACCAACAGCATTATCCCATTGGAATGCATAAATATCGGTACCAATTAATCCATAACGCATACTTCCTGTTCCAGTAGGGAAATTTGCTCCCATATCTTTGAACCAAGCTGCGATTGTGTTATTTGGAATTGTACTTGTAAATAAGTTCGCTGGAGCACGCATAGAAACCGCATCAATGGTTCCCTGATTTCCTGCACCCACCCATCCATTTGTACACATACTCATCTGTGAAAATGAATTACCGTTATAGTTAAATATAAATGGTAGTGTAATTACCACTCCTCCGTCATCCTGAGAAGTACTTCCCATTCCAGATGTTAATTGACCTACAGTATTAATAATTGTAATATTGGGTCCGGAAAGTTGAGTATATGTTTGACCAGTTAAACTGGTTAAGCTATATGAAATGCCTGAAGGTGCTATATAAGGAGTAGCACTTAATGTAATTTGAGCACTATCACCAGAACATAAACTTACAGGAGAAGAAGTAAGTGAATTAATTGTTGGGCGCGGAGTAACAGTTATTGTAACCGTTTTAATATCCTGACAATTACTACTAACTCCACCTGTTGTATCCAAAGCTGTTAACGTATAAGTAGTAGTAACATTAGGAGCAACTTTATAAGAAGCACCAATAAAGTTACCCGGTGTCCAAACATATTTATAGTTTGGATCATTAGCACTACTTGCAGTAAGAATAGTACTATCCGACTGACATAATGTAATGGCAGAAGAAACTGTAACTGCAGGAGCAGTGGTTATAGTCGCTGTTACTGGAGTTCTTAGACTTGCACATCCTGAAGAAATAGACCAATCATAAAAATAATAATACAAACCATTATTAGCAGTATTGGTAGGAGCCGCAGTAAGTGTACTTGTAAGAATTGAAACCACACCAGGCACTGTATAGGGGTATGTACATGCACAAGTTGAAGGTTCAAATCCAATACCTGTAATTCCAGTGTAACTACCAGGTCGCAATTTGTAATTTGTGCCCGGCACTAAATTGAAATTCAAATTCACAGTTTGTCCGACAACAGATGCAATTGGAGATCCAACAACATTGACTGTTGCAGTATGTACAATAACACCTGCTCCATTGATTACATCAATTGTAATTGTTCCCGCAGCATTTGTAGCGCTCACAGGATATACCTTAACCGAATTCAATGTGAATGCTGAATACACGTCGAATACTAGTCCAAAGTTAGTAGTACCAGCACCAGATGTTGGTGTTATTTTATTCGGTATTCCAACACTTGAAGCTGATCCGCCATTTGTAATTGCACTTACATAGTAGGTAGTAGTTGAAGAAATTGCAGGTGTTGTAAATGGAGAACCGGTTCCAACGGCAGCGCCTCCTGATGCAGAAGTATACCAATTTAAGGTTGTACCTGCTGATGAAGTAGCAGCAAGCATAACTGTACCAGTACCACATCTGCCAGCAGCAGTTGTTCCAGTTACTTGAGGATTATTTACAATAATTTGTCTTACTAAAGAAGGTGATCCAGAAATTGGAGTACCTCCACAACTGATATTACAACGATACCAAGAAGTTGAGCTGAGATTAGCTGCATACGTTGCATTGGTAGCGCCGCTAATTGGGAACCAAGGACCTGAGGAGGATACTGCTGAAGAATCCCACTGATAAGTGGCTCCGGCAAGTAATGGAACCATACTCAAAGTGGAAATTCCCCCTAAACATAATATTGTATCGGTCGCATTTGTAGTTATTGTTGAAGGATAGTTAAGATTAAATATTCCAAGATCTGCAGTACAAGTAATGTCGGCAGGGTTTCTTACCCAAACACTATAGGAACCAACTGACAAATTACTGAATGCATTAGAAACTTGCCATGGACCAGAAGCTCCATTAATGCTATACTCAAATGCATTGTATTTGATAACAAGATTATCAACTGTATGCGCTTCTGAAATAGCACCAGTACGTGCTTTAAATACATGAGACCAAGTTGAACGATTGGCCGTTAAATAAGCAGCCGGTAATTGAACATTATTAAATAGTGGTACTCCATCAAGCGAAACCGTAACAAATCCAGCAGCATCAATTTTAATAGTAACGTGCTTCGTATTATTTAACCAAGTTGTATTGTTACTATATCCAAGAACTCCTGGAGCTGTTGGTGGTTGCAAGTCCGTTGTACTATTATACATCAGATAAACTCCTGGTACGTTACCACCGGTATTTGGATAAGCATCAAAGGTAAGTTTGAGTTTAGTTCCAGTGCCGCACTCAAACTGAGGCGTTGTTGATGTTGGACTAACGTCATCACCAAAACTATAGCTAAATCCATCTGCACCACTTGGTAAAACTCCCAAATCAAAATCAATCTGATAGTTTGCTGCAGCTATTGATGATGGATTAAACACTTGGAATGCTCCACTTTGACTGGCAACGTTTCCTGTAATGACGCATTGTCCTCCAGTTATTGCTGCACTTCCTGTAACAGCTGCTGCAGTTCCAAGAGTTGATGAAGTGAAATCATTATTATACCAGTTCGTTAATAAGCCAGAACCTTGAGCACTTACTATAATGGTTCCTGTTGCTGAACATCCAGTAGGTGATAATCCTATTACTGATCCAGTAATTCCGACTGTGTAACTTGCAAAATCAAATCCTTCTGTACCTGGACATGCTGTATTACGCATGTAAACTCTGAATTTATTTAATCCAGAAACAGCAATTGAGTTGAAGGCAGATACTGCGCTGTATGGTTGTAAAATCGTTGATCCTGTTTCATCAGTCCATTGATATTCCCATGAACCACCTGATGCTATAACACCATTTGAACTAACCACATCCAGCGTTACCGTTGCACCTGGAGTACAAGTAACTCCTGAGAATACCGAAGTGGTGATAGATGTTGGTACTGTTGAAATAGCCGCCAAAACCGGAACTCTTGCTCCTAAACAACCTGTTGTTGTACTAATATTATAAACGAAATAATTCAAAGTCGAAGTACCTGTAGTAAGCGCGCCATTTACAATCGAACCCACTCCATTACCCATTGGTGCCGGAAATGCCCCCGAAGAATAACCTAAAGAATTTCCTGTGTTTGCAACTAGAATTCTATATCCTGAACCTGCTGGAATACTCCAACCTAAACTTAAAGTTTGAGGTGTGGTAAGTCCTCCATTTACAATTGCAATTGGAGCTGAAGTATATAATGTAGTTAATGCCGCATTTTGAAGTGTGACTGTAGCTGTTCCTGCTGCACTAGAGTACACCTGAATTGAGTTGATAGTTACATCTACATTCAAATTGAATATTACTCCTCCATTTTGTGTGGACGTGGTAACGTTTGGCACTCCATTACTAGAAACCTGAGTTGATCCACCAGCTGATCCTGCTTGTGCATAAAAATTAGTACTAGCGTTCAATAACGGTGTAGTAAAGGTAGAACCTGTACCCAAGGATACCCCTCCAGATGCAGATGCAAACCAGTTGATAGTAGTACTTGGAGATGAAGACGCGCTCAATACTAATGCTGCCGGAGTACAAGAAGAAGCACCTAAAGTAGAGGTGATTACAGGTTCGTTAACTACGATAGTTTTATTTGTGCTGAAACAAACATTATTACTTCCATCTTTAATCAACACAATATAATGTGTTGTAGTATCAATAACAGGAGTAGTGAATGTTGCGTTTGTTTCACCAACAATATTAGTATAGTTGATACTGTCATTTGAAACCTGCCACTGAAGACTTCCTGGAAGATATGGTGAAGCAGGATTCAATCCTAATGTGGTAACTCCGCTAAAACATAATGATGCCTGAGAAGAGGTGACAGTAGCCGCAGATGGTTGAACATTTATTGTTGTAGTTGTAACATTATTACATAAACTAACGCTGTTATTAGCAGTACAAGTAACGGTATTAGAAGATTGAATATTTGATTTGAAGTAAACCGTATCCTCATTACTACCAGAATATGCGATGGTACAAGCTGCGTCAGTAAATAGATTTGTTATTGGCGACCATACATAAGCATCGTAATTAGTATTAGGAGAAGTTACATTTAACATTGCGATCGCGTTATTACATACAACATTAGGCGCCGTGATTGTTAAAGGTAGAGGAGCAGTAACAGTGGCTGTAACTGCTGTTCTTGGACTTTCGCAAGCTGTAGTAATTAACCAATCGTAGAGATAATAATAATAAGCTGATGAAGCACCGCTTGTATATGCCGAAGTAATACTTGCCACACCTGGCACTGTATAAGGATAAGTATAACCTGTAGTTGCTTCTCTAATTAAACCAGTTAATCCCGATGCTGCGGTGACTACTAATCGTTGTTGCGCTCCAGCCGTAACTGGAAAGTTTAAAGGAATTAATGTTTTAACGCCTGGGGAAGCGGCTGTTGGTACAGAAACAGTAGCAGATTGAAGTATTGTTCCTGCAGCATTTTTAAGGGCGATTGTAATACTTGCATTCGTTCCCGTTCCGACCGGATACATGGCAACAGACTGAATTGTAAATGGCACCGTAGCGTCAAACATTAATCCAATATCTGCATATCCTGTATTCGTTGTAGCACCAACTCTATTCGGCAATCCAATGCTAGTAGTTGTTCCACCAGCAGAAGCAGAAACATAATATGATGTTGTACTTGAAATTGTAGGCGTAGTAAATGTTCCTGTAGGGTAAGGCGCCTTTCCACCAACTGCCATGGCATGAAAATAATTCATGTTACTTGCTAATGTTCCACTTAATACAGTAGGAATACTGAAAGTAATGCTAGCCACTTGCTTTGATTGATTGACAAGGCTGATCGGTAGATTTAATTCGAACATGTTTGGAGTTGCTCCACACTGAACCACACCTAAAGGTGTTGTACGACCCATCCCAGAATAAGCAGGTGCTGCAACAGTAAACCAGTTTACACAACTATTCCCGTTGAAAGTCTGAGTAGTTAAATCCGTAAATGTAACTACTGCATCAACTGTCAATGGTGATGTATTAACTATAGATTCATAGAGTACAACTAGGTTTGCGTAGCTAGCAGGACTTGAAAGTGTTAATGTTCCTGAGTTAGGTAATGGTGAGGTATAACCTGATGATTGGTTAGCTATTGACAAAGCATTATTATTTAACGTTACACTATTTCCATATCCATCAAGTTGATACGTTAAACCAGATGTAAGTAAGCTGGGTGCCAAATTATTGGTTGGCATAAAACAAGTTGGCAATGCATTACCAGAGGTGTATTGGAAAGTATTATCAATAAAAGAATAGGCTTGACCATCTACTCCAATAGCAGGATAAGTAGTACCAAGGATAGAGTTTGTACCTAAACCGTTAGCTACAATATCATTATTAAAACCAGTTACTAGAACTGGCAATGAAGGATTCTGAAGAGCAACACCACCAGTAGAAGCAGCATACCAGTTCAAATTAGTTCCCACAGAACCAGTTGCACCTAATGTTACAGATCCGGTTCCACATCTTACTCCTGGAGTTGTTGTCAGAACCTGAGGCGCATTTACAGATACTGCAACTTCACTTGATAAAGTTGATGCTCCTCCATTTGAACAAGTCACTAAGCAAGCATAATAAGTTGTTGAAGAAATAAGAGCAGTAGTGTAAGAAATCGTAGTAGCACCAGTGCCTCCACTTACATTCGTGTAAGGCCCGCCGGAAACCGAAGATTCCTGCCATTGAAACGTTAAACCTGGAGCTGCTGAGAATCCTGTTAACGTCATCGTTTTACTACCAGAAAAACATAAAGCAGCATTATCACCTACAATATTAGCAACCGTACTAGGAGGATTGCCACTACATAAAAAGTTTACAAAGTTACCAGCATCCGCTCCAATATCATTGGGAGTTAATCCTGATCGGGTCTGACCATCAAAATCATTCGTTACGGAAGCAATCAATACTCCTGTTCCTTCAACAATAGTTGCAGTGACTGGATCGATATGTAAATCGCCTGTTAGCGCTGTTCCTGTTGCATTGATAAAGAATGGATCAAAACTATAACTAGTATTGTCTCCCGCTACCCAATTGGGAGTATATAAAGGAACGTCCGTAACACCGATCGCTCCAAATACAGCGCCTGTTCCATTTCCAAAATAAACGTTATTTCCAAGAACGAGAGTAGCAGAGCTAGACAAGTTAATTTGATAATGTTTACCTCCAGCTCCTGCATTAGAACGATTATTTACGAAGATATTATTACGAATATCATCTGTTACAGCAGAAGAAGTTCTTGCAAAGGCGAATGTGTTAGTTGCTGTAGCTCCTACTCCTACACCTCCAATATAAATACTGTTATTCCAAATATTGGCGATTGCAATATTTTTCGAAATCCCTCTTATTAAACAAGGAGTAACAATGCTATTTCCAGTTTCATCATATCCTAAACGAATCATATTATTTTTAATCGTCAACGTTCCAGAACCAATATCCATCCCTGATAAAACAGCATTACCATTGGAAGTAGCCACTGTACTGATGCTGTGAATATTATTTCTTTCTATCACATTAGCAGTTCCAGTAGTAGGACCAGTATATCCAATTGCCTGATTGGTTGTTGCTGATGTTGCAGCAGGATTAGTCAATTTCAACGTATGAATGGTATTGTTGCTAATAATTGCCGGAGCGTTAGTAGCCGTAGAAGAATATGAAATTCCTACAATACCTGCTGTTGTACCTCCATTGCTGGTTTGTGTTGCACTAGTCAGATTACGGATTGTATTTCCTGTAATGTTTCCTGCTCCTGTAGCCACTGCAATACCAACAAGTGTAGAAACTTGAGCTCCCGTAGCTGAATAGTTCGTATTCAGATTTGCAATCAGATTATTAGTGATAGTTGCATTGTTAGCTGCCGTATTATTAGAGATAATTCCACGCATTGCTGAAGCAGTGGTACTTGTTGCCGATGTTGAAAGCATATTGATACTGTTGGCAAGCGTTGCACTACCTATAGTATTATTGTTAATCGTACAAGCAAGGCCGCCACTGTAATTTATCCCGTTAAAGTTATTTGCAATTGTTGTTGCATTGCCGATAAGATCAATTCCGGATATTGTATTGTTATTGATCACATGAGTACCGCCACCTGATGCACGGATGGCAATAATCCCACCCGCTGTTCCAGTTGTTGTAAAACTTATAGATCCGTTTGTTGTTGTTGAACCGATTAAATTACCTGTAACGGTTCCTGTATTTGTATTTCCGTTTACAATACTAATTCCTATCATAGCCGCTGATGATATATTTGCGGTAGCGATGTTAAAATTGGTAATTGTATTATTTTGTATCGAAGTAGCCGTTCCTAAACCAACAGAGATGTCCATCCCCATATAAGTGTAAGCACCTGCTCCGGTCAATGAATAAACACCAGTTCCGGCTGAAGAATTGCCTCCGATATAATTACCGGTTATGATGAATCCATTTGCAGCATTCGCAATACTAGCAGTATTTGGAGTTACCCAAATCGAACGATGGGTTGCTGTGCTAGTCAGATAGTTGATGGCTGTAGTTTGATAAAAACGATTATTAGATATCGTCCATGCAGTATTCCCTGCATCTATCTTGATGCCACTGGAGGCAAGCGTTGCATGGAAAATATCATAAATATTATTTCCTGTAATTGTACAGTTATCATTGTAAGTAGATGGATTAGTAGTTGATCCAAATGCCATAATTCCAATGGCAGGGAAATTAGTGGATGCACCACTTGTTCCATGGATATTACATCCTGAAATCGTGTTATTGTCGTTTCCGGTTAACCCTAATGGATTAGCAGTCTGAATATACACTACACCACCTGGTAAAGTTGCAGTAGGTAAAGCAGTAGCATTCTGACCTTGAAGATCACAAAACGTAACTGTGTTGTTACTGGCATCATTACCGATTCGGACCGCTACTCCCAATGTATTCGTATTCTGAATGATCAGATTAGGAGTTGATCCTGTTCCACCAGAACGTCCGTCGATGGTAACGAAGTTGGCTCCGTTAAAATCAATAGTAATGTTGGGTAAGGAACTTGTGATTGTTAATGGACCTACTCCCACATCTGGTAGAATTGAGAGCGTATTGGTTGCATTCAGACAAGGAATACGACCAATTGAAATTGTTGGAAGTACTGCTGATCCGGTAACTATCCCCGTTGTGATATCTGCATTGGTTACTGAATAACTGAAAGTTGTTGAAGTAACTGCAGTTACTCTATATAAACCGTTATACACTGCATTGGTTAAACCACTAATCAATACTGTCGATCCTACGGATATCGTATGAGCAGCAGATGTTGTTAGGGTTACTACATTGCTTGTCAATACTGCATTCGTAATTGAAAACGAAGCAGCTGTAGGTTCACCAGCATAAGTATTTTGCAATAATAAGGATACCGGACCTGCCAAACCTTGAGAATTCAAGTCAGCAATAGCTGCATTGATATTAGCATAGTCACCAGGAATAAGTTTATTACCACTTAATCCCCCACCACATCCTAATGTAGCAGCAGAACCAGCTAATACAGGAGAAGAAGTAGCATTACTGGCCACTATCTGATAGTAATACGTTGTATTTCCCAGTAATAAACTTTGTGCAAGTGAATAGGTAGTTCCTGTTGAAGCTGCAGAAGTTGAGGATACAGAACCTACTAAAGAAAATGGTCCTCCAACATTTAAGGAACGATAAACAAGGAAACCTTGTTCACCATTTGAATTATCATCCCACGTGATCGTAAAGCTGGATGTCGTATTTGAGTTTGAAGTGAAGTTAATCGGTGCACCTAATGCTACAGCTAGTGTACCTGCAAATTCGTCAGCTCCAATATCGTATGCTGTTCCTGATCCGATGTAACCAATATTGCCAAAACGGATATCCCCATCATAGTCATTGGTAACAGCTGCAATACTTAATCCACCACTCTCTGCAATCGTAGGAATAGCAGTATTCAAGTGAAGGAAATTAGCAGATGCTCCGCTAGTACTTAGGAACGATGGATTTTCTACTCCACTAGATCCATCTGCTGGGGCAACTCTTACTTTATAAGCTATAATATTTTGATCCGAATTTGTTCCATCATAAAAAAGAACATTATTAGGACCTGGAATTCCTGCATAAAAAATATTGTTATTAGATGCTGTTGCATATGTGCTTAATGTGGTGGATGTTCTTCTATAGGCAGCAGTAAATCCAGTTGCACCATTTGCGGTAGATGTATTTACAAAAATGTTATTACTCATATTCACAGTTGGTGAAGTTGAGATATAAGCGGCAGCACTACCGAATAACGCTCCAGAACTATTGGCATTTAGATATACACTGTTATTATACAGATTGATAGTAGTTCCACCTGAGACGTTTATTCCGGATAAAGGAATTGCTGCATTCGCAATAGTAGCACGCAGATCTCCTATTAGGTTGTTATAAATATTGACGTTTGTACCTGATGAAACTAATAGCCCATTGACTGTTGAAGATGCATTAGATCCTGAAAGATCATATATTTTATTTCTGAATACGTTTGTTGCAGTAGCTCCACTTGCAGATATACCAGTAACAGCTACTCCTCCTGTTGAAGAGAGCGTGCTAATTGTATTGTTATTAATATTTATTGAAGGAGAAGTATTCGCACATGAGATACCTACAACTGCTCCTCCTGCTCCAGTGGAGCTGATATTACTAATCGTATTGGATGAAATCGTCAGAGGATTTGATGCATTACCAGAGGCCGCAATATTGATACATGTTATTGCGCCTTGGCCAGTGATGTTAGAAATGGTGTTATTAGAAACTGAAGCATTATTACCACCCCAATATGCATAGGTCATTGCCGTAATCGCACTTGTTCCACCCGTCCAGTTGCTAAATGTGTTTCCAGTTACTGTTCTACCAAAAGCAATTGTTATTAATCCATCAGTACTAGAAAAACCTGTTAATGTAGTTGCACCTGTAACCGTAATGTTAGAGAAATTGTTGTTAATATGACTTACACTCAATGCAGAAATAGTACTAGCTCCTGAAGTCAAACATACTACAGTACCACCAGCACCAGTTTTGTTAAATCCAGTAACAATTGAATTGTTGGATATGGTTTGCGTTCCACCTGCTGGTACGGTATAACTATGGGCTATAAAACTTATACTTCCCGTGGATGCTATATTTAGATTCGTAAAAGTATTTCCATTGATCGTCTGATTCAAGGGCGTTCCTGTACAAGTCATAAAGGTTAACGTCCCACTTCCTACATGCGTAATATTTTGAAAGTTATTATTACTTATGGATACCGTTGCTGTGTTAGCAGCCCCTGAGTTCGAAATTAAATTAAGCGTTTTCGTTGTTGCTCCTGTTGTATTAACACCATTGATATTATTACCATTAATATTGATGGCAGTGGTTACCGATCCTGTATTGCTAATAATAAAATTAGTACCTGTTGTTGAAGTAAGATTTACTCCACCAATCGTATTGTTGTTAATATTTAATGTGCCAATACCTGATAAACCATTTCTAATTACACCAGCATCAGAAGTAAGAGTCCCCGGATAGGTGAAATTTGTAACAGTATTATTGTTCACATTAACTGTAGTTGCAGCAGTATTCAAATAAACAACACATTGTAAAGTACTTCCTACATTCGTTTTAGTAACACTAAAAGTATTGTTGTTAATACTGATAACCTGGCCTGCCACTGCTCCCGACTGAGCCATCTCCATATCGATAGCCATATCGTAACTGGCAGCTGCGCCTGCAATAGTGATATTATTATTATTAATCGTAGCACTTGCGCCATTAGAAGTGGCAAAAGCCCAAATTCCTCTGTTGGTTACAGTATGATTAATTCCTGATCCATTATTATTATTAACCGTATTATACGAGAAATTTAAACTCCACTGATTATTAAACATTATCGCGGCACAAACACTTGAGGGTGAAGATCCACCTCCAAAGTTTAAAATTGTATTTCCTGTTAATGCTGAACTTCCTCCAATATCGTTGTTAAAATCACATAAAGTAAAAGGTGAAGCATTAGCAAAACCAGTCAATGAAATTCCGGTATTTACATTTTGAATCGTATTGCTGTAAAACTTATTATTAGAACTGGCACCACCTACTGCCGTAACTGTTGTTAGCGTTGTTTCAGTACCTTGCGAACAAAGAGTTACAGCAATCCCAATAGAACCGCCAATTATACCGGTTGCACCTCCAAAACCTGCCGAAGAACCGGTTGTGTTATTTCTATTAAGGGTAATTACACAATTTTTGATAGTGTTGTTATTGGCACCATTTGTACCACTAGCTCTGAATAATCCGTATCCATACTCCATTTGAGTTGCCGGAGTAGCATTAGCAGCTGCTTCCTGTAGATCAATGCCATCAATCGTGATATAATCTGAACCGATTAAACTCCACATACCATCAGAAGTAGTCGTACCTGCTAAATTCGAACCTGTATAGGATGTTATCTTAGGATTAATCCCCGCACCAGACTTTTGAAAAATTATCTGATCAGCAAGTGTTCCTGTTGCAGTTAGATTAATTCTAGCAGTAATCGTTTCTGTGTATCCCGCAGCAATATTAAAAGTTACACCGCCACCTCCAGCAACTCCATATAGGTTGAGACTATCCACTGCAACTTTAATTGTTGGATAATTTGCTGATGGAATTGCCTTTATTCCCGATAACTGCGCTAAAGAAACTGCAGGTAATAACATGCCTAAACATGCAGTCAGCATAATCTTGTACAGCATCTTTTTTACTGTACTCTTTGAACTGTTAATCGTCTTCATTTGGGAAGCCTGTTTGCTTTCGGTAATAATAACACGAGTAGTCATTATGGTTGATTTTTATTTTTTTTCAATTTTGAGGGAAGATTTGAATTTTCCCTTTTTTTCTCCCCACTTCAATGAAAAAATACACTAAACTTATGGCAGTTGATTTTACTCTTCTGCCATAGAATTAAATATAATAAAGAAGGGAAAGACATTTACAGCTGTGTTACTGATACGTTGAGTATTCAACTTTTGTTCAAATCAACTCAAACTATTGATTTCACAGATAGTTCGCTGCCAGATTTAATGAACCCATCAGAAACGGGATAGCAAAGTACGGCTTTACAGTAAGCTTTGCAATGTTTTTTTTAAAGGTACTGGCAATTTTACTATTACGTCAATGTTGAAAATGAGCAGTAATCCATATTTTTAAAAAAATATCTGATTATCAACGTTTTATGATGGATGGATTTTCGAATTTTGTAACTTTGGGATTAAAAATGATTTGTCAAATTAATTCTACGACTCACATTTTACATAGAATTGGCTACTTAACTGTAAATTATCATGTCTGTCAAACTTCTGGACAACTCTTTAAACTCCTTTTACAATTTACTCTTTTAGCCCGCCCACTAGTTTAGCCATTGTTAAACTAGTGGATCTGATTTTTCCAAATTTACTAGTTTTTCCTAGCAAAAGTGAGCAGGATATTGTGGTGCAAGAGTGTTATAAATTAATATATTAATTACCATTGAATTATATAAATAAAAAGATGCCTAATGACAGGTGGTTATCAGATTTGAACTGCCCTTTTTGAATCATTTTCATAGGTTCGTAATAAAAGCAACCCATCTCTCCAGTAATAAAAAAGCCTCCCCTCTGGAAGGCTTTCTACATTTTTTCTAAATCATCAAGGATTAAGGATGTGCCGAGAATATAAATGAAGCCGCATTATTATCTGCAATGGCTTGGTCAAATACATCTACAAATCCATCTCCATTGATATCTGAAGCAAAATAACCAAAGGCAAATGCAGAGGCATCGTTATCAATTAAACTCTGATCAAATACATCAATAAACTCATCCTGTATATCAATATCTCCTGAAAACATTACCCACTTACCATTAATGTCTTTTTCGTTTCCTCCAAATGCCTTCGCTTGCAAATTCGTGAAGTCATAAGTTGTGGTTCCTGCAATGGCTACCGGATTTGCGGACCAGGTCTGTAATCCATTCCGGTGAAATAATGCTAGGTAATAACTACTTCCAATATTTACTCCTGGAAGCATTAGATTGATTTGTCCGTTGGTATGTATTACCGTTGTATAACTGAGTGCTATATTTGATGGAAAAGCTGCTTCTCTCAATTCTACACGAATCGTATCTGTCTCATCTGCATTCGTATTAATTCCTTGATTTAATAATGCAGTAGTCATCATGTTCGTTCCTGAATCATAATACCCTTCAACAATTGCAGTGATCGTTAGCGTTGCCGAAGAATTTATGGTAAAGCTATTTCCTGATATTGCATCGCATCCC
Source organism: Bacteroidia bacterium (assembly GCA_038320345.1). Classification (GTDB taxonomy): domain Bacteria; phylum Bacteroidota; class Bacteroidia; order AKYH767-A; family OLB10; genus JBBQED01. The sequence goes on from JBBQED010000001.1 coordinate 14,200, forward strand.
GGAGCAGTAGTTATGGTTAAGGATCCTGATGTTGCACCTGCAGGTACAAATGCTTGAATCTGTCCATCATTAATAATCGTAAACGATGCTACCGTTCCGTTAAAGGTAACTTCAGTTGCTGGAGTAAATCCACTACCATTAATGGTTACCATGGTGCCCGCACTTCCAGTGATTGGCGTAAAATTATTGATGATAACTGGGTCAGGATCATTGATGAAATCCAACGTTGAATATTCACAACCCGCCGCATCTGTAATGGTTACGAAATAAATTCCTGAAGGTTGATTAAAGATATCTTCCGTGGTATCTCCTGTCGACCATAAATAGGTATATCCTGGTGTGCCTCCATCTACCAACAAATCAATAGCCCCATCGGAACTGCCAAAACATGTTGTGTTCTGTGGAATTGTTGCTTGTAAAAATTCTGCAGGTTGTGATAAGGTAAACGTTGCAAGTGCAGTACAACCATTGCTCGCTGTTACTGTAACTGTGTAGCTTCCTGCAAATAGTCCCGACCGGTCTTCGGTTACTTCCATATCATTCCATAAATAAGTAAAAGGTCCAACACCACCACTTACCGTGATATTGATGGCACCATTGTTTCCTCCAAAGCATTGAACATTGTTGTTGATACTTGTGATCTGAATCGCTGGAGGATTAGTTATTGTTGCCGATGTTGTTGCGGTACATCCTAAAGGCGATGTTGCTGTTACGGTATAAGTTCCAGCACTAAGATTACTCAGATCTTCATTAGTTGATCCATTCGACCAAACATAAGTGTTCTGTCCAACAACTTGAACATTACTAATCCCATCATTAAATGTTGTTGAAGTAGCCCAAACTCGTGGAGTGGTATACATTCCAGTTTTATAATTATAAACTCCAGTGGCTCTGCCATAAATGGCGCCTGGATCTGATGATAAAAATGAACTAGACTGAAGTCTTCCTCCATTATAACGATCATTTATGGGTAGTGTGAATCCATCAACTCCAGCATTCACCACAGCAGTACCCATTGCAGTACCATAAAATACTGCATCCGTAGGAATGGAATTAGAATCGAGTACGGCAACCGGTAAATTAAATACAGCAATACCATCAGCATTCCCAGTACCATTACCTAATACTCCCGTTGTATTCGGAGCTCCTATTCCACCATCTCCATTTGTAGTGCTCGTATTAATTACTCTTGCTTTCGTTCCACTAACAATCATTTGTGATCCTCCAACATACACAACATCACCAGGGTTAACACTTCCTGTTGAAATCTGAAAGGCGTATGTAGCATTCGAGGTAGCTGTTGATAATCCACCCTGCACCCAACCTTTCGTAGTGCCGATACCGTTATTAGCAACGATCACTGTATAAGGTGTTATCGTAAAGTCAATAGTTTTTGTTGCAACTAATTCAACCCACTCAAATGGAGAGTCCGTTCCCGGAGGGTTTGAAAAATATTCGGAGATTAGTAAACCCGGATTTGTTGGATTTAACAATGTATCATTAGAAGCTAAAATATCAATAGCGCCGTTATTCCCTCCACCACATGTTACGTTTGTTGTGGAATTTACACTAATAGAAAATGGAGGAGGATCAATGAGAGTTGCTGATGCACTAGCTGTACATCCGTTAAAATCTGTAACCATAACAGAATAGGTCCCTGCTCCTAATCCTGAAATTACTGGATTCCCGCCTTGATATGAGTAGGGGGAGGTACCTCCTGAAGCAACTGAAGTGATCGTTCCAGTAGATGCTCCATTACAATTAGGTTGAACACTGGTTAAAGTCAAATTCAAAATTGATGGTTCTGTTATCGTAATTTGAACAGTATCATTACAGGCTATCGCATCACTCACAATTACACTATAATTTCCAGGTGCTAGTCCACTTACATTTTGTGTTAACGCTCCATTACTCCATAAAAAACTATACGGTGCAACTCCACCACTCACTTGCAAGTTTACACTTCCATTCGCTGTTCCATTACACGAAACATTCACAATAGTGGGTAGGACTTGCGGAGGAACGCAGGTGCAATTATTGATGACTGCATTTGTTGTAGCGATTTTCGTACATCCGTTGGCGTTAGTTACCAAAACCGAATATAATCCTGAATCAGCAGAAACAGTAACTGCTATCGAAGGATTCTGCAGCGCTGATGCGAAACCATTTGGTCCACTCCAACTATAACTTACTCCTCCTGATGCACTAAAACTAATGGCTTGTCCTGCACATACAGGTCCTGAATTTGATGCTGTCGCATTAACGTTTTCTAAAGTTATATTAGCACCATTATCAGTACCACTGAATGATGGCAGACTGGATACTACACGAATACGGTATCCCGTTCCTGCAGGAGTTGAAAACGGTATCAAACAAGAAATGCTCCCAGTTAATGCAACGGAACTTAATGATCCAATTGTTAAGGGTGAACTAAAACTTCCACTTACATTGGATAGCTCAACCGAAAAAATATTTCCAGCAAAGAAAGTTCCAGAAGCAGTATAAGAAACAGAAATCGGAATATCTGTACCACTTAAACAATAGCTTAATGTATTGATGGCATCTGTAGATAATGTATTGCATGAAGTAAGTGGAGCATCTGCATTATCAATGACTAATGGTGTAGCTCCTCCCACTGGATTTACTGTATTTACGGATCCAGTAGACCATGTTCCAGTTAATGAAACTGCACATCCTACTAACTGACCAGAGCTTAATGAACGATGTGCAATATACTTTACTCCATTTGCATTATCATTAGGAATGATACTACCCCAAGCACCTGCTATTCCTTCTACACTACTCGTATAAAATGGGACAATGCTTGCAACTATTAACCCTTCATTTTCTGTATACGTCTGACATAAGGGTCTGCCGGAACCATTTACATTATCATACAAGGCAATAAATTCTTTTGCAGAAGCCGATGAAGTACTGCGTATACCCGTACCGTTATTTGTGCCAGCACTTGCTGTAAATCCTATCGCTTTAAAACTCTGATTCAATGCATATCGAAATAAAATAGTTCCTGTATTACTTCCGATAACAATAGAAGGAAAAATTATGGATCCCGGATTAAATCTAGAATTCCCAGTATTGACAAATCCAAACCAACCCGTATAACTTCCGCTTGCATCCGAAGTGAACGTATCATAACCTCCAACTACTGATATTGCCGGTGATGATGGATTCAGGAAAACACCACTTCCTGCATTTATTAAAACTGAATTCCCTGCACCATCATTCGTTGTTCCGAAATCAGTAGTCGCAGCTCCACGTGTATAATACCGATAAACAGTATTTGGTGTGAGACCAGAAACTGTTGCACGATATATTACCGGTAGTCGGGTGGAGGTTCCACTTGCCATAAACTGCGGTACTATTACTCCTGTGAAATTTGTTTGTGTTAAAAGTTGTGCTTGTAGTAATTGTGATCCACTTAAAAGCAAAAGAGAAATCAAAAGCACCAAATTTTTCTTCAAAATGGATGCCTTTTGTAAGGATAGGTATTTCATGGTTTTATGGTTTTCAGGCAGGATATCGATTCGGATCTCCGAAAGGGATTGCAAATTAGCTTTTGTTGCTGATTGTCGCAAGTTATAGGCTGCAAATAAACAGAATGTTAAGAATGTCCGAAATTTTAGCGTGATTCACCATGACCCGTGTATAAATACTCGGGAATCATTGTTGGAAAACGCTGAATTCTACTATTTTCGAACCCTGAACCTTTACTTAGACGCCTAAATCAGCAACATGAATACCCCCGAAACTGAACAAAAAGACCAAGACTCTAAAAAAGTCATTGTGATCATTGTGATCTCTATCCTATTGGGAGTCAATGGTTTATTGCTGTGGCAATTCTTCGATAAAAAGACACATCTCGAACAAGTAAGTCGTGAATTGGACACCACGATGGCTGAAAAAGAATCCCTCTCGGCCGAACTTCAGCGCGTTAAAACTGAATATGAAAAGTTAAATCAGGAGAATTCTACCCTCCAGAACCAACTTTCTTCAAAAGATGAGGAAATCCGCCAAAAAATCGCCCAAATCCAAAAACTGATCAATTCGGGCGATGCCGCTCAGTTGAAAAAAGCTCGTGAAGAGATGCTCCATCTCAAAAGCTTGAACCAAAATTATATGGTGGAGATGGATTCCCTTAAGACCGTCAATAAAAATCTTACTGATCAAAACCTGACCCTCAACGAAACGCTGACCTCTGCAAATTCTAAAGTAGAGAATCTCTCTCAACAAAATAATTTGCTTTCGAATAAAGTTGCAATTGCTTCCGTTTTAAAAACGAATAATATCAAAGCTATCGGTGTGAAATACAAAGGCAGCGGTAAAGAAATGGAAAGTACGAAAGCAAAAAGTACCGACCGAATAAAAACTTGTTTCACGATTGCTGAAAATTTAGTGGTCGACAAAGGTCCTAAAGATATTTTTGTGCGTGTTTTAAGTCCTGATGGTGCCGTGATGTCAACGTCAAGTGAAACATTTACATTCAACGGTCAAGCTACATTGTACACTACAAAAGAGTCTATCATGTACGAAAATAGAAATACCGATCTGTGCGTGTATTGGGAAAAAGGAAACACTTATAATTCTGGAAAATATACGATTGAATTATATTGCGAAGGCAATCAAATCGGTATTACAAGTCTTATGCTGAAATAAGTTTTTTGCTGTTATCTGTTACTAGAAAAACGCTCTTACTTGTGCTCCACCTGTGTGAATCATTTTCACTCCTGCGGGTTTACGTCCTTCATAGTTCAAACTAATCTGTAAGCTGTTTCCCAGATTTCTTTGTAAGGATAATCCCCATGTAACATTAGTTCCGGTTTTCAATCCTTCTAACATCTCATAAGCGATGGACGAATTATTGACTCCATCGTAATTGATCTGTACTAAGTTAATTCTAGTGGTCAGAATTCCCTGCTTCACCGAACTATACCTCCACTCAATACCTCCATCTTGAATTAGTGCTTGCTCATTGGCTCCTTCCAGAATCACATTTTTCTTGTCTTCATAACGGTAGCTGATACTTAAACGATAAACTGTTCCCGGCTGAATATTTACTTTGCCGATTCCATTAGCTCTACGGATATCAAAATCACGTGCACTGAAGGCTTCTGATCCCAATCGCTTATGCCCAAACTCTCCCGAGGTCTGAATATTAAGCCAACTCGTTAATCCCGCTCTCACCGTTGTCGTCCAACTTTCATTCTGGCGACTCTCTACTCCATTTGCTAAAAGTTGCTTGGCGCGTTGTTGCTGATAAGTTAACTCCATCCCAAATACTGAACTACTCCGATTATAATATAATGAATGTCGGCTGCTTGATTGTGTAGTGAGTAAATTAGAATCCGCAATTCCTGTTGGAAAAGGATTCAATCCTTTCGTAAAATCTGTTTCAGCAATCCGGTTATCAAATCTTACAGAAGATTGAAGTGCGAAACGACTTAAAAAAGGTACCGTATCTTTTCCCGTAAATAAAGCAGCAGGAGTAAAGCCAAGCACAGCATTAAACTGATTAAAAAATACCTTTACATAATCATCGGTAGGTGTAAATACTCTAATGTAATTCGCCTGATCTTGGAAATTCGCAATTTCGAATTCATTCAATTGCGGTATGCCATCATCGTTATAATCAATCCAGGTGTATACGCCCGTTCCAGGAGCAACTTCCACATAAGAGAAAATCTTTTTCGGCTCTCTCCCTGTTCCCCCTTCAAAATAAGTATTGAATTGCAAAGCACCCGTCCATTCCGTAAGCGTATACTCAACCCTTCCAGATACACTTTCCTCATCTTTGATTGCGGTGAGCTGGGGCTTATCAATCATAAGATTTCTATAATTAAGCTGCACTCCAACTTTCTGCTTTTTCCGACTTATCGATGACGACATCGACATCATATCGGCAGTACTTATTTTTTTATAAGAATCTCCCGATACACTTTCATCAATTCTGCGGGAGGCTGAAATCTTAAACGGAATTTTTACTGTGTCCGGTCGTTGAACAAAGACTTCCCCCGTATAAAATCCAACAGCACCTACAGCTAAGGAATCAGTACCTGGAATTTTAATGGCATTTCTCTCTTGTTCAAAACGAATTCCAGGAATCCAAGATCCTATTCCTTGTGAAACTTCCTCACGGTGACGGATATACGTACTTTTTATAGTTGTACCAGAAGTGTTCAATATACTTCCATTACCTTTAACATTAAACTTTCCGGATTTCCATGCCGCTCCAGCCTGATGAATGATCCCCGTATATTGCGCCCCTCTTAAAAAAGTACGTAAATTGTACTGTACTTCACCAGTATTTTTCTTTGACAGGCCAATCACTACATTACTTAAAAATTCATCTGCCGGTGCAGTAAGTGAATAAGCATTCCAGTCGCGGATGAATTCAACAGGACGATAATTTTCCACAGGTACGAAATTTTTATTGGTAATTTCCGCTTGAGCAGCAGTACTAAACAACCAACCTTCTGGCTTCGACTTATTCAATGCACGTACATCATCAAAACTTATTCTTCCTGCAGCACCATTATCATTACGCTTATCTTTCTTCGAAAAACGATTCAGATCATTTTTGCTCGTAGCAATTTCCGTATTGAGGTGCGTTGTTTTCGAAAAATCATATCCTGCTCCTGCAGTAATCATACGTCGCTGTTTAGGACTTACCAACAAGACCTTAGGTTCATAGCTGCCTTGTGGAATACCATTAACCGGAACTACCCATTGATAAACTCTTCCGTTAGTAATTCCATCAACCGCAACATAATTTCCATTGTTGATTCCAACATTCGTAAAGCCTACACGATAATGCGCACTATCAGCATTTGTAGAATATACATACACTGTGGCATACAACTGACCAGCAACTACGGTGTCTCCTTTTGCATACAAAATCTCATTCGCGTTAAATGCAACACTATCTACATTGGGAGCAAATGCCTGCGTCAAATCATCACCAGCATCCGCTAAAATCTGCTTATCTTCAGCACTAAGGTCTTGTTGAACCGGTTGGTTTTTACTGTCCTGCTCACTAAAATAATTAACAGAAGCACGAAATTTTTTCTGCTGCCATCCCACTCCTGAGGTCAACATCGTACGTGCATAATTTTTATCGGAATATTGAAACTCGGCAATAATCCTCGAATCTTTGCTAATAATTCTCTTAGTGGTAAACGTCAATTCTGCAGTATTGTAATCAATGATATAATCGCGATCCTGCCCACGATCCAGCAGTACTCCATCCAGAAAAATCTTCTCTGAACCCGAAAGAACAACAATGAAACTTTCGTTTTCGGCACCCCGTAACCGATAGGGACCTTGATTGGATTCGATTCCAGCAATTTGATTACGTGCAAACTTCCCCTTAGAAACGGCGGCTCCTAATTGCACTGAAATATTTCCTAAGATCTTTCCATTTTCTTCAACAGGTGCATTGTAATTATACAAACCTCCTTGTCCCTTCTTAAAGTATTTCATAAAATATCCATCTGGATTTCTTACTTCAAAATCTCCCGCAATTAACTTATTATTGGGATTACTCAACTGAATAAATACCTTATCAAACTCTTGTAACTGTTGCGTATTCCCATCTGCCTGCACCGGAATATTATCATCCGTGATAGCAGCAATCACATCAATATTTCCACTCACTCTGCCTGCCAATTGTAAATTTAAACTGGAGTTCACCACTGCATCTTGATTATTTCCAATGGTAATCCCTCTCGAAATACTTCCTGATTTACTCAATCCATCCATCCCAAAAACAGGATTGTCGGAAGTCCTTGCCGTTTCACTTAAAAAAGGATCCGACTGATTCGTAACTTTCTTCTCCATCAAACTTCTATCGCGTAGTTGTTGTGTCTTCGTGAATAAAATCGGGAACACACGATATCGAACCATCACACTATCTGTACGAATCCGATCCGTCATATTCCAAATCAGTAATCCGTTTATTCCATCTACACGATACTCCCCTGGGTCAACAACTGCAGCGTCTTTATACATCAATATAGATCCCGGGACAATGCTTAAGGTATCAAGGAGAATAGTATCCCTTTGCATACTGATCAGCTTCGTACGCAGATTACCACTCACCTGTCCCTTGGAAGGCAAGTAAAAAATGCAACATAGCAAATGAATCAAAATCAGTCTTTTCACTCAGATGGAATCATAAACGGTAAAATTACCAACAGAAGGTAACATATCAGAACGTGAAAACAGGTTTTTCAGATATGTTTCAACAATAATCTTTAAGGTTAAAAATCATTGGGTAATTGTGATCCATTCCGTTTTCATAAAAGGTGGAATTCACTTCATTTGTATCTTCGCCTATACTCAAAAAATCTGCTTTCGTGAAAATTATCACTTATAATGTAAACGGGATCCGCTCTGCGCTCAATAAAGGTTGGGCCGAATGGTTGAAATCTGTAAATCCTGATGTTGTGCTTTTACAGGAAATAAAAGCCGAAGGACATCAAGTTGGACAAGATTTTATTAATGATTCCGGCTATCAGCATTATTGGCATTCCGCAGAAAAAAAAGGGTATAGTGGAGTTGCGATTTTTAGTAAACAAAAACCCGATAATGTAGTGTATGGTTCTGGAAATGCGGATATCGACAAAGAAGGCAGAATCTTACGCATCGATATCGGCGATCTATCCATCATGAGTGTGTATATCCCTTCCGGTTCTAGTGGCGATGATCGTCAGGCCTATAAAATGAAATGGCTCGAGTGGTTTAATGATTACATTACCACCCTTCGTAAAAAACGTCCTCATCTAATTATCGGTGGCGATATTAATATTTGTCACCGCCCAATTGATATTCACAATCCTATTAGCAATGCAAAATCATCGGGATTTCTTCCCGAAGAAAGAGCATGGTTGGATCAGTTTCTGAACAATGGTTTTATCGACTCCTTCCGACATTTTAATGCCGATCCTCACCACTATACCTGGTGGACTTTCCGCGCAAATGCCCGTGGTAAAAATCTAGGCTGGCGTATTGATTATTTATTGGTGACCGATACACTTCAGCAAAAATTAAAAAGAGCTGTCATCCTTCCTGATGCAAAACACTCTGATCATTGTCCCGTGTTATTGGAAATAGACGCTTGAGCGTTTAATAAATAAGTGAGCATATACTGATGTTTTTGTATGCGCTGTTCTATTTTTTTATGTGCATGAACTAATTTTTTTAGGAGGGCGGCCGCCCCTAACGCGCATCGCGTCAGTGGCGCCAGGCTATCCGCTCCAATCTTTTTGCAATGCCGGCTGATGCAGCCCGCTTGCAAAAAGGATTTCCACTGCTATCCTTGCCGCAAAAAAACCGATGAGCTAAATAAATTAATATCTTAGTGCTGAAATGGAAAATAATGATTGCGTTTTATTAGTAGTCGCAGATTAACAAACAAAAAAAAACTACACTTAAACACTAACCATTATTACTTGTAGTAATAAACTTCACCAATGATCTTTTTGCTAATGGAAGTAAGGTTTCTTCAATGGGTAATACAAGATCCGTTTCGATAACGTAAGTTGCTGGATTGGGCAGTGATTTATTATAAATCAGCAAGTCATACTTAATATTTTCGTAAGTGTTTTTTAAAGTTTTTTCATAACAGGAAATAAACTGCATGGAAATAGCTCTATAGCGCTCATTCGGTTGATCGAAAATTGTAATCTGATATTCATAAACCATCGTATCCGCTTTTGATCCGCTTCTTAGAAAGAGATAGCCAGCATCATAATGAATCGGCATTATACCTACTGGAAAAATATTGATTTTCGATTCAATAAAATCATAGATTTTTTTTCCTTCTGCTAAATAAAATTGAAATTTGGGAATACTGAATTCTATAATTGTTTCAATTTCCTGCATCAGCTTATCATCTTCGCATAACTTTTCGTACACCAGTTTGAAATTGCTAAAATCTGCCTGACTTAGTTTTTCTGGAAAGCTATCGAACAGATTTTTCTTCTGATCCCTCAACGATACCAGATTTCGGTAATGTTGAACCAACTCCCCCAAGGCGGGATAAAGTCGGGTTTCATCAAATTTCTCACTAACATGCTGTAAGTAGGCTAACAGGAGATATTTCTTGTATTCGAAATCAATCCTATTCTCTGTAATCCAGTTTTCGCTGAGCTTTTCCATAGATGCTGATGGTTTAATCTGGTGTCTTGAGTGATTCTGCGCTTAGATCTGAAATTATTTTCTCTAGATTCTTTGAATTTCTCCCCGCAAATCAAGGAATTCTGCAATTTCTGTATACTCTCTTCTTAAACGATTGTTTTAACATAATCGTGTTGAATATTACATGAAAGTGTATTAAAAGCCCTCAAAGGTCGTACCTAATTTAGACCTCACAATCTGATAATAAATGACAAATCGCTCCCTCATCTTACTTTTACTCCTCCTTTTAAGTGTTTCTTCCTGTGTATCTCCAAAGCTTTACGATGAAATGAAGTCGAAAAAAGCTGCATGTGACAAAGAAAATGAAGAACTCAAAGCAAATCAACTAGCTCTTACAACTCGCAATGATGAATTAAATTCACAAGTAGAGGAACTTAAATCTCAAATTAAATCCCTCATTGCCGATACCAGCAGTATGGGTCCCGATTTGAGAAATTTGAGGGAGTCTTATGAAAAACTAAATACGAGCTACCAGACTTTATTGAAAGATGGTCCAAATGCAGCGTCTAATACTGAAGCCACGCGTCAACTGATTCGTGATCTCCAGAAAACGCAGGAACAACTGCAGAAAAAAGAAGATGCCCTGAAACTCCGTGAAAAAATGTTACAGGAGAAAGTGGATCGTTTGAATTCTATGAGTGGTGAATTAAAAACGAAGGATGCACGGCTAGCTGAACTAGAGCAAATGCTCAATCGTAAGGATTCAATTGTAAAGGCTCTGCGCACCAGTGTTTCTAATGCCTTGGTTGGATTTAAAGATAAAGGCTTAACAGTGGAAATGAAAAATGGGAAAGTGTATGTGATGCTCGAAGAGCGCTTGCTCTTTGCGACTGGAAGTACAGTGGTAGATCCAAAAGGTGCAGAAGCTTTGCAGGAATTAGGAAAAGTACTCGAAAAAAATCCTGACATTAACGTGTTGATTGAAGGTCACACGGATAATGTTCCAATGAAAGGTGCAGGAGAAATAAAAGATAACTGGGATCTGAGTGTTATGCGTGCTACTTCGGTGGTAAAAATCATCCTGAACAATAGTAAAATTAAACCATCCCGATTAACCGCTGCAGGCAGAGGAGAATTTGTTCCAAATGATAATACCAATACTATTGATGGCAGAAAGAAAAATCGTAGAATTGAAGTAATTTTGAGTCCTAAGCTGGATGAAATCCTGAAAGTTCTAGAAACTAATTAAGGTGTACTCCTGATTTTATTTTTATTGAAATAATTACTTCCCATACACAATGCGCATAGCTGCTTTAATTTTTATGTTGCTGTTCCCTTGCGCATTGTCTGCTCAAAATGCCAGTGTACGTTATACTACCGCATACAAAGATTATCGTAATTATCTGTACACTTTTCAAGAAGGAATTCCAATTCAATTGGAATCGCAACCTGTGAGATCATTTAAATCAGGAGGAGAAATTACCGCTTATGTGAATTCCGCAAATAACTTGATCGTTTGGTACAATGGTGAAAAAACTGATCTGGAAGATGCGTCAACAACAAATTATACAGTCAATAATAGTCTGTTAATATATTTGCGTGATAAAACACTTGCCGTTTTTGATCAAGGTAAATTATATCGTTTGTCCTACTTCACGAGAGAATACAAAGCTAACGAGGGAATGATTGCCTTCCGTGATGAAAATATCGACATCTTGAAAGTATATTATAAAGGTAAAGTTGTTGAAATTGAAAATACACTGATAGGATCATTGGGGATTTATAAAGTTGGGAAAAACACCATTGCTTATATCAACAGTTCCAATTATTTTAAAGTGTATCATGATGGCGAAAGCTATGAACTAGATAATATTCCTCCACTAGATTTTGAATGCGGAAAGGACATCGTTGCTTATATTGATGGAACCTATCAGTCCTTAAAAACGTATTACAATAATAAAGTACTAACGCTAGAGAATATCAAGCCACAGTCGTTTCAAAGTGGAGATGGAATTGTGGCGTATGTGAGCGATGAAGGTTACTTTAAAATTTTCACTGCAGGTAAACTTGTAAAGGCGGAATCATATCCTCCTGATTTTTACATTGTACGTGATAGCTGTGTTTTATTTTATGTGGATAATAAATTTCAAGTACTCCTGAATGGAACCCGAGTAGTCCTCGATAATTTCAAACCAAATTCTTACAAGATCAGTCAGAATAATATTGCTTGGGCTGATCTTTCAGGACGGTTGCATCTCTATAGCAATGGAAAAATTTATGAGGTCACCTCTGAATTATTTACGGGATATGAACTAAATGGTGATATTCTCCGGTATGATCTTCCCGGAGGGATCTCAAAAATATTTTACAAAGGCAAGACCAATTAAACTATGAACCACTCTCCTTTCACTATCTGTCAGAAATTTCGGTACTGCGTTGCTGTTATATTCCTGATATCGACACACGCCGCGACTGCTCAAAATGCCTTTATTCCATTGAGCAATGAAATGGAACAACAATATCAGCCGTTTCTAAACAGAGTGGGTAACGAAACCCATACCTCGTTGAAGCCCTTCCTCTTAAAAGATCTTCAGGCCGATACTCCCTTCGATTCTTTGAATACTCCGGAAATTAGAGACACTAAATTCAGTCGTACCCTCGTAGGACGCAAACTTTTTCGTGAACATTTATTGTTCGTAGAAAAAGATGATTATAAATTGTATCTGGATCCAGTACTTGAATTTGCTGCAGGAAAAGATCAAGATGCCGATAAAAATTATTACTATAATACACGTGGTGTATGGATCAGTGGTTCTATTGGAAAACGATTCTCCTTCAATGCTACATTTTATGAAAATCAAGCTAAATTTCCCTCTTACTTAGATGCTTTTGTAAAATCAACAAGAATAGTTCCCGGACAAGGGAAAGTAAAAGCAAAAGGAGATAAATATGATTACGCTTCTGCAACAGGAACGATCAATTATCAGTTGAACAAACATTTTACTTTTCAGTTCGGCAATGATAAAAATTTTATTGGCGACGGTTATCGCTCCTTACTGATATCTGATAATGCTTTCAATTATCCTTTCCTAAAAATAGTTACAGATGTATGGAAAATTCGGTACACCAATATTTTTGCGGTCATGCAAGATCTTTCCAACGACGATCAGCGCGATGAAGAACCCTTCCTGAAAAAATATACTTCTATGCATTACCTCGATTTTAATATCGGTAAACATGCAAGTATAGGAATCTTTGAAGCAGTTGTTTGGAATGGCGACTCCACTGGGAACCGTGGTTTCGATATCAATTATATGAACCCCTTTATTTTCTTCCGTCCTGTTGAATTCTCTATCGGTTCACCCGATAATGTACTGCTTGGCATTAACGGAAAAATAAAACTCAACAGTAAAAATTTATTGTACGGTCAAATCATGCTCGATGAATTTTTACTAAATGAAGTAAAAGCCGGAAATGGATGGTGGGGAAATAAACAAGGACTACAAGGTGGATTCAAATCATTTAATGTGTTCGGCATTAAAAATCTATATGTGCAGGGTGAAATGAATTATGTAAGACCTTTTACCTATCAACATCGTGAAACAATTGGTAATTACGGTCATTATCGTCAGGCCTTGGCGCATCCACTAGGCGCTAATTTTATTGAAGGTCTTGCTATCGTACGTTACAAATGGAAACAACTCGAATTGCAGGTCAAATTCAATTATATGGAAGTAGGCTATGATACTGCAGGTCTAAATATGGGACAAAATATTTTCTTGTCCTATAACGATCATTACCAAGAATACAATAATAAAGTTGGACAAGGTGATAAACACAAAATCATGTGGACCGAATTTAGGGTAAACTATCTCTTAAATCCGGTCAGCCGACTCTCCCTTTTCGCTGAAGCCTCCATACGTAAAGATTCCTACGTAAGTGGCAGTACCAGTACGATGATTGTTCAGGGAGGTATCAGAACATGGCTCTTTAACAGGTATTATGACTTTTAATACTTGGATTTCTGCCCCTAATTCTTGACTTATTACTCCGTTCGCTTTAGATTTGCAAACTAATTAAGAATTCCTGTATATAGTTTTCACTCAAAACGCGTTGCCATACCTATCATTCACGATACAGAAAATGACGTTTCCCCTCAGTAAAATGGGATTTCACGTAATTTCGTTCGCAACAATATAGTGTTAGTATACTTTTGATGTAATTCGGTTTTATGCTCAATATAACGTTCGCTTGTATTTCTGCTTTTATTATCACCTTCCTGGCGATCCCGTCCATCATTCGCGTTTCTGTTATCAAAAATTTATTTGATGAACCTACAGAAAGAAAAGCGCATGCCTCCTCGATTCCCACGTTAGGGGGTCTGGCGATCTTTGCTGGAGTTGTATTCTCCTATACTTTCTGGTCTGCAGGTCTGGATTATACCGCTACCCAGTACATTATCTCCTCTATCATTGTCATGTTCTTCATTGGGATTAAAGATGATATTGTGGAGTTGACCGCACATAAAAAACTCTATGGGCAATTTTTGTCAGCAACCATTATTGTCCTTTTTGCCAATATTCGAATCACCAGCTTATGTGGAATATTCGGGGTTTATCTGATCCCCTATTGGTTCAGTGTGCTCGTGAGTATTTTCACTATTTTAGTGATTATCAATGCTTATAATCTTATTGATGGTATCGATGGCTTGGCAGGCGGGATCGGTGCAATCGCTGCATTTACGCTCGGATTATGGTTTTATAACTACAACCAGATTTCACTTTGTATCCTCGCATTCTCCTTATTTAGCTCCCTACTTGCCTTCTTAGTCTATAATTTTTCACCTGCCAATATCTTCATGGGAGATACGGGCTCACTTATCGTCGGACTAATCCTCGCCATCTTAACGATTAACTTTATTGAATTAAGTTTTGACGCCCTTCCCTATGCTTTCCCCTTCCGTTCGAGTCCTGCAATGGCAATTGCCATCCTGATAATTCCTCTTGCAGATACTTTCAGGATTTTCTTAGTGAGGATGATGAATGGGCGATCTCCTTTTCAGGCTGATCGTAATCACATTCACCATCAATTACTTGACCTCGGATTGAGCCATCGCGAAGCTTCTTTAACTTTATATCTTGTAAATATTGGCTTTATCCTGATTGCTTTGGCGCTCAGAAATTTTTCTAGCCTTGCATTATTGTACATTTTGTTAGCAATGGCAGTCCTTTTAAGTACTGTTCCTTTTGTGTTAAAATGGCTAAATAAAGCCAAATCTGTTGATATTAAAGCAGTTAAATAGGATTTTTACATCTTATTTTTTCACTTTCCTTTCACTAGGTTCTTAGTATCTTTGACCACCGCCAAAAAAAGACTGTTCAACCGCAGGTTTCTATATTGGCTGAGCAGCTTTTTTCAGTCCTATTCCTGAATTTCCCTAATATCCGGCTTATTCATCCGTTTATGTAAGAACTCAGGCAGTTTAGGAGTGGATGAACTGCAACGAAATTGTGTACTTCAACGTATACAATGACTTATGAAGATGAAAGTCTTGAAAAGTGCTGTGATCAATGCTGTACTTTCCGTAACTTATTTGTTATTTTTATCCGAACTTGATAATTAATTAGAAGGCGTGTAAACAAAACTCTTAAACCGAAACAATGAATTTAACACGTAAAGTTGGTCTGATTGCACTGTGTGGCTTGCTGGCTGCAGCTCCTCTTACTGAGGTGATTGCCCAGACTCCCGCACCTGCTACTGCCGCTGAGCAGAATTACGATCCAATCGTTTCTGCCCTCGACAGCCTTGTCACCCTCAACCACGTTGTTCGTTATAATAGCCTGGAATCAAATTGCTTTGATAGCAATGTTGGTTGTTCAGGAAATGTTCCGAAATTTTCCGACGAGGAGTACCGTGAAAGAATGAGTTTAATAAACTCTCCTATTCCACTTTCTTATAATATCTACGTTAAAAACTTCATCGATTTGTATGCAGTAAAAAAACGTGGACTTACACAACGTGCGATGGGGCTTTCCAATCTTTACTTCCCGATGTACGAAGAAGTAATGGACCGCGAAGGAATTCCATTAGAGTTTAAATATCTGAGTATCGTTGAGTCTGCTTTAAATCCAGTTGCCGTTTCTAAAATGGGTGCAACAGGATTATGGCAATTTATGTATGGCACTGGAATCATGTATAATCTGAAAGTAAATTCTTATACTGATGATCGTCGTGATCCTTATAAAGCTACTGTGGCTGCATGTCAATATTTTAAAGACATGTACAAAATTTATAACGATTGGTTACTGGTAATTGCAGCTTACAACTGCGGAGCAGGAAATGTAAATAAAGCCATCAAACGTTCTGGTGGGAAAACAAATTTCTGGGAAATCATGACTTATCTTCCACAGGAAACGCGTGGGTATGTTCCAGCATTTATCGCAGTAACATATGTTATGAATTACTCTCGTGAGCATCAGCTTTATCCTGTAAGTCCTGCATATTCGTATTTTGAAGTAGATACTATTCAGATCAATCGTCAAATAAGTTTTAAAGCATTATCGAATGCTCTCAATATACCTATTGACGTAATTTCTTATCTGAATCCGATTTACAAAAAGAATATTATTCCGGAAGCAGGAATAGCTTACACCTTGCGTTTGCCTAGTAACAAAATTTCGATGTTTATTGCGAATGAAGAAGCTATCTATTTAGCCTCTGCACCTGCAGCTCGTCCTGTGCTTCCTGATTATTTTGCTTCTCGTTCTAATGACAATAATGGAGCGCTAGCAGATAATAGCGACAGCAATGATATTGGTACAAAGTATCAAACAATTTCTAAAAAAGTAAAGAAATCCTATACTGTTAAACGTGGAGAAAATCTTTCGTCTATCGCTGACCGTTATGACATGACTTCAACTGAAATTCGGAAGATGAATCATTTGAAATCAGTTCATTTAAAAGCGGGTCAAAAGTTGATGGTTTATACCGTTGTAAAAACAAAAGTAGCGGTGAAAGAACAACCTGTGCTGGTAGCAACATCTAAAAAAGACAGTGGATCAACTTCAGTAACCGGACAGCCTACTCCTAAGGATTCTGCTCAGGAGTTGACTAATAATGATAGCACACAAGATGATCAAGCAACAATAAAAGTAGCCACCGTTGCCGATAAAAAACCTAAGTACATATATCACATGGTTTTACCGGGGGATACGCTTTGGAACATTGCTAAACGTTATGAAGGGGTAACTGTTGAAATGATAAAAGATATCAATAACCTACGCAACGCGAATATCAAACCGGGTACGCGTTTAAAGGTTATTTTGAATAGCTAAGTAATTCTTTTACAGCATCCCCGTGGAAAAAAGAGCCTCTTAAATGTTCTTGATCACGGGATTCTGTTTTTAAGGCTTTTGTTAAATGAAAAAAGAATTATCTTTGCAGCCGAAAGTTTAGGATTGACCGATGGTGTAATGGCAACACTTCTGATTTTGATTCAGCCATTCAAGGTTCGAATCCTTGTCGGTCAACTTTCCCAAAAGCCCTCTTCTGAGGGCTTTTGTCGTTTATAGAATCCTACTTGCATTTTTAGTTGTTGAAACGCCGTGCGATTTCAATAGAGAAAAATATCTCCGGAACTAATACTCCACTTTACTTCACTGGAACAATATTCTTCGTTCTGATGTCTTCCCACTTCACCATTTCCTCGGCTGATAAAAAAGTCCATGCAACAATCCTACTGATTTTTTGTCCCTGAGCCATCTCAATGGTTCTTTGCTGAACGGCACCGACTTTATCCAATGCATCATAAACAGCAGCTAACGTTTCGCTTTTTGAAACTAATGTAGTAAACCATTTACACTTGAATTTATACTGAACACTTTCTTCAATCAGCTTCTGAATGAAAAGTTTTTCGCCTCCTTTATACCAAAGTTCTGCATGCTGACCTCCGAAATTTAAAACAGGATTAGTTATTTTATACTTTCCTTTTTTCGCATTCAGATTCTTGAATTTTTTGAGAGATTGTTCAGCAGCTTCTTTTGCAGATGCATGGAAAGGAGGATTACAGATAGTAGCATCGAAATATTCTTCTTTGTGTAATATGCCTCTAAAAAACACATCTGCATCTTTTTGAAGACGAATTAATACGAGCTGTTGTAACCTAGAATTTTTATTTACAATCTGATTCGCCGATTCTACCGACAAAGGATTAATATCGGTACCTACAAACGACCATCCAAATTCGACAGCCCCAATAATTGGGTAAATACAATTGGCGCCAACACCAATATCCAGAATACTTATTTTATTTCCTTCTGGAATTTTTCCTGCATTACTTTCTGCTAAAAGATCACCAATGTAATGGATATAATCCGCTCTTCCGGGAATAGGAGGACATAAAAAATCCTTAGGAATATCCCAATACTGAATTCCGTAGTAGTGAATCAACAACGCTTTATTCAACGCCTTCACTGCTTTAGGATCTGCGAAATCAATGGAGACTTCACGATAACGATTATAGGCAAGATAATTTTCTAACTCTGGAAAACTTTCCATTAATTCTCTGAAATCATAGCGGAATCGATGTGGATTACGAGGATGTAATTCTGATTTTTCCTCTTCGTCTTGCATAGTTTTTTCCGCCATAATCGTGTGATAATACTCGGGTAATTTCACCAGAGTGAGTATACAAAGATAATGATTTGAGTCTTGTGAATCAGAAGGCGGATCCTCTTCGTGGGAGACACAAAAAAAAGGCGCTCCGCAGTTAAGTACGGGCGCCTTTTAAGTTTCCTGTATATTCTTAATCAATGACTATCCACAATCAAATTAAAAACAACAGGAAGAAAAATATTAACTTCAATTATAATAACCTCTCGCATTTTACTGAACGACTAATTTCTTCACAAGTTTAGCTTCAGTACTTATCACTTCTATAAGATAAATTCCCTTCGGTAAATCATTAACTGAAAGTGTAAGTTGTCCTGAATCAGCAAATGCATTAGATGCTTCCATCAACACTTCCCCTAAAGTATTCCTCACTTTAATAGCATATTTTAAATTGGAAGATCCATTTATTTTAATTGTCACAGATTCACTTGCGGGATTCGGAAATAATTCCACTGATGGTTGATCACTTATGTATTTAATTCCTGTAGCTTGTCCACAACCATTCGAGTTTGCCAAACCACTTCTGAATAATGCAATCCCGGCATCTACCCGCTGTTTTTGTCCTTGCGTAAACATCATCATACAAGCATCGTCTGTATAATCCATATAATTCATAAACAGATCTCCATTAGGACCGTTGCTACACGTTACATGCGGGAAAATAGGACATCCTCCATTTGATGTTTCCTGTGTTGGTGTATCAAAGACTTGATCGTTACCACAGTTTGCATCGCCCCAAATATGCTTCAGATTTAACCAATGTCCGATTTCATGTGTTGCTATTCTTCCTAAGTCAAAGGGTGCTATTGTTCCTGTTCCAAAATACTTGTAAGAAATAACAACTCCATCTAACTGAGGATTCGTCGCAAGATCTGTTGGGAACGTAGCGTACCCTAATAATCCGGGAGTAAGGTCACAAACCCAAATATTCAAATAATGCTCAGGATCCCAATTATCATGTCCGCCACTTACACTTGATTTAGGTTCTGCATTGGGTGAAAAAAATGGCATTGACGTAGAAGTTCTCGTTATGCCATTTGACATAGCTCCATTTGGATCAATCATCGCCAAACAAAATTCGATATTCAAATCAGCACCTAATCCTTGATATGCACTAGGTACTTGTGAGAAATCTAGATTCAACTTTCTGAAATCAGCATTGAGTGCGTTAATCTGAGTAAGAATCTGCAGATCAGAAATATTTTCTGTTGCATTTTTAGAAACCACATGCACCACAACTGGAATTCTCAACAGATTATTTCCTGAAACAGTAGTTGAAATCAAAGTTATGATCATATCCATGTCAACCTGATTACTTGCACAAGGAAATTCATCCAATAAAATATCATAATCACCTGTTACTGGTGGAACAAAAGTAATCTTACTCGATCCTCCAGTTGTTCCACAACCATCATCATCATAGGCAACGGGCGTGCCTCCACCGGCAGGATAAATTGTAATTTCAGAATCAAAGGTTGGTGTACCACATGTACTAATTTCATAGGTAAATCCAGCTTGCATTCCAGTAACACGATTGAAATCACCACCCCATGTTTGCGGTCCAACAATGCTATTTCCTATAACAGTTGGTGCAGGACCCGTTAAAAAAAGAGTATTGTCATAAATACATTGCGCAAAAGATGATTTATTAAAACTCATTGAGAGCATTATCAGAAAATATAATTTTGTTTTCATCGGAACCTATTTTTTAAAGTCGTTTGTGATTTGAATTGATGTGATGCTCTTTTTGCAGCTCTCAGCTCCTGATCATGCTCCACATCGTTCGGAATATTCTGGCCGTACAATTTTCCTATGCTCGCTAAATAATTTCGTTTAGCGATGATATAATTAACTTCATCCTGAACTTGATTGCCTGAGGGAGTGAAGCCAGGTAAAACAGGATATACATCTGTAGCAGGCATACCTTGTGCTTGGATCGGATGCTTAGCAATCCATTGTTGTACTTGCTTTTCATTTTCTTCAATTCTTTCTTGACGAGATTTATCAAGTGTGTTTAAGTAATTTTCATATTCCGTTACACCGCAATTTCTTTGCTGAGCTTGTGCTGAAAATGTCAGCAAAAGGGATGTACTAAATAAATAGATAATCTTTTTCATAATGCTATTTTGAAATAAGGATTAGTGAGTACGTTTGAGTTCAAACTGTCCAGTAATGGTAACCGGAAATTGTTGCCCACTGCTACTTTGTTCGATAAACGTAGTAGCGCTCAAAGTGCCTTTTACTACTTTACCAACACTCCCAAAAGAAGTAACAACAACAGAACCGACATCAGTAGTACTGTCACACATCAACGAATAAAACTCATTCCCTTGTTGCATAATCATTGCCATTTGGGTATTCGGACTCCACTTATACGTGCCAGTGCTATTTCCTGCAATCTGAATGATGGCTAAATCTGTAAGATTTTGTTTCATCGTCAAGTACGTAGAATCTGAATTGTACGCGAAGGCAGTCAATTGCAAAGTATCACTGAATTGAAACTTGTAATTGTTAAATGGACCACCATTAATTAGGAAATAATTATTGGCGTAATCTATTCCACCATTATTATTCTGGCCTCCATTATCTATTGGTTTGGAATCATCATCTTTTTTGCAAGATGAAAAACCGGCAACTGCAATAACTGATAAAACGATCATTGATAAATTTAAGATAGACTTTTTCATTGGTAATTTTTTTAAGTTTGTAGATTAAATTATGAATTATGATTAATTTTTATTTGATTTTAAATTCGAATACTATTTGAGTTCGTTCAGCCATCCCGAAGCAAATTGTCGAGCGAATGCAGTCACTTCTTTCCCTGCGCGGAATGCCATTTTCCATTCCCTAGATTTTTGCTCGTAAACAGGATTTACAAAACAAGATTTATGATAACGTTCGGTTAGTTCCGCAGAAAAATCCACATCTTTAGTAGCGTCGAGAAATTGTTGAAGCCTCTTTTTGATCATAGCAATAGGATCTTCTGGATAATCCTTTTCCCAAGCAATCATTTTTTCCTGATACTCTTTAAGCTTGGTATCATAAAGTGCTTTCTCACCCATGATCATATATCCAACCATTTCTGATGCTGGACTTTCTGCTTCCTTGATCTGCGCTTTAAAAGTCTGAATGCTTTCTTCAAATGTAGGTTTGTACTCCGCCGACATTTTCTGCATGGCCTCTTCTGAATTCTTAAGGGCAGTTTTTAAAGAAGTGATATAATCATTGCGCACTTGATCGTCCGTCCTTGATGGTGCAGGCTGCACGGGCTTGAATTGCGCTCTCTTTTCTTGATACTCCTTTTTAAAAGCAGGAGAAAGGATATAAATTTTTGTATATTCCAACAAATCTTTTGCAACACTTAAGCGATCTCCGCTGGCGATATTTTTGATATTTCTAGCAGACCACGTATTTAAATAACCATCCAAAAAGCTATTCTTGATGCTTTCATCGGCTTGTACCTGTTTCAAACCTAGTTGGATCCATAGTGCTGATTCAGGAATGCTCTTTTTAAAAGAGAACAGTAAAGCAGTAGACAATACAATCATTGTGATAAAAGTGTTGATCCTGAAATTTGCAGGTTTTAGATATGAATTTTTCATGTTTGAATTATTTTAAAAGTTAAACTTCTTCCAGAATTAAATCGACTTGCAGATCCTCTGTTCCATAACTGAGCAGTATTTTATTTATCCCTTCTTCAGAAATTTGCATCGTGAATATTGTTCCATCCTCTTGAATCCAGCTGATCATATCCTTTCCAGAATCAGTTCTCCATGTACCATTCTGTTGGCGAATCACAGAAACGGAATGAATACTCTTTACTGTTTTATATTCCCATACTTTCCCTTCTGAACTAAAAATAATTTTTTTGTTTCGCTCTGCTTCCTGAAGAGAATTATACAATTCTGCTTCGAGTTGACCATCTCCATTAATATCTAGTATAGCTGGATAAGTAGTGATGTTTTTAATTTTCCAAGTTCGGTCAGCAAGCAAAATTTGATTGGATTTTGAATGCATAGAAAGATTACCGTGGTTCTTCATCGATGATAAAGGAGTTACAATTGCAAAAGCAATAATTAAATGCTGCGAGTTCATATTTTATAATTTTCTAAAATTGATGTTGCAAAACTCCATATTCAATAGCAAATGCTAAACTGGAATATGGGTCAACAGCAAAAAGCAGGATATGAAATATCAAAAATGAACTTCGAATTGAAATCCATAAAATATTGTAAAATTGGCATCGACCTAGGAATCTTTGACCGGATTTAGGACTTTCTAACTCCTTGATTTCAGATACGTTGAAATCATCATACAATTCAACCCTTGTTTTACTCAATTCATTTCCGATTAGCCCAATTCGACCGTTTCTAGTTCTTTTAAAAAAACAGAGCACCTATATTTACATGCTCTTATTGAAATGAAACAATTTCCAAAATTTACAAAGCAAGATCTGCTGATCATGGTTACCATACAACCAATTTTGGTGTTGTTTGTAAATTTTATGCTTTTTGGATTGCAGTATTTTTTTAGCGCAAGGACATTTTTACTTTCTGGTCTTCTCGTTTTTATCGGCTATCTCATCGGATGGTTTACCTGTACTTGGATAGCGGTTACTGTTCGAAATAAATTTCCAAATAATAAGGAAATCGCTAAACGAATTTTTATCACAGTATTTTTTATAGTACTTACGAATATGATCTTGAATACCATTATATTCTTGGGTTATGATTATTTTAACTTGTTCGGCTATGAACTAAATCACAGCAGACTTATTATTCTTCTCTGTATTTTTATTTTTATCAATATCTCTATTACATTGCTCCATGAAGGTTTTGAAACCTTCGAAAAGTGGAAGTCGACTTTTAATGAAGCAGATAAGCTTAAAACTGCGTATGCAAAAAGTCAGCTGCTTAGTTTAAAGAGTCAGGTGAATCCACATTTTTTGTTTAACAGTTTGAACTCGCTCTCTAGCTTGATCAATGAAGATGAAGTAGCAGCAGAAAAATTCTTAATTGAACTAACTCGAGTATATCGTTACTTTTTAAGAGATAAAGAGGATCAGCTTGTTACTTTGAAAGAAGAGCTTCAGTTTATCCGTTCTTTCTTCTATCTTTTGAAAGTACGATACGGCTCTGGTATTGAATTAAGTATTAACACAACCCAAAAGGATGAAGAAAAATTTCTCCCTCCACTTACTTTACAGGTCATTTTTGAAGAAATTTTTACTCAAAATCGCATTCAAAGAGATACGCCGTTACGTATTTCAATTACCTCCTTAGGTGAAGATTGGATTCAGGTAGAAAATAATGTCCAGAAAAAAATCATGACACTTACTTCAAAAAGTGCGGGATTGGTTAATCTAGGTGACAAATTTAAATTACTAACGCAAAAGGAAATTATCATTGATGAAGATCTTCAGCATTGCATTTTCCAGCTTCCATTGATCAATAACCTTAAAACACTAAACGTATGAAACTTGCCAAACCAAATATGATGGAATGGATGAGTTTCTTAATACTCATGCCTCTAATAGGTGCCGCAATGTGCTTTAAATTATTCGGAACCGAATGGTATATGCATACTCAAGCCTGGCATGGATACTTCTATATGCTTTGTATTGCGCTAGCGCCTTGGTATCTCGATGTTGTATCAGTACGTTTGATTCATAGCCAATATCCTACTTATAATACTTCTGGTCGGAGAATAGCCGTGCTTTTCATAAAAATCTGCTTGATTGTTTTTATTTCCTGTCAAATGATCATCCATGGACTTGATTATTGGAGGATTGGAGGATATTATCATAAGCCTGGAGATCTAGCATGGTGTTTCCTAATTGGTTTTTGTCTGACAAATATTGCTACCATAATATGGGAAGGAGACTTCATCGTGAAGCAATGGAAAGAAAGTCTTGCAGAACAAGAAAAATATGAACAACTAAATCTAATCATGGAATTTGAATCTCTGAAAAGTCAGGTGAACCCTCATTTTCTTTTCAATTGTTTGAATACACTTTCTGCATTAATTACCATGGATAAGCCTCAAGCAGAAAATTTTCTTAATGAATTAAGCAAAGTATATCGATACCTACTCAAAAACAATGAAACAGGTTTATCAAACGTAAAGAGTGAAGTTGAATTCATCCGATCGTATTTCAAATTATTAAAATCCCGCTTTGATGATGCCTTGTATTTTACTATCGAAATAGACCCAAATTTAGAAGAGTGTTTACTTCCATCGTTAAGTTTACAAATGCTAGTAGAGAACGCTGTAAAACACAATGCGTTGTCAAAATCAAAACCATTAACAGTAATTATCAGTACCCAAAATAAACAACTCCAAATAACCAATAATATCCAGCCACTCATTAAACACGTCCCCTCTGGAAAATTTGGGCTAAAAAATATCAATTCTAAGTACGATATTTTGAAAATTCCGGGCTTTGAAGTTAAAAATGATAGTATTTATTTTACAGTTGAACTACCTTTAATATGCAACTAACTCATAATCCAACCAAAAGCAGATCTTTAAACTTTAAAACCAACACCATGAAAATTTTTATTATCGAAGATGAAGAACTAGCAGTAAAAAAACTCCAGAAGACCATACAAAGTGTTGAAGAAAACATTGAGATTATCGGAACTGCTGATAGTATCAAATCTTCTGTAGAATGGCTACAAAGCAATCCAGTGCCAGATCTCATCCTCATGGATATTGAATTACTGGACGGACAAAGCTTTGAGATTTTTAATAGAGTAGAAGTGAAAAGTCCAGTGATTTTTACTACCTCCTATGATGAGTTTGCTTTGAAAGCATTTAAAGTAAATAGTATTGATTATCTCTTGAAACCTGTTCAGAAAGAAGATCTCAAATCTGCTCTTGATAAATATAAGAAGATCCATCAGCATAATGGTCCTCAACCTTTGAATATAGATAGTCTTTTAAAGGAACTGCAACAGCAACTTCAGCCTGTTGAATACAGAAAGCGTTTTCTGGTGAAGCATGCCAATAAGATGGTATCCATCGAAACTGCAGATATCGCTTACTTCTATTCTGATAACGGACTTAATTTTTTTATGTCTAAGGACAATAAGCGCTATATGCTCGATTATTTGATGGATGAAATTGAAAATATGTTGAACCCACAGGAATACTTTAGAGTGAGTCGTTCTTTACTTGTTTCTATCCATTGCATCGACAAAATAGAAGATTATTTTGGAAATCGACTAGTTCTGAAAATTAAACCAGACTATGAAAAGGAAGCCATTGTAAGTAGAGAAAAAGTGAGTGAATTCAAAAAGTGGATGGGGAAATAGTGATCTTGGTTTTCAAAACTTTCTATTAGCTATTGCCACCACATCAAAATTAGTTGCCTAAATTTTTGTGACTTTAAAAGTAGTTTTTGTAAACCCCCTGCATGTATTAAAATACATTCAGGGGGTTTTTTCAATATCAAAATATCGAGTGCTTTTAGCAATTCATTTGCTTTATACAACGCTTCGCATACATAACCGTAGGTCAATTTTAAAGACTATTACACCTTTGTACTATAAACTTAAAAAAATCAAAAACAATGTCAAAAGAACGTTACAACCTCTACAATGAAATTCATAAAGCACTACGTGCTGATCTGTATGAAACTGCATTATTACTTCAGCAAACTGATTTTCACAATGAAAATAATGCTGATAAAGCGTTTCAAAAAATTAATGCGGTACTTGAACTCTTTGAAGGACATGCACATCATGAAGACAAACATGTGATGCCCTTGGTACAGGAATTAGATCCCATCACTTATGCCTCAATTGAAAGTGAACACGAAACCGACGAAGCTTTAACGAATCAGTTGGTAGATAAAATGGATGCTTACATGAATGCTGCATCAGAAGAAATGCGAGTAGAATTAGGTCGTGAGATCATGTATCTCTTTATTGAATTCGGTGCATTTAATCTGAGTCATATGAATAAAGAAGAACACCTTGTTAATGAAATTCTTTGGAAGAATTATACCGATGAAGCGCTCCTGCAAATATCAAAAGCAATTCAAGATGATGTTCCTCCTGCGGAAATGGAGAAAATTTTAGTATTAATGATTAAAGGAATTAGTAATCTGGAAATCATCAAATTGTTAAGCGGGATTAAAGTTGCTGTCCCTGCTGAAGCGTTTGGTGGTATAATGGAAATGACAGCTTCGTTGCTCTCGGAAGAAAGAATGAGAGTGGTGAAGGCAGGACTTCAAGAAGAAATAGTACTCTTTTAAATCCAAAAAAATATTCCCAATTTTCTAATGAAATAATTATTTAAAATAGGTGTAATTGTATTAACATTTAGCAAAACCGTTGTATAAATCGAATTTACACTTCCACAACAAGGAGTACTTACAGTTATAGACCTAAGTGGAAGCACAGTTATTCAACAACATTTTGATAAATTGATTAGATCAATACATATTTTATTGCCAGAAAATATTAAGTCTAGGATTTATCTATTGAAAATGAGTAGTGAAAATAAAATCTCGCAGCAAAAATTTATTGTTCAATAATTTGTTTAAATCAAACTCAGTTAACCAATATCCTTTTAAAGTTATATTTAATCTATATGCTTATGAAAAATAAAATTCTTATTCCTATTCTTGTTCCAGTTTTAATTTTTGTGATGTATTCTTGCAATCATGTTTCGGCAGAAAAAGAAGCTGCTCAGGAAATCAAAAAAGAAATCTCAAAAGATAGTTTGCTTAGCTATGGGAAATACTTGGTGAATACGATCGGATGTCGAGATTGCCACTCTCCAAAACACTTCGGTCCTAATGGAGTCGAGATCATCACAGCATCCGATTTATCTGGCTAACCGAGCGATCGTACGATGCAAGAAATTGATGTTGCTAATCTGAAAAAAGGATGGGTGCTTTTTAATCCTTACTTAACCTCAGCAGTGGGTCCTTGGGGTCAATCTTTCTCAGCAAATATCAGTAGTGATGTAACAGGAATTGGTAGTTGGAGTGAGGAAAATTTCTTTAAGGCAATTCGCAAAGGAAAATATAAAGGTCTTGAAAACTCTCGTGATCTTTTACCTCCTATGCCTTGGCAAAATTATCGTAATCTTTCTGATAATGATCTAAGGGCAATTTTTACCTATCTCCAAAGTACTTCTCCTGTACGCAATATTGTTCCTGAACCCGTTCAACCTGCGAATTTAGGAATGAAGTAGATGCATTTCTTCGTCTCATTCCGATGAAGAAAATTAAAGTATCAACGAGTAGATGGAAGTAGTTTAGTGGTGAGTGAAATCAGGTTTTAGAAGTGTATTTTATTGAAATGATAAGGGAATTAACTTGTTTTTTATCGAATTCCCTTATCTTTATTTATATTTCTAAAAAAATTTCCTGTAATTAAAATTATCTTCTAATGCGCATTTCATTTAAACTGACTTCAAAATCACTATCAGCATTGATGCTTGTACTAGCATTGGTTTCCTGTAGTCATGTTATTCGGAAAAATATTCAAACTATCAAACCCGCTCCGGATCATTTCAAAGCAAGGTTTGAAACCTCCAAAGGAGATTTTGAAATAGAAGCAACACGGGAATGGTCACCGAAAGCAGTGGATCGTTTATATGAACTGATCAAACATGGTTTTTATGATCATATTATTATCTATCGTGTGGTTCCTAATTACGTTGCTCAATTTGCACCAACAGATACTTCGATACTCAATGCTTGGACTCCCTTCAAAGTTCCAGATGAACCTGTTCTGAAAGCCAATACTATGGGAACAGTTGCATTTGCACGAGGAGGTATCGAAACCCGAGGCGCTGATTTATTCATCAACCTCAAAAATAATTCCCCTCGATTAGATACCCTCAATTATTCAGGAGTTAAGGGTTTCCCTGTGATTGCAGTAGTAACTAAAGGCATGGATGTGGTGAGCGCTTTCTATTCCGGTTATGGAGATGTGGTTCTCAAATCAATCGACTCATTAAAATCAGGTCAGAAAGCTTTTTTAAATTCTAATTTTCCACAGTTAGATTCTATTCGCAAGGCTTATATTATCATTCCTTGAAATCCCTCTGCAAATTAATCAACCGCATTACAAAATAAGTCAACAGTAAAAATTTTATACTGACCAGAATTAATTGTTCATCGTTGAATTAGTTTCTCAGTAAATAAAAAAGCGGTCCCCTCTGTGTCTAAGGAACCGCTTTCGAAAAGGGTGTCGAAAAATTAACGTAAATGCTTAGGGTTTTATTCTGTTTTAATAAATTTAAGCATGGTTTTTTTATGCTGATAAGAAGTTACTTCGAGAAGATAGCAACCTGCAAGTAGTTCAGCGATTGAAATTCTTTGTTTTTCGCCTGCATACCATAATTCTTGGCGCACCAAACGGCCATTGGACTCAAGAATTCTTACTCCTTCAAGCTTTATTTCTTTGCTTTCCACTTCCAGATAATCATTTGCCGGATTCGGATAAAGTTTCAATCCTTTGATAAAGCTAACTTCCCCCACACCGATGCTTGGATTGGCATAGAAGTATACATTTTTAATAAGGGTATCCACTGTAATGGCTTGAGTACTATAGGGCCAAACAACAACTACATTGTTTCCCGTTCTGAAGAGTGCGGAGTCAAAAGTGAACCCTGGAGAGGGTACTAATTGAACCGTGTCGCCAGGTAATATGGTGATCAAATTTTGATTGAAGTAGATGAATGCATAGTTAGTATCCACCTTCACAGCAATCTGAAGTGTCCCCTGATAAGGTGTATTCCCAGTATTCCTTACCACTATTGGATCAGAATAGATCTGACCATTAAAGGCTGAATCAGGGAAATTAATCAGCGTATCTATATCCAGATGGATAATTGTTCCCTGTGCCCTTGCCTGTGTGGCTCCGAGGATCCCGCTTGCAATAAGAAGGACGAAGAATAGGATACGTTTCATTTTGGGGCTTTTGATGGAAACAAAGCTAAGTTGTAATAATTAAGTGAAAAAACCTAATTTTACACTTTCTTACGCCTCCAAACTCAAAAAAATGGATCATCTGAGCGGTTTAATCAAAGGTCTTACGAAGGAGCAAGTTCGCTTTTATAAACTTTTTGCGGCCCGTACCGAACATACTCACGACCGTAAAGATATTCGTCTATTCGATATCATTCGTAAACAGGATGAGGATTACGACGAAGAAGCTCTGGTGGGTCAGCTTTATCCAAATGAAGGGAAAAATGCTTGGTACAGATTACGTAATCGACTACTTAGTGACATCAATAAATCACTAACAGCATTGCACTACGAAGACAATGATTTTATTCATGCTTGTCATATGTTGGCGTTATACCGATATTTTGCAGGAAGAAATCAGTTGCAATCTGCGCGCTATTATTTACGCAGAGCTGAGCGTAATGCTACTGCCATTGAAAATTATGAATTACTCGATATCGTATATGGAGAATATATCCGTCACTCCCATGAAACGTTGAACATCAATCCTGAAGTTTACATCGAAAAAAGAAAAAGTAACCGTGAACAACTAGAAGCTATTCGCGCTATCGATGATTTGCTAGCCGTAGTAACCTACCGACTGAAAACAACTCAGAATTTTTCTGCCGACCAAAATCCTCTTTTAGATCTCTTGAAAAAAACGACGGATGATTTTATCAAGGATCGCGACTTAAAAAATAGCCCCGTTCTTCGTTTTCGGATCTACCAAGCCGTTAGTCAAGTTCTACTACAACGACATGAATATCGCTCTCTTGAACAGTATCTTTTACGGATCTACAAAGAGTTTGAAAGAGATAAACTCTTTAATAGAAATAACCATGATACTAAATTACAGATGCTCACCTATATGGTGAATACCCTTTTCAAAAATAACAAGCTCAAACAAAGTTTGCAATGGGCGGAACAACTCAAAACAAGTATGGAAGAATTTCATCATCTGCTGTATGATAAATATATTTTCTTCTATTATAATGCACTCGTTATAAATTATTCGGTACTGGATCAAGAAAAAGCAATTGAAATTTTAGAAGACCTGAAAGATAATACCAAGATCAAATCAAATTCCTTTTATCATCTTTTCGTATATCTTAATTTAGGTGTTCTACAGTTTGGAAAAAAACGGTACAAAGAAGCCATCCGGAATTTCAACAAATTAATTTTATTAGATGCATACAAGACTGCTGATCGTTCCTTACGTTTTAAAATAGCCATTTGTGAGCTGATTACTCGTATGGAACTTGAATCTTTAGATGTCTTAGATTATAAATTAGCTCAGGTGAAGAAAGACTATAAAGATCTTCTCTCAGACCCTAGCCATTACGCTGAAAAGGAGCTTTTAGACATTATTCGCATGATGAGCGATGGCGTTCCTATCAAAAAGAACCAGAAACTACAGGAAAAGATCAAGGTTTTTATCGATTGGATACGTAAGAACAAAGAAGAGGATTCGGTCATTATCGATTACGGAAACTGGTTAAGTGGCAAGCTTAGCTAAGAAGAAAGCGACGTTTCTTTGAAGAAGAGTACGTCAGCTAAAAGCAATTATTTCTAAACTGGATGCGTAATTTTTTTAATATCTTGCCTAGTTGGAACTGAAACAAGCACCTACATTTGTATCGTTGAATTACCTAGCCACTATTTCAATATCAAATTATTCTACTCCCCATGAAAACAAAATTACTCTCTTTAACGGTGATCCTGATGAGCATCCTGCTTTACAGTACATCACAAGCACAGGTTTTTTGCAACGCATCTTTTACTGTGGTTCCTGATTCATCAGGATACGGTTTTACCTTTCAGAACACTTCTACAGGTGGATATACTAGTTCATCCTGGAATCTTGGAAATGGAACCACTTCAACTCAATCCAATGCCACAGCATATTATAATGCTTCGGGATACTATGTAGTATGCCTCAGCATTTCCGGATTGAATTGTCAAAGTACTTATTGCGATTCGGTTTATGCAGGTGCTCCTGGTAGTTGCTTAGCTTCTTTTTCTGCCTATACTAATCCTGGAACATTGGTAGTTAACTTCACCAATTTGTCAAGTGGATCAAGTATGTATTCCTGGAATTTCGGTGATGGGGGCTCTTCTACACTGCAAAATCCTGTTCATACCTATAACCAAGCAGGAGTTTATACTACGTGTTTGACAATATCAAATGCTAATGGCTGTAGCGATACTTATTGCGGAGCTGTAACTATTAATGCTAATACGAATTGTAATGCAGGCTTTGCATCTTACGATACTAGTGGATACAATTTCTTTATTGCAGATGTTTATGTTCCAACGCTGAATTACTTCTGGGACTTTGGCGATGGAAGTACAGGTTCAGGATATTTCTTGAATCATCAATACAGTCAGCCCGGTTTATATGTTGCGTGTCTTACAGTGTTCGACTCTTTGAATGCTTGCTCTGCAACTCAATGTGATACTGTATTAGCAGCTGGAAGTAATAACGGAACTTGTAGCGCACAGTTCACCACTACATACAATGGAAACGGAAGCATTACTTTTAATCCTCCAGTAAATTCACCCAACTCTTATTTTGCTTGGAACTTTGGTGATGGAACATCAAGTACTCTTGTTAATCCAACACATACTTATTCTTCTGCAGGTGTATTTTCCGTTTGTTTGACCGTTACTAATTTTGCACAAACTTGCACGGATTATTATTGCGCATTTGTACAAACGTCGGGTACAAATAATTGCGATGCTTCTTTCGGTACTGCTGATAGTGGTGGGTATGTGTTCTTTTATCCTAATAACTTCTCCTCTACTTCCTATTATTCTTGGACTTTCGGTGATGGAGGAACAGGCACAGGAGTATATCCAGTACATCAGTACAGTACGCCAGGATATTATACCATTTGCTGTACTATTTCAGATTCAGCTCTAAACTGCAGCGCAACTTGGTGTGACTCCATTTATGCTGGTGGCATCTTTGGTAATTGTCAAGCAGCGATTAATTTCGGAACACAATTGTTAACTGCCAATTTTTACGGATATTCAAATAATGTTACGGTAGTGGCATGGACCTGGGATTTTGGTGACGGAACAAGTTCTACTCTTCAGAATCCATCGCACACTTATTTATCTTCCGGATATTATGTTGCATGCTTAACGATTACCACTAATCTGGGATGTGTAAATACAGTTTGCCAAACGGTTCAGGTAACAGGCACCTATTGCGATGCACAATTTCAAGCATATGATAGTGCTGGAGTGTATTACTTCTTCCC
This sequence comes from Bacteroidia bacterium, assembly GCA_038320345.1. Classification (GTDB taxonomy): domain Bacteria; phylum Bacteroidota; class Bacteroidia; order AKYH767-A; family OLB10; genus JBBQED01. Next base: position 47,260 of record JBBQED010000001.1, read on the forward strand.
AAATACGACCGGCGCTTTATTAAATTACTATTGGGATTTTGGTGACAACACCGTATCCACTTCACCATATCCTGTTCATCAGTATTCAGGAAACGGACCATGGATCACTTGCTTAACTATTACTGACTCTGCGAATTTCTGCACAGCAACATGGTGCGATACTTTATACTCAAATAATGGTGGAGGTTCATGTCAAGCTTATTTCAGTGCCTCCCCTGATTCTTCAAATGGTGTACAGTTCTTTAACTTATCAGGAGGAAATTACACGAGTTTTTACTGGTCGTTTGGTGATGGCACTTCTTCTACCAATCAAAATCCATATCATCAATATGCTAATCCGGGTTCCTATATTGTTTGTATCACTATTTATGGAAATAACTGTCAAGACTCCTATTGTGATTCAGTGATCATCGGATCTGGAGTCAACTGCGTACCACAATTTTATACGTACCCTGACTCAACATTAGGAAGTGGTAATATGAATTTCAATCTTTTGAATAGTTGTCCGGGCTGGACGTATAGCTGGTCGTTTGGAGACAATACTGCTCCAGTGGCAGGATTAAACCCTGCACACCAATATAATGCTACCGGATGGTACACCGTATGTGTTGATGCCACTGATCCAAATGGAAATGTGATTACTTGGTGCGATAGTATCTATGCCTTCCGTGTATTATTTACTGGATTAGAAAATCATCATGGCAGTTCGCTTTCAGCTACTGTTTTCCCTAACCCTTCCCGCGGACCAGTAACACTTCGCTACACACTTCCAGTTAGTACTCAAGTAACAATTCAATTGATGAGTATTGAAGGAAAAGTACTTTACTCTACTACTGAAAATCAAAGTTCCGGAATCCGTGAACTACAAATCAGTACCAACGATTTTGCTTCAGGAATTTATCTTGTTCGCCTTCACGCCGGTGATCAAGATGCCAACCTGAAGATCATAGTTCAATAAAACCCGTTGACCGGTTTCTTTCCGGGCGCTTCCTGAATGGGGGAAGCGCCCTTTTCTTTTTCCTTTAATTCCTGGAATTAGCCATTATCCCTAAGATTGCCGAACTTTGCCTTTCCAGCAAGTATATGGCAAAACTATCGGCAGTTATCATCACTTTTAACGAAGAGCGCAATATTGATCGTTGTCTGCAAACATTGAGCAGTGTTGCCGACGAGATTGTAGTGGTAGACTCAGGATCCACAGACCGCACGGAAGCTATCTGTCGCGATTATAAGGTGCGTTTCATTCATCAGCCTTTTTTGGGCTATATCGAGCAGAAAAATTTTGCCACAGCAAACGCTGCTTATGATCTGATACTCTCTCTGGATGCCGACGAAGCACTCTCCGATGAGTTACATCAATCCGTGCTCCTCGCTAAAGAATCACCACAAGCAAGTGCTTATACACTTAATCGACTCACCAATTACTGTGGTCATTGGGTTAGGCATTGCGGTTGGTATCCCGATAAGAAATTAAGATTGTATGATCGAAGAAAAGGGCAATGGGGAGGAACAAATCCACATGACCGTTTTGAGATGAAGGGTAGTGAACCGACTTTGCATTTGAACGGAAATTTACTGCATTACTCTTATAACAGCATATCCGATCATATTTTACAGATTAACCGTTTTTCGGAGATCGGTGCGCAAGCCCTTTATGCCAAGGGAAAGAAAATCTCGATTTTAGGAATAATCGTTAAAACTCATGCACGCTTCATTCGAAATTACATTATAAAAAAAGGATTTTTGGATGGGTTTTATGGTTGGGTAATCTCTAAAAATTCGGCCTATGCAACATACTTGAAATATATTCGTTTGTATCTTTTATGCAGACGTAAAAAGCAATAAAATGAAAATTTTACATGTTTCAACACCAGTAACTTGGAGAGGAGGAGAACAACAGCTTTTGAGTCTTGCAACAGTATTAAAAGATTATCCTGTAACACAATGGGTGATGTGCCCAGAAAAATCACAACTCATCAATAAATTAAATGCAGTTGAAGTTGCCGTAATTCCTTATCGAAATAAAGGGCTTTTATCTTTAAAACTTTCTTGGAAAATTGCAATGTCTTGCAAGAAATTCAGGATTCAAATCATACATACTCATGACGCTCATGCGCATACAGCAGCGGTTTTATCATGTTTTCTATTCCGCAATCAAGCCAAAATAATCGTAAGTAGAAGAGTCGATTTTCCAATTAAGAATTCCTTTCTAAGTAGATGGAAATACAATTTTAAATCAGTAAAAAGTGTAATATGTGTTTCTGAATTAATAAAAAAGATTGTTGAACCCTCCATAAATTTTCATGAGCGAATTCGTGTAGTTTACGATGGTATTGATTTAAATAAATATCGTAAATTCAATTCCAAAATTTCCGGGTTGAGAAAAGATTATTCTAGTGATTGTTCCTCCATATTTATCGGTAATGTTTCCGCTTTAGCTGATCATAAAGACTACACTTCATTTATTGCGACTTGCAAAAAACTTTTAAATGATGGTATGCAGGCCCACTTTTTTATAGTTGGAGACGGTCCGTTACAGAATAACATTAAAACGCAAGTTTTAAATTCAGACTGTGGAAAATCAATCACTATGACGGGATTTAGAAATGATATCCCAGACGTACTTTCTTCTCTTGATTTATTACTGATCACCTCGAAAACAGAAGGTTTAGGCTCAGTAATTCTGGAAGCTATGGCAGCTGGTACCCCTGTAGTATCCACGAATGCTGGCGGTATTCCCGAAATTGTACAAATGAATGAGACAGGTCTTCTAGCGGATATAAGTGACTCTGAAAATTTAGCCATTCAAGTACATAGGATTTTTGAAGAGCCCGGACTAAAGGAAAAACTTATAAAAAATGCTTTAAGTTTCGTACAGGGTTTTTCAATTGAAAGAACGGCTTACTTAACATTTAGTATTTATCTTGAGCAAATCGATATTGAAGCATTTATAAATCAGATTATGTAAAAATTCCACTTTATCTAAAAGATTTTGTTAAAAATAAAACGTTCATCTATATCGATGAAAGATCTACATAGTATTATAAAAAAATAGAAATGAAAAAAATAATTTTATTAATTGCTATCGTATTATACGTTACGCAATTGCAAGCACAGAAAATTATTAAAGCAAATGTTCCAGCAGAAGTAAAGGCTGCCTTCCATAAAGCATATCCATCAATAATAGATGTAAAGTGGAGCAAAGATGGAAAAAACTTTGAGGCAGAATACGATGCCAACAAAGTTGACATGTCAAATACTTATAGTGCAGATGGAACTTTAATCGAAACTGAAATGGAAATTACTGCATCCGATCTTCCAAAAGAAGTGTTGGAGTATTTGAAAAATAATTACAGCGGTGATAAAATAAAAGAAGCTTCAAAAATAACTGATTCGAAAGGCATAGTAACTTTTGAAGCAGAAGTTAAAGGCATGGATTTAATTTTTAACGATATAGGAAACTTTATTAAATCAGTTAAGGAATAAGATTTCGTTGAATTTGAGTTAAACTGCAAGCAATAGAAAACGCTTGTAAAAAAGGTATTGTAACAATTGTTCCAATACCTTTTACGTTTTTACTAAACTCTTTATAATAAAGCCATCCCACTTCAAGTATTTCCTACTGTTATTAGATCTGAACGGATTTTCAAAAATTAGTGATAAATTATTGCCGGCTCTTTCGTTACTGAAGTATTTACAATATTTAGTACTATAATTCGCGATTTAGAACTAATAACAAAATGCTAACTAATAAATACGTCATCTATCAAATAGTCTATATTTATCGAAACTCCCATTAACTAAACCATAATTTTACAAAACTGTGGATTAAAACTATAACTTTGCTGTTAAGGACAAAATGTTCAGACACATAATCGCTCTAATAATTTTATCATACTTCTCCTTCGGTACTTTTTGTTTGCCGAATGGGGACTTCGCTGCTATTGATGAATTACCAGAAATGTATAACCATTGCAAGGCTTTTGAAGACAATGATATGACTCCGTTTGATTTCATCACCGATCATCTAATAAATATTGATTGCTTGTTTGACAACCATGACAATGGCGATCAACAAAAACCCCATTCGCCTTTTACTTTTCATCATATTACGCCACAATTATTTTTTACATATCTCCAATTTCAATGGTCAACTGTATATGTGGTACACCCCCTTTTAGAGAATAATTATTCAGCAGATAACATTTTAGTACTTGATTTTTTTTCAAAAATCTTGCGCCCTCCAATACTTTAATTGTTTTCTATTCTTTAAACGAGTTCTTATAAACTTGTTCAATTTAATATTCAAACAATTAAGTACTTAAATAATGCTAAAAATAAAATCAGCATGCATACTCATATTATTGTTATGCATGAATGCGCGTACAATAAAGGCCCAGGTTTTGGAAACGGAAGAATCCAAACCATTGTTGCCACAACAATTTGAAGTTGGAACTGGATTAGAGTTCCAAACTTCACAAGAAGGAACTGAAACAGCCCTGCCTCTGGCAATTGAATATGGGCTATCCAAGAAATTTACTCTCTTAATTGAACCAGTTGGTTTCACAAAGATCCTTCCGAAACAAGGGCCACACGCGCAGGGAATTGGTGATTTAGAAATTACTTTATTCTATCAAATTTGTTCAGAGGAAAAAGTTTTACCCTCGATTTCAATTTCTGGTGAAATAAAAATCCCCACTGCAAAAAACACTTTGATTGGAACTGGCAAAACTGACTACACGCCGTTTCTCATTATGAGTAAAACAACAGGAAAGTTTTTTACCAGTGTAAATCTTAGTTATACAATTCTAGGAAAACCTTTGGGAGTTGATGTGAGCAATTTGTTCAATTACTCAATCGGAACAATTTTCAACGCAGGATTAAAAAGTATTTTCTTCGCTGAAGTTTATGGAAATACTTCTGCAGTTGGAGGTTCAGAAACTCCAGAACCAATTGTTGTTGTCAATCCTAACATTAACTCTCAGGAAATTTCCGGAGGTGAAACAGTTGGGGCTGCTGGGTATTGATATTATCTAAAGAAAGACTTATTGCTATCATTTGGAATAAGCTATGATAACAATAATGCGATTATGTTTCGTCCAGGTGTTGAATGGAAATTTGGTGGAAACAAATAAAGTAGTTCAACTAATTAATAATACTGATGAAGTTGAGGAATGACAATAACTCCGATACTCCACGATACAACCTTCGCTACCCAGATCTTTTTAATAGGTCTGGGTGCAAGGGTTAAGTCACAATGCAAATCCGTTATAATGCATTTATCAAAGCAATATATAAATATAAGATAGATTTCAAAGTTTATATTCGGCAGCTCATTTCACAAGCATTTACAAAATTAAAAGCCGCTAAATTAGATGCCTTGTATTACTGTAAAGCTCTTTTAGGTTGATATTAGTCTTAACTAGAATTAAATTTCAGGATTACGTATCTTTATCCCTGAAATACCATTTCATTAAAGGATGAGGATTCTACATGTCTCAACGCCTTCTACATGGCGAGGGGGAGAACAACAAGTTGCATATCTGGCAATTGCATTAAAAGCTTTTTCGGAAAAGCAACAGATATTGACACCAATTCAGTCCGTTTTGTCACAGCAACTTATGCATTCTGGTATTCATCTTGAAAACTTTAAGAGATCCGGAGCCTTGGATATCAGCCTTGCAAAGAATATTACTCGAATTTGCGAAAAAGAAAAGATTCAAATTATCCACACCCACGATTCTCATGCTCATAGTGCAGCCGTAATTTCAGCAGCTATCTTTGGAAATAAAACACCAGTAGTAGTTAGTAGAAGAGTAGATTTTGCTATTTCCTCCTCTCCATTATCAATCTGGAAATACAATCATTCGTCGGTAAAGAAAATCATTTGTGTTTCTGAAGCTATCAAAGACATAACCGCTCCTCGGATTAAGGATAAATCTAAACTGGTGGTAGTGCATTCGGGTATTGATCTTCACCGATATGAGAACCTGCCAATAGAAAACATACTTAGAAAAGAATTCAAGATCTCTGAAGATAAAATATTAATTGGCAACTTATCTGCTTTAGCCGATCATAAAGATTACCCAACATTTATTGAAGTTGCAGCGAAGTTACTTCATGAAAATTTATTACTTCACTTTTTTATTATTGGTGAAGGGCCTGAAAGAACTAAGCTGGAAAATTTGATCCGCTCATCACAATTGCAAAACAATATTACACTGACAGGATTTCGGAAGGATGTACCTGCTGTGATGTCCGCCCTAGATATATTTATGATTACCTCTAAAACAGAAGGCCTAGGAACAATTGTACTCGAAGCATTCGCTTGCAAAATTCCGGTAGTAGCTACGAAAGCTGGTGGAATTCCTGAGTTAGTCATCCATGAAAAAACGGGTTTGCTCGCTGAACCGGGAGATGTTGATCAACTTGTTAATCAAGTAAAACATCTAATAAAAAACCCAAGAATGAAAGTTGAGTTAGCAGAAAATGCAGCAAATTATGTACAACAGTATTCGTATGAAAATACTGCTCAAAAAACATTTGAAATTTATAAGACCTTAATTACGTATGAATAAACCTTAATAGGAACTTTCAAATACCATTTACAAAACGTAGCCTAATCAAAATTAGTTAAAATTCATAGTGTCAAATTAGTAAAACTAGTCTACTCTTTGTAAGATATATGATGCCTAGTCAAGGAAAAGGATTAATTATGAATACAAAATGAACTAAATCATATTAATACCAATAATCCAAAGTAAACACGCTATAAGTAGGATTCAACTCCAATATTGTTGATCTTCACATGATCATATTTCACATTCGCCCTTCCACTAAATGGTAAATAAGATATCCATAATTATTTTAGTTTTTATGACGCTCTCGGTGTATTCTGTCATCGCGCAAAAGAATGGAATCGATTATTACGTACAACAAGCTTTTCTAAATAGTCCTCTTCTGAAAGACTATAATAATCAAGTTCGTACTAATCAAATTGACAGTTTGCTAATAAAGGCTGGGAGAAAGCCTCAAATCAACTCCTCCATTACAAATATTTATTATCCTCGTATTAATGGGTATAGTTATGATCAGTCCATCACTAATGGAGGTTTGTATAGCGGTTTGATTTCTGTAAATAAAACAATCACTGGAAGCGGAAACATTTCGCATCAATTACAATCACTCCAGATATCAAATGAATCCTTGAGCATTACTGCAAAAATCTCTGAGCAAGGCATCAAAAAAGAAGTGATATCACAATATATTACCACCTATGGAGATCTTAAACAATACCAATTAAATGAAGATCTTGTCAGCGTCTTACATGCGGAAGAAATTATATTAAAAAATTTAACAGAAAAGGGTTTGTACCGCCAAACCGATTATCTAACTTTCTTTATCACTATTCAAGAACAAGAGCTAAATAGTAAACAAATACTCATCAAATATCAAGATGATTTAGGAACATTAAACTACTTATGTGGTATTAGTGATACTTCCTTTGTACTACTTTCAGAACCTCAATTAAGTGTGGAAGAATTACCAGCAGTTGATAGTTCGTCATTTTTAAAACAATTTACTTTAGACAGCCTCCAGCTAGTTAATAAAAAGATATTAGTCGATTTTAACTACAAACCCAAAGTAAATTTATTCGCCGATGCGGGTTATAATTCCTCATATCTAAAAAATTCAAGCCATAATTTTGGAGCTAGTTTAGGATTCAATATTACTTTGCCAATTTATGATGGTAACCAACGGAAGTTACAGGATACAAAAATTGATATTGCAGATCAAACCAGAAGCAATTACAAAAGTAATTTCTCATCACAATCCAAACAACAAATTCAAAAACTAAGACAACAATTAAATGCTACGCTCTCCCTAATTGCTGAGATCAATAAACAAATCAGTTATTTTGAAACGTTGATAAATGCCGATAAAAAATTAGTAGAAACTGGCGAAATAAGGATTACGGATTACATTATAGCATTTTCAGGATATTTAAATATTAAAAATCAGTTAACCCTGAATACTATCAATAGCTTGCAAATAATAAATCAGATTAACTACTGGAACAGATGATAAATACAGTTCGCATAAAAAATATTTTTATCAAGCTACTCTGTTTTATTTGTATGGTGAACACTATTGCTTGTAAGCAAGACAAAGCCATTCCTTTAGATGAATATTCAGAGGTTAAAACTCCCGTTACCATTACAACAGCAAGTAATGAGCCCTTGTCCGATTATATTGAATTGAGCGCGAGATCTGTTTATTTACAGAAGAGTTATGCAAAAGTAAATACCAGTGGATATATTGAAAAGGTTTTCATAACAATTGGAACGTATGTTCAGAAAGGAATGACTTTATTCACACTTCGTACTAAAGAATCTCAAAGTATTGGCAATAGCATCACTAATTTGGATTCCACATTTAAGTTTTCCGGAGTATTAGCGATTAAAGCATATGAAGATGGATATGTAACTCAACTCAATTACCAAACTGGAGATTATGTGCAAGAAGGAGAACAATTAGCTGTGATCAGCAATATAAACAGTTTTGCTTTTATATTAGACTTACCTTACGAATACAACTCCTATTTAAGTAGTAATAAAAATGCAGAGGTTATTCTCCCTGATGGATCTATGCTCAAAGGTATCATCGGCACAAAATTGCCTGAAGTAGATTCCGTTTCTCAAACACAGAAAATTATTGTAAAAGTAAATACGGCGTCCACTATTCCGGAAAATTTAATTGCGAAAGTTAGACTTGTTAAGTATATAAAAACTAAATCCATATCGTTGCCTAAATCATGTGTGCTTACTAATGAATCGCAAAATAAATTCTGGATCATGAAGTTAGTCGATGATAGCACAGCAGTAAAAATCGAAATAGAAAAAGGAATTGAAACATCATCAAGAATTGAGATAATAAGTCCAGAACTTTCCCTTACCGATAAATTTCTGCTTTCCGGTAATTATGGCCTATCCGACACCGCAAAAGTTACAATTGTTCGATAAATGGAAAAATGATGAACTTTTTTTACGCTTATAAGAATCCCATTACCATTTTATTGGTACTCATTATAATGGGTGGATTTTTAGCATTTGACAATTTACAAACTGCACTCTTTCCAGAAATAACATTCCCCAAGATTAAAGTAATTGTTGACACTGATTTACAACCAGTAAGTCAGATGATGGTTACAGTTACGAAGCCTATTGAAAATGCAATTAAAAAAATACCGGGTTTAAAGTTATTAAGAAGTACAACGAGTAGAGGAAGTTGTGAAATATCAGCGTTTTTGGATTGGAAATCTGATATTGATTTGAGTCAGCAACAAATTGAATCGAAAATAAATCAAATTAGAAATTCGTTACCGGCGAATGTTCAAATAACGATAGAAAAAATGAATCCCTCTATCCTTCCGGTAATGGGATTTACCTTAGAAAGTAATTCAAGATCTTCCATAGAATTAAAACAATTAGCCTTATTTACCATAAAACCATTTCTTTCACAAGTAGATGGTGTTTCCGAAGTAAGAGTAATAGGTGGTAAAACGAAAGAATACCAAATTATTTTGGATATTCAAAAGATGAGTTCGTTATCCCTAACACCGGAGTTGATCAGCAAAGCACTCAGTCAAACAAATTTTATAAAATCGAATGGCTACCTTTCTGATTACAGATTTTTATACCTCACATTAACCGATGCTTCTATTTACTCTGTCGATGCTCTTAAAAATTGTATCATTAGCAATAATGGTAAAAGAGTAGTTCGCTTGAAAGACATCGCTGCTGTAGAGATAAATGAAGCGACAGAATACACTAAAATTAATGCCAATGGCAAGAATGGTATTTTACTCGCTGTTGTAAAACAACCAAATGCCAACTTAGTAATGCTCTCTGATCAAGTTCTAAAAAAAGTGAGCAGTTTAAAGCATATTCTTCCTAACGATGTTAGCGTTGTGCCCTATTATATTCAAGCGGATTTTGTAAATACGTCTATTAAAAATGTTAGTGATAGCTTATTGATAGGATTAATATTAGCGATCCTTGTTACGATCATTTTTCTTCGTTCCGTTAAAGCAAGTGCTACAATCTTAATCACCATACCGGTTACGCTTTGTTTAACAATCGCAGTATTATATCTAATTGGTTACACCTTAAACATCATGACTTTGGGAGCTATGGCGGCGGCTATAGGACTGATCATAGATGATGCTATTGTGGTAGTTGAACAGATTCATCGTACTAAAGAAGAGCACCCTGAAGAAAAAATTAAAGTTGTACTAAGAAAATCGATTAGCTATTTGTTTCCTGCAATGTTAGGATCATCATTATGTACGATCGTAATCTTTTTACCCTTTGTTTTTATGAGTGGTGTTGCCGGCGCATACTTCAAAGTATTAACAGATACCATGATTATTACTTTAATCTGTTCATTTTTTGTTACTTGGATTGGATTACCCGTTATTTATTTGAAACTCACAAAAAAAGAAAAACTCAATATCTCTGAGAAAGCCGAGGTAACAGTATCTATCGTAAAAAACCAAAAGTGGGTGTCTTTTTTTATCATGCGACCCCTAATGAGTATTTCATTTATTATACTCTTAGCCTGTACAATATTTTATGTTTTTCCTAAGCTTGAAACAGGATTTTTGCCTGAGATGGATGAAGGAAGTATCGTGCTGGATTACAGCTCACCTCCAGGCACTTCACTGGAAGAAACGGATAGGATGTTACGTGAAGTCGAGAAAATAATTGTCGATGTAAAAGAAGTGGAGACCTATTCAAGAAGAACTGGAACGCAAATGGGGTTTTTTATTACTGAACCCAATAGAGGCGATTATCTCATTCAACTAAAAAGCGAAAGGACGAGAACAACTGAAGAGGTAATTTCCGAAATACGGAAGAAAATCGAAAATACGCAGCCTGCATTACGGGTAGATTTTGGTCAGGTGATCGGCGATATGTTGGGTGACTTGATGACATCGGTACAACCTATTGAGATAAAATTGTTTGGTGACAATCAAAAAAAGCTTCAGGAATTATCTAGAAATATTGCAGATGTTGTTTCCAGTGTAAAAGGAACTGCTGATGTTTTTGATGGGATTATTATTGCCGGACCTTCTGTAATCGTTAAGCCTACTGTTGAAAAATTGGCGCAATTCGGATTAACCCCTGCCGATCTGCAGTATCAATTACAGACTTCCTTAGAGGGAAATATAGTTGGAAATGTTTTAGAAAAAGATCAACTGACAGGAATAAGAATGTTATATCCCGGCAGTAAAAAACTAAACGTTCAAGAAATGAAGAAGTTGAATGTTTTTTTACAGGATGGTAAGTTAACACCAATCAATAGACTGGCTTCAATAGATCTGAATACCGGCGATGCAGAGATTGAAAGAGAAAATTTACAATCCATGGGTGTAGTTTCTGCCCGCTTAGATAACAGAGATTTAGGAAGTGTTATACAGGACATACAAAAAAATATAGCCTCCAAAATAAATTTACCTCTTGGCTATGATATTCAATATGGAGGATCATTTGCAGAGCAACAAAAATCCTTTAACGAACTACTGCTAATTTTAATTACTTCTAGCTTGCTTGTTTTCTGTGTTATTCTCTTTATGTTCAAAGAATTTGGGATCTCTTTGCTAATTTTGCTGACAGCTATCATGGGGATTTCAGGAAGTTACCTAGCTCTGTTTATCACTAACACACCCCTTAATGTTGGTAGCTATACCGGATTAATTATGATTGTGGGTATCATTGCTGAGAATGCCATCTTTACTTTTTTACAATTTAAAGAATCACTGCTTACAAAAAGTGTAGATGAATCTATTATTTTTTCTATTTCAACGCGCTTGAGGCCGAAATTGATGACTGCTCTTGGGGCTATAATTGCATTGATGCCGCTAGCACTGGGAATAGGTTCTGGAGCACAACTTCATCAGCCCCTGGCAATTGCTGTAATAGGTGGTTTCTTAGTTGCACTGCCTCTTCTACTGATCGTTTTTCCTTCTATGCTTAGAATCCTCTATGCGAAAAAAGTAAATTGAATTGAAGACGCTAAAAATCAGATCTAAAAAAATAATTCAGCAGTTGGCATGAGCACTGAGAACCCAAATTTGAAAGATATTCTGGAGAACCTTCCGGGAAATCCAGGGGTATATCAGTATTATACCAAAGAAGGACAACTACTCTACGTTGGCAAAGCAAAAAATCTTAAAAAAAGAGTTAGCAGTTATTTTTCTAAAAATCATGATAATGCAAGAACTACTATCATGGTTCGGCAAATTGCAGATATCCGATACATTGTAGTTGAAACAGAATACGACGCATTGTTGCTGGAGAATAATCTGATTAAAAAACATCAGCCTAAATACAATGTAAATTTAAAAGATGATAAAACCTATCCTTGGATTATCATCAAAAATGAATCCTTTCCCAGAGTTTTTCAAACACGACGTTTTGTTCGTGATGGCTCCACATACTTTGGTCCTTATGCCAGTGTTAATATGGCGTATACATTGGTGGAACTTATTCGTCAGCTCTACAAATTACGCACTTGCTCTCTTAATCTCACTCCCGAAAACATCGCAAAAAAGAAATTCAAAATTTGTCTTGAATTTCATATCGGGAATTGCAAAGGGCCGTGTGAAGCACGTCAGAGTCAAGAAGATTATGATTCTTCGATAACTGGAATCAAAGATATTCTCAAAGGAAATATCAATAGTGTCATCCAGCATCTAGAAAATTCCATGAAAGATGCAGCATCAAAATTTGAATTCGAAAGTGCGCAAATTTTTAAAGAGAAAATAGAAATTCTGGAACGCTATAAAGGAAAGAGCGTTATCGTAAATCCAAATATTCATAATGTGGATGTGTTTGGAGTTACCGAAGAGACCAATACTGTTTACGTAAATTATATGAAAGTAATGAACGGATCAGTGATTCAGTCGATGACTATTGAGATCAAGAAAAAACTTGATGAAGCATTGCCTGAATTACTCGGATTGGCCATTGCAGAATTACGTGAACGTTACCATAGCGATTCTCCCGAAATTCTCGCATCAGTTGAACCGGATACTGAATTCCCGGGAGTAACGATTACGATTCCTAAAATCGGAGATAAAAAACATCTGCTCGATCTTTCCGTGAAGAATGCACGCTATTACATGAAAGACAAGCTGGAGCAAGCGGACAAACTTAATCCGGAACATAGAATAGACCGATTGATGACGGTGATACAAAAAGATTTGCGTTTATTGGAAAAGCCGTATCATATTGAGTGCTTTGACAACTCCAATTTTCAAGGTGATTATGCTGTTGGTGCCATGAGTGTATTTAAAAACGGTCGTCCATCAAAAAATGATTATCGGCACTTTAATATTAAAACGGTAGAAGGTCCAGATGATTTTGCCTCTATGGAGGAAGTAATTTATCGCCGCTACAAACGACTCACGGAAGAAAATCAACCTCTTCCTCAACTTATTGTAATCGACGGAGGCAAAGGACAATTATCAGCTGCATTAACAAGTTTGGAAAAGTTAAATCTTAGAGGAAAAATAAGTATCATCGGCATTGCAAAAAAACTTGAAGAGATCTATTTTCCGGGAGATTCATTACCCATGTATCTCGACAAAAAAAGTGAGACGCTTAAAATTATTCAGCAATTAAGGGATGAAGTTCACCGCTTTGGTATTACACATCATCGTAATAAACGCAGTAAAGGTGTCATCAAAACTGAACTCTCAGAAATAAAGGGAATAGGAGAAGCGAATGCTGATAATTTATTGAGACATTTTCGCTCTGTGAAAAAAATCAAAGAAGCAAAGTTAGATGAACTTTCTGCTGTAATTGGTACTGCTAAAGCAACACTCGTTTTCAATTACTTTCATCCAAAAGAATCGAGTCAGGAACCTATTTAATTCCTAGGCTGTCGAGTTCCTTTACACTAATCGTTGGTGGGGTAATGCCTTTCTTTAATTTACTGGCGACTAGCATAGCTGCTTTCTTTGCATCTTCTTCGCTAGCAAATGATTTATTGCCGGATACAGCGGGAATATGTGGTTGATGTACGTACACTTTACCAGCATTCAAAATATCGTATCCAAATCCTTGCTGACTATCTTCAGATGAAGAATCATTCTTAAAAACCTTGTAAGAAATATCTGCTGCATTAACCGTAGGCATCTCAGGAGTATTTTTATTTTCTTGAGATGCCTCGGGTGTGGTTATTGAATCACTACTCCTTTCAGTTGCTACAGTACTTTGATTAGCTGAGTCGGTTTTACTTCCTCCACAAGCCACAAAGAATCCGGAAAGTGCGAAAATCAGCAGTGTCTTTTTCATTCGTTAAAAAGACTAAACCTTTGAAAGTTCAGATTTCAAGAAATCAATTACATTTACTTCTGTTGCATCAATGTCTTTTATTTCTGCGATATACCAGCTCAGCCAATCGCCATAATGCAAGAGATATAGGGAACGTTGTAATTGTGTTTTACCTTTAGAACGGATTTCATAAAATGCAGACGTGAATTTTTTAGTCACATCCGCAGTAATTTCCATTCTGCGTTGTGTACGAATATAATCATCTTCATTTCTGAACATCAATACGGATACCTCCGGATGAGATTCGGTCCAGCCTACTAATTCATTATGATTCATCTCTGGCAAAACATTATGCCAACACAACATTTTACTGTTTTCATTAATCTGCTGACGTAAACGAATTGCAATCCCTTCATAACGTGCTTCGCAGTAAATCGCAGGAATTGTTCCAACTAATTTAGCAGCTAGTGTTTTTGAAGACGATTGGATTGCTTCTTCTTCAGCATCGAGTAAGCTCACTGCATCAGCAAGGTCTTTTCTGAATGCGTTACTGATAAGTCCGTTGAATTCAAGAACATAAAATAACTGTGTGAATGAATAACCAAAACAAGCACGAGGAGGCATTCCTCCAGGAATACTAATCACATCACATCCATTATCTTTTGCAAGAGCTCCAATTTTTCCACCTGAAGTTACACAAACAATTTTTGCACCTTTAGTGATTGCCATTTGCATAGCTTGCACTGTTTCTTCAGTATTGCCTGAGTAAGATGAAACGATTACGAGAGTATGTTGATCTACGAAAGCGGGAAGGAAATAATCCTTATTCACCGTCATGGGTACTTTCATCTCTTTATCAGTAACCTGAGCCATTACTGTTCCTCCAATTCCTGATCCGCCCAAGCCGGTAACCAGTACATTGCGAATTGGTGAAGTAGCGGGAGTAAGCTTAGCGTTTTCGCCAATCTGGATGGCTTCACGGAGATGTTGTGTGAATGCTGCAACAAAGTCTTTCATTAACATATCGAAACTGATTTATAATTTAGAATGAGGCAAATATACGTCGGACGCAGTGTTTGCGTTTCAGTATGGACGAAATTATAAAACGAATCCATCTACAGCAGTGCTCAGGAAATTTTATAGCATTGGTTCTGAACGTCACAATGTTCAGTATAATTTACGGAAATCACTAGCTTTCACAAAGTTAAGAGAAAAGGACAGGCCTTGTTACCGGGAGTGAACGAAAAGGGATCTTGAGAAAAATTGCGCTAAATGATCAAGGCAGCAATTTGATTGCGCACATTTATTTACGATGTTCATAAAACACTCCCAGTAACACTTCTTGCCTGTATTGAAAATGCATGGAATAATCGGGGTCATATAAAATTTTAGTATCCAATCGCAACTGAAGAAATTTTAGAAAACGAATAGCAATCCGATTACTAAGATCCAGATGAATGCCTTGCTTATTCAGCGCATTAAAAAAGAAGCGAGAATCATTTTCAAGTAATAAAATATCATCACAGAATTGTTCAAACAAATTCACTTGCGCACTAAATCCATATTCTGTTCGGATATAACTATGCTTAGTGATAAACAAAGTTTTGTCTTTCTCTTTATCAGGATCAGGATTCAATGGATAGCGTGGTCGGCTTTGAATTTTTACGGTAGCGGGAGATAAAATCAGGCGACTATTTTTTAGGAGTTCAATAGTAGTACCATAAGATAATTCCATATTCGCGGGATTCATAAATCCTCCAGACCAGCTCTTTCTTGTTTGATCTGCTAACGGTATCATGGTCCATGAATTCAACCATTGTGTCGAGAAATATACAGAATACGTTTGCGTAATTTTTTTACCGGGGATACTCATCCAGTTCAAATTAACTCTTAAATAATCGGAGCCTTTAATCCATGTTGAATCGGCATAATTCAAATAACTTATTTCACTACGAAAAGAATGCTCATGTGCATTTCCTGAACTTCGTTTCAGACGATGGCGGAAATTTACAGCAGCTAATAATGATATTGCGCTATTGGTTTCCTCCGACCAATTATGCTGACCAATATAAGATGCTGCAGCATTTGCATTAACCCAATAAAATTTTGTTCTAACGGAGTCGACAACTGCATTCTTGTGAAACAATTGTGCTTTCACAGGAGGAGAAATAGAAATAAGCAGAAGGATCGTAACTCCGAATTTATACATAAGCCCAGTGATGATTTTTTAGGCAATAGAATTTCACACGCAGATTGCGTTATTATTTTTCAAGTTGGTGAAGGGGAACTATTCCATACCGTTGAACATACTTTCTCGCGATAGAGTATATTTCAACAAGTGAATTTTATGCTTAATGTTTAGCATTAGGAATTACGATAGCATGAAGCATAGCTTCGCTGTTTAAACGTAATTTAATCTTCTTACCATTTTTTTTCTGCTTAATGATTTCGGAACACTTCTCTGAAAGGGAGTATTGTTTCCGTACAACTGGCAGACTGCGAAAGCGTTTTATTGAAAAGTGAACTTTATACTGATTGAGGTGTGGAATATGTCAGGCTTTCTTGCATTTCCAACCTTTATCGCTTTATGTTCTGGAGCGAAAGTATATCCCTTTAAGTTAATAAGCAAGGATTTGCACCTTTAATTTCAACAGCTCATTGTTAATTGCGAAAATATAGAGGGATTAGTCATGGTACATCGCGCTGATATAAAAAGTAGAATCCTCTCTGAAATGTTTTTCAGAGGGGATTCTACATCGCTAAATATTAGTTTACCGTAAAGACACCCTGCATCTGCATAGCATGACCTGGGAATGTACAAACATAAATATACTCTCCTGCAGGTGGAGCAGGGAAAGTGAGTTCATCCTTTTCACCAGGAGCCAATAATTTGGAATGCACGAGGATGTCATCGTCTTCTGGCATAAATCCTTTGTCGACTCCCGCTTTAATTCCTTCCTGAACAATACGATCCAAAGCAGATTTACGGATCAACAAAAAGTTATGTGGCATAGCTGGATCAGTAGCTTCGCTGATAAAAGTAAGTTTTACCGTACTGCCCGCTGGAACTGTAAGTGTCGACTGATCATATTTCATTTCAGCCATAGTTTTACCAATCGCTTTGAGTGTAATCATCGTAACAGGAGCCGCAGGATCAATTGCAGTTTTGTCGTATTTTGGTTCTTCTTCCGAGAGTAAATTTGAACCAGTTGTTTTAGTGGAGTCAGTGGTTGCAGCCGTCTGTTCTCCTGATTTGCTTCCACATGAAGTTACAAGTAGAAGACTAGAAATACCTAGCATTAAGAATACATTTTTCATTTTTTCATTTATTTTGATTGTATAACAATTGTACAAAGACTTTGTTTAAATAATTAGCTAATCTACTTCAAGAGCTCATCTATCGTCTGAACGGTAACTGTATGATAAGTTCCTCTTGATTTCGCATAAATTTCCTTCGCTCGTTTTTTGCCTTCTGGAGTTTCTATCAATAAAGCAAAAAGTGGCTTTACAAATTTTCTTCTTCCAACAGTAATCAGGAATTTTTCAAGTGCAGGATATCCAGGTGTGTAATCGCTTTTAATAACATGCTTTAACCACTCACAAAGAATTTCAGCATTACCACTTTTACTAAAACTGAATTTTTTGTCCAGGTTTTCCATTTGACTATGATTCATATTATCCGGCAATGCTCTCAAGAAAAATAACCAATGATGTGTAGTCCAGTTTTCAGTGATTAACTGATCTGCGGGTTCTCCGGCTTTAAACATTGAAGCTTGCTCACCTACTTTCTGCAATTCAACAGAAACAACTAATGGACAATTATCTGGTAGTCCGGACTTATAAATCCAATCATCACTACGAATCGTCTTCCTGAGTTGTTCATCATTCCTGATTAATTCTTTATTTAAGTATTCCAGAAATTGTACAGTAGTAATACTTTGAAATGCGTGTTCTGCGAAATATTTTTTCAAGAATGCGTCCCAACGGTCACGGCCTACCGCTCTTTCAATAGAAGTAAGAAAAAATCGTCCTTTCTCGTAAGCAATATCATTCATACCATCATCCGGATTTCTTCCTTTAAGATCCAGGAATAACTTAGAATCCGGATTTCCTTTTCCCATATCCTCAATCGTATGATCCAATTCTCCTTTGCTCAAAACAGTGAGCATATCGGCATAATCTTTACCATACAATTTTTCCATAATTCTCGTTTCAAAATACACCGTAAATCCTTCATTCAACCAGAAGTCGTTCCATGTTGCATTGGTTACTAGATTTCCACTCCAGCTATGCGCTAGTTCATGGGCAATCAAAGAAACAAGGGAACGATCGCCAGCAATAATTGTGGGGGTAGCAAAAGTAATTCTTGGATTTTCCATCCCTCCGAAAGGAAAACTAGGAGGTAAAACCAATACATCATAGCGTCCCCATGCATATGGCCCATACAACTCTTCGGCAGCAGCAATCATCTTCGGCATATCAACAAATTCATATGCTGCTTTTTCTATTAGAGCAGACTCTGCAAAAACTCCGCTGCGCTGATCATACGCATGAAAACGTAAATCACCCACCGACAAAGCCATCAAGTAAGATGGAATAGCTTGTGGCATATTAAATTTATAAACTCCATCAGGGTGAATTACAGTATCGTTTTCAGCACTCATGAGCGCCATTAAACCTGGAGGGCAATGTATTGTTGCATTGTAGGTAAAGCGAATGCCGGGACTATCCTGCAATGGAATCCATGTACGTGCGAGAATGGCTTGGCTTTGTGTAAAGAGAAAAGGATTTTTACCTCCGGCAGTTTGCTGAGGATCGAGCCATTGTAATGCAGCAGAAGAATCTGTTGTTTGATAGTGAACGATAATTTTTTTAGTGCTCGGTTGAATATGAATGGTTAATTCTCTTCCAAGAAACGGAACAGGATTTCCCAATTCAAATGGAGTATCTTTTCCATTATCCAACTTAACGGATTCAATATTCAAATCTCGAGTATCGAGATGTAATAAATTAGATTTACCAGGATTTTCTATACTGAGCTCTGCTGTTCCACTAAGACGTTTGGAGGTAAAATCTACTGTTAAGTCAAGATTTAAATGTTTTACCACCACTTCATCAGGACGAGCGAATGAATGCACATCGGTACTTTTCATAGTTACTATTTTATTTTTTGACTCGGGTGAATGGCATGCTATCATAGCCATCCCCAGAAGCATCATTATTTTTATTGATTTAAACATACTGTTGTTTACAGGTTAATGGTAAAACTATACAGAATTCCTGAGGATAAATTAAGTTTACCAGATCAAGTGGTTCAAATTACCATACAGCTACCAATTTGATGCATTGGGCAAAGCCTATTAGTTAAAAGTGTTTCTCCTCCGTTTATTTGTACTGCCGATGCGAACCAAGTTCGACCTTTTTAAAAAAGGGTTTAGAGTAATAGTCCTCTTCTCAGGAGGAATCTTCCTCTTTTGCATGTTATTCTCGTTCACCACCGGTCCGTTCTTTATTTATCATTGGCTGGGAACATCAGTTAGCCGCTATCAATTTAAACCGGATTATATCATCATTATGGGTGGTTCGGGGTATCCTTCAGAATCAGCTATGCTGAGAAGCTACTTCGCCGCTGAAAAAGGAAATCAGTTTCCTCAATCAGTTGTCATCGTCACACAACCTTCCGTATCGGGCTTGTCAATTACGGAAACCGATGCGTATGGTATAGCAAAGGATTTGATTATCAGAGGCATTGATAGCTCTAGAGTTCTTCTGGAAGTAGAAGGAAAAAACACTCGGGAAGAAGCCCTTAACGTATTGAAAATTGTACCGCAGTCGAAAAATGCAAATTGCCTGATTGTGACTTCCCCTGAACATATGAGACGATCTGTCCTGACATTCCGTAAAGCAGGATTTACCCATCTGGGAGGTGATCCAACCTTTAATGTTTCAGGACCTGTAGATCTGGCATATAATGATGATTCACTCGGTGGAAGGAAGATTCCACTCCCTGATGTTGGAGGAAGTATTCAACTCAGGTATCAATTCTGGAATCATTTACGTTATCAGATTATCTGCTATCGTGAATTATTCGCACTGGCTTGGTATAAAATGAAAGGATGGATATGAAGACAATCTTTTGCAACAAGTTCCTTCATTCCTCAAAAGGTGGCATTAGATTTGAAAAAGGAGCAATCCTATTCATGAAAGTTCCCTACTATTCCTTTCTGCTGTTGATCTTCATTCTTCCCCTCACTGGTTGTCTGAATGACACTTTCGTACCTCCAGTAACTTCTAACTGCGACACTACCTACTATCAGCAAAAGATCCGACCAATTATTACAAAACACTGCAGCAATTCAGGATGTCATAATGGTTTGAATGGAATCCCGAATTACAATCAGTACTTCGAATTAAAAATCAGAGTTGAAGATCAGGTTGATGGCGTTCCTGAAATATTATATCGCTTACGATTACCATTGAATGACCCCGAACATATGCCTAAAGATATTGCGCTTCCTCCTGAAAAAATAGCAGAAATAGAGAAATGGATTAATAACGGTTATCAAGGCTGCGATCTTTAACCACTCAAAAAAAAATTCTACTTATTAAAATATTCATTCGTCCAAAACAATTTAAATTATATTATTAAAATGAAAAAGCTCCTTATAATTCTCTCTATCTGTTGCGCGGCATCAGTGCCGTCATTAAAAGCACAGGGAATCTTTGTTGCAACAGGCGGAAGCTCTTCTTTCTTCTCTGAAACTCCCGTTGAAAATATTGATGCGCATACTACCAGTGTAACATCAGTGTTGAATACTAACAAAAACGAAGTGCTGTTCACTGTACCGATGCGCACTTACAAATTTAAAAAGTCGTTGATGGAAGAACACTTCAATGAAAAATATGTTGAAAGTGAAAAATATCCAAATGCTTCCTTCAAAGGCACCATCAATGAAACGATCGATTGGACAAAAGACGGTGTTTATTCGGTAACTGCTACTGGAGTATTTAACTTGCATGGTGTTGAAAAAACATTGACTGAATCCGGCAAGCTTATCATAAAAGATAGTAAAATTACACTCGAATCCAACTTCATTATTAAACTGGTGGATTACAAGATTGAAGTTCCAAAGCTGGTAGCTTCTAATATTGCTGAAGAAATTCCTATTAAACTATCTTGTCTTTACCAGCCCTATCAAAAGAAAAATTAAACCAATTTGACCTGCAGCTTTCGTCTTCTGACTCTTTTATTGCTCATTGCTGCTACAATTCCTACGAGAGCGCAGGACGATATGCTTAAATTACTGGAAACCGACTCCGTTGCAAAACGAGAAGCGGTAACCTCCACTTTCAAGAATACAAGAATTATCAATCAACAAAGTGTTGAAACGGTGCATAGTCATACTCTAGATTTTAGGGTGACGCACCGTTTCGGCATTATAGGCACAGGCTCCAACAGTACCAGCAGTTATCACAATCTGTGGGGGTTTGATGAATCTTCCGATATCCGTATTGCATTTGAATATGGTGTGACTAACAATTTTACCGTTGGTTTCTCCCGTTCAAAGTATCAGGAAAACTGGGAACTCCTCGGGAAAATGAAATTTTTGGAACAAACCAGCGATAATTATATTCCAGTATCCGCTGTGTTTTTTAGCAATATCGCATATTCAACTCGTCAAGATTTAAGATTGAAATATGACAATCCCTCTACAAGCGTATTAAGTTCTCGCAGATGTTCTTTTACGGAACAACTCATCATTGCACGCAAATTTTCCCGTCGACTTTCGCTACAGATTTTAGGTTCCTATATCCACAGGAATTTTGTAATCACTCCCGATGATAATGACGTTTTCTCTTTAGGTCTGGGAGGAAGATGGAGGGTTACTCATAGTACCGCATTAGTGGCAGATTATATTTACAACTTCGGAGAGTTGAGGCAGCCTGGAAACGCCTTTCACTATTATAATCCATTAGGAATGGGATTTGAATTTGAAACGGGAGGTCATGTTTTTAGTCTGATGTTCACTAATGCTTTTAGCATCATTGAGAATTCTTTTATTCCCAATACGTTCGATACTTGGACAAAAGGTGGATTCCGATTCAGCTTTAATATCTCTAGAAATTTTAAAATCTCATCAAGCCCTGAAAAACCTTAGGTTTGCAGGTAAATATTAAAAAGGAGTATGTCCTCCGGGCTAAATACCAAATTTCAAGATACTGCTGCTGCTCAACAAATGCTGAATGTGAAAGACTCGGCAGTACAGAGTGCGGTAGATTCAAGTATTTCAGAAAAGCGTTCTACTTTCCGATTTACGGATACGGAAGATACCCTTGCAGAAAATCAAGATTCAACTGCGGTTGTTGGTCCTGCGGCGACATTGGAAGGTCCGGGAATTTTTAAGGGGCATCAGCTACAAGTAAAACATCAAAATGCACAAACTGTTACCGACTTTGTAAGCGATTGGTTTACGTTAACGCTCATTGCTTTAGTGGGTTTGTTTACTTGGTTCCGCTTCTTTTATTACCGAATCTTTAAACAACTGGTAAGTGCTTACTTCAACCTCACAGCTACCAATCAGATCGTAAGAGATGAAAGTGTATTACTGCAAAGAGCATCACTGGTATTATCAGTCATCTCCTACTTACTGGCTGGTTTATTTCTTTATCAAGTTAGCATACAGATGGGTTGGACTCAGCTCTGGCTACAAAAAGGACTAATGCGTTTTGTACTGCTGGCAATCGCTGTTGCCTCGGCTTATTCACTCAAAATGATTGCCTTACGTTTTATGAGTATTGTATTTAGTCAGGAGAGACCCGTAGCCTTGTATATCTTCAATATCTTTTTAATGATCATGATGGTAGGGTTAATCCTGCTTCCAGTAAATATATTATTGGCCTTTAGCAGCTCCGCTCTAAGAGGATGGATCATAGGAGCGGCAGCTGTTTTAATCGGAACAATGTTCTTATACAGACTTATCAGAGCGGTAGGAATCTGGATAGGCTTACCTGGCTTCTCTTTTTTCTATTTGTTTTTGTACCTTTGCGCCTTCGAAATCGCTCCACTGTTGATTATCTACAAGCTGGCAACTTTGTAATTTCACAGCCCTGAGAGACCGGAAAGACACCAGCAAAACAGGCTGCCATTGAAAGTTAAATCTATACTCGTTACTCAGCCTAAGCCAGAAACCGAGAAGTCGCCTTACCACGATTTAGCGAAGAAGTACAGCCTAAAAATTGACTTCCGACCTTTTATCCATATTGAGGGAATACCGGCGAAAGACTTTCGCAAAGACAAAATCAATATCAGTGAGCATACTGCGGTTATTCTAACTAGCAGACATGCTGCGGATCATTTTTTCCGTATCTGTAATGAGATGCGTATCACCAATATGGAAGAGTTGAAGTACTTCTGTATCTCGGAATCTACTGCCTTTTATCTTCAGAAATACATTACTTTTCGTAAGCGGAAAATTTTCTCCGGAAAACAGAATATCAATGATTTGTTGGAAGTGTTGAAGAAGCATAAAAAAGAAAAGTTTCTGGTGCCTTGTTCGGATATTGCTAAGCAAGAGATCACGGACACTTTGCATCTTCACCATATGGACTTCACAAAAGCGGTCATTTATAAGACGGTATGTAGTGATTTGAGTGATCTGGCAGATGTAAAATACGATATGTTAGTATTCTTCAGCCCAGCTGGAATCACCTCTTTATTCAAAAATTTCCCTGACTTCAAACAGAATACCACGTTGATAGCAGCATTCGGACAAACTACTGCTCAAGCGGTTACGGAACTTGGTCTTCGTCTGGATATTCAGGCTCCAATTCCGGAAGCCCCTTCTATGACAATGAGTATTGAGCATTATCTAAAAAAGAACAAATAAGAATAGTATTTTAGCATAAGAAAAGCCCTGTCGTTACCGTCAGGGCTTTTTCAGTACTTAGCAGCCATGTTAACAGCGTCGCAACATACCACACCCAACCATTCTTTTCCCTCTGATGAAAAACTAAAAAGTCGGAAGATGATTGACCTTGTTTTTGAAACAGGGAAGTCGGTTTTTCAGACTCCGTTAAGAATGATTTGGTTACCTGTTGAATATGATCAGGAATTCCCCGTGAAGGTTTGCGTGAGTGTTCCAAAAAGGAGAATGAAAAAAGCGAATCAGCGCAATAGAATGAAGCGACTCCTGCGCGAATCGTACCGCCTCCACAAAGAAATCCTCATTGATCATTGCCACAAGCATCAGAAAAGTTTCGCAATCATGTTCATAGCGCAATCCAATGCCCCTCTGAAATACGCAGAAACAGAAGAGAAAATAATCCTACTTTTACAACGTTTAACAAGAATAAATGCGAAGGTTGCTGAGTAAATTAATGATCGGTTTATTCCGATTTTATAAATATGCAATTTCCCCGCATCTCGGTCCCGCTTGCCGTTATACTCCAACCTGTTCGGAATATGCCATGGAAGCAGTACAGAAATATGGTCCTTTCAAAGGCGGTTGGATGGCCTTGAAAAGAATATCGTCCTGTCATCCATGGGGCGGTAGTGGTTATGATCCTGTACCTTGAATAATGATCTTCGAAAAAAGAAGAAAAAAAATGATGAAGCAACTCTTGACAAGAACAATAAAGAAATTTCGTTGGCTGATTGCTGTGCTAGTAATTTCAATTGGTTTATTTTCATTTCGTCCTGCCGACGATAATATGTTTGAGCTTTCCCGTAACCTCGACATCTTCACTACACTTTTCCGAGAACTCACGATCTATTATGTTGATCCTTCTGAGCCAGAAGAACTAGTGCACATTGGTATTGATGCGATGCTCGAAAGCCTGGATCCGTACACGCAATTTATTCCTGAATCAGAAGCTGATGATTATCGGTTCATGACCACAGGACAATACGGTGGGATTGGTGCATTAATTGGTCAACGAGAAAATGATGTAGTGATTACAGATCCTTACGAAGGTTTTCCAGCACAGAAAGGCGGTTTAATGGCAGGCGATATTATTCGTTCTATTGATGGAAAAAATATTGATGGAAAAAAATATGATGAGGTAAGTAGAATGCTAAAGGGAAACCCTCATACCACCATTAACATTACAGTATCTAGACCAGGTGCAACACAATTGATTTCGAAAACTCTCGAGAGAGAAGAAATACAAATTAAAAATGTTCCTTATTACGGAGTGATAGGTGAGAACACGGGTTATATCCGTTTAGGAAGCTTTACCGATAATGCAGGAATTGAAGTAAAAGATGCAGTTCAGGATCTGGTACTCAAGAAAAAAGTGAAAGGGATTATTCTTGATCTCCGTGGTAATCCAGGCGGATTACTTAATGAAGCGATCAATATCGTAAATGTATTTATTGATAAAGGACAGGAAGTAGTCAGCACACATGGTAAAGTAAAAGAGTGGGATAAAAAATATCGTGCATTGAATAATGCTGTAGATACACAGATTCCATTAGCGGTACTTGTGAATAGCGGCTCAGCATCAGCAAGTGAAATTGTTTCTGGTTCTCTTCAGGATTTCGATCGTGGAATTATTATAGGTCAACGTACTTTTGGAAAAGGATTAGTACAAACCACACGACCCTTAATTTACAATGCCCAGTTAAAAGTTACTACTGCCAAATATTATATCCCGAGCGGAAGATGTATACAAGCACTTGATTATACCCATCGGAATCCTGATGGTAGTGTTGGTAAAGTTCCTGATTCCCTCATCAATGAATTCAAAACTAGAAATGGAAGAAAAGTTTATGATGGAGGTGGAATCAGTCCAGACTATACTACTGAAATAATTACTTATAGCAGTATTGCACAAAGCCTCGTCAACAAATATCATATTTTTGATTTCGCAACCGAATATAAAATGAAACATCCAGTGATTGCGAATGCAGCTCAGTATAAATTAACCGATACTGAATATGATGAATTTGTAAATTGGTTATCAGGAAAAGAATACGATTACTCCACCGACAGTGAACGGAAATTGAATGAATTAAAAGAACGTGCTGTTAAGGAAAGATATTTCGATTCTATCCGCGTAGATTATGAAGCTTTACAAGCGAAATTGAAACATGATAAAACGCTAGATCTCAAAATCCATAAAGAAGAAATCAGGAGTTTGATTGAAAACGAAATTGTTTCTCGCTATTATTTTCAGAACGGCAGAATTGAAAACAGTTTTGCAGACGATCCGGATATCAAAATTGCGTTGAAAGCGATACAAGATACTTCCATTTTTACGGCCATCAAGAACCGTACTTTTAAAGATCAATAAACAGGTTGAATCCCTTGATTAATCGCTCCTCCATACGGGACTTTGGTGATCATGCCGTATGGGCTGGGATCCTTCTCATTACAGCTTCATTACCCTTATCCAAATTCGGAATGAGTCTGGGGCAATTCATAATTGCTGGTGGGTGGTTACTTGGTGGAAGTATCGGAGCTAAATTTGCCAAAGCATTTCGTCAACCTGTAGTATGGGTGTTATGGGGAATTTATTTTTTGCATCTTCTTGGTTTATGGAATACGGTAAATTTCGATTATGCTTTAACTGATCTACGGATTAAGATTCCAATGTTTCTGATGCCGCTATTCTTCTCTTCGATGAATCCACTAACGGCAAAGCAGTACCGAACAGTGTTAATCGTTTTGATTGCTGCCACTTTAACTTCTTCCCTGATAAGTGTATGCATTTATTTAAATATCATTCATCGAACGGTAAATGATATCCGCGATATTTCAATTTTTATATCGCATATTCGTTTAGCATTAATGGTTTGTATTTCTATAACTTCCTGTCTCTGGTTTATTCGTAATTCTACTTCCAGAAATGTTAAGCCTCTTTTTATTGCAACTATTATTTGGTTTATCGGTTTCTTAATTTTGCTCGAATCGCTTACTGGTCTATTTATTTTAGTAGGTGGAACAGTACTTTTTCTCTTCACGAGAATTATACGACCAGGAACCGCCACTCATCTGCGAGTTGTATTTAGTATCATCGTTTTAGGAACATTATTTACAGGTGTTAAACTTTATCAATATGTTTTTATTGATTCTATAAAAATTATCACAGTAGATCCTAAATCACTTCCGTTAAAAACACCTTTAGGGGGGACTTATGTTCATGATCTCACCCGTCAAGATTTAGAAAATGGAAACCTAGTTTTCTTATATGTCTGTGAAAGTGAGATGGACTCTGCATGGAATACAAAGAGTAAATTATCGATGTATGGTCCAAATAATAAAGGACATCTTTTGCGAATG
The DNA here is from genome assembly GCA_038320345.1 of Bacteroidia bacterium. Taxonomy (GTDB): domain Bacteria; phylum Bacteroidota; class Bacteroidia; order AKYH767-A; family OLB10; genus JBBQED01. The sequence continues at coordinate 74,885 of JBBQED010000001.1, forward strand.
ACCTTGAGTCGTTATCTAACCGCTAAAGGATATACCAAAGATGGAACGGGTGTAAATAAGCTGAGTCTCCAAGAAATAAAAGACATCGAAAATGGAATTGCCAATCCAAATGACGAACAATTAAGTAATCTTGAAAGTCGTATCGGACGGCTTGCTTGGGAAAATCGACAATATTATTTTACCCGAAATCCTTCAGGACATTCCGTAACACAACGACTTGAATTCTGGAAAGCAGCGCGTCATATTATTACGCAACATCCTTGGCAGGGTGTAGGGACTGGAGATGTTAAAGGTGCATTTAGCGATGCGTATGATGAGATGGATTCTAAACTGGATGAAAAATATCGGCTACGTTCACACAATCAATATTTAAGTATCGGTGTTGCCTTTGGATTACCGGGGTTAATGTATTTCATTTTTGCCTTAATCTTCCCGTGGTTAGCCATGCAAAAGCGAAGAGATTTTATTTATAGCGCATTTCTTTTCATCGCTGTATGTTCGATGTTATCAGAAGACACACTAGAAACACAAGCGGGAGTCACTTTCTTTGCTTTTTTAAGTGCCTTTTTATTGTTCAATGATAGCAGGAGGGGAAATGCAAAAATCAGTTGAGTGTAAAAACTTACTCAGCAGAACGAAAAACTTGAAATCTCACCCTCATTAATGTAATTTTACCCTGTTTTAAGGTGTTTTCACCATCTTCGCACCCCTTTACCCCTCTTTTACACCGTAACTTGGTGAAGATGAAAGCCCGGATGGGCAACCCTAATGATTGATCCAACGGAAAAACAATATCTGAAAGCACGTTCCCTTCTAAGTGAGGGAAAGCCGGATGAAGCCGTTCAGGAACTGAGCTTAATTCTTGCTCTCCAGCCAGATAATGGTAAAGGGCAGGCCTTACTCGGTCACCTGATGTTCCGTTATTTCAAAGATTATGTAGGTGCTGAAAATGCTTTTCGAAATGCGATAAAGCAAGCTCCAACGTATGCTGAACTTTATATTGATTATGCAGAGATGTTGTTAGTGCTGGAACGTTACACGGAAACGGTGGCGATCTTGAATAAATCACTCGAAGTTCCAGGCATCGAAAAAGATAAGGTTAACCGTTTGTTTGGAATGTTATATGAGCGACAAACAAAATGGGATGAAGCGATAGCGTATTACAACAAATCATTAATTTTTACTTTCTCCAATGAGGATTTAAAAATCTATGAAGCAGATATTGCAAGATGCCTGATGAAGAAAGGAAAAGTTCAGTAATTCTCTTTCAAAAAATAATTTTCAAGGATATTTTTTTACAAATGTATACAGATTAAAATCGGGCTGCTCAATAATTGAACTCAATTGTTGTTCTAGATCACTCACAGAAATATTTCTCATTTTCTCCTGCTGAATTAAACGAAAAGCCCTTTCAGCCATTAAGTTTAAATTAGCTTTTAACGGAATTTCTTGCTGATGATCAAGAACAGCATCCGCAAGAATAGTGATGCCTTCATTTCTAAATGCAATCGTTTTTAAAACAGGGACATTCCAATTATTTATCAAAGGACGTTCATGCAATGTTTTTTGAATGCCAGCAGCAAAACGATCTGCGCCTTCACGATCTGATTTGTTAATCACGAAAATATCGGCTATCTCCATGATACCAGATTTAATAGCTTGAATTTCGTCTCCCGATTCCGGAACTAAAACAACAATGGTAGTATCTGCAAGAGAAACAATTTCTACTTCCGACTGACCAACACCAACGGTCTCCACGATCACCAAATCAAATGAAGCAGCGCGCAGAACATCTGTAATTTCTAGTGTTTTTGCTGACAATCCACCCAACGCCCCGCGGGTAGCAAGTGATCGGATATATACTGAAGGATTATTAAAATGTTCCGACATCCTAAGCCGGTCGCCTAACAGAGAACCATGCGTAAAAGGAGAGCTAGGATCAACGGCAAGAACCGCCATTGTCATTGGATTTCCTGCTGTATTTTTTCGGGATTCAAACTCTTTCAGCAAAGCATTGATCAAGGTACTCTTTCCAGCACCCGGAGGGCCTGTGATCCCAATTACAGGAGTGTGATTTTGACTTGGCAGACCGGTGAGTATTGCTTCGCTGCCGGGGAGATTGTTCTCAACAATCGTAATTGCCCTTGCCAAGCTCTTACGATCTCCTGACTGTATTCCTGAAAGAAGTGCGGCTACTTTTTCCACGGGGTGAATTTACATAGTACTGATCATAATCGGGTAATCACCGATCAAAGTATTTCAAACTGATTTCCTGAAAGCTATTGAAGATAGAGGAGGTCGGTTTTTTAAACAAAAAAGCCCCGGTGATATTTTTCCGGGGCTTGATCATCTATAATAGAAATTATTAATTGAGTGTAATGACTTTTGTTGAAACGGTTTCATTGATGAAATAATACAATTTACTATCAATTGTTTTAGGCTGAAAGCGGTAAGGCGCAATCGTTAGAGATCCCGAACCTTTTCCAACAGTGCCCATTTCGGCAGCAGTAAATGTTACTGAAGCGATACCTCCGCTAGTAGTTTTTTGTAATTGACCTTTAGTTCCTGAAACAGTGTAGATAATAGAATCAGCATTCATAATTGCTCCTGAACTAGAAAGTGTCAGTGATGCTGAAGTTGAAACTGTTCCTGTATTTGAAATAGAATCAATTACCGGAAATCCTATGGTCGTTGTGAAGTTAACAGCAGGAACGCCAGTTGATGTATTGCCTGTAACCACCCATTTTGAATTGCCCGTATTAAAGTCAACACCTGTACTATTGTATGCTGATTGAGTGAACAAATAGGAACTATTACTTTGTTTGGAAAGAAGGCTGTCTTCGCAATTTACTGTTCCCGCATCCACCAGCGTGGAAGAACCTGCTGCATCATAAAATACCGCTACAGGAATTCCTACAGGTTGGTTTACTGTTCCAACTACGGGGAAGGTTATCCAAGTATTGGTTTTAACGGCCACCAAAACACCATTCGCTGTAGATATCACAGGAATATTATTTGGGCCAGCAGGAGTAGGAGAAGAACTATCATCTTTCTTACACGCTGATAATGATACAATTCCAGCACATAACATGAGCACTTTTGCTAATTTCATATTTAATTTTTAGGGTTTTATATTATTTCAAATATATAAATACTGTTGAGACGATCCGATGCCCTATTTGTAGTAATTCATCTGTCTAATAACTCGTAAGATTCTCAAGTACTACTTTCAACCCTTTTTATCAAAACTTCTTTAGTGTACTTTTGTTCTTTCACGGTGGTCTCCGTTGTGGAGATAATAGGGAATCCGGTTAAAATCCGGAACAGTTCCCGCTGCTGTAAGCTGTTCCTGCTTAACAACCAGGCGTTTTCGGAGAATTACCACTGTTCTAAGAACGGGAAGGGATCCGGAATAATCAGTAAGTCAGAAGACCTGCCACCATCATACTATTCAGGCGTTTTCGGAGAAAAGACGCGGAAACTTGTTCAGCGTATTAAATTCCTCTGAACATTTCCTCATTCGGGCTTATCCCGAGGCGCCTGCCATTAAATGCCAATGAGGAATCTGAAGTACTTAATATTCGTTTGTCTTTTTTACTTCCAGCTTGATGCTTCTGCACAATCTCCAGGAGACTCTATTCAATTGATGAAAGAAGTAAAAATTTCAGGCGAACGATTTTCCTCAAATAATAAAACAGCAAGAACCGAAAAGTTGGATTCCAGTAATTTCGCAAAACTGCTAAATGCAAATCTTGCTGATCAGCTCAATAGAGAAGGGAATCTTTTTATAAAATCATACGGTTCTGGAAGTTTGTCAACCATTGCATTGCGTGGAACAGGAGCTGCTCATAGTGCATTACTTTGGAATGGACTACAAATTTGCAGCCCTATGCATGGCCTCTACGATCTTTCTCTTCTCCCCACCTTTTTATTAGATAACATCACCTTACAATATGGAGGGAGTAGTTCTTCAGGCGGAAATGGAGCCGTTGGTGGAGCCATTCATTTAAATTCTGATGCAGGATCTGAAAAAAAAATAGGTGTAAAAATACTTTCTGGTTTCGGTAGCTATGGATTCCTTCAGAATGGTATCAGCATGCATCTTGCAAAAAACAAACTTTTTACGACTACCCGATTTTATTCCGTTGCTGCTGTCAATCACTATTCCTATATAAATCCAGAAGGGAATTTAACAACACTTAAGAATAGTTCCTATCGTCAAAATGCAGTTTCGCATGACTTAAGATATGGGAGTAAGGATAATAATTTCAACTTGCATCTTTGGTACCTGAATAATAAAAGAAAAATCCCACCACATATGCTCGCTGCAAGCAGTGCGCAGGAGCAGGAAGATCATTCATTTCGTGCAGCTACCGAATGGTATCGACATAAAGACCGCTGGCAATGGGCTCTACGTAGTGGTTACAGTACCGAATACCTCCGTTATAAAGATCCTGCAACAGATCTTGATGAGAAAAGTAATTCCAGATCCTTTCAGTCAGACGGAGACTTAAATTGGAATATGCAAAATGGCTGGACGTTTGGTACACAAATTTCTCTTTTACATAGCGAAGCTCAAGCAAGTGGATATCCTGAATGGAAGCAATTGAATCAGCTTAATCAGGTCGTTCAATCTACCTACCATCGTAAGCATCTTGAAGTCAATACCAATCTAAAATTTGGATTTTATAACGGTAACGCATTACCGCTATTACCCTCTCTAGGGATGTTGTTAAATATCAGTAAAGCAACAGGAGTAAGAATGAACATCGCTTCTATTTATAGAATCCCAACTTTAAATGATTTATACTGGAGACCTGGAGGAAATCCTGATTTGAAACCCGAACATGGAACATCGAGTGCAGTATCGCTATTCTCAAAATATGAAAAGTCTAATCTATCCTTAAAAGCAGAAGCAGGTGTTTTTTACTCAAAGTTAAAAGAAGTTCTGGTATGGCTTCCAGCAAGTGATGGAGTGTATCATGTTTATAACATTCAAGAAGTTATTAGCAAAGGTGTAGAAGGAAATTTAAGTGCGGCGTGGTCGAAAAAAGATTTTCATATTTCTGTTACAATTAGTCCGCAATATAATCTTTCCACAATTGAAAAAACCGCTCCTCAGTTCAATGCTGTAATTGGAAAGCAATTGATCTACACTCCAAAAGTATTATTTAAATCTCGGTCAGAAATAAAATATAAAAGTTGGTCGTTGCTTTATGACCAAGGGTATACTGGATATCGATATGTTACCTCGGATGAAAGTCAATGGCTCAAGCCTTTTGCAGTGACGGATATTTCATTAGGTTGGGAGAAAAAAATTGGCGCTATCGACTTAACATTTTTATTTACCATCAAAAATGCTTTGGATAAATCGTATCAGGTGATTGCCTGGAGAGCGATGCCTGGAAGGAATTATCAGGCAGGAGTTATGATGAGCTTTCATTAAGCTTCATGAAAAAATTAACAGTTATCGGATGAGGGTAACTCTGCCGCTATACTCCCGCTCAATACCATCGAATCCAGTAATTTTGAAGAGGTAAACATATACGCCTTCCGGACAAAGATTTCCGTTGCTTTGATAGGTTCCATTCCAACCATCATCCAGAGAGGCTCCGGCAAAAATAATTTTTCCCCAACGATCATAAATCAAGTAATGTGCTTTCTGAATACCGATTCCGTACGCTTGGAAAAATTCATTTTTTAAATCATTATTCGGAGAAAATGCATTAGGAATATAAATGCTCATATCCGGAGTGATATGAATTATTTCATATGCTGTATCGCGACATCCGTAATTTGAAATTACAATCAGCTCCACCTGATATACTCCAGTATCTTGATAAGTATGAGAAAGAGAATATTCATTGGCAAGCGCAGAACCATCACCAAAATTCCATTGATAAACGGAAGCGCCGTAACTAAGATTAGAGAAGTTAACCTCTGGCATCAACAATGTTGTTTGAACAGGATCTGCGGTAAGTCCAGCCACAGGATTTGGATAAACATGGATGATATCAGCATTTGTTAATGAAGCAGAACAGCCATAGTTATTTGTAACGAGTAGAGTAACACTGTATGTTCCAGCTTCTACATAAGTATGGGCTGCAGTAACTCCTGATCCAGAATTCTGATCACCAAAATTCCAGTTGTAAGTGGAATAAAGTGTTGTTTGAGATGTTGAAGTAAACTGTACTGCAACAGGAGCACATCCCGAAGCTACAGGAGTGAAGCTTACTAACGGCAATGGATTAACGACAACTTGTTGCCCCAGTTGTGCAGATGGAGTTCCACAGCCGTCCGTTACGGTAACTTGATAGGAGTTGGTGGCACCTGGCTGAATTACCTGCTGTGCTACATTTCCAGGAAGATTATTCCACACATACGTATAAGGACCTCCATTACCTCCTGAACCAAGACTCACTAATGAAACCGATTCGCCTTCACAGATGGTATCCGAAGAAACAGAAAGATTAATTGAGAGTGGTGGATTAACAGTCACATTCACAGGTTGAGGTAGCGCTGAACATCCATTCGCATCTGTAACTGTAACAACATATCCTGTCGTAATCAACGGGCTCACCGTCTGACTTGAAACATTCACACCATTACTCCATTGATAAGTATATCCAGGAGTACCGCCATACACCACGGCGTTTAACGTTGTTGATTGTCCGATACAAAGTACAGGCGGTGTGGCGAGTGTTAAGATAATAGGATCGGGTTCATCAACTGACCACGTAGCAGTGATCTGACAACTATGTGCATCAATAACAGTGGCTGTATAAGTTCCTGCTTTGAGACTTACTAAATTCATGGTAACTGATGGAACACCATTCCATAACACAGTGTAAGGAGTTACTCCTCCTCCTGGAATTAATTGAATACCACCAGTAGATTGACCAAAACACGTTACATCAGCAACAACTGCTAGTAAAGTAAGTTGATTGGGTTGGCTAATCACAAACGACTGATCCGTAGAACAACCATTTGCATCCGTAACAGTAACGGTATAATTTCCTGCGGGAAGATTATTATTGGATGCGTTCACAGCACCATTGGACCAGTTATAAGCATACGGAGCAACACTTCCTGAAGCATTGAAGATGGCACTTCCATCAATCCCACTATAGCAATTTGCATCCTGAATTATAGGGGCCGGTAATTGTAATAAAGTGGGCTGCGTTATTTGCATCGATGATTGAAGCGTACATCCGTTGGCATCTAATACAGTAACGCTATAGTTTCCAGCCAATAGATTTTGAGCTGTTGGAGAGCTAACATTTCCATTAGACCACACATAAGTATAAGGTAATACCCCACCTGCAAAATTTGCCGTTGCCGTTCCGTTATTCTCCCCGAAACAATTTACTGGAGTAATAACCACATTTGTTAAGGATATGATCGCCGGTTGGGTTATCTGCACTGAAGATTGAGCAATACAACCATGTGCATCAGTAATTGTAAGCGAATAAGTTCCGGCTCCAGCATTACTTAATGTAGCAGTATTATTACCCCCTGTCCATAAATACTGATAAGGAAGCGTACCGCCATTTACTACCGCTGACGCCTGTCCGTTATTCCCATTGAAACATGAAACTTGCTGAAGCACAGAAGCTGTTGTTGTCAATACTATTGGTTCATTGATGAGGATATTCTGAATACTTGAACATCCATTCACATCTGTTACAGTAACGGTATAATTCCCGGAGATAAGATTTTGCGCATTAGTATTGTTTCCTCCTGTGGGATACCACGTGTAAGCATAAGGTCCGTTACCGGTAGAAACAGCTACTGTTGCACTGCCATCATTACCACCTGCACATTGCACATCATTTAAAGTAGTGATTGCAACTTGTGGTCCGCCAAGCCCAGGAACAGTAATTAAACTTTGTTCCGTACATCCTGCTTGATCTGTAACCGTGATGGAATAATTTCCTGAAACCAAATTAAAGATAGAGTCGTTGATGCTACCTGTATTCCACGAATAGGTATATGTTCCAGTTCCTCCGTTAACATTTACAGAAGCAGCTCCATTAGAAGAATTACAGTTAGCTGGGTTCGTTGCTACTGCGATAATAATTGGTGTGGGTTGATTCACCGCTATTTGTACATTAGCAACGCAACCATTAGCATCGGTAACAGTGGCTGTATAATTCCCTGCCGTTAATCCTGTAGCAATTGTTGTATTTCCTGAACCGGATGACCATGCATAATTTAAAGTACCAGATCCACCCTGAGATTGAATAACGGCTTGCCCATTAGATCCTCCAAAACAGGTAACATCATTTACAGAAAGTAAATTTAGGGAAGGTCCGCCAGCATTAGGAATATTAACCTGAGTCGTAGCTGTACATGCATTCTGATCAGTAACGATTACAGAATAATTTCCAGCAGGAACTGCATTAAGAGTAGATGTTTGATTTCCATTACTCCAACTATAAGAATACGTTCCGGTTCCTCCGTTTGCAAAAACAGAAGCACCACCATTGGCCGCACCACAACTTGCAGTAGTAGTCCCCGTATTTAATTGAATTGCTACAGGCTCTTGAATTACAAATGGTGAAATGCTCGTACAACCATTCGCATCGGTAACCATGACGGTATAATTTCCTGCAATAAGATTTGAAGCAGATGAAATAATACTTCCTCCCGACCAGTTATATGAAAACGGTGCTGTACCGTTTGAGATATTCACCTGTGCACTACCGTTAGTCCCTCCAAAACAGGATACATCCATTAGGTTAGTGATGGCGGAAATAGGTCCTGGAGCAGATGCTACCTGCGTAGCCACTGAAGCACTGCATCCATTAAGATCGGTCACTGTAACGGTATATGTTCCCGACGGAAGATTCGATACCTGACTAGTAACACTTCCGTCCGACCATTGATAATTATAATTTCCATTACCTCCACTAACGAGTACCTCCACCGAACCATTTGATGCATTACAGGTGCTCGATAAAGAACTTGGATTTAATTGTAATGCCGATGGCTCAGCAATCGTGATGTTTATTGGAGTACCACATCCGTTCACATCAGTAACGGTAACGGAATAATTTCCTCCAGCTAAGTTTTGTGCAGAAGCGGTATTACCTCCAGTAGGGAACCAAGAATAAGTATAAGGAGCATTTCCCGATTGAACATTCACGGAGGCATTCCCATCAGCTATTCCAAAACAAGAAGCAGCATTTACTGAAGCAACATTTACTGAAGGTCCGCCTAAAGCGCCAATTAAAAAAGGAGTCGTGGTAAAACATCCAACTGCATCCGTAACCGTGAGTGTATAATTTCCTGGCGCAATAGCATTAATACTATTGGTGACACTTGATCCGGTACTCCAGACGTAAGTATAACCTGACGTTCCTCCATTCACTTGTGCAATTGCAGAACCATTTGCATTGCCACAAGTAGCAGCAGTTGGAATAACATTTGCGCTTAAAGCAGAAGGTTCATTAATCTGAATTTGTACTGCTGATTGGCAACCATTAATATCGGTTACATTAACGGTGTAATTTCCTGCTGCAAGTGCAGATGCAGAAGCAGATGAACCACCGTTAGGAATCCAGTTATAAGAAAATGGTCCGTTTCCTGAAGAAACATTAACTGATGCTGCACCTGAATTATCTCCATTACATGTTAAATCAGTGGTAGCGGTAATGCTTACAACAGGACCACCCGCATTAGGAACATTAATCACCGCAGACTGTGAACAACCTGCTTGATCTGTTACGGTCACCGTATAATTTGCTGCAATTAATCCTGTTTCTAGAGCAGTTGTTCCTCCTGTTGACCATAGATAATTATACGTTCCTGTACCACCATTAACGAGTGCATTTGCAGAGCCATTAGATGTTCCGCAAGTTGCCGCTATAAAAGATCCTTGAATAACAATAGCAGATGGTTCATTCACTACTGAAGTTATTACAGCAGAACAACCATTATTATCACTCACGGTTACGGTATAAGTTCCCGCACTAAGGTTGGTAGATGATACACCGGAATTTCCATTACTCCATAGATAGGTATATGGAGCAATTCCTCCAATAGGATTTAAATTTATTGCACCATTATTATTTCCATTACAATCTACATCGGCAATAACTGCATTCACAACAACCGGCAATGGTTCATTAACCTGAACAGTAACATCCGCAGAACAACCATTCACATCGGTCACGGTAACAGTATAATTACCTGCACTCAGATTAATTCTATTTGCCGATAGTACTCCACCTGGATTCCAATCATAGGTATAAGGTGAAGTTGCACCTAATGCATCAATCGTAACAGTTCCATCTGCACCACCAGCACAAGCTACATCAGTAGCAATCGCACTCACTAATAATTCAGTGGGCTCCACAACATTTAGATTTAATGAAGTGCTACATCCATTAAGATCTGTTGCGGTAACGGTGTAAGTTCCTGCCGATAAATTTGTAGCTGTTGAAGCGTTACCACCTGAAGGAAACCAAGAATAAGTAAATGGGCCGCTACCAGAAACCATATTCACAGCAGCATCACCATCAGTCCCACCAAAACAAGTAACATTAGTGATAGGGCCCGATGCTATTACTGGTCCGCCGGCATTCGAAACAATCACATTGATTTGATCGGAACAATTATTTGCATCTGTTACAGTAACCGTATAATTGCCCGCAGCAAGATTTCCAGCAATTGCCGTGACATTACCAGAAGACCAATTGTAGGAATAAGGACTTGTTCCACCTGAAGCAATTACTTCAGCACTTCCATTAGATGAACCGCACGTAGCAGTTGTTGAAGAGGTATTCAATACAATTGCTGTTGGCTCTGCAATTACCACAGAAGTTGTGGCAGTACAACCTGCATTATCGGTTACTGTGGCTGTATAATTTCCGGCAATTAATCCATTATTTTGAGCGGTAATGTTCCCGTTTGACCAGAGAAATTGATACGGAGTAGAACCGCCATTAGCGGTAATTAATGCTGCACCACTAGCTGCACCAAAACATAATGCATCTGACGAAGAATTCACGATCAGATTTGGAGAAGGTGCATTTGAAATAGTGGTAATCGAAGTGGCAGTACAATTGTGGCTATCCGTAACCGTTACAGTATAATTTCCTGCAGATAAACTATTCACAGTAGCCGTAACTTCACCACCAGACCATAGGTAGGAATAAGGACCTACGCCACCGTTTTCTTGAACAGTAACTGACCCATCGGATTGACTACAATGTGCAGTTATTGAATTAGCTAAAGCTGTTAATTGAGAAGGCTCATTAATAGTAACTGTTGTGGAAGCCGTACAACCATTTACATCGGTAACTGCTATTCCATAATTTCCTGTTGCTAAATTAGTAGCAGTCAAACCTGATCCTCCAGAAGGTGACCAGTTAAAAGAATATGGACCATTTCCATTGATCACATTTACTGTTGCTGATCCATCATTGCCGCCAAAACAATTTACGTCCGTAGAAGAACTGATGGCAATAGTTGGTCCGCCTAAACTATTCACACTAACATTAGCATTGGAAGTACACCCGTTGGCGTCAGTAACGGTGATTTGATAATTTCCAGCGGCAACACCATTCACTACAGCTGTAGAATATGTTCCTGAATTCCAGTCGTAGGTATATGCACCTGCACCACCATTAGCAACAACAGAAATTGTTCCGTTGGCAGTCCCACAAGTTGCAGGAGTAGAAGCCGTATTTAGTTGAATGGATGCTGGCTCATTAACTTGTGCAGCAGTTTGAAGTGTGCAGCCATTCAAATCTGTTATAGTAACCGTATAATTTCCAGCGATGAGCGAATTGGCAATTGCAGTATTAGCTCCTCCTGGAAACCAAGAATATAAATAGGCGGGTGTTCCACCATTCACAATAGCTTCAAGAGATCCACTACTTCCGCCATTACAAAACGCATCGGTAATGTTAATATTTGCTTGCAATGCTGAGGGCTCTGTTACACTTTCAGTAATTGAAGTTGAACAACCATTCGCATCTGTAACGGTAACGGTATAGTTTCCTGCACTCAGTAAAAATGCCGAAGAAGTAACACTACCTCCAGCCGACCATTGATAAGAAAAACTAGGAGAACCTCCGGTAGTATTCAAAGCAATACTTCCATCACTTCCACCAAAACAGAAGACAGAAGTGTTTGAAGCAATACTCAGATTTAGTGTAGGTGGCTCAGTTATTTGGATGTTTACAATTACAGAACAACCGTTAGCATCGGTGACCGTTACGACATACGCTCCTGCATTTAAATTAACTGCAGAACTCGCGTTTCCACCGGATGGAGACCATTGAAAAGAATAACCTGCTGTGCCTCCACTTACATTCAATATAGCAGATCCATCAGTTCCTCCGTTGCAGGTTACATTTTGCTGCGATGCAATGGAAGCTTGAAGCAAAGTAGGTTCTGTTAATGTTATCGCTTCATTCACTGAACATCCGTTCGCATCCGTTACAGTAACGGAATAATTTCCAGCAACAACGGCATTTATTGTTGATGTTAAATTTCCGTTCGACCATAAATAATTATATGGCAATGTTCCACCGGATGGATCAATTGTAGTAGCACCATCATTACCCCCGAAACATGAAATTTGTTGAATTAAAATAAATCCTGCGGTTAAATTTTGTGGCTCAATAACCACTGCATTCATTTGAGCAGAACAACCATTTGCATCTGTAACAGTTACTGAATAATTACCAGCAACGAGATTATTTGCAATAGGCGAATTATCACCATTTGACCAGAGATAAGTATATCCTGGAGTAGCCCCGTTTGCAATAACTTCCGCAGATCCGTTGTTGCCTCCGTTACAAGTAACATCATTAATGATTCCACTATTCAGAACAATAGGAGAAGGTTGATTAATATTAAAAGTTAATGATGCAGAGCAGGAATTAGCATCCGTAACAGTAACTGTATAATTTCCTGATGCAAGATTCGTTTCTTGTGCAGTGATACTAACCCCTGTTGACCACTGATAAGTGTATGGAGCAGTTCCAGCATTAATACTCACAGAAGCAGTTCCATCCGTTCCTGCAAAACAGGAAACATCAGTAAGTACATTGATGCTTAGTTGTGGACCACTAGTATTCTGAACATTCGTAAAATCTTCTAGAGTACAACCATTAGCATCCGTAACCGTTACTGTATAGGTTCCGGAAGTAAGTCCTGTTTCATTGAATGCAGTTCCACCCGACGACCATAAGTATGTATATCCCGGTGTTCCGCCTCCTGCAATAACATCTCCTGATCCATTGGATGCCCCGCAAGTTGCCGCCACCGAATTCATCACCGCAGTCAATGGAGTAGGTTCTGTAATAATATCTTGTATTTGTGCAGTACAACCGTTCGCATCCGTAACCGTAACTGTATAAGTACCTGCAGAAGTTCCGCTGATATTATCTAGACTCGATCCATCCGACCATACATAAGAATATGGTGCTGTTCCATCTTTAGCTAGAGCTGTTAATGCTCCATCAGTTGAAAGATTACAAGAAGCAGGTGTATTTACGGTAATGCCTACCGTTAGTAAGAGAGGCTCTACAACTGGCAAAGCTTGTTGGGCAGTACATCCGTTGGCGTCCGTAACGGTCACATTAAAAGTTCCGGCAGAGAGGGCTCCAGCAATAGGAGTTATATCACCGTTCGACCAAAGATAAGTGTAGTTCGGTGTTCCACCATTGGCAATAATTTCAGCTGAACCATCCGTTCCTCCGTTACAACTTACGTTGGTAATTAATCCTGATGCTAAAGCAAGTATTGAAGGTTCGTTGATCGTAACTGCAATCGAAGTAGTACACGAATTTGCATCCGTAACAGTAACAGTAAATGTTCCTGCTGATAATCCTGTTTCATTGGGACCAGATCCTCCCGACGACCATTGATAAACATAAGGCAATGCGCCACCATTAACATTCACTGCTGCTGTTCCATCTGTTCCCCCAAAGCAAGAAACATCGGTAACGGTATTTACAGTAAGCTGAGGACCTGTTGTATTTTGTACACTTATTGAATTTTCTGCTGTACATCCGTTGGCATCAGTAACCGTAACTGTATACGTTCCTGCTGACAATCCTGGTTCACTCGTTAAAGTTCCTCCCGATGACCACAGATAAGTATATCCGGGAGTTCCTCCTCCAGAAATTACATCAGCACTTCCGTTCGATGCGCCACAAGTTGCAGGAACAGTATTCAATAAAGCAGTAACAACGTTTGGTTCAGTGATAATTCCCTGTGTGATTGATGAACAACCATTCGCATCCGTTGCAGTGACCGTATAAGTGCCGGCAGTTAAACCGTTGATATTATCCGCCGATGATCCATCCGACCACACATAAGAATAAGGTCCAGTTCCGTCAGCAGCTAGAGCAGTTAATGCTCCATCAGTTGAAAGATTACAAGAAGCTGGTGTGTTTACGGTAATGCCTACCGTTAGTGGAAGGGGTTGAGTAACGTTGATGACTACAGCATTGGTACATCCATTCGCATCGGTCACTGTAACCGTATAATTTCCTGCTGATAAATTATTAGCAGCAACTCCTGTGCTTACCGAAGGTGACCATGCATATGAATATGCAGGAGTACCATCATTGGCTATCACAGATGCTGATCCATCAGAAAGTCCGTTGCAAGAAACATTGACAACGATATCCTGACTTATATTCAGCACAGAAGGTTCGAGGATAATTACAGCAGTTGCAGTATTACATCCATTCGCATCGAGGATCGTAATAGAATAATTTCCTCCTGCAAGGCCAGTAGCGGTTAAGCCAGAACTTACATTTGGATTCCACGCAATGGAATAAGGTGTAGTTCCTCCATTTATTCCAATGGTTGCAATTCCATCGGCGGCACCATAACAACTTACATCCGTACTGGAAGCAATAAATGCAATCAGCTGTGCGGGTTCATTAATTCCAGATTGTGTAACAGCAGTACAGCCATTCGCATCTGTAACCGTTACGGTATATATTCCGGCAATTATTCCAGAGAGAGAAGCTCCTGTAGTGCCTGTTGACCATTCATACGTATAAGGCGCAGTACCACCATTTGCTCCGGCAGTCAATGCGCCATTGGTGCCACTATAACAAGTAACATCCGTTGCAGAATTTATGGTTGCATTCAAAACTGAAGGTTGCGCAATCGAAGTATTAGTTTGTGCAGTACAACCGCGGCTATCCGTCACCGTTACCGTATAATTTCCTGCAGCAAGAGCTGCATCAGTCGATGTTACATTTCCATTGTTCCATAGGTAAGTATATCCCGGCGTTCCACCACTAGTTGTTACAGTTGCTGAACCATTCGCCACTCCGTTACACGAAGCATCCACAGTTGAATTGATTTGTGCAATGACTACTGTGGGTTCACTGATGATTACTGATGCGGAAGAAGAACACCCTGTATTATCTGTTATCGTAACCGTATAACTTCCTGCCGATAAACCCGAAGCAGTTACACTACTTCCTCCTGAAGGAGACCATTGATACGTATAAGGCGCTGGACCGCCGACAACAGCAGCAGTTGCACTTCCATTATTTCCTCCATTACAAGAGACATCAATACTAGAAGCAATAGAAGCTGTTGGACCTGAAGAATTCGGAACCGAAACATTTCCAATACTTGTACAGCCTTTTGCATCACTAACGGTGACGGTGTAACCCCCTGCCGGCAATCCACTAGCATTAGAGGCAACGCCTCCTGTAGGCGACCAATTATACGTGTAACCGGGAGTTCCTCCACCCACAATAACGGAAGCAGTACCATTGGAATTTCCACAACTTGCTGAAGTAGCATTCAGGATTAAATTCATTGGAGCAGGCTCGATAATGGTTAAACCTGCTGTTCCAGTACATCCATTAATATCGGTTACTGTAAGGGAATAATTTCCTGCTGTGAGTCCGCTGATAGTAGATCCCGTTGTTCCGTTCGACCATAAAAAAGTATAACCTGGTGTTCCTCCGCCAGGACTACAAACTGCTGCTCCATCATTTCCTCCATTACAACTAACGTTAGTTACAGAAGTGATATTCGAGGTAACATTATTGGGTTGGTTTATTATTGCAGTGGCATTAGCAGTACAACCATTCGCATCGGTTACAGTTACCGTATAATTTCCGGGGGCAAGATTACTACGCACCGCACCAACACCTGCTGGTGACCATGTATAACTATATCCCGGCGTACCTCCATTTGGAGTAGCTGTTGCTGTTCCATTTGATGCACTTCTGCAGAGCACATCAGTAACAGCAAGACTAACACTTAATGCAGGAGGTGCAACGATACTAAATGCAGCAGAAGCGGTACATCCTGAATTATCAGTAACCGTTACAATATAATTTCCAGGAGCCAAATTGGCGATGGCATTAGCACCAGCAACATTGTTTGCTGTTTGTATGACTGTTCCGGAAGAGTTTTTCCAGACATAATCCCATGGACTTATTCCCTGACCTTGAGCATTTGCATTTCCTAAACCAGTTGAACAATTTGGATTATTTACGTTTACATTAGGAGCAGGACAACAACTTAGTGTTCCAAAAAAACTAGTAACCGGATCTCCAGTGCAAGCGAGTGAAGTCCATGAACCCGACTCTCCATCACCGAGTGTATTAATACCAATATTCAAACTTGCGCCTTGAATACAATTCGCTTGCGAGAGCGTTGTTACCGTCCAGCAGAATGTCCAGTCGCAAGTATTTGCTCCATTATTATCTCCATAATTATTTCCAGGATTACCATCTAAACCACTTCCTCCTAATGCAGATTCAAAATAAAAACCTGGACCTGTAACATTGCCAGTAGCAGAACTTGTGATATTAGTATTATACCAACTCCAAGTACCTGCACCGGAGCAACTAGCCGCTGCACTCGTTGTGAGGCTTCCAAGATTCCAGCCAGGGCCGAAGTTAGGTACTACGCCATGCAACCAATTTGCTGAAGTTTGATTATAATCTGTGATAGTATAACAAAATGTAACTGTTTGCCCAGCTTGATAACTTCCATTTACAGGAGGAGGTGTGGCGGTTAGATTACTCTGAATAACACATCCCGAACAATCGAAATTATTTTGTAACGTTAAAACGAAATTACATTGATCACTCAAACTTCCTCCACTCACTTGAAGGTAATACTGACCTGCTGCTAATCCTGAAAAAGAAGCACTCAAAGCACCTCCGGTACCTATAGCACATCCTCTAGGAACTAAATTTGCACAAGAATTTCCTTCATATAATCCGATATTAGGTGTTTGCATTCCTGCAATATTCACATTAAGTGTTGGTCCCGTAATACTGAAAGTATACCAAACATCTGCTGCAGGTGCCGCCATACTTCCAGCAGGCTGACATCCTAACAAAGAACTGTAAGGAGATTCAGCTGTAGCACAGAGATTTGTTGCATTCATGACTAGCGGTAATCCGATACCGTTAGGACAAGCTAATGGTGCAGGAAGATTTCCCAGACTAGAAGCTCCCGAACAAGCATCATTTGCAGGAGCAGGACCACCAGAACAAGAAAAAGCACATCCACCCGTTGAACAATTTACACAGCTGATTAAAGCTTCCCATCCTGCTCTTTTAACTGTTGCATCTGATTGAAAATTTATAGTAATACAACCGGTTGATGAAGTGAAAGCACCAGGAAGTGTTGTTCCAGTAAAAACTCCCAATAATGTTGAAGATGTATTCGGTCCATCATAGATGGTAATAAAATCTAATCCTAATTCTGTATCGAACGATGTAAATTGCAACTTGATACAGCTTCCTGCATTCGCTGAACAAAATGTGATTGTAGAATTTTCATTATTACTATAGTTTGCACCTGCACCTCCGCTATCATAAAAAGTTCCACCACATGTACTGATAGAAGAATTTCCCATGAGATAAATCTGGGCCTTCATCAATAATGGAGACAAAATAAAAAATAAAAAAACGAGTAAACGTTTAAACATTTATGCGGCTTTAGGTAATGAACACATTTCGCATGCGAACGAATAAATCTCTTGCTATCTGTTTGAAAACTTCCCCCTAGTTAGCTATGGCGCTGATTAGGAGACAACTAATATAATGATTATTAACAAGCCGCAAGAGAGAAATCTATCGTTTTCATCTTCAAGAAAGGGATATGTATATCTGAACGAGTGAAAATAGGTGTTGAAAATGGACCGAAGCCTAAAATAAAAGAAAGGGATTAATGGAGCTTATCAGAAAGTAATTTCATCTCTACTCTAGCTGCAATCTTCTCATATACAATATTATACACCGCCAAACAAATGGGCATATCTACCTGATACTGCTTATTGATTTCATGAATACAGGCTACAGCAAAATATCCTTCAGCAATCATATTCATTTCAAGTTGAGCTGATTTTACTGAATATCCTTTACCGATCATACTCCCAAAAGTGCGGTTCCTGCTGAACTGAGAATAAGCTGTTACCAATAAATCGCCCAAATACGCCGAATCATTAATATCTCTTTTGATAGGATGGACCACATCAACAAAACGTTTGATCTCCCGAATAGCACTTGAAATTAATACTGCCTGAAAATTATCTCCATATCCTAATCCATGACAAATTCCACTCGCAAGTGCCATTACATTTTTTAAAACTGCTGCATACTCAGTTCCAAAAATATCATCAGAAGTAATTGTTTTAATATAGCGACAATTGAGTGATTCAGCCATTAACGTTGCTGTTGCATTATCGGAACAAGCTATAGTCAAATAAGATAATTTTTCGAGCGCAACTTCCTCTGCATGGCAAGGACCAGTAATTACACCAACACAATTAAAATCGACATTAAACTGCGTATGAATAAAATCTCCTGCAATCTGGTTATGTTGAGGAACAATTCCTTTGATAGCAGAAAAAACCTTCTTTCCTTTAAAGTCTTCTGGCACTAGTAACTTCAAAGCCTCTTGCAAAAACGCAGCAGGAACAGCTAGAATAATAAAATCAGCATTTTGGATTACCATTTTTAAATCAGAAGAGGGCTTCACTTTCGTGAGATCCATCTCTACATCACTCAAATAATTGGGGTTATGGCGATACTGTTGTATGAACGCTACCGTTTCTTCCTTGCGAAGCCACCAATGTATGTTCTCCACATTGTTGGATAGTATTTTTACAATGGCTGTTGCCCAGCTCCCCCCTCCAATAACGGCAATATTTTTTGTTTGCATGAAGTTGCTAAGATGGAAATTAAATTTGAAAATTCAATTAATAAGTGTTCGCAGAAATTTTGGAGTCTGTAGGGATTTGAAAATAATTCCTCCGATTTTCAATTTTCTATATCCTATTTACCCCTTACATCAATGTAATAAGTTTTTATCTTTAGATCTATCCACTAATGAAAAAAACAAATCCTAATTTGGAACGAAAACAACAGCACAATTGCTATAATATGGTATTGAATTCGATAGATTAGTACACCAAATTATTGATCAAAAAAGGTGATAGTAAAAAAGCGAGGGCTGACATAAATCTGTCAACCCTCGCTTCGTCATTAACTATTAATTATTTTTTTTCGCTAACGCTTTTGTTATCGTCGTCATCGTTAATTCCTTTAGATGCATCTTTAAATTCTTTGATGCCACGTCCTAATCCTTTTGCTAATTCAGGAATTTTCTTCCCTCCAAAGAACAGTAATAAGACTAATATGATTAGGAACATTTCTGAACCGCCTAAGCCGCCAAGAAAGCCAAGAAGTATGCTAAGTGTCATGATTGTTTTATTGAAATGCAAAGTTAAGAAGAATCCCCTCTGTTTGTTGAAAAATCATTAGAAAGTGATCCGTGCTGAATTTTAGAAAAAATCTAATCTATTGATAATCAGTTATTTACCAAAATTTTAATTTGGGTTCTTCATCTAAATTAGTATGTTATCCACCGATCAGCATTGTACCTTATCGCTTAAAACAATATTACCGCCGCGCCAACCAGGCTTGAGGATCCATTTTCAAGGTGTTTTTCCATATTTCCAAATGCACTTCTCCCCTAGTACCTTCCGAACTCTCCCCAACAGTTCCTATTCGTTGCTTCGTAGTTACTTTATCGCCCGTTTTTACACTGGCCGATTCTAAATTGGAATATACGCTTAAGTATTCACCATGACGGATGATTACTGCTTTGCCACTTCCAGGAATGTTGATAATACCACTAACAGTTCCTTCAAATAATGCACGAGCACCACTTCCCTTGGAAGTCTGTATATCGACCCCGTTATTTTTTATGATGATCCCTTTAAGTTCTTTATGTGGATGTTCGCCGAAAGTACTTATTATCGTTCCTTGCTCTACAGGCCATGGCAACATCCCTTTATTGCCGGAGAAATTAGAAGATAATTTTTGTGATTCCGGCGTTAAATTGAAGACGTTGGTATTGGTAACATTCTTCTTTCCAGATGCCGTTGCTTTTTTCTTTGCAGCGTCAATTTCTTTACGAATAACATTTTCAATCGCTTTGTCCAACTTAGCTTTTGCAATTTGTTTTTCTGCTAAATCTTTACGTAATTTTTTCTCCCGCTCGGTAAGATTTTTCATGAGCTGATCTTGCTGCATGCGTTCTTTTTCGAGCGTAGATTTTTGTTGCTGCTCTGAATTTCTTAGGCTAGTCTTCTCTGATTTCTTAGCTTCCAGTTCTTGTTTCTTTCCAGTAAGTGTGCTCGAAGTTTGCTCAATTTGTCGCGCTTGATCACGTCGATATATACCATACTGTTGCAAGTATTTTAGTCGGCGATAAGCTTGATTAAAATCTTCAGCTGCAAAGATGAACATGAGTCGCTGATAGACATTCCGATTTTTATACGCATACCGAATCATCTCCGCATAGTCGCTGCGGAGCTTTAGCATTTGTTGTTCGAGGGAAGTAATTTCCTTGCTAGTATTATCAATCGCACCACCTAAAGAACTAATCTCGGTATTGATGGTTCCAATCAGCGATTGACGTAAAGAGATTTTTTTTCGGAGCGCATCCAGCTGGTCAGCAGTAGCGGATTTATTTTTTGAAACGATTTGAAGTTGACGGTTGGTGAATTCAATTTCCTTCTGAATCTTCGCTTTCTTAGCTTCCAGATCTTTCTTACCCTGCTGAGCGTGAATCAACAGTGGCAACAGCAACAAAAACAGCAGATACCAGCTTTTTTTAATGCTTGCGCTCATAGTTATTGGGAACATTAAATGGGAATTCCAGTGGTTCACCGGTATTCACTTTTCCGAATTCAATTTTTATTTCGAAATTTTTTTCTGCACTGATTTTTGTATCCGAACGAAAAGGAAAAAATCCCGCATCTGTCATTCTAAAATCGGAGTAATTAGTCAGTAGAACTTTACTGATACGTTGATCCTCCACCGACATTTTCGTGATCCTGAAATTCTGCTCATTAATATACACATCTTGAATCACAGGTTTATTGGGATCTTTTTCTTCCAGCGATCTTCTCAATTGGTGTTTGGTGAGTGAACTAAGTATATAATATTTCTCCTCCATAAAAACGGAATTAAATTTATTTTCGCTTTTACGATAAGCAAAAAAGTTTCCGGTAATCAGCGCCTGCACAATTTCAAAATTTACTTTCAGCTGAAGGAGTTTATTAATCGATTCGAAAGTATTTACCTCATATTTATTATGCAACCGATCCAGTAGTTTCACAGAGTCAGGAGTGACCATCACCCTTGCTACTTCAATCCCTAATAATGGCGAAACAGAAATCCAAATCACGCTGTCTCGCTTAAAACGCATATTGATATTAAAAGACGTTTCGTTCCCATCTTGATTGGTAGTCACACTCGCCTTCGCAGTCATCCATTTTGCTTTGAAGGAATTCGTCTCCAAGCTATCTAATAAATCCTGCACCGACTTCTCCTCCATCGGTCTAGTGATGGTAGTTACGGGATTAGATTGCGCTTTTTGGCGGGGTTTACATCCTGCAGAAAACAGCAAGAAGGCCGGAATCAAGACGGCTAAAAAAGAAACAGAATAATTGAATCGTTTACTCATAGAGTTTTTTATCGGCAATTTTTTTATCCAGAAATTCTGAATAATCCCCAGATGCCTTTGCTTTCTGCCAATTGCTTAATGCGTCTTCTGTTTTTCCTAAGCGGAAGAGTACATCTCCATAATGTTCGAGAATAGTACCGTTATTATTACCCCCACTTTGTAATGCTTTTTCCATCCACGTTTTTGCATCATCATACTTACCCTGGATATAAAGGATCCAACCAAAAGTATCTTCATAAGAAGGATTGCCGGGATCCAAATCATTCGATTTACGGGACATATCTGCAGCAGTTTCAAGTTGATCTTTTCTCAATGAAAGAAAATACGCCCAGTTATTGAGTACCCCAATGTTATTCGGATCAAGTTTCAATGCTTTTCCATAATACAAATCAGATTCCTGAAATTTTTTCAAGGTATTATAAACGCTTCCCAAATTCGAATAAAAATCTAGGAGCTGCGCATCATTATCTACTACAAGTTTACTTCCGGATAACAAGCTAATTGCTGCTTCGCCTGGTTTTTTATTTTGTTCTTTTGCAAGACCATTAAAAAGATAGAGCACACTTTGATCTGCAAACAAGCTGATGGCTTCATCACTTTCTGATTCCATGGCTTTGTAATCCCGTAATTCGGATTCCACTAACAATAATTGCTGCCAAGCATTCAGATTTTTTTTATCAAGACCTATTGAAGTACGATATTGTTTACGTGCAGGTTCAAACTGTTTTCCGATCGTAAGAAAATCTCCATATACAGCTTGAGGATTAGCTTCCGTTGGATGTATTTCACTTAAGATTTTACTCAGTTCCAATGACTGGATCATCATATCTTCGCTTTGAGTAGCGAGAGGAAGATAACTGGTGAGAATTCTGATTTTCACATCACTCGACAACTGATTGGAGCGAAATGCTTTTTTAAGTTGTTCGAAGGATTCTGTCTTTTGTCCGTTGCTACGGTAGTACTCTGCAAGAGAAAGAGCAACGCCAGGATTGTCAGGATCGATAGCTTCCATACGATGAATTACTTCCATCGCTTTATCTTTCTTTTCATTCACCTGATACAATTCAACTAACAATGAATAATTATCCAGATTATCAGGATCTGATTTGATGAGGAGCTCTAACTCTGCGGCTGCTTCATCAACTTTTCCTTGTTTGAGATATAAACGTTGTTTCTGAATACTCAACTCACGAGAAACGCCAATAATTTTTTCTACCTGATTATACGTACTGATGGCATCTGTATATTTTCCCTGATACAAAAAGGCATCCGCTTCACTGAAATAATAATCTACACGATCGGGATGTGCTTTGATCAGCTTCTGATAAATCGTAACTGACTCCGCATACTTTCCTGTTTTTTCATACGTATCAGCAAGCAATAAAGAATACCATTCATTACTTGGATTCAATTCATACGCACTCTTTGCAAAAAACAAAGCATCGTTGTATTTTTTTTGATCAGAATAGATGGATGCTAACTCATACATTGCTGCATGATTTTTGGGATCGGATCTTAACACCGTAGCAAACTGCTCTGCTGCTTTCTCTGGATTTCCTGTTAGCTTTTCTTTGATCGCATTAAAATAAGCATACGTTGTAGCAACTTGCTGTGTTTCGGCTTGGGGATTCACAGGAGTCTTAGTGGAAGTCGCTTTTTTTGAAGGGCTACATCCGAGCGTAAACATCAGCAACGCAGTTGCCGGTAAAAAAAGAATCCTGTTCAGGTTCATGCTTCTGTTGTATAGTCGCCCATGCTGAGTTCGCGCAAAGACTGACGGTAATGAACGTGATTACCGACCAGAGAATTATCTAGTCCAGCATCACGAATCACACTATGTTCACGTACAATACTATTTTTTACGACACTATTTTCAATTGTAGTCCCTTTCCCAACTGAAACAAATGGTCCTACTACAGCATTTTCAATCTTCACCTCCTCATCAATAAAGCATGGAGGAATAATCACTGCATTCACCAAACTTGCACTTTTAGCAATGTGATTTTGGGGATATTTTATTTCGAGCACACGTTTGTTGGTGTAAACGGTAGCATCTTTATTTCCGCAATCGAGCCACTCATCCACCTTGCCAGCTTTTAAACGAAGTCCTTTCGCCTTCATGTTTTCAAGTGCATTGGTTAATTGATATTCGCCTTTATCTTTAATATCATTATCGATCAAAAACTGAAGTTCCTTTTTCAGATTCTCCCCATCTTTCACATAATAAATTCCAATAATTGCAAGATCAGAAACGAACTCCTTTGGCTTCTCCACAAAATCGGTGATCACTTCATTCTTATCTGTTTTTACCACACCAAACTGACGAGGATCTTCAATCTGTTTTACCCAGATCACACCATCACAATCTGCAGGCAAAGCAAAATCAGCATAAAACAAAGTATCTGCAAAAGCAATCACAACAGGACCACTTAATGCTGATGCTGCACATAAAATTGCATGTGCTGTACCCAGAGGTTCTTCCTGATAATGGATCGTTCCTTTTGCACCGAGATCATGTGCAATCTTAATTAGATTTTTTTCTGCTTCTTCTCCAAAGTGACCAATCACAAAAGCAATTTCCTCCACTTTCTGATTACACATCTTCAAGATATCTTCCATGAGATGTTGTACGATTGCTTTACCCGCAACCGGTACTAGTGGTTTTGGAGTTGTGAGGGTATGTGGGCGCATCCTTTTGCCCATACCTGCCATTGGAACAATAATTTTCATCAGTATTTTTCTTTTAAACGAACGGAATGAAAGATCGAGATCAAAGGAAAGCGTTTCATTAAGGTTTGTCAGCGATCAGATTATTTAGATTCAGGGTTTTACGAATCTACAAATTAAACACAGGGTGCAATTTAGAATCAATGCCGACTTTTTAAAACTTTAAATCAAATTTAATCTATTGATTTTCAATTATCAAGAAGCTATCATGACTTACACTGCCTGATGCGAAGATAGTGGTTGTAAAGGTTATAGATCAGTCCGAATGAATTCGATTTGAACAGGGTTCTTCACACAAAATATATACCCTGACCTCAGTGCTTACCCGTTGAACCGAATCCACCAGTTCCACGAACACTCTCTTCTAGCTCTTCAGTACTTTCCCATTCTATTCTTTCATGAGCAGCAACTACCATTTGTGCAATCCGTTCTCCATCTTTAATTTCAAAAGGTTCACTGCTGAGATTCACTAGAATCACTTTAATTTCTCCTCTGTAGTCGGCATCAATCGTTCCTGGGCTATTCAACACTGAGAGTCCATGTTTCCATGCCATTCCACTCCGAGGACGAACTTGCGCTTCAAAGCCAATAGGAAGTTCGATGAAAAGTCCAGTAGGTATCATCACTCGTTCGAGCGGTTTAACCATGACTGGGACATCAATATTTGCTCTGAGGTCCATTCCTGCGGAAGCCGGAGTTTCATAGGCCGGTAAGGCATGTTTCGACTTATTAATGACTTTAGTAATCATAAGGTTAGTATTGAAGTACGAAAATAGGAGATTTACGCAGGAAAATGAATTCGAAATTCGGGATCACAGATAAATCAATGATTACTACTGAGAATGATCTTCAGCTTTTTTTCCAGAGGATATTGATACTTCCTTGCCCTCGTTCGATCTTCCACATCGTTCCGATATATCCAAGTAATAAAAGCGTATTCATTATCCACATAGAAATTCCTGATAGATGAAAGTATTGAACCAGAAAAAGACTCAATAACCAGATTCCAACTGCAACACCCACAAAGAGCAATAATCGGGAAAGGTGGTAAGGCACAGGATAGATTTGCTGTCCTTTGATATAACTCGCAACCATCATACTTCCATAACAAATAAATGTAGCCCAAGCTGCGCCAACATACCCATACGGAGGAATTAACCAGAATAAAAAAGCAATAGTGATTGTAGCACCAAAAATAGAAAGCCATGCTCCAAAACGCGTTTGTCCAGTAAGTTTATACCACATACTTAGATTTAAGTAGACCCCTAAAAATAAATTTGCCATCAACAAAATAGGAACGACCGTTAATCCAGCATAAAATTTTTCGCCGATAAAATGTTTTACTACATCAATATAAAGCATTACTGCAAGAAAAATAATACTGCAAATGAGCACAAAATAATTCATGATTCTTGCAAATAATTCTCGGGCATTATCTTTATGTTGTTGCGAAAAATAAAAAGGTTCGGCTGCATAACGGAACGTCTGAACAAAAAGCGTCATGAGAATACTCAACTTATAGCAAGCACTATAAATTCCGAGTTGTTCAATAGCAACTGTTTTATCAATGATAAGATGCTTTAAAATAGCACGATCCAATGTTTCATTGATCATCCCTGCAAAGCCAGCAATCAGAATTGGAAATGCATACAAGAGCATTTGCCTGATCAACTTTATGTTGAGAGGAATTTTCACTGCTTTAAAGTCAGGAATTAAAAAGACTAACGTTAATGCACTCGCTATAAGATTTGCGAGAAAGACATAGCCCACGCCAATAGCAGGATTATAAAACGATGCTATCCATCCCCCATGTTTTGCAAGAGTTGGCAAGAAATACAAAAAGAAAATATTAAGACTGATGTTTACGACGATATTAAACATTTTCAAGCCTGCAAACTTTTTTGCTTTCCCAAGTTGTCGCAAACGAGCAAATGGAAGTGCGGTGAGTGCATCAAATGCAAGGATGAGTGAAAACCAAATTATGTATTCTGGATGATTGGCATATCCTAAAGCACTGGCGATAGAAGAAGAAAAAAGGATCAATAGTCCCGATAAAATTGCACTGGAAATACTCAGTAAACTCAAGCAATTCCCATAAATTTTTTCTTTGCCTTCTTCATCCGCATTCGTTGAAAAATGGAAATAAGCTGTTTCCATTCCGTAGGTAAATAAAATCATCAGAAAAGTAACGTAAGCATAATACTCTGAAACCACACCGTACTCGCCGGGAGTAAAAATCCGTGTGTAAATCGGAACCAGCAAATAATTCAGGAGGCGCCCAACAATGCTACTTAGTCCATAAATGGCGGTTTGCCCGGCAAGCTTTCTGATCTGACTCAAGATAGTGATGATCCTTAATACGAATCGGCTGCGAATATACGAACGAAAGCCGACACGAATGCAGTGAATAAACCAGGAATAGGAATGCATCCGACTCGCTTTATTCATCCCGACAAAAAATACCTTTTTTTTTAGCATTTTTGCAGTATGGAACGTCCAATACGTGTGCTCATTGCTAAAGTCGGACTTGATGGTCATGACCGGGGTGCCAAAGTGATTGCTTCCTTTCTGCGTGATGCAGGAATGGAAGTTATTTATACCGGTTTAAGACAAACGCCAGACATGGTAGTCAACGCTGCTTTGCAGGAAGACGTTGATGTAATCGGAGTAAGTATTCTTTCCGGTGCACACATGACGGTTTTCCCACGAATCCTACAATTGCTGAAAGAAAAAGAGTTGAATGATGTGTTGCTCACCGGTGGTGGAATCATCCCAGATCAGGATATGAAAAAGTTAGAAGAGATGGGCTGCGGAGCATTATTTCCTCCAGGAACCGACACTAAAGATATCATCCATTATATCACCGAATGGGTAAAAGCAAATCGCAATTTCTGATTTCATTATCCGCATTAATTACTGCCAATTCAAACAATCTATTTAAGGCTCACTACTAACGTTTATGGCTTACCAAAATATTCTTACTGATAATTCTGATGGTATTTTTACCATCACCATCAATCGTCCTGATAAACTTAATGCCCTCAACAAAGAAACTATTGCTGAAGTAGGAATGGCTATTGTTGCTGCTGAGAAAGATACAACCGTTAGTGGAATTATTTTAACTGGATCGGGAACTAAAGCATTTATCGCAGGTGCTGATATTAGTGAGTTCTCTTCTTTCAGTGAAGCGGAAGGTAAAGCTTTAGCAGCTCACGGGCATGCCGTATTTAACAGCGTAGAGAATTGTTCAAAGCCCGTAATTGCTGCCGTGAATGGTTTTGCTTTAGGGGGAGGATGCGAATTGGCAATGGCTTGTCATATAAGAGTAGCTTCAGAAAATGCAAAATTCGGTCAGCCAGAAGTTAAATTAGGTCTTATCCCTGGCTACGGTGGAACACAACGTTTGGCGCAGCTCATCGGTAAAAGTAAAGCCATGGAACTTTTAATGACTGCCGACATGATGGATGCTAATGAAGCATACCGAACTGGATTGGTAAATTATATTGTTCCTCAGGATCAACTTTTGGATAAATGTAAAGAAATCCTAAACAAAATAAAGCTACAGGCTCCTTTGGCAATTGCAGAAATTGTGCGCACCGTTAATGCTTTTTACGATAAAAATTTGGATGGATTTCAGGAAGAAATTAATGGTTTTGGAAGATGTTTTATTACAGAAGATTTTACAGAAGGAACTCAAGCATTTTTGCAAAAACGTAAACCCGATTTTAAATCGAAGTGATGGTGGAAACTAAAGGAATGCGTCAAGTACGTTTAGTCGTTTCGGGAAAAGTACAAGGCGTATTCTATAGAAAATTCACTCGGCAGATGGCGATGAGTCTTAACGTTAGTGGCTATGTGCAAAATCAAAAAGATGGATCTGTTTTTGTAAAAGCCTGCGGTGCTGCAGATCAGATTCAGAAACTTATCGACTGGTGTAGTAAAGGGCCTGCTGCTGCGATAATCAGTAAAATCGATATTGAAGAATTACCAGTAACTAACGAGTTTTTTACTTTTGAAGTAAGGCGCAGCGAATAGTTGCTAATTATACTTTAAGGAGTTTTACAAAGAATGATGTCCCTTCGTTAGCCGTTGTTTTAAACCAAACTCCACCACCCATTCCTTCGGTCATATTTTTTACCATCGCCAATCCTAATCCTGTACCTCCGGTTTTCGTTGTGAAATTGGGAACGAAAATTTTATCGATCTGTTGATCCGGAATTCCTAGTCCGTTGTCTCGAACTTCAACGATATATGCATCCTCAATAACTTTTACGATAACTTCAATTCTTCCTTCGCGGTTGTCTGGAATTGCTTGAATGGCATTCTTCACTAGATTAGAAAAAATACGGAGCAACTGTTCTTTATCTGCCTGAACAGCCAATTGCAGACCTGAATTTGCAAATTGAATTTGTACCTGTTCAGTTTCGCTGTAGAGGTCAACGGTATGTTGTAAAACCAATGACAAATCCACCTTGGTAAATTCCGGTCCGGGCATTTTCGCAAAATTGCTGAACTCATTAGCAATATTGGAAAGCGTATCGATTTGTTCTACTAGCGTAACACATAATTTTTCCACCATACGATCTTTATCCGGATGATCATTCATCCACGCTCTTTGCAGATGTTGGACTCCTAATTTCATAGGAGTAAGTGGATTTTTAATTTCATGAGCTACTTGCTTTGCCATTTCGCGCCAGGCACTTTCTCGCTCGGAACGTGCAAGAAGTTCTGCGCTTCGTTGCAATTCAGCAACCATCCTATTATACTCATTAATTAGAGCTCCTATTTCATCCTTCTGCTTCCAACGGATAGGTTCATTGGCTTTTCCAAGTTTAGTACGTTTCAGACTTTCCTGTATGATGCGCAAAGGTTGGGTAATTCTGTTTGAAATAAAGAAAGCTAAAAGCACGGCTATACTAAAAAGGAGTACATAAATATTAATCAGCGCCACAAGGAAAGAACTGATATCTCGTTTTAGTTCGATCTCTCTTGCAAAATAGGGTAAACTCAGGTATCCAATGGTAATATTTTCGCTGTTACGAATGGGTTCGTAGGCTGCAGTATAAGACAATCGTCCGATTTTTTCGCTCTGAATAAACAAGGCTTTTTGATTAGAAGAAAGTTTTGAAAATGCTTCTCGATTCATCAATGGAGCCATCAGTTGCTGCTCATAAATTTTAGGCTGTGAAGAGAACTGAGCAACGCCATTCATTCCGTAAATATTGAAATCGACAGATAATGTTGACGACAACTGAGAGAATGCATATACCAGATCATCACTAAGTTTATCGCCCAATGAACTGCGACTGCCTAATTCACTTTCAACAAGTAGTAAAACGTTATTTAATTTTTCACGAATCCTTTTGCTTTGCGCTTGCTCGTAATTATTTACAATATACGTTACCGTTGCAACCCCAATAAGAACCAGTGTTGCGGCTACAATTGCCACTACAGTTAATTGAATTCTGCTTTTGAAATTTACTTGCAGTTTAAAGTTAGTTTGCACCCAGCGCACCGTTAGGTATAGTATCAAAAAAGTAAGGCTGAAGCAAGTGAAAATATAAGAGAAGAGTGTAATGAATACTCCTAATCCTTGAACGGGACTACTGACTATGATTAATCCTTTATCGCCATAACGGTAAAACAAATGAGAGAATTTATCAAACGTCACGAAGCGCATTCCCTGTAGACGAACAAAATACTCTTCATACGGAGCGTCGGTCAAATAATAATTGTAATTCCCACTTTGATTAACCAGTTTACCGCTTAGATACCTAGCATAGGAATAATTAGAAAGATCACGCTGTGTTCCTACCTTACTACTCAGCAACAAATCCGGAAAACCGCTATCTTCCTGACCATAACGTGCAGTAAGAGTGGCGATAAGTACGCCCGTTTTCTTCCCCTGTTCCAGTATATCGATCTTAGAGATATATCTTATTTTCCCCGTGGCATCTTGTTTATAGAAAAAATAATCGCTGAAAGTAGGTTTCCCTTCCTGTTGGATATCCTTTTCAATTTCATCAAGATTCCAAGTTGGGTCTCCCGCTCTGTTAATTGGGATTCCATCCGCAGAAAAATATTTAAATTCTGTTTCATAACGACCTAAATATCCGCTGAAATACTGACGAATTAAACGCCGGTTAAAATCATCGAGTAATGTTGGATTAGTCATTACAGATTGTAAAGGCAAACGGAAAAATGCCTGCAAGGAACGATCTGATTGAATTCGGGTTTCAATATCTTCAAATAAATATTCCGCTACCAAATCTTGTTCATTTTCTAAACGTGCAGAGATCAACTGGCGTTTCTCGTGTTCTTTGGTTAAGTTGAACGAATAAATAATTTGTGCGGCATAAATCGAGAAAGCGAGAATCACTAAAACCGTTCTTGAAAAAGAAAACAAGCGACGTTCAGTACCACGGATATAACTGATAAAGAGAATTAGAATATTGGCAAGTGCAAAAGCGCTTACTCCATAATCTACGAAAAGTTCTGTTTCCCTCAGCGTAAGTAATAGTGCCAGAAAAATTCCCTGCGAAATCAGAAATAGAATACTGATATGGGCGAATGCAAAACCAGTTTTCCTGATAAACTGTACAATTCCATCGCACATGAGATATAGCGAAACCAGCAAAATGGCAATTACCAACATCCCAATCAAACTATATCCGGTAAGTTCAAAAACATTGTTAATGTTGAAGGATATCTGTGAGTTAATAATTAATCCACTCAGCAAATAATTGATCAGCACCGAAAAAAGAAAAGTAGCGAGAAATACGAAAACAACTACTCCAGACCAAGTACTATAATGGTATTTATTCTGTCGATTGAGTTTAGTGCTGCTAAAGAAAATATAGAGATAAACGATAATCAGTGCAAACAACGATACTGTTAACAATAGATCCCCCAGTGAATTCAACAGATAAGAACTTGCATAATATTTAGGACTAAATAACTCACTTTCATAGATCGGTTTTGGAAACTGGAATTCGATCATCAAGAATCTTATTCCGGCTAGTAATAAAATAATCACAGGACCCCATATCGACTTTTTCCTTGCCGAATGCAGCATTAAGTCGAGTGCAATTAAGATCAATAAAATAATTCCTAAAAAATACAGCCAAGTTACAAGCCGACTATCCGTTATTGTTTCTGTTAATGAAGAAAACTTCAGTGAAAAAAGGTAATTATTATTTATATCTGTTACTGCCCATGTTCCTGCTGCGGGTTTTTTCAGGAGTTTAGCATCATCTGATAAACCTAAGCTCTCATTAAAATTATTAACGAGATATTTATTTTGTAGCATGTATTGATACTGCACCACGATAGTTCCGATAAGTATTCGTCGAGAATTACTTCGTTTCTGTACCATATACCAACCATTTCCCAGAAAATTCACTGTGGAGGGCACAATAGAAAACAACAAATTCGTATCCGGCCAAGAGCTATTATCCGACCAATATTTTAAAGAAGTGCCTTCGAAAATATAAAATGCACTTCCTGCAGGAGCCTTCGCACTATTCAGTCGGGCGGCAAGTGCTCTGTCATTCAGCCAAGTGCTATCTAACAGCGGACGTAATGAATCAAGAGTCGCCTCCAGAGCGGCAGTCTGAATCTGCAATTGCTGCTGAGCTCTGTCAGCAAGTTGTGCAAACCTCAGGGCATGACGCTCCTGTTGCCCCTGAAAGAATGTGGCAAGTCCGAGCGACATAAGCGCAAAAAGAGAAAGCCAGATGACTCTTAAACGAAAGTTCATACAGATCAAAGGTAGATGGGATGAAGATGCGAAGAATCTTCATAAGCAGGCATTTTTCAACGGTTGAATGTGCGGGAAAAAAGGAGGTAGTGATGCGATGTTCTATTACTTTTGTTCTTATGATAAAAGCAACGGTAAACGGAACCATTACCCTAGAGTTAGCGCAGAAGGGCGGGAAAACCGTAATCAATGGAAAAGAGCAATCCTTCGATCTGAAAACACTAAAGCCAGGGACTTATCATTTGCTGGTTGAGGGCAGATCCTATACGATTGATGTTGTTTCGTCTGACAAAACAGAAAAAAAACATGAGCTTATCATCAATGGAAAAAAAGTGAATGTGCAATTAAGAGATCGCTACGATGATTTATTGCATGAGCTCGGATTAGATGCTGTAGCCGGAGCTAGAGTTGGTGATTTAAAAGCTCCAATGCCGGGTCTGGTGGTTGATATTCCCGTATCAGAAGGACAACGCGTTATGAAAGGTGATACTTTGTTAATTTTAGAAGCTATGAAGATGGAAAATACACTCAAAGCAATCGTTGACGCTACCATCAAAAAAATAGTGGTAAAAAAAGGACAAGCAGTAGATAAAAATGAAGTCTTAATACAACTCGTATAAAAATTAATTCAATACTAAATTTTATGAAAAATTCAACTGATCGCCGTACTTTCATTCGCAATGCAGGGCTAGCTACGCTCGGAACTATTGCACTATCATCAGCAGGCAGTAAAATTTTCGGAGCTGCATCTCCAATAGAAATTCCATCTTTCAAGCTTCCTCCATTACCTTACGCATACGATGCATTGGAGCCGCATATTGATGCTTTAACAATGCAGATTCATCACGATAAGCATCATCAGGGTTATGTTGATAATTTAAACAAAGCTGTTATTGAAAATAAAATTCTGGAGCCCTCTCTTGAAAAAATTTTAGGTAAGGTTTCCAAATATCCTGCTGCATTGAGAAATAATGCCGGTGGACATTACAACCATAGTTTATTCTGGACTACTTTGAAACCTAACGGTGGTGGATATCCGCCAGCGTCACTCAAGAATGCTATCGTTAACTACTTCAGATCTTTTGATGAGTTCCAAGGAAAATTCAATGATGCTGCAAAAGGAAGATTTGGTTCAGGATGGGCATGGCTAATTAAATCTTCAGATGGAGGTCTTTATATTGGATCCACTCCGAATCAAGACAATCCATTAATGGATGACGCTGAATTTACCGGTACTCCATTATTAGCATTGGATGTTTGGGAGCATGCATATTATCTCCATTATCAAAATAAACGAGCAGATTATATTGCGGCATTCTGGAATCTCATCGATTGGGAAGAAGTAAGTAGAAGATATGAAGCAAAATAATATTTTTTCTTTTATCACAGATTTCGAGTAAATTTCACGTAATAGACAGTCCCTTAGGTGCTAAGGGTTCCTAAGCGAATTAATTAGGAAAGGATCCAGCGTTTATGCTATTGAACTTTAATGTTAAATACTGCGTATCAGGAAAAACAAAGCATAATAATTAAGACATCATTTGTCTGATATCATTCAACTTTGTATTTTTGCGCTCCTTAAAACGAATATTCCTCCTTAGCTCAGTTGGTTAGAGCATCTGACTGTTAATCAGAGGGTCTCAGGTTCAAGTCCTGAAGGGGGAGCCAGATCAACAAAGCCGGACCTTGTCCGGCTTTGTTATTTCAAGTCATCTGTTTACATTTACAAGCAGCTGAAAATCAAAACATAACAATCATTCTTTCTTAAAAAATCTCTCCAGATGAGCCTTCTCGTAATAGGAACTGTTGCCTTCGATGCTATTGAAACCCCTTTCGGGAAAACCGATAAAATTATTGGTGGTGCAGCAACTTACATCTCAGTATCAGCTTCTTACTTTAAAAACAAAATCAATCTGGTTTCTGTAGTTGGAGATGATTTCCCTACAGAAACAATCGGTATGTTGCAGGAAAGAGGAATTAATACCGATGGGTTGCAGATTAAGCAAGGAGAAAAGACCTTTTTCTGGTCTGGGCGATATCATACGGATATGAATAGTCGTGATACCCTTGCCACAGAACTCAATGTATTGAGCACTTTTGATCCAGTGATCCCTATTGAATATCAGGATTGCGAATTTTTGATGGTGGGTAATCTTATGCCGAAAATCCAGATCCAAGTGATGGAGCGTTTGAAAAAGCGACCTAAACTCATCGTAATGGACACTATGAATTTCTGGATGGAAATTGCAATGGATGATTTATTGAAAGCTATTAAAATGGTAGATGTTCTTACCGTTAATGATGCGGAAGCACGTCAACTAACTGGAGAATATTCTCTGGTTAAAGCAGCGCGTAAAATTCTTACAATGGGGCCACGCTATCTTATCATTAAAAAAGGTGAGCATGGCGCATTATTGTTTCACGAGAACAATGTATTCTTCGCGCCTGCATTACCGTTAGAAGAAGTATTTGACCCAACAGGTGCTGGTGATACTTTTGCAGGAGGATTCATCGGTTATCTAAGTAGCGTAAAAGATATCTCTTTCGACAGTATGAAACGCGCTGTAATATATGGATCAGCGATGGCTTCTTTTTGTGTAGAAAAATTCGGACTTGAGCGCATACTTGAATTGGATCAGGAAGAAGTTGATCAACGTGTTCAGGAATTTATTAATCTCGTGCAGTTTGATATCGAACTTGTATAAGTACTAACGGTAAGGAATTACCGAAAATTAAATTATTATATAAAAAAGCCTTCTCCTAACAGAGAAGGCTTTTTTGTTTTTAGTGATCGCGACTATAAATTGTTTATTAATTCTTAAACTGAGCGGGTATTTTTCTTTCCTGCTTTTTAATCCGGAACGGGTGTTTCTCGGGCAATTTTCAAAAAAAGAATTTTTTTAGTGGTTTTCTTACTTGATCGAAATCCAATTTTTTATTGCGGTTTTGAAAGGGTGTTTGATGGGCGAAATAATCTATAAAATAATGATAATAAACACTTTACTATACGACTTCATTGCTTTCTAAGGCTGCTTTTCTCTGAAAAACCAGAATTTCTTCTAATTATTTTTTTACAAAAGTGCAACTGCCTGTGAGTGGGAGAGTATAAAACCTCCAAACACCATTAAGACTAAAACCATGAAATCTTACAAAAACCTGAAAACAACTTGTCTGGCAACCATGCTGATGCTTGGATCTACACAATTTATGCAGGCCCAAACAGAAACGAAGTCCGCAGCAACGCCTACAACAGAAACGGCAACACCTGCATCAACTACATCCACTGAAACTCCATCACCTGCTGAAACAAAATCACCTGTGGAAAAAACAGTCGCGGTTGCTGGAGGAAATCAGAAACCCGATGTTTCTAAAGATTTCACGGGACTTTCTGTTTCGCCTTCTACACTGCATTTCAATCTTACTTCCGGGACTAGTAAAAACATGGAAGTAAAAATTAAAAATGATACTAAAAAGAGTTTCAACTTCCAGGCAAATCTTTCTGATTTTATTATGGGCACCAACGGTAAACCTGTAGGACAGAAAAATGGAGTTAATAAATTCGGTTTATCACAATGGACAACCATTACACCTGCCTTTTTTGAATTAGCACCTGGAGAAACTAAGAAAATTACTGTAAGTATTAATGTTCCTTCTGGAACAGAAAGTAATCATGCAGCATGGACAGTATTAATGCTAGATCAGGTCACACAACGTGGACCAATGAATACTGCAGGTACTGCAAATACCATTGCACTAGGTATTACACCTTCTGTCGGTTTTGGAGTATACATCTATCAAAATCCTCCAGATCTCTCGTTAGAAAAAATTGAGATCGGTCAGTTCTCCTTTAAAGATTCAACGAGCCATCGTCAGTTAAAAATGAGCGCAACAAATACTGGTGATGGAATTGGTTTCTGTACTTCTTATGTAGAGCTCACCAATCTGGCAACGGGAAAACAGGACAAATTAAAAGTACAGAAGTTCACTATACTTCCAGGATTTGATCGCGTATTCTATTATGATCTACCAAAAGAAATTCAACCCGGAAAATATTCAGCTGTTGGTGTTGTAGATACTAACAACCCAGATCAAGTAACAGCAGCAGAGATGGAATTCACCATCAATTAAATTCAAATACTTATCTCCGTTCTTTATACTAGTACTTATCGTTAATTAACAAATTATTTTAATCAAACCAACAATGAAAAAAACAGTAATCAGACTTGCGTTAGCAACAGGCTTTATGGCTATCGCAGGAACATCCTTCGGTCAGTTACAGGATGAAAAAAATGTAACAATGACCATGGATCTCCAGCCTATCCTTCAATTGGAAATGAACACACCTGATCAGGTGGACTTCGTTTTCGATAAACTGGGAGACTACTACGGCGGTATCACTAAATATGGTGCTACTATTCTGAAAGTAAACTCTACAGTAGCATGGGATCTGTATGCAGTAGGTACATCTAACGATGGTACTTATTGGGATAAGCAAATGGAATATGGAACATCAACTGATCCAAATGCAGTTGAGCAACTTCCATTACAATTGCTCGAATTACATCAGAGTGAAGCAAATGCAAGTGCTGCTTCAGGTACAGGATTTCGTGGAGATTATTCTTCACCATTCGCAGCAGCTCCTTACACTGCTGGAGAGAACAACGTGTATGCATCAGCAACACCTTATGTATTACCAGGCTTAACTGAGAAGTACATTCAGGGACACAATGGTACTGCAGATTTTGCTGCAGGTGGTAGCTATCTGACCCAAGGTAGTGCGACGAATTCAATTTACTATTATGTAATTGACTACCGCATTGTACCAGGTCTGCCAGCGATCTTCCCAACAGCTGCTGACAATGGCGCAGTTCCAACTGCTCTTGATCTTGTTACTGCAAATGCTGCAGGCGCATACGCACAACCTGGTGTTTACACCATGAATGTGAAGTATGTACTGATTGAAAATCAGTAAGCCTTCTTAAAAGGGAAACCGATTCAACCCCGGTTTCCCTTTATCTCCTAAAACTAAAATGAAACCAAAAACCAAAATACCTTTTTTCATTACGGTCCTGCTGAAATTTTTCTTCAGTCTGGTAGCGATGGATTGTTCTGCTCAGTGCGGAGCACCTACCTCAGCTAACTGTCAGGGAGTACCGTTTAGTGAACTGATTCAGTCCAGTTCAGGAAATGTAGATTTCGTTTTTGATGATTTTTCAAAATATGCAGCGGGAATTACACAAAGCGGAACAACGATGTTACGTTTAAAAGTTGCAGCAAATAACGCTTCCTGCAAATGGGCTTTAAGAGTTTATATAGAAAACAATCCTGGTGCAGGAACTCCAGTTAACGAATGGGAAACGCTCAATAATTACGGTAGCGGTGCTGATGCCCCAACGCTAGATCTTCTGGCCTTAAAAATTTACAATGGCTGCGGCACTCCGATAAATAGTGGAATCTATCAGAACTTTGCGGCCGTTAATGGTTCATTCATCGATATTATTAACGATGCAACTTTGATCCCTCAGGGATCATGCATTACCAATGTTAATGGAGCAGGATCCTATCTCAGTAGCGCCAATGAATACACTTTCATAATTGATTATCGCGTTGTTCCAGGCTTGACATTTACTCCTGGTACCTATCAACTCATTTTACATTTTTGCTTAGTTGAACAGCCATGAGCACTCAGAAAAAGCTGTCGACAAAAAAACTATCCCACAGGGATTCCAACAAAGGAGTCTTCCTGTTGTTTTCATTACTCTTTCAACTTTTTCTAAATACTGCAAACGCTCAACAAGCAGATTCAATTCAGAGTCCTACACCAACTGCGCCATCAGCAATCATTAACGAAATTAGATTCAGCGAAACTACTGCGCGTTTCACTACTGGAAATATCGAACTTAAAACCAAGGAACGATTTATTACCAATTCCATAGTCATCAAAAATAATAAAGCTGTTGCCATCCGTTTCAATGTAGAATTGGTATATCCGAATAGCTGGAAACTCATAAGTAACTTCGATAAAACATATGAAATACCCGCAGGCGATTCTTTAGTAGTTCCAGTAAGGATTATTCCTGGCATAAGTGCGGTAGATGGTATCATCATTAATATTCAGGCTTTGCTCGTAAGTGAAGATCAAGGGTTATTAGCCGACGCTTCGTTTATTGTACATCGCAAAAAAGATATCCGTTGGACTGTGCGAAGTGAAAGTGGAGATCGGATTTACTTTCCTGTCAATGATTCTATTGTTCCATTTAGCATTAACGTTAATAATGAAGGGAACGAAAAAATTGATTTGCTACTTTCGAAAAAACAATTAGGAAATAAAATTCAAGTCGAAGAGGTTACTCCAGATCCGGAAAACAAACAATACAATGAACTTATATTAGCTCCAGAAACTGATACTACTTTAGATTTTAATGCTACTTTACAAAAAACATATTACAATAATCAACGCATTGATATCGAAAATTACTCCCCATCAGCGATGAATGAAGAGATGAGAAATACACTCTTTTTTCAATCACAACTTTCAAATAATACTGATGGCCGAATGTTTTCAGGATCGCGAAGATTAGATTTTATTAGGTTGTCGGATCAGAAAATGTTGAACCCCTATGGATCAGCTTGTATTCCATTAATTGTGGATGCCAACATGTATAATATATTGGGACTCCAACCCATTATGCGCGTAGATATGAGAGGATCAACGATGCTTTCCAATCAGGCAATACTGGGATATCAGACACAATTTAACTTTACTCGTTCTACTTATAACAATCAAATCACCCGTGATTTATTTTATCGACTCTCCTACTCTACAAAAAGAGGAGAGGTTCAAGCCGGAAATATTTCTGGGGGATTAAGTTTGATTCCTATCAGTGGAAAAGGAATCAGCGGAAGTTATTTCGTTACTCCGGACTTGAGAGTAGGTGCTTACTATGTTCAAAGTAGAATTAATGCTGCGGAAAAATCACATGCTTATGGTGGTTTCACCAGGTATCAGTATAAAAAAATTGGAAATGCAACGCTGCAATATGGAAGGACCATATTTGAAGAGAGCAGAAGGGAAAATACGTATGCAGGAATTTCAACAGCCGTTCGAGTTTTACCAACTCAACAACTCAGTTTTGGTTATGCAATAAGTAGAAATGACTATAAACTCATTGGTGAAACTAAAACAGGAAATTCTTTAAGTGCTGGTTATGCAGGATCTTTCTTTCATAAAAAATTGTACACCTATTTAAGAGGCTCTCTATTCTCGGCGAACTACGGAGCTAATAGCTTACCGAGTGCTCACTATTTTCATCGCTCAGGTTATACTCCTGGAAAAAATTGGAGTATCGTGCTGCAAAATACGTTAAGTAATTATCAGCAAAATAGTATTATCAATCAAAATGCTGTTATTGTAAAAAATCATACTAGTTATAATCAGCTGTTCTTTAATTTCAATAAAAGAGAAGCGCGATTTATGCCAAGTGTGTTTTACAATGCTACGGAACTGAATACCATTCGGCTTATTTATCGAGGTGTAGGAATGGATTATAGCAAAAGTACTTTAGGCGGCAGATCAAGAATGGGCATTTCTATCAGAGGTGGATATAACAAGCTTCCTGACTATAGTGATATCAAAGATTATTTTACACTGCAGTTTACCTATTCTGCAATGATCAAAACATTCTCCTTTAATACAAGATATTATTATGGACCACAATATGTAAGTGATCCACAGATCTTACGTAATTCCTTCAAATACCCACAGTCGATTTTCTTCTCTGCTCAGCAGCAGTGGCAACCTCGCAATAAACATTTCGTATTTCAAGCGAGTGCGAATTATTCCTATATGAATCAATTCAATCGCCACTCATTTGGATTTTATCCAGAAGCCTATTATTTCAACAGAACAAAGTGGCGATTCAAATTATCTCCAGGATATTCGGTAAATAGTAGTAAGTCAGAACGTGCAGTTCAAACTTATCAGGGCGAAGCATTTCCCGAAACAGCTCCATCCAGAGTGGTTACCCATAATTTTTATCTCAATGTTGGAGTAAGGAAAGAATTTGGAATTCCCGTACCTAAAAAATGGACTAAACATGCGTTTACAAATTTGAATTTTACAGCTTTCCTAGATGCAAATGGAAATAAGATTAAAGATAAAAACGAAGTAGTTATTAAAAACGTTGTTATCCGCGTAGGAAATGATGAGGTCATTACGAATGAAGAGGGAAAGGCAGGATTTAGTAATATAGCTGGAGGTACCTATTCGTTAAAAACTTGGTCACTTTATGAACTTAATGGATGGTATCCTTTAGTTGATGATTCTATCTTTTCGAGTGTATCTGATGAAGTAAATATTCCTTTTGTAAAAGGTATTAAACTCAATGGAAATATCACGCTACAGAAAGAACGCTATAGTGGTGTGAATGCAACTGTTGATCTCTCCAGAATTCTGATTACAGCTATCAATGAGTCGGGGAAAAAATTCCAAGCCATTACAGATAACAAAGGAAATTATGTGCTTTATCTTCCTCCAGGAAAATACTTCTTGAATATGGATGAAGGTTTTGTTGGAAAAGGATTTATTGTACTTAAAAACAACGCAGAAATAAGCCTTCAGGATATTGAAAGTTATAACTATAATTTCTATATTCTGGAGAAGAAACGCAAGATGAATATTAAGAAATTCGGTGAAGAAGATCCGGAAAAGAAACCTTAATTCATTCCGGATTTGTGAAAAGTAGTATTCAAAAAAATACTTTTCGCTTTTAATTCATATTTGCCATCAACTCACCTTGCTCATCGAAGTAATCTTTTAACTGACTTCTGATCAGTGTTACAATCTCCCCAACCCTTGGATAAGTAAGGCGGTAATATTTGGCTTGCCCTTCTTTACGGTAATTCAGCATTCCCATTCCATGAAGAATGGATACATGCTGACTAAGATTTGATTTCAACAAACCCGTTTGCTCCATGAGTTCTGTAAAGCTGTGTTCGCGCTGACCTAATAATTCGATGATCAAGATTCTGGAAGGGTGGGCCAAAGCTTTGCAGAAATCAGATTGAAGTTTGTGTGTAGATGTGTTCACTAATTCCTCGTTTAATTTATTACAAACATATAACAAATTAATTTGTTGGATTGTTTTTTATAAAAAACCCTTTTTATATTGGTTAAGTAACATTTTTAAATAAGAAATGGCTTTAAAATTTAATAGGGCTAAAAAATTCATTTCCATATCCTATAGAATAGTTTAGAAATATCTAAACTAACGAATTGATTAACAATTACTTAATAACTGCAACATTGAAAATCCACTTCCGTAAAGATGACCTAGCAATACGATTAGGTTCATTAAAATGGATGTATGATTAATAAAACACTATTCAAAAACTACAGGAAAAGAGTTTCACTATTCCTTTTCCTAATGGTAATGAGCTACACTTTGCTCTTTGCAAGGCCGGGTAATAATCCGGTACAAGTAGCTAGCTTAGGTGGAAACCCGGGATTTGAGAATAATCTAACGGACTGGACATTCAGTAATAATCCGTCCTACAGCTCAACAACATCAGGGAAAAGATCAGGTGCCAAATGCCTGAAATTAATCACTACTTCTGTTAGCGATTTGACAGCATCTTTTAGTGGACAACCTATTGCTGCTCCTTCTGGAACAACTTATGTAACCGTTTTATTTTGGTATAAAGGCTCTGGCACAAACGGAAGTGTTGATGTGGGGATCTATAATAGTACTACTTCAACACTTACCACTTCTGGATCTCCGGTAATAACTTCTACTACTTTAACTTCGATTTCCTATTCTTTTGCAGTTAATGTTGGCGACACTTATTATCCTGTATTAATTGGGAAATCCACTAATGGTGCCTCCACGACAATTTATTACGATGACG
Organism: Bacteroidia bacterium; assembly: GCA_038320345.1. Taxonomy (GTDB): domain Bacteria; phylum Bacteroidota; class Bacteroidia; order AKYH767-A; family OLB10; genus JBBQED01. Next base: position 117,273 of record JBBQED010000001.1, read on the forward strand.
TAGTATTTTATTTTAACAACTCCTCTTCTCCTGATGTAACTATTCCAGTTGCACCATCACATCTTACTGCAACAACTTCCGGAACTAGTATAACAATAACTTGGGATGCAGGATCCGATGCTGAATCGGGAATTGATGGTTACCTACTATTACGTCAATCTCTCATCGGTACTAGTACTAATGTAAATCCTTTGGTTCAGTGTAACTATAGTACCACTAGTACTGAAGGTCCCGCTACATTGAGCACCTATACTGTTGTGTATAACGGCGGCAATGTAAACACTTTTACCGATGATCCAGGTGCCACAGGGATTTACACGTATATGCTCTATACACGCGATAAAGCTTATAATTATAATACTGGTGCTAATGCTGCAAGAATATATGTTTTCAATGGTAGTAACTTATCAGGAACTACTGCTGCATCTACTAAACTAGATGGATTATACCTTCCTGCAACTGATACATTAATTGTTTCAGCAGGAACAATTACAATTAGAGCGGGAGCAGATATTAAGGTGGATGGTGTAATTAAAGAACAAGGAAACATTACGAATAGTCTGGGTGGGCTAATTGAATTTCGCAACGGCAGCATGTATCATTTCAATCGGAACGGTTCAACAACTGCTTTAATTTCTCCTGTAACTTGGTCTCCAGGATCCCTATGCAAGATTGATGCAATTACTACTACTGCACCTAGTGGACTTGGTCAAACATTTTATGACTTAACCTGGAATTGTACTGCACAAAATGTAAATGTTACTTTTCCGTCCAGCGGATTCCAAGTAAATGGTACGTTTAGTGTTCAAAGTACGGGGGCTACAGCAAAAAAAATTACGCTTAGCAATAGTACCTTCAACGGCAATGTACTAATGACAGGGGGAACAGTTGATTGTGCTGCAGCTACAACTATTAACTTAACTGGAAGTGAGCGACAAATTTTTTGTATTACCGGACCTGCACAAACATTGGTTTTGAATAATACTGCCAATGCAATTATTGGAAATAATTTAACCATTAATACCAATCTTCAGTTGACGTTTGGGACGTTCTATGATTCCACATTTACCATAACAATTGCAAACAATGGAAAAATTACGAATGCAGGCGGTGCATTGGATGCAGCTCCTACTTTTAGTGGAGTAACTGATTTAGTTTACAATACTTCATCAACAACAGGAATGGAAGTCCCTTCGGGAAATGTCAGAAATTTAACTGTCAATACGAGTGGTACTGTTATTCTAAACTCTGCCATTACTATGACAGGAGCATTAACCTTTACTTCAGGTATCATACAAACAACGGGAACTAATCTATTATCACTGGCTGCGGGGGCAACGGTTTCCGGAGCCTCATCGACAAGTTATGTAGATGGTCCAGTAAAAAAAATCGGTAACACCGCATTTACTTTTCCTATTGGCGATAACGGAAATTATAAACCGCTTACCATAACGGCCCCAGCAGTAATTACCGATGCCTTTACCGCCACTTATTTAAATGCCAATCCTTCTGCAACTTATGATACTAGTATGAAAGTTGCGCCCGTAGATCACGTAAGTTTAGCAGAATACTATCTCTTGGATCAAACTGCAGGTACCTCTTCCGTACAAATAACATTAAGTTTTGATGCCAACAGTGGAGGAATAAATAATCTTAGTGATTTGATTGTAGCCCATTGGTACGGAGGACAATGGATTAGTGAAGGCAACGCCGCAACTACAGGAACTACAAGTAGTGGAACAATTAAATCGAATTCCGTTTCTTCCTTCAGTCCATTCGCAATAGGTTCTAAATCTAGCAACAATCCATTGCCTGTTGAAATGATTGATTTCACTGCAGAATGCAATCAAAACAATGTCCTATTAAGATGGTCGACTGCCTCAGAAAATAATAATAATTTTTTCATTGTGGAACGTTCCCTCGATAATGAAACATTTTCATGGTTAAGTAAGGTGCCAGGGAATGGAACAAGTAATGCAATTCATAATTACGTATTTGAAGATACTAGATCTTCTTATAACAACTTGTACTACCGTTTAAAACAAACTGATTTTAATGGAAAGAGCAGTTATTTTGGTCCAGTCACTATAAAATGTGAGAACACTGGGGACAATACTCCAGAAATATTCTATCAACCCAACACTCAGGAAATAACAATCATGGCTAAAACAACAGGTAAAAATCTTATTACCATTTATGATATTTCAGGAAAGAAATTATCGGAAGAATGGGTCGGACTTAACAAAGGCATCAATACCGTTTCTCTTAAAAAAGTAGAGCAAGAAAGTGGCTGTCGAATTATTTCGATCACGAATGCCTCTTACTCTAACAAAGTAAGCAAACTGATTCCTCCAGTTCACTGAAAAAAACTTATTGCTTATTTTCCGGTTCAACTTCTGGAGTATCAGAATCATCTTGAGGTAAACTCATGATGATCTCATTACGTAACTCGGTGAATCGTCCTTTCGTTATTTTTCCTTCTTCGAAATATTGCTGGGTAAGGATCAACTTTTCAAATTGCTCCTGTGTAAGTGCGGCATCTTTTAAGCAATAAGCCACTTCACATTCACGAATCGCCTTTTCAATATCTACTTGATAAAGCATTTCTTCGCCCGCATCAATGAGTAGATAAATTTTATCCTTGTACGATCTAACTTTTTTAATCAGACAAATTTTACCATTAGAATTTGCTTGCAGATGTGGATCCATTGTTTCACCAGCAATCGCAGAAATTGCATTTACTAAAACTTCACTAGTAAATTTGATGTAACGAAAATCCCCATCGGTACCTGATCCAACACCAATTTGGATATTGTCGCCTACCCGATAAGTAATTCCATTAGTGGCAGTGTATTCTTCTACTTTTTTCTGAGCAGATAGGTTTAGCGAACAAATACTTAAAAGTAGAACCAAGAGGGTTTTCATGTGTGCAAAGATAGATTTTGCTAAATTATTGTATTCAAGCATCGCAAGGGTGTGTTGGAAAAAATATAACTCTTGAAATGGCGATTAAACGAATGAGGCGCTATTTTACTCATACGTTTTTGTCTTGAGTTGATAAAAATAAAATGCACCAATCTGATACTGCAACTCACTTCTAGTAGAATCCTTCAGGAATTCAGTTAAAGCGGGGTTAGGCATTTCAGTATCATTTAGCAGATAATTCAGGGCATTAACTTTTAATTGCTGATTGAAATGTTGTTGATCCTCTTTGGGTAGATTAGCAAATGCTGATCTGTTAGTATAATAAGATAATGCCCTCGGTTTAATAAAAAGAATTCGATCGGTGTTTTTTGTATTTCTCGAAATATAAGAAAACATTGCCTGCGCATCGATTCGATATGGACCCAGAATAACCATATTTTTCTCGCTGATAATTTTTTTTACTTCTGATCTATACATAAAAAAACAGATAATCATCCAACCCAAAAATGCAGGCGTTTTAAGTGTCGTGAACGGTAAAAATTGTCGAAATATTTCAAATGTATAAATCAATAATAAGGGAATCACTGGAATTAAAAATCGTAACCCAGAGCTTCCATATGGATAAATAATGAGGAGGACTGCATACAGAACAAAAAACCAATCTTTTAATTCGTGCTTTTTAAGGATGGAAATCGTCCATCCTGCTAAGCCACCAATAAAAAGTATATTCCCGGCATATCTCGCGGGTACAGACCAGAACTCCTGACTCGGGTAACAGAAAAAATTGCGAATCAACAATGAATAATTGGTAAGATTCAGCATTAATGAATCCACACTAACCTTACTAAATAAAATTTGTAACTGATTTCCATTTGCTGATCCTGGCGCATTAACCGGAAAAATAAAATAATTCATGACCACATAAAAGATCACTGAAATAAGGGGAACCAATATGCCGAAATTCAACAATTGATATTTATTGGCTTGAGTTCTATTCTTAAGAAAGCGAAAGAAAAGAAAGGGAAATAATGCGATCGACAAAACGACACCAACCCATCGGATACAACAAATAAATCCCAAGAGCAATCCTAAAGAAATAATATAAGAAGTAGTATTCTTTCTTCTCTCAAATAGTAATAAAGCAAAAAATAGAAAAAAGGTAAACGGAATATCTGAAACAACTTCGCTTTTAAAATGCAGTATCCAAGGATTATAAATCAAAATAAGTGAAAAAATTCCAGCAGGTAGGATTTCCACAAATCCACTAAAAAAATAGAAAAGTGTTACGCCGGTCAATACTAGGAATACGGTTATCAAAATAGAATAAGGAAGAATGGTGCTATTGGCAAACAATGTAATCGGCGCCAAGAGCAAAGGAAAACCAGGAGGGTAGGCAGGAGGACCTAAAAAAGGGAATCGCTCATTATAAATGTATCCCGTATCATATGCTGGAATACCCTGCAGGATGTTTTTAGACTGATGTAGGTATTGAGCAAAATCATCACCCCAGTCGTGACTATTCTTAATATTTATCAGAAATAAAGGAATACACAGTAATAGGAAAAACAGGATCTGCCTTTGGCTAATATTTTTCGTAGAAATTTCAGAAACTAGCTTTGCCATGCGGAATGTTATCGGCGCTAAAAATAGAGAATGTAAAGGAGAACATTCAGGAAACAAAAATCAGCTATTAAAAAATATGTCCTATCTTATTTCTTAACTACCCATTTTGGCTTGTGCTTCAATACTTTCTTGAAAACGGGACACGATTCATCATGTGCTCCTGGAAGATAACCCGAGCTCATTAGGAACTCATTTACAATTTCTCCTCCCGTAAATTTAAAAGTCTTTTTAAATAACTTAACCCATTCCAACTTTTCAAGCGGATGATGATGATCCAACCATTGTTTAAAAGAACCGTACTCCTGTTGTAATGATTGTATTGCACCAGCATTATGTATGGCAGCATCTACTTTTAATCTATTGCGAATTATTCCAGCATCATTCAACAACCGTGTTCTGTCTTTCTCTTTGTACGCAGCCACTTTATCAATATTGAACTGATGATACGCCTTAAAAAAATGCTCTTTCTTATTCAGAATGGTAGTCCACGACAATCCTGCTTGATTAATTTCAAGTACTAAACGAGCAAACAATCCATCATCATCCAGAATCGGAAATCCATATTCATGATCATGATAATAACGATGTACAGAAGATTCAGGAGCTGATTTAACAAATGAACAATACGACATAATAAACTACAAAAATTTTAATGGTTATCCTTTCTATGATCTACAGCTACTTAGAGAAACCTTTTTTTGAAGATAAGATTAATCGAAAATTTATCTCACTTCTTCATTCTTCTTTTCCTCATTCATAAAATAACTCAGTGCGCCAGAAGGACATTGTTTAATCTGAACAATGATTGCATCGGTATTGGATGCTTCTGGTGTAATCCAAGGACGACGGCGTGGATCGAAAACTTCAGGGAGACCTTTAAAGCAAATGGCAGAATGAATACACATCGAAGGTTTCCAAACAACAGTAACTTCACCGTTAGTGTATTTTTTAGTGATTTCTCGCATGATTAGGAAAGTTGAGTATCGATTTCAATTGTATTAGTTAAAATTTTATGAATTGGGCATAATTTTGCAATCTGCAATAATCTTTCACGAGCGGTATCCTCAAGGTTCCCCTCCACTTCAATTTTCACGATAAATTTAGTAATATTATTTTCTTGTCGGAAAGAGACCACAACACTTATTTCTTCCACCTGCCACTGCTTACGGTTCACATACATCCTTAAAGTGATAGCGGCACAAGTTGCCAACGACGAAGCTAAAAGTTGGGAAGGGGTAGGTCCAAAATTTTGTCCTCCTTTTGACTCCGGTTCATCCGAAATAAATATTTTCCCATTGTATTCTACTTCCGTTTTATAGGGAATTTCACCTATTGTAGCTTTTACAAGATAGTCTTCATCCATCCTCTTTTGTGGTATAAAAAAAGCCCTGAGAAATTCTTTTCTCAGGGCTTTTTAATTTTAGTTCATCGGAACTTCAATGAGTAATAATTTACTGTTAGCAGCAGCTCTAATTTGGATTGCTTCAGTATCTGAGATTCCGATAGCATCTCTTTTTGAAAGTTTTTCATCGGCCACTTCAATCTCTCCATCCAAAACAAAAAGATATATGCCATTTCCAGTAAGATGTCGCTGGTAAGTCAAATCATGACCTGCATTCAAATCCGTCAATGAAAACCATGCATCTTGATTGATCCACACTCCCCCTTCCTCTTCTTTTGGACTCACTACGATTTGAAATTTATTCTGGCGATCCTCCGCAGCATAAGATTTTTGTTCGTAGCGTGCTGGGATATTATCCTTTTTAGGAAAGATCCAGACTTGAAGAAAATTCACTGGATCAATATTGGAAGCATTCATTTCTGAATGTGTAATTCCGCTACCTGCACTCATAATTTGCACATCTCCGGAATGAATAATCTCCGTGCGCCCGGTATTGTCCTGATGTTTTAACGCCCCACTTAAAGGGATAGAAATAATTTCCATATTCTCATGGGGATGTGCGCCAAACCCTTTACCTGCAGCAACAACATCGTCATTCAGAACTCTAAGCAACCCAAAGTGCATGCGAGATGGCTCTTGATATGCTGCGAAACTAAATGTGTGAAAACTGTTAAGCCAACCGTGATTGGCATTGCCGCGTGTATCGGCGCGATGGATGATCTTTTTCATGTGATAAGTTTTATACAATCAAAAACATACTGCAAATATCATACAAATGTACTTACAATTGTTGTATAGACAATTTTTCACTATTTGCTTAAGATCTTAACTTATCCAGTATACGATTAAGTTCCTGTGCTTCAGTCTTTTGAATCGTTTTAAAGACCTTCAACCATTCCCCTGACAGTTTGTCGGTTTCCGTCAAAAGTTCCAGCCCTTTTGGAGTAATCCAAATATCTACTTGGCGACGATTCTGCTTACAAATTTCTCTTTTCAGAAACCCTTTCTGGCGTAGTTTTTCAACAAGGCGGGTAGCATTTGAATTCTTATCGATCATTCGGTCAGTAATATCTGCCAGACGAACAGGTTCCGGAAATGCACCGCGTAGGATTCTTAGTACGTTATATTGCTGAGGCGAAATTCCAAAAGGCTTTAGATTCTGGATTCTCATGCCGTCGAGCCAACTTGAAGTGAACATTAAATTCACGATCAGTTTCTCATACTCATTCACAAACTTTTTTTGTTGTCGAATATCTTCTTCAATTCCCATGCAGCAAAGATACGAACTCAACAGTTGTATAAACAACTATTTATGATAAAATGTTAGAATAATGTAATGAACTGTAGAAATCAATATCAAAGCTCTACTTTACCACATGAAAATTGAAATTCCCATGTCCCAGTGTGCTATACAAACGAACCCAAAGCGGCAATAACTGTTCGGTGCCTCTGGCAGTAGAAATATCCCCAAGGTCGATGATGTTTTTCCATCCAAATTCCTTTTGAAGGAATGAGGTCACTTCCTGCTTTGCATCTGCATCATTACCACTCATAAAGAGATCATGCTCTCCAGGAACCAGGGAAGGATCCACCATTACATTACAATTAGTAGTATTTAAAGTTTTAACCACTTTAGTTTCAGGAAAAGTACGTTGCAAAAGTTCAGCAAGACTATCCGTATTTACAATAGTTAAAGTTGGAGGAAATCCCTTACTAAAATCCAATGGATTGGAAACATCAATAAGAATCTTGCCTTTCAGGTTTTCACTTCCAGCAAGTTCTAAAGCAGACAGTGAACCTACTCCGGTGGTACAATTAAACAAGAGCTCACCAAATGAAGCGGCGTCAGCAAATGTGCCTTCTGATGCATTCTTTCCGCAAGCATTTACCCAGAAAATTGCTTTCTCGTTTCCGGCAGTACGTGATCCCATCATTACTTCATGTCCGTTCTCAATTAATTTTTTCCCAATCGTTGATCCAACCATTCCGGTACCTAAAATTCCGATTTTCATACTATAAATTTTAAAGATTTATTTGAAACTACTATTTCCAACTTTTAATGAATGTTGAAATTTTATATGTCAAAAGTAAAATAATAAAAGCAATCTTTCAACTGTAAATATATGTTAGTCGAATTAGATTCCGTAAAATTACTTTTGAGTAGATAGGTAGAAGAAAAGAAATAATTTTAAGGTAACTGATCCTCTTTTAAATGAAATACGATAGAAATTTTAATAGTATTATGGAGTGAACACTTCACTACCTCAACAACTATTCAAAATTATACAAGTTCCCAAACCAGAGGATTCTAGACGAAATAATTAAAAGATAAAATGTAAGGGTATGTACAAGGATTCTGTTGTTTGCAAAAATGTAGATCCCGAGACAATTAATCAATTCATACTATCGGTGATATTATACGCTATGAACAGGGAGCAACAAAAAAAGGCAATAAATCGGATGAATTGTAAGTAATGTGTACTTTAGGGGTTCTAATTCAAGATTCATGAAAACCATTAAAAAATTCTTACTCCTCTTTATCCTCAGTTCCCTCTCACATTCAATATTTGCACAGGGTATTGATAAACCAAGGTATCAGATCATCACGCATAGGGCAGGCATTTATTTAGGAACCATAGAAATTGAATTATTTCCCTTCATTGCTCCATTAGCGACAGCCAACTTCGATTCGCTTGTTAATGTTTTAGCATATGACAGTACTGCCTTTCACCGAGTCGTGCCAGGATTTGTAATTCAAGGAGGAGATCCAAACTCTATTAATGGGCCCATTTCGACATGGGGTCAGGGCCAACCCGGGCAACCTAATGTGCCCGCAGAATTCAGTGTAGCACGACATGAGCGTGGCAGAATTGGAGCTGCTCGAGATGCAAATATTAACTCCGCAAATTCGCAGTTTTATATTTGTGTAGCTCCTGCTTATTTTCTGGATGGACAGTATACCGTTTATGGTGAAGTAACGAGCGGAATGAATATCGTTGATACGATAGTAAATTCTCCGAGAGATATCAATGATGTTCCACTCCAAAAAATTGAAATGTTTATCACGTATTTAGGTGTTAATGATACCGTTCCTCAAGCTCCCGTTCTAAATACGCCACTAGATAATGCTATCAGTATAAACCTTAACCAAAATCTAACTTGGAATGCAGTGAGTGATGGAGTGATTTACACTCTTGAAATTAGTGACGATTCATTATTTAGCAATATCATTACTACTAAAGTTGTTGGAATTACTAATTCTACGATTATTGGATTATCTCCTTACACCACTTATTATTGGAGAGTGAAAGTAAATAACGGAGGACATGAAAGTCCGTGGTCTTCATTTTACCGATTTACCACATTGCTTTCAAATCCAATTTTAATTTCGCCGCCAGACTCTTCAACTAATGTTTATTTAAATCCAATATTCACTTGGGATTCATTACCTGGCGCTTTGACTTATCTTTTACAAGTTGCAACTTCCACATCTTTCAGTACGGGCAGTTTAGTATATAATCAATCCGGAATTACAGGCACCTCGCAACAAGTGGGTGGATTAAATCCAAGCACTAATTATTACTGGAGGATGCGTGGAAATGATGGAAATACTTTTGGACAATATTCCGTCAAATTTTTATTTACAACAGGAACAACCATTGGATTAACAGAAAATCCAACTCCCACAAATCAACTTAGAATTAATAAAGTTTACCCTAATCCTGCATCCTCTGTGATTCATATTGAAGCGTATACTAAAGAGAATGCATTATTGACAGTAGAGTTAAAAGATCTGCAAGGAAAATTAGTTTATCAGCAAGAAATTGTTAAGTCTCCTGCAGCGACAACTTTTGAAATTCCGGTACATCAACTAAGTAAAGGATTTTATATTTTGAAACTCAGTAGCCACAATGAAGAAGCTATCAAAAATATTGAAATCCGATAATTATTTTAGAAACTTTATTATACACTTCGTGTTTACTTTTTATGATTCATATTCAAAAAAAAAATATTCAATCTTTCGATCGGTTTTATAGAGGCAATCTATTAAACTCATTAAGCGGATTCAAAAGTGTAAGTTTAATTGGAACTGTAAATCACCAGAAACAAAGTAATCTTGCGCTCTTTAGTAATATTGTTCATATAGGTGCAGATCCTGCATTGATAGGATTCATCAACCGCCCACGGCAAGCTTCTCCGCATACCTTGCAAAATATAGAATCAACTGGATGGTATACGATAAATCATATTCATCCAAATATTATTGCAGAAGCACATCAGACTAGTGCAAAATACAAAGCAGAAATCAGCGAATTCGAAGTTGTAGGGTTAACTCCTGAATGGAAAGAAAATATTCTCCCTCCTTTTGTTGCTGAAAGCAAAGTAAAGTATGCTTTGCAACTGCGAGAAATAATTCCTATTCAACTCAACAATACCTTTCTGGTGATTGGTGAAATTATGGAGATTTTTATAGAGAAATCACTTGTAGCGAGCGATGGTTTTCTGGATTTATCAAAGGCAGGAACAGTAACGTCATTAGGTTTGGATGCTTATTACCGGACAGAAAAAATTGTACGGTATAATTATGCTATGCCTGATGTAAGTTTAATGGAGATCTAATTACTTTAAAAAATTACCTTTGTACTATGCAACTCTATATAGGATCTGATCACGCTGGTTTCGATATGAAAGAAATGCTGAAAGGCTTTCTTCAACAAAACGGATACACTGTAACTGACAAAGGAACGTACAATAATGAAAGTACTGATTACCCTGATTATGCTCATGCAGTTGCACTCGCTGTAGAAGCTGATCATGATTCATTAGGCATCTTATTATGTGGGAGTGCTAATGGAGTTTGTATTACTGCTAATAAACATCAGGGGATCAGAGCCGCGCTTTGTTGGACTGATGAGGTTGCTAAACTTGCAAGAAGTCATAATGATGCTAATGTTATTTGTATTCCTGCTCGCTTTGTGGATGATAACCTCGCATGGGAAATGTTACATTCCTTCTTAACAACGCCCTTTGAAGGAGGAAGACATCAACGGAGAGTTGATAAAATTGCCTGTGCCTGATTAAACTGAACCTACAACATCATAACTTTTTATCGTTAATCGTTCTGTACTCCTCTCTTTTAAGTTTCTCATTTAAATATTCAACCCCAATGATAACAGATTCATCGGGGTTTTTTATAGTTCTTAAAAGGTAAGGTTATTGGGCTGATTATTTTGTCTTTTATTGGAAAAATGGATACCCGCAAAACAGAAAATTATTTTATATCCTATTATATTTCAATAAAATAGGATAAGTTTAAATTCTTATTTGGAATTAATCTAAATAAAAAAGTAGTTTTGCGACAATATTCAACTCCTAAATTAATTTTCAATGTTTAAGTCCTTAATTACAACCGTAATATTGATTTGCTTCATCCAAGACACTGCTTCAGCGCAGCAAAATCAATCGCTTCCAATCGACAGTTCCCGAACTCAATTTTCAAGTATTTTAGGGAGAACAACATTTGGTGGATATGGAAATGCCTTTTATTCGAGGGATAATAAAAACGAATACGCATCAGTAAATCTTGAACGTTTTGTTTTACTGGTAACACATAAATTCAACAACAAGATTACACTATTCAGTGAACTAGAAGTTGAAGATGCAAAAGTAGAAGGCGGAAAAGAAGGCGGAGAAATAGCATTGGAACAATTTTATTTGAAATTTGATCTAAACCCTTCTACCTATCTCGTTGCAGGATTATTTATTCCTCGTATAGGAATTTTGAGCGAAGATCATTTACCAACGCAGATTTTTGGCAATGAAAGAAATCAAGTGGAAACAAAAGTACTTCCTGCAACATGGAGAGAAATTGGAGCAGGGATTTATGGAAAATTAAATCGACTTCCGATATCTTTTAGTGCTTGTATTGTGAATGGTTTGAATAGTGAAAATTTTGAACATGGTACAGGCATCAGAGAAGGAAGAGCGGAAGGAAGAACTGCATCTGCAAATAATCTTGCAATACAAGGCTCGGTACAATATTACAAAGGCAATTTCAAAGCACAGATTAGTGGATACTATGGCGGTACGGTGGGGTTAGTCCCTCGCGAAGCTGATAGCCTACAACTTACCTCGGGAGCATTTGGAACTCCAGTAATGATTACTGAAGCTAACATTCAATATTTTTCTAAAGGATTTAGCGGAAAAATTCTGGGTGCCATGATCTCCATTCCAGAAGCGAGTGATATTAATAGGGCATATGCTAACAATACTCCTGAAACGGAGACTGGAGGATATATTGAAGTTGCTTATAATTTTTTTGCCAATAATGTGAAATTAAAATCTAAGGCTTTGCATGCTTTTGTGAGATATGAAACCTTAAACTTAAATTCAAATATTCCTGGGAACGGTATTATAGATCATACACTCGATCAGCAGCATATCGTAACAGGTATCAATTATCTGCCTAATCCCAATGTAGTAGTAAAAATGGATGTACGATTTCAACATACCGGTAATCAAAATCCAGACCTACTCATAAATCCTAGTCCTACAGCACCCAAGTACTACACTGATAATTCTTTTTTTAACCTAGGAATCGGTGTCGCATTTTAAGTTCTTAATTTTAATAACATGCAAAGAAGAGCTTTTATAAAATCTGGTTGTGTACTCGCATTAGCAACAGGATGCGGCGTAGTTCTTTCCTCAGTATCGGGATGTTCGCCTGGAATAATCTACAAAACCGGAATCATAGAAAATAAAATTGCCGTTCCATTGACATTATTTAGCAATGGAAAACTTCAAATTATTCGTCCTGCAGGAATGCAGTTTGATATTGCCCTTCGAAAAGAAGATGACACTACCTATTCCTCATTTCTAATGCGCTGCACTCATGCCGAAAATCAACTACTGAGTACGGGAACTGGATTTACCTGTGCACTTCATGGGAGTGTATTTAATGCCGATGGATCTGTAACAAAAGGACCTGCTGAATATCCTTTAAAAAAATATAGGACAGAAGTTATTGAAGAAAATATAATTATACATCTTAATTAAAGTTATTTTAATCATTTAAACTATGAAGTCTTTTACCTTCCTCCTTCCTATTATCCTATTTAGTTGTGTTATAATTTCCTCTTGTAAAAAAGATAGTGAACAGAATAGCTCTACAACCACTGATCTGGAAAAGAAAATAATTACCGATTTTGCAGATATAGTAGCATTCCCGAATTATCAGGAAATAGAAACAAAAGCAATGTTTTTGAATCAGCAAGCGGCGATTTTAAACACTTCAACTACTGCTGCAAACCTTACTATAGCGCAAAATAGCTGGAGAGATCTTCGTTCATCATGGGAACTTTGTGAAGCATTTATTTTTGGGCCTGTCGAAGATTTTAATTATGATCCTGCACTTGATACGTGGCCTGTAAACAAAACAGATCTTGACTCCTTATTAGCAAGCAACAATGGATTAACGGTTGCTGATATTGAACAATTACCCTCTTCCTTAAAAGGATTTCATCCTATTGAATACTTATTGTTCGGAGTGGGTGGAAATAAAATGGCAGGAGATTTTACTTCTCGTGAAAAAGAGTATTTGCTTTCACTTACAGCGAGTTTGTTGTCCACTACAACTGCATTACGTAGCAGCTGGGATAGCGGATCACCAGATGACTTTAAAACACAATTTAAAACTGCTGGAGAAGGTAGCACACGCTATGAAAAACGACAGGATGCCTTTATCACGCTTGTATCTGCTATGGCGGGGATCTGCGATGAAGTAGCCAATGGTAAGATGGAAGTGCCTTTTGCCGCTCAAGATTCAACACTTGAAGAATCACAGTTCTCTCATAATTCAACAGCAGATTTCAGAAATAATATCAAAGGTGTTGAACATGTTTATCTATGTAAATTTAACAGTGATGGAACAGGCTTAAATGATTTAGTGAATTCAAAGCATCTTGCTTTAGATAATAAAATCAAAAATCAACTTTCCGCTGCTATTAATTCGTTTGATGCGATTGATGATAATTATGGATCAGCGATCTATACTCAACCTGTTCAGATTCTGAATGTGCAAAACGCAATTAACGCACTAAAAACAACATTGGAAACTGATTTGATGAATTTCGTTTTTATTAATGTTAAGAATTAATTTCATTTACCCTTTCGTATTCACTCATGAAAAAAAGTATAGGATTTATCTTTCTTCTTTGCTATGTATTGATGATGTCAATGTGTCGCAAGCCTGATATTTTTCCAGAAGAAGGATATGATGAGCGATTAAGTGGTGGACTTCAAACTGCTTTTGACGCCACTTCTCAGTCTTTCACACATGAATTTGAAGGAATGAGCCAATATGATGAATTGATTCATGAGTTAGGTGATGCGGCATTTGAACAAACCTTTGTAACGGCTCCCGCTCCTATTAATAACGGACTTGGTCCCATCTATAATAATGTTTCTTGTATTTCTTGTCATCATAATGATGGAAAAGGAGTTCCTTCTACAGGTGGAATTGAATCTTCATTACTTGTAAGAATAAGCCAGCCTGGTGTTGATGAACATGGAGGACCATTGGGGATACAAGGATTCGGTGGTCAGTTGCAGGATAAAGCTGTTTTCGGAAAACTTAGTGAATGCAATGTTGACATTACTTACGCAGAACAAACTTATACATTCCCAGATGGCACCACTTATAAACTAAGAACTCCAACATATACTTTGAATAATTTGTATCAACCTATTGTTGTGAATTATCTTCTATCTCCTCGTCTTGCGCCACCGGTTTTTGGATTAGGATTACTGGCTGCAATTCCAGAAAATCAAATTCTGGCACATTCCGATATTAATGATAGAGATGGAGACGGAATTAGCGGGAAACCTAATTATGTTTGGGACCCAGAAAAAGAAATTGTAATGCTGGGAAGATTTGGTCTTAAAGCAAATACTGCAACATTGATGACTCAGGTTGCTGCTGCCTATAATAATGATATGGGAATTACCAATAGAATTTTCAAACATGATCCTACCTATAATACGTCTCAATGGGATTCGCTTGGTGATGATCCGGAACTTCCAGACAGTATCTTGAATGCGGTAAAATTTTACATTCAAACATTACAAGTACCTGCACGTAGAAATGTAAATTTGCCTGATGTATTATCCGGAAAGAAAATTTTCATGGAAGCAAAATGTGGTAGTTGTCATATCCCGACTTTCACTACGGAAATTAATGTTGCCCTTCCATCAATCAGTAATCAACGCATTCAACCCTACTCTGATTTATTAGTACATGATATGGGTCCCGGGTTGGCAGATAACCGACCCGATTATGATGCAGATGGAACAGAATGGAGAACCGCTCCGCTTTGGGGCATCGGGCTTTTTGAAACCGTAAATTACCCTGCTTACTATTTACATGATGGTAGGGCAAGAACTATTACAGAAGCGATTATGTGGCATGGAGGAGAAGCCGAGTTTTCAAAGAATTTTGTAGCTCAGTTGAATAAATCAGATCGTGATGCGCTCTTGAAATTTTTGAAGTCGTTGTAATTATTTATTAGCTTCCCTTTAGAAAAAGAAATGGTGTCTGTTCATTGGGTACAGACACCATTTCTAAATAAATAAGAGAATAACTATTTTTATTTAGAAAAGCAGGACATTTTTACCTGACTTGTAAAATTATAATTGGTAAAATTTATTCTTAATTTTAATGATTAATCACAATTTCTTTACTGAAATAAGTATTCCCGTAAGTAAAACGTATAACATAAAAACCATTTTGGAGTTCAGATAGGTGAATTGAATTATCTGCTGAATTCAGTTCCCCGTTTTTAACTTTCTTACCTTCAGCATTTACGATGATATACCTTATTCCCTTCAGGTTATTTAAGTTAACAATCAGCACATCAGAAGCAGGGTTCGGAAATACTGACACCGTAGAAACAGGTGACTTTTCAGGAATGCTAGTTAGAGAAGGACTATACTTGATGATGGTTCCATTATCACCTACTGCATAACCCAGATTGCTGCTGAACGATGTTGATTTTAAAGAAGCGCCAGCAGAATAATCCAACGTCCACGTTGATCCTCCACTCACTGTTTTATAAACTCCGCCATTCTCGCCAAATGCATATCCGGTAGAGAACGTCCGAAACACTGCATCATTCATATATGCAGGCATTGCAGCATTCAAGACCTGACTTGTAAATGAAAAGGAAGTATCACCCGGAAAATTTGAAATTTTTTGAAAGTTCGTCAACTTTTCAACGCCGTTAATCGCAGAAGGAGAAAACCCCGAATACTGATTCGTAAATACAAAAACGGTATCTGCATTTCTGAAACACATGGTCGTAAGTGCATTTGCATTTGGCCATGAAAACGGATCATTGGAAAACCATGTTGCTCCACCATCTTCAGAACGAATAAAACTTGCTGAATAAGTAACAATACCAGAAACAATACCAGAAATGTGTCCAACATTGTTATCAGCAAACTTGAGGATGTCGAGTTTATTAGTACCAGCAATAAATGGGAATAAACTATTCCAAGTAGTTCCATAATCAGTTGATGAGTAAGCACTACTTCCGGCAGCAAAAATATCGCCGGTAGTAGCATCATCAAGATCCACTCTATGATTAATGCCGGTTTCGGATTTTACGGGTGTCCAATTTGCTCCCCCATCCATTGAAAGATACACAGCACCACTTGCTGAATTGAGGTCATAAGAACTCACGAAGATGGTATCTGCATTTTTTACAGACACACATTGAAAATCACCGTGCAATACATTATTGTTGATATCGGTCCATGTAGTACCGGCATCTGTAGTACGTAAAATTGTTCCGGAATTTCCAACGACAACTCCGATACTATCCGATACAAAATCTACATCTTTGAGTGCGGCTGTAGTTCCTGAAGTTAAAGTTGTCCATTGTGCAGATGCCCAACCGGAAGATAAAATTGTTAAGAGTAATAGGAGTACTTTTTTCATTTGAATAAAATTTTAAAATCGATAAATTTGTTTTTTTATTTAGCTATGGTGCAAAATTGCTTATAAAGTTTAGAAAGGAATAACAAAAAGAACCGAACCCTATTTTTAAAGCATTGAAATAACAAAAAAGCGACTTAAATTGTGATTACTCTTGAATAAAATCAGTGTAATTCAACCATTGAAATTCATTTTGAGCCTGAAAAAACTCCTTTAAAAAGGGAACATATCCCTGCCCTATTATAACAATAACCAGCCTATCTTCTGAGGAAACTCGACTAACGATATTTGCATAAATGCTTAAACTTCTGCGATAGCGGTCGGTCACATAGTCTACTCCTTCATAATTTTTACCAGCTCCCACTTTAACCATATACTGGTGATACAAAGAGATATTCCTCAGTTGCTGCTTTTCACTATTCAGGTAACTCAAAATATCGGAAAAGGTCGAGGTAGTAAGCACACTATCAAAATCGGTTTTCAATAATTCTCCTTCGAGATTCAACTTTTCAAGAATCTCCTGCTGTTGATTAAGTTGAGCTGCTACTACCAACAGGCTATCGCGTTTCATTGGGGTCTTCTCATCTATGGCATACACCCTTTTAAGATGCATTTCCTTTGCTAGTCTAAAGCCAATCTGTTCTGTTTCTTGATTCGATAATTGATAAGATCCTTTTAGAAAGGCATTGTACAAACTATCTACCAATAGTTCGTTTTTTACAGGGAAGTCCATTAAAATTTTATCCGCTCGTTTTCCTTTCAACTTATTGATAAAACTTGCTATTTCTTTTTGACGATTTACGGACGAAAAATCGTACACATTTTCTAGAGTAGCATCTTTCAATGCTTTTACAAAACTAAAAGTACCGATAACAACAATTTTTGTTTTAACCCCTGAAGTTTGAGCCCATAGTAAGCAATTGAAAAATACTAAAAGAAGTGTTAACCATAATTTCTTCATCTCCACGAATAGTTGACGTACTCAGCAATTACTTTATTACAAAAGAGTTCAGTATTCTTTCTGCAAGTTCTTGATAACTTTCAAAAGTACTTTGCTCAGCAGAAAAAGTTAAAACAATTGCTTTTCCATCCATAATCCGATAATACTGTTCAAATTGTAGATGAAATGTGCTTTGGTCTCCGGTATAAATCATTTTCTGGTATTCGGAAGTTTCGGATTTAATCCTTTTTGAAAGCAGCAGTGTTGAATTCGGCAATCCTTTTTTAATCTGTCCTATCGTTAAATC
The DNA here is from genome assembly GCA_038320345.1 of Bacteroidia bacterium. Taxonomy (GTDB): domain Bacteria; phylum Bacteroidota; class Bacteroidia; order AKYH767-A; family OLB10; genus JBBQED01. The sequence continues at coordinate 135,463 of JBBQED010000001.1, forward strand.
TGTATACTGAGTTAAGTCAACTTTATCTTCACCAAGATCTTGAACCAGTAAATTTACATTCTCTTTAAACTGATCATTTGCATCCATAACCGGAGAAAACAATATAAAGGAAGTATTCATTTTTCCACTTTTATCCAGCTCCCAATCACCAGGATATTGTATGGAGTACGCTGTTGTATCAAATGTTTTCCAGACCACATTTTCAGAGGGTGTTAAAATTTGCTTTTGTGCGATAGTGATTGATGTCGCAAACAGGAGCAACAAGAAGAATCCGATTTTAACTGCTTTTAAATTCATTGTTATTGATTTTCAGGAATCAAATTTATGTTCAAAGATATCAAAACTGCAAATTTTATCTGAGGTGGGATGAAAATTTTAAGAGGAATATCTGAATAATGCACTTTCGACTATATTTACCACTAAGAACCAAACTATCCTATGAAAAAATCTTTATTCTTCCTCGTATTTTTACTCCCCTTAATCTGCAATTCACAAACCTTTAATGGGCCCGAAAGCGTAGAATATGATTCATTGTATGGAAGATGGCTAGTGGGTCAGAATGGATCTGGACAAGTACTTCAATTAAATCCAGCAAACAATGCACTTACTCTATTCTGTAGTGGCATGAGTTCGGGACCATATGGTATTGAAATTCTGGATAGTGTTTTATACTGTTGCGATGGGAGTTTCATCAAAGGTTATCATTTAGCAACTGGCGCACAAGTATTCAATTTGAATCTGAATGCTTCTTTCTTGAATGGAATTACCAGTGATGGTATTTCCAATTTATTTGCAACAGACTTCTCAGCAAAAAGAATATATCGAATCAATACTATTTCTGGAACATTTAACCTGATGACAACTACGGTTAAAACTCCCAATGGTATTTATTACGATGGCGCGCAAAACAGGTGTGTATTTGTAACTTGGGGATCTGCGGCTTCCTTCCAAGCAATGAGTCTGGCTGATTCAACAATCAGTAATTTGTACACCTCCACTTACAGTAGTTTTGATGGACTAACGCGAGATTTACAAGGTAATTGGTATGCATCTTCATGGGGGAATAGTTCACTTATTCGCTTTGATTCTTCGTTTACCGGAACACCTACGATTGTTAAAACCGGTTTAAGTAGTCCAGCAGATCTAGATCTCAATGCAGCAGGAGATTCCATCGGAATTCCAAATTCGGGGAATGCAAATAATGTTGTGTTCTATCCCGTACCATCTGTTAATACTGGAATTCAAGATGATCAACCTGAAGAAAAAGTACTCGTATATCCCAATCCTGCATCAAACATAATTTTTATTGAACTAAAAGATCCCATCTCTAATGGACAGTTAAACATCATAGATGCAAACGGTAAACTAGTATTGAGTCGTAAAATAAATGGACAAAAGATTTCCTTCCATAAAAACACATTATCCAATGGAAAATATTTTATGAGTATTACTGACGTCTCCGGGAAAATTCTTCTTTCAAGATTCATAATATTTGAGTAACCAGAAAAAAAAATTCCATTACGTCTGTAAAAAATGTTTTGTAGTCCTTGTTGATTACGCAACTCGGAATATCGCCGCGTTTGTTGGGGTTAAGCACTAGATCTCGGAAAATTGAAGGGGAATTATTACTCACCTCTTTTTAGTGGTTTATCAGTTCAACCTTTTCTAGCATTTCTACATATTCAATTCTCAGATGCCAATGATTTACATCGGAAAATAATTTCATCCATTGCACTTTGGCAATAGTTTAGGTTAGGACATAAAACGATTTTGTCTCCCAAACTACTTGGCTAGTATTTTTCTAGGTAAGCTTAAATAGGATAACCTTTTCTCTTCAGACATTTATATAGTAGGCTCATTTTCAAGTAATTTCATCCTGTAAATCATATAAAAAAGCTCTCTCAAACTACATTTTGCTAATGTAGTTTGAGTTCCCCTAGTTGAAAAACTAAAAAAATAATGCGGAAATATGCTTTGATGGAAGTATCTTTAAAGTAGGCTACACGTTTACAAAGTATCACTTGTATAAAGCGAATTTCAGATCCAATGAAAATCATCCACTCGTTCACTTATAAATTCTGGTTGCTTAGTATTTGCTTCATGGTATTGGGCAACTCATTATTTGCACAAGAACTTAAACCCATCATTACGCAGTATTTAACTGAAAAGAAAGCATCGTTAAAACTGGATGAAAAGGATAGTATAGAATGGATTTTTAGTGATCAATATACTGATGCGTCAAATGGTTTTACATATGCCTATTTGCAACAAACTTTTCAGGGCGTTCCAGTCTTCAATGCAATCAGTGCTGTAGTTATTCGCAATAACCAAGTTGTGAATTTCACTTCTGGATTTCGGTCGGGAGTTAGTGTTTCAACGATTACTCCAAGTCTTAGTCCTTTGCAAGCAATTTATGCTGCTGCATCGCATCTTGGAATATTTCCCTCTGCACCTATACTTATTGAACAGACCATTAATGCTAATAAATATCAGTATAAAGATCTAAGCATATCAGAAGAAAATATTACAGTGACACTTTGCATTCAACAAGCAACAAAGGGTTTTCATTTAGCTTGGGATGTAAGCATTGCATTAAAAGACCATCAACATTGGTGGAATGTTCGTGTTGATGCAGGAACAGGAGAATACCTTGAAAAAAATGACTGGACAACCTCTTGTGATTTTAGTCCTGAACAATTACAAAACTATACCAACACAAATTCCGAATCTACTGCATCAGATTTTCTAATGCCTATTCCTCCTCTTCCTGGGAGTGGGACTGAGCAGTATTCTGTATTTCATTTACCGGTAGAAAGTCCAAATCATGGAAACCGTATACAGTTAGGAGATATTTCAGATGTGCAAGCCTCTCCATTTGGATGGCATGATACTAATGGATCAGCAGGAGGAGAATTTACAATTACCCGTGGAAATAATGTGTATGCTTACGAAGATGCCAATAATGATAATCTTCCAGGATACTCACCAAACGGAGGAGCGTTGTATCAGTTTAATTATCCTTATCACAAAGATTCCACTACAACTTATAATCGAGACGCCTCAATCACCAATCTTTTTTATCTGAATAATATAATCCATGATATATTTTATCATTTAGGATTCACAGAAGGTGCCGGAAACTTTCAGTCGAATAATTATAGTAATACTGGTTCTGGAAATGATTATGTTTTAGCTGAAGGTTTTGACGGAGGAGGAACTAATAATGCAAACTTTAATACACCTCCTGATGGTATCAGTGGTAGAATGCAGATGTACCTCTGGCCCGGTTCCACTGCCTCTTGCAGCAATATTGTAATTAATTCTCCAGCTAGCATTGCAGGCACACAAACGAGTGGTATTGCCAACTTCGGACCTCAACCTACATCGCCACTTTCTGCTAATGCAGTGATTGCAATTGATGGAACTTCACCAGCTGGTGATGGCTGTCAAGTAATCACGAATACTTCCACAATGGCCGGAAAAATTGCCATCATCGATAGAGGCAACTGCAACTTCAATGTTAAAGTACAGAATGCACAAAACGCAGGAGCCGTTGCAGTTATTATCGTTGATAACGTTATATCATCTACTCCTCCTGCAATGACTGGCACAACTGGAAGTATCACTATACCGGTGATGTCAGTTACTAATGCTGTTGGCAATTCTATAAAGGCGCGACTCAATGCTAATGAAGTAGTGAATATCACGCTTAACTTTTGCACTATGCTCATTCAGGCACGTGATGGTTCATTTGATAATGGTATCGTAATACATGAATATGGTCATGGAATCTCCAACCGTTTAACAGGAGGACCCTCAAATACAAGCTGCCTGAGCAATGCAGAACAAGGTGGAGAAGGATGGAGTGATTATCTTGGATTAGTTCTCACCATGAAGGCCGGAGATACAGGAGGGATGGCACGAGGAATAGGCACTTACGCTATTGGACAGCCTATAACGGGTGCGGGTATCCGACGTTATCCTTATTCAACCAATATGAGTATAAATCCACAAACTTATAGTCATTTGGCTTTAAGTTCTGAAGTACATAATGTAGGAGAAATCTGGTGTGATGTACTCTGGGATATGACTTGGTTGCTCATTACGCAACATGGTTTTAATGCTGATCTTTATAATGGAACTGGAGGAAATGCAATTGCATTAAGACTAGTAATTGAGGGTATGAAATTGCAACCTTGTAATCCTGGATTTCTAGATGCGAGAGATGCAATACTTAGTGCTGACGATTTATTATATTCAGGAATTCATCGTTGTTTGATCTGGCAAGCTTTTGCCGGAAGAGGTATGGGTTGGAATGCCAATCAGGGTAGTACCAATGTAGCTGGTGATGAAACTCAGGATTTCACATTGCCTCCATTTTGCATGGTAGCAACCACTCCTCCCACCGCCAATTTTATTGCAACCACCACCACTGTAACTTGTCCGGCATCCGTTCAGTTTACCGATCTCTCCACGAATACACCACAAGCTTGGCTGTGGGATTTTGGCGACAATACTACTTCTACATTGCGACAACCTGTACACAATTATGCTGCACCGGGAACTTATACTGTAAAACTAAAAGTTACCAATACATTAGGTGCTGATTCATTAATCAGATCAGCATATATTTCAGTAAATACTTTTCCTGTCACAACAACAGTATCTGCGCCATCTGCTTGTTTAGGAGATAGCTTACTGTTAACTGCAATTCCTTCGGGAAGTAATGCGATCAGCAGCTATACACTAACTTCCATTCCCTATGCCCCATTAAGTGGTACTGGAACTACTGTAAGTTTGAGTGATGATCAAGTCAGTAGTGCTTTGTCAATCGGATTTAATTTTAACTTCTATGGAAATATTTATTCTACATTTTATATTTCTTCGAACGGATTTATTTCATTCGGACCCTCAGCAAATGGATGTTGTGCAGGGCAACTCCTGCCAGGAACATCAACACCAAATAATTTAATTGCGTTAGGATGGAATGATCTCAATCCAGGAGTGAATGCAAGTAATATTAATTATTTTACAACAGGTATTTCTCCGAATCAAAAATTGGTGGTGAGTTATACTACGAATCATTACGGCGGAACTGCCTATCCATTTATTTTTCAAGCGATCTTATCAGAAGGAAGTAATGAAATTGAAATTCATACTACCTCCATTACAAATGCATCGGCATTTGATCCTGCTGGATATACTACTCAAGGAATTGAAAATGCAGATGGGACTAAAGCTGTAACGGTTCCTGGAAGAAATGCGGCACATTTTAGTGCAGCCAATGATGCATATCGATTTACCCCTTATGCAGTATTTAATTATGCTTGGAGTCCAGCTAGCGGATTAAATCAGCCCACTTCATCAATAACAAAAGCGTCGCCCCCAATAACTACTACTTATCAAGTTAGTGTAACAGATGCAAATGGATGTATAGGAAATGCTGCACCAGTAACAGTAAATATTACCAACTGTATTTTAAATTTGAATCTTAAAGCTTGTATTGAAGGATACTATGCCGGTGGTGGGACTATGCTTCCTGTGCTTAAAAATCAGGGTATAAATAATGATTCGACCATTACGGATACTATTCGCATCGAGTTGAGAGATCAGTTTAGCCCTGGAACTGTAATCGCAACCGCAAAAGGAGTTCTTTCTACTAGTTGCAATGCAACATTTACTTTTCCTGCTGCATTAAGTGGAAGCAGTTACTATGTTGTTTTAATTCATCGTAATGCTTTACAAACTTGGAGTGCATCACCAATAATGCTTAGTGCCAATACTAATTATGATTTTACGAATATGGCTACTAAAGCGTACTCTTCCAACATGAAACAAATGGAACCTGGAGTATGGGCACTGTTTAGCGGAGATGCCTCTCCACAGGATGAATTCATTGATGTATTTGATGCCTCAATTGTAGATAATGATGCGCAGGTATTTTCTTTCGGCTATTATTCAACCGATATCAATGGTGATGGATTTGTAGATGTATTTGATGCTTCAATAATCGATAACAACGGACAATTATTTGTTTTCTCTGCACATCCCTAAAATTAGGAAGATGAAAATTCGCTACTGTTAAAAATCTTAACTTAAAAACATTGATTAGTTCATGGAGAGTTCTTTGTAGAGAATGTAGATTCCCATTATCAAAACAAACCAGCCAAAAGCTCCTTTTAATTTAGCTCCCGGCACTTTATTAGAAAGTAAAATTCCAATAAAGACTCCAATTATTGCTGAAGTACTGAATGTAATCAGGAGCTTCCAGTCGATGATTTGCGAACCTTGCAAATCTCCAGTAAAACCAATTAGTGAATTTACAGCAATGATAAACAAGGACGTTCCGACTGCCATTTTCATCGGCAATCGAGCAAAGAAAACCAATGCAGGAATAATCAGAAATCCACCGCCGGCACCAACTGTTCCAGCAAGAATTCCAACTGAAATTCCCACAAGTAATATCAAGGGGTAGTTATACTTCAGGTCCTGAATTTGCTCTTCGCCCTTATCTTTTCGACTACTTCGGATCATGCTAATCGAAGCCATAATCATTACCACTGAAAAAAGTAACATCAATGCAATGCCCTTTGTTATCACGAAAGAACCAATGGTTGTGATTTGATTGGGGATTATTGGTACGAGCAAAAGACGTGTAAAATAAACTACGACGATGGAAGGAATTCCAAATGTAAAAACGGTTTTGAAATCCACACGCCCTTGAATAGCATTATGAATCCCACCTACCAAAGCAGTTATACCTACAATAAATAATGAATAAGCAGTAGCTAAAACCGGATCAACACTCATGATATAAACTAGAATCGGAACTGTTAAAATTGAGCCACCGCTTCCAATTAATCCTAATGAAATTCCTACGATTGCAGCTAAAACATATCCCAATACTACCATATCTGATTAATTCGCATGCAAAGATGTTGTTTATCTGTGATTGGCAAGGCAACAAATGTTACAAATAGCGAAATTACTTTAAGTAATCAAATAATTGATTATCTGATACTTATTAGTAGGCTAGAGGTACATCGGCCCTTAGAAGTAACCTTGAAAAAAGGAATTCTACTTAAAAATAGCACTTACTGATACCAATTAATCGCGCCAAATGAAGTTGAATAATTACTGAAAATATGCAGTTGAAAAAACTGAACAACTAAATCCCTTGTGAAAAGTTGATGGAAAATCAAAAAGGGCAATCGAATAAAGTTGGTTAATCTTTACCAGAACAGCCCTTGTTGAATTTATTGAGTTCCCGATTTAATTAATCAGTGCCTTAGAATTATTTACCCTTCTTTTTTTCCTGCTTTTCCAATCTCTTTTCTTTCAGTGTTTTTGTTGGCGCCTTTTTAACGTCCTTTTTAGCATCTTTTGCCTTTGACATAGCTTTAAGTTTTTAATGGTTCCGGGTTAATTTTATAAGTTGCTTTACAGCAAGCGTAGATCGCTACCAAAGTAGTAAATATTTAATCATCGTTTTTATAAAAAAAGATTTTTTTCAACACAACAATTGTTCGAAGAACCCACCAATTTGTTTTTTACGATCTACGAAATGAATTTCAAGAATCCAGTGACGATGTGCATTGTGTTCATCTGGCAGCGACATCAACTTATAATTTTCAGGATGAATGTAATTATTGAAATTCTCAGTCTCTAATTTTTCGTGAGGGAATTGTCCGATAATATGTCCGGCAATAGGTCCGCCAAACTCCCAACCATACTTTTCAGCCAATTGAACTGCATAGTCAAAAAACATTGCTCCTGTAAGTTCATGTTGCGCTAAAAACCACGACTTCGCTTCGTACCAAGCAGCTTCGATATCCTGACACATCTTCTTTTTGAATGGATCATTACCGATTACATAAGTACGACCGAAATCAGCTTCCCAATCTTCAAAAACAGGTCCGAAATCGAAAAAGAGAATATCGTCATCTTGAAGAATAAGATCTGGTGGATTTTCTCTGTAGGGCAATAATGTATTCGATCCCGACCTCACGATCCGTTTATGCCAGTACTTTTCGATTCCGAAAAGTTCATTTGCCAAAGCAAAAATTTCACGGTTAAGTTCGTTTTCAGATTTGCCACTGATAATTAATCCTCTGTTTTCGATCTCTTGAAAAAGTACAAGTGCTTTTTCTTCAGCGTCGATTAAATTTTCTAGTACAGTTTTCATTCGATAGACAGAATTCCAATTTTTTAATACGAAGCTTATTCATCAACCCGCTTCGTAAAAATCAAAGCTAGTATTTTCTAATACAACTCAGTAAAAAACAGTAACAGTACCTGTTTTAAAAACCTCTTTCCCTTTACGGCCTTTTAATAACGGAGTATAATTTAAAGAATAAACATAAACTCCTTCTGGAGCAGGCCGATCATCTAGCTGACCATTCCATCCTTCACCAACAGCTCCTGAATCAAAGACTTTTTGTCCCCAGCGGTTATAAATTTTAAATTGATAATTGTTAAAATCACAATAAGAAAAGGGTTGGAAATTTTCATTTAAGCCATCTTCATTCGGTGTAAAGGCATTTGGCAAATAAACATCACACTCACATTTTGAGCGCTGCAAAAGCACTGAATCAGTAACAGAACAGCCATCATTATTAGTAATTTTTAACCAATAAATACCAGCAGCTTCAACTTCAATAGCATCAGCAATGCTTCCATTGCTCCATAAATAATTACAGCTATCGCAAGGAGTACTCTTTAAAACTATTGATTCGTTATCACAAAGAAAAAGATCTGAGCCAAGGTCAGGGGCTATTACTTTACTCCAAACAATTTCTATAGTATCCACCAATACATTCTGCTCACAATTATCATTCACTTGTAACCAATATTTTCCTGGTGTATTGATTTCAATTGAAGATGTTGTTTCGCCCGTTGACCATAAGTACTTATCGAAGACATCAACAGTATGATTAGTTAAAATAAGTGAAGATGCTTCGCAGAGAATTGTATCTGGACCAAGCGAACAATTTTTAAGTGGAGCACACAATGTTGTTGATGTAGTAGGGATAGCAACAACTCCGTAATTCCTATTCACTGAATTCATCGTAAAAGCAAATGACGTGGTGGTACCTGAACTAATATTGACCGGATCATAAGTAAGTGACATGGGCGCAACGGTCTGTTCGCAGGAAGCTTTAAAATCAGGTGTCAGCTTAGCAACGAACAGGGCGTTGGAATTACCCGCTGCCCCTGCCATTATCGGATCACCATCTGCAGTAATACAAATATCTTTTACGATCAAATTAATTCCAATAGCACCCGAGTTCAATGCAACTTGATGCACAATGTTCAGATCTTTATCGAATTCAGCCGCTACAGGATATGTTGTAGCTCCAACAGTCCGCAAAAAAACACTGATAAAATTTCCATTACTCTTTTTGTGCAAAGCTTTTGGGTAAACAGCAAAATCACTTGTTCTTCTATCTGACCATAACTGAGTACCATTTTTATCTATTTTACTGAAACTCACATTCGGGTTGCCAGTAATATATCCCGTGAAAATATAGCCATCATTAAGTTCAACAGGAGCATAATAATAATAGGATCCTCCATTAAAGATTGAAGTCCACTGCACGGTTCCAGCACTATCTGTTTTTATAAAAGTATTACTCGTTCTTAAGAGGATTCCATTATCAGCAGTTGTGATTGAACCACCCCAAATTCCACCATGATCATAAAATTGTGTCCAGATCACATTCCCTGAATTATCAATTTTCATCAGCATATTATATAAAGGTGCTCCTCCCAGATGTTCAACATTCGCATAAACAATATAATTTCCTGAAGCATCTTCATGAATAGAATACGGAAAATGCTGGTAGGAACCATCCTCGTAGGATTTACTCCATAGCATATTACCAGAGGCATCCAATTTTGTGACGAGTGAAACTTCAATGTTCATGCTCAGCATACGTGTAACCATTAGGATACAATTGTCGCTGGTTGTTATCACATCACTCAATCCAATATTATCGTTTGGAATCTGATACTGATTGCTCCAGTCTACAAATCCACAGGTATTGAACTTCGTAATTTTCATACTATCCATTGAACATACCACCCAACTTGAATCGGCTAGGGGTAGTACTTTGATCAGATTGCCAAAATTGGGATCGTTAGTCGATCGAATAAAAGTTTGTTGAGCTGATGCTCCTATTGTGCTGAGCAAAAAAAGGAAGAGCAGAAATTTTCTCATGGTCAATCAAACGAAAATACTAAACGGCTAATGACTTACTATCAGAAAAAAGTAAATTTTAAGTTGTGTACGCCATAAAAAAACGGATTTGCCAACTAGAGCTGACAAATCCGCAAAATTTAAGTGAAGAAGAATCAAATACAAATCATTTTTTGCATTCTTCAATCAATTTTTCAGTGAGCTCTTGTCCCCATACCGGATGTAATTCAGATGCAGGTTTAAATTCCTTAAACAGTTCCATAGCTTTTTGGAGTTTTACGAGAGCTGGTTTTTTACCTCCACCATAAGCTTCGGGAGTATACATCAGGGCTTGTCCTTCGAGATAATAGATTCTTGGATTCTTCCCGTCGGCTTTTTTAGCTCCTTCTAATGCCATAGTTGCTTCTCCGCCATAAGTCTGCCATCGGGATTGTGGATCAACCATCATTTGTAACGATGCAACCATATTATATACACATAAAATTTCAGAGTTCTCTTTTTCGAGTGCATCTGCTTTAGCAAGAAGAGCCCTACTTTTTTCTGCCACTTTATCTTTATCGAGCGAAATATTCATCCATCCACTCACACAATTTGAAAGCGCAGCATAATAGAAAGGCAACCATTTATCCTTTTCTGCATCACCAATCCTTTCAAATAAAGCAGATACTGCAATCATATCATCAGCAGTCTTCGCTGTTTTATATTGATCCAAAGCTTTGACCATTGCTGATTCGTATTTAGTTTCTGCCAATGCGGATAAACTAAAGAGCGCACAAAATACTAGAATGAGGTGTTTCATGAGTTTGATTTTAGACTTAATTTTCTGAAGTTAAAATTATAGATTATTATCGATATTCTGTTTTGTGCGATCCACTCCCCAACTCAAGAACAATCCGAGAAAATAACCTCGGCTAGCAGGAGGGTTAATCTCTGCACGAATTAAATTTCCGGCTTCATCTTTCACTCGGTTACTATAATTATAGCCAAAAATCTGGGGTTGATTAAACACATTGTTGACGCCAACAACCACTACCGCATTCGCCTTTGCCACCTTTGTAATCCAGTTGAAACTGAAATTATTACTTTGATAAGCAATAGTTCTATCACTTAAATAATCAGGCTCAGTTTTATTGGGATTATAATACGGACGCCCTGTAGCCCAATTATAACTCCAGTTAATTCCAAACATATGCTTCACCCAGAATTTTTTAATTACGACACTTCCATTGTGGTTTGCAGCAAAATTAGGTTGAGCAGAGATCGGGAAATTAAGGTAGTTTCTTTTAGTATCTAGATAGGAATAACTAATCCAGTAATCCATTCCTTTAATTGTTTTTTTATCTCTCCAAAACACTTCAAGTCCTTGAGCATATCCATTACCATTAACGCCAGTGGCGGCAAAATTATCCGCATCTGTCTTCACAAGATTGCGATAATCTTTGTAGAAAATCTGCGCTCTTAAAGTATAGCTTATATCTAGATATTGCCATGTTAAAATATAGTGATCGGCTCTTGCAAAATCTAGTTCTTTATTATCTGTAAAATATTTTCGATCTGGGGTCTGGTAAAAAATTCCGTAATCAAAGCTCATTGTTGATTTCTTGGCAAGTTTATAAGAAAGGCTTGCTCTGGGAGCGATATTACTTTTTTGATTCAAGTCATCAAACTCGAAACGAATTCCCGGACGGAACGCCAGATTATTATTTAGATACAAGTCACTCTCGACAAATGCCGCTCCATAATTTTCGGTGACTTTTCCAGTATAGTTTCCATTATAAAGTTGTGTATTATTTTTATCAAAATTTTTCCAAACTTCAGCGCCTATTCTTATTGCATTTAATGCCCCGAAAAAACGATCAACTACTGTTCTAAACTGTAGCATCTCTTTCTGAGCATTTAAATTAAATTTTTTATAATCAAGATCTGGAATTCCGGTAACGGGGATCTGAGTATTCGCATCATTTTGCAACTCCCCAAGAATTTCATCCTGATTATAGCTATAGCTAGTTACACAAAAAAGCTTCCATGATTTTCCCAGATACTGGCGCCAGCTGGCATTGGTAAAAAAATTCTGATTTTTAAGTCGGAAGGAATTTTTTAAACCTAAGCTATCTAGATCTGGTCGGCGTAAACCAACTTCATTAGAATTAAAGTAAGCATACACTTTAAAGAAACTTCCATTCTTTGTTTTATACCGGTAGTTAGCATCCAAATTATGAGCTTCGGGAGCTTTAAAAATATCCGGTTGTTGATCCACAATTTTAGTATACAAAACCAAATTAGTATAGGCATAACTTCCACCCCAACTGCTGTTCTTCGCTTTATTCAATTCCTGAAACCCGGTGTTCACAAATATAGGTGAGAACCCTGCCTGCACTTCACTACGATCAGGAAGATCTACACTCTCCATAGATAAAACAGCACTCAGTGCTTGTCCATATAATGCGCTATAACCACCACTGGTAAATGTAGTTCCCTTGAAAAGGAAAGGTGAAAATCGACCCCGTTGTGCAATTCCAGGAACGGCACTAAAAAAGAAATTATTCACTACTGTTCCATCAATAATAATTTTACTTTCTTCAGCAGATCCGCCACGAACATACAACCCTTCACTCTCTCCAACTTTTTGTGCTCCCGGCAATGTTTGAATAGTTGCAGAAATATCTGCATTAGCTCCAGCAGTAGTTACAATATCTAACATCTTTAAAACAGTAGCCCGCTTTTTATCTCCAGCCTCAAATGAACCTACTGTAATATCCACTGCATTTAATTCGTTGAGTTCTTCCTTTAAAGTAAAATTAAGTGTTATCGTTTCAGTACCTAAAGTGATTTTCTGCTCCATCGATTTAAAGCCCATCGATTTTATGACAAGCGTTATTTCACCTTTCTCACTTGTTTTGAAAGTAAATCTTCCCAGAGAATCGGTTACTGTGCCGTCATAGGTATCTTTAATGATGATATTACAACCAGGTAAACCATTACCTTTTTCGTCCTTTACAGCCCCTTTTATGGTAACCTGTGCAAGTAAATTTGTAGTTGTAAAAAAGAAGAAAAGAATTGTGGAAAGTAATCTCATGTAGGGCTAATCTAGTATAAACAACTTCTTTGAGGTTTCAAAACTATCAATTTTCGACCTAACTTATGCTTTTCAACCTTAAAGTCATTGTTAAGCATGGCGGATGGATTTCAGGGTTTCAAGGGCAAATGTGCCTACCTTTGCAGTATGTCAACACAGGATCCACTTTCAAACGTTCTTAAAAATTTAGGTATAACAGCACTGCATCCAATGCAGGAAAGGGCTCGGCAAGCCATTTTGGAAGATAAAAGTGTGTTGTTACTTGCTCCTACCGGATCTGGGAAAACCTTGGCATTTTTGCTGCCCGTTTTGCAATTACTCCAATCGGACAAAACAAAAGTACAGTGCTTGATATTAAGTCCTACCCGTGAATTGGCAATTCAGATTGAATCGGTGTGGAAAAAAATGGGAACAGGATTTAAAGTGAATGCTTGCTATGGCGGTCATTCCATGTCTACAGAAATTCAAAATCTTAGTGAAGCGCCAGCATTACTTGTTGGGACCCCAGGTAGAATAGCAGACCATCTCACCCGGAAAACTTTTGATCTTGATGGAATACATATTTTAATATTGGATGAATTTGATAAGTCACTGGAAATGGGATTTCAGGATCAGATGGCATTCATCATGGAGGGGCTCACTCATTTAAAAAAGACCGTATTGGTATCCGCAACTAAGCGAGGAGAAGTTCCCGAATTCACAAAAGTTGTAAAACCTACTGAGGTCAATTTCATTGCTGATGAAGAGACTCAATTAGACTTAACTGTAAAATTGGTGTATGCGGAAGATCCTGATAAGATAAGCACTCTTTTCAATCTATTATGTTCGTTGAAAGGAGAGCCTGCATTAATATTCTTCAATCAAAGAGAGCCTGCAGAAGAAGCTAGTGCTTCATTAAATGCTATGGGATTATTTTCTACCTTTTATCATGGCGGAATGGAACAAGATGACCGTGAAAGGGCTTTGATACATTTCAGAAACGGAAGTATTCCTTTTTTACTAACCACTGATTTAGCAGCACGAGGTCTCGATATTCCAGAAATGAAACATGTAATTCATGTACAACTCCCACAAAAAAATTCTGAATTTATCCATCGTAATGGCAGAACTGCGAGAGCAAAAGCTTCCGGGACTTCTTATGTACTCTTAAATGATCAGGAAACGAAGCCTAGTTACCTTAAAGAAGTAAATGACGTTTTGAAGTTGGCGAAGAAATATGCACTTCCTCCCTCTCCTGAATTTCTTACCTTGTATATTAGTGGAGGCAGGAAAAATAAGATTAACAAAATTGATATTGTTGGCTTTTTATCGCAAAAAGGCAAGCTCGAAAAAGAAGATATTGGATTACTAGAAGTGAAAGATTTTTTCTCATTTGCTGCAGTGAAAAAAGAAAAGGTAAAAGAAATGCTGAAGCAGATTAAGGATGAAAAAATGAAAGGGAAAAAGTACAAAATTGAAGTTGCTAACATGAAACAGGCAGAAGTCAAACGAAACTATTAAGCTACTTGAGTTAATAAAATGCTTTAGCCATTTTAAAAATAGTTCCGATTTTTCTAACGGGAATATTCTTATTTAAATCCAGTTCAAAAATTTTCATTCGGGATCTTTCTCCTTTCACTAAATCGGGATGATCAATCTTTCGGCCTTCAACAATGCCAATATAAGGTTGTCCAGATTTTTTATGGAACCAAACATAACAAAACATTTTCCCTTTATACATAAAGAACGGCATACGGTATTTCCAGGCTTCTGAAATCAATGGATCTGAAGTGATGATAATTTGCCGTAATGCCAGAAGATAACTCTTCAATGGCTCTGGTTTATTTAAGTAATATTCATCTATGTCAGAAATCTGCATACATAGTTTAGTTCAACATCAATAACAATTGCATTCAAAGCTAAAATAAAAAATTGAAGCAAAAAAAAACGCCTCGGATAACTACCCGAGGCGCAATCAAAAGGAAGAAATAAACTTTTCCTTAGCTTTTAATGACTGATTACAATTTTCTTGGTATCTATACTTCCTGCAGAAAGTAATTGAACAATATACATCCCATTAGGAAGATTCTTTACATCAATTAGTTCTGTAGTTTGTGTTAGCAAAATATGCAACACAATTTTCCCACTTAGATCAAGGATCTGCATTTCTGTTGAAACAACTCCCTCGATACTATTTGCTAAAGACAGCTCAATTGTTAAGAAATCGTTAGCTGGATTAGGGAATAGATTAAAAGAAATTTTGGATTCTTGTTCAGTAGGAATTTCGATACGAGCATTTCCAGCAGCTACATTAATACTGTAATCTTCCACTTCGCCGTAAGTAAATGTACCACACGAAGTAGGAACTACACTATAACGCATTGCCACTCTCATTCTGGTGGTTCCTGCAATTGCGCCGGCTGGAACACAGATTGATCCCACACGTGCATTCACACTTGAATTTGTTGGAGCAAAAACTGTTTCATCTACATCATTAAAATCACCATCTTGATTCCAGTCAATCCAAACTCTGGTATAGAGATATCCTTTATTACCACAACCTACTAAGAAACCAGGAGTAATAGTGATGGTATAACAACTTCCTTTGGAAACAGTAGTAGATAGATTAGTAAAATTAGCATAGCCGCCATTCCAGCCACTGCTTTTACCAATCGTTTTGAAGGCTACTTTCTGAATATAACCTTTGCCACTATTAGTTCCTCCCGCGGCACAATAAGTGCCATTGCAATTTGAAACTACCACACTTGCAGTCGCAGAAGCAGTACATCCACCAGCATAAGATACCGTTACAGTATATGATGTGTTTACTATAGGACTTACAGTAATTGTTTGTGTAGTTGCGCCAGTACTCCAGACGTAAGAAGATCCTGCAGTAGCGGTTAAAGTAGTAGAACTTCCACTACAGAGCGCTGTGTTTCCACTAATACTTGCTGTTGATGAAGAGTTCACTAAAACATTTGCTGATGCGCTTGCTGTACATCCACCAGCGTAAGTAACAGTCACACTATACGAAGTATTCGCTGCAGGATTTACTGTAATTGATTGTGTGGTTGCACCTGTACTCCAGAGGTAAGAAGCTCCTGCTGAAGAAGTAAGTGTTGTAGATCCTCCATTACAAATTGTAGTGGTTCCGTTGATGCTTGCTGTTGGTGAAGAGTTCACTAAAACATTTGCTGATGCGCTTGCTGTACATCCACCAGCGTAAGTAACAGTAACATTATACGAAGTATTCGCCGCTGGACTTACTGTAATTGATTGTGTGGTTGCACCCGTACTCCAGAGGTAAGAAGCTCCAGCTGAAGAAGTAAGTGTTGTTGATCCTCCATTACAAATGGTAGTGGTTCCACTTATGCTTGCTGCAGATGAAGAATTTACAGTAACGCTGGTATTCGCAGATGCAGTACATCCATTCCCGTTAGTAACGGTTACGGTATACGCAGTAGTGGTAGAAGGACTAACTGTAATTGCTGTTGTGGTAGCGCTAGTACTCCATAAGTAAGTACCACCACCACTTGCAGTAAGCGTTGTAGAACCGCCATTACAAACAGTATTTACTCCATTAATAGCTGCTGATGGCAATGCGTTTAATGATACTGTTACCGCAGCAGAAGTATTACTACATCCAGCAGCATTACTAACGGTCACGCTATAATTTCCTGCAGAAGAAACGTTAATAGATTGTGTTGTAGCTCCATTACTCCATAAATATGCACTGTTTGCAGATGAAGTAAGTGTAACACTACTACCTTGACAAATTGCTAATGGTCCTCCACTAATTACAGGAACAGCAGGGGCTGCAAAAACAGTATTACCAGAAGTATTATTACACTGACCTGATCCTCCAAAAGAATATGCTTTTGCATAATAGGTTCCTAAACCCAGTCCATTAAATGTGACAGCGTTAGCGCCGGATTGAGGAGCACCAAATGCAAGTCCGTTTTTATAAAGCTGAACAGAATAAGGTGACAATCCTCCACTCAAATTATATGTGATTGAACCTACACAACCTATCTGTTGAGAAGAAGCGCCAATTGCAACAGTAGTCAAACATCGTTCAGTATAACTAGCTGTAAGTTGATATGCACCGAATGTTGAAAATACGGGTGTTATTCTTAGATAATATTTACCAACTGCCAATCCAGTAAAATTAAATGTATTAGATGCTACATTTAAATTAAGTCCAGTTTGAATAGCGGCTGCAGTTGTATCTGAATAAAGCGCATAAGAGAAATATGGATAGCTACCATCAAAATGATTCTGTTCAATATTCAACTGAAAGGTCATATTTCCAGTACCATCATAACCAATTTGCCACCAATCTATTTGATCTGTATTTAAGTCATAATAAAATGCAAGATGTCCTCCGGTAGGAGTATTTGCAGGTAAAACCTGACCTAATGCTGCGAAATCATTATTGCCAAGATTATCTGCTAGGTAATTCATCGGCTCTAACGTAGTAGATAATGTGTATCCAGCAAATTCAGAATTGTAGAATGTTCTAACCCGAATATAATAAGTACCAGCAGCAAGATTATTTCGCTGTTGAGTAATTGAATTTATAGAATAATTTTCAGCTAATAGAGTTGTTCCATTATGATCAAACAAGGAAGCATATACATTCTGTCCGTTTAACGAAGTTATAGTCCAGTTAAGCTTACCATCAACAGGAAGTGTTAATGCGTAATAATCAAATGTATCGCGCTGATGATTGTAATAATAATTAGTGTGCCCATTTACAGTAGTATTAACTGGAAGGATAAGCGCATTCGCTACAGTACCATTAGGTTCTTGATCATTATTTGGAGCAATAATGAATGTAGGCTTGAACGCATAAGGAGCAAATTCACTTGTATAAAATGTTTTGATTTGAAAATAATAAGTACCCGCTGCGAGTCCATTGGCTGAAAAGGTTACCGAATTAATAGTATAATTTCCTGCAAGGTATGTTACTCCATCATTATCATATAAATTAGCGTAAACATTTTGTCCATTCAAACTTGTGATCGTAAAGTTAATTTGTCCATCGCCAGGAATCGTCATTTTATACCAGTCTTCCAGATCATCATAGCCGTTATAATAGTATCCTGTATGACCGGTAACGGAATCATTTGGATTAATTACCACAGCAAGAGCGCGAGAATTATTGGGCTCCGGATCATCAGGCACTGTAGGATCCAATGTTACTTTCAAAGCATACGGAGCAAATTCTGTAATGTAAAATGTAGTTATGCGAATATAATATGTACCAGCGGCAAGTCCATCTTTAACATAAGTGGCGCTATTTATTGTATAACTTCCTGTAAGATAAGTTACACCATCGCCATCAAATAATTGTGCAAAAACATTTTGACTATTCAACACATTTAGTTTAACTGAAATTTTTCCATCAGAAGTAGTAGTTACTTTAAACCAATCAATGGTATCTTTTACGATGAAGTTGGTATATCCAATATGTCCGTTTACACTATCATTTAGATTAATAGCTGTTGCTTGAAGATAAGTTCCATTAGCACCTCCTATTTCAGTGGTATTGGGCGGTAGAATAAGATTGTTTTTTAAGGCATAAGGTGCAAATTCTGAATTATAAAAAGTCCGGATGCGGATATAGTAAGTACCGGGTGCCAGTCCATCTTTAGAATAAGCTACTGAATTAACAGTATAACCTCCCGCTAATATTGTTGTCGCATCAGATGCAAATAATTCAGCAAAAACATTTTGACCGTTCAAAGAATAAATTTTAAAGTCAATTCTACCGTCCAACGATGGAGTAATTTTATACCAGTCCGTCAAATCATCTAGTCCTTTATAAAAATATCCAATATGGCCTGTTACAGAGTCATTTTGTGATATTACAACAGCCTGTGTAAACACATCATTGATTTCAGGGTCATTAGCTACTGGAGCTGCAGTAAATGTTGGTACAAAGCTATAGTCAGTAGACTCGGTATTGTAATAAGTTATAAATCGTAAATAATAAGTTCCCTTTGCCAGTCCGTCGAAGTTAATGACTGAACTGTTTGTCGTATAAGCCGAAATAAATAATGTGACGCCTAGCGAATCATATAGCTGACAAAAGACATTACTTCCATTTAATGATGACCAATTGACCGTGATCTTTCCATCACCTGGAGTAGCGACTCTCCACCAGTCCTCATCAAAATTTAAAGCTGCAGTACCAGTGCCTGTTGCACCTAATGTGATAACATTTGCCTGATTCCAAACATTATTGGGCTCAGTTTCGGCTTTTGCAATTCCGAAGCAGAATATGCAAAGCACTAAAAGTGTGGTTAGATTTTTCATTGTATTTTATTTCTTTTTGATTTACAGCAAAAGTCATGAAGTAGTGCTATTGAGGGCAATACTTAGTTTGTAGTACCTACAAAAACTTGCAACAAAAATTTTATCATTCAGAATATTTCCTATCTTAAGAGGAGAATAAATTTTTATATAATATCAATTTGATTTTGATAAATTCAAAGCAATACTCAATTTGTAGTATGGAAAATAATGACTGAGAAATACAGATTTTAAAAATGAGTATTGAAAAAGCCTTAAAATTTGATATTTACCGAATAATAATCTGCAAGGTTGGAAAAACCCCTTGTATGGCTTCGATTAATACAGTATTTTTAAGGTCAGATTTGATCCCATGCATAAACGCTTTCATTCCTTCTTATTTATTATTTTAATAGTATTCTTAAACACTATTTATGTGACTGCCCAAACACAGAAGTTGGATAGTCTACGCCAACAATTTTATTCTGGTATTTCATCCAAAGAAAGATTAGCTACACTAATTAAAATTTGCGAGGCGCATCCTTCGTTATCTAAGGATTCTCTTCAGAAATTTATTGGCTTTTTTGACGGAATGGTAGTTGAGGGAAGTCCTGAAGCTTTTCGTGCAAAAAATTTCTATAGTATTTATCTTGGTAAAAACGGTGATACCGAAACCGCAATTCAAATTGTAGATAGTCTTTTGAGAGTAATTCCAACCAGTTCTGTATTTCGGCAAACAAGTCTATATATTAAAGGTAATCGTGCTGTACTATTAATCCGTAAGAACGAGCCCAAAGAAGCAATTAAACAAATCTTTAACTATCTAGAAGATGCTGAAAAATCACATGATAGTATATGGGTAATAAGAGCTTACACCGCTTTAGGTTGGGCAAATATGGAAATAGGACAATATTATGATGCCATTAAATGGTTAAATATCGGTAAAGCACTCATAAATAATCCCAATGTACTTGCGCAATCCAGTGCGCTTTTTGCAAATCTAGCATCGAGTTACAATAATATAAATCAGAGAGACTCCGCCTTTTTCAATATTGAAATTGCACTTGCAGCTGCAAAAAAGTATGAAAATCTATCCAGCATAGCTAACATTCTGAACATAAGATCAGAAATGTATCTAAAAGAAGAGAATGAAAGTGCCGCAGAAAAAGATATGACCGAAGCGCTGAAAGTAAGAGAGCAGATTGGTGATGCCTTATATGTCATTTCAGATATGGCAACTTTGTCTTCCTTTTATGCGTCCATAAATCAAACCGATAAAGGGATTGAAATCGCTAAGAAGGGAATTGGTCTTGCTGAAAAATCTAATAATCTTTCTCAGTTGATTTTTTTAAACAATGCTTTAGGTGAAAACTACCTCAAAGCAAAACGAATCGATGATTATGCATCAACATTAAATGTAATTATCAACTTAAAAGATTCATTGTACAAAAATAATTCGGAAGACGCTATTGCAGAGTTAGAAACAAAATATGAGCTCCAGAAAAAAGAAAATATTATAATCCAGCAGAATTATAAACTCACGCGTAACAGATACATTACAATTATTTCTAGCGTATTATTCATTCTTGGATCATTTGTAATCTGGTTACTTTATCGCAACTATGTTCTGGTTCAGAAAAGAAAAATGGCTATTGCAATTGCAGAACAAAGGCTGCTTGCTAATGAAGCCGTTAAGCAAGCTGAAGAAAATGAGCGCAAAAGAATTGCTGCCGATCTACATGATAATCTGGGTTCATTTGCTGCTGCTATCAAAGCCAATGTAAAATATCTAAAAGAAGGTCAAAATGTTGATCATATTCTAACCCAACTCGATGAAAATGCTCAAAGCATGGTAATTCAGTTGAGTGATACGATCTGGATTCTTAAAAATGAACATCTCCCCATCACTAAATTAGCAGATCGATTTAAAGCATGGATGCAACGGTTAATTCAAAATTATCCACACATTAAATATCATTATTCTGAAGAAATTGAAAACGATATTGAATTTACGCCAAGTAAAATCCTGAATGTATTTCTGATCTTAAAAGAATGTATTACAAATTCACTCAAGCATAGTAATTGCACCGACATCAAAATAACCTTTACCAGTACCGAAAATTGGGTAATTACTATTGAAGATAACGGAAAGGGTTTTAACCCTGAACATGTTGAAAAGGGTAGTGGTGTAAATAATATTATCCACCGTGCAACAACAAGTGGATGGATTGTGGAATGGCTCCCACTACAACCGACAGGTACATTGTTTAAAATTACAGAAGGTACTACAAAGTGAGTATTGAATACCCACTAATACATCATCATTTTTATACCCTGTTTAAATTACTCCGATGAAAATTGCAATAGTAGATGACAACCCAGTGAACCGGAACAACTTCATGCAAAAAGTTTCGTTATTCCCCGAACTGGAAGTAAGTATTATTGCAACAAATGGTCATGAGTTCCTGGAGGAACTAAAAGGACAACCACTGCATAATTTACCAGAAGTAGTATTTATGGATATTCAAATGCCAGGATTAAATGGTATTGACACTATTAAACTGGCTAAAGCAATTTACGATAATATCCATTTTATTGTACTTACTGTTTTTGAAGACGATGATACCATTTTTGAGGCTATTCAAGCCGGTGCATCAGGATACCTTCTAAAACATGAAAGTCATCATACCATAAGAGAGGCTATTAAGGAGGTCCTTGAATTTGGAGGAGCGCCCATGAGTCCTGCCATTGCTAGGAAAACACTTAAGATCTTAGGGCAGACTAAAAAAACTGAATCTTCTACATCTATGTCGGTCATAGAAACGATCTTGACCGACCGAGAAATCGAAATATTACTTCATATGGTGAATGGCTATGATGCTAAAAGGATAGGTGAAATTACAGGGATAAGTGCATTAACAGTTCGCAAACATATCGCTAATATTTACACAAAGCTCCATGTAAATTCTAAAGCACAAGTAATTTCAATGGCCCATAAAAATAATTGGGTTAAATAATAGAACTATCGTTTTGGAATTTATTTGTGAAAAATTAATCACAAAACTCAAGAACTTTTGCCTCCATTTCGGGATACAACATATAACCAGGCATTCTCCACATTAACTTTCCGTTTTTAAAAATCATTAGCGTCGGAACACTCATAATGGTATATTCTGTTTTCAATTGCTGCTGTTCATCGACATCTAATTTCAGAATACTCACTTTATCACCTAACCGAAGTTCAAGTTCATCCAGAATCTGATCCAAGTATTTACAAGGCTCACACCACGTGGCAAAAAAATCAACTAAAACAGTATCCTTTTCTCCGGCTTTCGTTAAAAAACCTTCAATCGTCAAATCAGCTGGTAGATATTCCATTTTGTAAAGATAATTCTTCTTAAGATCTCCGAAAAAGATACTCTTGCTAATCAAACTGTAAGGTATTACATGCAATTTTTTGATAAAAAGTGTAACCTTCTGTACCCCGATGAGTTTAATTGCGCTAAGAGGAAAAGCCCCATTATAGCTGACTTCACACCTAAGGCCATGAAACTTAAAACCAATTTTAATCAAAACGGAGGACGATTGATCCTGTTTTTTATGCTGGGCATTGTTCTTTTCTCCTCCTGCAACAAGTATATTCTGTTCACCCATAACGAACCCCCCAAGCAAGGTCCGGGAAGCGGAAAGGGCAGCGATGACGGAAGTATGGCGATGGAAAAAATCCTCATGCCCGACGATAAAATCGCAATTAGCATCTGGAATCATGAAGATCTAAGCGTAGGATCTGTGCATAATATCTACAATGTGCAGGAAGAAACCGGTAAATGGTTAATGATAGATTCTAAAGGTGAAGTGAACCTTCCTCAGATTGGAATCGTTAAACTGGAAGGGATGACTATTCGAGAAGCCAAAAGCGTACTTGAAAAAGCCTATGGAAAGTATGTTACTAATCCGATCATCAATATCCGTGTGTTTAATAATCAAGTAACTGTACTTGGTGAAATTCGGCTACCTGGTGTATATATGTTTAGTACCGATCACATACGCTTAGTTGATCTTGTTGGAAAAGCCTCCGGATTTACGGACTATGCAAAAACAAAGCAGATTAAAATCCTTCGAGGAAAAGAAAATATCATTATCGACATGACAAACACCGCATTTAACGAAACACAGTTATATCCGGGGGATGTTGTTTATGTACCACCGTCCGGTAATAAAACGTTGGATAAGGTTGCAGCAAAAATGCTTCCGCTTGCAGGTTTACTCACTGCTATTGCATTAATATATAACGTTTCGCAAAACTAAGACTCATGCGCGCTCCCGGTAGCCTTTCTCATCTGTTGTACCCTCTTCGAAAAAGATGGTATCTAGTGATGATCTGCATTGCAGTGTCCTGCATCATTGCCACTCGTTATTTATACATGGTTACGCCAGTATATCAAGCTAATGCTACATTAAAGATTGAAGATCCTCAACAGGGGGTTGCCAATTCAAATTTATACCGTGATTTTGATGTCTTTAAAACAAATACTAAAGTTCAAACAGAAGTAGAAGTATTAAAATCAAGATCGCTTTTTGAAAAAGCACTTGAACGACTAGATTTTTTTGTAGAATATTATAAAGAGTCGGAAATGCGGAAGGAAGAAGTCTATCATGACACGCCTTTCACTGTGGATTTCAGAATTTCAGACTCTTCTTTTTATATGCAAGATTATGCATTTAAATATGAAGAAGGAAATAAATTTAAAATAGTTTACAAAGTCAACGGGACAGAGATCGAAAAAGCCGGAGTATTTGGAAAGGAAATGTGTGACCGAGGTGTATGTATAACGCTACATAAAAATGAAGGAATTCTTCGTTATAAATCGAATCAATATCTAGAACAACCTTGGAGCTTTGCCGTGTATTCCAAGAGTGCTTTGAGTAATAAAATGATGAACCGTGATTACCTAGTGAAAGCGGTTGATAAAGATGTAAATATTATTAAAGTATACTATTCACATCCTATTCAAGAAAAAGCGGTGCTGTTGGTAAATGCTGTTGCAAAAGCTTATATTGATTTAGGGATTGAAGACAAACAAGATATTGCTGGAAACACTGTCGATTTTATCAATCAGCAACTTGCCATTGTAAGTGCTGAACTTGAAGCTGCGCGCGATGCATTAAAAACTTACCGCATTAAAAATGGTATTGTAAATCTGCAGCAAGAAACAGAAACCACCTACAAAACATTAGGTCAACTAGAAGTCCAGAAGATCGATATTAACATGCAGTTGTCGGTTCTTGAAAACCTAAGCGACTATCTCCGAAAAAATAAAGAAATTACACTTACAGGACCTGAATATGGAACAGTAGTAGATGAACTATTTACAGAAGGAGTTTCCAAACTGAATAGTAGAATCCGTGAAAAAGAAGAATTACTCAGAAAATTCACCGCTGAAAATGATCGTGTTAAATCTGCAACTGCGGATATCGGTCAGATGCAGACGTATTTGATTGAAAGTGTAAACAACACACGTCGCAAATTACTTACGAAGCAGGATGAGTTATATTTTGCCATAGAAGAGGAAAAAGGTTCTTTCAATGGTGTTCCTGAAAAGGAAAGTACGATGCAGGAACTTACTCGTAATTACTATTTGTATGAAAAAGTGTATAGTTTCTTAATTGAAAAACGTACCGAAGCAATTATTGCTCGTCAGGTAAATGTTTCGTTCAATAAAGTTTTAGAGGCCGCTACATTGCCATTAGAAGCAGTATCTCCCCGTGGACAAATGGTTTGGGGAGTAGCTTTATTCTTAGGATTAGTTATCGGAATTGCTTTTGCCTTTTTGCGTCACTATTTGAAACCCTCTGTAAATGCTCCAGAAGATTTCGATATGGAAAGTACGATTCCAGTAATCGGACAGATCGTGAAATTGAAAAAGAATGAGCCTGCTTACCAAACTTTCACCGCCCTGAGTACACGAATATTAATGAATCAGCCTGCAGGGAAAAAAATGGTGATTACAATTACTAGTACACGAAGTGGCGAAGGGAAATCATTTATTGCTACTAATCTTGCGCGGACGCTGGCTGCTATGGACAAGAAAGTTTTGTTGATCGATCTCAATACACATAAGCCCACTCTTGGAGAATGGTTTGATGCGAGAGGAACAGAAGGGATTAAAGAAGTATACACAAAGCATATTTCTATCCAGGATGTTATTCAGCTAACTTCAATACCCAATCTAGATCTCGTTACTTGTGGAGAAGATGAATCTCCAATAGGACATCTTTTGGCAACACAAAAAACAAAAGATATGTTGGATGAATTACGTACTCAATATGATGCTGTAATCATCGATACTCCAGAAGCAGGAGAATATACTGATGCTGTTCCTTTTATGAAGTGGAGTGATCTCAATCTCTATGTGGTAAGAGCTGAAGGCGGCGGCACTGAATTAGTGGCTAATGCTGAAATGGTGAAAGAAGAATATCGCTTATCAGAAGTGTACTTTGTTTTAAATGCCATGAAAGAAAAACGCAACCATACCGGTTATATCAAACCAGCCAAACAGAAAACCGCAACGGGCAAGCGTAGTACTCCTCAACTTAGCAATCTGTTTGTCTGGTAAATATTTATGCAGCTTTCTATACCGTTACCAAAACGTCTGTTGCGGAACACTACGTTGTTAGTGTATGCTGATCAGGCAGTGGTGAGTGGATTTAGTTTTCTTTCAGGTGTTGTACTGGCACGTTACCTTGGAGTCCAGGGGTTTGGAGTTTACAGTATCGCATGGTTAGGTGTATTGATTGCAAGTAGCATCAATCAGCCTTTCATCATTGCACCCATGCAAACTTTAAGTGGCAAAAAATCACCGGAACAACAAAGTCATTATCTACAAGCACTTGTTTTTAAACAACTTCTTTTTGCTGCATTAATGGGATTGCTTTCTTTCATCACTGTTATTGTGATGAGTTATGTGTTAAGCGATTGGAAAGTTGATAGTATTCGAATTGCATTTCCCTTAGCCGTTTTTTCCTTCTTACTGCAGGATTTCTTTCGGCGCTATTTCTTTGTTAAAGGAAAACCACATAAAGCCATTATCATTGATACTGTTGCCTATGGTGGAGTATTACTCAGCGCATTCTGTATTCACTTCGTTAGAACGATGGATGCGCAATTTGTTTTGTTGCTCACTGCAGTATTTTTTCTATACGCTTCATTGATTGGGTTATGGTCACTGGATCGTTTGCATTTCGATTGGAAAGAAATAAAAAGTGTAGTACTTGAACATTGGGACTTTAGTAAATGGCTTACAGCAACGGCATTACTACAATGGTTTTCAGGAAATCTATTTATCATTGCTGCTGGAGCCATTATGGGACCAAGAGCAGTAGGTGCAACTCGAATGGCTCAGAATATTGTAGGCATTACTCATGTTCTTTTCTTGGCCATGGAGAATATTATTCCAACCCGAGCAGCTAATTGTTTGCGCACCGGAGGAAATGATATGATGTTCCGTTACCTATGGAAATTTACGTTGCAAATGGGGATGATTACTTTCACTTTACTCGCATTAATTGCAATCTTCTCCAAACAGCTGATCACTGGATTCTACGGTCAGGAATTTGCCTCTTATAGTCATATTCTGATTGGATTTTGTGCACTTTACGTAATCGTATTTTTAGGATATCCACTCCGTTATGCTATCCGCACACTCGAAAAAACTCGGCTAATCTTTATTTCATTTATTGCTAGTTCAACATTTAGTATACTTAGTGCTTATCCGATTATCAAAACTTTTGGTCTTTTTGGTGTAGTTGCTGGATTGATGGCCACGCAGCTGATCACACTTGGGATTTACATTTATAGTTTGAGAAAGGAAATGAAGCATTTATAAGTTATCTTGAAGTTAACATTTTCTGTAATTTAAATGGTAATGTTCCCACCAAGAAACCTGCAACCAAAAATTAGCTTTATCGTATAAGGGTCATGCCCCTCCAAAAAATCATCCACTTAGTATTGGGAAAAGCCAATCCTAACCGAATGAATGGTGTGAATAAGGTAGCACATAATCATGCTACTTATCTGCATCAGTTGGGAAAAGATGTAGAAATTTGGGGGATCACGAAAACTCCCGGAGGAGAAATTTTTCCACGAGAGTTTCCAACAAAATTATTCCGTACCCAACCCATCTTCAGATCAATTGATCCTGCATTAATGGGCGCTATCGCCAGGCTTCCAAAGAAAACTATTTTTCATATCCACGGCGCTTTCATTAACGATTTCTATAAAGTTTCTCGCTTACTTAAGGAAATGAAAATCCCTTATGTTTATACTCCACACGGTGCATTTAATGCTATCGCTTTGGAAAAAAATAAGTGGATGAAAAAACTTTACATCCAACGGTATGAAAAAACCATGCTTAAAGATGCGAAAAAAGTTCATTTCCTTGGGCTTAGTGAATACGAACACATGAGTCGGATTTTAAAACTCAACAATAGAATAATTGTACCTAACGGTCAGAATTTTGGAGAGCTTGAATTTGACTATCATGTCATGAACCGTAAACATAGCCCAGTCTTCGGATTCTGTGGTCGACTTGATATTTATTATAAAGGGCTTGATCTTTTATTGGATGGATTTGCTGGATATCTCAAAAAAGGTGGCAAAGGTGAACTCTGGCTCATTGGTGATGGACCGGATCGACCTACGCTGGAAGAACAAGCGAAGCTATTGAAAATTACAGATCGTGTTCTCTTCATGGGAGCTCGGTATGGTAAAGATAAACTTAACAGAATTTCCAATATGGATATATTCTGTCACCCTTCACGATCAGAAGGTTCACCTACTGCTGTGCTTGAAGCGGCTGCATTAAAAATTCCGCTCATGATAAGTACCGCAACAAATGTGGGAGCAATAATTGAAGAACGAGGTTGTGGTTTGCATCTGCATCATACCACTGCAAAAACTATAGAGAAAGCATGTTTTACTTTTGAGAAGTTGTATGAAGAAGGTAAACACAAAGCGATGGGTGAATGCGCTGCAAAAATGGTACGTGAAGAATTCGATTGGTTACATATTGCTGCACAACTTGTAGAAATATACGATAACTAAACAGTCATCCTCCATGCGTAACCGAGTCCTTTATAAAAATCCCGCGCCCAACCTGCGACTCTTCGTTGTGTTGATTTTGGTTTTACGCATTATCAGTTATTTTATGCTTTCTGAGGATGTTAGTATTACTCAAGCATTAAAAGCAGGACTTCGGGTAGGCCTAACCGTTACGGTGATTTCAGCGTGCATCCTTCAACAATTTAGTGATAAGAAACCACATTACAAGTATTCATATCCTCTACCGATGTGGTTATATGGAGCCTATCTCCTTTTCGGTACGCTCTCTCTATTATGGACTACTTCGGTGAATAGTTCTGTTGTACAACTCGCAATGGATCTGGAAGGATTTGTATTTGCTTTCTTTTTTATGCGGATGGTATTAGGATATCAATGGCAATATCCTGGAGGATATTTCGATCTGCCAAAAGTCATGGCTCCTGCTATCTCTACTATTGCTATTGGTTTTTTTATTGGGATGTATATCAATCCTGATTTATTCTATCGCTTAACACATGGAGGTTCCGAAGCAAGGCTGGGAGGCTTCATTATTAATCCTAATGAATTAGGAATGCTATTAGTAGTTGGATTTGCTACACTCCTTCCTTTACTTCAAAAAGATGGAAGATATAGAATCAGTAGGATCATACTCATCATCGGTTTAATGTACCTCGTTGTTTTAACAGGATCAAGATCTTCCTTTGCAGGGATGATGCTTGTACTTGCTGTGTACGCTGGTTATCATCAGTCGAAATATTTAAAATTTGTTTTAGGAGGTGCGATTGCTGTTATGATTCCCGCTATTGGTTATTCTGTTTTCGTAAAGCAAGGCGATGTACAGGAAGTAATGAATATGACAGGAAGAATACCCTTCTGGAGAGATCTCTTAACTTATAATTTTCCGAAGGAACCTTGGATTGGCTATGGATACATGCGGATTGATTACAGTGATAAATTTGAATCACTCAACGCCTATGCTGGTGCAATGACACATAATACTTTTCTACAAGTGTTGCTAGGCCTAGGATTAGTTGGATTGCTCATTGTATTCGCACAACTTAGTACTTTTTTTCATGCTTTGAGGAGTCATAAAAATAAAATGTTGAGTCAGCAAGCTGCGCTGATTTTTATTCCTATTCTCATCAATTCCTTCACTGAATTCGGAATTTTCGGAGAAACCAATTACGGCATTCTATTTTACCTCTTCTTAATTTTTTCTCTAAGCGTAGAACCTGTTAAGGCTGGTTCACGTATAATCGGGCGACCTGATACAAATGCAAAACAGCCCGATCTTTCTTTCCGACCTGCAACTGCTGCGTGAACTTTTTGCTCCTCAGCGATCGCAACTCGTGATTTATGATCCTTTTGAGCGGCTTACTGGTTATAAACAACTCAGTTTTACACTTACTGAATCCCCTCTAAAAGATATTCCTGCAACTGTATGTTATGCTGATCTCTCGGAAATAGTTCGCTTAAGCATTAACGCCGATCAGGATTTTAGCACCCTTTATTACATCAACAATCCAGATGGAACAATCAGATGGATATATCCTGCCGAAGGGAAAAAAGCCGGATACCTCTCTCTGTATAACACTGGAACTTGGAAAGGTAGAATTTATAGAAAAGTTTCAGAATTAGCCTGGACTTTCGGACAAGCTAAAAGGTTAGCATCAGGAATGATCCTATTGCAACAAAATCTCCTAGAATCAGTAAAAGAAAGATACCAAATCGTTGAAAAGGAGGAAATCTCTTTTTTCATGGGGACTAGAGGGGAAACTCGAAAGGTAGTCATGGAAATTCATCAGGGAACTTCAACAGTTGGATTCGTAAAAATACCCGTTACTGAAAAGTCAAGTGAATTGGTAAAAAATGAATGTGATATGATTTCAGAGCTCGGCAAATATGATTTCAGTACGTTAAGTCTTCCTAGGATTTCAGGAAAAGTGACTGGAACTGCACGTATCAGCAACGTTAAACCTGCCTTCACGATTCCTGCAGATCGTATCACTGCCATTCATGTGAGAGCAATGGCAGAGCTGTACGCACTGAGTCATGAACGAAAGGCTATTACTGAAACAGCTGCTTGGACTAGTATCACCAATAACATGGAGTGGATGAAGCGTGAGTTGCTCTTCACTAACGGTATGGACGCTACGAAAACACGTCGTCTAATTCATCTTTTGCGCAAATTATTCAATACTCTTCCTATTGGCGAGTCCGTAGCAGTTTCTGTTTCACATGGTGATTTTACCCCGTGGAATATGTACTGCGATGAACAACGTCTTTATGTGTACGATTGGGAGCTTGCCAGAAATGGAATTCCGATGTTGTTTGATCTCTATCATTTCACATTTCAATCGACGATACTTCAACAAAGAAAAGATTATAAGGCTGTAAAAGATAGTATTCAGAAATGGTCGCAAACACCTTTAGTTAAGCAGTTATTCCATAAATATAAAATCAATCATTCGCTTCACTTACGCTTGTATCTTTTATTTACTGTAAGTCATTATATCCGCCAATACATCGGGGAAAAGGAAATATTGACACAAAGTCATTGGATGATTGATGCTTGGCTTCAAGCTCTGGAAGATTGTATCAACAGTGCAGAAAATTCTATATCCAACGCATGAACCAACGTAAAGAGTTTATACGTTATTTCTTTACTGCCATCAATACATTCGATTATGTATTGTTGAAGTATCTTCATGCATCATCTGATGATATTCCCGAAACTTCGGATATCGATTTGTTGATCCGTAAGAGTGAGTTGTCTGGAATTCTTGACCTTATCCGTAAAGGTCCCAAACCCGAACGCATAAACCTTCACCGGAAATCCTTCGTCACCTTTGTTAGTCTGGTTTTTGCAGATGGAAGCTATCTGGAGTTAGATCTGATACATCGTTTTGAAAGAAAAGGGATCATTTATTTGAACGCCGCAGAAGTGCTGAAAAGCTCAGAGCGAAATGCTGAAGGCATGAAAGTTCCTTCCTTGCATCATACATTTGAATACATCATTCTCTTTAGTCTTATCAATAAAAGCAGTGTCCCTCAAAAATATCAACAGTATTTGGCTGCTCTTAGTTTTGAGGAGCGTGCTGGTATTTTCGGCTATATCTGTAGTAAATATAAACTTCATCTGAATACTCTCGATGAATTATACGACCCATCTCTACGAGAAACAAAAAAAATTACGACACGCATACTTCAGTTCCCAATAAATAAAGGATTTTATAAGTTTTTTCATCGAATTCGTTACCTTGGTGATTTGAGTTCCGACTTCATCGGTGCACGAGGAATTACTGTTACATTTAGTGGTGTTGATGGTGCTGGGAAATCCACGATCTTAGAAAATGTCAAAGTAACCCTACAGAAAAAATACAGACAAAAAACGATTGTATTACGGCATCGTCCTTCATTACTTCCAATTCTGAGCGCGTTTCGCTATGGGAAGAAAAATGCGGAGCAGAAAGCTACTCAGAACCTTCCTCGTCAGGGGAATAATTCCAGTCAACTGGGTTCTCTCTTTCGTTTTCTGTATTACTATACTGATTATCTCGTTGGACAGTTTTACGTGCATTTCCGTTATACCCTGAGAGGATATAATGTATTGTATGATCGATATTATTTTGACTTTATTATCGACTCCAAAAGATCAAATATTATTCTTCCAAAGAGATTTCTTAAAGCCTGTTATTACTTCGTCTTCAAACCAAATGTGAATGTATTTCTTTATGCTCCTGCTGAAATTATACTTAGCAGAAAGCAAGAAATGAGTGAAGGGGATATCAATCAACT
The DNA here is from genome assembly GCA_038320345.1 of Bacteroidia bacterium. Lineage (GTDB taxonomy): Bacteria > Bacteroidota > Bacteroidia > AKYH767-A > OLB10 > JBBQED01. Next base: position 167,911 of record JBBQED010000001.1, read on the forward strand.
AACTGCACAGTACAAAGAACTCTTTGAGGATCTAGGTAAAAATAATAAGCATCATCATTATCTCGTGATAAACAATACCGACCTAAATAAAACTCTTGATCTTGTAATCAAAGAGTGCATTTCGGCAGCAATCTAAAAAAATTCATCATAACTTATACAACATGAATCGTAATCGAATTACTCCTCCAAATCAGCACAATGTAACTTCAAGTTACAAGCATCCTGTTATCGACAAACTTCTGGGTCGCACAACTCTGGAATGGGAATGTGATAATGGTACCAAAGAACAGTTGGTTGCAAGCTTGCGCTTTACAGATTATGAAGGAAATTTCCCTTCGCTTTATAGTGTAGCGCGCTTGCCTTATATAATGAAAACATATTTGCAGGCACGCAAGTCTCCAATGATGAAAAATCCGGTACCGTTTATCGTATTGGATGCTATCAAATATTTAGATGGATTAATTCGCCCAGGAATGAAAGTTCTGGAATTGGGTGGTGGGAATAGTTCCCTTTGGTTTCTTGACAAAGGTGTAAACCTGACGACTTACGAGCATGATGTTCAGTGGGCTCAGATGGTTTTACAAAAAGTAAAAGGAAACCCTGGGAAATATCATCAAGAAAGATTTAATCTACGGGTAATGCAAGGTGAGGAAACGATCAATGATTTACAGAGCCTTGATGATCATACTTATGATATTGCACTTATTGATTGTATGAACGATTTCACGCGTCGCAATGATTGTATTCGTGCTGCCATGAAAAAAGTAAAACCAGGAGGATGGCTCGTTCTTGATAACAGTGATAATCCTGTTAACTGGTGCGGTGCTGAATTACTCGAAGGAAAAGAAATGCATCGCTTCTCAGGATTTTCTCCTATGGCATTCTTTGTTTGTCAAACTACTTTCTGGAAAATGTAATGTTAAAAAAACTAGTCCTATATCTGGGAAAAAGAAAGAACCCAAAGTTTACATTGCATGCTTCCGTAAGCAATGCAGTACTACTTGATTTTCTTTTTTCTGGATTCATGGCTTTAACTCGTGCTAACATCCGAATGATATTGCATGGTAAAAATCCATCACTAGTTTTTTTTGGTAATAACGTAAAAGTACAGGGAATGTCTTTTGCACATTTTGGCAAAGGCGTTCAAATCGGGGATTATGTAAATCTTAAAGCGTATGGAACAGAAGGTTTATCGCTTGGAAATTATGCATGGATCGGTGCTCACTCTTGCTTAAAAGTTTCTTTCTCTTTCAATGATCCGGGTTCATATATCCGTATTGGCAGGAATGTAGGAATTGGTGAATATGCTCATCTGGGTGGGGCGGGTGGATTAGAAATTGGAGATGATTGTATCATTGGTCCCTATTTCAGCTGCCATCCAGAAAATCATCAGTTCTATAATCATCAGGAATTAATCCGATTACAAGGAGTTACTCGAAAAGGTATTGTTGTTGGCAAAAACTGTTGGGTTGGGGCAAAGGTAACTCTCCTCGATGGCGTTCGTATTGGTGATAATTGTGTGATTGCTGCAGGTGCGGTGGTTACTAAAGATATGCCTGCTAACGCTGTGATTGGTGGAGTGCCGGCGAAAGTGATCCGATACCGTGAGCAGGAAAATAACAAAACAGTGGGTACTGCATTTAATGCCGCCTAATCTAAAAAGTGAAAATCTGAACGTCTCGAATTATGGAACCAAGTGATGAAAAAAGTATTCCTAAAACTGTTTTACTGAGTGCTTATGCAGTAAATCCGTATCACGGATCCGAAAACGGTATGGGCTGGAATTTTATCAATCAAATTGCTCGGTTCAATAAAGTAATTGCGATTACCAGAAAAAATACACGTACGGATATTGAAAGGTTTATGCAAGAGCATCCTGCGGATCATCATAAAAATATTCGTTTTGTATATTATGATTTACCTTATTGGATGCGTTTTTGGAAGAAAGGTGGAAGAGGTGCTTTACTGTACTACTATATGTGGCAGTATATCCTTCCCATGTATGTGCGCCGGCTTAAATTAGAATTTGATATCGTTCACAATTTAAATTTTCATAATGACTGGACTCCTTCACGGTTATGGACATTGCATAAACCGTTTGTTTGGGGACCTATAGGGCATCATTCCCGTATTCCGAAAAATTATGTGTTACATCCCTATGGGATGAAAAACTATTTAATGGAGCAGGTGAAATGGATGACGAAAAAATATTTCTGGAAAGTTGATCCGATGTTAAGGCAAACAGTAAATCATGCTGATGCCGTACTCACCATGAATTCTAGTGTTGCCAAAGAATTACATCTTCCGGCTGCTAAAGTAGTTTATATGCCTTCCGTAAGTACAGAGGCTCCTACACGAAATATCGCTCAAAAAGAAGACGGAACATTCACCATACTTTCCGCAGGAAGATTTGTTCCGTTGAAAGGTTTTGATATTACAATTAAATCTTTTGCCCGATTCCGATCTCAAGTTCCTCTTGGAAAACGACATCTCCTGAAGTTGATTTTAGTTGGTGATGGTCCATATAAAAATTATCTTCAAAGATTAGTACATGAATTAGAACTCGGTGATTCGGTTCAGTTTATTGAATGGTTACATCGCAGCGACTTCAAACAACTTTACGTAAACTCTAAAGTATTTTTATTCCCGTCGCATGAAGGAGCCGGTATGGTTGTTGCTGAAGCGTTGTCATATGGATTACCTGTTCTTTGCTTTAGTAATGATGGTCCTGGTGAGTTTGTAGATGAGAAATGTAGTCTTACCGTTCCCTATGGCAGATATGACAGTAGTATTACTCACTTCGCAGAACATCTATCGAATTTATACCAAAACCCAGATCAATTGAAAGAGCTTTCGAAAGGAGCAATAGAAGCATACAAAACAAGATTCGACTGGGATTTAAGAGGAGAACGACTCCGAGAAGTTTATGATTCATTAAGCCGCATTGCTGGATAATATATGAAGCAGAAAAGCAAGAAAATTGTAGCTGTACATCTGCTAAATGATTTCAGTGGCAGCCCTCTGGTATTCTCTCAAGCATTAGAAGGATTACAACAAGCAGGATATGAAGTAGTGCTTCATACTTCCTATGGTCGAAAAGGATTTTTGAGTGGATTAAAATTAAAACTGGTTCATTTCCCATATCGATTTTTTTCCAATACACTATTACGCATAATTGCATTTTTCAGCAGTCAGTTTATTTTATTCTTCCAATTACTGCGCTACCGGAATGAAGATGTTACCATCTATATAAATACTTTGCTTCCCTTTGGAGCTGCATTGGCTGGAAAGGTGATGGGAAAAAAGGTAATTTACCATTTACATGAAAGTTATATTCGTCCTGCTATCTTAAAAAGATTTCTTAAAAAGGTAGCTGAACTGAGTGCAGATACTGCATTATATGTTTCTCATTACCTCCAGGATTCGGAGCAACTTCGAGGAGTACATTCAGCAGTGGTGTATAATGCCTTACCTGATGATTTTGTTCGTCAGTCAGAATCCTTTCGCTATCATCCAGTACATCAGGATCAGTTCATGGTATTAATGGTTTGCTCTCTGAAGATCTACAAAGGGATCTATGAGTTCGCAGCTCTCGCTGAACGTCATCCTAAATTACATTTTGAAATGGTGTTAAATGCATCTGAAGTTGAAATAGCAGCATTCTTTTCTGAAGAAAATATTCCTTCCAATCTTTTGCTCCATTCTACACAAACTGATATGCATCCGTTTTATCAACGTGCTAGTCTGGTTGTTAATCTAACAAATCCTTCTCTTTGTATTGAAACTTTCGGAATGACATTACTCGAAGCCATGTGTTATGGAATTCCTGTAATTGCTCCTCCAGTTGGTGGCCCTGCTGAAATTATTACAACTGGTAAAAATGGATTCATGGTTGATGTAAGAAAAGAACTAGAACTAGATCGCACAATTGAAACTTTATCTTGTCATCCTGAACAATGCGGAGCTTTATCTATTCAGGCAAAAAAGACCGCGATGCGGTTCAGAAACGTAGCATTGCGTCAGCAGGTACTAGATGCTATCATGAGAGACTAAAATGTAAGTAATGATCTGTTTTTCAAAGGATCAATACTAAAGGCCAATCTTTCTGTTTAAGTTAAATTAAACCTTACAATTTTTTTTGTAAGATTTTGTATCAGAAAAGGAAACTTAGCAGGGTTTTTCACTGTAAACGGTAATAAAAACCGAAATAATCAGACTTACTGGAGTAATCCTTACGAACGTCAGGGAATGCCCTCCTTAAAGTACCCCTACAAAGTGCTTAACGTATACTGATTAAGATAATTAAAACCGACAAACCGATTTATTTATGCAGAAGAAGCGTGTGGCGATTATTGGCACTACTGGATTACCCGCAAAATATGGTGGATTTGAAACTCTGGCTCATCATCTTGTTGATCGCCTGAATAATCAATATGAGATAACCGTTTATTGCAGTAGCAAATATTTTGCTGAGAAACATAAAAGACCGTCACATTTTAATGGGGCGAAGCTTGTTTACCTGCCCTTCAATGCTAACGGATATCAGAGTATTATTTACGATATTTTTTCCATCTTTCATGCACTTAGAAATAGTGATACCCTGTTGTTACTTGGGATTTCTGGAGCATTAATCCTCCCCTTTGTAAAACTGTTCTCTAAAAAACCAGTGCTTGTAAATATCGATGGACAAGAATGGAAACGTCCGAAATGGAACTGGCTTGCCAAAAAAATATTAGGCTTTAGCGAACGACTTGCAGTGAAATTTGCTGATACTGTTATTGCCGATAATCGCATCATTCATGAATATGTAGAAAATGCTTACGGTCGGAGCAATGCATGGCTAATTGAATATGGTGCCGATCATGTTAGTGCATCTCCTATCACGGAGGATGCCTACCAACGATATCCTTTTCTGTCAAAACCTTATGCTTTCAATGTTTGTAGAATTGAACCTGAAAATAATGTTCATCTCCTTCTTGAGGCTTTTAGCCGTTGCCCTGATAAAACATTAGTAGTTGTTGGTTTATGGAATCACGGGACTTATGGGATGGAACTTCGTCAATTCTATTCGAAATTCACGAATCTGCATCTCTTAGATCCGATTTATAATCAGCAAGAATTAAATATTCTCCGCTCTAACGCTCAGGTCTATGTGCACGGGCATAGTGCAGGCGGCACAAACCCATCTTTGGTAGAAGCTATGTATCTCTCCTTACCGGTTATGGCATTTGATATTTCCTATAATAGAGAAACCACTAGTCATCAAGCTAAATTTTTCCGTACTAGTGATGATCTGATCAAACTGCTTCGTGAAACGACCCAGGAAGAACTTATGAAAATGTCCTACCAACTGAAAACCGTCGCTAACGAACGCTATACTTGGAAACGCATTTCAGATTTATATGCAGCAGCAATTGATCAGAAGGATCCTGTTTATACCAATCTCCTTACTAAACAACTTGCTACTCAGGAAGAACAAATTATCAGAGTAAACGTAGAAAGGAGTCAACCTCAAACTACATGAGAAAGATTACCTGTTGTATTGTACTCTTATTACTTGCCGGCTTTACGCTCAGAGCTCAGGTAGTGAGTACTATTGCCGGTTTGGCAGGAACAACAGGAAATACTAATGGTGTTGGATCAGTAGCCCGATTTAATAGTCCGCATGGTATTACTTGCGATAAAAATGGAAATGTTTTTATCGCAGATCGATATAATCACCTGATCAGAAAAATTACACCGGCGGGTTTGGTTTCTACTTTTGCAGGATCAGGAACTCCGGGTTCTACAGATGGACAAGGAACAGCAGCTTCTTTTAATGAGCCTTGGGGAATTTCAGCAGATACTTTTGGTAATCTCTATGTTGCGGATACCAAGAATTACAAGATCAGAAAAATTGATGCTTCAGGATTAGTTAGCACCTATGCAGGTGTTGGGACTTTTGGAACGACTAACGGAGCAGCAAATATTGCAAGCTTCGGCTTTCCTGTTGGGATCGCCGCCAATAAAAATGGTACTGTAATTTATGTTGCTGATCATAATACACATGTTATCAGAGAAATTTCAGGAGGTGTAGTTAGTAATCTTGCAGGCACGGCATTTCTCGCAGGAGCAAATGATGGTCCTGGAGTTACGGCAACTTTTGATCATCCCTTCGGAATTGAAATCGATCAAAATGGGAATATTATTGTTGCGGATGAATGGAATAATCGTTTAAGAAAAATCACTCCATCAGGTACTGTAACTACGTTTGCAGGAACAGGAACTACAGGCTCAACGGATGGTGCTGCATTGGCTGCAAATTTTAACTACCCTTGGGATATCGCAGTCGATAGCCTTAATAATATTTTTGTTCTTGATGGATTTAATCATACTGTAAGAAGGATTGATAACCTTACTAATCAGGTTACAACTTATGTTGGTACTCCTGGTGTAATCGGTTCTGCTAATGGTAATGGTCCTGCAGCAAGTTTTAATAATGCTACCGGAATAGTTTACAATCGTGCCGATCATTGTTTGTATGTTGCAGATGCTGCAAATCATCTTGTCAGAAAAATAACTGCAGTCTCTTCTATAATTCTTAATCTATCTGTTACAGGAAATGCTACTGTTTGTTTTGGAGATAGTATTACGCTGCTTGCAACACCAGCAGGTTTGAGTAATTACAGTATCTATGAAAATAATATTTTACTGGGAAGCTCAGCGAATAATTCAATTAAAATTCCAGGACTTTCAACAGGTGCTCATACATTAAACTGTACAGCTATTGATGGCACAGGAGCAACTGCAGGATCAAATTCCATTTCAGTAACCGTTCTTGCACCCTTTGTTCCAACGATTACCTCTACTAACGGAACCAGTTTTTGCAATGGAGATTCACTTAAACTTGTTGCGCAAAGTGGAACAAATTATACTTGGTCGACCGGAGCTACAACCGCTTCTATTTGGGTTATATCTCCAGGATCCTATTCAGTTACAGTTACAAATTCTAATGGATGTGATGGTACTTCTGCACCTGTTTCTATTACTCAATTAACCGCTCCAACGGTATTTGTAATTCCAACAGGTCCATTGAATTTATGCCCAGATGATTCCTTGTCATTGATTGGCAGTACTGGATCATCTTGGTTATGGTCGAACGGAGCCACTACTCAAAATATTACTGTACCGGCAGGAACATACACCCTAACAGTTACTGGAAGTAATGGTTGCAAATCATCTTCAACTCCAGTCGTTTTAACAAATTATTCGGTGATTGCTCCAACGGTTACACCACCCGGACCAATCACTATTTTACAAGGTGATTCAATTCAGTTGATCGCAAATGGTGGAAGTACTTATCAATGGTCAAATGGTCAAAGTGGAAGTTCTGTTTATATCAACTCAGGTGGAAATATAACTGTCATCAGCACAGATAATAACGGTTGTCAAGTTCCTTCAACGCCGGTTTCTGTAACTGTGATTAATGCCTCCACGATGGTAAGCGCCGGAGGAACCACATCGTTTTGTCAAGGAAACAATGTGGTTTTAAGCTCTGCATTCTCCACAGGTAATCAATGGTTGTACAATGGCATTCCAATACCCGGTGCAACTGCACAGCAATTTACTGCTTATGATAGTGGCTATTATACTGTTGGTGTTTGGCTGAATAATAACTGGCTATATTCTGATTCTATTGTAGTAACCGTATTTCCTTCTCCTCAACTAGCAACTGTAAATGATACGAGTATTTGTAGTGGCTCAACCATTCAACTGCAGGCACAACTCATGAGTGGGGTAACATTTCATTGGTATGATCAGGATCTAGGTGGAACTTTACTCGCTAACGGTAATGTATATACGACTCCAGCACTTATAAATTCAACAACTTATTATGTTGAGACGCAAAATACCAATGGTTGCGTTTCAGTAGGTAGAGTGGCGGTTAATGTTATCGTTACTTCTTCTCCTACTGCTAACTTTACTCAAACCGTACAACCACAGAGCGGACAATATATTTCAACTTTCAATAATATCACTAGCAATGCCGATACTTATTTCTGGATTTTCGGAGATACTAGTATTGCTGGAAATACTTCTACGGATCCAAATCCTAGTTATGCATATCCCGCCGTTGGTGATTATCCAGTTATCTTAATTGCTATCAACAGTAATGGTTGTGTGGATACTTTACTCCGCACGATATCTGTAAATGCAAATAATCCAACTTTCCTCCCCACCACTTTCACACCTAATGGCGATGGAAAAAATGATGTCTTCAGAGTTCGTGGAGATAATGTTTATCTGCAAGAAATGATGATTTATGATCAGTGGGGAACCTTGATCTATCGTACCGATGCTTCCAAACCAAACTGGGATGGAACTATCGCGGGCAAACATGTTCAGAATGGAACTTATGTATATAGGATCCGAATAACCGACAAAGACAATACATCTAAAGAACTAACGGGCTCAGTTACCGTAATTAAATGAAAAAGGTACTGAATATTTTAATGCTTCTTGTTGCAAGCCTCTTCGTGGTGAAGAATGGCGTTGCTCAAGATCCTCATTTTACCCAGTTCCATAGAATACCCACTTTTTATAATCCTGCCTCAGCAGGACATGGCGTTGAGCATATTCGATTAACGATGCTTTATAGAAATCAATGGTCGAGTGTAACAAGCCCATTTAAAACACAGGCGCTATTTTTTGATAAGCAAGTTAGTAAAGTAGGGTTCGGCATCAATATGATCAACAATACTTCCGGTGATGCTGGAATAAAACAATTCAATCTAACAGGAACATTATCCTACCGATTTACTTTTAGAAAAAATCAAGTTGCAGCAGGAATACAGGTTGGATTAATTCAGAAAAGTTTCGATCCCTCGAAAATGACTTTCGATGATCAGTATACTCCCGATCAAGGATTTGATCCCTCTAATCCAACCACAGAAAGTTTTTCTTATACCAAATTAACACGGCCAGATTTCGGAACAGGATTTCTATGGACTTATGGTAAAGATGATAATTCACGCTTTCATCCTTATGCAGGATTGTCATTAGTTCATCTCACACAACCGAAAGAAACATTCATCGAAATTCCAAATGAGATCCCACGGAAAATGGTGATGCAAGGCGGAATGGGAATCAAAATTAATGATCATTTTACAGTGACTCCCATGGCTATGCTATCGAAACAGCAGTTTGCTCAGGAGATGATTTACGGTGTACTCGCAACTTTACCGCTTCAAGGTCGGGATCGTTTTGAAACTGGAATTTTTAATCGCCAAAAAGATGCGCTTGCAGTATATGTAGGCTATCAGTGGACCAGCTTCATGATGGGTGTAAGTTATGATGTAAATACGTCGGGACTAACTGGTGGACCAGGAGCATTTGAGCTAACGGTTACGTATATACCAAAAGCGAAGGAGAAAAAAGATCCAAAAACTAAAACTAAAACACCGGTCGAAAAATCAAGCTCAAAGAAAGCTGCCGATAAAGATAATGACGGTATTCCTGATCAGAATGATAAATGTCCAACTGAACCTGGCGAGAAAACTGCAAATGGTTGTCCAGATCGTGATCTTGATGGAGTAACCGATAAAAAAGATAAGTGTCCGGATGAAAAAGGTAGTCGTCTTAAACAAGGTTGTCCAGAAGTTAAGAAAACTCCTCCGGCTCAAGTAGAAAAGAAAGTACCTGCCAAAACTATAGCCAAGCCAACAGAAAAAGCTATCGAGAAACCTACTGTTAAGCCAGCTGATAAGCCAGTTACTAAACCCGTTGATAAGCCGGTAGAGAAATCGGTTGAAAAGCCATCAGTACAACTTACTCCAAAAACTGCGGAAAAACCAGTTGATAAACCTCCTGTAACTCCGATATCAAAACCAGCCGAAAAGACTGTAACTAAAGAAGTCACTAAACCTGTAGTAGCAGCTGTTGAACTTGACAGTGATGGAGATGGAATTACCGATAAAATTGATGCTTGTCCTTTCATTAAAGGTGGACCTGCCACGAATGGCTGTCCGGATACTGATGGCGATGGAATTATGAACATGGATGATCATTGTCCGTATGAACCCGGTGATAAAGAACATAACGGTTGCCCAGTACCGAAAAATACAGATCTAAATACTGTTGGTAATCTTCATATCGGAAATGTAGAATTTGAAAGTAACAGTGATGTAGTACGCGGAATTTATAAACTTGATGTAGTGGAACCTGCGTTGGATAGTTTACGTTATGAAGAGAATTACAAAGTAGTTATCAGTGGACATACCGATAGCGAAGGAAGTGCGGAAGAAAACATGATACTGTCACAAAAACGTGCCGACGCCGTAAAAGCTATCCTCACGAAACGCGGAATACCAGAACAAAGAATAGTTACCATCACTTATGGTGAAACAATGCCTCTTACAGATAATACTAGTGAAGAAGGTCGCTCGCATAACCGAAGAACTGAAGTCCATATCATACGTAACCAGAAGCCCTGATCCTTTATGAATTTGATTGTTTATCTACTGCTTCCTTTGTGCTTATCATTGTTGATAACAGCATTACTAATTCCTTGCTGGATCAGAGTATGTAATAAGTGGAATCTTTATGAAATGACGGATGAGCGGAAACAACATCGTCATCGCGTTCCAACACTTGGTGGGATGGCAATTTATGCGGGTATCATCATCAGTTATCTTATCCTTGGACAAGAACTCTCTGCAGTACAAGTAAAATATCTTATTGCAGCATCCTTAATTCTTTATTTCACAGGATTCTTTGATGATTTATTAGATCTTCCTCCTGGAAGAAAACTATTACTTCAAGTTCTCGCAGCTGGGTTAATTGCATTTGGTGGAACACGAATTACTAATTTATATGGAATAATCGGGATTGAAGAGATCCCACTATTTTTGCAATATCCAATTACCATACTTTTTATTGTAGGAATTACAAACGCGTATAATTTAGTGGATGGTATTGATGGATTAGCAGGCAGTTTAGGGACAATGTCTGCGGTAATTTTCGGTGTTCTATTCTATCAATACGATAAAATAGACTTTGCTATTCTTTCTTTTTGCATGGCAGGAGCTTTGATTGGATTTTTAAAATACAACTTTCATCCTGCAAAAATATTTATGGGTGATACAGGTTCCTTGATCATCGGATTTCTATTGGCTTCACAGGCTATTAGCTTGCTTAACATTAATGAATTTAGAGGAGATGGAATTACGGTGATAAATCCAGCATTGATTGCCGCAGTGTTATTTGTACCCGTGTATGATGTTTTAAGAGTAAGCGTGATCAGAATTCTTACTGGTTATTCTCCGTTTCGTCCCGACAGAAATCATGTACATCATATGATTATAGGTCAAGGATTCGGTCAACGGGTAACTACTGTTTTAATCGTAGTAATGAATCTTGTGTTTGTATTACTTGCATTTTTATTCAGCTCAATGAATATCAACCTCTTCATACTAATGAGCCTTTGCATTGGAATGATCACCATCAATACTTTAGTGATGACTTGGCTAGCAGGAATCTACGGAAAATTAGGTGGAAGACTCTATGGAAGACCAAGTCGTGCAATAACAAATTCCTGAACATCAAAATATAGTCGAGAAACTTTACTTTTGGGGTTAAATAATCCCACTATGTTTCGCATCCTACTCGTTTATTTACTTCTTTTTACTTCTACTTTACTATCTGCACAATCCAACGATTCGATTACGATTCGGAGATTTTATGACGAAGCCTTAACTAACGGTAAAGCCTATGGTTGGCTCGATATCCTTTGCAATAAAATTGGTCCGCGATTAAGTGGTTCAGCTCAAGCTGCGAATGCCGTACAATTTGTTAAACAGGAATTAGAAAAAATACCTGCTGATCGTGTTTTTTTGCAGGATGTAATGGTGCCTCATTGGGTGCGTGGCGAAAAAGAACAAGCCTACGTGATTTCCAAAGGAAAAAAAGAAGCCTTAACAATCTGTGCACTTGGTGGCAGTATATCCACTCCTGATAAAGGAATGCAGTCAAAAATTATTGAAGTCCATGATTTTGACGAGCTCGAAAAATTAGGTAAAGAAAATATTTCTGGTAAGATTGTTTTTATGAATCATCCCATGAATCCCAAGTTCATCAATACATTCGAAGCTTACGGTGAAGCGGCTAAATATAGATACAGCACTGCAGGAAAAGCAGCCCCTCTTGGAGCAATAGGAGTGGTAGTTCGTTCGATGACCTTATCCATGAATGATTTTCCACATACTGGTGCGATGGGATATCCTGATTCAGTAACTAAAATTCCTAGTTGTGCCATCAGTACACTAGGTGCTGAAAAATTAAGTAGCCTTTTGAAAGAAGATCCTCAGGCAGAATTTTACTTCTATCAAACCTGTCAGACATTAACAGATGCTCCATCTCACAATGTGCTTGGAGAAATTAAAGGCAGTGAATTTCCTGATGAAGTAATTTTAATTGGTGGTCATTTAGATTCCTGGGATTTAGGAACCGGAGCTAGTGATGATGGAACGGGTGTAGTACAAGCGATGGAAGTAATTAATCTGATGAAAGCATTACAATTAAAACCTAAACGCACTATACGATGCATTGCTTTTATGAATGAAGAGAATGGAGGTAAAGGTGGAGCTAAATATGCGGAGCTTGCAAAAATCAATAAAGAAAGAAATATTGCAGCGATCGAAAGTGATGCAGGAGGATTTACTCCAAGAGGTTTTTCTTTTAAGGGCGATAGTATTCAAGCATTAAAAGTCATGAACTGGAAGAGTAAATTTCTACTTTACAATCTCAATGAATGGAAGATGGGATACGGTGGTGCAGATATCAATCATCTGCAAGATCAGGGAACTTTACTCATTGGCTTCATCCCCGACTCACAACGTTATTTCGAAATTCACCACGCTGCTACAGATACCTATGAAAAAGTTTCTCTTCGTGAACTTGAATTAGGTGCGGCAAGTATTGCTGCATTAGTATGGTTGATAAGCGAATATGGAATTTAATTTAAATAGGCGAATGTGTTAAGTTGAAGGTGTACTCCGCCTATAAAAATTGAGAGGGTTTTTCATCCAGGAAAAAGTTCAAAGATGTCAAACATGAAATCGCTGATGGAGCAATTTTATTGAGTACAAAAAAATCCCGAGGATGCCTCGGGATTTTCAACTTCATTTGAAAATAATTTTAATTTACGATTACCATCGTTTTAGTATCTACCAAACCACCATTCACATACAATGAATACAGGTAGCTTCCTGCTGCCAAATCAGATTTGGTAAGCTGAATGGTGCCTTCTCCATTTTGTGCAATTACAGCGGTCTTAACAAGTTCCCCTTTCAACGTAGTAATTGTGATGAAAGCAGATCCTGCTGGAACACTGTACATAATTTTCACATTTCCATTGGATGGATTTGGTGTACAAAGTCCGAGGGTAGCTGCATCTGACTTAATTACCGAAGTGCGTTCAGTAGATGATCCTTTAGTAATTGCTTCTTTGATTTGTGCTATTTCAGATTGTAACTGATTAACTTTTTCAGTAAGCGTAACAATCTGCTGATCTTTTACTACTGCAGCCTGCTCCTGTTCTTTCGCTGATTGAATTAATACAGGGATCAGTCCGATATAATCCACACTGCGGAATGTAAATTCATCACTGATTTTTACATGGTTTTTGTAGCGCGGTGCGATAGTAGATTGTTTGATGAGCTCAGGAAAAACTTTTTCTACTTCATCTGCAATCAATCCGATTTGTGGACCAGATGGAAGTGATAGCTGAGCGAATTCAGAAGTTCTGAAAGTATAGGTTGCAGGATTAAGTTGCATTAACTTCTGAGTTGCCGAAGCTATGGGTTGAATATTTTGTTTTAGACGGGCGTCTGATGCCTGGAAAAAACGGAATGCAAATAAATCTCCTTGAAAATATCCTGCCCAATTCTTACTACCAGCAGTATCCGGTTGATATCCATAAACTCCATAATTAAAATTTCCAAAACCGGCTTCGCCATATACTCCAATAGCAAAGGCAGCAGTGCTCGCTAACCCTTGTACTCCATATAAAGCTCCAGTATTAGCAACAGTCGTATCTACGCCTTGGGTACTTCCAAGTACGCCAATAGAACCGAATCCATTTAATCCAATGTAATTTCCAACCGCATCAACTCCAATTCCATATCCGGCAAAAGGTTGCGATGACGCTTTGATAGCAGGAATATCAAACAATCCAGTTTTTTTTACGAGTGCATTGATCACAGGAATTGTATCTGCTGTTCCGGTACCGCTAAATACATCGAGTTTTGCGGTTGGATACTGATTACCTATTCCCACTCTTCCTGTACTTCTGATCGTTAAACGAATGACATTATTCGTGCGGAATTTCAGATCCTTACTGTCTGTTGTTCCTAAAAATTGAGTAGTAGGATTTGTTGCTGCATTCCCAGAAAGCGACCAGAAAGTCTGCGCTTGAGAATTGGTTGAAATGAGCTGAAGGCATATAGCCATTCCACCTAAGAGAATTTTTCGTTTCATGTGATTGTGGTTTTAGTAATTAATTTGAAATGTAGAAAGAATTTCTATAATTCCAAATTCTTGTTAAAAACTAACCCTGTTCCGTTGTAAAAATAGAACGTTAGATCCATGAAAAACCATTCGACAACAGCTCAAAGTGATGGAATAAATTCAAAAACACTATTTCATTTCAAAACGATCGGAATCATAAAATACCGGGAACTTCTCCCTCACTAAGAGCAGATTTTTCATAGAAAACACTATGGTCTCTACTGCACTTTTATTGGGGAGTGTTTTACTGATTCTATTGCCCAAGGGATCTAGCATCACTGAATCTCCGCTATACGAATTCTCTTTGCCATCTTTTCCAATTCGGTTTACCCCAACTACATACGCTTGATTTTCGATCGCTCGTGCGATGAGGAGTTGTTGCCAATGATATCGGCGAACGGTAGGCCAGTTAGCAACATAAATTAATACATCATAATCAAAACTAATTTCTTTGCCTTGCTTCACCATTCTGTTCCTACTCCAAACCGGGAATCGTAAATCATAACACACCTGAGGACAAATGACCCAATCTTTGCAAGGTATCACAATACTTTCTGTGCCTGCAGTATACACCTGATCTTCGCCACCCATTCGAAAGAGATGACGTTTATTGTAAGTATGATACGTTCCATCTGGATTCATCCATACAAAACAATTATAGAATTTTTTCTTTTCTTTAATAATTAGACTTCCTGTTACTGCTGATTTTAGTGCCGTGGCTACCTGCTGCATCCACATCATTGAAGGACCTTCGACTTCTTCAGCAAGACTTTTAGCATTCATACTAAAGCCCGTTGTAAACATTTCGGGCAGTACAATAATATCTGTGGTGCCCTTCTCTACCTTTGCTAATACCTTATTTAGGTTGCGCAGATTTTTGATTTTATCTTCCCAATAAAGGGTTGTTTGTACTGTGGTAACGCGAAGATCTTTTGCCATACAATAAATATTAAGAGGCTTTTTTTATCACTTGTAGTTTTTCAGCCGCTCGTTCTAGCATTTCATTTTCCTTTGCAAAACAAAAGCGAAGTAATTTATGATCTACAGTGACATTATAAAATACAGAAACAGGAATTGAAGCCACTCCATTTTCTTTAGTCACACGAATTGCATAATCGGTATCTTTCTCCGTAGTAATTGCAGAATAATCTAACAATTGAAAATAAGAGCCATTGCACGGAATTATTTTAAACGCTGAACCTTTGAGTAACTTCTGAAAATAATCTCTTTTCTCTTGATAAAAATTGGGGAGATGTTTATAGTGTTCGCTATTTTTAAGATAGGTAGCGAGTGCATGTTGTAAAGGAGTATTCACTGAGAATACCATAAACTGATGCACTTTTCGGAACTCTTTCATGAGGTTCGCCGGCCCTACACAATATCCCATTTTCCAACCTGTGGCATGAAATGTTTTTCCGAAAGAATAGACTATGAGGCTGCGTTCCGCTAGTTTAGGGAACCGAGCTACACTCTGATGTTCATACCCATCAAAAATAATATGCTCATAAACTTCATCACTCAAAATTACAATATCAGTACCTGCAGTAATCTTCTCCATTTGAATCATATCCTTTGCAGTAAGAATAGTTCCTGTAGGATTATGTGGTGTATTGATGAGGATCATCTTAGTACGCTGTGTAACAAGCTTACGTACTTCCTCCCAAGGGATATTGTACCCAGGAGGTTTTAAATGTATATGGACAGGAATTCCCCCTGCTAAAATTATTGCAGGAACATAACTATCATATGCTGGTTCAAAAACGATAACCTCATCTCCTTCGTGAATGATTGCTTGTATGGCAGTGTACAATGCCTGAGTACCTCCAGCTGAAATAGTAATCTCCGTTTCTGGATCATAAAGAGTTGTATAGGCTTGATGCATTTTTTCCGATATGCGTTCACGCAAGGCCATCAGCCCCTGCATTGGTGCATACTGATTGTAACCCTCTTTAAGCGCCTTATGATAAAGTTTGATGAGCTCCGGCGCAACATCAAAACCTGGAAAGCCTTGACTAAGATTTATCGCTCCGGTTTCATTGGCAAGCCCCGACATGATTGTAAAAATGGTGGTACCGGCCTTTGGAAGTTTACTCCTCAGCGTACCTGAAAATTGTGGCATAGTTCTAATTTGATCAGATAAAGATAATCAACTGATGGGGATTGTTGCTTAGGCTTCCGGATTAGATTGATCTTCACACTGAAAAAGAAGTTTTTCCTGTTCTGCTCTGCTGAAGGAATGTTGCATCTGCCAATACTGTTATCGATATTGTGCAAAACTTACTCTCTACAATTAATTTTATTAATACTACAGGAGCAATAGATTATTTCTAATTGCCATTGCATTTTTTTTCCAGCATATTAATCATACAAAGTAATCCTCCGTTTTCTAAATCACTAATCCTTCCCTTGAAATCGTCATAGAAAAATAAATAACACTATTTTAGCTTATTAGCAATCAGTACTGCTTGATAAGCATTTACAACACCTCCTGATTTACACAAAGCACTCCACTTTACTTTAATTTCCTTTTTCCCAGGCAGCTGAACTTCCTCTTTTATTGGGGTTACTGATTTCATCATAATTTTTTTTACATCAGGCGCTGTCAGCTTTGGAAAGTAAGATCGGATAAGTGCGGCTACACCAGCACATACAGGAGCTGCCATACTGGTCCCATTCAAATTTCCATAATCATTATCAGGAAGTGTAGAATAAATTTTTACTCCGGGAGCAAATAGATCTACATACTTTTTTCCATAATTCGAGAAAACTCCCGGCGTTCCATTTGCTGCAACAGCTCCTACATCGATCCAATATTTCCAAGCATTTCCTTTCTTGTTTTGATAAATAGGATTCGGGTAACGTATAGCTGAATCTAAATTCAAGGCTTCATTTCCAGCAGCATGAATAATCAATACATCTTTGCTGATGGCATATTGAACTGCTTCGTCGACAGCAATTTTGTTGAAGCCAAAGTTTTTTCCAAAACTCATATTAATCACTTTAGCTCCATTATCAACAGCGTATCGTATAGCATTTGCAACATCTTTATCTCTTTCATCACCATTTGGAACTACGCGAAGTATCATCAATTGTACTTTATCTGCAACGCCATCCATTCCTACATTATTTCCACGAATAGCACCAATAATTCCAGCAACATGAGTTCCATGTCTGCTCTCAGGCCCTTTCAATGAGTTATTCCCATAATTGTGTTCCGATACATCTTCATAGTTATCGCCTACAATAGATCGCGCATCAAAATCTGCATTGTAATTGTAATCGAATTTTATCTGATTTGCCTTAATCGAATTCTCCATGTTTGTAAGCAACGACTCAAAAGTATTTCCTGTCGACATTGCTCTGATGATTCTTTCTTTCTTCTTGAGGAGTAAAGAGTCCGCTTCTGGATAAGCAATTACATCCTCCACTTTTAAACTATCTTTCCCGATGGATTTTTTTACTTTTTCCATCCAGTTGCGTGTAATTGTTAGTTGCTCAATATTCGTTTCTACGTCAGCGCGCTCCTTCAGAAACGACTCCTTTGCCTTTACATACAATTTATACTCTTCTGGTCTTGCTTTTACAACATCAGGATGATTTTCAAATATTGGAAAGTACTTCTTGAATATTCTAGTTTTCTCTAGTTGATCATACTGTACATCTCCCGTTTTACCTCCGATAAAATTCCATCCATGCATATCATCAATAAAACCGTTGTGATCATCATCAATGCCATTACCTTCAATCTCCTGAGTATTGGTCCATATATTAGTTTTTAAATCCGGATGTTCAATATCCGTTCCTCCATCAATAACAGCTACAATTACCGTTACTGCTGTTTTTCCTTTAAGTAATCCGTCATACGCCTTATTGGTACTTACTCCCATTACTTTGTCTTTCGCGGGATCTAAATTAAACCAGCTATCCGGCAGTTGTTGCGCCGGCAAAAGCTGTATGTATGCAGTGAGTAAAACTAAACACCAAACTCTTAATCCTTGATTACTCCTTCTCATGAAATGGTTTTTGATCTCGTGTTCTATTAATGACTTGCTACTTTTTCTCTAATAGTTGGCCTGAATCTAGCGAGTGTTCGCATGGCTAAAATAAGACTTATCAAAGTAAGAATCCCACCCATAATAAATGGAGCGCCTGGAAAAAATATCGGCGCATTTTTACTCGTGAACCATGCGAATAGTCCGGTCATCAAAGGTGGTCCTATGATAGAACTAATGCTAATAAGACTTGTTAAAGCCCCTTGTAATTCACCTTGTTCATTGGCAGATACCTGATTAGAAATTAACCCTTGCAAAGAGGGTCCAGCAATACCACCAAGGCAGTAAGGAACTAAAAATGCAAACATCATCCATCCCTGAGTTGCAAATGCGAAGAGTATAAATCCAACGATATAAAAAGCAAATCCTGTATAGATAGAACGCTTAGCACCTAGCCAAGGATTTATGATCCTAATTAATCCACCTTGAACAATAGCTACCATTAATCCTACCATGCCGAGGGATAATCCCACCATCTTTTCATCCCATTGAAATTTTTCTATGGTATAATAAGTCCAAGTACTTTGAGCAGCATGTCCTGCAATATAAATCAACATAAACGAAGCGGCAAGTCCTATTACAAGGGGATACTTTTGTAATTGCTTCAATGATCCTGCAGGATTCGCGCGTTTCCAGTGAAAGTCACGACGATTTTCTTTTGCGAGAGATTCCGGTAAAATAAAATATCCGTATAAACTATTTAGCAATGCTAAAACTGCGGCAGCAATAAATGGGATCCTCGATCCATACTGTCCCAGTAATCCTCCAAGTACAGGGCCAATGATAAATCCTAGCCCGAATGCAGCACCTACCATTCCGAAATTCTGCGAACGTTTTTCAGGGGTACTGATATCTGCAATATACGCTGTAGCAGTTGTGAAACTTCCACCTGCCATTCCTGCGATGATTCTTCCAATAAATAACCAGAAAATAGTTGGTGCAAATGCAAGAAATAAATAATCTATACCAAGTCCCAATAATGAAAATAAAAGTACTGGACGACGACCATAATGATCACTTAGATTTCCTAAAACCGGAGCAAAGAAAAACTGAGTGATGGAATAGGCAAACATTAAACCTCCTCCATACAATGAGGCTTGACTTAGATCGCCATGAATCAGTTCTTTGATTAGTTTAGGCAGAACAGGAATAATAATTCCTAGTCCAATAACATCAATCAAAAGGGTAATGAAGATAAATCCTATTGCAGGAGCAAATTTTTTTGACATAAGGAGAAATGGTCTGCAATGATAGCAGAAAACTGAAAGTACAGACAATTTCTCCCGAAAATACGCTTAACTATTAATGCTATTAGCAGATCTTCATACTGAAAAGAGGTGCGCAAATATTACTTCGTTGCAATCAAAGTTGGGCCAGGATTATTTTTCACCGGAGGTACTGTTTGTAGATACCG
This sequence comes from Bacteroidia bacterium, assembly GCA_038320345.1. Lineage (GTDB taxonomy): Bacteria > Bacteroidota > Bacteroidia > AKYH767-A > OLB10 > JBBQED01. The sequence goes on from JBBQED010000001.1 coordinate 187,921, forward strand.
GTAAATCGCTTTCAATTCAAGATCACTCATTCTGCTAAATGCACCCCATGGCATCGTGGACTGGACGATTACTTTCCCTTTTCTAAATCGTGCAATAAAATCATTCTCTGTCATTACTGCTAGCTTACCACACTCAGAATAGGTGGTAATATTAGGGGTAACTACGGTATAGGTTGGATCCACTTCACTCACCATATGAAATCCGCCACCCAACTCAGGTCCTACAAAAGCTCCTGTTGCCATATCTCTGTTGGTATGGCATCCTTTGCAATTTGCCACTGACTCTACAAGATATTTTCCGTATGCTGGAGTTGAATCTATATCCACATGATCAACAATTTCCTTATCGGGTCCAACTGGCTTTATCACCAATGCGAACAATGTTTTACCCAACATATTCCATTGGGTACGCTCTACTTCATGATGGATAGGAGGTAATGTGCGGAGATAGCTGATAACTGCAGTAAGATCTTCGTTTGACAAATTATGAAAAGGCATAAATTCTGGCAAAATTCTCCCATCAAATCCCACGGAATAACGCAATGAGCGCGCAATCACACTATCTGGTAAATTTCCAATTCCCGTTTCTTTATCTGAAGTAATATTTCTTGTTCTAACTAGACCTGGCGGGATATCAAAAATATGTCCTCCACTCAGATTAACAATTTCCCCTTGATTGTATTTATCCAGTTCTTCTTTGGGAGCATGGCAATCTGCACAATGAGCAGGGCCATACACCAAGGCTTTACCTCTAGCAATCACCAGTGAATCGGTGGAGGCATGAATAGCAGGATAAGGGGCTTCATGCTTCTTGTTTTGCAACAGAGTAACTGTAATAGCCAGTACCACAATGAGCAGCAGAATCGTAATTCCTGTCCATTTAAAAATTCGTTTCAAAAGTTTCATTTCTAGTAGGTTTAGGAGAGCAAATCTAATAGAATAAAAAAAAATTCAACCGCTTTAATACTTGAATTGTCAGTGTTAACCGATGAATTGTATTTATTAATGAAAGAGTTGTATTAAAGCAATTGCCGTTGATGCAGTCCCAGCTTCCATTTCGAAACTAAAAGGCAAATTAATCGTATTATTAGTCATCCAACCTATGAACTCAATCCTCAACTTTTTAAAGCGAAAAAATCTTTATAGCCTTATAGACGAAGAAGATGTTGTTTCCCGACAACAATTCGTGATTTTCAGGATTTTTTCTTGGTCAGGTATTTTAGTGTGTATTGGAGTATTCGTTAAGATGGTCATGACGATACCCAATCATGGTTTCGTTCCCTATTTGATCTTGGGCCTTTCAGGATTGATGCTCGTGAATTTTTTTGCTGTCAGGAAAGTTAGAAAACTACGGTTTGCATATACCATTATGCTTATCACTGCCTTCCTTCTGCTTCATGCGGTGGCATATACTTGTGGTGGTGTACGAACAGGAGGAACTCTTTATTATGGAGTGGTGGTATTGTATTCCTATATGCTGCTAGGAAAAAAGCGAGGAGGTATCTTTGCTGCAGTATTCATTGCGCAATTTATCTATCTCTATTTCATCAGTTCATTTTCTGATCTTACCTCATTTGCTTTATTCAAAGAAGATCCTCAGTTGATCATGCAAGATTTCATGGTTAATGGATTACTTTCCATTTTTATGATTGCCAGTTTAAGTCGTTACCTACAAAGCGGGAAAAATGAAATTACACAGGGATTAGAGAAGTCGAAAAAAGAAGTCGAAAAAAGTTATGCCGAACTAAAAAATAAAAATGCACTTTTGAAAGGCTATTCCATCAATCTTGAAAAATCAAATAAAGAATTGGAAAAATTTGCTTCTATCGCATCTCATGACCTCAAGGCGCCCCTCCGTGCAATAGGTGGTTTAGTGGGTATCATCGAGGAAGAAAGTCGTGAGTTACTTAATCTGGAATTGAGAGATCATTTTACATTAATCAAGGCTCGTGTAAACCGAATGGATCTACTGCTAAATGCATTATTGGAATATTCGAAAGCTGATAGAGTAAAGGAATTATCAACGGAAGTTAATGTAAGGATGCTGATATTTGATATTATACATCAGCTCCATCCCGGTGAAAAAGTGACGATAAATGTTGCAGAAAATCTGCCTATAATCATCGCAGAAAGAAAGAAAATGATGTGCATTTTCACGCACTTAATCTCCAATGCCATCCGCTTTAATGATAAAGAAGATATTCAAATTAGCATCACTGCCCAGAAGTGTGAAACAGAATGGCATTTCATGGTAACGGATAATGGGCCGGGTATCGATAAGAAACATCATGATAAAATATTTGTAATTTTTCAGACCCTTAATTGCAGAGACGATTTAGAAACGATGGGTGTTGGATTGCCAATAGTTCGCAAGCTAGTTGAAGAAAAAGGGGGGAAGATCTGGGTAAACTCTGAAAAAAACGAAGGATGTACCTTCGCCTTTAGTCTACCACTTATTGTGTTCCATGCAAACCTTGACGAACATCACATCTTGAAAGAGAACACTTTTTCAGCGACTATAAAGGAACAGAAGGTAAATCAAGAGATGACTATCAGTGGATAAATCCTTCATACTGTTAAACTTTTTACCTTTATCCCGACTTAAAAAGAATTCCATGCACATCATTAACAGAGACCTCCTGGTAATTACCCCCAAACAAGCCTGTGTTGACTGGGCAAATGCTCTCGGACAAGATTTTGAACTCAGTATTGAGGACATGTCGGGACATGACGCAGCATCCTCTTTTCTGATTCCTGAATTTGAAGACGAAGACGAAGCCTTTGAGTGGATGGCGGAAGCTGCGGAATCTTGGTTCAGTTTGTTACTAAGAGAATGGACTGATGATGAGGCGCTTTGGCCTGAAAATCTAAGTTGGGAAAATCTAAATGTATACTTCCACATTTCCTATCAATCAATGATTTTTGATGTTGTTCCGGAACAAATTGTGAAAGATGAGGAAGGATTAGAGGATGAAGATGCAGAGTTGAATTAAGTAAAATTGTACTTTTGAAGGTATAAGCTAACAAAACCTATACCTGATGAAAAACTTTACGCGTTGTTTCTTCTTCTGTTTCTTCTTGCTGAATTTGTTCGGACTTCAAGTCAGCGCGCAAGTTCAAAATTCTCTATCATTTGATGGGGTTGATGATTATGTAACCATCCCAGCCGCATCTTCCATGATTTCAGGATCAACTGAAATGACACTTAGTTGCTGGGTATATCCAACCAATGCAAATCCTGCTTACCCAAATTTTGATGGCTTCACGGGTATCCGGAATGATATCGATGCAGATTTTTATTTAGTGCAAATCTCCCCTTCCAACACAGTAGAAGCAAGATTCCGGAATAGCGTTGGTACTGCTTATGATATAGTTTATTCCGGACTTCAGCTAAATACTTGGCAGCATTTTACATTTACTTATGATGGTAGTCTTCTTCGTTTGTACAAGAATGGTTTTGTTGTGGATTCTGCCGCTGCTACTGGTTCCATTACTAATTCTGCAGTGGATCTTACTGTTGGAAATGTAATATTCGCAAATGCAAGTTTTTACTTAGCTGGGAAAATGGATGAAGTGAGCTTATGGTCACGGGCTTTGACCGCTCCTGAAATCACATGCTTACCGGGAAACGGAATTGCTCCAGGCGCTAATGGTCTTGAACTCTATTATAAATGTAATCAAGGAATAGCTGGAGGTGGCAACACTGCAATAACTTCATTAACGGATGAAACGGGAAATATCAATGGAACATTTAATAATATGGCGCTAACAGGATTGGCGTCTAATTTTGTTGCCGGTGCAACTTCTGCTACTTCGATCACTGCATTTGTTTGTCCTGGTGTGGCTTTCAATTTTAATGGAACTAATGTGTATGGCCCGGGAACATTTTACGACACACTTACTACGACCAACGGATGTGATTCGGTAGTCGCATTAACCTTGAGTTTGCTTTTTGTAAATACGAATGTAATTACTTCTGGCTCTACAATGACGGCCTCCTTGGCAAATTCAACATATCAATGGCTAGATTGCAATAATGGATACGCACCCATTGCTGGAGCTACATCGCAAAGTTATACTCCTACTACTAATGGTAGTTATGCAGTAAGCGTTGTACAATCAGGATGTACTGATACTTCCAATTGCATTACATTAACTAACGTGGGGATTGATCAGCCTTTATTGCTTTCCGGAGTTACCGTTTACCCAGTAATAATGCAAAATGAATTAACTATCAATCTTGGAACTACGCTTACAAGTAAACAAATATTTATTACTGATGTAACGGGAAAAGAAATATTCCGGTTTCCGCAGGTAATAGAAAATGAATTGAGGATTGATGTATCCAGCATGTCAAGTGGAATTTATTTTCTTAAAGTAATGACAGATTCCGAAGAAAGATCCTTTAAGTTATTTAAAAATTAATTATTCATAACTTTAATTGATCTATGAAAAACCCTCTGAAAAAGCAGAGGGTTTTTTTATGATAAAAAAAGTCCGCATGATTTTCATGCGGATCAGATAAAAGCATATTCGTTGGGTAACGGAATAGGGAAATTAGAAAAGGTAAGTTTAATATTACTACTGATTTGCTTAAACAAAGTACAGGAACATTTTAATACCAAAAGAGGGTATTTTACACGGTGGGGAAAATACCCCCTTTTAGTATTATTTATATGTTGACTTTAGCCCTAACTAAAAGTATCAATATAACGTACAGTCCTCACTCCATGAAAATCGGACTACAAAAGTGAATTTATTGCCCTGTTAAATATTCCCTAACATATTGAAAAGCTAATCATTATGTTTCAAAGTTCCCACTTTTTTCCACCTTATAAATCGCATCGGTCTAAAGGTAAAACCCGACCTTTCACAGTATACCTCATAAGAGGTAAAAGTACGGTCTGGCAAATCATCAAAAAATTGATTGAGAGCTACTGATATAAAGTAGTAGTTCTAAGAGAAGGAAATGATGATGCATTTGTTCATACGGAACACAAAGAAATGATCTATTGGGAATGTGATTGTGCGATAGCGATCTTAACTGCAGATGAAAAATTACAAAATGGAAATTTCATTACTGATCTTAATGTTTATTTTGAACTGGGGTTTATTCAAGCTTTGATTGATGCTGAATACTGTAATCATCTATTCAAAGAACCTATAATTCTACTTAAACAAGAAAATGTTCTTATACCAAATAATATAAGTGAATTAACTTGTTTAGAGTTTAACAAAAATAAAATTCAGGATTTAGATGAATCATTACATTCGAACCTTGATCAGATTTATAATAAAATACTTACCTTTTACGAATAGAAAAATTAAAAGTAAACATAAGAATATGCAACCACAAACAAAAGTAAATTTTAATAATTGTCAGACTTTAAGAATCCTCCGATTTGTATTTTTGATCGCACTATGTATATTCTTCTTCAAATTAGATAGTCAAACATCACTGCTGACATTAGGAAAGCTCTCTCCAATACTAATGACAGCAATAATATTTTCAGAACGAAATAATCTTTTTGCCCAAAGAAGTGAAAACTTAATGTTAGCGTCTTCCCCTAATCCGATAATGGTTGATTTTGTTGATACGGTAGTCAGTGCAAATGACCTTACCAATTATTTTGAACAGAATAATTCAGGCCACTTTACTGGATTAAGATTTCATTGTGCATTAAATCAGGAGAATGCACTGGTACTACTCGTTTCACGCTCTGGAATTAACACAGGAGTAAATAGCGATTATTGTATTTTAGATATTAATCAAGTAATAAATCCTTCAACACCATTCCCAGAATCCATTACTGAGATTGAAGCACAAACAATGATCCAGCGTTTTTATACTGGCGTTTTGGTTGAAGGACAAGTGCAAAACTCCGGTAATGATATGTTTAAAAAATCGAGGTTTCATTATTGGGAAGATATTCGCCAGTTAATAAGAGCAAACCTTCCTTTAAGTCCTGAAGACCCTACCAATCCAATGGCGGGATTTTTTATTAAAATTGAACATGGTTATATGACCAGTGCAATGGCTAATAACTTTAATACAGAGTATGACTGCTATTATCTTTTAGGAGTAACCATGAATGAGTTCATGGGATATACTATTATGCTTTGTATGACAGACAGATACGGGGTTTCGATTATTAATGATGGAGCTTCCCCTAATGGAACTGATTATCAAGGTCGGTTCTTGGAAGGCTCTAATCCGTGCCCAAGAATGTGTTAACGTAATATTTCTGAAATTCTTAGTAGTTGCTATCTTAGCTTTCTATACTTCAGATCAAAATTGTGTCCTTCCTCCTAAAAGAGATCTTTGCGAATTTCTCCTTATTCGGTCAAATACTCTTCTTAATTGCATTAATTATCTGTAATCATGACAAGATTTCCCGTATTGAATGGTATACCATTTCGATTATATTATTTTACATCGCTGTAGATCTGGCTGCGATCATACTTGAAAAAGTAGTTCACAATAATATGATCCTTTATAATACTGCACTCCCACTCGAAACCTTGCTGGTTATCTCCATTTACTATCCATTATTCAAATCAAAAGCTAAGAAAAATGCCATTTTGATTACTATACCACTGTTAGCAATTTTTTTTATTGCTGATATTGTTTTTTATAGCGGACTTGAAAACTGGAATGTATTTGCATTGATCTGTGGATTGATGGTAAGTTCAGTATTTATTTATATGTATTTAAAACAAGAAGTTGAAAATATTCACGCCAGGCCTCAGGACAATTTTATTTTTTGGTTTTCAAGTGGTATGCTTCTCGATAATTGCGGGAGTTCTCCGATGTTCTCCGTTTACCAATGGATCGGTGATATCCGACCGGATTTAGGCAATGATTTACTTCGAATCACTGTTATGGTAATTTATTTATTATTTTTTCTGATTGTAACATTTGGATTATTATGGACAAAGAGATTGGGAATGTTGCGTTCTTCTTGATCGTTGTAACGTTTCTGATTGTCTTTCTGGTATTGCTGCTAATCAATCTGCTGCTTACTGGAAGAAATCGGAAATTAAAACATCAAACAGAAGTTCTGGAAATTAAAGCTTCCATTGAAGAAGAAGTAAATCGTGTAAAAATTGAAGTCGCAGAATCTACACTAAACGATGTGGCACATGATCTCCATGATAACGTTGGACAATTGCTCACGTTTTCTATCATTCAGTTGAATAACTTGCGGCAAAATCCATTACTATCTGAAAACAATTTAGTGGGTGAAGCCCGCGATTCTGTACAGGAAGCACTCCAATCTATTCGGAGCATATCAAAAGTATTAAGTCATGATTATATTTCTTCTTTCGGAATAAAAGAAGCTACACAAAGAATCTTCGAAAGTCTAGAACGAAATAATGTTTTAAAAACGCAGTTGGATTTTCAGGACGATCTTGAGTTTGTTTCCTCCTCCAATGAGCTTTTTGCTTTCCGTATAATTCAGGAATGTGTTAACAATACGATAAAACATGCCGAAGCTTCAGAAATAACTTTAAAAGTATCTTTGTTGGGTAATGAAATCCAAATCATTTATCAAGATAATGGAAAGGGGTCCGATAAGAATTTGGAAATTGAAAAACTGAAAAATGGCCTAGGCATGACTTCTATGCGAAAACGTGCCGAAATGATGAAAGGAACGTTTGAAATATCTCCGGCTGTTCCTCATGGTCTGAAAATTTTACTGGAATTCCCGAATTCCTGACTTCAATCTGATTAAATATGTCCATTACAGTAGCTCTAGTAGATGATCATACCCTCGTAAGGCGCGGGATAAAATTGCTGATCGAAAACTTGAAAGATTTCACAGTTATTATGGAAGCATCTAATGGAAAAGATTTTCTAGATCAGATAGAAGTAGCAATAGAAAGGCCGCAAATTATTTTGATGGATGTAAATATGCCTGTTATGGGCGGATTAGATACCATTAAAATTTTACACAGTCGATACGCTGATCTGAAAATTATTGCACTCTCCGTGAGTACGGATATGAAAAATATTCGTGAAATGATACAAGCCGGATCGCATGCATATCTTTTTAAAGATGCGCTCCCAGAAGTTATGCATCAAGTAATACTACAAGTTTTTGAAAAAGGCTTTTATTATGATAAATTTGTAATTGAAAGTTTAGTAAAAGCTGAAGACACTACATCAAAAAAATATCGTCAACAAAATACTGTACAGCTTCGTCATCTGCAGGAAAGCATAACGGGTAGAGAGCTGGAATTTATTAAATTGTGCTGCACCGAACTCCCCTATAAAGAAATTGCAGACCAAATGGATATTAGTATAAGAACCGTAGATGGATACCGTGAAGCTGTTTTTGAGAAACTAAGTGTGAAATCAAGAATAGGGCTTGTACTCTTTGCTGTAACTTCTGGTTTAATAGAACTTTGAAAAAGACGCCCTAAGTTCTCTGGATCCTACTTTTTTGATTTGAAATAATTTTTGGATATTTTCACTGATTGAATCAATGTACTATGCTCAGAAATCAACTAATAAAGAGTCGAAAAAATCATAGTAAGATCAAATGGAGGAGTCATGAAGTACTCCGCATTGAAGGATTCAGTGATGCCGTTTTTGCATTTGCAATGACTTTACTCGTGGTTTCACTCGAAGTACCCGAAACTTTTTCAGAAATGAAACATGGATTGTATGGTGTATTTGGCTTCGCCATTTGCTTCATAATGCTCTTCATGATCTGGTATGAACAGTATATCTATTTCAGGTTGTTTAGTTTGAATGATTTAAGAACGATAGTGTTGAATGCACTTCTTCTTTTCGTGGTGTTGATCTATGTTTATCCCTTGAAATTTCTCTTTTCTCTCTTAACAATGGGTAATAGTTTTGAACATGATGGTGTAATGATGCAAAGGATTCAGAATTCGGACGAGATCCGAGAACTGATGGTAATTTATTCATCCGGATTTTGCCTCGTATACTTTGTACTTTTTTTGTTATACTTAAATGCCTATAAAAAAAGAGCGGTGATCGGACTTAATGCAATTGAAAGTTATTGTACAAAATCTGAGATCTATAAACATATCACTATGATTAGTATCGGAATGTTTTCGTTAGTTCTTTCCTGTATCTTAAATGATGGCTATGCCGGTTTATCTGGTATGGCATATATGATTATTGGACCAGCATTAGGTATACTCTTTTCCTTCCGGAGTAAGCAGCTAAAAAAGATTTTTACTGCAGAGGAAATAGCAGCTCATGAAAGCTGGTTACACGAAGAATGAAGATTTCTCTAAACCAATCAAGCCCATTGGCAGAGAATCCCGCCCATTAATGCAAAGCTAATTATCCAGAACCCAGAAACAACGAATATATACTTTACACTTCTGCGTTCATAAATCGCATTAGTGGCAATAATTGGAAGTATTAATGCGATACCTGCAAATGTTCCGTGAAACGCACCATGCTTAAAAGTTCGGTAATTTCGTCCGTACTTATCGATGAAATTTTTCATCATGATTGATAATTCAGAATCTGGATTTTTCAAATCTGGATCGCCCATTACAATGGATTGCAGATGGAACTGATGAATCACCAGCATCTGTAACATTACAGCTATTAGGAAACTAAAAATAAAAGTGAGGATAAGGGTCTTTGCCATATTGGCGCCTTTCATACTTTCAAGGGTAAGGCCGGATTCTCTCATCCAAATGTTTCCAAATACTTTAGGATTGTACCAGATAAAGCCCATGATCATTGGGACGAGGGCTGCAATCAAAATAACGGGGAAGTTCATAGGTAGGTGGTTTTTAGGTAGGGTGAAAGTATATCATTATTTCTTGTACTCCAAATTTGCTCCCGTGGAGACTAGTTTCCTCCCTTCGCCTTAAAACAATGCTTCCGCCAACACAACCTTCACTTCCGCCAATCTATTAAATTCTGTTGTAAAAAAAATTTAAAAGATTTCGTGAATATAAAATGAAAATAGTTTTGTAAAGTCAAATAAATATGAGTAGCATTGTCACAAATCTGTATAGTACCTAACCCTTACTAACCAAAACCATTACAATCCTTGTGATCATTAAAAACGCGGGGAGATTTCTAAACGAAGTTTTAGTTGACCTTTAATCCTAATAATAAAATAATATTTATTTTGTTATTAGGATGACATTTGTCTTATACATATTTTTCAAGTTTATGCTTTTATTTACGATTAGAAACTACAATTTCTAGGGCTCTAAACATTTCTTAAGATTTATTAATTAATTTAAATAGCCTCTATTTTTTGGCATGATATTTATTAAGCCTTTCCTGATTCTGTTTCGTTATTTACTTCCTAATCTAAAACCTATTACCATGAACAAAGGCATCTTCAACCTCTGCATCCGGGAATGTATTACAGATTGGATAACAGTATCACAAAGGGAAATAATAAAATATAGTGTATTTTTTTTATTGGTGTTAATTAATAATGGTGGATTTTCACAGGGTGTAATCCCAACAAAAGGAAAAGACTTTTGGCTTGGATTTCCTTATAATCCGCAATTTGGCTCCTTTATAAAGAGGTGTGATATTTTCATTACCTCAGAGGTAAATACCACCGGAACAATTACTATCCCATTACAAGGATATTCTCAGACCTTCACCGTTCTCGCCAACCAAACTACAACAGTTACGCTTCCGCCAAATATTGTAGAACATTCTACTTCCGAAGTTAAAGAGAGTAAAGGAATAGAAATTATTACTAACGATACTGTAAGTGTTTTTGCAATCTCCTTTCAGCAATACACCGCTGATGGAACTGTTGTTTATCCTAAACAATCTTTAGGGACAGAATATCGAATCAGCAGTTACAAAGGATTAAGTAATTATAGTCCGCCTAATTTAAATTCCGACTTACTCATTGTTGCAACGGAAGATGGCACTCAATTTAACATTACTCCTACAGTATCTACCCTAGGTGGAAAACCCGCTGGAGTCCCTTTCACTGTGAATCTGAATGCGGGACAATCTTATCAATTACTTTCGTCGAGTTACTCTAACGACCTTACTGGAACTCTTATAAAATCTACCGATAGTAGCGGCTCATGTAGGCCATTTGCTGTCTTTTCAGGTTCTACCTGTGTAAATATTCCTTCGGGTTGTACTGCTTGCGATATATTGTTTGATCAAGCTATCCCAGTGCCAAATTGGGGCAAGATTTACTATTCTGTTCCCTTCGCATTTGCAACTAGCTATACCATACGAATTCTTGCGGATCAAAATTCTTCATTGGTAACTATTGATGGCGGTGCGCCAATCACTTTAAATGCTGGTCAGTTTACGGAGATAAATAATGTTATCGGTACTCGATGTATTAATTCAAACAAGCCTATCTCCGTAATTCAGTACATGCAGGGGGTAAGTTGTTCTGGAGCAGGGGATCCGTCGATGATGTATCTGAATGCGCAGGAACAAAAAATTGATAAAGTTGTTTTCAGTACGGTCACTTCCACTGTGATTACTCAACATAACGTAAATGTTATTATGAATACTGCAGATATTGGTCAACTTAAACTTGATGGAATATCGGTAGCTTCCAATCTCTTCAATACGGTAAATTATTGCACAGCTGTTTCGTATGTCAAACTATCGCTCACTCAAGGAAGTCATATGCTTGAAGCGGATAGTGGATTTACGGCCTATGTATATGGTACGGGTAGTGCAGAGAGTTATGCGTACTCCGTAGGATCCTATTCAAAAAGTTCACCTATCCAAATTGATTCTATCACTTGCTCTTCCGATACTATACACCTCGGATCTCAGAATATTTTGTTTGGTTCTTGGTGGTCAGAAAGTGCTGCTCCGAATGATACCATTGGTATAGGTGCTGTACTCACACTTACCCCTCCCATTCTTCCAGGTACTTATATTCAACATGGCAACGAATTTATTTCCGGTTGTGAGAAAAATTTCTATTATGAAGTAGAAGTTCCAGATCCTCCACAATTATTAATCTCATCAATATCGGATTCTGTTTGTGTAAATCAACAAGTACAATTAGGCGTCACGCTTACTCCAGCAAGTTCTAATTATTTATATTCATGGTCGCCGGCAGTAGGTTTAAGCAATCCTAATAGCGCCAATCCGATTTTAACAGCAACAGTTAGTGGATGGTATAAAGTGGCGGTTTCTTCTCCCAATGGTTGTGCTAATACTGTTTACGATAGTGTATACATTTATGTTTTACAACTTCCATTGCCATCTGTAAATATAAACGGAGCGCAATCCATTTGTCCAGGTGATACTGTTACATTAACCACTTCCAGTAATCTAAGTTATACATGGTTTCCGGGAGGTTCTACCGATAGTAGTATTGTGGTATCACCACTAATCACTACTGCTTATATTTTGTATGTTACGGATAGCAATGGTTGCGTTAACAGCGATACTCTTCAGATTACAGTTAAACCGATTCCTTCTGCAAATGCGGGTCTTGATCGCGCTATTTGTTTGGGGCAATCTACAACATTGTCTGCCGTGGGAGGTGTATCTTATCAATGGAATAACGGATTGTTTACGGGTAATACAATTTCAGTTTCTCCCGCTTCAACTGTTGATTATATCGTAGAGGTAACTGGAGCAAATGGATGTGTCGATTTCGACACGGTTACCGTTACTGTAAATCCTTTGCCTCTTGTAAATGCCGGTATCGATCAAACTATTTGCTATGGGGATAGTGCTTCCTTAAATGGCAACGGAGGAGGACTTTTTTATTGGTCTCCGAGTGGTCTAGCAAATGGCACAATTACAGTATCTCCAATGTTGACTACGAATTATATATTAAGAGTTACTGATCTGCTCGGATGTAGGAATTTTGACACCGCTACCGTTTTTGTGCTCCCACTTCCTATTGCTAATGCTGGTCCTGATCGTACGATTTGTTTGGGTGACACAATAACTTTATATGCAAGTGGTGGTGTTTCTTTTCTTTGGAATTATAATGCAACAGCAGCTGATAGTATTACCATTTCTCCTTTGACTACAACAACCTATTCTGTGACAGTCACCGATTCCAATCTTTGCCATCGTTCAGATAGTGCTCGTGTTTTTGTAAACCCACTTCCTCTAGCAAATGCTGGTGCGGATATCTCCTTTTGCGAAGGGCTTACATCCACTCTTACGGCAGTTCCGAGTGGACTTGTGTATTTATGGAATCCTGGAAATTTTAATACTTCATCAATCCAAATCTCACCAATCATCACAACTGATTACCAGCTAGAAGTAATAGATGCTAATGGATGTATAAATTTTGATACGGTGCATGTCGAAATTTTTCCGAAAGCAATTGCAACAGCCGGTCCTGATCAAACCATTTGCTCGGGAAGTTCAGCACAATTATTTGCAAATGGTGGAGTTTCTTTCCTCTGGACACCGAGTAACTTAACAAATGATTCTATTATTGTTAGTCCTGGCATAACTACAGACTATGAACTAAAAGTAACTGATGTCAATGGCTGTCTCGCAACAGATACCGTAACCATCTATGTAGACCCCGCAATTTCCGGCTCATTGAATTTCGTATCCATTTGCATTGGAAACAATATTCAACTTACGGATTCAGGAGGTGTAAACTATAATTGGAGTCCAGGTGGTAGTAATAGCAATAGTATAATAGTATCACCAACTACTACAACGACCTATATCGTTGATTTTAATACTCCAGTTGGCTGTCAAGTAATAGATAGTACAACTGTAATTGTAAACCCTTTGCCGCTCGCGTTCGCCGGATCAGATTTCTCAATTTGTTTGGGAGATCCGGTGAATTTGAGTGCTTCCGGTGGTGTAAGTTATTTATGGCTCAACATCGGCGATACCTCCTCTGTAATAACCTTAACTCCTAGCACAACAATGAATTATAGTGTAGCTGTCACAGATATTAATGGATGCGTTTCTGTTGATTCTGTTCGGGTACAAGTAAATAATTTACCCATAGCAAATGCAGGAAATGATCAAACCATCTGTATCGGAAATACAGCTACATTATTAGCTTCGGGAGGAGCTGTTTATCTGTGGATGCCAGGAAATAATTCAGGAGCGCAATATTCTGTTTCACCAATTACCAATACTAACTACACGGTGATGGTTACAGATACGAATGGATGTATCAATACCGATACGCTACTTGTTGAAGTAATACCTTCTCCAGATGTTGTCTTTAGTGCTTCAGCATCCGCTTGTGAAAACATTCCTGTGCAGCTTTCCAACCTTACACAAGGTGTTGTTGTTAATACTTATTGGAATTTTGGAGATGGCACTTCTTCTTTTCTCAACAATCCATCGCACTTATTTCTTGATGATGATGAGTATGTGGTAAACTTACAAGTGACTAATGACTATGGATGTAGTGATAGTGCATCAGCAATCATTAAAATAAACCCAGTACCGATAATTGATTTCAGTACTACTACAGTATGTTTGGGAGAAGTTACTTCCTTTAAAAATATTTCTGAAGTTTCTAGCGGTTCGATATTACAATGGTTCTGGCAGCTAGGAGATGGTACCACTGAAACACAATTTGAACCTTTACATATTTATCCTTACTCCGGAGATTTTGATATTTCGTTAACAGCAACTTCCGATTCGGGATGCTCATCCACTGCCCTTAGTCCTCAGGCTGTAGTAGTAAGACCATTACCGGAAGCAGGATTTACTTCTGCACCAAATCCAGTATCCATCCTGAATCCAGTAGTGCATTTCTCTGATAAAAGTAGTAACGCAATTGCTTGGCAATGGAGTTTTGGAGATGGATATAGTGGCTCTGAATTAAGGAATCCGCAATATCAATATAGTGATACCGGAATTTTTAATGTTCAGCAGATTGTTACCAATCAATACGGATGTCTGGATACTAGCTATAATGAAATTTATGTAGCCCCATATTTTACTTTGTACATTCCAAATGCATTCACCCCTAATGGTGATGATAAAAATGAAGAATTTAAAGCTAAGGGAATCGGTGCTGGCGATTTTGAAATGTCGATTTTTGATCGTTGGGGACAACTTGTTTATCATTCAAAGAATATAGAAAATTCATGGAATGGTAAGATGGAAAATAACAGCGAAGATTGTCAAGTAGGCGTGTACATTTATAAAGTGAATGTGAATGATTATCTCCATGTAAGACATCAATTTGAAGGAACATTGAGTTTGATCCGCTAAAAAATATCAATGCTTGTGAATGGATATTGTAGAGTTTCGAAAACATAATTACCCCATTCAAATAGGATGACCTCGATTACAGACTGTGAAATAGCCGAATATTCTATTAGTTCTTATCCTGCTTTATAAACAATATAAAGGTTAGCATCTAGTCGATATAAACCGAAAATACTTAGAATCGAAGTGTCTCTAATGATTCAATAATCCATCAAGAGCTTCAAGTATGCACTCAGTAAACGAAACAACTTCTATGCAATCAACTCTAATATCATCAGATAAAAAGAAAATTGAAAAGTCCAGTGTATTAATTTGTACGTTCTAGAGTGATCATTCTTGATCAAATGCTCTTTGGAGTGTTGCGATATCCAACTTATCCATTTTCAACATAGCCTGCATCACACGACCAGCCTTTTCTTTATCAGGATCACTCATCAACTTTCCTAATAGGGTAGGTACAATCTGCCACGAGATGCCAAACTTATCTTTCAACCAAGCGCAGCGTTGCTTTTCACCACCCTCCGAAAGCTTTTCCCAGTAATAATCTACTTCGGTTTGATGTTCGCACATCACCACTAATGAAATAGCGGGATTAAAAGTGAACATCGGACCTCCATTCAATACATTGAACCTCTGTCCTTCCAATTCAAAAGAAGCCACAAGTACAGATCCCTCCGGACCTGGTCCGCCTTTACCATACCTGGAAATACTTAGGGATTTAGAATTTTTGAAGACTGACATATAAAAATCCATCGCCTCTTCGGCATTATTGTTAAACCATAAAAACGGAATGATCTTTTGCATATCGTTAAATATTAAAATGAACTATTGAATTAATTTGATCACGAAAATACTCGCGAAAACAACACAAACGAGGGTCGAATGGCGACAATTTAAAGGGCTGATAACGACAAATACACAGGAAAACTTAAGGTTAGAATAAACTAAAGTAAGTTCAAGCAATAAAATATCTTACTCTATTTGAATATCGTATTTTGTAAGAAGTCCTGATATTCCATTCCTAGAAAATTTTGCCTTTCTGATACGATTAGTTTCAGGGTCGATGGAAAAATTATAGGAAGAAATAAAATCCACCTTTTCAAGAATTGTATTTTCAAATACCGCTCCTGCTAAATCACAGTTATCAAATATGGCTTCTGATAAATCACATCGGGAAAAATCAACTTCGTGTAACCTGCAATTTTTAAAATGAGTCCTCTTTATTTTCGCTTGATGAAATGAAGCATGATCCAATAAACAATTTTCAAAAGTTAAAGAATACGCAAACTCTCCTGGATTTTCAAACTTTGCTCCAAGCAATTTGCAACCCTTGAAATTTACGCCTCTTAAAATTGTTTTGCCCAAGTTCAACAAGCTAAGGTTTGCGTCGAAGAAATCACAATCTATAAATTTTACATCTTGCAGTTGTGCTCCGTTAAAATTACATTCCTTAAAAACACAGAGCTCGTATTCTGTCAAATTTAGTGGTGTGGCTGAAAAATTAGTTTTCTGATAGGTTTCCTCCAAAAAAGTTTTCATCTCTCTTAAAAATAAAATAATGCTTTTATCTTTTATAACAATGGCAAATAACTACAGTGAATTTATTTTACAATGATATCAAAATGACAATTGCTGAAATCAGTTTCAGTAGTAATAGCTTCAAAATTATCAGCTCTTGTAAAATTCCGGTAACCATAGGAAAATAATAATTCTATCAAAGCCTTAGCGCTGGTATTATTCTCGCGAAGATTACTGTCGTCAAGCTCTATAAAAAGTATTGGCTTCGATGACAAAATATGTGCTCCTCCTTTTAAAACCGAATATTCATATCCTTCAACGTCTAGTTTTATAAAATCCACTTTCTCAACTTTTCGTTCTTCCATCACTTTATCCAACACCTCTACATGAATGGACTTGAAAGGTAAATCTTTATCTTTAGCAAGGATCCTGTTCATACCAGGGTTATGCTCATTTACTTCATATAATTTCAATGTTGCCTTACTTTCCCCTAATCCAAGATTAATAAATTCAATATTCTTAAATTGATTTCTACTTAGGTTTTCTTGCGCTCTCTTAAAAGTATCTGGATGTGGTTCAAATGCTAAAATTCGTGCTTTCGAATTAATGCTTGCAAAAAATAAAGCTGTGGATCCAATATTTGCTCCAATATCAAGAATAGTAGTTGCATTCTTAATTTCGCTCAGAATGCTTCCGTAAGGCTGATCAGTAATTCCATAATAAAGGCAATGATCAACCACATTGCTAATGTCGAGTTTAAAATGAATACCTCCTCGCGTTACTTCCCGAATACTATTCCGTGCATACAAATAATCTGGCGGAATCATTTTTTTTAGGAAGGAAGAAGAACTCTTTAGTACTGTTCCAACAAACATTTTTTCGAAAATGGGAATGGTAATCACTCTTCTGAAAAAATTGAAAGTCCTAGTTTTAGAACTCTGTTTAAAATTATAATTCGACATACTCAATTTCTATATCAATTCTTATTCAGTAATATCATTTTGCCTTTAGGAAATCCAGTTTCACAACTGCATACTAAAACTATTGCAATTTACTCTGATATAAGGAGGCGAAAGTAACAAAGAAATAGGAAGAAAACGGGAATTGCGCTTAAGGGAGCTTCTTAAAAAGATAGATTTTTTGATTATTCTGATAATATTTGCTACATTAGAGTTGCCTAAACCTGTTTACCATGAAAAAAGTCCTTACCCTACTCTTGATTATTCCCTTCTTTTCGTTTACCAACGCATTTTCGCAAGCAAGTATTATTGCCTCTGGAATAGATGTTCATGGCACATCCCCACAGAATAAAAACAGCATTTGTGACCTAAATAATAATGGGATTCAATGCGATCTTATAGCTCAGCCTACTACAGGAAATAATATTTATGATTGGAGTTATATTGCCGCAAACGGAACCGCGACTTCTCTAGGGACAACGGCTCCTTTTATTAATCCAATTTTCGGTTCTGGAGAATACAAGTGTAACATTATTGATGGGAATACCTTTTTAATATTGTTTACTGTGAGTTCGTGGGTTCTGATGTCGGATAATGCGACCTATCCAGCGAATTCCTATAATAATATTTCAATGGCTAATGGTCCATGTGGCAGCAAAGTTTTAACTGCGTCAGGATTATGGACTGGGTACCAATGGCAATTAAACGGGACTGATATTCCAGGTGCCAATTCACAATCTTTTACCGCTACTCAAAGTGGTTTATATAGATGTAAGCTTTTAAATAATTGTGGGTTTGCTACTTCAACGGTTTTACAGATAAACGTAACTACGCCGTTCCCTAAACCTGTACTTATTGCTATTGGAGGAAATAATAATTGTAGTGGTAGCGGTATTGTAAGAATTCAAGCGCCTTATGTTGCGGGCACGCACTATAAATGGTTCGATGCGCCTTCTAATGTCTGGCTTACATCAGCTCCTGATACCAATTTCTTAGATGTTTCCGGTCTTAACCGATCACTTTATGTAGTTCAATACAATACTTGTAAAAGTGATACTTCCGTTCAGATTACTGTATCGGCCTCAACAACTTTACCTATTGCCCCAACAATTTCTCCAGCTGGACCAATTAATATTTGTACCGGATCCGCCTCAACACTAACCGCCCCTTACGGTGTATATTATTTTGCATGGTATAAAAATAATGTCATCATTTCTGGAGCAAATGGATATAATTATGTTGCCAATACTTCAGGAGTTTATAGTGCAATACTTACAGATGCTTGCGGAAACACTCGAACTACCCCATCGGTTACACTAACCGTCAGAAGTAACCCCTCTGCAATTCTAACAGCTCAAGGAAATACAACCTTCTGTAATGGTGGTAATGTTACGTTGCAAGCCAATACAGGCTCTGGATATTCCTATCAATGGAAAAAATATAGCTCCATAATTGCGGGGGCAACTGCTCCAACATATATTGCTAATTCAACGGGGAACTACAAGGTCATTGTAACTTCTCAATACGGTTGTTCCAAAAATTCAACTGGCGTTCCTGTAACTGTAAATCCCCGCCCTACTTCAAGCATTAATCCTCCAGGACCTTTAACAATGTGTGCAGGAGATAGTATTACATTGAATGCCAATACGGGAACTGGATTGCTATATCAGTGGCGTAAAAACGGTAGTGCATTAAGTGGTGCAACAGCATCTATTTATAAAGCAAAATCCCAAGGAACTTATACTTTACTGGTGACTAACGGCAATGGATGTACGCGAGTTTCAACAGGTTGCAGCATAACCGTAAATTGCCGTGTAGGTGAACCTGATAATGAGGTTCTCATTCAACCGAATCCTTCAAGTAGTGATTTTAGCTTTAACTGGACAGGGAATGAACCTGCGGAATTAACGATTTTTGATTTAACAGGAAAACAAATTGAATCTGCTATTATTGAATCCGGACAACAACTACAATATGGAAACCTATGGCCTGCAGGAATGTATCTTGTTGTCATCCGCTCCTCACATGAAGTGCTAACGAATCGAATAATTAAAACAGAATAAATACAATAGTGTTTGAGATGAATGACTTGCTATTGGACATTATTTTACTACCCATTTGATCATTGAATACACTGCTTATGATTACGAGTTTTCCAAAATCAACTTAATTATCTTCTCCTACCTACTCTAATTTGAACAATAGAAGAAAAACACGCATTTTTAAAATAGATACTTGGATCTTTTTTCGAAGAGGTTGGTAATGCATTTTTTAAATATGGTTTTTAATCCCGTTTCATAAAGCTGATAGTAATTGAAAGTGACCCTTACCTTTTATTCACTACAAAATCAAACATTCAGTAGGAGTCAAATATAATTACTGACGCACTTATTGAACTGCCTCCAAACCGCAAAAGTACATCGTACATGATTTTTTTTACTTTTGAAGAATGAAAATTCGTCTTCTGTTCTCTTTGCTTTTTATTACTTCCCTCTTAGCAGCTCAACAAAATTATGTTCGTTATGTAAATCCTTTTATTGGAACAGGAGGACATGGACATACATTTCCGGGGGCAACGGCTCCGTTTGGGATGATGCAATTAAGCCCAGATACAAGAATCGATGGAAGTTGGGATGGATGTAGTGGGTATCATGCAAGCGATTCCCTAATCTATGGATTTTCACATACACATCTAAGCGGGACAGGTTGTTCAGATTATGGAGATATTGCCCTTCTTCCCTTTATGGAATATCAAGAAGATAGTAGCGTGCTTGCAGGAATCTTTGATTATAAAAAATATGCTTCGGCTTATCAGCATAAAAATGAAAAAGCTAGTCCAGGATATTATTCAGTAGTTTTTGATAATGGAATCTCAACCGAATTAACAACCACCACTCGAACTGGAATGCATCGGTATCGCTGGCCACAAGGGAGATCACACCGATTAGTCATCCAAGTAGATCATCGCGATAAAACACTAACCTCTACAATAAAAATTATCGATGCAAACACCATCGAGATTTCCAGAAGAAGCGAATCATGGGCCGCTGATCAATATATTTTCCTACAGCTAAAATTTTCTGCTCCCTTTACTAAAGAAATCTTAGCGAGAAAAGAAGCAAGTTCAAAAGGAGATAAAACCGGTTACCTTACTTTAAGTTTTAATGCATCCGATACTGTTCCCTTATTGGTAAAAGTAGGAATGTCGACTGTTAGCATAGAAGGTGCAATCAAAAATTTAGAAACAGAAAATCCAGGATGGAACTTTGATTTCGTCAGGTTGAAAACAGAAGCCGAATGGAATAAAGAGCTCCATAAAATTGAGGTTTCTTCCAAAAATGATTCTGTTTTAACAATATTCTATACTGCCTTATATCACACCATGATTCAACCGAATGTGAATATGGATGTAGATCATCAGTATCGTGGAAGGGATAGTAAAATACATACCGCTCAGGATTTTACTTATTATTCTGTTTTCTCTTTATGGGATACTTTTCGCGCTGCTCATCCGCTTTATACCATTATCGACCGAGCTCGAACATTGGATTTCATCAAAACATTTCTGTCTCAATATAAAGATGGGGGAAGATTGCCAGTGTGGGAACTAGCATCAAACGAAACAGATTGTATGATTGGCTATCATTCAGTGAGTGTGATCACTGATGCTTGGATGAAAGGAATTAAAAATTTTGATGCCGACGTTGCACTCGATGCGATGAAGAAAAGTGCCAATTGGAACCACCTTGGATTACCTGCTTATACAGCACAAGAATATTTAAGTGTGGATGATGAAAGTGAATCTGTTTCCAAAACGTTAGAATATGCTTACGATGATTGGTGCATTGCGCAGTTTGCAAAATCAATAAATAAGCCTAAAGATTATTTAACATTTTCACGCAGAGCGGAGTCTTGGAAAAATCTCTTTGATCCTCAAACTGGATTTATTCGTCCACGCGAGAATGGAGGTTGGATGTACCCGTTCGATCCTCGTGAAGTAAGCAATAATTTCACGGAAGCTAATGCATGGCAATATACTTTTTTTGTACCTCAAGATTTAATTGGCTTGATGGTTCGTTCGGGAGGAACAGAAAAGTTTTCTTCTAAGCTAGACTTACTTTTTAATACAACTGCAAAAACTACAGGCCGAGATCAGGCAGATATCACAGGTTTAATTGGACAATATGCGCATGGCAATGAACCTAGCCATCACATGATATACTTATTTGATTATTGCAATAAGCCTTGGAAAACTCAAGAGCGCTTACATCAGATCTTGCGTGATTTCTATACTGCAGCTCCTGATGGTTTAATTGGTAATGAAGATTGCGGACAGATGAGCGCTTGGTATGTGTTATCCGCATTGGGATTTTATCAGGTATGTCCCGGTAATCCTCAATTTGCAATTGGCGCACCTCTTTTTCCTAAAGCTGTAATTCATCTTGAAAACGGAAAGAATTTTCAAATCATTGCAAAAGGAATTTCTCCTGAAAATTATTATCTAAAAGGAAATAAAAACTACACACTTTCTTATGATGAAATTCAACAGGGTGGAAGCAGAATTTTTACAATGAGTCCCTTTCCAGATAGTTTAAGTACATCAGCTGCTACCTTCCCCGTTACAACTATGAATGGAGATTTATTGTCACTTCCTGTTATTAAAAGTTCGGCGAAGATTTTTAGAAATAAAATTCGTGTGGAGCTTCTTAATACAGTTCCGGGGGAACAGATGAAATTATTCTATACACTCAATGGAAAAGATCCTGATGAAAAGAGTGAATTGTACGAAACACCCCTATTGGTAGATACTACACTAACTGTTAAAGTAATTGTGATCGATAAAAATGGGGGGAAAAGTGGAATCAGTAGCGGTACTTTTCATAAGATCCCTAATAACTGGTCGATATGGTTGTTCTCTAAATACAATAAGCAGTATCATGCAGGCGGAGAAGATGGATTAATAGATGGGATTCATGGAGATCTTGCATGGAAAAAAGGGAAATGGCAAGGGTACCAAAGTCAGGATTTTGAGTGTATGATAGATTTAAAAACCATCAAACCTTTTCATGAAATCACAACCACCTTTTTACAAGATACACGTTCGTGGATACTATTACCTAAGCTAGTAGAATATTCGATCTCCGATGATGGAATAAATTTTAGTCCTTGTGGTAGTGCGTATCCAGTATTGGTAGATTCTAATTACACAGTCAGCATTGAACATTTTACGGTCAAACCTAAAGACTTGAAAACAGGAAGATATCTAAAAGTTAAAGCATACAATTATGGTAAACTTCCCGCATGGCATCAAGGTGCGGGAGACGATGCTTTTATTTTTATTGATGAGATAGAAATAAAATAAGAAGGCAAAAATGATGAGAGCGTATATTTAAGATCAAATCGATCGTAATAAACTAAATTGCTATTTTATCTTCATTATAAAATTCACGATCTCTTGTACAAGTTCTGGTTTAACAGGTGCTAAAGGATCATTGTACATACTGAGGTTTTGTGTACGATCTGCAGAGGCCGCCTTCAGCACATGATTCATTCCTTCAATTTTCATATAGCTTGCTGCAGGATTCGCCGCAGCTAATAATTCAGCATCTTTAACACTTACCTGAATATCGGTAGTGCCTTGTAAAATTAAAACTGGAGTTTTCAACTTTTTGATTTCTGCTGCAGGATCATATTTAAACCACGATATCAAATAAGGTTGAATAGCAGGTCTGAATAATGTATTTAAGGAAGGATCAATTTTACTCATCATTCTACCTTGCACCAGACTATCCAACACCTGATTGCACATAGCAACAACATTCATCGGTTGACCTCTTAACTGCTGACGTAAAATCTGATCTGCAGGTTGACCAGCTCCTGCAACTGAAATAAAACCAAGCGCCTCTGCGCGCTCTGCAGCAATCATTCCGATGAGCGATCCTTCACTATGTCCTAATACTATGACTTTAGAAAACCTATGATCTGATTTCAATAGTTTAATCCACTCCTCTGCATCTTGAATGTAATCATCAAAACGCAGATCCTTTTCATTTTCTCCCGCATCACGGCTTTCTGCAATTCCTCTTTTGTCAAACCTTAAACTAGCAATCTGATTTTGATAAAGTTCGGTTGCAAGAAGTTTCAATGAATTATTTTTCATGGATACATTATTCCCATCACGATCAGTAGGACCAGATCCTGCTATGAACAAAACTACTGGCATCGGTTTAGGTGATGCTGGTATCATTAAACTACCATGAATATTTCCGGATTTAGTAAATAATATAACCTCAGAACTTTTAGGTAGTGAATCGGTTTGTGCAATAAGTTGGGCAACGGAAAATATAAATAAGATAGCTGTTGTGAAGATTGTTTTCATCTTAAATTATTGTGTTTTTTTCGGCTTTGCGAAATAGTAAATAGGAATAACCAATGGGTAGAATTGCAAGGATGGCAACATAACAAAGAAAAAATACAATTATATCTTTTCCGGTTATAAAAAAATTTAAGACTAACATCAGCAATGAAGTAACTACCCACAGTGGACCTGCAAAACGGTGTGTTTTTAACCATACTTCTTCGCTGGCTAGTGTCCATGGTGTTCTGATTCCAAAGAAATAATTTTGACGAACGGTAGTCATATAATTTCCTAACAATAAAAACAAAACCGGAACGCAGTAATAAAGGATCACAGACATATTTACAGGATATCCTAGCGAATACATCGCTATAAGAATGAAAATCAGCGTAAGAAATGCATGGATAAGTAACCTCACTTTCAAATAGGTGCTTTGAAAAAGTAGATAATTTTTCTTGACAGGATCTATCCCAGGAAAAATAAGAAATGAAATATAAACGATAATACTTATCACCGGCAATAAAAATAGACCGGTAACTTTATCTGAGTAGTTATCAGGTTTCCCTTCAAAATTAAAATGAACAGGTATCTCTTCTGGAAATCTACTCCAAAAAATGAATATGATAACGAATGGTATAAGAAGCAGTGCCCAGATTAATCCATCTCTTTTTGCAATTTTCATCGGTACGTTATTTTTTAGTTTTTTTCTTCTCTGAAATGTTCATTACCCAATTTAACATATCGTCAAACACGGTTGTATTTAAAGAATAAATAATATATTGTCCTTCTTTAATGGACACTACAATTTCAGCTTGCTTTAATAAATCAAGATGATGAGAGATGCTCGGCTTACTAATTGAAAAATGATCTGCGATCTCACCTGCGGTCATGTCCCGCTGCCTCAGCAAATCGATAATCTGTCTTCGAGTTGGATCTCCCAATGCTTTAAAAAGTAAGTTCATCCTCTTATTTATATATTTAGACAAATATCTAAATACTTTTTTAAATTGCAAGGATTTAGCTGAATTTCTTTAGTTGTTAGTTCGGTTATTGATTTCCACAGTTCTTTTATTGAAAGAGGAGTAAATTTGAGTTCTCGACTCATTTTCTAGAGCCACGGAGTCCTTTTTTAAGGGGTATTAATATTAGTTTCTGGCTGTATCGGGATTTTTTTTATCTTTATTTCTGGAATCTGTGTAATCCAATCTTCTTAACCTCTCTACCCAACTCATGAAAAAGGTGTTTCTTCTCCTTTTACTGTCGTGTTTTACAGGCATTTTGTCTGCCCAAACTGTCGGATTACAGTGGGTAAAACAGCTTGGAGGAAACGATTATGATGCAGGTAAGGCTATTGCCGTAGATGCTTCCGGAAATGTTTATACAACTGGAGCCTTTTCAGGAACTGCCGATTTTGATCCGGGTCTCGGCGTTTACAATTTAACTTCTGCTGGAGAAAATGATATCTTCCTTTCTAAGCTAGATGCGTCTGGAAATTTCCAATGGGCAATTCGCATTGGAGGACCTTTATTTGACTGGGGACAAGCGCTTTCAATTGATGGAAGTGGAAATATTTATCTGACAGGTTATATTGGAAGTCTGGAAGATTTTAACCTTGCTCCTACAGGAACTTTATCGATGTCGGAGCTCGATTTTTTCAATGTCTTTATCACAAAAATTAATTCGGATGGTCAAATTCAATGGTCAGATGATCTTACTGGACAATCCACACAAGTAAGTACTTCCCTTGCACTTGATTGGGATGGCAATGTTTATATTTCTGGAAATTTCAGAGGAGAAACCGACTTCGATCCAGGCGCAGGAACATTTCTTATGACGGCGAATGTTGATACTTTCGATATTTTTGTGTTGAAGTTAACGGGAAGCGGAAACTTTGTTTGGACTAAACAATTTGGAGGTCCTGATTTCGATTTCGGCAGTGCCTTAGCGGTAGATATGTTGGGAAGCGTTTACATGACCGGCTCTTTTTCAGGAACGGCAGATTTTGATCCAGGTCCAGGTGTGAGTTCATTAACCTCAGCAGGAAATAACGACGCCTTTGTATTGCGATTAAATGCTTCTGGTGATCTTTTATGGGTGAAACAATTCAGCGGACCTCAAACGGTTGCTGCTTCCTCCATTGCGCTTGATGCTTCTAATAATATCGTGACTTCTGGTTACTTCGCTGGTCAAGTTGATTTTAATCCTGACAATGCTATTGTGTATTTGACTTCAGCAGGGAGTTACGATATCTACATTTCCAAAATCGATCAGAATGGAAATTTTATGTGGATTACCCAGATGGGAGGAGTTGGAACTGATGCCAGTTATTCTTTAGAAATTGATCTTGATGGAAACATCTACACTACAGGAACATTCTCAGACGTTGCCGATTTTAATCCTGATCCTATTACTTCAAATAATATCACCTCTTATGGTGATTACGATATCTTCCTCTCTAAGCTTGACGCGAATGGCAGTTTCATCAGCGCGAATCAGATGGGTGGCAGTGATTTTAATTCCGCTTACAGTCTTTGTGTTGATGCAACAAAGAATATCTATCTAACCGGTCAACTACTTGGAACTTCTGACATGGATCCGGAACAAAGTGGAATATTTATGATTAGTTCAATTGGTGCTTCCTCTGATATCTTTGTATCTAAGTTGAGTCAGTTTACCGTTGGGTTACATGAAATGGTGAACGCTTCATTTGCTGTCTATCCAAATCCTTCCACTTCAACATTTACATTATCTGCCCTTCAGCCTTTTCATGATGCAGTTATTAAAGTTATTAACCCAGCAGGACAAACTATTTGTGAGCAATCGGAAATAAAGGGTATGCACTATACTGTGGATCTTTCTGCGCTAAAATCGGGCATGTATTTTTTATTGGTTACTGATGGTCAAGAAACATCTAGAACCCGAATTATTAAAAACTAATTCTCTCTTACTATTTTCCCGTTTTATTGCTGATCACTTGATCTAAAGTTTATTCTTACTACTTACGATTTTCTAATTATTCCTCTTTCCCATTCAGGGAAACTACCTCTATCTTTACTGCTTAATATCTTTTATTGATCTGTCGACTTATGAAATTGATGAGTATCCTTCTTCTTACGCTGATAAGTAGTCAGCTATGTGCACAACAAATAACCGTGCAGGAGTGGGATCTACAAGCAGAAACTAATAAAAGTATGCTACCAAAGTATGGTAATCTCCCAAAAGATGAAACAGAGTTACAAGCTGATTCTTTGTTTTTTGTTACGATAGCAGAGAAAGACAATTCCAGAATCTCTGCTTCAAAAGAGCTCATTAAATTAGGATTTACTAATCTCTATCGCAACGAAGTAAAAATAGCAATGTATCGTTTTAATCAAGCGTATTTACTCGACTCTTTAAATTCAGATATTTACTGGGGATTTGCAGCAGTGTACATGACCATTGGAGCTGCTGATCGTGCTAAGTTGAAGTATGAAGAAGGGCTGAAAATGAATCCACAAAACACGCACCTATTAACCGATTACGGAACTTATTATATGTCGCTCTATTTTGAAAGCAAGAATATGGATTCAAAAAAAGCGGGTGAATATCTGAATGCTGCTCTTAAAAATCTGAATGCCTCTTATAAACTTGATGCCTTAGATGAAAACACCACCTTTAAGCTTTCGGTCTGTTATTGGAGCAAAAATGAGTGTGATAAAGCGTGGAGATTCCATGATGAATGTAAAACTCTCGGAGGGCGACCTATATCAGAAGAATATACTAATGAATTACTGAAATCGTGTAAAAGAAAGGTAAAATGAATTTGACTGCTCGATAGAACTTATGAAACAATTATTTTCTCTGCTGTTATTTTTATGCTCGATATCGACTATGATCGCACAAAAACCTTCTAAGAAAATACTGAAGGATTTAATCTATAATGAGGATACTTTAACACTTCGAGAATATTTAGAAAACGGTTTTGATTTACAAGAACAATGTTTTGCACACGGCAATACTCTTATTCATTATGCCCTTTATCAAAGAAAATCAGATGTTGCGAATTGGTTAATTAAAAATGGGGTTCCTTGTGATTTAAAAAATAATCTTGGCTTTACCCCTCTCGGCTTAGCCATTATTAATCGCGATTATGTGCTCATGAATTTGATGCTAAATCAAGTTTGCAATGTATCCACACCAGGTTATATGGGAAATACAGCCATCAGCAATGTATTGTTCAATTTTCAGAAAAGTAAAAATAGAGCAGTTGAATATAGTGCCTTACAAAGATTGCTTCATTTCGATAAAAACATCAATTACACTTGCCCAAAATATAAAAATACTAGCTATATGATGCAATGTGTTTCATGGGCAGATACGCTTGCTGCAAAAATGCTCACTACGCACGACATTCAGCTTAATACAAGAGACCGTAAAGGTATGACTGCTTTGCACTATGCCGTCCAACTAAATAAACCCGATTTCGTCTCCTTTCTAATTTCACAAGGTGCAAGTACAAGTATTAAAAACAATAATGGTAAAACTCCTGTTGATCTGGCAAAAAAGAAAAGGAACGACAGTATCCTCAGTTTGCTAAATTCCAATAAAAATTGATCTGCGCATCGCATTATCTTGATGTTTTATAGGAAAGGTCCTAATTAATTTGGATTTACTTTGTTACTAATTTGATTCTTTCTAAATTTACACTACAATACCTAATCTCATGAAAACGAAAAAAATCCTCTTTTTAGCTGTTGCTGTGGGAACTGCTGCAGTTTTTAATTCTTGCGAAAAATCAAAGGTTGATGTGTCCTTTAACCTTGACATTGCTAATGTTTATTTGGTAGTTGATACTACTTCACAATTTGGAACTGTGGATCTAGCGAATACACAGTTTCAATCAGATCTTCAACAAAAACTCGACGATAATAATGCAAGTATTAACGATATTGAATCGATCACTTTAACTAGTGCAGATCTTGTAATGGTAAATCCAGGATCCCAGAATTTTGACATCGTGGATAAAGCCTATGGCCTGATGTCAGCTTCTGGACTCTCTGAAACTCAGGTGGCCTTCTTAGATCCAGTTCCTGATGGAGTAACGGAGATCGCTATGTCAACAGGAGACGCAAATCTTAAAGAATACCTCAAACAAAGTGTAGTAAACTTCAGAGTAACCGGAACTACGAATGCTCCAAATACTCAAGCTGATAGTATTGAAGCGCGTTTAACATTTAAAGTAAAAGCGAAAATTGATCCCTTGTAAGAATTGAATCTTATTTAAATCCAAATGCCTGTCAACCCATTGACAGGCATTTTTTTTACATTTAATTTTCATTCTTGATTTTACCTTTTTATCCTGATTTTTTAGCGCTCTATATTTCGCTTTATAAAAGTCAATTGAGAATTCTGGTAATCACGAAAAAAATATACGTTCTTGAAAATTCAAAGCAGGAATGTATGGTATGATGCTTTTGTGCAATTACCAACCAGAAGTAGCTAGAGTACTTGTTTCTCAATAATACTTAGATCTTGTTTCGCTCTGTTTTTTATTAAAAAATATCTTGTACAATAATGACACTAATCTTCCTTAACCATTTTTGATATCTTTTAATTCTAGAAATCAAAAATCAGTTTATATCGAAAAAAATTTCAAAAAATGTATTCCGTTTTATTACATGTTGTTTATCTACTCTTAAAAATCAAAGAGCGGAACTCTTAGATCTGTATTCAATATTGTTTAATTACTGCTAAACTACTGTAGTTTATTTATTCCCTCTTATAACTTGATATCAAGGTTGTTAAGTAGTTCGAAATCCTGTTAATTTTTCTCTAACAGAATATCACTTTTTACTTTAATTCGAAAAGAGTTACAATTCAATCAGATCATTACAGACAATTTTACCTGTGAATTTTTACTGCTGCATTAATTCGCAACTTCTCATAGGCGTAAGCGTTACGTTCCTGTTATCAGAAAAATAGTTTATCCATAACTAACGTGAAGCAAGTGAAAACAAAAATAAAATTATTGAGTCCAGTTCTGCAAAAAACTGAAATACTAAAATATAAATTTTTTAGTATAATAGTATTAGTGCTATTGCTAACACTACCTCAATTGGTATTGGCAACTACCGTTAATACGCTCAACTCCTCTGGAGCATGGGAGACGGATGTGAACTGGTCGTTAGGACACCGTCCAACAAATTCAGAAGATGCAGTTATTCCAGCTAACATCTCCGTAAACATAAACTCAGCTGCAATATGTGCAAGTCTGACAATTGGTGATGGGAATTTTTCATCAGCAGTTACGATTAACGGATCAAACAGTTTAACTACGACTCTTGCAGGAGGAGGGACAGGAGATCTCTCTTTTAATACTACCAATAATAGTAATTCGTATTCATTATCTGCTGGGGCTGGTTCAATTGTTATTGCAGGTACTGTGCTTTCAGGCGGAAATAATGGTGGAAGCATTACGGTTAGTACAGGAAGTATTTCCTTCATTAACGCTGCCGGTATGACATGGGGAACTGCCATCAACTTAACAGTAAGTGGTGCAGGTAGTGCTTCATTTACAGGGCCACTTAATCTATCAACAAGTTCTGCAGGAAGCACAACCTTCCTCTTGACCTCCACAGGAAACTTTACATTCAATGGTCTAGTAACGCAAAGTGATGCAACCTATACCTTATCTAATACAACAACTGCGGGAACCATTAATTTTAATGGAGGATATAATTTTAGTGCAGGTGCCTTTACTACATTATCAGGTGAGACGATCAACTTTGCAGGTAATTTAACAGTTACAGATACTCCTATTAATTTTGCATCTGGAAGTAATACTGTTTTCACGGGATCAGCCACAATCACTCCTTTAGCAACAGTTGCCTTTGGAAATTTTAGAATTAATTCTGGTGTAACAGTAACTGCTGCAGGAGATCTCTCTGTAATTGGAAACTGGACTAATAACGGAGGAACATTTACTCCCGGAATCAATACAGTAACTTTTAATGGAACTGCTGCGCAAGCCATAAACGGCACCTCTCCAAGTCAGAGTTTTTACAATATAACACTTGGATTAACCGCTGGTCAAGCGCTGAGTGTTTCTGGTAGCACGACTACATTAACTACACAAAATTTTACACAGACAACCGGAGATTTCTCTGCAGGAACAGCTACTTCTGTTAACATCAATGGAAATTTAACTATTGCTTCAGGAACATATACACCAGGAACTACAACCAATATCACAGGTGATTTTAGTAATGCGGGTACCTATACTGCAGCAGCAACAAAAACGATTGCATTTGTAGGAGCTAGTAACAGTACTGTGACCGGTTTGGGAACATACACGATCTTTAACTTTACGTTAAATAAATCATCAAAGACAACAATCGTAGATCTACAGTCCGCTAATTTTATTACTGGAATCAACACAGGTAATGTTTATAATTT
This sequence comes from Bacteroidia bacterium, assembly GCA_038320345.1. Taxonomy (GTDB): domain Bacteria; phylum Bacteroidota; class Bacteroidia; order AKYH767-A; family OLB10; genus JBBQED01. Next base: position 219,365 of record JBBQED010000001.1, read on the forward strand.
TACGTTCACACAAGGAACACTAAAATACAATAACTCAGCTACTCTCACTGATTGCCATAACAATGGAGTTACTACTGCATTAACTATCCCCTTTAATGTGGTGATTGAATCTAACGCTGGTACCATGAATCTTTGCAAATCAGGAACCATGACCGGTACTGCGTCTAATGTTGTATTGTCAGGAGCACTATACATTAACGGAGGAAGTGTTTTGGTTCTAAGAAGTACTACTACTGTCGATTTTCAGTATCGGGTGAATGGAGGAACGCCTCAACTATATATTACGAGCGGTAATTTAAGTTTGGGAGGTGGATTCAATTATAACCCTACTACGGCTGTGGATTATATTGATTTCAGTATGACTGGTGGAACTGTAAATACGGGTACAACCCCAACCAATCTCGCAACTTTCGCATTGGGGAATTATACTGGAGGAAAGACTAACATGACTGGAGGTATCATCTATCTGGAAGATGCAACTACAGGAAACTATCCAGATATTGATTTGGGAGGAAGTAATGTATCACCATATAATGTTAGCGGGGGAACTGTACAATTTGGTACTGCGGGAACAGCAGGTTCTACCATTTTTGCTTTCCAAGCTTATTCATCAACTAATTACCCTCACTTTCTTTTAGCTTCGGGTATTGCGAAACAGGTAGTAGTATTTAATAATTCTGATTACAAAGTATTAAGTCTGACAATTAGTTCCGGCATGACCTTCGACAATCGTGATTATTTGACGAGTACAGATAATCATAGAATGACAATAATGTCGAATAACGGCAGTAGCTCCTTCTCCAATTCAGGAACTTTTACCCCACGAACCGGAACCATTGAATTTACTGGAACCGCCAACCAAATAATTAACGGGTCTAATGCTACACTCACACTTTACAATGTGATTATAAATAATTCTGGAGGAGCAGGTACTTCCATAGCCGGTAGCATAACGACATTTAACACTCAAAATTTTACGGAAACTGCAGGAAACTTTAATCCTGGAACAGCCGCTACAATGACCATTACCGGAAACACAACACTAACCTCTGGAACATTCACTGCACCTACCACTCTAAATGTAAAAGGAAACTGGACAAACAATGGTGGAACATTTAGCCCCGGAACGAATACCGTAAACTTTACGGGTACGGCAACACAATCCATCACAGGAACTTCAAGCTCTGAAACATTCTATAATGTTGTTCTTGCAAAAACCGCAGGTCAAGTATTAAACACCGCTGGAAGTATTTCCTCTATAACCACGAATAATCTAACGATGACTACTGGTAATTTCACTGCTCCCGCAACACTTAATATCAACGCTACTTCTAACTCCTTATTGACTTTAACAGCTGGTACTTTTACAGCTGGTACAACAATCAATATCAACGGTAATTGGACCAACAATGGCGGAACATTTACTCCTGGTACTGGAACTGTAAACTTTACAGGTACTGGAACACAAAACATTAATGGAACAGCTACAGCACAAACCTTCTATAACCTTGTTGTGGCAAAAACATCCGGACAATTACTTACTCCGAATGGATCTACGACTACTTTAACCACTCAAGATTTCACAGCAACTTCGGGGAATTTTACTGCTCCAGCTACAATGAATATCAATGGTAACTATACGTTAATGGATGGAACATATACTGCCGGAAGCAATACCAATGTAAAAGGAGACTGGTCGCATTCTTCTTCAGGAACAGCCCTTTTTATTCCGGGGATCAACTCCGTTACTTTTAATGGAACAGGCGCTCAAAGTATTAAAGGAACTGCCACGTCAGAAACATTTTACAATGTAATAGTAAATAAAACAGCCGGTACATTACTAAATACTAGCGGAAATATTACTTCAATTACAACCAATAATTTCACCAATACCCTAGGTAATTTTACAGCTCCAGCAACGTTGAATATCACTTCCACATCAACCTCCGCTTTAACAATGACCACTGGCACATTTACGGCAGGGGCAACCATTAATATCAATGGAAATTGGACCAACAATGGAGGAACATTTACCCCGAGTACCAATACTGTTAATTTTACTGGAACAGCTGCACAGAGTATAAACGGGACTACGGCGGCTCAAAATTTCTATAATGTGGTCGTTCTTAAAACAGCTGGTCAATTATTAAATACAGGCGGTAGTGTAACTTCTATAACTACCAATAACCTTACTGTGACATCTGGTAACTTTACTGCTCCTGCCACTTTAAATATCAATTCTACAACAGCGTCCAATCTAACCTTAACTGCAGGAACGTTTACTGCCGGTACGACGGTTAATATTACGGGTGATTGGATTAACAATGGGGGAACATTTACTCCTGGTACCAATACTATTAATTTTGTAGGAACAGGATCACAAAGTATTAGAGGTACTGCTGCTTCCCAAACTTTTTATCATGTAGTCGTCAATAAAACAGCTGGTCAGTTGTTAAATACTGCCGGATCGACAACTACGCTGACAACACAAAATCTTACGAATACTCAAGGAAATTTTACGGCACCAGCTACACTAAATATTAATGGAAATTACACACTAACGGATGGTACATTTACTGCTGGTACCACAATTAATTCCAAAGGAAATTGGACTCATGCCTCCATTGGCTCCGCTGTTTTTTCTCCAGGAACAAATACCGTAAATTTCAGTGGAACTGGAGCTCAGACTATAAATGGCACAGCAACATCAGAAACCTTTTATAATGTTATAATTGCTAAAACAGCCGGGCAATTACTAAACACCGGTGGAAGCATAATTACTATCACAACAAATAACCTGACTGAGACAACTGGAAATTTTACGGCACCTACTACACTCAATATTAATGCAACATCAACAGCTTCGCTTCTGTTAACTGCAGGAACTTTTACTGCTGGTACAACAGTTAATATTAACGGCGACTGGACAAACAACGGTGGAACTTTTACACCTTCAACCAGCACGGTCAACTTTACAGGTACAGGTGCGCAAAGTATAAAAGGAACTGCAGTTGCTCAAACTTTCTATCATGTAAATGTCGCTAAAACAGCGGGTCAGTTATTAAACACTTCAGGATCTACAGTAACGTTAACAACGCAAAATCTTAGTCAGACAACAGGGAACTTCACTGCGCCATCGACTCTAAATATCAATGGAAATTTAACAATTGCAGATGGTACCTTCACAGCAGGTACAACCATAAATGCAAAAGGCGATTGGGTCCATAATTCTGGTGTCTCTGCACTGTTTACCCCTGGATTAAACACAGTGAATTTTACTGGTACGGGAACACAGCAATTAAAAGGAACTGCAATATCAGAAACTTTTTATAATGTGGTGATCAATAAAACTGCAGCCAGTCTATTGAACTCCTCAGGAAGCATTGCCACTATGACCGTAAATAATCTGACCAATACACAAGGTGATTTTACAGCTCCTGCTACATTGACTATCAATGGAAATTACATTTTAACAAATGGAACTTTTACTGCTGGGGCAAATATCAATATAAAAGGAAACTGGACACACGCAACATTAGCTTCAGCTATTTTTAGTTCTGGAACAGGAATAGTAAGTTTTATTGGAACAGGTGCACAAACAATAAACGGAACAAAAACTTCCGAAACGTTCTCTACGCTTGAAATCAATAAAACTATTGGTACCACACTCAATACTGGTGGAAGTGTAGTAACCATAAACACCTTAAATTTGATTCAGACTCAAGGAAATTTCACGGCTCCTGCCACATTTACTGCAAATGGTGATTTAACTTTAACTACAGGAACTTTCACTGCTGGGGCTACAATGAATATAAAAGGCAATTGGAATAACAATGGCGGCACTTTTACTCCCGGAACGAATACAGTAAATTTCAATGGATCAGCAAATGCACAAACTATAGGTGGAAGCTCCGCTACTACTTTTTATAATATCAATACTAATAATACATACACTACATCTCCTCAATTTACTATCGGGATTAATACCACAATAAGCAATCAATTTACAATGACTGCAGGTGAAATTAATCTCTCAACGAATACGCTAACATTAGGAACTTCCGCTGCAGCCCCTGGCTCGCTAGTATGCACACCTTCCTCTTCGAATTTTATGGGTGGAGGTAATTTTAAAAGATGGTTTAATACCACAACTATTGCTGCCGGAAACGTAAGAGGATTATTCCCAATGGGAACAATAAGTGGAGATTATTATGCGCCCATGTATTTATCGACACCTGTAAGTGCTCCAACAACAGGGGGAACTATTACAGCTTCTTTCACGGATGCTTCTACAAAAACAGATGTGAATATTACTGATGGTGCTTCCACCATTGAAAGAAGAAATGATGCCAATTGGACTATGGTTACTGCGAATGGACTTGCTGGTGGTACCTACAATTTGGTTGCTGAAAGAACATTCTGCGCGATCTGTGTGGGAGATGTAAACGACCTTAGATTAATGCTTGCAAATAGCGTGGTGGGTACTGCAGGAACCAATGGAGGAACTACTACTCAGCCGCAGGTATCCCGTACCGGACTAACACTTGCTCAAGTTGCCAATTCCTTTTTTATCGGCTCCGTTAGCTTTGTCAATTCTCCATTGCCCATTGAATTAATCTCGTTTGATGCTCAGTTAAAGAATGACAAAGTTAAAATCAATTGGGTAACTGCCTCTGAAAGTAATAATGCATGGTTTGTGATTGAGAAATCAATTGATGGCCTAAATTATGAACTACTGGAAAAAATAAAAGGTGCAGGAAATAGCAGTTCTGTAAATTCTTATACAGCATCTGATGAAAATCCATCCATAGGGCGTTCAGCTTATCGTTTAAAACAAATTGATTTTGATGGTAAAATAAATTTGTTTGCCCCTGTGTGGATCTTTAATAATAGAATAAACACAAATCAAATTACATTATTTCCTAACCCCAACGATGGAACTGGAATTAATGTAACAATTTACTCTGATCGAATTCAAATGATGAACATTACTATTTACGATGTGGTAGGTAAGTTAGTACTTAGTGAAAATGTGAAGTTGATCCCCGATCAAAATGTAATTACGGTTAATCCACCTGAAAAATTAAAACCCGGTATATACTTTCTAACTGCCGATCTTGACTCCAAACAATTTAATTCAAGATTGCTGATTAAATAACATTGAAGCCTGACCAAATGGTCAGGCTTTCTTTTTAAGATAATAAAGTTGAACTTGTATTTTAATTTTTAATGCGGCAACAGATCAAAATCTTAACCTGTTCTTTTAAATAACTATACCTCAATTATTAATTTAATCGGATTTGATTTTTTTTAGATTGACTACCTGCATTTTTCTTTTTCCTCCCTATTAGTCAAGACTTAATTTATGGTCAGATTGGATTGTTTACAATTAATCTTGCTGTTCCAGAAGCGGTAATCTAACTATAAAAGTACTTTCCGTTTTACTAAACTCCGGATGTATTTCCGTAAAATAAGAATATCGGGATTTTATATTTGCTATTCCTACGGAAGTAGACTTAACTACATTGATTTTCTCCTGCAAATTATTCTCAATGACCAGGTAGGGCTTTGAGCAGTACAGTTTAATAAACAATGGATCTGCTTTTGAGATAAGATTATGGTTCAAGGCATTCTCTATGGCGATCTGAATACTGAAAGGAGGGAGCTTCATCATCAAAAATTCTGGATCTATGTTTTTAATAATCTTGAGACTATCTCCAAAACGCGTTTGTTGAAGGAAAAAATAAGATTCGGCATGTTCTAATTCTTGCTTTAATGTAATAAGATTCTGCTCTTTCAATTCCAATACCGTCCTGTATAACTTTGAAAAAGCGTTTGTAAATGCAACGGCTTTATCGGTATCAATTTCGATAAGATAAGAAAGGGAGTTAAGCGTATTAAAAAGAAAGTGCGGGCTTACTTGGCTTTTTAGAATTTCAAATCTGGCTAACACATTCTCACTTTGCAGATATTCGTTATTTTTTTCAAGGGCAAGCTTCTCACTCTCAATAAGCTGTTTTTCTCTAGCAAGCAAGGCAAAATTCTTCTTTCTCAATAAAAAGTTTCTGTAAAGAATAAAGAAAAGTACTGCAATCAGTCCGATAATTACCACCATAATATTTCTGAAAAAACGAACTCTTTCTGTTTTTAGATCAGCAAGGTTTTTACTGATTTTCAGATTTTCAATTTCCTTGTCTTTTAAAGAAATTTTAAACTTCGTTTCGGCTTCTGCAATATTTTCTTGATTTTCTTTTGTATGCAATTCCTCTCTTAAAACCTTAAGTCTATCGAAATAAAACATCGCGTTCTTCGAGTCATTCATTGTAAAATACAAGTCGATGATGTTCTCACAAAAAGCAATTTGTAATTCCAACGATTCAATAGCTTCGGCGGCGGTCCCTCCCAACTTAAAATAATATAGTGCTTTATCCAGCATCTTATTATCTAAATACAGCCCTCCCAACGATATTCCAATTCTTGCTAGCTGATCCTGACTATTGGTTTTCTTTTGATAAGCGAGCGCTTGTAGCTCAAATTTTTCACAATTTTTAAAATCCTCCAGCCTGCTGTAACAAACACCAATATTATGATATACTACTCCGATCTGGTAATCGTCACGGGGAGATATATTATAAGGTAAAGCCTTCTTATACATTTCAATCGCCAATTCAATTTTATCAGTATAGTCATACGTAACGCCTAAGTTGGTATAAACAATATTTAACATTACCGAATCGGATGGATCGACAAGTTTAAGTGCCTTTTTATAATATCCATTGGCTTCTTCAAATTGTGTTGTCCGAATTAACACTCCTCCAATACTATTGAGCATCCTTGTTTCCCCTTCTCTGTTTCCCAGCCTCACATAAATATCATATGCCTGACTAAATGATTTAATGGCTTCCCCATATTTTCCTGTGTTGCGTTTTGCATGTCCCTTTACATCGAGAAAACGTGCGTACTTAAGACTATCGTTTTTTGCTAGAAACCCATCTTCCATTGCCTCTACAACACTGTCTACGTAGGCGGGTTTAACTGCTGAAAGCTTTTTCAAACTATCCAATAATGTGATTTCAACAGGACCTCCCTTTGCATGAAAAAGAGTAATAAACAGATAAATCAGACTCAAGACTATCTTTCTCATTTGTAGCAGTACAGGTTAAAAATGATAAGGTGGATATGGGTAAGGCAACACATAGACACCTTCGGCTTATGCAAATATAAAACTTAACATGAAAATCAAAAAAATATCCCTCTTCCCTTCTTTTTATGTGATTGTGTTATGGTTTATTCTTTCGTTAGCCTCTTTTTAGCCTCTTAGCTCTCCTGTAAACAGCTACATAGCAAAAACAATTTGGAAGGAATAAATAGTACTCAATTCTTTTATGTATTTTAGTAATTGGGCCGATTATCGTATTCTTACTTTAAATTTTTAAACCTAATAATTTTAACCATGAATCCAATCTGGTCATCGATTGTGCTCCGTACATCTCTTCGGCACAAAAAAAATTTAAACCGTGAAAAAATTTCAAATTATGAGTTAGCCAAGGGATTGCGTGCCTTTCAAACCACAACGTTTGAAATTATTAAAGATCTTTTTTTAATTACAATTGGTATATTTTCTGCGGCTTTTGGGTTCAAAGGTTTCTTACTTACCAATCAATTTATAGATGGAGGCGCAACCGGGATTTCATTACTTTTAACCAATATTTTTTCAATTCCACTTTATCAGTTTATCATTGCTGTTAATGTTCCCTTTATCATTCTTGGATATAATATCATTGGGAAAACCTTTGCATTAAAAACTACTATTGCCATCGCAGGCTTAGCGCTGGTACTGGCAACTGTTACTTTTCCTAATGTGACTAATGATAATTTACTAGTAGCGGTCTTTGGTGGCTTTTTCTTAGGCGCAGGCATTGGATTAGCTGTTAGGGGTGGTGCTGTAATTGACGGAACAGAAGTGCTCGCAATTTATTTGAGTCGAAAAATCGGAACCACAATGGGGGATATAATCATTATAATCAATGTTATAATTTTCTCGGTGGCGGCATATTTTCTATCGATAGAGATAGCATTATATTCTATGATTACTTATCTGTCCGCTTCAAAAACATTAGATTTTATCGTAGATGGAATTGAAGAATATACCGGAGTTACCATCATCTCTGTCCATAGTGATGATATCAGAAATATGATCATTCATCGTATGGGTAGAGGTGTAACAATTTATGAAGGAAAAAATGGTTACGGTAAACGAGGAGAACTACGTGAAATTGAGATTATTTATACCGTTGTCACGCGACTGGAGTTAAATAAATTAAATGCTGAAATAAAAATGATCGATCGTTACGCTTTTGTAGTAACAAGTGCTGTTAAAGATACGCATGGGGGAATGATCAAAAAACGACCATTGCAACATTAAAAGTAGTCGTGATTTACATTTTAAAAGAAATAAATATTTGTCTACTTGACTAAATTTTCCAAGCTAAAAAAATTTGCTAAACTATGTTTCAACCAGTATGATTTTTTGTATTGATTAACAGTAAATCAGTGAGGGATCAATCCTCTTTTTCCAATCGTTCCGAATTAATCTTCTACGGAATAAGTCGCTGCTAAATATTCTCCTTATCAACTTCTATAGATTCAGAACGTGTAGGAAATATAAATGAAAATGGCATGGCGCGGAAATAGGCCCTTAGTGAAAATAATAGATTTTTCATCCTCTTCACATTTAAGCTCCGCGATCGTACTGCTATATAAATGGCCGATCCAAAACTAACAAAGAGGTTGATAAGCCCCATTAATATAAGTGAGAGACTTACTTCAATCAACAAATTGGAATCAATAGGAAAGTTACTTCCTTGTAAGGATAGTCCAAATACTCCAGTAGAGAGTGTTACGTGCCGTACATCAAAAGGAAGTCCGAGCAACTTCCCAAACATTCCAGCAAAACCAAGAAAAAATCCTAGATAAACGTTACCTAATATTACTCCAAGATTGTTCTTTAGATAAGAGCCGATTTTATGTAGGCGGTTTTCACTAAATATTTTTATCAGGAAGGGATGCTGACGAATTCGTTCAGGAATTCGATCATAAATCACTTTGTTATCATAATACCCGGCAATCAAACCACCCATCATCAAAAACACACCGGCAATTGCAGCATAAAAGAGGGAACCGGTTTCCCAAGGATGTAAACTCTGCATCATTTCATGTGATTCCTCTGGAGTAGTGAGATTAGATCCCATCACTGAAAAGTAAATCCAGCCCAATAAAAAAGTAAATGGTAAAACAACAATAATGTTTCCAATGAGTGATATAAACTGTGCTCTCGAAATTTCCGAAATTAATTTTACGGTTTTTAACATCGATTTATCTACCGTCACTTGATCATCGATGGAAGCAGCAATAGTATTAGCCGTTAATGCTGGCTGTTTAGTAGCAAGTGTAAAATGAAGAAAATGAATCAGCACAAACCCTACAGCGTAAATTAAACTATAAAGAAGTGCTTCCCAAAAAGCAGGAAACTCTGCATGATGTACAAACACTTTTAGGATTACTAAAAAACTTACGATAAATCCACCGCCCAATGCGCCTCTGAACATTGCATTATACTCTTTCCAATTCGAAGCACTGTAATGCTCGCCTTTATGTGAAGTATGTTCTGTTATTTTATAAGCGATTAAACTGAGATTATCATTGATATGTTTGCGAATACTAAACCGCTTATTCTCTGCTTGAATGGATTCCTTTGTAAAAAGCAAAAGCTGCTCTGTAAAAAGATCCTTGTCCCGGAGTTCAATCAGATTTAAAATGACTGTAAGCCTTACAATGTGCTGCTCCAATCGCAACATTAAATAAGCTAGCTGAATACTGATGCCGTACTTGTCTTTATGTTTATGTAGCTCATTAATGCTTTCACGGCATTGAGAACACATTACTAAAATCTGTCGATAATCTTCATCGTTACGATTGATGTACGAAGGATCTTCTTTGAAATAATGTACATACTGCTGGACTTCTTTGTAAAGCCCAAAGAATGGAGATTGCAAGTCTTCTGTCTGAGGCAGTTTGTTCAATACTTCCGGTTCCAATCCGATAGCGGTAACACGCTGTGATAGTACCATCATCGCATTAAGCAAAAAATTCAAATTCTTTTGGTCCCAGAAAGAAGCATCTGCATTTATACCGATCGCATTAATAAAATTAATCCATACAGTTTCATCGATGTTTTCAATATTACGAAAATCGCTTTTATTGTAAAATATTTTTCGAATGAGAAACTGTGTGTTCTCTGGTTCTTCCAGTGGTGGAAGAATTTTAAATTTTAAACGCTGAAAGATCTCTGTGAAAAAACCATGTCCTGTAAATATTCCGGTTTCCGTATAAAAAGTTAACGGATTATAAGAACTGTATAAATCAATAAGAAATCTACGTAAAGCTGTTGCAAGTTTTGGCTCTTGCAACAGTAATGTAGTTAACTCAATAATTTTTTTAGTAGTAGAAGTTGAATTCCCCGAATGAATCCCCAACTCATTAATCAGATCTATCAGTATGGAGGGATCCGCATTCTCTTCAGACTGAATCTTCTCTAGCAATTCACGTATTCTCATATTTAGTTGGCAACCTTACTTAAAAAGAGTAAAGTTACCCTAAAAAGATGAATCTAGAATTTTAGTTTCTCCAATTGGAGAAACTAAAATTAGAACTCCAATTTGATTTTCGTGCTTAGTACATCATTTCCAATCCGGCCACCTTCCGGGCGTATATGGCGCGTTATTTATTTCTAATTCTTTTTCAAGACTGATAATGGCGGCGTCTGTACTTTTCAATTCAGTTAATACTGAAGTAAATTGTTTCGCAGCTATATCATAACTATCGGTATAAATTTTAGGAATAATAGAAGTGACATTCCAAACACTCCCCTGTATCCCATTAATGCGATCATTGATAGAAGTATTCGATTCGAATTCTCTCTTGCTTTTAGCAACATCTCCAGTGAGCCGAATGTTTATGGAAAGTAATTGCTTTGAAATCGCTCTTGCTTTTTCCAACATAGCTTTGCCAGGTGCCTGCATATCCTGAATAGCCAAATTAATGTTCTTCAGTCGCTGATTCATCGTTGATGCTAAATCATTAGCCGCACTTACGGCTTTCAACAAATCAGATGCTTTTTGATAGAAGGCATCATTGGAGGCAAGATTTGTGGGCAGAGTAGAGTTCTCCAACTGTTTACAAACAAAATTTACAGGACTTGTAAGTTCGGTGATGATACCATCATCGTACTTCGACAGCGTTACAGAATATGTTCCCGGTAAAACACGATATCCTAATTCTTCTTCAGAAAACAACTGATCTTCTTCGGGTACCGGACGATTATTTACCGGAGCTGGAGAGGGGTAACGGAAGTCCCATGTTATTCTCTGTAATCCTTTTTTTGCTGGTGCTTTAAGGTTACGTACCACATTTCCTGTTTGGTCTTTTATGGTAAATAAAAGATAGGGATCGGGCTGATTATCTTCTAGCCTTAGGCTGTCGATGGAAGGGTAATAAATGGTTACTTTTTTATCTACACCTGCCTTTTCATTCTCTTTACGTTTGTCTTTTATTTTTTTAACATCTTCTTTCAAAAAATAAGTGAACACAGCACCAGGAGCCGGATTTTTAGCAGCATAATAACTACTTCCCATATGTCCAGTATTCCTTAACCCAAGTGGTGAACTCTGCACATATATCAAACTTTCCTTTATCGGAAATAATATGGCTTGCTTATCAAGATCTGCTTTTTTAAATGTTCTGAGCACCGAATAATCATCAAGCACATAAAATCCTCTTCCAAAAGTTGCGAGCACCAAATCATTTTCACGTCTTTGAATTTCAATATCCCGCACTGCAACAGTGGGTAATCCGGATTTTAATTGAATCCATTTCTGACCTCCGTTATTGGAGAAGTACAAACCGAATTCGGTTCCTACAAATAATAATTGGGAGTCAACATGATCTTCTGCAATAGCATATACACTTCCTCTAACAGGTAAATTCGATTGAATAGCCGTCCATGTTTTACCTGCATCGGTGGTTTTTAAAAGATAAGGTTTGAAATCTCCATATCGATGATGATTAAAACATACATAAGCAGTATTCTTATCATGTTGGGAAGAAATGATCTGATGTACATAACTCTGTGCTGGTACACCTGGCAGATTATCCATTTTCGTCCAACTCTTTCCGCCATCAGTAGTGAGCTGAATCAGTCCATCATCGGTCCCTACCCAAATCATATCTGGATCAAATTTACTCTCTGCAATAGTGGTTAACTGTCCGTAGATATCGGTACTTCCATTTTTGGCAATAGCATCTACTGACCAAACTCTTCCCATGATCTCTAATTTATTACGATCGATTTGTCGGGTGAGATCAGGACTGATTGCCGTCCATGAGTTACCTCTGTCATCGGTTTTAAATAATTTATTTGCTCCAAAATACAAACGTGTATTGGAATGCTGACTAATCAACAAAGGTGCATCCCAGTTCCAACGCAGTGCTTCTTCTCCTTCACCTTCAATCGGCTTAATTGGCAAAAACTCTCCGCTCTTATGATCAAACCGGTTTAATCCTCCATACTGACTTTGAGCATAAATAAGATCTGGATTACTTTGGTCAACTTGTGTTTCAAATCCATCTCCTGTAGAAGTCACATACCAATCTGAATTCGCAATCCCATTCATCGAAACAGAACGTGAAGGTCCGCCTAAACTAAAATTATCTTGCGTACCTCCGTGAACGTTATAGAACGGATAGGCATTATCGGTAGTCACTTTATAGAATTGAGTCACTGGCAAATTAGCTTTAAAGTCCCACGATTTTGCAAAGTCGTACGTTTCATAAACACCTCCGTCACATCCTACCAATAAGTGATTTACATCTGAAGGGTCAATCCATATCGCATGATTATCCACATGCTTATTAATCTCTCCCAGATTGACAACAGTCTTACCTCCATCGGTACTCAATTTAAAATAAGTGTCGGTAATAAAAATTTTATTTACGTCTTTGGGATCGCAAACAATTTCTTGATAGTAATTTCCAGCGGAAAAATAAGGTCCTCTTTTTTCCCAACTAGCTCCTTTATCATTTGAACGGTAAATTCCACCTTTATCATCTTTCGCTTCCACTACGGAATACAACACATCAGGATTCACACTACTGATCGCTAAACCCATTCTTCCAATATCTCCTGAAGGTAATCCACCTTCAAGTTTTTTCCAGGTACTTCCACCATCTACTGATTTATAAATTGCGGATTCTGGTCCTCCACCGATATATGTAAATACTTTGCGCATACGCTGATGAAAAGCGGCATATAAAATTTTGGGATTGCGAGGATCCATCACCAAATCATTGCATCCGGTATACGCACTCACTGATTTTACGCAAGTCCAAGTAGACCCACCATCTGTTGTTTTGTATACTCCGCGCTCTCCACCTTCACTCCAAACGGGACCATACGCGGCAACATAAACAGTATTAGGATCACTCGGATCTACCAGCACTTTTGCAATGTGCTCTGATGATTTTAATCCCATATTTTTCCAGCTCTTTCCTCCATCTTCACTCTTGTAAACACCATCGCCATAAGAAACTGAACGTTGGTTATTATTTTCTCCAGAACCTACCCAAACAATATTTGAATTCGTTGGATCTAAGGAGATGCAACCAATAGAATAGGATCCTTGTCCGTCAAATACGGGGAGATAGGTTACTCCGCGATTGGTAGTTTTCCAAACACCACCTGCAGCACTTGCTACATAGTATTCACTGCTATTCTGTGGATTCACAGCAAAATCAGAGATCCTACCGGAGGTCACTGCCGGACCAATGCTACGGAATTTAAGGCTGTTAAACATGTCGGTATTGAACAAACTTGCACTGTCGGGATCTGTCTTTTTCTGACAGAATGCATGATATGCGCTCAATAATACCACAAGCATTAGGATGCTTTTTTTCATAAACGGGAAGGATAATTGGAACTATTATTAATCAATTTTAGAGGCCAGTAATGCTTACGAACCTAGTCGTAATATCTTTAAATTCAAATTTAAAATACGATAATTAGACAAAACCACACTTTTGATGGGATCAACTGCCAAAAGCTAGGTACTACTGAAGATGGATTCTATTCGATTATCTCAAGTCGGATACCCTTTTTCTTTTCTTTGAGTCGTGATTCTGCCCAATGTTATGGAATTGTTTATTTTGCGTTAACTTTACCCTAACAACTCCCAAAACAGATCTGAACAATGAATTCTTTAAAAACTACTATATTCCTCTTCATTTTACTCTCGTTTTCCTCTACTCAGAAGCTGTATTCTCAAGTGGTAATCAACGAGTATTCCTGTAGTAACCTCACACAATTTGCCGACAATTACGGAGACTATGGTGACTGGTTTGAATTATACAATACTTCAGCTTCAAATATGAGCATTGGAGGATATTACCTCAGCGACGACTCTCTCAATAATCTCAAGTGGATGATTCCTCCTACGGTAAACATACCTGCAAACGGCTTCCTTCGCTTCTGGGCTTCAGGCAGAAATATCGCAGTGGGTACCTCTTATCATACCAATTTTAAACTAACGCAAACCAAAAATTCAGCAGAAGTGCTTGTGTTGACCGATCCAGGTGGAACTATCGTGGATTATAAAAAAATCAACCATAAAACTCAACTGGGCCACTCCTACGGAAGAACGCTCAATGGAGCAGCTTTCTGGAGTTATTTTACAACGCCAACACCCAATTCTAGCAATAACACCTCCAACCCTTATGATGATTATGCGGATCGCCCCGACTACAGTGCAGTAGCTGGATTTTATCCTGCCGCAACTACTGTAGCTATTACAACTACTGAACTAAATGCCGATATTCATTATACACTAGACGGAACTATACCGACCGTATCCTCTCCTATTTACACCACCCCACTTACGATTTCTTCAACTAGTGTTTTGAAAGCCATCACCATGAGTGCTGACCCGTTAATTCTACCTAGCTTCATGGAATATGCAACGTTTTTCATCAATGTGTCTCATACTATGCCGGTTGTTTCCATTGCTGGAACTCAATTGAACACTCTTGCAAATGGATCTGGTTCTCTTGAACCAAAAGGCTCTTTCGAATTGTTTGATGTTAATCAACAACGTGTAGCGCATACTTACGGTGAATTTAATCGTCACGGACAAGATTCTTGGGTAAATAGTCAGCGGAGTCTGGATTTTATTTCAAGAGATGAAATGGGATATAATCACAGTGTAGAAGATAAAATTTTTTCTTCCTCAACTCGTGAAAACTTCCAGCGACTCGTTTTAAGAGCTGCCGGTGATGATAATTATCCTGCCGATCATCATTCAGCTAATGCCGGTAGTGCTCATATCCGTGATGCCTATGTGCATAATCTTGCCATCGAGGGCGGAATGGATCTGGATGTTAGAAGAGCAGAGAAATGTGTGGTATACCTCAATGGAAATTATTGGGGCGTTTATGATATCCGAGAAAATCCAGATGATCATGACTTCACTAATTATTATTATGGTCAGGACAAATTTAATATTCAATACATTGAAACATGGGGTAATACTTGGGCACAATATGGAGGACAGGCTTCCATCAACGACTGGAACACGCTGTATAATTTCGCCATGAATAATAATTTAAACTTTCCGTCAAATTATCAGTATGTCACAGATCGCCTCGATGTAAATAGTCTAGCCGATTATGTTATTGCCAATGCATTCTCTGTTTGCTCAGATTGGTTAAATTATAATACAGGATGGTGGAGAGGACTTGATAGTACCGGCACTCACTTAAAATGGGGGTATATCCTTTGGGATAATGATGCAACTTTTGGACATTATATCAATTATACTGGGATTCCAGATACAACAGCAATGGCAGAGCCTTGCGATCCAGAAGGATTAACAGGTGGGTCCGATCCAGAAGGACATATAGCCTTGCTGAATAAGCTGCGTACAAATCCTACGTTTAACCAATATTATATCGGACGACAAATTGATTTGTGGAATACAGTTTTTAGTTGTGATAATATGCTAACAAAGTTGGATAGTATAATCGCGGTTCTGGATCCGGAAATGACAATGCATGCTTTAAGATGGAATGGAACTTATTCAGAATGGTATGCAAATGCTCAGTACTTAAGAACATTTATTCAGACAAGATGTACAAATCTAAGCGGTGGTTTTATTAGTTGTTACAACCTTACAGGACCTTACCAACTAACATTGAATACAGATCCTATAGGTGCAGGAACGGTTCAGTTAAATTCGTTAACACTTAATCAATTCCCCTGGACGGGAACTTATTTTGGTGGAATGACTACTAAATTAAAAGTGAATCCAAATGCGAATTATTCGTTCACAAACTGGTCATCAACTTCACAGGTATTTACTCCTGGAAATACAGCGCTCAACGTTGACTTTACACTCGGTGCAAATGATTCAATAATTGCTCATTTCCTCACTACTACTTCTGTTGTAGAAGTTGATGGGAAGACTCCTAACTTAAATGTTTACCCAACGCTGTTCAGTGATGAAGCAACTATTGATTTTAACCTTCCGGAAGCTGCTACAGTATCCATCAATTTGTATTCGTTAACAGGCGCACAGGTAATACAACTGCAAGCTCCTGAAACTAAGCTTCAAGCAGGTAAGTACGGAATGAAAATAAATTTAGCCGGTACTACTATTCCTGCAGGAATCTATCTACTGAACTTTAGGGCCGGTAGCTTTAGCAGAAGTATAAAGCTCATTTATACTGCTCAATAAACATCTTATTTTTAGTAAACTATTCTGCCGTGGAAACGTATAAACTCGTTAACGCAAGTACCGGCAGGGTTCAGTATGTAATTAACTTGTCGCTATCGTATCCATGAATAAATTAACCATTATACTTCTTGCAGCAATCGTTGTGATGAGTTCTTGTAAAAAAGGGCCGGGTCAAGGAGGCACTGCCACTATTAAAGGGAATGTTCATACTACCGACTACAATTCCACCCTACTGATCATTCAAGGAGAATATCCCTCAGCCGATCAAGATGTGTATATCATTTATGGAAATGATATTACTTACGGAGATCGTGCTAAATCAGGACCGGACGGAAACTATGAATTTAAATACTTAAGAGAGGGTGATTACAAGATCTATGTGTACTCCGATGATACTACATTGTCCGGTAAAATTGCAGTATATACCAATGTAGAAATCACGAAGAAAAAGCAAACTGTATTTGCAGATACTCTCCAAATTAAAAAGAATTAATGACTTTCAAAATGCAACTCTGCTTAACAAAATGGAAGTGTTTCTTCCTTTTCCTTTTACTCCTTAATTCAATTTCCAACGCACAGAGTAAAAAAGAAATTAAAAAGTATAAGATCTCCTCCACAACAGAAACCCTAACAGAATGGGTCGCAGGAAAAGAAGTTAGTAGGACAGAGCTCTCTGAAATTTACGATAATAATGGAAATGTAATTGAAAGTACAGAATATAATAAGGATGGCTCTTTTAAGAAAAAAGAATCTAGAAAATACAATAAATCAGGTGAGATTACTGAAGAGGTTAAATATTCCGAACGCGGGACAATCATCAGCAAAACCATTTATTCCTATAACGCTAATAATGATAAAGTAACCGAACAAACTTTCGATGTAAACGGTAAACTGGTAGAATGGATAAAATATGGCTATGATTCCTTGAATCAGAAAATTTTTGAATTACAGCTTGATGAACAAGGAAAAGTGCTTAAAAAGTCGATGTATACCTACACTAAAAATGGCTTGCGAAAAGAAAAGAAAACTTACAATGGCAAGGAGGAATTGATTTCCGTAAAAAAATATATGTACAACTCTTCCTCTGAAGATTAACCGGAATTTACCCGGATAACCATGGAAAATATCGATCAACACTTACGTAATTTTATTACAGTAAATCTTTTGGATCTCGAAAAGGCGGCTCTTCTCGATAGGATTGATACGAAGTATGTTTTCAATCATACCCAACTTCCAAGCTTTCTTGAGCAGCTCAAAGACCATTATTTTGTGCTTGAAATCGATGATAAAAGAATGTTTCATTATGAATCCCTTTACTTCGACACTGATGATCTAGCTCTTTATAATTTACATTACTGCGGACGTCTGAACAGATATAAGATTCGCTTTCGTAGATATGTAGAATCGAATCTGAGTTTTTTTGAAATTAAATTCAAAAACAATAAAGGGAGAACAATTAAAAGTAGAATTAGTCAGTCGCCCGATGATATCATTAAAGGAGATGCCTTAAGTTTGCTCTCCGAAAAAACTCCCTTTACTCAAAAACACCTGAAAGCAACTATCTGGGTGAATTATATCCGAATTACCTTGGTGAGTAAAGATTTCAGTGAACGATTGACGCTCGATCTCGACCTTACTTTTAAAAATAGCAGTAAGGAAAAACAGATAGAAAATTTGGTGATCGCTGAGTTAAAACAAGGGAAATTAGGGTATTCTTTTTTTGGAAATCTGATGAAAGTAAACCGTATCAAACAAGGCTCATTGAGTAAATACTGTTACGGCATTACCAATCTTTACAAAGAAGTACGATCCAATAATTTCAAAGAACAAATTGCTCTCTTAAATAAAATCCTACATGCTCCTACTCCAGAGTCTAAATAGTGAATCAGCAGAAACAGCGCTCACGCTGTTCGATAAATTATCTCCTAAATTCTTTATCCGACTTACCGTTGATATGGTGGCGGTTTTTATACTTATTCGCTTTGTTTATTTCCCGATCTATAGAAGCCGTGAAAATATCTTTACCTTTTATATTTTTAACCTGATCATCTTCATGATTACTTTTCTGCTCAATAAAGTAGAAATGAGTATGGGGGCTGCCTTCGGTTTATTTGCCGTGTTCTCTATGCTGAGGTATCGGACAGAAGATATTTCCATTAAAGACATGACCTATCTCTTCCTCGTTATAGCGATGGGACTTATCAATGCCGTTAGTAAAGGGAGTTGGGATGAGCTGACGCTTCTCTGTGGTATTATTGTTCTCGTTACGTATTTACTGGAGAGTAAAGTGCTGATGAAAAAAGAAGTAGTGAAAATCGTTATGTATGAAAATATAGAATTCATAAAGCCAGAAAACAAAGCTTTACTCATCGCTGATCTGGAAAATAGAATGGGAGTAAAAATTAATCAAGTCACCATCGGAAAAGTAGATTTCCTCAGAGATGCCGCTCAGTTGCATGTCTTTTATTATGAATAAAAAAGTTTTTCTCTTCCTGCTTGTTTTGCCTTCTTTTGCCAAGGCACAGGTAAATGATGCAGGATTGTGGACCAGCATTAATCTAGATAAAAAAATCAACAAACAATTTACCATTAACTTCACGGAAGAGCTCCGCTTTAACGAAAATATTTCTGAGCTTGGTAATTACTTTTCTGAATTTTCACTCGAATACAAATTTAATAAAATGATTTCCGCCTCTGTTGGCTACCGTTTTATTCAAAAAAGAAACTTGGATGGATACTATAGTAAACGACATCGTTTCATCTCTGAAATAGCTTTTAAAAAGAAGTTAAGAAACCTTGCCGTTAACTTAAAGCTGAAATATCAAAGCCAGTATAGTAACTATTATTCCAGTGAAACAGGCAAAATTCCCGACCAATATCTTCGTACAAAATTACAGCTGAAATACGACCTCAATAAACGCTATACTCCTTCTATTTCGGGAGAATCCTTTTATTTTTTAAATAGTAAAGAAGGTGTGCTTTTTAATAATTACCGCCTAACAATAGGATTCAATTACGAATTTTCTAAAAAATCATCGTTGGATCTAGCGTATCTGATCAATAAAGAAATTCAAGTTAATGACCCATGGACTTCTTACATCACTTCGATTGGATGGAATTATAGTTTTTGATGTTCAGGATTTTATTAACCCCGCCTGCGTTCGGCTCATTTTTATACCTTTTATTCCAGGAATCAATCCCAATTGTAAAACATAGCTCCCAATAGGATTTCCTTTTTTCAAACAGGATATTCTGGCTCTATACAAACCAGCCGGAAATGTTTTTCCAGAAATTCTTAATACAGGATTGGTAAATTTTCCTGTAGGCTGCGCAATCGTTTCATGGGAATCTTCGCTAAAGCCAAGTTTAATCCATCGTTCAACTTTAACTCCTGCATTGAAAGTGCCTTCCTCATAGGGAACATCTGCGCGATCAAGGCCAATCCAAGGATCAAAAAAAGTATCTCTACGTGAAGTATTCTGTAGAAAGGCATCGGTCTCTACATCTCCTGCATCGGCAAAAACATAATTAGGCACCGGAGAAATCAACCTCATTCCAATCTCCTCCACATCAATGGGAACAATAAAATAAATAAAAAAATACTGATGACTATCAAATACTTCATCGGCCTTCTCAGTAGTACTGATATAATCATAAAATCCTGTTGTTCGAGGATAAGGTATTCGCTGGACTTTACCTTCATTCACAATTTTTCCACTCTCGGAAGTAAAAAGCTCCAATCGTTGAGCCATCCCCGAACTTGAAATTAATACTGCTAGTACCGGTAAAATAATTTGTCTGATGTTCATGTGATTAATTTAAAAGATTAAATCAAATTACTCTTCTCCTATTATACCTTATGTCTTTCCTTTAGTTCAAAGATAAGATTACAAATCTGTGCCATGCCGAAGATTAAATGAAGAAATTAATTGGGCAGCCTATTTATTCAAGGTAGCGCTAAATTCTGACCTTTCAGCTACTAAAATGGTCGATATGCTGTTAAAGAAAATCTCTGGAGCGTTAAAAAATTTCAAGTTCTAATGCTGAACAGATAGTACAGGTGAAATAACATTTAGGATGACCTCTGAAAACTGAAAAGCAAAGATTGACTACCTACTAACCGTTCTTTACATTGATCTTCAGCGTATCTTCAAAAAACTTCACATCTCCTGATGTAATATCATGCAATCCTCCTACAATTCCAATGCTTCCCTCTTCAATCATTTCCTTTAAAATTGGACTCCTCTCCATTATCGCTTTTACTGTTCTCCTAACATGAATGATGGTAACTTTTTCAACAAAATCTAAATTCCCCGAATTTCTATCAACGGTAATCGACTTTTCATCATCAACCGCAGGGCGAATTTTCGTTAAGAGTGCCGTCAGGTTCCCCATTTCCGTATGGTCACAAGCTCCAATTACGGCTCCACATCTCGTATGTCCAAGTACAACAATAATTTTTGCGCCGGCAACTTTGCAGCCGTATTCCATGCTCCCTAGAATATCTTCATTAATGATGTTTCCAGCAATCCTTACGGAGAATATATCTCCAAGACCCTGGTCGAATATCAGCTCTGCAGATGTTCGTGAATCAATACAACTAAGTATTACAGCAAAGGGGTGCTGTCCCTCGGAAGTTTCATTCGCCTGCTTTAATAAGTTGCGATTGGCCTTCAAATTATTCATGAAACGTATATTTCCTTCTTGGAGAATCTCCAAAGCCTCTGTAGGAGTAATAGAGTCCTGAATTTCTTTATTTAAGGTTTTCATGTTTTCTGAAGTGAAAATGCTGCTGCTACTGTTAGAGCTTAAAACGATTTAACTGGAAACTCATTCCGGCAAATATAACATTTGTGTTTATCATTTTTAATCTCCTCAAATTCGCCCTTCATCGGTTAGTCCAATTTTATTAGATTTAACTTGTTATTTTATTATCCAGTACTTACTTTTACTTTGTATATAGGTGTAAATCATAGTATCTCATTAGATGAAGCCCGTAACTATTCTTTAAATTTTAAGTGCCTTACACCCTACTTATTTCTTTGATTTACGATGCAGTCCTCCGCAAAAAATGTTAAAGACTACTTAAAGGAAATTCCTGAAGACCGTAAAGAAGGATTTTCTAAACTCCGTGATACGATCCTTAAAAATCTTCCTAAAGGCTTTGAAGAAGGCATGACTTATGGGATGATTGGTTATTACATTCCTCATAGTATTTATCCGCCCGGCTATCATGTAACGCCAGAACTGCCTTTGGGAGTTGTATCTATTGCGTCACAGAAAAATTTTATTGCATTATACCATATGGGATTGTATGGTGATCCTAAATTGCTGGAGTGGTTTAAAAAAGAATATGCGGCAAATTCAAAAACCAAACTGGACATGGGAAAAAGTTGTGTCCGTTTTAAGAAGCCGGATCAAATTCCATTTACACTTATTGGTGAACTCATCAAAAAAGTTTCCGTGAAAGAATTTATTGCTCAATACGAAAAAAATCTTGCTGCTTTAAAGAAAAAATAAAACCTAAAAACCTACCTATGAAAATTTTAAAATCTCTGCTGATCGGTCTGATAAGCATAGTTGCTATCCTGCTTATTGCTGCGCTCTTTGTTAAAAAAGATTTTGCAGTGGAAAGAGAAATAACCATCAATAAACCTAAACAGGAAGTATTTGATTATCTCAAATACCTGAAGAATCAAAACAATTTTAGTGTGTGGGCAAAGAAAGATCCGGCGATGAAAAAAACATTTATCGGAACCGATGGAACTGTTGGTTTTATTTCCGCTTGGGATAGTGAAAGTAAAGATGTGGGCAAAGGTGAACAGGAAATAAAAGCAATTAAAGATGGAGAACGTCTTGATTATGAAATACGCTTTAAAGTTCCTTTTGAAGCTACCAATTTTAGTTTCCTAACCACAGAATCCGTTTCTGACTCCCAAACAAAAGTGAAATGGGGCTTCTATGGGAAAAGTCAATATCCTTTTAACCTCATGATGGCGGTTATGGATATGGATAAAACTGTTGGTGGCGATTTACAAAACGGTCTCGCTAACCTCAAAGCACTGCTAGAACAATAATCTTCAATAATCTAGAAAGAGGCTGTTTCAATAACTTGAAATAGCCTCTTTTTTTATGCGATCCTTTTTACCGATCCTTTTGTGCATATCAAATGCTGGAAATTCATGGGGTCCAATGTAGGTTTTGTATTTTGGCTCAGTATTTAAAAGGGAATCCTGATATGAAGAAAAATAAAATTACAAGTGAACCCCCAGTATCTATGTCAGCATCCTCCCTTACATCAGACACTTCCGGAAAAAATAATTTTATATTCTGGATCGTTGGTACCTTCTTAGTTGCATTGTTTTACATGATCCTAAAAATGTATTCCATGCAGCCTTATGTTGGCGATGAATCCATTTATATCTATCAAGGGAAAATGCTGGCCCAAGGATTTACTCCCTACCGTGATTATGCAATGGCTCACCCTCCTGTTCAAACGATTTTTATTGCTGCGGTAATTAAACTTTTTGGATACTCATTATTGGGGTTTCGAATGATTCCAATTCTCTGGACCTTAATCGCAGGTATATTGCTCTCCGTAATGGTACGTAAAGAACTTGGTAGTATTGCTGCAGTTTTTTCAATGGCATTATTTATTCTCGCCTATGAACCCCTCCGTGCTTCTATACATTTTACAGGAGTAAACATGACCATTACCTTGTTGATGGCTTCGCTATTAGCGCATAGGAATAAAAAAATAATCCTTTGTGCTGTATTCGCTATCCTTGCAATATACACTCGCCTTTACGCGCTTCCTGCCGTTTTTGCTCTTTTACTGATCACCTTTTATACTGATAAAAAAGTCGGTATTAACTTATTGAAATGGGAACTGCTGTTAGGGTTCTCCTTGTTTATCATTTTTGGATTATGGACTGGTTTTGGTTCTATGATCAATGACATTTTTCTCTTCCAAGCTCAAAAAACAAAAATGTCGCTCGATAAATTAAATGACATGCGCGACGGTGTGCTTTTCCATAATTCAATTCCGCTCATCCTATTTATTCTTGGATCAGTAACCCTCTTGGTTAATTACATGAGCCGATTGAAAAATGCGGATGCTAGCCATAAAAAAAATCAGAAAAAAATTGAAACTCAAAAACAAAATTATACCCTATTGCATATTTCGGTTTTAACGGTTTTTTTGACGCTGGGGATTTTACTAAACATGAGCAGAGTCTGGATGTATTATTACGTTCTGGCATTCCCATATGCTGCCATTACGGGAGGATGGATGGTGGCTTACTGGATCAAACAAATCAGACTATTCATTCCCAACAAATCTTCCATCCCTTCAACTGATCAAAAAGCCAGTATTCCATGGTTAATCGGTTCTCTGGTGATTTTTCTCCTTTTCTGGGCAAATTCTTCAAATTTTGAGAAAAAATTGGATTATTATAAAGATGCTGTCCTTGTTAGTTCCTCAAAACACCGTACTGTTTATACTTGGAGAGATGCCCCGCTCCCAGGAATCATCAACAATCTTGTGAAAGCACTTATCTGGAAAGATGAAAGAGTGATTGGTGATCGTTATGCTGAATTTACTTATTACCTCTGGCACTGCAGCAGAGTGCTAGATATTAAAGATGAAGTGGTTGCTGTTTTAAATCAAGTTTCAACAATGGATGATGAGATTTTCGGAGATTCCGGAACCGTTCCTTTGTTCGCACTGCTTTGCAATAGACGGGTTGCAGGGAATGAAATCGATACCAATATCGAACGCTACCGCTCTGGAAATGCTGATCCGGATCAATTGATAAAGAATATCGACAAACCTCAAACACGATTTATTTTCTTGCAAGATAATTTCGGTGTGGCTGTGCTGCCGCAAGTTCAACGCCTTGTTCAATTAAAATATAAATTCGTAAAATCGTTTGCCTCGGCAACAGGAACTACCCTCAAAATGTATGAAAGACTTCCAGGATAATTGGGCGTTCCTAACCAACGACCAGCACCTAAATTCATTATCTCCGCCTAACTTATTGATTGTTTAGGTGTCTTTTTTAAAGATTAAACTATTTCAACTGATAAATGTTAATGTTTTTCTGGCACTGCGAAAGTGGTAACTTACCCTTTTGCTTTAAAAATGTCAGTAAATTTGCAGCATGCAATCAGGGAAAGAACTTATTCTTGCTACCAAACCATTCGCAAAAGAAATCAGGTGGAAAAGTTGGTACTATACCCTCACCAGTTTTATATTGTTAATTGCCGGTATCGTAGGCACTTATATGGTGGGGCCATTGTGGGGTCGTTTATTATGCTCGGTGTTCACCGCAGCAATGCTATCTAGAGTCTTTATTATTTTTCATGATTTTCAACATCACTCTATCCTTTACAAATCTGTTCCTGCCAATATTCTTTTTACCCTTTTCGGGATTTATATGATCACTCCTCCGAGTATCTGGAAAAGATCTCATGATCATCACCATAATAATAATTCAAAACTATTTAGTGCGAGTATCGGGTCCTTTCCTATCATGACGAAAGACCGCTTCCTCAATGCAACAAAAAACGAAAGGTTTCTTTATCTCTCCATTCGTCATCCCATGAATATGTTTTTTGCCTATTTCACCACTTTCATGTATGGTCTTTGTATCAATTCCTTTCTGAGTAGTCCTCGCCGTCACTGGGATTCGCTAGTAGTTTTATTACTGCATTATTCTATTGCCATATTTTTAATTGTTCAGTTTGGCTGGCTTACTTGGTTCCTTAGTTTCTTCTTTCCTTTCTTCCTCTCCCATATGCTGGGATCTTATTTGTTTTATGCTCAGCATAATTTCCCTGATGTAGTGCATCGCAGTAATGTGGATTGGACGTACGACAAAGCCGCTCTGGAATCTTCTAGTTACATGGTGATGAATCCTATTATGAATTGGGCAACTGCGAATATCGGTTACCATCATGTTCATCATCTCAATTCACGTATTCCGTTTTATCGTCTTCCTGAAGCGATGAAAAGTCTACCTGAATTACAGCATGCAAAGAAAACATCTCTCAAAACAAAGGATATTATTGCTTGTCTGAAGTTAAAAGTATGGGATCCTGAAAAAAACCGCATGATTGGATTCGATGAGTTCAATGAAAAGGAACTCGCAAGCATCTAAGCTCTTTTATTATTTCTGCTCTTTTTTATTTCTTTTTTCCAGTTTATCCACCCGTTGAACAATAGCATCTAGGTTCCGGAAATGAATAAATGCTTTCCTGTATTTACTTGCTTCAAAGGAGGGTGATCCCATTTGAATTTCTCCTGATTTCGTTATTGATTTGGAAATTCCCGATTGGGCAGTTACAATAGTGTGATCTGCTATCACAACATGTCCAACAATTCCAACCTGTCCACTGAACATACAGTTCTTTCCAATTTTTGTAGACCCCGCAACAACACCTCCTGCTGCGATGTAAGTGTTTTCTCCAACCTCCACATTATGGGCAATATGAATAAGGTTGTCAAACTTTACTCCCTTGCGTAAAATAGTAGATCCAAGTGTAGCACGATCAATTGCACAATTGGCACCGATCTCCACATTATCTTCAATAATTACATTTCCAATCTGAGGGATTTTCTGATTATCATTTTGTGGATTAAAACGAAATCCATCACTTCCGATTACCGTTCCCGAATGCAGAATACAATTTTTTCCGATTTGTGTTTCAGAATAAATCTTTACTCCTGAAAATAGTGTGGTATCATCTCCGATTTCTACGTTGTCACCAATATACACCTGAGGATAAATTTTTACATTATTTCCAATCACTGAATTTTCACCAACAAAAGAAAATTCTCCTGCATATACATTGTTACCCACTTTCGCACTTTCAGTAATAAAGGCATGACTTGAAATTCCCGTTTTATTCAGCTTTATCTGATTGTACATCTCCAACAACTTTGAAAATGCGATTTCTGCACTTTCCACTCGAATCAGTGTGGTATTTACAGGTCCTGTGAGTTCAAAATCTTTGTTGATGATCACTACAGAGGCTTTTGTGGTATACAGATACTGGGCATACTTAGGATTGGAAAGAAAGGAAACAGAACCCGCAACTCCTTCTTCAATTTTAGAAAGCTTACTGATTTTTACTGCTTCATTTCCCTCTATTACTCCTTGAAGGATCCCTGCTATTTGCTGCGCGCTGAATTCCATATAAATCGTTTTTCTCTGGTTTTACAAAGATATTCTATTCTATGATTTATGCACGAGCCCTACCTCAGTATTCACTGTTTAAACAGCAAATAATTGTCCCGTCAATATTAATCTTCTTGTTCATAGTCTGTCACGACTTTCCCTCTCAATTTCAGGTTTTTTAACTAGGTTTGACCATTGAATAATCGTATGACTGATATAGAAATTGCCCACTCGGTTTCCATGCTACACATCAAAGAAGTAGCGAAAAAAATTAATGTCTCTAATGATGATCTGGAATACTACGGTAAATACAAGGCTAAACTTCCGCTTTCATTAATTAATCCGGATAAAATCGCTACTTCAAATCTAATTCTTGTAACTGCAGTTACGCCTACTCCTGCGGGTGAAGGAAAAACTACAGTTTCTATTGGCTTGAATGAGGGACTAAATAAAATAGGTAAAAAATCAATGGTGGTGCTTAGAGAACCATCACTAGGACCCGTTTTCGGAATTAAAGGAGGAGCTGCTGGTGGTGGATATTCACAGGTGGTTCCTATGGAAGATATCAACCTTCACTTCACTGGTGATTTCAGCGCAATCGAAAAAGCGAATAACTTCCTTGCAGCAATTATTGACAATATTATTCAGAACCCAAAACACCCAATAAAAATTGATCCTCGTACAGTGCTCTGGAAAAGAGTGATGGATATGAATGACCGAAGCTTGCGTGATATCATCATTGGTGTGGGTGGCAAAGCAAATGGAATAATGCGTCAGGATGGGTTTAATATTACTGCTGCTTCTGAAATAATGGCGATCCTGTGTATGTCGGAAAGCCTGGCTGATTTGAAAGAAAAAATTGGAAATATTTTAGTGGCCTTTAACTTCGAAAATGAACCTGTTTACGCGCGTCAATTGAATGTTCAAGAAGCAATGGCGATCTTACTCAGAGATGCGATCAAACCTAATCTCGTTCAGACACTAGAAGGCAATCCTGCAATTCTTCATGGTGGCCCCTTTGCAAATATCGCTCAAGGAACTAATAGTATCCTTGCGACGAAAATGGGATTAAGCCTTTCCGATTATGTAGTAACTGAAGCTGGTTTCGGGGCCGATCTGGGCGCAGAAAAATTCCTCGACCTGAAATGTGGTTATGGTAAATTAACTCCTAAAGCAATGGTGATTGTTGCAACCATCAGAGCTTTACGTCACCACGGCGGTGCAAAACCCGATGAACTGAATACTCCTTCTCTTGAAAAAGTTGTGAAAGGTTTTGCTAATCTGGAAAAGCATATTGAAAACTCCCGCAAATTCGGTTTTAATCCGGTGGTGGCAATCAATCATTTTATCACCGATAGTGAAGAGGAAATTCTCGAATTACAAAGGAGATGTGCTTCCCTTAATATTCGTGCTGTACTGAGTAAAGGCTGGACTCTTGGTGGTGATGGTACAACCGATCTTGCAAAAGCTGTCGTCGCAGAAATCGAAGGAAGCAGCATGAAATTTAAACCGCTCTATAACTGGAGTCTGAGCGTTAAAGAAAAGATTAGCATCATCGCCAAAGAAATTTATGGTGCCGATGAAGTGGAGTATAACACCAAAGCACTTATTGATCTCAAAAGAATTGAAAGAATTGGATTAGGTCATCTCCCAATATGCATGGCGAAAACTCAAAAATCTTTTTCTGATAATGAAAAACTGATTGGTCGTCCTAAGGGTTTTACAATTACGGTTCGGGAATTTGAAATTGCTGCAGGTGCCGGATTCTTGGTTCCCATACTTGGATCTATCATGCGAATGCCGGGATTACCTGCCATTCCCGCCTCTGAAAATATGAAGATTGATGATAATGGAGTAATCAGCGGCCTCTCCTGAGGTGTTGTGTTAAATTCAGTAATATAAAAATTGTACTATGTCGTTCTCAAAAACTTCGCTAGGTCGGTTAAGGTGGATTGGTATCGCAGAAGGAATTTCCTTTCTCATACTTTTATTCGTTGCGATGCCGCTTAAATATTTGGGCGGGATTCCTGAGGCTGTTAAATATACAGGTTGGATGCATGGGATTTTATTCATCATGTATATCTATGCCCTGATAAGTGTTTATATCGATTACAAATGGACAATCAAGCGTACCGCAATTGGTTTCATTGCGTCCCTACTTCCCTTTGGGACTTTCGTATTGGATAAACAACTTAAGCAGGACGAAGCAGCCTTGAAGTTAAAATAATAACACTTTTGAGTGCCGCATTGAATCGACATCTCTAAAATTAGGATGGTGAAAGTGTGCTGGGAAAGCGTAATCTGTTAATTTTTATCGGTTTTTACCCTAAAACCTGATTTGCGGGCTACTTTTATACCCGATGTTACAACCTTCATTTGATTCCTGGACGACCATCTTCCTTTTTGCAGCAATTCAAGGCCTCTTTGTAGCAATTGTTCTTTTCTTCATTAAGAAAGAAAATAGGTTGAACAATTTTTTGCTTGCCTCCTATATATTTCTTTTTTCTGTTACGCTCATCGAATACGTTCTTTACTGGACGCATTATCTCCAACTTTATCCTCATATGATGGATGTAAGTGCAACCTTCCCGATGGTGTTTGGAGTGATCTTATATTTCTATTTCCGCAACGTGTTTGAAAATAAAGCGCTTTCAAAAAAGGATCTCTTACACCTGATCCCTTTCCTGCTTGCAGTACTATTATTACTCCCTCAATATTTAAGTACGGCCGCTGTTAAACTCATTTGGATGACAGGAGGTCAGGCGAAAGCATCTGTTTTTCACTGGCCATTTCAACAGCAAACACTAATACGGATTTTTCCCTGGATTAAAATTGTGCATATGTTGATTTATGCTAGCTTCATTTCTTATTCCTATACCTCCCTGAGTAAAACAAATCAAGAAGTAAGCTCGTGGTTCAATTGGCTGACAGGACTTTTCATCGCATTTATCGTGAGCTATGCCTCTTATTATATTCTAGTCAATTTCGCATTTTTTAATGTGGAATGGGATTATATGATTTCCTTCTCTATGATGTTCGCCATCTATTTTATTGCATGGTTCGGATACCTGCAACCGAAAGTATTTAGTGGCTTTACAATAATAGATGCTATAAGAGGAGGTCCTCGTTATAAAAATTCTGCCCTCAATGAAGACATCAGTCAAGAAATTCTGACCCGATTAAACACCTTAATGCACACTGAAAAAGTTTATCGGGAAAATGATTTACGACTTGAGAAATTAGCAGGGATCTTATCCGTCTCCAAGCATCACCTTTCTCAAGTTATCAATGAGCAAACAGAGATGAATTACTTTGAATACATCAATCATCTCAGGATCGAGGAAGCCAAAGAGTTACTCATTCAAAAGACCAAGAAAGAACTCAATATCATCGAAGTTGCTTTTATGGTTGGGTTTAATAATAAAGTCTCCTTTAACAACACCTTCAAAAAAATAGTCGGAAAAACTCCAACAGAATTTCGTAATGCTTGTTGGCAAGAACAGGAAAAATCCCATTTTCAGTAAATCTCGATCCGTTTTACCCTGTTTTTTCTACCCCGTGCTTTCATTTGCAATAAATTATGAAAGCCATGAAAAACTTTACCGGATTGCTAATGCTCTTCTCCATTATCTCGTCTGCACTTTGTGCACAAGGAGGATTTAAAAAAATTACAGACCCCAACAATCCTATCACCAACTTTACTACAGCTGGAATCTATAAAGGAGCTGCTTGGATTGATTTTGATAATGATAATGACCTGGACCTCTTTGCTGGACATAATTTCTTGTTTAGGAATGATGGTAACGGCGTCTTTGTACAAATCGTGAATCCCTTTAATTTCACTCCGGCGCAACAATTTGTTACCGGAACTTCTTGGGCCGACATCAATAATGATGGCTATATTGATTGCCTTTTGGCTCAAGATCCTTCCCTTGTTTTTATGAACAACGGAAATGGTACTTTTACGGATGTCTCATCACAGATCCCCAATTTTAGCACGTATCCTTCGTGGGGTTGCGCCATAGGGGATTGGAATAAAGATCAATTTCTTGATTTTACCTTTGTACACGCAGCAGGTTTCCATGCTACCGGTCCTTTTCCGAGTAAACTCTATCTGAACACCAACAATCAAATTACACCGCAAAACATCTCGGGGTATTTATTAACTGATTCCATAAAACCTTTCACTGTACCTTATTGGAGCGATTATGATCTTGATGGCGACATGGATCTATTTATTGCAAGTGGCCCCGGTGGTTCTCCTGGTCCGGATTTCTGTTATAAAAATCTAAAGATGGAAACAGGGCTGGATACTTTCGCGTTGATGACAACAGAATTATTTACTACTCAATTACAAGATGGACAATGTTATAATTTTATTGACTTCGATAATGATCAGGACTTAGATTTATGCCTAACGAATTATCAAGGAGCATTAACTCAACTGTATGTAAATAACAATGGGGTGTACTCCACAATAGTAACTCCATTCACCGAACAAGTATCTAATCTAAGTAATGATTGGGGCGATTTTGATAACGATGGAGATCTCGATGTAATGATAACGAATGATCATCGGCAATGTAGATACTACAAGAATCTTGGGAATGGAACATTTGCACCCTATATAATTTTGGGAATCTCCGGTAGTGGAGGAATAACGAATGGGGATTATGATAATGATGGAGATCTGGATGTGTTTATTCATGGTGCGAGTTTCGCAAGAGCACTTTTTGAAAATGATTCTGCGGCCATTGGTAATAATTGGATTAATATAAAATGCACGGGTACCGTTTCTAATAAATCAGCTATAGGAACTATCGTTAAATTAAAAGCTACTATCAATGGGAATTCGGTTTGGCAGATGAGAGAAATAAATGCACAAAACTCTTTTCAAGGTCAAAATGATTTGCGAGTTCATTTTGGATTAGGAAATGCGACAATGGTGGATTCGCTGATTCTAAAATATTCTTCCGGCATAGCAGATACTCTCATCAATATTCCGGTGAATCAGTTTTACTGTCATGAAGAAGGCTCGAACGCACTTTGTTTTACAACCTCTATAAAAGAAAATATTCCTGCAAAACTTAATTTTGATCTATTTCCTGAGCCCGCTACCGACCTCTTAAATATGCGATTTAAATCTCCTCTCAGTATCGAAAATATTCAAATTAAAATCTTCGATTTGCAAGGAAAAATTTTATATCAAGAAGAAAGGTCAAAAGTCGAAACGAGCACTGTCATAAATATTGCTGCGTTATCTGCCGGTGTTTATTTCATAACGGTAGAGGGAAACAATTTCCATGCTGGAGAAAAGTTCATCAAAATAAATACTAGCGTAAAACAATAATTCCTTCTTCCACTAAACTTTACATCTGGGCGTTCCCTTACCTGCTGCTATGCACCAGGTAAGGTCAGGCTTTCCGTTTCAATCTTTTTTCCCACCCGCAATCCACACTCAAAAAAGGATTTTCACTGCAATCCTTAACGCAAACTGTCATTAAAAATGTAATGGTCTGCTGCCCACTTTGTTTTTTACTCTCCCAAAAAATTCTTAACTTATTCTAAAAAAATAATCGAAATTGTCTTTCTAAAAACTACTTTTTGAAATCGTGATGGTGGCTCTTTTCACTAAATTTGAGCTAAATTATTTCACAATGTCTATTGGTCTTTTTATCGACGCTTCTTATTGCTATAAAGTATTTCGTGATAAAATAGATTATATCAAACTTCGTCAGCATATCGAAATAACAATGGGTGATACCATTGATGAAGCCTATTACTTTAGCGCGGATAACGATCCTCCTGTTGCTGCGAACATGCACGCTTTCTTAAGTACACCTTATCCTGCAGGTCCGGGTTTTAGAGTGAAGATTTACAGAATGAGTAAAAAAAATCTCTTTTGGCCAGATCACTTGGGCGGGAATCCTGTAACTCACCCCACTGAAAAAAATACTTTTTATGAACTAAGAAGCCAGAAAGGTGTTGATGTAGGATTAGTATTTCATATGACCCGTTCCTATTACCGCAGAAAATGGTCGCACTTGGTTTTAGTTGCGGGTGATGGAGATTTTAATGAGCCCGTTCAAAATCTTGTGGAGGCAGAAGGTGTTGATCTCGTTCTTGTTGGTTCCACTTCCACGATCTCTTCAGAACTTCAATCCTATGCCCGTTCTATTATCGAAATCGATAAGGAGCCTCTTCATCAGCAATTACTTTTGTCTGCTAAAATCTAGTGCGTACAATGGATCTCTTTAATCCGGATTCCAGAACCAATATTCTTCCATCGGGAGGAACTGCCATTTATTATGGTCGAATCTTCAACCTTGAAATAGCAAATTTTTACCTCGATGAATTATTGAATACTATTCCCTGGAAAAATGATGAAGCACTGGTTTTTGGTAAGTTGATTATTACAAAAAGAAAAGTGGCTTGGTATGGCGATAGTGCTTTTTCTTATACGTATTCCAACATTACTCGGCAAGCATTAGTGTGGACCAATGAATTATTGGCGCTCAAAAAAATAACAGAAGAAATTACAGGATCAACTTTTAATTCCTGCTTGTTGAATTTATACCATAGTGGTGACGAAGGCGTAACCTGGCATAGTGATGATGAAAAGACACTCCTTAAAAATGGTACTATTGCCTCTATTAGTTTTGGTGCCGAACGAAAATTTTCTTTTAAGCATAAACATACCGGCACTTCAACTTCTGTACTTCTGGAACATGGAAGCTTACTTGAGATGAAAGATGAAATTCAAAGCAATTGGTTACATAGCTTACCGAAGTCTAAAAAAATAACAACCCCCAGAATAAACCTTACCTTCAGAACAATTTTGCGCTGACAAAACGTGATCTCTTAAGGGGTCTCCTTCTAAAACATTATTCCTAATGTAAGCCCTCCAGTTAAGGTCATCGGAAAGTTCTTTCCTAAATAAACATGACTATAAGCATAAGGCTCGAATTCAAGATCATTATAATCTGTACTGTTTAAATTAGGATCCGCTTTATAACTACTATGCTGATATCCATAACCCATTCCAAAATACCAATCTAGTGTCAATATATCTCCTAAAAGATATTGCTTACCAAAAATAATATTGAAAGCAAGATTATCATAGGTGATCCGCTTTTTAACAGTATTTACAGTCTGATCCTGCCAGAAATGATTATAGATAAGTTCGGGTTTAATATATGCACCTCTTAATGGATGTGACCTTCTTTCTCCTCTGTAATAATAATCCTTTCCAGTCCAAAATTTTGGTCCTGCTTTAAAATAAACGCCTGAAGCATTTGGCCTTCCATCTCCTAATCCTACACCAATCAATCCTATTTTACCTTCTAAATTCATTCCTTTTTTTAACACTGTTTCATAGCCAAAAGCAAGACTGTAATACAAAGGTGAAAAAAATTGAAATTTGATGACATGTGTTTTTTCGCGTGCCCTTTCATCAGTTTCAGAGATCTGTAAAGGATCACTAAAAAAATTTATTACCGTTCCGTTAGCTAAAATAATTTTCCTGACTTTTGATTTTTCTAATACAATAATCGGTGCCTCATTCGCTCCCCATGGCAAATATTTTATTTCATCAATTCCGATTTCTGTAACCTTTACCACAAGAATTTCAGCATTTTTCACAAGCTGTAAAGTATCCTGTGCTTTTGTAAAAGTTGCGAGCAACAGGAAAAAACCCAGTACTATTATTCTGTGCGTTTGCATCGATCTGATTTTAGTTAACGAAGATAAAAGATTAAATCCGCTAACTGTTTATTATTTCGTGTTCTTGTTTTATAAAATCTACTACTGTTGATGTTATCTTTTGCAAATTTTACTACTTCAAGCTCTGGTCATTAAAAAATCACACTTTCATCCTGCATTGCCTTCTTTTTTAGTAAAAACAGTACTTAGTTAGAACTCCTTCAGGTTTTCAACGGAAATGATTAGATAAGTCGCTGAAATGATGACAATTCTCCCTACACTTTTCAGTAACTTTACATGTTAATTCCCGTTTATACAGTATGCGATTTCCTGTTGTCATTATTGCATTTTCAGTTTTTGTGCTCGCTCTGCTTTTTGCAGGAGGGGTCTCCTTATGGAATGCCCTTTCTAACCCTTTGCAGATCAGTGCTCCACATGTTGAAAAAAGGGACCGAATGGATCTTGCGATCAAACAGGAATTTGAACTTACTCGTGACCCAAATACAAATACAGTTCCCAGAGAACGATTGATGGCTGCTAGGAGTTATGCTGAACAGCTTCGTCAGAATGCTCAGAATAATCGGATTGCCGGAGCTATTGCTGGAATTACTTGGTCAGAAAGAGGTCCAAAAAACGTTGGTGGTAGAACACGTGCGCTGATGGTTGATCCCAATGATCCCACCTTTAAATCTGTATTTGCTGCCGGTGTAGGAGGTGGACTATGGAAAACTACTGACATCACACAGCCTACCCCCTCCTGGGTTGCTGTAAATGATTTTTTCTCGAATATCGCTATTACTGCTTTATGTTATAATCCCACTAGTCCTAGTATTATGTATTTCGGTACTGGTGAAGGATGGTTTAATGGTGATGCTATAAATGGTGATGGGATCTGGAAAAGTATTGATGGTGGTCTTACTTTCACTCAACTGCTTTCCACTGCTGGAATAGCTAATTTCAGTTTCATTAACAAAATAGTAGTTCACCCCACTACTGGAGATGTTTATGCAGCTACTTCAGCAGGTCTCTTTAGATCACAAAATGGAGGAACAACTTGGTCGAAAGTGTTAGGCACTGGTGTAGGTGGAGGAATTAATGCAATGGCCGATGTTGAAATTGCAGCTGATAATTCAGTTGTTGCTGCAACGGGTAGAATATTTTCCGGTGCCGATGGCGTTTATCGTTCTACTACCGGAAATTCAGGATCATTTGTAAAATTGAATACTGGAAACGGCTTCCCAACAACTGGATTTGAAAGAATCGAAATTGCATGTGCGCCTTCAAATGCTAGTGTGATATATGCGCTTACTCAAGATGTGAGTACATATGGGATCTTTAATATTTATAAAACAATTAATCAAGGAGTTTCTTGGACAGCCTGCGCATTACCTAATGATGCTGATCCCGGAATAGCTGCTGAATTTACAAGAGGACAAGCTTGGTATGATTTCTCAGCTGCAGTAGATCCTAATAATGCAAATACATTAGTAGTTGGTGGTGTCGATTTATTTAAATCAACGAATGGAGGAACCAGCTGGACTCAATTAAGTCATTGGTACGGTGGTTTTGGATTTCAAGAAGTTCACGCTGATCAACATGCAGCGATATATCAACCGGGAAGCTCTTCCGTAGTATACTTTGGAAATGATGGCGGTTGCTGGAGATCTTCAGACGGAGGAACAACCATAGCACAGAAATCTTATAATTATAATGTTACCCAGTATTATGCCTGTGCTATCAATCCTGGTTTAGGATCTAATCAGTTTATGGCTGGAGCTCAGGATAACGGTACTCAGCAATATAGTACTCCTGGAATAAATAATACGATTGAGGTTACTGGCGGTGATGGTGCTTATTGTCATATTGACCAGAGTGATCCCTTGATGCAGTATTCTTCTTATGTTTATAATAATATTTACCGGTCGAATGATGGGGGACTAACGTTCACGTCTATCCGTTCTTCTAATAATGGTTCCTTTATTAATCCTAGCGATTTTGATGATACCGGAAATAATTTTTATGCTTGTTATCTCGGCGGACAATTTACCCGTCTCATCACTGCACATACCAGTACCACTTGGTCGAATATTTCGATCTCTCCGTTTAACGGAGCAAAAGTCACTTCGGTAACTGTTTCTCCTACTACCGCCAACCGCGTTTTCTTTGGCTTAAATAACGGAAGGGTGGTGCGAGTTGATAATGCAAATGCGGCGACGCCTACAGGTACTTGGATTAACAGTGGCACTGGAATGATAGGTTCGGTTAGCATTTCTTCTATCGCCTGCGAAAAAGATGATGACACTCACTTGTTGGCTACCATCAGTAATTATGGTGTAAATAGTGTTTGGGAAACTAAAAATGGTGGAACAACATGGACTTCCGTAGAAGGAAATCTTCCAGATATGCCGATACGTTGTGTTATGTTTAGTCCCCTCGATAGTTCAGATGCACTCGTTGCAACTGAAATTGGAGTTTGGACTACCGATAATTTGAATGGACCGGCTACTGTTTGGGGGCCTAGTAATTCAGGACTTGCAAACGTAAGAACGGATGACCTTCAAATAAGATCTTCCGATAATATCATCATTGCTGCTACTCATGGTCGTGGGTTGTTCAGTACTGATTTTTACGCTCCAGCACGACCAGATTTTACTGCTGACCTGAGATTAATTTATAATGGTAAAACGATTGCCTTCACCGATGGTTCGGTAAAGGCAACTTCATGGCTATGGAATTTTGGAGATGGCTTTTCTTCCTCTTCTAAAAATCCAACACATACTTACGTTACTCCAGGTGTTTATAATGTTTCACTTCAAATCAATGGAACATTATCTGAAGTAAAGAATACCTATATTCAAGTATTACCGAATCGCGGAACTCCCTATACTCCTGCTCTCGGCGGGAATTTTGAAAGTAATGTATTTGATTTTGGTGCCGAATCAACTGGTGGCACCAGCTGGCAACGTGGAAGCAGCGCAGTAGTGGGGAAAAACGGAACGAATAGTGGCTCCTATTCCTGGGTAACCAATCTCACTGGAAATTATTCCGATAATGCGTATGCTCTTTTTTATACGCCTAATTATAATTTTACTGCTGCTGGAACTTATACCTTGCGCTTCTATCGAAAAAATAGTTGTGAATCAGGATACGATGGTTTTCAAGTAGAATATTCATTGAACAAAGGAACAACTTGGGCTTTACTCGGAACTGCTGGCGCTGGTTGGTACGACTTTGCTAATGGTGCCGGAGGTACTGCATTCCCTGCAGGATCTCCATTCTTCAATGCTGCACAAGCTGCCTTTGTACAAACCAATTATAATGTTAGCCCACTCGCAGGAAATGCGAATGTGGCTTTTCGTTTTGTGTTCCGTTCAGATGGATCCGTTAGCGCTCCCGGTGTTGCGTTGGATGATTTTCAAATCATAGGTCCAACCAATAATCCGTTACCTGTTACATTGGTTTCATTCACCGGTCGCAGAGTGAATAATTATAATCAACTAAGTTGGACTACCCTTAGTGAAGTCAACAATAAAGGTTTTTTTGTGATGCGTTCTACAGATGGAAAAACGTTCACTGAAATTGGGTTTGTGAGTGGTTCTGGAACCGTTAATGACCAACGCGAATACAGTCTTAAAGATTTTGATTTAACAAACCGTGTCGTATATTATCGTTTGCGTCAAGTTGATTTTGATGGAAAAGAAGAGTACTCCCGCATCATTGCTCTAAGAAATACTGATGATAATGCCCTCTGGGTACAGCTCTTCCCAATCCCGCTTCAAGATAATCTGAATCTATTGTTTGCCGAATCTTTAAATGGAAAAGTACTCCTCCGTATTTATGATTCTTCTGGAAGCTTAGTATTAAATAGATCCGAACAGGTAAATGGAGTTACGTTTTCACTACCATTACCTGAAACACAATTTAAATCCGGAGTTTATTTTGTAGAAGTAACAAACGGATCCCGTGTAGTTAGGATCCGCGTAGTTAAATTATAAAAGTATTTCGGAATTTCTTTAGAAGATTACCGTGAATGCTATTAAAAAAGTAATTAGAAATATCAATGTAAGTGCAATCAGAAAAATAACATCAGCCCCCTTTTCATAAAAGTAAGGTCTTCTTTAGATGTTCTGATAGAGAGAAAGGATAGCACACTTGACATAATTAATAGTATAGCGGCAACTCCAGTAAATTCGTCGATCATCGAAACATCGCTGTAACTTGAAATTTTCAGCGATGTTAATACTACCAAGCAAAATCCAAGTAAGTTAGAGGAAGTATTTAAAATATGAGATGACTTGTTATTCATAAATATTTCAGATGTGCCTTACTAATCCTCTATTTAACGCTTTTTCTTTTTTCCTGAATGCTTGTTTCCAGATCCAGATTTACTAGCTCCACCTCCTGTTTTATAGTTCGGTTTTCCGTTACCTCCACCTTTTGATGAACCACCACGGGAGTTGCCGAATGAAGATTTTACAGGATTATCTGGAAAGAATGGAGTCTCCTCTGCAATAATAAAATCGATTTGCTTTTTAAGTAAGTCGGCACTACGGAGTTTTACTTTTAATAAATCTCCCAGTTGGAACTTACGTTTCGTGCGGTGACCAACAAGACAGTAATTCTTTTCATCCAACTCATAAAAATCATCTTTCATATCTCGGATTCGTACGAGCCCTTCGCATTTACTTTCCGTCAGTTCTACATAAATTCCCCACTCAGTAACGCCCGTGATCATGCCCGCAAAAATTTCTCCTTCTCTTCCCATCAGGTATTGCGCCTGCTTGAATTTTATAGAAGAGCGCTCCGCCTCAGAGGCTTTGATTTCCATCTCCGTGCTGTGCTTGCACTTTGCCTCAAGCTCATCGCTTTTAACAGGAGCTCCCTCTTTTAAATAATGATCCAATAATCGGTGTACCATCACATCGGGATAGCGACGTATTGGAGAAGTGAAATGGGTATAAAAATCGAAGGCTAAGCCGTAATGTCCGATATTATCAGTTGTATAAATCGCTTTTGCCATACTTCGTATAGCTAACTGTTCTAATACATTTTGTTCTCGAGTCCCTTTGATCTCTTGCATCAATTTATTCATGGAATGCGCAACTTCACGATCCGTACTCGTATTTATTTTGTGCCCAAATCTCCCTGCAAAAAGTGCGAAGTTTAAGAGGCGTTCTGTAACTGGAGTTCCATGCACACGGTAAACAAAAGGATATACTTTTCCCTTGCTACCCGCCAGTTTCTTTCCTACAAATTCTGCTACGCTACGGTTAGCCAACAACATGAATTCTTCAATCAGTTTATTGCTGTCTTTATTTTCTTTGAGATAAACACCTAACGGCATTCCTTTTTCATCAAGGTTAAATTTTACTTCTACCTTTTCAAAAGTAATTGCGCCGTCTACATATCTCTTTTTTCTGAGGATTTTTGCAAGCTTATCAAGGGCAAGAATTTCTTTTTTCAAAGGCCCTTCTCCCGTTTCAATCACTTCCTGAGCCTCTTCATAGCTGAATCGTTTGTCAGAGTGAATAACGGTTCTTCCAAACCATTCGTTCAGCACTTCCGCTTTGTCATTGATTTCAAAAACCGCTGAAAAAGTGAGCTTGTCTTCTCCCGGTCGGAGTGAACATACCATATTGCTCAACTTCTCCGGTAACATCGGAATAACGCGATCCACCAAATAAATTGAAGTCGCACGACTGTATCCTTCAGCATCCAACGCGGTATCTGGTTTTACATAATAGGATACGTCTGCAATATGAATTCCGATTTCTAAATTTCCATTCGGTAATGTTTGTACCGATAAAGCATCATCAAAATCTTTCGCGTCAAATGGATCTATCGTAAACGTGGTAATCTCTCTAAAATCTCTTCTTTTTGCGATTTCTTTTGCCGGAATATTGAAAGGTATTTCATCCGCTTCTTTTTCTACTTCATCAGGAAAAACAAGAGGAAAACCATATTCAACTAGAATAGCGTCCATCTCTGTATCATTGTCGCCCGGCGTTCCCAAAATCTTGATGATTTCACCTGAAGGATTCTTTGCTTCCGGATCCCATGAAATAATCCTTGCTACGGCTTTCATGCCCTGTTCTGCTCCATTGAGCTTGTTGAGCGGAATAAAAATATCCACTCCACTCTTTGCACTATCAGAAGATAAAAAAGCGAAACGTTCGCTCATCTGAATCGTCCCTACAAATTCTTGACGAGCACGCTCCAACACTTCTATTACTTCGCCTTCTGCTCGTTGTCCTTTTTTTCTAGCATACAGCGAAATTTTTACAAGATCACCCTTCATCGCTGTTAATGTAAATCCACGGGCAATAAAAATATCGTCCTCGAATTCATCATTCATCACATAGGCGTTTCCGTTGCTCGTTACATCAATTTTTCCCGTGATAAAATGTTCTCTTGGAAAAAGCCTGTATTTCCCACGATCGGTTTCTTCAAGTTCACCAGCAACCGTTAATTCCGCTATTACCTCCGTGGTCATTTCGCGAATTTCCTCTTCGCTGATTTCAAAGATCATTGCAGAAACCTTTTCATAATAAGGTTCAAGATTAAATTTTTTACTGATTTGCTTATAATTATATGATTTGTGTGGATGATCCACAAAAATTTCCATCACCAGTTTTTTGAGGACGGGGAGATAGCTTTTAGTTGTATTTGCTTTTTTTGACATGATAATTTGTTGTTTGGCCCTAAACAGGAGGCTACTTTTTTGTAGCAATTTCCAGTTTGTATTTTAATCTGTAGGGTTAACGGTAATGATTAACGAAAATACTGTTAATTAAAGGTGAAAATAGGTGGTTTAAGTAAAGAAATACTCCAGAAGGTGTTAACAAACATTCAGTTAAAAGAACTAACTTTTAAAGAGGCTATTTAAAAAAACCAGAAGTAGAATTATTAAGTAAAGGAGTGTAATTATTGCGGGTTGGTAGTGACGATGATCGTTGCTTCTGCTAATTGTCCGTTAACAGGAGGATTAAATTTAGTAACGGCAACTTTTAGCTGACTTGTTGCTGGATATAGCGTTTGCAATCGTTTGAGAATTCTTCCAGCTACATGTTCTATTAACTTACTCCGGATCGCCATTTCTTCCCTAACCACATTGTGCAAAACAACATAATCAGCAGTCTGGCTCAAATCATCCGTTTCTATCGCTACAGTTAAATCCATGTATAGTTCGAGATCCACCTTAAATCTTCCACCAATCTTTCCCTCCTCTTCCATGCATCCATGGTAAGCAAAGCATTCAATGTTATTGATTTTTAAAAGATGTTGCATGCCTTACTTTTTTTGTTCTTTCGCCCAAGCATCTTTCAATCCCACCGTTCTATTAAAGACCAGCTTATCTGATGTTGAATCTGTGTCAGGTGTAAAATATCCCTTTCTGATAAATTGAAAAAATGCTCCAGGCTTCGCTGACTTCAACGAAGGCTCAACCATTGCATTAGTAATCGTTTTTAAGCTCTCAGGATTGATAAAGTCTTTGAAATCTCCATCTTCATTCGAAGGATCTTCCACTTTAAAAAGACGATCGTATAATCTCACTTCCGCCGAAACAGCATGATCAGTACTAACCCAGT
Organism: Bacteroidia bacterium; assembly: GCA_038320345.1. Classification (GTDB taxonomy): domain Bacteria; phylum Bacteroidota; class Bacteroidia; order AKYH767-A; family OLB10; genus JBBQED01. The sequence continues at coordinate 261,677 of JBBQED010000001.1, forward strand.
GGATGGTGCCTTTTACATTGATTCCGCTGGTATCGTTTCCGCTTCTGCTCTCAGGAATATAACTGCAGTGGATCTCCGAAATTTGTCCGGTATCATCTTTCACAAAATCTTCGCATTTTACAATGTAAGCGCTTTTCAAACGAACCATAAGCCCTGGGCCAAGTCGGAAAAATTTCTTCGGAGCCACTTCCATAAAATCTTCCCGCTCTATCCATAATTCCCTGCTAAAAGGAAGTACTCTCGTTCCTCCATGATCTTCCTGTTCAGGATTATTTTCTGCGATAAGTTCTTCCGTTTTTCCTTCCGGATAATTTATAATTATTAACTTAATAGGATCCAACACGGCCATCACCCGATTCGCAATTTTATTAAGGTCTTCGCGAATACAAAACTCTAGCAACCCAACATCGATCATATTTTCTCTCCGCGCCACTCCAACTTTTTCTGCGAAATTTCTCAAGCTCTCTGGAGTATATCCTCGTCGTCTCAATGCACTGATAGTTGGCATCCTAGGATCATCCCATCCACTAACCTGTTTTTCATTTACTAGTTGTAGTAATTTGCGTTTACTCATCACAGTATAGTTGAGGTTAAGCCTTGCAAATTCATACTGATGACTAGGAAATAATTCTAGCTGTTGAATAAACCACTCATACAAGGGTCGGTGTACTTCAAACTCCAATGTACAAATTGAATGCGTGATTTTTTCGATAGCATCGCTTTGTCCATGTGCAAAGTCATACATCGGATAGATACACCAATCATTCCCGGTACGGTGATGTTCAGTATGACGAATCCTATACATTAATGGATCGCGCATGTGCATATTAGGAGATGCCATATCGATTTTTGCGCGAAGTACTTTTTCGGAGTCTTTAAATTCTCCCTTTTTCATCCGCTCAAATAAATCCAGATTTTCTGCTACACTTCTACTTCTGAAAGGACTATTTTTTCCCGGTTCAGTTGGAGTTCCCTTCATCGATGCGATTTCTTCTGCAGTGCTATCGTCTACATAAGCCAATTCTTTTTTAATCAAGGTAACGGCAAAATCATACAGCTTTCCAAAATAATCTGAAGCATAAAATTCATTCGCCCAAGTAAATCCTAACCAACGAATGTCTGCTTTGATACTTTCAACATATTCTGTTTCCTCCTTCTCCGGATTCGTATCATCAAACCGCAAATTGGTCTGGCCATTAAATTCGTTTGCAATGCCGAAATTCAGGCAAATAGATTTAACATGACCAATATGTAAATACCCATTCGGCTCCGGTGGGAATCGTGTTAACACTCTTCCTCCGTTCTTTCCGTTTTTAAGGTCTTCTGCAATAATTTCCTCGAGGAAATTGGGGGCTTTTTCGGTGCTCATAATAATTTACGCTCTAAAAACACGAGTGTTTTCTTAAATCGTCTTCTCTTTTAAATGGATTAACGCAGCTTCTATTCTTGCGATCGTTTGCTGCTTACCGAACAATTCCGCCATCCCGAAAAGATCTACTCCTGAAGATTGTCCGCTTAACATCACTCTGAAGAGTTGCAATACTTCTCCTGATTTTATTCCCTGTGAAGTTGCTGTGCTTTCAAAGATGGTTTTTGCTGATGCTGCATCAAAAATGGTAATCTCATTAAATGCAATCATCAATGCAGGAAAAAAAGTAGCAGCACTTTCATTCCATCGCTTCGCAATTACTTTTTCATCATAACTTTCTGGAAGGTTAAAAAGATAGCTTCCTTTTTCATAAAACTCATGTTCAAACTGAACCCTATCTTTTAAAAGCTTTACCGCCGAATTTGCGTAAACATAGGTTGCTCTAGGATCATGTTCTCCAAACATTTGTTGTAACGATGGCAACCAGCGTTCGGCAAGTGCCGAGTCCGTTTCCATACGTAAATATTGTTCGTTAAACCACTTCGTTTTTTCAGGATCAAATCGTGCTCCTGATTTATGTACTCGAGCAAAACTGAAATTTTTAATCAGCTCTTCCATAGAAAAAACTTCCTGTTCCGTTCCCGAATTCCACCCCAGTAATACTAACATGTTAACGAATGCCTCGGGATAATATCCTTTTTCTCGGTATCCTGAAGAAATTTCTCCCGTTGCAGGATCTTTCCATTCCAAAGGGAATACCGGAAATCCTAATCGATCACCGTCACGTTTACTGAGTTTTCCGTTACCTTCTGGTTTTAACAGTAAGGGTAAGTGTGCGTACTGTGGCATTTTATCCTTTAGCCCGAGATATTCGTAAATCAGAATATGTGCAGGTGCAGATGGCAGCCACTCTTCTCCGCGAATTGCGTGAGTGATTTCCATCATGATATCATCCACGATATGTGCAAGATGATAGGTCGGCATTCCATCTGCCTTAATAAGCACTTTGTCATCAACAAGATTGCTGTCAAAGCTTACTTCTCCGCGAATCAAATCGTTGAAGCTTATGGTTTTTCCACTCTCTACTTTTAAACGGATCACAAATGCTTCTTTGTTCTCTAAACGGTATTTTACATCCTGCGCTGGTAAGCTTAAAGAGTTGCTCATGCCCATTCGGGTAGTGGAATCATATTGCCATCCTTGATTTCCACTCTGTTCCGCCGTCTTCCTCACCAATTCTAGTTCTTCCGGTTTATCAAAAGCATAGTAAGCATGTCCGGCATCTATGAGTTGCTGAGCATACTGCTGATAATATCCAAGCTCCTTTCTTTCACTCTGCCGATAGGGCTCCTTCGGTCCCCCAAAACTTACCCCTTCGTCAAATGTAATTCCACACCAGGCTAGCGATTCTATAATGTACTCTTCTGCTCCAGATACGTACCGGTTCTGATCAGTATCTTCAATACGCAGAATGAATTTCCCGCCTTGCTGTTTGGCAAAAAGGTAAGCATATAGCGCCGTGCGGACACCTCCCATGTGAAGAGGTCCTGTGGGACTGGGCGCAAAGCGCGTGCGAACGTTAGTCATAATTCATGCAAAGATAAGCATGCCGGAAGACTATAGCCATTTAGCATGGCTAATCTCAACACTTGACAGGAGTCAAAAGCGTTGGTGTACCGTTGAAATTAAGGGTAAAAAAATAGCGAAGCCTGGTTTACGTCCGAGTTAGACGATACTTCGGTACCGGTATATGGTAGCCTGATCAGGTAAATGAAGAAAATAGCTGAAAACATAATTGCTGCCGCAATAACTGCTCTTTTTAAAATTGCTGCATTCATAATCAAAGGGGGGTTAAGAATTTGAATATCACTTCAACAAAGGAAAGTCTTTCGTTTTGTTTAAATAAAAACACTTAGAATTTGGGAGAAAGTCTTATTTGAGTGCCGGTTTGGTGAGAATTCGGGATATACCATCTCCCCATAAAAAAACAATTAAAATAGGATAAGCATCAAAATAAGGGAGATAATCACCAATATCAATAAATGAGACTTGTTAAATCCAGAAATTACGGACTTCATTTCTCTAAGAATGTTTTTCATGGGGCTTTCAAAATTGAACAGCAAAAATATAAGCAGCACTCCTCGTCTATTCTAAAAATGATAGTTCGGCGTTTTTTTTTATTCTTTGGTACTTTTGATGATCCGGCAGTAAAGTTTTTTAGTTCCCGTCAATTTTTACACCTTCCATTTTCTTCAATTGATTATTCCGATATTCTGTTGTTAAAATTAACTCACCACTTTCATCATAGCTCTTCCAAATTCCTTCCTTTTGGCCTAAGCGATATGTTCTGTCCTCTTTTATTTTTCCGTTGTCAAAATAATATTTATGCGCTCCATTTTCTTGCCCTTCATAGTATTCTCCCTCAAAAGCTAATTGTCCGCTCAGATAAGTTTGTTTCCAAACGCCATCCATATTTCCCTCAACGTAATTTCCTTCCGCCATGTACTCTCCATTTTTGAATTTCCATGCGCCTTCTTTTAAACCTTCTGCATAATTTCCTTGCGCGATTAACGCACCATCATCATCATACTCTGTACTCGGACCGTCTTCCTTTCCGTTCTTGTATGTTTCTTCTCTTAACAATTTTTCATCTGGAAAATACCACTTCCAATCACCGGAGGGCAGATTATTGGCATACGATCCTTTCTGCTGAATTTTTTGATTGGGATAATAAAAAGCCCAAACGCCATCTCTCTTACCGTCTTTAAAGGTTCCTTCCGATTTCATTTTTCCATCACTATAAAAATACTTCCAGTTGCCCTGTTGTGCTCCTGTAGCATCCACCGTTCCTCCTTCCGCAATTACTTTGTCCTTATCATAAAGTTTCGAACCGGTAATAGTTCCTTTATTATCATATTCTCGATAAACTCCTTCCTTCACGCCATTGATGAGGTTAACGGATGATTTAGGACGACCATTGTTATAATAGTCTCTTTTGATGTCCAGCGTAACGTTAACCATTTCGTCTTTCACAAGTTCTCCGTTTTTCCAGATCTCCATGCGCTCAATGATTCCTTCAGGAGAATACCATCTGAAAACTCCAGATTTCCTATCTTCCTTCCAAGCACCTTCCGTTTTTGTAGTCCATGCCGGATAAAATTCTTTCCAGTTGCCCTGTTTAAAACCAAACTTATCATAACGGTTTACCTTTTCTTCTTTTACAAAAAAACCGTTTTTATAGGTGGTCAAAGTAATTACTCTCCCATCTTCTGCAAATTCTTTTGCAATACCATTTTCAATACCTTTCGTTAGCGGAATCGTTTTTTCCAGGTATCCTTTAAGATTGTAATAATTAGTGATGCTATCTGGAACACCATTCATCATCCATTGTTCTGAAGATACTTTACCGTCGGGATAATATTCACGCTGGAACCCTGTTTTTACATCTCCGTTGTAATTATACGTTGACGTAAGCAATCCTTTCTCGTCATAAAAATTCCATACTCCATCCAACTTTCCATCAACTCGATTTCCTTCTGATTTTAATTTTCCCGATTCAAAATAGGCTTTCCAATATCCATCCGGTTTGCCATCGCTGAAATTTCCTTCAGATGAAACTTTTCCATTTGCATAATAAAATTTTGCTGGTCCGTTTTTAGGAATCTCAGGTGTTTGTGAAAACAGTGAAAGTGCGCTAAATAGAATGGTAATTATCGTCAAAAATTGGCGCAATAAAATAGTTCCGCGTAGCGGGCGAAAATTTTTTATAAAAGTCCTACTTTTAAATGCTTCCATATCGAACGAAATTACAAATGAACTGCAATTAATTTATCAATAAAACGTAAAAAGCATTATTTTCTGTTAATAACCTGTTATTATAAGCCTAAACTAGCAGATATTTCCAACATCCTTTTTAAGGATTTTAAAGCTGGTTTTTCTAGTTCTTGCGGAATAATAATTTCAGGCAGTTCATGCTTCATACAGAGATATACTTTTTCGAGGGTATTTAATTTCATATGCGGACAATCATTGCATGCACAGTTATTGGTGGGTGGTGCAGGTATAAATGTTTTTTCCGGACTGGATTTTTGCATCTGATGTAAAATTCCACTCTCTGTAGCTACAATAAATGATCGGGCAGGATTTTCTTTACTAAACTTTAATAATGCCGTTGTTGATCCAATAAAATCAGCCTGTTTTAATACCACTTCTTCACACTCCGGATGTGCAATAACTAATGCTTCTGGATGCCTAATTTTAAGCTGAGTAATTTTTTGCAAAGAAAAAATTTCATGTACCATACAAGTGCCATCCCATAACACGAGATCACGTCCTGTTTTTTTTGCAACATACGCACCCAGATTTTTATCCGGCGCAAAAATGATTGGTGTTTCTTTAGGAATTGAATTAACAATTTGAACTGCATTACTCGAAGTACAAATAATATCACTGAGTGCTTTAATTGCAGCAGTACAGTTGATATAACTGATTACCACATGATCCGGATGTGCGTCCTTGAATTTTTTAAAGTCTGCTGGAGGACAAGAATCCGCCAACGAACATCCAGCACGTAAATCCGGTAAAACCACTTTTTTTGATGGATTTAATAGTTTTGCGGTTTCAGCCATGAAATGAACTCCCGCAAAAACAATCATGTCGGCTTCTGTTTTCTCCGCCTGCTGTGCTAATCCTAAACTATCCCCAATGTAATCCGCAATGTCCTGAATATCGCCGTCTTGGTAATAGTGCGCCAAAATGACTGCATTTTTTTGTTTTTTTAAGTTTCGGATTGCCTCGAAAAGATCTAAATCGGGATCAATAGTTTCATTCACAAAACCTTGCGATAAATTTTTAGGAGTAGTCATGTGCGTTTAAATTGGTTTGACAAAATTACTGGAGGGAAATGAACATTTGCCAGTAAAATCATCTTCTTTTGAAATCCGGAACTGATTATTATCTACAGTAGTTGACTGTCAGTTCTTTGAATAAAAAAATTAAACGGTTTACAGAGGTAAAATTCAATATTAGCGCTTTCAACAAACTATTTATTTATTTAAATATTTTAAAGATAATATATTGTTAATGTATGCCTGTTAGTAGGGTTAGCAAGTTTATCGTCTTTCCCTTGATTACGACACTTATAAAAAGGAGTTCACATGTTGTTAACAAGAGGAATGCTATTAAGTATCTGACAGTGAAAGAGTGTTCGTTTTTATAAACAGATGTGTATTACCATTTTCGTTGATGAAATTAAGTTCATAAGGTAACGTAGTATGTGTATTACTTAGTTTGTAATTGGTCATAATTGAGAGTCCTTAATATTTGGATAACATGACGAATTAAATAAGCCGGAGCTGATGTTATAAAACAAATTAACTTGTAGTATAGATATGAACAGACTTTTAGGTTATGAACATAGCTATGAACAGGGTTATCAGATGAGATTAAAATTTTTGTGTATTACTTTATTTAGAAAGCCTTTTTCTAATTTCGAAGCGTATGTTGATGCTCACTCCTTCCGGTTTTCCCGATTATGAATTGATTGATTGTGGTGATTTTGAGAAGCTTGAACGCTTTGGTAAATATATTACCATTCGTCCCGAACCTCAAGCAGTATGGAGTAAACGACTAAAAAATGAAGAATGGTCGAAAAAAGCAAATGTTCGCTTTGTTTCAAAATCGAGCTCTTCAGGGATCTGGCAGAAGAATAAAGAGATGCCCGATCAATGGAAAATAAAATATGCAGTAGGTGGAAATGATGGCTCTGATCTCGTATTCCGCTTAGGATTAACCTCTTTCAAACATGTTGGAATTTTTCCGGAACAATCTGTTAACTGGGATTATATCTTTCAGCAAGTTTCTAAAATTAAGTCTAAAGGTATCACTCCCAGAGTATTAAATCTTTTTGCCTATACTGGTGGTGCCTCAATTGCTGCAAAATCTGCAGGCGCCGACGTCATTCATTTGGACTCTATAAAGCAAGTAGTTTCCTGGGCGAGAGAAAACATGGAAAATAGTCAACTTGATAATATTCGTTGGCTGGTAGAAGATGCCATGACTTTTGTAAAGAGAGAAGTAAAAAGAGGTAAAACTTATCATGGGATTATCCTTGATCCTCCCGCATTTGGTCATGGGCCCAATGGTGAAAATTGGAAGTTGGAAGATATGATTAATGAAATGTTACATCATGTCGCTGACTTACTCGAGCCTCAGGATTCATTCTTAGTTTTAAATACCTACTCTCTAGGATTTTCAGCAATGATTATCAATAATTTGTTAAAAGAAACTTTTCCCTCTCGTGCTAATACTGCTGAATGGGGAGAAATTTACTTGAATGCTACCTCTGGAGTGCAGCTTCCTTTGGGTGTTTTTGGCAGATTAGGGGTGTAATTCATAGCTCTCTAGTATATTATCGTCGGATTTATGTAATTTTAAGAGTGCAGAATTTACTTCTTCACTGGTATATGCATGAACTTTAACTCGTAGAGTACGTAAGAAAGGCAACCATTTTACGTTTGTTTAATAACGAAATGTTCTCCTTAACTTTGTGTAGATGCAATCTGAAACAAATTACCGTGAGTTGATAGGCAAGCTGGATGCCTTTATCCGAAAGTATTATAAGAATCAGCTAATCCGAGGAGGTATCTATGCCTTTACGCTTTTATTAGGTTTTTATATTGTGGTTACTCTTCTTGAATCTTTTGCATGGTTCAATACTTCTATTCGATCTGTATTATTCTATCTGTATATAACAGGAACTGCAATCATAGTATGGCGTCTGGTATTGATTCCGCTTTTTAAATTGTATCATTTAGGATCGGTCATTTCTCATACCGATGCTGCTAAAATTGTTGGTGAACATTTTACGGGGATAAAAGATAAATTATTAAACACACTTCAACTGCATGACCAGGCAAGTTTACAATCTGATCAGCTAGATCTGATAAATGCCAGCATTCAACAAAAAAGTGCAGAGTTACGTCCAGTACCTTTTACAGCTGCTATAGATTTCAGAAATAACAAACGTTATCTTAAACTTGCTGCAATTCCTGCACTAGTGTTGATCGTAATTTTGATTGGTGCTCCGAGTTTAATTACTGATGCCACGAAACGTTTACTGGATCATTCAAAAACATTTAGTAAACCAGCACCTTTTGATTTTACTATTCAAAACACTAAATTAAGGGTAACTCAGTTTGATGATTTTACTATTCTGGTGAAATTGACCGGAAAAGAAATTCCTCAAGAAGTGTATGTGGAATCCGGAGATCAGTCGTTCCGCCTCGAAAAAGAGAATGTCGTAACTTTCAGATATACCTTTCGGAATGTGCAGGCAACTATGGATTTTAATTTATTGGCCGATGGATACACGTCTGAAAGCTATACGCTAGAAGTAGTTCCAAATCCAATCGTGACCAATTTTAGTGTAAAGTTAGATTACCCAGCCTATCTCGGTAAAAAAAATGAAGAACTAAAAAATACAGGAGATCTGTTAATACCTGCGGGCACTCGTGTATCATGGGATTTTGGAACTCAGAATACTACTTTACTACGACTTCGTTTTACGGATTCTACTTATATATTGAATAATAGTGATCAGCATCATGCGTATCAGTTTAGTAAAAAAATGATGCAGAGTTCTGTCTATAATATCAGGAGCTCAAATGCCTTTATGGATTCCAGAGATTCTATGGAATATAGTATTGTAGTTATTCCCGATCAGTTTCCTGCAGTTCAAGTTGAAGAACAAAAAGATTCAGCATCTTACCAAAGAATTTATTTCCGAGGAATAGCCCGTGATGATTATGGGTTAAGTAAAATGCAGTTTAAATATAGATTCTTTAAACGCGAAGGAGAAGAAGTAAACGAAACGCCTCAAAGCCAGAATATCAGTATCAATAAAAATAGTACTCAAGAACAGTTTTTTCATTATTGGGATTTAAGTTCCATGAACATTAAACCGGGAGATGAATTAGAATATTATTTTGAAGTATGGGACAATGACGGCGTTCATGGACCAAAAAGTGTCCGCTCCCAATCCAGCGTCTTTAAAGCACCTTCTTCAGAAGAACTTTCTGAGGATAAAGAAAATAAAAATAAAGCGCTGAAAGATGAAATGGCAGAAAGTCTGCAGAAAGCGCGTGAATTGCAGAAAACGATGAATGAGATTAATCGCGATCTCATGAATAAAAAAGAACTGACTTACGAGGACAGGAAAAAAATTGCAGATGCTTTAAAGCAACAAAAAGACCTGGGTCAGAAATTAGATGAGATTAAAAAACAAAACGAGCAAAATAACAAGAAGCAAAACGAACTCCGTAAAGAAGATACTGAACTAGCTGAAAAGCAAAAGCAGTTGCAAGCACTTTTCGAAAAGCTAATGACTCCAGAAATGAAGAAGATGATGGAGGAGTTGGATAAACTCATGGCTCAGATGGACAAACAAAAGGTTCAGGAGCTAATGGATAAAATGAAACTTGATAATAAGGATCTTGAGAAGCAACTGGATCGTACGCTTGAGCTTTTCAAACAAATGGAGTTAGAAGAGAAGATGAAAGAGACGGCCGAAAATTTACAGCAGCTGTCAAAAGAAGAGGAAAAACTAAGTGAAAAATCTGAAGATAAAAAAGCAGACACCGAACAGTTAAAAGATAAGCAGGACGAACTCAACAAGAAGTTTGATGAGATTCAAAAAAGTATCGATGATATCGAAAAGAAAAATGAGGAGCTAGAATACTCAAAGGACTTGAAAGATTTCGATAAAGAGCAGGAAGACATCGAGAAGAAGATGGAGGAAAGCAAAGAACAGTTGAAGGAAGGTAAACCTCAAAAAGCGTCAAAATCACAGAAAGAAGCTGCTCAGAAAATGGATGATCTGGCTCAGAAAATCCAGAGTCAACAAAAAAAGGAACAAGAAGAACAAGCAGAAGAAGATGAACAAGCTCTTAGAGCTCTTCTCGAAAATTTAATCCGCTTTTCTTTCGATCAGGAGAATTTGATGGAAGATCTTAAAACGATTGATGTAAATAATCCTCGTTATCTTAAATTATCACAGGCACAGCGTAAACTTAAAGATGACTCTAAAGTTATTGAAGATTCCCTGTTGGCGCTGAGTAAAAGAGTGGCGCAGATCTCTTCCATGGTGAACGAACAGATTACCGACATTAATGATAATCTGGAAAAGGCACAAAGTTTTTTACAAGATCGAATGGTACCTAATGCCAGATCCAATCAACAGTATGTGATGACGGCTACAAATAACTTAGCTTTAATGCTGAGCGAGTCGTTGGATCAGATGCAGCAACAAATGGCTCAATCAAAGCCAAGCAATGGGAGCTGTAAGAAGCCTGGGAAAGGTAAACCTGGCCCTACCGCTGGAGATGTAAGGAAGATGCAAGAGAAATTAAGTCAGCAGCTGAAAGACGCAAAAGATAAAATGCAGAAAGGGAATAAGCCGAACGGGAACAAACCGGGCAGCGGTAAACCCTCAGAAGGGGGCCAAGGAATGAGCGAGGAGCTTGCTAGAATGGCTGCCCAACAGGAGGCGCTGAGAAATGCACTTCAGCAATTGGATCAGTCGGACAATAAAGATGGGCAAGGAAAACTCGGAGATCTGCAGAAAATTATGCAGCAAATGGAAGAAACAGAAAAAGATATTGTGAATAAACGCATTTCTGACATGACTTTAAACCGCCAACAAGACATCTTGACAAGGCTTTTGGAATCTGAAAAAGCGGAGCGGGAAAGAGAGCAGGAAGAGCGAAGAGAGTCAAATGAGGGCAAAGATCTAGTGAGAACACCGCCTCAGTTTGAGGAATATAAAAAACTAAAATTACGGGAAACGGAGTTGTTGAAAACCATCCCGCCATCCTTCACTACTTTCTATAAAAACTTAGTTAATTCGTACTTCCAAAGTATCGAAGACTGATCCATGATGAATACTGAGAAGCAAACCTTTACAATGCAGATCGTTTCACAACCGGAAAGCATAAACCTGGTCGAAAAACTGATTGATGAAATTAAGGCTGAATATAACATCCATGAGGAGTGTTACGGTAATATGCTGGTGGCAGTCACTGAAGCAGTAAATAACGCAATTCAGCACGGAAATAAATACGACGCCGACAAAAAAGTCAACATTGCTTATGAGGTAGAAGGCGAGCAAATTGCTTTTATTATCTCTGACGAAGGCAATGGTTTTGATTACCTCAATCTCCCCGATCCTACTGATCCCGAAAATCTGGAAAAGCCAACTGGCAGAGGGGTGTTTCTAATGAAGCACCTGACTGATCAGATTATATTTTCAGATAATGGTAAGGTAGTGGAGCTTTATTTCAAGACTGGCGGTCATATTACCGAGTAGATCGTTTAATCATTGTTTTTAGTGAGGTTTATATCTGTATCTTTTACAGTATGGAAGAGCTATATCTATGAGAATTCGAACGCTTAAATCCTATTAGCTTACTAGCATGTCTATTTCTTTTTTTAATGCGGATATAAATTATGTTTTGAGAGATAAAACAGCTCTTAAAATCTGGCTTAATACAGCTGCAAAGAAAGAGGGCTTTAGTATAGAGGATTTGAATATTATTTTATGCTCCGATGAGTTTCTTTATCGGATGAACGTCGCTTATTTAAGGCACAAAACGTATACTGATATTATTACTTTCGATAATTCAGTTGCGCACGGAGCAATTGTAGGAGAGCTATATATCAGCATTGATCGGGTTAGAGATAATTCTAAGATTTTGCAAACCCATTTAAGGGACGAACTACACCGGGTTATCGTTCATGGGCTTTTACATTTAATGGGGTATTCAGATAAAACGGATTCTCTTAAGCGTAAAATGTCGCTTAAGGAAGATCAGTATTTAAAGATTCGTAAGTTTTTATAAGTCAAGACATTGACAGCTTTACAATTTGATGGGCAAGTCTTTTTAGTTTTAAATAAGGTTTCTTAAGGGACTTCACCTTTGTTTTTTGCCACTAACACTGATTTGTTGGTAAGTACCAGACAGGTAGATTGTTAAGCTCTTGATGATCAGCTAACTTGGCGTTATATTTCGAGAGAGCACCAAGGTTTTCAACAACAAAGTAGGCGTTCGTACGACTCTTCAATAGTGGTCTATAACCATTACTCAATTGGTCTAGTTGTTCACCTTTTTGCGAATTCTCGGAGAGGCGTTAATCTGACTAAAGTTATATGGAGTCGCTGTAAGGCATCTTTTGTATAGCTGAGAAGATCGAAGGAAGTATAGAATTTAATGCCTTTAACAAAACATCAGTTAGGACAGGAAGGATCTAGGTTCGGGCAGCTCTTGAAATATTCAGTTACGTTCATTTATTAAAAAGGACACGTTTCACGTGGAACATAATGCTTTATCCAGAATATGATGTCATAGTAGTTGGTGCTGGTCACGCTGGCTGTGAAGCTGCTGCTGCAGCTGCCAATATGGGGTCGAAAGTGCTGCTGATGACTATGAATATGCAGACAATTGCCCAAATGAGTTGTAATCCAGCCATGGGAGGAATCGCCAAGGGGCAAATAGTTAGAGAAATTGATGCTTTAGGAGGGTATTCGGGTATAGTTAGCGATCGAAGTGCTATACAATTTCGCATGTTAAATAGGTCGAAAGGGCCAGCAATGTGGAGCCCTAGGACTCAAAATGACCGTATGTTATTCGCATCAGAGTGGAGAAAGATGCTCGAGCAGACGCCTAATGTGGATTTTTGGCAGGATATGGCTAGCGGAATTATAGTCGAAGGCGATAAAGTAGTTGGTGTTTCTACCTCTATGGGACTTGAATTTCGCTCAAAAGCTGTGGTTTTGACCAACGGTACATTTTTGAATGGAATTATTCATATAGGGGAGAAGAAATTTGGTGGTGGACGCACTGGAGAAAAGGCTTCTACAGGCATCACCGAACAGTTGACTTCACTTGGTTTTGAGAGTGGCAGAATGAAGACAGGCACTCCTCCTAGATTGGATGGGCGATCATTAAATTATTCATTAATGGAGGAGCAAGGTGGTGATGAAAACCCTTCCAAATTCTCATTTCTTGACACTCCTCCACTTGTTAAGCAAAGACCTTGTTATGTGACTTATACGAACGAGCAAGTTCATGATATTTTGAGAACAGGATTTGAGCAAAGCCCAATGTTTACAGGCCGTATTCAAGGACTCGGTCCTCGATATTGTCCATCAATTGAAGATAAGATTAGTCGATTTTCAGAGCGTGACCGTCATCAGTTGTTCGTTGAACCTGAGGGTTGGGATACCGTTGAGATTTATGTTAATGGTTTCTCTTCCTCCCTTCCAGAAGATGTGCAATACAAGGCGCTTCGTTTGATCAAGGGTTTTGAAAAAGCCAAAATGTTTAGGCCAGGATACGCAATCGAATACGATTATTTTCCGCCAATTCAACTTAATCATACCCTCGAAACTAAGCTTGTTGAAGGGCTCTATTTTGCTGGACAGATTAACGGAACAACCGGTTATGAAGAGGCAGCATGTCAAGGATTGATGGCGGGGATCAATGCCCATCGGAAAATTAATAATCTAACACCGGTTATACTAAGCCGCTCAGAAGCGTATATCGGGGTTCTCATCGATGATCTCATAACGAAAGGTACTGATGAACCTTACCGAATGTTTACGTCACGAGCAGAGTTTAGAACTTTGTTGCGCCAGGATAATGCTGATTTGCGACTTACTCCATTAGGTTTTGAAATAGGATTAGCCAGAAAAGTAAGAATGGAACTTGTAAATGACAAAAACACAAAGTCAAAAGCTATTTTGAGCTTTATAAAAGGAGTTTCTGCTGATCCTGAACTCGCCAATCCTTGGTTAGCGTCATTAAATACTGATTTGATAAAGCAAAAAATAAGATATCAGACTATTTTAACCAGACCGCAAGTATCCTTAACCGATATGATCACAGTTTTCCCTGATCTCACAAAAATGTTGTTAGAAGTTGGTGCAACGAGTGATGACATCGAACAAGCAGAAATTAACATAAAGTATGAGGGCTATATCCTTAAGGAGTTCGAGCTGGCTCAAAAAATGAATCGTCTGGAGTATATCGAACTTCCATCGACCTTAGATTATACAAAAGTGCACTCCTTGTCAAGTGAAGCAGTTCAAAAGTTGAGTAATATTCGGCCACGTACTTTGGGTCAAGCTGCCAGAATCAGTGGCATTACCCCATCTGACATCTCCGTACTAATTGTTGCTATCGGTCGGTAGGCGTTCCACGTGGAACAATACTACTATTAATGAATTTAAATGAATAAATGAGATTAACCAGTTTTAGAGTATTTTCTAGGTCATAACATATTTGTTATTAAACCTGGAAGCTGAACTAGGTCGACATCATTGGAAAAAGGGTAAGTAGTATAACTAAGCCTTAGATGAAATTGGAACATAAGCTAGTTCCATTAAGGAGTTCTTTGAAATATGAATCGCGCACTATCAGTAGATGTAGTAGTCAATTCGTTATTGGAAATATTATTTGGATAGTGAAGGAATGGCTCACTACCAATGTCCACTTACTAAGTAATGACTTTGGGAAAGTTCAAATACAGTTGAATTTATAAGTAAAACGGCCAAGGAACCTACTGAATTAAGCAATGAACATAAATGAATATTTAATGGTAGCGATATAAGCTCCAGTGAATCCATATCTACAGGAAAAGTTTAATTAATCGTTGTGAGGGACTTATTAAAGGAATTTATTGGTTGAAAAGTGATAATTATTGATGAAAAGCCATAATGAACATTAATGAATATTTGAAAGAGGGTAAATTCGGGTTGTTCTAAAGCCCAGAAGCCAAGTGCATAGATGAATTAAGTAGATCTCCAACCTAAAGTTTAACAAGCAAGGGAAGCAATGATCAAATGATACCGCTTATAAAGGACCTATACACTGAAAAAACTTATTGAAGGCTAGATTTAGAAGAAAAACCTATGCTGAATTTAAATGAATATTTAAAATTTGGTAAAGACTCTTTATTACTAGTCATTTCAATTGATCACACCCTCAACAACTATATTTGCAGGTAATACTTATGACTCAATACCTTAATTCATGCCCAGTTTGTGGCAATCAGCATTTTCACGACTATCTCGAGTGTGAAGACTTTACTGTAACGAAGGAGAGGTTTATTTTGAACGAATGTGATGCTTGTGGATTTGTATTTACCAATCCTCGCCCTACAATAGGAGGTATAGGGGCCTATTATCAGTCAGAAGACTATATCTCTCATACGAACTCTAACAAGGGAATCAAGAATAAAGCATATCAATGGGTTCGTAGAAGAGCCATCCGTTCCAAGCTCTCTATGATAGAAGAACAAGGAACATTACCGAAAACATTACTGGACTACGGGTGTGGAACAGGGGAGTTTTTAGGGTATGCACAAGCCTCTGGCTGGCTCGTAAAAGGGCTGGAATTAGATCCTGAAGCTCGTGCAAGAGCGATAATGAACCATAAAATTGACGTTAAAGACCCTACTCAATTATATGCTTTTAGCGACGGACAGTTTGGCGCTATAACCATGTGGCATGTAATGGAACATATACACGACTTGGTTCCTACAATTCGCGAGTTTCATCGGATTTTAAGCTCAGAAGGAGTGATGATCATAGCAGTTCCGAATTATAAATCAACAGATGCCGGCCACTATGGTCCGTTTTGGGCCGCTTATGATGTTCCAAGGCATCTTTATCACTTTTCGAAAAGTAGCGTAAGTCTTTTAATGGAAAAAAATGGCTTCAAAGTGAAGGCCGTTAATTCCCTCTTTTTTGATCCGTTCTACATATCACTTTTAAGTGAGAAATATAAAAATGGTTGGTCTAACCCAATAAAAGCAGCCTGGATAGGATTAAAAACAACTCTTAAAGGGCGTAAAAATATTGAAGCTAATTCAAGTTTGGTATATATCGTTAAGAAGTCGTCCTAACCAATTTATGCTTGGGGATTTTTCAAACTATCCAGACAGACGGAATAAAACGTTCTAAAAAGCAAAAAAAAACTACCCCGGTTAAGAGGTAGTTTTCAAACTGAACATCAAGCTTAGTTTTTTATAATTCGGGTAACAAATGATTGTTGATTAACTTCCACTTTCACACTATAAACACCCGCTTTGAATTTACGGATATCAAGCATCACAGGAACCATTTTATTGATATTCATTTGTTGTTGGAATACTTGCTTTCCAATGAAATCATAAACAGAAACAATAGCTAAACCATTCACTTCTTCTCCTGAATTAAGATAAACTAATCCCTGAGTTGGGTTGGGGTAAGCGGAAATACTATTATTCAAAGAAATACCAACGGGTTCAGTTAATCCTACTGCAGCACCAGCGTAGGTGTAAATTCCGTCTGTAAATTGATCCACAGCAAAACTACCAGCCCAACCAATCAAATTGTTTAAGAATTCGATGGAAGTATAACCTTGAGTTGTTCCGTTTCCTGCAGTATCTACGAGGATCCAATTGCTACCATCATTAATACTGTAAGAACTTCCACGTCCGCCTGTTCCTCCACCCGCACTGTAATAAGTACTTGTGCCAGGAACTGAAACTAAAGAACTGAAAAATAATGTACCGGTATATGTTTTTGCAGTCCAGGAAGTTCCCCCATTTGAAGTGCTATAAAAACTGTTTACACCAGCAGTAGTTGATTTAACAGCAAGCCCGTTGAGTGAATCACGAAAGGCAATACCGCTAACCGTACTAACATTGGCAACAACAGTTGAAGCCGTCCAATTCTGGCCACCATCAATGGATTTATAGATGCGACCTTTATTGGTTCCAAACCACATTGTAGAATCGTTAACGCAAAAGTCATTTACAATTCCATATTCTCCAGCAACCGGATTTGCAATGTTAGCTTGAGGAACACGAGTCCATGTGGAACCACTATCAAGAGTAGTGTAGATTTCAAAATATCCTCCGATAGGATCACCCATGATTACTCCATGTGCAGCATCCCAGAAGTGAATTACATCAGGGAATGAAGCTGGATCAACAAAAAGCTGAGTAGAATCAACTTTACCCCAATTCAATCCACTATCAATAGTTTTGAAAAGGGCACCTCCTCCAACTGAATTGTTATACATTAAGGCAAAGGCTGTAGAGGTAGAAAGTCCTTTAATACCAGCGAAACGGTAATTAGTATCTAAGGTCACAAATCCTGCCGTCCATGTATTTCCACCATCATTCGTGGTTGAAAATTCCTGAATCCCTTCTCCACTACCATCACCAGGGAAAGCACAAGTCCATACCGTGGATGCATCAACGATGTCGATATCAAAAGGGTAATTAGAAGGACGTACATAACCAACATTTTGTATTACCCACGGTGACTGTGCGTAAGCTCCGGAGGTCAATAAAAATAATGACGCAATAAGCGAGTAAATTTTTTTCATTTGGGTTTTGATTTTATTGTTTGAACCCGAAAGTAAGCAACCTTTATTGAAATTTACCTGAAGAAATAATTAGAAAAGCATCATTTTGCAATACTTAACATAAACAAGGATTATTATTCTTTGATTTTCAGTTGACAAGACCCCAAGATTTGATGGTCGGTTACTCTTTCAACAGAGAGCGTTAATGCGACGGAGTCCTGTGTTTGCTCTAGATAAAAAGGAAGTTTTTGATGAAGAGAACTAGTAAAATCTGATATTAATCGAAAGCTGTATTTAAAATCTTGATCAGTTTTTGGATCTCTCACATTCATGTGAATAACAAGGGAATGGTCACCTGCACAAATTCTGTTTTCTTTTTCAGGATTAGATAAAGTAAGATCAATAGTAACAATCTGTGGATTTAGCCTTTTCAAACCTTTTGATACCATAAGTGGAATGGGACTGTTGTTTATACAGTTCGTCCTTAGAGAATCATACGGAGCATCATTCAGTTTAAAATAGTTTTTAGGTAAGTCTTGGGCAGGATAAATAATTTCCGTCCATTGTATAAAATCGGAGTTCTTAATCGTAACACCCAATGCTTGAATTCTGCTGACGTGCTCGTCATTCATAGCGATGCTAACGGAAGAATCGGGTCCGGGAAGTGAAGAGATAATCAAAGATTCAATGGAATAACTCCATCCTGTCATGGCAAAAGGACATTCTTCCAAAACGGGGTCATTAGCAATCACCTTTTGAACTTTTTGCTGATGAGCTTGAAAAATCAGTTCTTGCATTTGTTCCAATCGCAAAGTATAAAACAGAGAGGTTTTCCGAATCTCATTTAACCGAAAGAAAAGAAAGATAAAAAGCAGGAGGATAATCCCTGAACTTATCTTTTTGATTTTTCCGCTCGCAACCAATTCACAAAAAGGTAATGAAACCAGAGTTATCAAAGGAAAAAGCATTCGTTCAGAATAATTAGAGATTCCTGTAAAACGGTGGGTGCCGGCAATTATCAGTAGGAAACCAACAACGAATAAAACATATAGTGTGGTTCGTAGTGCATTCCGCCGGAATAAAAATACAATCAGACTGGCCATAAAAATCAAGAAAACGACAGGATAGGAAAGCACCAGCATTTTAGTGAACGATGCTAAATAGGAAAAATCTTGAAGGTTATGGAGATTAGAATAATCTTTAAAGACAACAGGATAAAAAGTTTTCTGATGATCATATTTATCGAGGAAGACCATTTTTAACACAGTATTCATCAAATAAGTCCCCCAGAGAATTATTGGCATTGAGCCTCTTTCTTTAAGTCCTACCGTCCACCAGAGCAACACAAATCCTGCGGGTATAAAAAGAAGAGGATGAGAACATATAATCAAGATCAAGAGGACAAAAAGAACTGGCAAACGGAAACGGAAGGGTTTTTCAAGAAGTGCATAAAAAACAGTCAGTAATGCAAGGCCCTGAAGCAACTCCGTTACCGGGCAGTAAAAAGTGTAGTTTACCGTTAATCCAAGTGTAAGTAAAAGCAAAAGAGTACCTGCTTTGTTTTTTAGTCCGTATCCTAGCCAGAGAAAAAGTAAATAGTAAAATAACAGATCGCCGAAACTATAAAGTAAAACTAGTGCTTTAAGAGAGACTCCAAACCAGACACCTACAACAGGTAAAATCTGTGACACTACTCCTAACGGTCGTTGATGTGCAATAAAGAACCCTCCACGCTTTATAATCTCCAACAGGTAGTGAGCAGCATCAAAAGCAAGCCGCTCTTTACTATACACCAAGGCTATCCAAGTAGCTAGAATAAAAAAGATCTGCCCGCCTATCTGCAGGAGAACTAACTCAGGATCGGTTGATTTTTTTGTGGATATCATTGCGATAGTTGGCAGAAAGATAATACACAACCACTAACAATAGAAAACAAAAAAAGAGGCTGCTTACAAAGCAACCTCTTTCTCAAAGTATTTGATCCGACAGAACGAAATTTAAATCACTGTTAATCGTATGCTTTGAATTCCATTTCCATTTCTGATTTGCAACAGATATACGCCTTTCGGGGAATTTCTTAAATCGATGAATAGTGGAGATTGTACCTCCATTCCAGAAGGTGTTGACCAAACCTCACGTCCCTGAATGTCTGTAACGGTCAAGCTGGTTTCTTTAATTCCATTAGCTCCCGCATCAATTGTAAATAGTCCCGACGAGGGATTAGGGAAAATTCTAATAGAAGAGCTGATAGTAGGACTTGTTAAACCAACCGCCGCATCTACATTTATGTTATCGATATACAGATTGTTACCATATCCATTAACATTAACAAATTTCACAATGATCTCAGAACCGGTATAAGGGGATAAATTAAGAGTATCGTTTCTCCAATCACTTGCAGCCAAAGGTGCCCAAGACCCGGTTTGATCAGGAACGGTGGCCAAATCAGTTCCGGCTTTAAAGTAGGAACTCGGAGTATAGCTATTTCCACAATCACTGCTGATATCAATTCTAAGTGCGTCTGAATAAGCACTGCTGTATCTGGCATAGGCAACATCAAAAGTCAGAAGGGGACTAATGGCATTGGTAAGATCGAAAGATACAGTAGTCATCGCATCTTCAGCTGCAACATTATTGTAGGCAAAATTTTCGATGAAAGAAGCATCGGTTATTGTACCGGCACTTCCCGTTACTTGAATAGGTATCCAGGTATAACCTCCCCCTGCCGAAACAACATACCATCCATTAGGAGGAAAAACGCCGCTTTGGAAATCTTCAGCATAGGGTATTAAGCCCTGAACCCCTGGAATAATAGAAATAGTTGCAGACGAACTGTCATTGTAAAGATTAAGGTCTCCCGGATAGTCAATCCAAACACTCAGCGAATAGGTGCCAAGTGCACTAAGGTTAATAGGTACGGAGAAACTAAAATTTTGCGTAGCAAGAGGAGCCATCGTTCCACTTACAATATCACTGATCGCCGGTCCATTGTTTAAACTATAATAAATAGGAATTCCGGTGAGCGGCGTAAGCCCTCTGTTTGCAACTAACACGGTCACAATCACCGCGGAGTTATCCTGACAATCTTGACGAGTGCCCGAAACTGGACTCAGCAGCGTAGTAATCTGCGCATCTAACGCTAATGGACATCCGAAAACTCCAGGATCTTTTTTAATAGCGAGCGCCCTTCTGCCGTTACTCCCAGAAACTGTATTTGCCGACACGCTGAACCATTTTTCATCGTTGGGGTTAATACCAGAAAGAATGGCATTTGTAGTGTTACTTGTTGCCGCAACATCCATGTACTTATTCCCAAGCATATAAACAGTATAGGAGGAAGCTCCTGCAACAGAATCCCAAATCAGTCGCACAGAATCGGGACATGCCCAATCTACTACGAGGTTTTGAGGAACGCCGATAATTGTAAAACTAGTATCACTTTGATCACTAGCGGCCCCACGACTTACCCTTACTAAAGCCTCTCCACTGATGACCGATGGGATAGTCCACGAATACTGTAAGGTGGTTCCGGCAACTGTTGTAATAGTGTTCCACGACGAACCAGCATTAGTTGAATATTCCAAGGTAAAGCTATTTGCATTTTTTGGGGCATCCCAACGGATCACTTCTGATTCGCCAGGAACAAAACCTTCACCGCCCTGTGGGTAGGTTACTGTAATTTCATCGGTCCTGAATTCATATACCAGGTAATATTCTTGCGACCCTGTTGGAATGGTAGTACCATTAACAGTGACTGTATAAGAACCAGCAGTTGGATTATCAAGAGTTACCTGTTCCATATTATTTAAATGATCCACTCCTCTAACTGCAGGTGCTGATAAGGTGGCCGCTACAGGTGCTGGATTGAGTACCCAAGGACTAAAGGAAGTGGAGGAAGGATCTGTTACTGACATATCCAAGTCATTTACTAGTGCTTGAGAAGCAGCAGTGGAACCTTCTACATCATGCCAGTAAACCATAGCTCTTACTTGGTTTACTCCAGAAGGAACAGTGATGATATGGGTATTACTTGCACCCTGTACTAAGCTCGCATTGAAGTAAGTGTTATTCTGTAATGTTTTGAATGCACGAAGGGCATTAATTCTCCCCCATCCATAGGTATAATCAGGTCCTGGATTTCCAATGTCTTCGCCCGTATTTAAAACGGCTGCTTTGATCAATGCTGAAGGCGGTGTAGTACCACCATTTAATTCTTTATAAGCTTGAAAAAGTTGGGTTAATATTCCAGCAGTACCCGGACAAGCAGCGGAAGTCCCTCCTCCTACTTGATAGGTATTATTCTGATCGGTACTTAACTGATCTAATCCATTGGCGCAGATATCTGGTTTTATGCGACCATCAGCCGCAGGGCCGCGGCTACTGCTGGGATCCAAAACTTCCAGAGGACTAAGATTCCCACAAGCGATTACATTCTTCCCCTGTTTAAATCCGCCGGTGATGTTTCCCCATCCGTTTCCAGCACCATATCCACAGTCTCCGCTTCCATTATTTCCAGCAGAGAAAACAAACTCCAATTGGGGGTTATCATGAATTAATTGATCACCGAGTTGGGTATCGTTATCATATACATTACAGCCCTGAGAATACGAAGTAGAAGTAATTACCGTACCCAACGAAGTATAGTTGATGACCGCATCGCGTATATGCGGATAGTCGGAACCGTTAGAACTCGGACCGTTGATATCGTAAACATGTAAATAAGCACCATTTCCCATGCCTGCAATCGACGGGTTTAGATTGCCACATCCTGCTAAAATCCCGCTGGTCATGTCTCCATGACTTCCTCCGGCACCTAATACGTGATTCGTCATACGACCTGTAAAATCGATATGAGGCCCTACTTCTCCATCATCGGCTAGTCCGGCAACTACACCTGTTCCATCATAATGCAAACCGGAGACATATGCACCGTTGATAGCATTGGAGCGATGTAAACTTCTTCCTTTGGTATCATCAGGAGTAGAAGGGGGAGAAAGCGTACTCACATAAAACACCCATGGCTTTGCAGCTAAAGTCAGTATCTCTTGATCAGATATACGCAAGTGAAATGTTCTGGTAGATGGATTATAGGAAATGACCTTGCCCGACTTCCTTGCAACAGCAAGAGCGAGTTCTTCAGAAATATTTCCCTGATGCTGAACGGATAGATCAACAGTTCCCTTTTCAACAACAGCATATGGCGGTAATTCCCCAAGGAGATTCCGCCCCGTTTTCTGAACAGCATCGGGTTGAATTACAGAACGGATCCCAAAAGCAGAAAGCTGCGCCAAGGTATAACGTTCGGGGATAGCCGCCATAAAAGTGTTGTGTGGAACATAGTCCATCAAGATGATTCCGCTTTGCGAAATATTGTCTTTTTGGGCTTGTGTAGGGACAGCATAAAACTGCAGATACCGATAGTAATAACCATTAAACAGATCGGTAGAAGAACCCGAAAAGACAACAGCGCTTAAGTTAGGTTCCGGCTGCATTGTTCCGCTCAGCAGCATTAGTCGGTAATCTTCCTGTGCGCTTAAAGAAGAACTAAGCAGGATCAGGCAAATCAGTTTGCATAAAATTTGTTTCATGGGTTACACGGGTTGTTAAGTAGATGGATGAAATTAAACATAACTTTTATACAGATCGTTAGGGTTCTTCACATTTAATTCAACAATTTTGCAAGTATGTCAAAGCTATACTTGGTTCCCACCCCTGTTGGAAATCTTCAGGATATTACCCTGAGAGCTCTGGAGGTCTTGAAAGCAGTTGACCTGATCTTAGCGGAAGACACAAGAACCACCCGTTTTCTGCTGAACCATTTTGGGATTGAAAAGAGAGTGCTTTCTCATCATCAGCATAATGAACACGCCTCGGTAAAAGAAGTAATCCGCTTAATTCAAGAAGGGGCTAAAACGGCATTGGTAAGTGATGCCGGCACTCCTGGTATTAGCGATCCCGGATTTTTATTGGTGAGAGAATGTGTGCGGGAAGGAATTGAAGTGGATTGCTTGCCGGGTCCTACAGCCTTTGTTCCAGCACTGGTAAATAGCGGCTTGCCGTGCGACCGTTTTGTATTTGAAGGATTTCTTCCTCAGAAAAAAGGACGCCATACTCGGCTACAAGCACTTAGAGACGAAACACGAACAATGGTGTTTTATGAGTCCCCATTCCGGCTTTTAAAATTACTGGAAGAATGTAAAGAACTTTTTGGCCCCGATCGCCAAGCTTCGGTCTCCAGAGAAATTAGTAAACTCTACGAAGAAACAAAACGTGGAACCCTAGAAGAGATCATCGCCTATTACACATTAAAGGGTGTTAAAGGAGAGATTGTGGTGGTGGTTGCAGGAAAAGAATAGTTTTTTCTTTGGTGTCAACTGGTATATAGTTCCCCTCTTGAAAGATTTTCGGCTGATAATCAGTGATATAACATTGTTTTTGATTACAACTATTGTATATACAACTATTGTAGTGGTATCTTTGTAAACGAAATAATCATGGGATGATTTCTCATGTATAAAACACCACTAAAAATTAAAGAAAATGTCAACTACAAAATGGACTTTAGACCCTATGCATTCTGAAATAGGATTTAAGATTAAACACTTGATGATTACGAATGTTTCAGGAAGCTTTGGAAAATTTGAGGTAACTGCAGAAACCAATGGAGATGATTTCAGTAGCGGGAAGATTTCTTTTTCTGCAGAAATCAGTTCTATAAATACTGGAAGTGACCAAAGAGACGGACACTTGAAATCGGCAGATTTTTTCGATATGGAGAAATTTCCGGAGATTAAATTTATTGCTCAAGGAATGGAATCTATCGGAAGCGATGAGTATAAATTAAACGGAGATCTCACGATCCGTGACGTTACACGTCCAATTCAATTACAGGTTGAAATGGGAGGAATTGTAAAAGACCCTTATGGCAATACAAAAGCAGGCTTCACGCTTACCGGTAAAATTAATCGTAAAGAATTTGGCTTAACGTGGAATGCTGCTACTGAAACCGGTGGAGTATTGGTTAGCGAAGACGTAAAAATTCAGTCAGAAATACAATTAGTAAAACAAGCATGAACCTAAAAGTTGCAGAAACGCGTTATCCTATTCATGACTTAATCCGTAACCGTTGGAGCGCTCGTAGTTTTGCTCCGGATCCCATTACACCGGAGAAGATGAATCAGTTATTTGAAGCGGCATCATGGGCGTTTAGCAGTATGAATGATCAACCATGGCGTTATTATTATGCTTTCAAAGGAGAAAAGGCATTTGATGATATGTTGGATTGTTTACTTCCCTCCAACGCCATTTGGGCACAACATGCTGCAGTGTTAATTTTATCGGGAGCCGTTACTCGTTTTGCCAATGGAAACGAGAATCGTTATGCTGCTCACGATGTTGGAGCAGCAAATACAAACTTGTTGTTGGAAGCAACGGCTGAAAATATTTACGGTCATGTACTAGGTGGATATGATCCCGATAAAACAGCCGCTCTCTTTCCACTTCATGAAGGAGAAATACATTTAGCCTTTATTGCATTGGGGTATCAAGGAAATCCAGAGGACCTTTCGGAACCTTTCAAAACTCGTGAAATTAGCAAACGTTCTCGTAAAGAGTTGAAAGACTTTGCGTTTCATTATAGTAAATAGTAAAGCAAACCGTATTTGTTAGTCTGGAGTTCAATGGAATTCCAGACTTTTTTTATTAAGCGGAAATCCTGATTAAGGTGTTTTTAAAGGGGAATCGTACTTATAATGTATCCTCATGCCTCTGGTTCCGTATACACGGACGTAAAAGAAGGCGTTCATGAAAACAAACAGGTTTAAATCGGGGTCATTAAAGCAAAAGCAAGCACCTAAGTTGCGCTTGAAATTAATTGCCGCATATTCTGTAGCAGTTGCTTTTTGTGTTGGGATAACTACTTTTCTGTATTTCAGTAATAGCACCTCTTCACAAGCAGCACCAGGTCTGCATGGAAGCAAAACCGTTACTACAGCGAATGCAATCCTCAATGAGTACACGGCATTACTATCAGATGTGAATTCTGGAAGTACCACACTCAGTGTTTCTAACTCCAGAATGAATTCTAATAGTCGCTTTGTAGGAAACTTAGCTGCGGGAGAACTCATTATGATTATTCAGATGCAGGGGGCGGACATCACCACCAACAATAGTAATACCTATGGTAGTGTAAGTAATTACAACAACTGTGGTAAATATGAATTTGTTGAAGTCAGCTCAATCCCCAATAACAATACAATCACATTGTCAACACCATTATCAAAATCATATACGGCCAATGGGAATGTTCAAGTGATTCGTGTTCCACGGTACACCTCATTTACAGTGAATGCGGGAGCTTCTGTAACTAGCACTCCCTGGAATGGCACCATTGGCGGAATTGTAGCGATTGAATCCAACAATGCAATGGTGATCAATGGAACGATAGATGTTTCAGGTGATGGGTTTAAAGGCGGTTCAAAAGATAATAACACGAATTATCCTGGAGACAGAACGGTTTATCGCACGGCAAATAATGCTGATGGAGCAGAAAAAGGAGAAAGTATTGCTGGCGGACCTTCGGCATTAAACAATGGTCGTTATGGAAGAGGTGCTCCCGCCAATGGTGGTGGTGGTGGAAACGCTGCATATGCGGGTGGTGGTGGTGGATCAAATACTGGTTCAGGTACCTGGTCGGGAATGGGCGACCCGGCAACCCCTAATACCAACTGGACGAACGCCTGGAATTTGGAAGGTGCGAGCTTTGCTACTAGCGTTTCACCCGGTGGCGGACGAGGTGGTTATTCTTGGTCCATGGCAAATAAAAATCCAATCACCAATCCTCCAGGGTCTAATAACTGGAATGGAGATGTACGATATAATGTAGGTGGTTTCGGCGGACGCCCTTTAGATACTTCTACGGGCAGAATTTTCATGGGCGGCGGCGGAGGTGCCGGTGATGCCGACAATACTGCCGATAATAGTGCAAATGGCGGAGATGGTGGAGGAATAGTATTTCTGCTGAGTGGAGGAAATGTTTCTGGTACTGGATCAATTACTGCAAACGGTGATCATATCACTACGGCTAATTCCGCTCAGGGGAATGGTGTTGGAGGTGCGGGCGGCGGTGGAACCATCATCATTTACACCCCTTCTGGTACTGTTAGTAATCTTACCCTTTTTGCAAATGGTGGAAATGGGGGTTCACAAACGATCACTAATCCTCCTGAGGCAGAAGGTCCAGGTGGCGGTGGCGGTGGTGGATTCATTAACACTTCTAATGCAACAAATCTTACGCGCACCGTTAACGGTGGAAACGGGGGTACAACATCCTCCTCTCCTATGGCGAACTTCACCGCGAATGGAGCCACACAAGGAAGCGCGGGAACCATATCCACTAGCGTTAGTAATCCATATACTACCAACACGCCATTACCAGTGGCATTGGTTTCATTTACGGGAGAAGAAGACCCTAAAGGCGTTCGACTGAAATGGGCTACCGCTTCAGAAACCGACAATCGTTTTTTCACACTGGAAAGCGGTACAGATGGAAAAGTATTTCGCAAAATTGCAAAGATTAATGGGGCAGGAAATAGTAATCTACCACTCTCTTATGATTTTGTAGATGAACAGTCGGTGGGCGGACTCAATTATTACCGGCTTTCTCAAACGGATTTCAACGGAAAAACGGAAATGCTGAAAACGATTACAATATCGAAAAAGAAACTGGTTTCTTCGTCGCAATCATTTGACATCTCCATGGTGAACCCCACGGTGTTTACCTCGAGTGTGGAATTCACTCTTGACAGTAAAGTGGTGCAGGATGTACAGTTGATGTTATATAATCAGGAGGGAAAACTTTTTAAAACGCAAAAGCAAACGCTTACTACCGGAATGCAGATGTGCAGTTTTACCGGACTAGAAAGCTTGGCCTCTGGAACCTATTTGATTGTAGCCACAGCGGCTAATGCTGAAAAAGTTACGGTAAGAATTCAGAAGGCCGGTTGATCTTTTATCCCAGCTTATTTTTGAAAGCCTAAAAAAAGTTAAAAGGACCCACGGATATCTTTCATCTCGGTTTCCATACGCTGAATACGCTGTAGGATTTTATCTTTCTCCCAATATTTTTCCGGAATTTCACTGCTGATATAGTTGCAGAATTTCCACACTTCGCGGATCTCATTTAGGGGTACTTCATACGGATCGTAAGCAGGATTTAGTGATTGTAAAAAAAGACTTTTCTTTTTCTTTACAGCACTCCCGGCAAGCTTAAAAACAACACCGTCATCTTCTGTCAGAAAAACATAGGCTTGTCCTTCTTTAACATCATAGAAGTTCTCTACATATTCTCCAATGACCCAACTCTTATCTGGAATCGGTAACATGGAATCTCCAGTGATCTGAAACATTCTGTATTTACGATCCCCGAATAAAATGGGTAATTGAAAAGTCGGGAGTTTTTTGATGAACTCCGGATCCGCATATCCATTGCGGTAGCCAGCTTTTGCCTTTACCGGAACCACTTCGATATTCTCACGGTTATTACAATCGACAGTTGTAGCCAGCACGCGCAATTTTGCTCCTGTTACAAACACATCGTGCCCGCGTTCTAGTTCTGAAAGTTGAAATTCGGAGAGCTTACCCAGATCTACTTTAACTAGCGTGTCGATACTTACCCGGAAGTATTTCGAGAAGCCGAGCAGCGCTTCTAGAGTAGGGTTTTGTACGCTCCCGTTCTCGTAACTATTTACTGTGGAACGGCTGATACCCAGTTCACCGGCTACATGGTCCTGGGTGAACTTCCGGCGCTGACGGAGTAGTTTAATGTTGCTGTTAAACGACATGCTGACAAGGGTTTAGTGGTAGAAATTAATTTTAATGGAAGAACAACGAAGGTGAATAACTTTTCTGAAGAGATCTGAGGCCTGGTAATTTTTTTTGAGGGTGATTACCAGCACATTTAGATTTTTTTACAGAAATTATTTGGAAGCGTACAGTCTTTCATGCTTATATTGCAACCATCGGATTTGATTGTAATGCAGTCAAAGATAAACATCCGAAATGAATTCTCCAAATGATTCTCAATTCTGAACGTACAGTTGTTCACATGGATCTCGATAGCTTCTTTGTGTCGGTTTCCTGCCTCGAGCACCCTAAGCTAAAAGGCAAGCCCGTAATTGTGGGTGGCAGCAGCGATCGAGGTGTAGTGGCGGCATGTAGTTATGAGGCGAGAGCATTCGGTGTTCACTCGGCCATGCCGATCAGAATGGCAAAGCGCTTGTGTCCGGACGCACTGATTATCCGTGGCGATCATGACCGTTATAGCCATTACTCGGGAGTGGTAACGGATATTATCCGCGAAAAAGTTCCGCTCTATGAAAAGGCCTCTATCGACGAGTTTTATATCGATATGACCGGAATGGATCGTTTTTACGGCTGTTATCAGTATGCTACCGAGCTGAGAAAAACAATCACTAAAGAAACAGGATTGCCGATTTCATTCGGGTTGTCGAAAAACAAAACAGTTTCGAAAGTGGCAACCAATGAGTCGAAGCCTAACGGACAGCGACAGATAGATCCGGGTACAGAAAAACATTTTCTGGCACCACTTTCTATTCGTAAGATTCCGATGGTGGGCGATAAAACCTACACACTCTTGAGGAGTATGGGAGTAGAGAAAGTAATGACGCTGCAGGCGATGCCCGTTACCATACTTGAACAAGTGTTGGGAGAAGCGGGGAATTCACTCTGGAAAAAAGCCAATGGTATTGATAATACTCCCGTAGAACCTTACTCAGAACGGAAGTCGGTTTCTACGGAAGAAACCTTTGATCAGGATACGATTGACGTGGTGTTTTTGAAGGCACTGCTGGTGAAGATGGCAGAACGGTTGGCATTTCAACTGCGGACAGAAAATAAACTAACGGCATGCGTTACCGTAAAGTTGAGGTATTCCAATTTCGATACCCATACTACTCAGCTTCGTATTCCGTATACCTCCAATGATCATACACTGATTTCTATAGCGAAGGAGTTGTTTGAGAAGTTGTACGAACGCCGCATGTTGGTGCGCCTGCTGGGAGTACGATTCAGTCATCTGGTAGGTGGAGGACATCAGATTAATCTTTTTGAAGATTCAGAAGAGATGATCAGCCTGTATCAGGCGATGGATAAAATGCGGGTGCGCTACGGTGATGATGCCGTGCAACGTGCGGTAGGCACCGGACTGAATGTGAGGAGATTTAATCCTTTTAATGGAATGAAAAACTAAAAAATACTGTATTGTTTGTGTTTTGGGCATATAAAGAGGCTGTCGCAGATGTGGTGATGACAGCCTCTTTTATCCCTCCGACCAGAAAGGGTCGTCAAGAGCTTAAAAAAGATCAAATAATTGTAATAACTAAAAATTTAAAAAACTACACCATGGACCTCATCGATCTCATTCTAAAAATGCTGAAGTACACTCCTTTGTTTTTACTGGTAGTTTCAGCCGCATGTTTGTTGTATTTACAAGTAAGGGAAGCTCGCGGACACGGATCCAGATTTAAAGTACAGGGCTCCCGATTAAGGAAATAAGAAGTCCGGAATGCAGTAACTTTTATGACTCAAACAGTCGACAGCCTTATTTGCGATTTTTCACGTTGACGGGTCAAAGAAAAATTGCAGTATAAAACGTACATTAGCAATATTATAGTTTGTCGTGCTAACTATACGTTTACAATTAATCATGTTCCAGGTTCATTTTCAAAGACGATAAAGTAAAAGTAGTTGACGTTTCGAATTTCATGGAACCGTCAAAGTGAGATAAATCGAATTATTATGAACAACATAAAATTATTTGAGAGTAAGCAAGTGCGAAGTCATTGGGATGTAACGAAAGAAACCTGGTTTTTTTCGGTGATTGACGTAGTTGAAATATTGACTGGAAGCACGATCCCTAAAAGATATTGGAGTGATTTAAAAAAGAAACTGACTAATGAAGGAAGTCAGTTGTACGAAAAAATCGTACAACTGAAAATGGCAGCATCTGACGGTAAAAAATATTCAACTGATGTTGCCGATACCGAGACCTTGCTGCGCATTATCCAATCTATCCCTTCTCCCAAAGCCGAACCATTTAAACAATGGCTGGCCAAAGTAGGGTATGAGCGTATGCAAGAAATATCCGACCCCGGCCAAAGCCTTGATAGGGCAAGAGAAAATTGGCAAAAATTGGGGAGAAGTGAAAAGTGGATCCAACAACGCATGACAGGTCAGGAAACAAGGAATAAACTAACGGATTATTGGAAAGAAAGTGGGGTAGAAAAAAAGGATGAGTTTGCTTTGTTAACAAACATTATTCATCAGGAGTGGACTGGGATAACAGTCAATGTGCACAAAGAATTAAAAGGGTTAAAGTCACAAAACCTGAGAGACCATATGAGTGAAGCGGAGCTTATTTTTACGGCATTAGCTGAGCTTTCTACTCGTCAGATTGCTGAAACGGAAAACGCGAAAGGGGTTCAGGAAAATGCGGAGTCCGGTAAAAAAGGTGGAAAAATTGCTAAAGACGCTCGTTTAAAACTTGAAGAGCAAACGGGTAAAAAAGTTGTAACAGGAGAAAACTTTTTACCGCCGGCAAAAGAAAAAAAGAAGTTGAAATAGAAGAAGTACAATACCCACCTCCCCATTTTTTAAAAAGGTTAAACCCAATCGGAGGTAATGGATTTTGAAAGGGCTTGAGTAAAGCAGAAGAAGGGCACTCTTAGCCTGCTTGTTTAAATTGAATCGAGAGATCCTGCGAATTAATGAGAGAAGAAATTCTCTGTGGGACGTATCCGACGTTTGCTAATCGTTTTAATTCTTCAAAGAAACGCCATCCGGGCGAAACGGAACCATGTTTATTAATTGTCATAGTTGGTTTAGTTTTCACTACGGTGCAATCCCGCTGGTGGCATTGTTGGAAGAAGCACAGCGGTTAGGGATTACCCGACTAGTACTAACGGATATCAACAATACTTCAGGGGTACTGGATTTTATTCGCCTTGCTCCTAAATACGGAGTAGAGCCAATAGTAGGTGTTGAGTTCCGGAACGGAGATACGTTGCAGTTTATCGGAATCGCTGCGAATAATGAAGGCTTCGAAGAGCTGAATATTTTTCTTTCGGCTTGTCTGAAGGAAGGAGCAACGGATGGAGAAAGTTCGGGAAATAGAGACGCAGTAGTTCCGGCGAGAGCACCGGAGTTTCAGAATGTATGGGTGGTGTATCCCGCAGCGAACTACCTATCGAAGATCGCTGTGCATGAGCCGGGGCAGGAAGCGGTTTCTCCTCTTCGAATGCAGAAAGGTGCGACCATGCAAAGAACTTCGGTAAGGCACCACCGTGAGACGAAGAAAAAAAAATCTTCCACTTTCGGTTTACGGGAGAATGAGTTTATTGGAGTCCGTCCTGCTGAACTTACCCGCCTCCCCTTCTCGCCACTTAAAGAACTGATAACCAAGAGTGTAATTCTCTGGCCAGTGACCGTGCGCCATAAATCAGACTTTAACGTACATCGCTTACTCTGCGCCATCGGACACAATACCCTTCTGAGTAAAGTGCCTCCGGAAGTCTTTGCCGACCCTTTAGAAACCATGGTAACAGAAGCGGAGGTGCGTCACCGTTATGAACAGTATCCCCTCCTGATTAAGAACACCGAAAAGATCCTTTCGCAGAGCACGATTGCCTTCGACTTTCATCAGGGTAAAAACAAACGGAACTTCACAGGGAGTAGTATTGCAGACCGCGAACTCCTGAACAGGGAAGCGTGGAAGGGAGCCCGCTACCGCTATGGGGAAGAGCTGAATGCGATTACCAAAACTCGGGTAGAGAAAGAGTTGAAAATGATTCATGAACTGGGTTTTGCGGCGTATTTTCTGATTAACTGGGATATTGTTCGTTATGCACAGCGTAGAGGATATTTTTATGTGGGCAGAGGAAGTGGGGCTAATAGTATTGTGGCGTATTGTCTGCGCATCACCGATGTAGACCCCATCGACCTCGATCTATATTTTGAGCGCTTCATCAATCCCTATCGTCAGAACCCTCCTGATTTTGATCTGGATTTTTCCTGGAAGGATCGGGATGATATTACAGCATATCTTTTCCGCCGCCACGGTAATGATCATGTGGTGTTGCTGGCCACCTACAGTACCTATCAGACCAACGCGGTCGTTAGGGAGCTAGGAAAGGTTTTCGGATTGCCTAAAGCTGAAATTGACGCCTTGCAGGATACTCGCGACGGAGAAACGGTAGGTGAAGGTATGGCGAAGCTTATCCGCCGTTACAGCGTCTTATTGCAGGATTTTCCGCATCACCTTAGCATTCATGCCGGAGGTATTTTAATCAGCGAAAAACCGATCACCTGCTACACCGCACTCAACCATCCGCCCAAAGGATTTCCGGTAACGCAATTCAGCATGCTGGAAGCAGAAGACATTGGGTTGTATAAGTTTGATATTCTCAGCCAGCGAGGCCTCGGACATATCCGGGATGCAGTGGATATTGTGAAGCAGAATCAGGATATCGATATCGACATTCATCAGATCAAAGCGTTCAAGGAAGATGAGCGCATAAAGGAACTAATTCGCAATGGTAAATGCATCGGGTGTTTTTATGTGGAGAGCCCTGCTATGCGCATGTTGTTGAAAAAGCTGCATGTAGACACTTACATTCAGTTAGTGGCTGCAAGCTCGATTATTCGTCCGGGAGTTGCTCGCAGTGGCATGATGAGAGAGTACATTCTACGCACCCACGATCCGGCAAAAAGAACCTATATCCACCCCGTTATGGAAGAGTTGATGGAAGAAACTTACGGGGTGATGGTATATCAGGAAGATGTGATCAAAGTAGCTCATCATTTTGCAGGACTTGATCTGAGCGAAGCCGATGTTCTCAGGAGAGGAATGAGTGGAAAGTTCCGCTCAAGGGAAGAGTTTCAGAAAATCAGGGATCGCTTTTTTGAAAGTTGTATGTCGAAGGGGTACGATGAAGCAATTACCGGAGAGGTGTGGAGGCAGATTGAGAGCTTTGCAGGCTACTCTTTTTCCAAAGGACATTCAGCCTCTTATGCTGTAGAAAGTTATCAGAGCTTATACCTGAAAGCATATTATCCCCTCGAATTTATAGTGGCGGTGATTAATAATTTTGGCGGGTTTTACAGTACCGAATTCTATGTTCATGAAGCGAGAATGTCGGGAGCGGTGATTCACCCGCCGGATGTCAACAAGAGTGAGTACTTAACCCGCATCGACGGCATTGATGTATTTCTGGGATTTGTACACATGAGCACTTTTGAACAGGAACTGGCGTTCCGCATTCAGGAAGAACGACAGCACCACGGAGCATTTACTGACCTGCATGATTTTATGAAACGGGTGAGCATTGAACTCGAGCAACTGAGGGTTCTTGTTAGGATCGGGGCATTTAGTTTTACGGGACGCAGCAAGAAACAATTACTCTGGGATTTGCATTTACATCTTGGCGGAGCAAGGAAAACAGAAGTAAAACAAGAGTTGTTTCCCGACGAAGAAAGTACGTTTGAATTACCGGAACTCGACGGACACCGGCTGGATGATGCTTTTGATGAAATTGAGATTCTGGGCTTTGCACTCTGTTCGTCATTTGAATTGCTGAAAGAAAAAGTAGCGACCTCTTTACTTGTCAAAGATCTTCCGCAATACATCGGGAAAGAAATTGAAATCTTCGGCTATCTTGTTACTACCAAGCCTACGCGAACTGCAAAAGGAGAATACATGGCGTTCGGATGTTTTCTAGATCAGCAGGGATCTTTTTTTGATACCACTCATTTCCCGCGTATCGCTAAAGAGTTTCCTTTTAGGGGAAGAGGAATCTACAGAGTAAAAGGAAGAGTAGACGAAGAGTTTGGGTTCTGCAGTATTACTGTTTCCTACATTGAAAAATTACCTGCAATGGATAGGGAAAACGGGAATTAAGACAGGAAAAATTGCTGCAATGGATAGAGAGTAGAAAAAAAATTTAAGGCTTAATGCGAATAATCTTATTGTCTTTAAGAATAACGAGTTCACTATTCATCTTCTTTTTAAAGGCAATTAAATTTTCATAGACTTTATCCATTCCCTCAAGAATTTTAGTTTGATTTAAGGATCTTTTATATGGCTTCATTGTAAGTTTTTTTTAAAAGGTCAAATTTAATTTTGTTCAGAATAAATAAATCGCTTTCAATATTTTTCTCTGCGATTAATTCCGGTCTTCCACCTGAGTTATCGAAAATCATAATTTCATTTACAATCGGGAAATAAATATCAAATAAGTTTTTGATTCCATTGGTAAATCTTCTTTTAATCACAGGTGTTTCAACATTGTGACCACCATCAAGAACTCTGGATTTGACACGTTCAATAGCCAAATCTACACTTTGAAGCCAAAAAAACAAAAGACTTACAGTATATTGCTTACTTTGCGCTGAAAATACTTTTGTTTTATAACTTTTTGTTGCCAAAGTAGTTTCAAAAGCAAAAGTTTCATGGCTTTCTAAAAGCTCATTAATTCTTTTCAGCATAATTCTTCCGGACTCAAAAGAAACCTTTTCAGGTTGAAATGGCGATAATCCCCTTGCTATTTCGTCGGCATTTACAAACTCTTTGCAATCTAATATTTGCGGTAATATTGTAAAAGATGCCGTTGTTTTACCAGCGCCATTACAGCCAGCAATAATATAAAGGGTTTTTGGCATCAAAACAAAGGTACAAAATTCTAAAACGAGAATATCCTGAGAAAAATAGGAGAGAACGGTTATTTCTTTTTCTCTTCTCTCTTTGTGTATCCCATACCATGCAATTTCAGATCTTTTACGATGCGGAATTCCAGATCCTGTCTTACCGGATCACCGATGGGTTCTAAGAGTTGAATATCATTACTGCGAGGATTTTTAATCAGGTTACTGATGGGGTATGCATTCATTTCCTCTGAAGGATAGGGCTCGAGGAGTCCGGTGATTTCACTCAGGGAATCTGATTTTAGCCAGTGTTGTTCGTCTTCCTTGTGGAGGATTACAGGAGAACGATGATGCGGGAGTTTTTGTAAGAGTTCATTCGGAGTGGTTGTGATAATAGCGAATGATTTAAAAATTTCTCCGGTTTCTGTGTTCGCCCATTCATCCCAGATTCCTGCAAATGCAAAAGGACGATTGTTTTTCAGATAAACGAGAAAAGGCTTATCCAGTTTTTCTTTGATTGTTCCCTCGATAAAATAATCGGCTAAAACTAAACAGCGCTGTAAACGGATGGGCTTGCGAAAAGAAGGCTTGGATAAAATTCCTTTTGCACCATGATAGGTTGGATCGTTTTCGGGGTTATGATCTCCCTCTGAGCGGGCATTGATAAGATACATGGGTTTCTTCGCCCAGAAAGGAGTTAAGCCAAAATGAAAAAACTGAATTTCATCCGGCTTATCATTGGTAATTACTGGTGCTAAAGATCCGGGTGTGACATTGAAATTAGGAAGGTATTTTACACCCACCTGTTTAGAAACCGCATTGAATCGCAATTCATACGCTTCCAGTTTTTCAATGATTACATATCGTCCGCACATGGTTTGTTACCCCGGAACGGGGATTACGAAGGTAGTATTTGGGGGGGAGAAGTACAAAATACAAACCCAAGGAAAAACAGGATGTAGAAAGTTAAAAAAAAGATATAGAAGCGATTGGAGAATCTTTCCATTGGCAACAAAAATCCGAGTAGAGGATCAATTAAAAAGAATTTTCAGATACCCGAAAGGTACAGATAGGCACTAACGTTATTCGTAAGATTTCCGCTATACGATAAAATCAACCTGCTAATCTGGATAAACATTTTAGATATCAGGGGTAAAATTGGGAAGATTTTAATAAAATCATATTCGTTGGAGTCCATAATGTCAATAGAAAAACGCAGTAAAAATGCTAGCATAAAGAAGGGCCGCAGTATATACCTGCGACCCTTTAGAGAAAAACCTAACCTAACCTAACCGTCTTTAATCTCTCAGAGATTTTATTTTAGTCTTTTACTACTACTAAGTATTTTGATGTTTTCCAGAATTTTTCAGGATCTGTAATTTCAAGAGAAGCTACTTCTTTATTGTCGCCCGTCATTACCATTCTGTAACTATCTGCCGGGTGAGTCGTAACTACTTTTACATCTTTACTATTGATAGCGAAAGTTTGTGTTTGAGTAATGTCAATCTTGCTGAAAGCATCATCACTAGCATCAGACTTTAACTGTTGTTCTGAACCAATACCTAGAACACCACCATGCTTCTGAACTACTTTTTTATCATAGAGTTGTTTGTAGGTTCCTACAGCAACATACGCAGTATGGAGCTTTGTGGTTTGGTCGCTGATTAATGCTGCTTGTTGAGTTTTATCAGCAGTAAGGGTAGTTACTGTTGTATTTAATGTAGCAACTTCAGTACTAAGGTTTTGTAATTTGCTATTGAGATCCGTTAATTCAGCATCTTTAGCTACTAATTGTTCATTTAAAGAGGCAACTAATTTCTCTAATTTGGTAGCTTTTGTACGTGAATTTTTCAATTTACGATCTAAACCAGCCATCTGAGTTTTACTTTCCTCCATTAAGCGGTTGATTTGTGCAATCTCAGCATTGATGCGATCTTTAGCATTTTTCATATGCTCAGGATTTTTATCCATACTTTCTCTGATTACACCTTGTTTTTCGGTGATAGAAGAAAGATTACCTTCAACTTCCGTCACTGTAGCAACAAATTCATTGAGCTGAATTTCTTTTTCATTAGAGACAGCAAGAACGCTATCCTTTTCATGCTTTAACTGATCAATCTGAGCAGTGTAGTTAGTACATCCGGTGAAACTTGCAGCGGTTACCAACAGGATTAAGATCTTTTTCATATCGTTTAAATTTTGGGTTATCAATTTGTTTGTGCTTACCCTATTAGGATAAACATGCCACAAGCCGAAACTGTAAAGGTTTGGCCCCCTGAAAATCGTATAAAGAATTAATAATGAACAATTTATATTTAAAAATAGTTTAGCGATTTTATTGTATGATGCTATGCCAAACTGAAAAAGCGTGTCATTTTGAATCACTATTTTGTCAAATTGAACCAATCTGATACGTTTATTCCCCATCTTGCCCTTAAGGATTGTTATTTTTACCGAGTGCATTAACATGAAAAGAGAAAGAACCGGAATAAAATTGATCATAGTATTGCTGTTGGCCATACTATTAGTGGTAATAGCCACAGGATATAGTTTGTTAAGGGTTCAGAACCTTGTGCAAACGGTAGAGAGAACATCCCAGCCTGATTCACTGAGGATAAAACTTGATCAGCTGGTTCTTGAATTAGAGACAGCAGAAAACAATATGCGTGCTTTTGCGATTAGTGATGATGAAAAATATTATGTTAATTTTCAAAGGATCAATGCAAAGATTGATGCCGACACTTCTACATTCTTAAGATTATCATCACAGCTACCGTTAGGGAAAGCTAAAGTGCATGCGCTGATTGGTTTGTTAGCAGAGAAAAAACAACTGCATGAAAATCTTTTAAAGCTGAAGTATAAATCGATAGTAGAAAATACGCTACAGCAATTAGATACCACCGCAGTTTTTACGGATACCACTACTGTAACGCTGAAAGAAAAGCAACGATTTTTTTCAAGATTATTCAATCGACGAAAAATCGAAAAGCAACTAGTAAGTGATTCGGTGGCGTTCCAGAGAGACATTATTGATTCATTAAAACTGAGAATGATTTCAACCCAACAAAAGGCGGGAGAGGAACTGTCGTTGTTGGCTACAGGAGAATTATTATTGTTAAACAAGAGTGAAAAACTTTCAGAAGAAATCCGCGATCTATTATTAAGGCTGCAGGAAGAATCCTCCATCATTGCTTCACAAAATGCAGCAGTTGCAAGGAATGAAGCGAAAGAAACAGGACAGTATCTTCAGGGATTTGCAATAGTGGGTTCGATTTTATTGTTACTACTGGTGTTGGCAATTTTCAGAGATCTAATCAGCGCGCGGAGGATTCGAAAAGATTTAGCAGAAGCAAGAGAAAAAGCGGAACAACTGGCTGCAAGTCGGGAAGCATTTTTAGCAGATATGAGTCATGAGATGCGGACACCATTGAGTGCAGTAAATGGATTGTCGTCGTTGCTAAAAGAAACAGCACTCGACCCTATTCAGCAGGAATATGTAAAAGCAATTCGCCAGTCTTCGTCTCATTTACTGGAATTGTTAAATGATCTATTGGATGAAGCCTATCTGCAAACCGGCAAACTTCGTTTGGAAGAGATTCCGTTTTCTCCTGCTGATTTAATTCAAGATGTAGCTGAGATCTTACTTCCAAAAGCCAGAGAAAAAGGTCTGCAGTTGAATATTGAGGTGAAGGAGATAAATAACCTTTGGGTGAAGGGCGATCCTTTACGACTCAAGCAGATCCTTTTTAATCTTGCAGGCAATGGAATAAAATACAGCCTGAAAGGGAGCGTAACCATTAAAGCTGCTATACTGGACGAGAGCCCCTCCCTGCGCCGACTTCAACTGGAAATAAGTGATGAAGGACAAGGAATGAGTGCGGAGCAGCTAGAACGGCTG
The DNA here is from genome assembly GCA_038320345.1 of Bacteroidia bacterium. Lineage (GTDB taxonomy): Bacteria > Bacteroidota > Bacteroidia > AKYH767-A > OLB10 > JBBQED01. The sequence continues at coordinate 301,071 of JBBQED010000001.1, forward strand.
TTTGAGCGATTTGAAAAAGGAACAGGAACCCCAAGAGAAAGTACGGGGCTCGGACTTTATATCACCAAAAAGTTTATCGATTTGCATAAGGGCACAATAACACCCAAGAGTACATTGGGTGTGGGTACAACCTTTATCGTTTCCTTACCTTATTCACCTGCTGCAATTCATGTTTCGGAAAAGGAAGGTTTACCGTTTTCACTTCGTGGAAAAAGTATTTTGGTGGCAGAAGATGATGAATGGAACAGAACTGCAGAAGCGCTCATACTTTCTAATTATGGAGCCGAAGTAACAACAGCAGAAGATGGACTGAAAGCATGGGAGCTGTTACAATCTAATGCGTTCGATGTTGCTTTTTTTGATTTACAAATGCCAGCATTGAATGGAGCAGCGCTCATAGAAAGATTGAGAAAAGAGGAAGGAAATCCGAATAGAGATATTCCCGTGTATGCTTTAACGGCCGCATATTTAAGAGATCAAAAAGAGCAACTTATTCAAGCAGGGTTTACCGCAGTTTTACAAAAGCCAATGCGCAAAGAAGAGCTCCATCATTTATTTATTGAAGAGCCGAAAATGGAGGCAACTACTCCTTCCATCCACAATGAAAAATATAGTTTGTCAGAGTTGATGCTGATCACAAAAAATGATACCGCAGCAGTCAATCATTTTATCGCTCTTTTTCTCAAGAATACAGGCGGATTACTAGGAGAGATGCATCAGCGAATGGAAACTTTAGCATGGAAGGAGGCCTCTAATATTGCACATAAACTAATCCCTTCTTGCAAACAGTTTAAAGCAGTTGCATTGATTCCTTTGTTGGAGAAGATTCAGTATTGGTCGGAAGTGGAACCTGATAAACAGGATGCAGAACGATTGGTAAAAGAAATGGAAAGAGAAGCCCTTCAGTTAATGGAGGAATTGAATCAGTATTTGGATAAAAATAATTAATCAGATTTTAACTAGAACATGGGAATTCAGGAAGCACCTTTTCAGGTTTGGATTGTAGAAGACGATGAATGGTACAGCGAATTTTTGCGGTATTCGGTGTCGTTAATACCCGAGTATGAAGCAACTGTTTTTAGAACAGGAAAGGAATTACTCTCTCGACTTCATGAGAGCCCCGATGTGATTACACTTGACTTTCAATTACCGGATACTAACGGCGCGGCCTTACTGAAAAAAATCAGAGAAGCTAACCCCGACATACAAGTGCTTGCTATTTCCAACCAGGAAAAAATAGATACCGCAATGGAACTTCTTCGTGGAGGTGCCTATGACTATCTCGTTAAAAGCGACGATCTCAGAGAAAAACTGTTGAATACACTTCAGCATCTTTATAAAAACCGAACGCTGAAAAGGAGAATCGACTCTTTGGAAAGGGAAGTTGGAAATAAGTTTACAGAGTATAAAAATATCATCGGCAAGAGTGAGCCTATGAAAAAAGTATTTGTCCTAATCGGGAAAGCCTCCCAAAATAATATTATCGCTTCCATAACAGGAGAAACAGGAACAGGAAAAGAAGAAATTGCGAAAGCCATTCACTTTAACTCATCATATGGCAAAGGGCCATTCGTAGCAGTAAATATGGCAGCAATCCCCAGAGAATTAGCAGAGAGTGAATTATTCGGACATGAAAAAGGTTCCTTTACAGGAGCCATGAACTCGCGTACGGGAAGGTTTGAAGAAGCTAATGATGGAACATTATTTCTGGATGAAATTGGCGAACTCGATTTATCGCTGCAAGCAAAGCTGTTGAGAGTATTGCAGGAGAGAGAAGTTTCTAGGATTGGAAGTAATAAAACTCACAAAATTAACTGCCGGATTCTTGTCGCAACTCATCGCAATTTATTAGAAGAGGTTAAACAAAAACGTTTCAGAGAAGATTTGTATTATCGTTTGCTTGGATTACAGATTCAACTACCTCCACTTCGTGAAAGGGGCGGAGATGTATTATTACTTGCCCGACATTTTGTGCAGCAGTTTTGTAAGGACAATAAAATGGACGTAAAAGAGATTAATAAAGAAGGAAGTGAAAAACTGATGCGATATCCATTTCCAGGAAATATCCGTGAATTAAAATCGGTTGTAGAACTAGCCGTTGTAATGAGTAATGATACTACTATCGCTGCCGACGATATCATTTTGAACCAGCAGGAATCAGCCTTGATTCCTGCAGATGATGAAATGACCCTCGATGAATTCAACAAAAAAATCGTGCTGCATTATCTTGCCAAATACAACGATAATATTACTCTAGTGGCTAGTAAATTGGGAATAGGAAAATCTACTATCTATCGGCTTTTGAAAAGAGAGCAAAGTAAAGAAGATCAAGGCTAATTTCTTCCGCATAAGAGTGGCTAGTTAAAATTAAATTTTATCCAAATCGTTTGACTTTTATGCGCCATCTCTACAACCCCGACTTAAGCACGATTCATCCTGATGAGCAATGGAAAGGAACTCCTTATCTCAACAATGCTTTTGTGAACCATGAATTTCCATTTACAACGAATTTCGGAATGGTTTTGAAATGGCAGTTAGGTGACAAGCCAAGAAAGGAAGAAAAGAAATCAGATACCTGGCGACTAACGGTGCGGCATAACGAAGATTTTTTGAATCAGCAGGAGGATATGATTACTTGGTTAGGACATAGTACTTTTCATATTCGACTTAATGGATTTACGTTTATTACGGATCCTGTTTTCGGGAATGTTTCCCTTGTGAAACGACTCGCTAAACTTCCGCTTAATCCAATTAAATTAAAGCAACTAGATTTTCTATTGTTGAGCCATGATCACCGAGATCATTGCGATGAGCGCTCCCTGAAATTATTAGCGGATCATCATCCTCGAATGCAGATCTTGACGGGATTAAAAATGAGAGGGCTCACTAGTAAATGGATGAAGGGTCAGAAAATTCAAGAAGCAGGATGGTATCAACAGTATAAAACTCCTCAGGGCATAGAAGTTTTTTATCTTCCCTCTAGGCATTGGTCGAGGCGAGGATTGATAGATCTCAACCAACGACTTTGGGGAGCTTTTGTAATTCGGGGCGGAGGTAAAACCATTTATTTTATGAGTGATAGTGGATACGGCGCGCATTTTAAGGAAGCAGGAGAATTATTTCCTAATCCAGATATCTGTATCATGGGGATCGGCGCTTATCAACCAGAATGGTTTATGCAGGCAGCACATATTTCTCCAACAGATGCTGTAAAAGCATTTAATGAGATGAAGGGTAAAACCTTTATTCCAATGCATTATGGTACTTTTGATTTGAGTGATGAGCCTATTGGTGATCCATTAAGGATGATCAACGAATTAAAGGTAAAAGGAGAAATAAAAGGGAGCTTAAGGACTCCCGATGTCGGAGAATCGGTGCGATTTTAAAAAAGAAACAGATAAAGTTTGGAGACAAAATTCAAATACTTTTTTCGTGCCTCCGCCACTTTAAAAATTTTAATGTATCATTTTAACTCAATACGTTCACTATGAGAAACCTCATTTTAATTTTAGCACTTCAGATTATTGTTTTCATGGGATGCACCTCTTCGGGCGATAAGGAACAAAAGGCAGCAGTACAAGGAAGCATTCACAACCATGCCTTCTGTTATTATTATCAAGAGAATGGAGATACTATAATTCTACATCTGCATGTGAATGGGGAAAAGGCTAGTGGTGATTTACTTTATCATCTCCATCAAAAAGATAAAAACAGCGGAGCAATAGAAGGTAGAATGGCCGGGGATACCCTATTTGCGGATTATACTTTTAGTTCGGAGGGAATACTTTCGGTTAGGGAAGTAATATTTTTAAGACAAGGTGATACCTTTATTGAAGGCTTTGGAGAAGTCGAGGATCATCTTGGTAAGATGGTATTTAAAAATAAAAAGGCAATTGAATTTGATGGTAAAATGATTTTCAAAAAAGGGGATTGTAATTAGAAAGAGTAGTTAGATAAAATTAAAGACTATTTCACATTTTCATTGCTTTCAAATCAAACCCTTTACATTCTTATTAATTCGAATAAATCATAAAAACAAACCTCAGAAATTCGTTTCTGTTAGTAATTACAGGATAGCTTCTTCAGGTTCTTGTATAAAAAATTTGCCCCATATTGCCATCTGTTCAATTACGGGAAGCATATCTTTCCCAAGAGGAGTTAATGAATACTCTACTCTTGGAGGGATCTCATGATATGCTTCACGGTGTATGATCCCATCCTGTTCGAGATCTCTCAAACTTTGAGTAAGCATTTTATGGGTAATGCCCTGAATTAGACGTCGCAGTTCGCCATATCGTAGAACGCTATCACGAAGATGCCAAATCAACATCCCCTTATACTTTCCACTAATCACTGAAAAGGTAAGCTCGACAGGGCAGTAAAAACTTCTGTCGTTGATTTTAAATTCGTAATTTTTCATTTTATTCAATGATTTTTCCATTGATAGTCAATATGCTCTCTTTTTAGTACCTACCTTACTAAAAGGTGCATACTTGTGCAAAGGTATGTGATTTATATAGCTTTGTCAAGTTAATTTTAAAAAGTAGAAAAACTTAACCCTCTACCCAAGCATTTAAAAATAGAACCTAGATTTTAAAATTTGTAAATCATCAATCCAACAAAAAAATTATGAAAAACACTTATGTAATCACAGGCGCCACCGGAAATACAGGCGGAGCCGTGGCTAGAGAATTATTGAAAGCCGGCCATGTTGTAAAAGTCCTTGGAAGAAATGTTGAAAAGCTGAAACCACTCACTGATGCTGGTGCCATTGCATTGCAAGGAGATGTTCTGGACGAAAATTTTCTAAAGACGGCTTTTACAGGCGCTGATGGAATTTATTTAATGGTTTCTGTTCCTCTCAATGAGAAAGATATGCGGATGGCTTACCAAAAACAAAGTTCCGTTTTTCTGAATGCTGTAAAAGCTTCAGGTGTAAAAAATATTGTTTGGTTAAGCAGTGTTGGAACACATGATGGAAGTTCTAAAAGTATTATTCAAGGGCTTGCTGACATGGAGCACGAATGGAGTAAAGAGAAAGAACTGAATACACTGTTTTTGCGTGCATCTTATTTTATGGAAAATGCGATGTGGCAAATTGATACTATCAAACAAATGGGAATTGCAGGAGGTCCAATTCATGGGGAATTAAAATTCCCGATGGTAGCAACAAAAGATATTGGAAAGGTGGCCGCAGAACATTTAGTGCAACTTGATTTCAAAGGACAGGCTCATGAGTATGTTTTAGGTCAGCGCGATGTTAGTTATAATGAGTTGACGGAACTGATCGGTCAAGAAATTGGAAAACCCGATTTAAAATATGTTGCGTTCCCTTATGACGATTCAGTAAAAGCGATGATTGGAATGGGGATGTCGGAAGATGCTTCTAATCGCATGGTACAATTAAGCCGTGATATCAATGATGGAAAAGTCTATGAAGAATCAAAACGTACCGCACTCAATACAACAGCAACATCTGTGGAGGAGTTTGTAAAAACCATCGGACAGATTTATCGATCGAATTAAGAGAAGAATTAAAAATTTTGAAGCGGAGTTCTGTAAAGGACTCCGCTTTTAGTATTTATACCTTAGCGGTGAATTTGAATCACTCCTAATTACAACCACACTCTTTTTTTCTATACCAACTTGTTCTTCAGAGAGATACTTCCGAAACCATTTCATTTTTATGGTCCTTCAAATTAAATAATCATAAAGCACAATGACAAAACAGGCGATCAAAGATGCTATAATATTTTATTATTTTTGCAGCGTACGGGAAGGCATTTTTAGGCTGACCATCCTTCTGTTTAAAAAGAGCAAAATCAATTAAAATTAGAGTAACTATGACACAAAATCCAAAGACCTTCTTTGATATGACCGCTGATGGCGAAAAAGTTGGTCGAATCGTTTTCGAATTAAGAGCAGATGTAACACCTAAAACAGCAGAAAATTTCCGCGCCTTATGTACAGGAGAAAAAGGATTCGGTTATAAAGGATCTCCATTTCACAGAGTAATTCAAGAATTCATGTGCCAAGGAGGAGATTTTACGAATCAGAATGGTACTGGTGGAAAAAGTATTTACGGAGAAAAATTTGCAGATGAAAATTTTGTTCTGAAACATACTGAACCGGGACTATTGTCGATGGCAAATGCAGGTCCTAATACAAACGGATCTCAGTTTTTCATCACCACTATTGTAACACCATGGCTCGACGGAAAACATACTGTATTCGGGAAAGTAGTGGAAGGAATGGATGTTGTTAAAAAGCTGGAAGCACTTGGGAGCAGAAGCGGTGCAACATCGAAAAAAATTATTGTGGAAGATTGCGGTGAGGTTAAAGAAGCGTAATCAATCAGTCATTTAATCAAATAAAAAAGGAACCCCAAAAGGTTCCTTTTTTATTACTTATTCATTTAAGCTTTTGCGGCTTTCATTTTTTTAGAAGAAATCATTTTTAACATTCCTACTTCTGCTTCCGTAAGGAAACGCCAGCGACCACGTGTCAAGTCTTTCTTTGTTAGACCTGCGAACATTACACGGTCAAGTTTCAGTACATCATAGCCTAGTTTTTCGAAGAGACGGCGTACTACACGATTTTGTCCACTGTGAATTTCGAGACCTACAATTTTTTTATCACTGCCATCACCATCATAAGCGATATCATCAACACTAACAACACCATCGTCATCGAGTTCAACGCCTTCTACCAGCTTCTTCATATCGGACACTTTAAATCCTTTATTCAGTTCTGCCATGTAGAGTTTTCTCACATTTGAACTAGGGTGAGTAAGTGTTTTTGCAAGATCTCCATCGTTTGTTAAAAGCAAGAGTCCGGTTGTGTTTCTATCAAGGCGACCAACAGGATAAATACGTTCACTACAAGCATTCGCAACCAGTTCCATCACTGTATGACGCTGATTAGGATCTTCCATCGTAGTGATGTAGTCTTTAGGTTTATTCAAGAGCACATACACTAGTTTTTCACCACGGATGCGCTCCCCATTATAACGTACATCATCACCTGGATTTACTTTAGATCCCAGATTCGTAACAACAGTTCCGTTAACAGAAACTACACCTGCTTCGATCATATCATCTGCTTCACGACGAGAACAGATTCCAGCCATAGAGATATAACGATTGAGGCGAATAGCTTCAGTGGGAACATTTGATTTCTCAATACCGAAAAAGCCTTGTGATTTCCCAGTTGATTTAGGCGCTCTTGTATTACGAGCGGGTCTTTCTCCGGGTAATTCATCATATCCTTTTTTGGCACGTTCTTCACTACGGTTTGGACGAGCAGGACGTTCAAATTTTTCAAAGGGTCTACCGCTAGGTTTCTTTCTATCGTACGCACGTTTTGGCGCTTCCCCTCTCGTTGATGTTTTTCGTGGACGATCGCTTCCGGAATCTCTACGTGGAGAAGAATCCGTTTTATCATACGGCTTACGTGGACTACGATCATCACCTGAAGCACTTCGCTTCGGGCGTTCGTCACGATCCAAAGATTTTGGGGAACGCTCTTCTCTATCGAATGATTTACGAGGAGTTCTTTCCTCGTTATCAGAGGCTCTCCACGGGCGATCTTCAGCAGGCTTTTTTCTAAAACTTAAATCACTTTTATCAAAAGGCGCACGAGAAGGTTTTTCATCACTGTCAAAACGCTTTTTTGGTCGATCTTCTCGGTCAAATGAACGAGGAGCTCTTTCTTCTTTTTGAAAAGGTTTACGATCATTTCGATCGTCATTATCGGAAGCTCTCCACGGGCGATCTTCAGCAGGCTTTTTTCTAAAACTTAAATCACTTTTATCGAACGGTTTGCGGGAAGGTTTATCCTCTCGCATTTTTGAAGAGCGTTCTGCACGATCAAAAGATTTAGGAGCACGTTCATCATTATCGAATGGTTTGCGTGAGGTCCGCGCATCAGTACTTGCACCTTTCTTGGTACGATCCTGACGGTTATAAGCTCCCGGTGATCTTTTTTCTTTATCGAAAGGATTCTTTGCACCACGATCTTCGCCTGCATAAGGCTTTCTAGCACGGGGAGCACTACCTTCGGGGCGAGATCCACCTCTAGTATTTTTGCTGCGAGGAGCATCGGAATTAGCGTCCTCTTTTCTTGCTGCACGCCCTTTTGGTGACGATTCTCTTTCCGGTTTGCCTGCGCGGGAAGTCTTACGGCCAGGATTTTCTTTTCTCTTCATAATTCAGAACTGAGCCGCAAAGGTCGTAATAATTCGTGCACAGGTAGTTAGCTACGAGGAGGAATCTTGTTCTGAGAAGAGATTTTTAGGGATGAAAGGCACCTTCTTGGTGGTAAATAGCAGGAACCTTATTCTTAAAAGTCACAGAGATTACGTCGAAGCGGATTTCCAGATCATCATTATCAAGTTTATCAGCATAAGCACAAGCGGCTTCTGCCAGAAAATTTATTTTCTGAATCCCAATGAAGTCATCAGGATAACCGAAAACTGCAGAACTTCGTGTTTTTACCTCTACAATAATTAGAAATCCATTGTGCAGCGCTACCAAATCAATTTCTTTACGATGAAATTTCCAGTTCTGCGCGAGGATTAAATAGCCCTTATCTTCTAAGAATTCACGAGCAATTTCTTCCCCCAAAAACCCTAGGTCATTATGTTCCGCCATATTCAAAACCCAGATGAATCGAGTCCGTAACTTCCAAGGCTACTTCGCCACCTAAAATTAAAGGAAGGTTCCTGGAGATATGACCCGCAGGAAAACCAAAGCAGAGTGGAAAATCATATTCTTCCACTGCATCTGCAATAATTCTTTCTGCAGAAAAACCATAGGGAATAGTATTATCGCGCATGTCATTCATTCCACCAACGATCATACCTGCAAGACCAGACAATTTACCATTTCGCTTAAGCTGCTGCATCATACGGTCGATATGATAAAGGTATTCATCCAGATCTTCAAGAAAAAGAATTTTATCATGCGTATCAAGATCTGATAATGAACCCGCAATGGAATATAATATGGAAAGGTTTCCACCCACCAGAACACCTTTTGCATTGCCTTTACGATAAAGAGGAAGTAAACTTGGATCACCGGAAATATGATAGCGTATAGGCTCCCCGGTGAGTACTTTTTTCAAACAATCTGCTGCTTCTGTATTCAGTCGATCCCCTGTTAAATTATACATCATGGGAGCATGAATACTCGCAATTCCGAATTGAGTAATCAGATGTGAATTTAAAACAGTAAGATCGCTGAAGCCCACCATCCATTTAGGATATTTGCGAAAAGAAGTAAAGTCTAACCTGTCGATCAGCCGAACAAAACCATAACCTCCTCTCGCACTAATAATTGCTTTAACGTCTGGATCATCCATTGCCCATTGAAAATCGGAGGCTCGCTCATCATCGGTTCCGGAAAACTGATGAAAGGCGCCATATAAATGTGGAGATTCCTTAACCCGAAACCCCCACGACTTAAGCATTACGATAGCAGAACCAATATCTTCACGACTCACTTTTCGAGCAGGAGCGCAAATTGCAATCAGATCACCGGGATTCAGAAATGGAGGAAGCATAGATTAGAATTATCTTTGCCAGCAATATTAACCCACTTCGGGAATGGAGAAGGGACTATTCTGGTTCATTGTTCTGCAAAAGTAAGCTAGAGCTGAATACTTCCGGCATTATTAAACGAATGAAAATACTTGTAAACGGCTATAAAGGCTATCCTCCTGTAAAGTCGCATTAATACTACTCAATGAGCAAATACCTAATTACCGCAGCCCTTCCTTATGCTAATGGTCCAGTTCATATCGGTCATCTAGCAGGTTGTTACCTGCCTGCCGATATTTATGTACGATACCTTCGTTTGAATGGAAAGGATGTAAAATTTATTTGTGGTTCTGATGAGCACGGCGTTCCGATTACAATTCGTGCAAGAAAAGAAGGGAGTAGCCCTCAAGCCATTGTGGACAAATATCATGCGATGATGCGAGATAGTTTTAAAGAGTTTGGAATTAGTTTCGATATTTATCACCGCACTTCTGATCCTATTCACCATCACACTGCAGCAGATTTTTTTACAACGTTGTATGATAAAAAAGTTTTTCTGGAAGAAGAAAGCGAACAATATTTTGATGAAGAAGCGCAGTTATTTTTAGCTGACCGATATATCACTGGGACATGTCCTAATTGCGGAAATCCAAATGCTTACGGAGATCAATGTGAACGTTGCGGAACTAGTTTAAGTCCGAGAGAATTATTAAATCCACACTCACAGTTAAGCGGAAAAGCACCGGTGTTACGAAATACCAAACATTGGTATTTGCCATTGGATAAGATGCAGGAAGAGTGGCTAAGTAAATGGCTGCTTTCAAAAGAAGATACGTGGAAGAAAAATGTTTTCGGTCAATGTAAAAGTTGGTTAGATCAGGGATTACAACCTCGGGCAGTTACGAGAGATCTCGACTGGGGAGTGCCAGTTCCATTACCAAACAGCGAAGGGAAAGTTTTATATGTATGGTTTGATGCTCCGATTGGATATATTTCTGCAACGAAAGCATTATTGCCGGATACTTGGGAACAATACTGGAAAGGAAAAGACTCTAAATTGATTCATTTTATCGGAAAAGACAATATCGTTTTTCACTGCATTATTTTCCCTGCGATGTTAAAAGCACATGGTGATTTTGTATTGCCTGAAAATGTTCCTGCTAATGAATTTCTGAATTTAGAAGGAGAAAAAATTTCTACTTCACGGAACTGGGCGGTTTGGTTACATGAGTACTTACAAGATTTTCCTCAGCAACAGGATGTCTTGCGGTATGCGTTATGCGCATCGGCACCAGAAACAAAAGACAATGATTTTACTTGGAAAGAATTTCAGGATCGAAATAATAATGAGTTAGTAGCGGTATTTGGAAATTTTGTAAATCGTACATTGGTACTTACTGGAAAATATTTCGAGAATAAAGTTCCTCAGCCCGGTAAATTTTTACCGGAAGATCTGGCTTGTTTAGAAGTGCTTGACAATGCTCAGAAAGTGTTAGCAGAAAGTATCGACCGTTATCGTTTTCGTGAAGCATTAGCAAGTGTAATGGATCTTGCGCGCACTGGGAATAAATACCTTGCTGATACGGAACCGTGGAAGCTCTATAAAACAGATCCGGAACGTGTAGCAACAATCCTTTACATTTCGTTAGAAATTACTGCTAGCCTATCTTATCTTATCGAACCCTTTCTTCCGTTTTCGGCTAGCCGCTTACGTGAGATGCTGAATATTGGTCCGGGGCAATGGTCAAGTGTATTAAATAAAAGAATTTTTACTGCAGGACATTCTCTTGGAGTAGCCTCATTATTATTTGAAAAAATGGAAGATGAATCAATAGTAAGACAAGTTGAAAAATTGGCTACCGTTAAAGCTGCCATGCAAAGAACAGAACCAGTCGTAGAAGAAACAAAGACACTGAAACCATTTAAGGGAGAGACTTCCTATGATGATTTTAGTAAAATGGATTTACGTGTCGGAACAATTCTCACTGCAGAAAAAGTAGAGAAAGCGGATAAACTTTTAAAGTTAACGATTGATACGGGCTTGGATAAGCGCACAGTAGTTTCCGGTATCGCACTTCATTTTAAACCTGAAGAAATCATTGGGAAACAAGTGACCTTACTTGCTAATCTTGCCCCCAGAAAAATAAAAGGCATTGAATCAAATGGAATGATATTAATGGCGGAAGATGCTGAAGGGAAACTAATTTTCATCAATCCGGATAATTCTACTCCGGAAGGAAGTACAATTGCCTAAATAGGGAGGAAAGCTAAGACTTAAAAGGTGTTAATGATTGGGCAAAATAATATAGTGAACTCGGACTAGAAAGCGCTTAGTATATTGAAAAACTAACGGATAGTGGTTATATTAAATCAGTTGAAGAATTCTCAGTTCAATAGTCTTTAATCATCCTCCAACGGCCTACAAAAAGAGTAAGCAGAATCATAGTGCAACTAATTTTTTGACTTACTTAGTTTTCTTAAGCCAGATATTCAGTGCACTCAATTCTTCTTCGCTAATCTGATGTCCCATATTGTATTCATGGTACTCTAATTTCACCGCTTTTCTTTCGAAGATGGATTTAAGCTGACGAGCACCTTCTAGGGTTAGTACATTATCTTTTGTACCGTGTGAAATAAACACATTCAGATTTGTGAGCGCTTCAGAATTTGAAATTTTTATTAACGATTCTGACATGACTCTACCACTTAAAATTATGGCCCCGTGAATTTTTTCAGGCTGGATAAATGCCATATTCGAACACATAATTGCTCCTTGACTGAATCCTAAAAGGTAAACTCTTTTGGAGTCTACGTGGTATCGTTTTATTATTTCATCGATAAATTTCACCAAGAGTAATCGACTACTTTCCGCTTCATTAGCATCATACATTAAAATACCATTTTCAAAACGGAGCTGGTACCAAGCATAGCCACCTTCTGGTCGGATGAAAGGCGCTCTAGCAGAAATTATCAGATATTCTTCGGGTAAATTACGAGATAGTCCAAAAAGATCCACTTCATTGCTACCCCAACCATGCAGCATGATGATCACAGGAGGGTTCTTGGACTCCACAAGTGGTTCTCTCACTAGATAATGAAGAGAAAGTTCAGCAGATTTGCCAGTACCATTACATTGAATAGTGCTGATTAAAAGGAAGATAAATAATCCATAAAAAGAGAACTGACGCTGAAGATTTTTCATAAGGATAGTAAAGGGAGCACTAATTTACGATTCTGAGGCTATCAGAAGGTGATATTCTTGAATCGATAGTAAAAGGTAAGCCGACAGTCCCGATATTTGCAGAATGAAAAATTATTGTTACTTCTTTCTTTGTTTACTCTACTCCAGCATTTCAGTTAAGGCTCAAACGCTTACTGTTTCTCCTCTCCAATTGAACTTCGGACCAACTACCGAGTTAGCAGCAGATAGCCAACAAGTCATGCTTACCAATTCATCCGGTTATACAGTTACTGTTACTGGATGTCATTTTTATAATACTTATGGGTCTCCCGCCTTTTCTACTCGTGCCGGAGTAATTACGATTCCTGATGGCAGTTCACAAAGTATCTGGATTGTTTTTCAACCCTTACATAACATCCAGCACAATACAGAACTTATTATTGAAAGTGACGGACAAAATGGATATAGTCGCGTTGATCTCCTTGGTCAAGGGCATTATTCGAAGAACTATTTTAACAATTCCGAAAACTTCGAAGAGGAGGCGCTGAAGTCAGCTTTAAATTCTATTACCGGTGCTGGATACAATAGTTTAGGGTATAATCCTGCACGGGATTCAATGTTTATGGCAATTGACAATCAGAAAACTAACGGTCAGGGAGCTACGCAAAATACGTTGGAATGTGTATATACGGGTCGCCAGGCTGTAGGGTATATTGACCGTACCGATTGTCAGACGAACGATAACTTTAATACAGAGCATACTTTTCCACAAGGATTTTTTGCCAGTGCAGAACCTATGAAATCCGACTTATATCATATCTTTCCAACGGATGATGTTGCGAATAATGTAAGGGCAAATTTCCCATTTGGCATAGTGAGTTCGCCTACATGGAATCAGGGAGGGAGTAAGTTTGATGGCGCAATATTTGAACCCAGAGATATTCACAAAGGGGAAGTAGCAAGAGCGATGATGTATTTTGTGATTCGGTATCAGGATTACAGCAATTTCTTTCAGCCACAACAACCTGTCCTTAAAGCCTGGAACAACCAGTATGCTCCAACAGCAATAGAGTTGGCAAGAGAAAACAGGATTGCATTGTCTCAAGGAAACAGAAATCCATTTATTGATTACCCCCAGTTTGCCGATCGCATTACTACTTTTTCAGGATTATCGGTATCTACAGATCAAACGCATCTAAATCTCCCTGATGATAGCATTAACTTCGGAACGATCAATGCTGCTCTTGTAAATAATTATCGTTTCTGGTTGGTTAATGATGGCAACAGAGCAATTGATATTACTAACCTGAACGTTACTCCAAATGGGGTGTTATTTTTTGCCAATTCAACTGGAGTCAACGCAACTATACAATCCGGTGAAGCTCTTGGTTTAGATATTAGTCTTGCGAATGCTATACCCGGATCATTTAATGGATTCCTGAATTTTACGGCAACTGGTCCTGGATTACTTGCCAATGTAACCGTACCCATCACAGCTAATTTGTCGTTAACGGCCATTGGTGAAACACCAGAATTATTAAGTCCTAAATTTTATCCCAATCCATTTCATTCGGGAGTATGCATGGAGCCTGCGCCAGCAGCGAATTCTTTAATTCAGTTGATTGATCTCCAAGGACGAATTGCTCGGATAATGACTACTAACGGTGAGGGCTGTGTGCAAATACCGGAAGACATTGTTTCAGGAACATATATTATCCAGATAAAAAGTTCAAGTCGTACTTTCCACCAATTAATGATAAAAGAATAATCGGTCGGTTTAAAAACGACTTTTATAAGTTTATCGAAACCACTTTATAACCTGCAGCTTCCAATCTTTTCACTAATCCGTCGGGACCGGCAAGATGGAGTGCTCCAACTGCAATAAACTGACCTTGTTTTTTCATTAAAGCAGGAAGTACAGTCATCCATTTAATATTGCGATCCTTTAATAACGCATCATCATTTCCGGCTAATTCTGTATTAGCAAGATAGGTTTGATAGATCCCCTCCAGATCATTTCCAAACCATGATTTAGTTAGAAGTTCACTTTGCTTTAGCATCTCCTGCTTATTCCGAAGTAGCATCTTCAGTTCTTCAGCCTGTTCTTTATCGGATTGTTTTAAGAAAAGAAGGTCGATTTGTTCCTTCATTGTTTCCAATGGAGTAATCGTCTTTTCTTTTTTAGCACCTTCATCAGCAAAAAAACCATCCATTTCCATACCTCCATATTTCGTAATTTCAGGACCACCTGTTGACATGGCATAATTGATCGAAAGCAACGCACTAATATTTGCAGGCTTCATTCTGAACAGAGAAGAAACACCAACCCCCATTACGTCCATCAGTTCCTTATCCAAGCTATCTAGAAAAGGCTTTTCTAGTAATTCATAGAGGGTAATATTTTTTAGAAGACTTTTTATTTGCAAATCAACGAGCCCATCGGAATCAGTTACCATTTCAACTACTACCCCTTTTGTTTTAGAAAACGAGCGGCTCACATTGGGTGTTTTTGAGAGGTATTCACTTTTTATCAAGTGATAAGTTCCAAAAAGAAATGACGTATCTTTTAGTTCATTACCCGTGATGGCATAAAATATTCCCGGCTTCGATTTTTGGAGAGAGTCGGTCTGACTTTTAACAACAAAAGGGAAAAGTACCGGAATGATAAGTGTTACTAATAATTTATTCATAGTCTTCCGCATATAGAATCAGCTGGTTAATATTTCCGTAAGAAATGAAGTGACAAAGTTAAACGAAGTAATAAAAATTGATGAAGGTGGGCAGCCTAAAAAATTATTGTTGAGCAGCCCATGCATCCATTTTCTTTTCAAGAACATCTAGAGGCATACAACCATCTTTGAGAAACGCATCATGGAAAGCGGAAATTTTAAATTTATTTCCTAGTTGTTTACTGTATTTCTCACGCAGCTCACGAATTTTTAAAGCACCTGTTTTGTAACTCAATGCTTGCCCAGGGTAAGACATATACCGTTCAATTTCAGCAGTGGCGCCTTCCAGTCCGATGGCTTCATTCTCCATCATGTATTGAATAGCTTCTTCTCTTGTCATTTTTCCGGTGTGCATCGCTACATCTACTACGAGACGAATTGCACGATGCACTTCATCCCCCAATGCACCCAGATATTGATAAGGATTAGTATACAGTCCCAACTCTTTTCCCAAACTTTCACAATACAAAGCATAACCTTCACCATAAGCACCATACCAGATATATCGTCGGAAAGAAGGCAGGGCGGTATTCTCCATTTGAAGAGAGACTTGATAATGATGACCGGGTATGGCTTCATGTAAGAACAGACTTTCCATACCACTAGTAATGTTGAATTTTGTAGCATCTATAATGGGAATATAAAAAATCCCAGGACGAGAGCCATCTGCTAATCCTTGATAATATTCAGCACTTGCGCTAGCTGCTCTGAAGGCTTCTGTCTGACGAATTTCAAATTTTGATTTTGGTGTTTTTCCAAAGAGTTCTTTCAATTTCGGATCAATCGTAAGCTGAATGTTTCTGAAAGCTTGAAGTTCTTCTTCCGCTGTTTTATAAGGCATTAATTTTTTATCTGATTTTACCGATTCAAAGAAAGCATGGAGGTCGCCTTGAAAGCCCACTTCTTTTTTTACAAGTTCCATTTCTGCACGGATCCTTTTTACTTCTGCCAATCCTGTTGCATGAATTTCTTCAGGAGTTTTTGCGGTGGTAGTCCAGTATTTTACGAGGTAAGCGTAATATTTATCGCCACCAGGCAATGCATTGATTCCGGTAGTAGTGCGAGCTTTAGGTAGATATTCATTTTCTAGAAAATCAGCAAGTTTTTTATAAGACGGAATGATTTCATTTTTTATGAGAGCGATATATTCTGCAGTCAGCCTTTTACGCTCAGCAGCAGGGAAAGTATCTGGCATTAAACGGATAGGCTCATAGAACAAACTTTTTTCTGGTTGATCCGTAACGCAAGCTTTCATCTCCGGAATCATTTTCACAACGAGAGTTTTAGGGAGAACATAATTTTGGTCAATTCCCTTTCTGAAATAGACAATTGCGGAATCAGACCAGGCACTAAATGCAGTAGCACGCTTAACCCATTTATCATAATCCGTTACGGTTTTAAAAGGTTGATTGCCTGTTCCGCCACCCATCTGACCTAACATTAACGGCATACCGTTAAATTGATCAAAGGGAATTAAGTTGTTGTCGGATAGTGCGCTACTTCCCATAAAGTTATTCGCAAGTCCAGCTAGTGCCATTTCCATTTCATAGCTGAAAATGTCAAAACTTAGTTGGTCATTTTCATTCAGCGACGCACGATCAAATTTTTGAAGTTCATTTTGATAGCGGTCAAAAAAGTCTTTCAGTTTGATACGGTAGGAATCCGTAAAATCGGCTGGGAGCAGATCATTAAAACGATTATCTCCATTTACTGTTGCTTCTAGTGGGAAGAGCGCCATTCTCTCGCTATAATACCCCGCCATCATTTCAGCGAAACTCAGATTGTCTTCTATCATTACGGGTTTCGATTTAGGACTATTGCAGGCTTGAGCAACAAGCACTACGAGGATAAAAATCAGTTTTTTCATAGTTGTGGATTCTGTGCTAAAGATAAAGCACAAGGTGATACCTCGAAAACATTAACGACCAGAAGCTATAAATGCCGGATCAACCTGAAAAATATTGCGATTAAGAGGAACGAAAATTATGATGAAGAAACCATATCTATAAATTACAAAAACAATTAAGGTGATGTGGATCTAAAGTTAAAAAGGCACGATTAATTAAAATCATGCCTTTGTGGTCTCACCAGGAATCGAACCTGGATCTAGAGTTTAGGAAACGCCTATTCTATCCGTTGAACTATGAGACCGGTGTTTTTAGATTATCCCCTGGGAGATAACAGCTGGTTAGCGGGGCAAAAATAGTCAATAGAAGGCAGTCTTGTTCTGGAGGTTTAAAAAGTGAAAGCCCTCAATTCAAAAGTGGAAGGCTTTCATTTAAAATATTTATAATCAATTACTTGATTGAGGATGTTCTTCATTCCACCATGTATGATCGGCTGAAAGGTAGCCAGATCCATAAAAGAAGAAAAAACATAACATCCCAAGAACAGTAGCCGAAAATAGTAAATCAGGACTTTCAGAAAAAAACCCTTTGGAAGCATTTACAAATAGAACAGCCCCTAGCAGAATTGGAATTTGCAGAGCAATCGCTTTTCTAGTAAATAGTCCAATAGCAATCATAATTCCTCCAGCGAGATGAGCAAGTGCTACGTAGTGCGCAATAGCAAAAGATAACCATGGAAATTTACTGTGCACAAGAATTTGTTGTAGTTCCTCGGTATGGCTAATAAAATACAATCCTTTTAAAAATATTGTAACCCCGAGTAGAATTCTTAAAAAATCTAAAATTAATGGATGATGTTTATCTGACCAATAATCAATTTGCTGAAAGAGTTTCATTTTGACCTCCAATTTTAAATGAAATGAACAATGACCTATTAAAGGTAAGGAGCAAAAGAGCGAATTCAAATGAAGAATATAATCTTTATGATGAACAAGGAAAGAGGGGATATGAAAAAGGATAATCGAAGGCTGACTTAGCAGTAATGGAATGAAATAAATGTCAGATTAATGTCAGCCATCAGTTACTGGTATTTTCTAATCAGTACTCTTGCGGGACTACCGTCTGCACCTGCTATTTTTAAAGGAAGACAAATCATTTCATAGTTACCAGGCTCGATAGTATTTAAGAGTAATCCTTCCACAATACAGATGTTAGCTTGTAATAAGAGTTGATGAACGATGGTCCCATAGTGATATCCAGCAATTGAAATATAATCTATTCCCACTAATGCAACTTCTGTTTCTGCAAGTAATTCAGCAGCATCTGGCTGCAGCGCAATAAAATTTTCTCGAAATGGTTTATCAGTCCAGTTTTCATTGGAGTTATTCGTTTTGAAAAGAAGACGATCTCCTTTTTTAATAGAATGAAGAAGCAGTTCATCTTTGGTAATTGCCTCCTCATGCAAAATGGAAATCACACGGGCATTACCAATTAATTTATCTACGGGTATTTTCGTTACATCATCACCGTTAGCTATATAATGTAACGGAGCATCCACATGTGTTCCGGAATGAGCACAGAGTGATAATGCTGATATGTTTGTTTCATCTCCTTTTTCGATGGAAGAAATAAGTTGAATGTTGAATTCAGGATCCCCAGGCCAAACGAGTAAACCATTTGCTAGGGTAATGCTGATATCAATCCAGGAATCAATAGGGTGCTTCAATGGTGAGGTATGTTTTTACGAAGCTACTCATCAAATAAGAAATGGTGATTTGGGAAGGCAACGGTTTTAGCTTTTCCATTAAAAAAGTTCTGAAGCTCTAATATTAAATCGTCTAATCCCTAAAAATTGGGACTTAATTAACCAATTGGTTAACTTTATTAATCTAATAATCAACAACCTAAATATTTATTTGCCACAATCTCTTGCATTTCTTGAATTTCAAAAGTAGCTTTGCCCCACCAAACGGTTCAACTAAATGGTTAAGAAAGATAAAGATCAATCAACAGAAAAAAACATTCTCAACGCAGCCAGGGAAATCTTTCAACAGAAAGGATTAGCTGGAGCGAGGATGCAGGATATTGCGGACCGAGCAGGAATTAATAAAGCAATGTTGCATTATTATTTCAGAACTAAGGAGAAATTATTTGAAGTGATTTTTCAGGAAGCGTTAGAAAAATTTCTTCCTCGCCTACAAATTATTTTTGGGGAAGAGGGAAGTCTTTTTGAAAAGATTGAGCTGTTCGTTGGGGAATATATTGATCTGCTTTTGGACAATCCTCAGATTCCAATGTTTGTCTTAAATCAAATCAGTACAGATCCAGAAACTTTTTTCAGCAATAACTTTAGTGGAAATCGACAGATTCCATTTCAAATGATGATGAATGTTTTTGAAAAGGAAATGGAACAAGGAAACATAAGGGTAGTTCATCCCAAGCATTTAATAGTAAACATAATGTCGCTATCTGTTTTTCCTTTCGTTGCACGCCCCATGTTACAGAGAGTAATGGGGGTAACGGATGTGCAGTACCGAAAATTCCTTACAGAACGTAAGCAAGAAGTTATTAATTTCATTATACACTCTTTAAAAGCCTGATTATGCAGCGTTATTTTAAAGTCATTGTTTTGATTATGTTAACCCTTTTATTGAATACAATAACTGGTTTGGCGCAAGATACCTCGGTACTCACTCTTGAAATGGTTCAAGAGCTTGCCAGAAAAAACTATCCACTTATCCGACAACAAGATCTGATTCGTCAAACAGAAAATTATAGTTTAAGTAACCTTAATCGAAATTATCTTCCACAATTCAGTATTAATGGTCAAGCTACCTATCAATCTGATGTTACCAGTTTACCTATTAGTATTCCGAATTCGATCGTGGAGCCTCAGGATAAGGATCAGTATAAAATCACCGCTGATGTTAATCAAATTATTTATGATGGAGGAGTAACCCGTTATCAGAAAAAGACACAGGAGATTGTTGCTATTACCAGTGAAGAGCAACTTCAAGTGGAGTTTCAGAAACTGAGTGACCGCATTAATCAGTTATACCTCGGAATCTTACTTGTCAGTGAACAGCTTCATCAGAGTGAAACGGTGAAAGCCGATTTGAACGTGGGTATTAAACGTGTAGAAGCTCAAGTCAAAGAGGGTACTGCTTTCCGTTCCAATCTTTCAGCATTACAAGTTGAGCAATTAAAGAACGATCAGCGTAAAGATGAACTATCAACAACTCGAAAAGGATTATGTGAAGTTCTTTCGCTTCTAATAAACACTAACATTACAGAAAAAACGCAACTTGCGGTGCCATATTCAAACATTGAAGCGTCGCCTGTAATTGTTCGTAATGAGCTTCGTATTTTTCAACTTCAAGATAGTTTGTTAGGAGTTCAAAAAGCTATGATCGGTATTAAAAATCGCCCTCGCTTAAGTTTATTTGCTCAGGGGGGATATGGAAAACCGGGATTAAATTTTCTGAGTAATGAATTCGATTGGTTTTACCTAGGTGGAGTAAAGATGAGCTGGAACTTTGGAGGACTTTATACTTCAGGAAAGGAGAAAAATATAAATGAACGCAACAGGTTAAGTAGTGAAATTCAGAAGGATCTTTTCTTGTTGAATACAAATGCAATACTCATCCAGCAGAGGGCGGAACTTGAAAAGCTAAAGAAAACACTCGAAAGTGATGAACAAATTATCCAATTGCGAAATGAAATCAAAGAAGCCGCTTCTACACAACTTTCGAACGGGGTAATCACCTCTTCAGATTATATCAGAGAAGTGAATGCAGCAGATCAGGCGATCACTACTAAAATAGTTCATGAACTACAATTAGTACTGACACAGTTAAATTATCAGAACACTTTAGGAAAGTAAAAAAATACTTAGTATGAAAAAAATAGTTTTATTAATCGGTATTGGTATTTGTTTAAGTTCCTGTAAAAAAGGGAATGGAGACTTCGATTCAACAGGAGTATTTGAAGCGGATGAAATTATCGTTTCTTCTGAAACTACAGGAAGAATTCTGGTCATGAATGCCAATGAAGGGGTGCATCTTGATATAGGAGCAGTGGCTGTAGTAATCGATTCTACCAATCTGCTTTTGCAGAAAGAGCAGATAGAAGCCAGCATGAATGCGCTGCAAGAAAAGACTACTGACACGGGTCCCTATATTGATGTATTGGAGCAGCAACTTTCCGTACAAGCCTCACAACTTGCAACTGCAGAAAAAGAACAAGTACGATTTGAAAAATTAGTAAAAGCAGATGCTGCAACTGGAAAACAATTAGACGATATCGTTGCTAATATTGAGGTGCTTCGGCGGCAGATGCAAGTTACGAAGAAACAAATCATACAGCAGCGTTCCTCATTAGGTACTCAAAACAGAAGCGTCCTAAGTGAAGAAGAGCCGCTTTCAAAAAGGAAAGAACAGATTCAGGATATGATCAACAGAGGTGTTGTGAAAAATCCGGTAAGTGGAACTGTACTCACTAAATATGCAGATGCTGGTGAAATTACTACTGCTGGTAAAGCTTTATATAAGATTGCTAACTTGGAAACAGTTACACTTCGTGCATATATCAGCGGCATGCAATTACCAGTAGTAAAATTGAATCAACAGGTTAGCGTTTTCATTGATCAAGGTTCATCGTCAAGTAAAGAATATGTAGGAACTATAACTTGGATTTCTGATAAAGCCGAATTTACTCCGAAAACCATTCAAACAAAAGAGGAGCGTGCAAACCTTGTTTACGCAGTCAAGATTTCAGTTAAAAATGATGGGTATCTGAAATTGGGAATGTACGGAGAAGTAAAATTCAACAAATAAATACGCCTACAAGAATGTTATCAATAGCAATATCCGGAATCAGTAAGACCTATCCACAGGGTAAATCTGTTGTACAGGCCTTGTCTGATATTTCTCTGGATATCAAACAGGGGGAGTTGTTTGGCTTGATTGGTCCGGATGGTGCAGGTAAAACGAGTTTGTTCAGGATCTTAACAACAGTGTTGTTAGCAGATAGTGGTACAGCATTTATCAATGGATTTGATGTCATTAAGGACTACAAAGAAATTCGGAAAAGAGTTGGTTATATGCCTGGAAGATTTTCACTGTATCAAGATTTGACCGTGGAGGAGAACCTCCAGTTTTTCGCTACTATCTTTAACACCAGCATCGAAGAAAACTATAATTTGATTAAGGATATTTATATTCAAATTGAGCCTTTTAAAAAACGTAGAGCTGGAAAATTGTCAGGGGGAATGAAGCAAAAACTTGCATTATGTTGTGCATTAATCCATCGACCAGAAGTTTTATTTTTAGATGAGCCAACAACGGGTGTAGATGCAGTTTCGAGAAAGGAATTCTGGGAGATGCTAAAGCGTTTAAAGAATGAAGGAATCACTATCGTTGTTTCTACACCTTATATGGATGAAGCAACATTATGTGATCGCGTGGCGCTGATTCAGGAAGGAAAAATACTAAAAACGAATACTCCACAAACCATTATTCATGAATTCGGGAAACCGCTATTTGCTATAAAATCTGAATCGATGTACCCCATATTATTGGAACTAAGGAAACAATCTTTCATTGAAAATATTTATCCTTTTGGTGAGTTCCATCATGTAATACTTAAGTCACCGGCAACAGATAAACAATTACTAATAGATTTTCTTAACCAGTTTTTAGGAGAAACAGAATTCAAAGAGATCGAACCTGATATTGAAGATTGCTTTATTGATCTGATGAGTTTCGATGAAACGATCAAACAAAGGGGCGGAATACTATCATGAAAGAAGAAATTGTAATTGCTGTAAAAAATCTTTCGAAGAAATTCGGAGATTTCACTGCTGTTGACACCATAAGTTTTGAGGTATACCGAGGAGAGATCTTTGGATTTTTGGGAGCTAATGGCGCTGGTAAAACCACAGCCATGCGAATGCTTTGCGGGTTAAGTAAACCAACTTCAGGAGAAGCAATGGTTGCAAGTTTCGACGTTCAACGGCAGTCGGAAGAAATTAAAAAAAATATAGGGTATATGAGTCAGAAGTTTTCATTGTATGAAGACTTAACCGTTGCAGAAAATATTCGATTTTATGGAGGAATTTATGGATTGTCGGATCTGAAGCTAAAGGAGAAGACTGCTTTTTTATTGAAGCATCTTCATCTCGAAACGGAGAAAGATAAATTGGTTAGAGCATTGCCGCTCGGGTGGAAGCAAAAATTATCTTTTTCTATTGCCATCATTCACGATCCTGCAATTGTATTCTTAGATGAACCCACTGGAGGAGTAGATCCTGTGACTCGAAGAGAATTCTGGGAGATGATTTACCAAGCTTCAGCATCAGGAACTACAGTATTTGTAACCACACATTATATGGATGAAGCCGAGTATTGCAATAGAGTATCGATCATGGTTGATGGAAAAATTGAAGCAATTGATACACCCGCCAATCTTAAAAAAGAATTTGGGACCACCTCAATGGAGGAAGTTTTTTTATTATTAGCACGTAAAGCCACTCGAAGCGCCGATTAAATTATGAATCAATTCATCGCATTTGTTAAAAAGGAATGGTATCATATTTTGCGTGATCCTCGAACACTATTCATTCTTTTTGGGATGCCAATAGTGCAAATTGTGATTTTTGGATTTGCATTAACTAATGAAGTGAAGAATTCAAAATTTGCAGTGTTGGATAATGCCAAGGACGAAGCAAGTCTTATCATTACGGAGAGAATAGCTGCAAGTAATTACTTCGATCTATCGGCGAATTTACACTCACAAAAGGAAATTGAAAGTATTTTTAAAGAAGGACTAGTAAAAGTGGTTATTATTTTTCCTCCAAAATTTAGAGAGACCCTTTTCCGTACCAATGCGGCATCAATACAAATTGTCACGGATGCTTCAGATCCGAATACCGCAACAACGCTCAGTAATTATGCAAGCGCCATTCTGTTAGACTATCAGAAAGAAATCAATAAAGGGAGAGAAACCCCTTTTACGATTAATGTAGAATCTGGAATGCTTTACAATCCTCAACTAAAAGGAGCATTTAATTTTGTCCCCGGAGTGATGGCGATGGTTCTCATGCTCGTTTGTACACTCATGACCTCCATTGCGATTGTGAGAGAGAAAGAATTAGGAACGATGGAAATTTTGTTGGTTTCACCACTTCGTCCGATTTTGGTGATTCTGGCAAAAACAGTTCCTTACTTATTTTTATCCATGATCAATATTGCGAGTATTTTATTACTTAGTTATTTTGTACTCGATTTACCTATTCAAGGTAGTTTACTATTGCTAGTTGCATTGAGTATCTTGTTTATTATAACTACTTTGTCATTGGGGTTATTGATTTCATCTATCACCAGCAGCCAGCAAACGGCCATGTTAATTTCTTTGATGGGAATGTTTCTGCCCACTATTATGCTTAGCGGATTTTTGTTTCCAATAGAAAATATGCCCATTCCGATGCAAGTTATTTCTAATCTAGTTCCCGCGAAGTGGTATTTCTATATTGTAAAAGCACTGATGATAAAAGGGCTGGGCATTACCGCTATTTGGAAAGAAACGTTAATTCTTACGGGGATGACTTTATTCCTGTTAACGTTAAGTATTAGAAAGTTCAATATTCGTTTAAGCTAAAATTTATCTGTGAGAACACTACGATTTTTACTTCAGAAAGAATTTCGCCAAATTTTTCGCGATCCTAGTATTCTACGAATGATTTTTATTATGCCGGTTATTCAATTGGTTTTATTACCGCTTGCTGCCGATTATGAAATCAAGAATATCCGACTGGCTATTATTGATCATGATCACTCGACGTACAGCAGAGAAATGAGTAGAAAAATTACGGCTTCTGGTTATTTTATTCTCAACGGTTTTGGTGAACGATATAGCGATGCGATGGAACTTATAGAAGACGATAAGGTGGATCTCATTATGGAAATTCCTGCTCACTTTGAGCGTGATTTGGTACGCGAAGATAAAGCAGCCTTGTTGTTATCGGTAAATGCAATCAATGGAGTAAGAGCTAATTTGGGTTCCGCCTATTTGAATACCATCTTAAGAGATTATAATAAAGAAGTCAGAGAGAAATGGATACAACTACCAAGGGTTAATGAAATCCCGCAGATAAGCATCATTACCAACAATTGGTATAATCCGCATATGAATTATAAAATTTTTATGGTTCCTGGTATTTTGGTAGTATTATTAACGATGGTTGGGTCTTTCATGACGGCTTTAAATATTGTAAAGGAAAAAGAAATCGGAACAATCGAACAGATTAATGTTACACCTATTAAGAAGTATGAATTTATCTTGGGCAAACTAATTCCGTTCTGGATTCTGGGGATGATTGTATTAACCTTAGGATTGATCATTGCTAGAGTTGCGTACGGAATTATACCACTAGGAAATGTGGGATTGATCTATTTGTTTGCAGGATGTTTTCTACTGGCGGTGCTCGGACTTGGATTGTTGGTTTCTACCTATTCTCAAACGCAGCAACAGGCGATGTTAATTGCATTTTTCCTCCTAATGATTTTCATACTGATGAGTGGATTGTATACTTCCATCGATAGTATGCCACCTTGGGCGCAAATAGTCACTTACTTTAATCCGGTTCGTTATTTTATTGAAGTGATGCGAATGATTGTGATGAAAGGAAGTACCTTAGTGAATATATTACCACAACTGATTACTATTCTGTTTTTTGCAGTGGTGCTAAACTCTTGGGCGGTCATTAATTATCGGAAACGCAGTTAACTACTAGCGGGAATTGATTTGTTATAGTTTAATAATTAAATTATGAACAGAACTATTTTTGAGGAGGTCAACTGATATATTAATTGGTTAATTTTGTTAGGATGTTCACACAGGAATCCGGATCAGCATTAACCCTTAGCGGATTGGCAAGAATGATTGCTGGTGTTTTTCAAAGAACGTTTTCTGGTGAACGATTTTGGGTAATTGCAGAGGTGATCTCGCTTAAAGTTAGTAGAGGTCATTGTTATTTACAATTAGCAGAAAAAGACCAAAACACAGTCACTCCAAAAGCTGAATTCCGCGGTATTATTTGGGGTGAGACTTTTGAACGATTAAATGCTTTCTTTTTGGAATCGACAGGATCTGTTCTAAAAGAAAACATACAAATTTTATGTAGTGTGGAAGTTCAGTTTCATGAACGATATGGATTAAGCTTGATTGTACATGATCTTGATCCCGCATTTACTTTAGGCCAACTCGAGCTTGAGCGTAAACGAACCATTGAACGATTGAAAAAAGAGGGAATTTATCATCTAAATAAAGAGAAGATTCTTCCTAAAGTTATTCAGAAGATTGCTGTAATTTCCGCTCTTGATTCCAAAGGATTCGAGGATTTCATTACTCGCTTGACCGATAATATTTACGGATATACTTTTGATGTTAAATTGTATCCTTCATTATTGCAGGGAGACCTTGCAGCTGGAGAAATTATAACCCGATTAATTGCTATTTATGAAGAACAGATTATCCGGCAAGCCGATGTCGTGGTAATTGTTCGAGGAGGAGGAGGAGCTTCAAGTTTGGAATGTTTTAATGATTTTCAGTTGGCAAGAGCTGTTGCTCGATTTCCTTTACCTGTGCTTACTGGTATCGGACATACTTCTAACCGAAGCGTAGTTGATGAAGTTGCATTTAATGATTTACTAACCCCTACGGATGTAGCTGGGTATATTGTAAATAGAGTGGCTGTTTTCGAAGGAGAAATCAATGCTGTTTATGAGCAGATCAACGAAATTGCTTTAAATTATCTTAATGAAGAATCCGATTATTTTGAAAATGCTGGTCAGCAACTTGCTGATTATACTAGACAAGTTCTAACAGATGAAAATAAATTTGCTGAACAATTACTATTACAAATTAGATACTTGTGTGCTCAACTGTTGCAACAAAGTTCTACCTCATTGGATCAAACAATACAGCGGTTAGGGATTAATTTGAAATATCACACCGATACTCAGAAAAAGGAACTTATAGTGGCAAGCCAAGCGGTTTCAAGGGTATTCGGCCAGCAACTCCAACAGCAAGAATTATCTTTGCAACATTTAGAGGAACGCATTCAGATACTGGACCCACAGCGTGTTTTGAAACGCGGATACAGTTACACACTCCGCAATGGGAAGGTCTTAAAAAGTATTCAGGATGTAGCGGAAAATGATATCGTGGAAACAGTATTAGCGGATGGGAATTTTATTAGCACTATTAAAAGCAAAGTAAATGGCAGAGAAATTTAGTTACGAAAAAGCAAAGGAAGAACTTGAAGAAATTCTTGAGGAGTTGGAACGTGGTGAAGCGGGTATTGATACACTTGCCAAGCTAGTAAAGAGAGCCAGTGAGCTTATCCGACTGTGCCGTGAAAAGCTAAAAACGACGGATTCAGAGATTCAGAAAATTTTAAAGGATTCCGAAAAAGGGGAGTAAGAAAACTACCTACTCCCCTTTCTGTTTTTATAGATAAACGGCATCTAATTTTGCCAATAGGGTGTCATCTTGAAATAGGAAGAGATATTCTTTATCTACTCCTCCCTCTCTTTTCTTCTTTAGTTCATATCGATTGGTTTTATCAAGCACCTGAAAAAAATCATTCTCCATTACCATTCCTTCACATGCCATTTTCGTCGACATCATGGATTGAATCTTGATCATCTGTTCTTGAGCAGTATACATTCCATTCATTTTATTACATCCACCATCTCCACTAAAAGTATTATCACCCATATTAAAAGTGATTACTAATTCTTTTCCTCCTGGATTGATAGTAACCGGTTTACCGTTTAACTCACGACAAGTCCACCTACGGTTTTCTAATTGAGTATTTCGTCCAAAAGGTTCTTTTTGACGCGGTTTACAGGAGCTGATAATCACAAGCGCTATGAGTATAATAAGCAATTTGTTATTCATATGGTATTTCGTTTTTCAAAATTTTATCTACTAGCTAAAAGAAGAGCTTTATTGGATTTCATAAGTGGCTACTTTTTTACAAAGGTCGGGATTAATTAAGTAAAGTGAAATGCTTGACCCTGAAATCTTAACGGTAGTTGATGAGGAATTTGGCATGAAAAGATGCTCAGATTTTACTTTAAAATATCTGTAAAAAGTATTTCCCTGAGTAACAACTTAATCATTTGAGTGTTATCTTAGCATGACCAATCCGATTGCTTACGTAAACAGCATTGGGGGTATAACCAACGAAATAAAGATGTTAGAGAACCTTATCAACCTGGTAAAAGAACATGCAGGGGACGCCATTGTAAATAATCCCGCTATTCCTAATGAGCACAATGATGCTGCGATTACAACTACTGCTACGGGAATCTTTGATGGTTTGAAAGAACAAATCACAGCTGGAAACCTGAGCGATATAACAGGTTTGTTTAGTGGAGGTGCAGGGGCAGGAAATCCTGTGGTTGGACATATTTCAAGTCAGGTAAGTCAGCAGTTAATGCACAAGTTTAATCTTGATGCAGGAACTGCAAGTACTATTGTTTCCGGATTAATTCCAACCGTGATGAGCCAGCTAGCAAAAAAGACAAGCGATCCCCATGATAAATCTTTTGAGATGAATGATATCATGTCGGCACTTGGTGGAGAGGGCAATATCATGGATAAGGTAAAGGGTTTATTCAGTTTATAAACCCCCTTCCAGGGCGAAAGCTCTGTCTATATATGTTTAAAGTGCCGGTTTTGCCGGCACTTTTTTTATGATTAGAGTAGTCGATTATGAAATGGAAAATGAATCTCTTTCTTAAATTCTGAGCACCATTCGCACTTAAAAACAGAATCTGACCTTTTCACAAAACATCCCAAACTTGATCTGATTATATAACCGAATAGCAGGAATAAACTATTTGATGAAAAGATTGTTTTATGACTGTTTTACGGGCCTTCCTAATATCTATCACTTCCTGAATTGAAAAAAACGGAACTAAATCCCGAAATCTTTGATTAATTTTGTGAAAGTTAGTAAGAGGCAGCGAGATTTATAATGCCGACAAGAATAAAAAAATGGGAATTCTGATCAATATCTTTACAGTAATTGCAACATTTTTTATGATGGAGTTTGTTGCTTGGTTTACGCATAAATATGTGATGCATGGATTACTTTGGGTGCTTCATAAAGATCACCACCAAACAGAGCCTGGATTTTTTGAAAAGAACGATGCCTTCTTTTTGATTTTTGCAATTCCGAGTATGACCCTTATTTTCCTTGGAGTTATGAACGGCAATGATATTCGTTTATTTATTGGTGTAGGAATCGCTATTTATGGTTTTGCTTATTTTACTGTTCACGATATCTTTATCCATCAGCGTTTTAAAATATTCCGCCGGACCAATAATATCTACATGCGAGCGATTCGTAAAGCACATAAGGTACATCATAAGCATCTCGGAAAAGAAGAAGGAGAATGTTTCGGAATGTTGCTCGTACCGATGAAATACTATCGTGAAGCACTTGCCTCCATCGAATTAAATGAACGGTAATCCTTGAACGTTAGTTACTATTTTTCATCTTGCTTTTGAAGTTGGAGTTTTTCTGCTCTCGCCTTCATCATTCCACGGTTTACAAAATAAACTCCTGTTAAGGTGACCGCCATTGCCCATATAGAACGCTGGCTTACGGGCTCACTCAAAAACATCCATCCTAAAGATAAAGCTACAATAGGATTAACATAAGCGTACACTGATACCATTGTGGCTGGGAGGTGATGCAAGGCATAAAGGAAAAAACTATAACCCAACACTGAACCTGCAATAATCAGGTACACCATCGACCACCATCCATCCGGATTCGTATTTAGTTGAGGCACTTCTCCTCCCAATACTCCCACAATAGTGGTAATGGTTCCGCAACAAAGCATCTGCAAGCCACCGGTCAGTACAGGATTAATGGTAACTGGATATTTTTTCAGATAGACAGAACCGAAGGCTCCATTAATCACACCCAAAATAAGTAATATAAATCCGCCGAGATAGAGTGCATTATCCAATTGATAAAGCTGTTCGTAAAAGATCATCCATTGTCCAGCGAAGCCGATCAAGATACCTAGAATAGCCATGAGTGGAGTCTTCTCGATTGGATTCCAGAGACGGGTTATCACGACAATCCAGAGGGGAAAGGCGGTATTCACCAAGGCAGCTACTCCACTAGGAACGGATAATTCAGCTAGACAAAGGAATAAATTACCACCGATAAAAATAAAGGAACCGCTGATGATTAATCTTATCAGTTCTCTTTTTGAAGGCCATTGAACATTTTTCTGAAACAAATACCAGAGCACAATTAAACCGCCTGCAATTACGAAACGAATTCCAGAGAAGAGAAAAGTAGGAAAACTTTGCACTCCAATTTTGATGGCGAAATAGGTGGTGCCCCATAAAATACAGAGTGCAGCTAATGCACCAAATGGTTTCCAGTTTTGCACGTTGCTAAGATAGGAAAGGTTTTAGGCTCATAATAAATTCGCAGGAACTTGTCGCCTCACGATCTGCCGCGAAGTATACCATGCTGCTGAGAAACCAATTATCAGTACAATTGTCAAAACCAGTAAGAAATCCTGAGCCTGCATATCTACTGGATACGCTTCTGTAAGAAAGGCACCGCTGTTTTGCAGGGTGATTATCCCGAACTGCTGCTGAATTCCACAGATCAACGCCCCAATTATCATCCCGCTTAGTGCTCCTCCAAGAGAAATAAATAAACCTTCCAACAAAAAAATCTTTTGAATCAAGTGTAAGTTAGCTCCCATGTTCATCAACATATTGATATCATTTCTTTTATCGATAATCAAGATCGTTAATGTTCCAAAAACATTAAAGGTGGCGATCAATAAAATGAATCCTAGAATAAGATAAACACCTGCTTTTTCAGAACGAAGAATTTTATAAAGGAACTCATGTTGTTCCAGTCGGTCGCTTACTTTGAACTTTGTTCCTGTAAGTTTTGCAATCAACATTTTCATTTCTCCTGCATCAGCATCGCTACTTAATTTTATTTCCAATGACGATACTTTACCTGCTGATCCTGTTATGCTTTCTGCAAAGGATAAAGGAACGATTACATATTTGCTGTCGAAATCCTGTTGTATAGAAAACACACCTGCAGGAGTGATATTTTCTTGTACGAATGCTGATGAAGGATCTAACATTGCTACAGAAGGATCCATTCCTTTCTGAGGCATATATACCGCAACTTTATGAATAGGATCATTCAGTTGCAACCCTAATGAATATGCAATTTGTCCTCCGAGTAACATATAACTCACTGAATCTTTTTCTAACATCAACTTCCCATCCAGCATTTTATCTTTCAGCGAACTAGTTTTAAAAAATTCAGGGCTTACACCTTTTACAGTAGCGATATATTGTCGGTCGCGATAACGTAGTAAGGCATTTTCTTCGAGACAATACGTTACCGATTCAACACCTTTAATTTTCTGTATTAATGTAAGCGAAGCGGCTTCGGGTTGAAAAGTTTTTGAGGCAACGGCTGTAATTCTGATGTCGGGATCAAAACTATTATAGAGGGATAGTACCAGATTTCCGAATCCATTAAAAACAGAAAGCACAATAATGAGTCCCATCGAACCTACTCCCACACCCACTACACTCACCAAGCTGATGATGTTAATGATGTTATGAGACTTCTTTGCGACTAAATACCGACGCGCTATGCTCCAGGCTAAACTCATGTTTACAGATTCCCAGATTCAATTTCAGGAATTCATTCTTATTTAGGGAAATTACAAAACGAAAGTAATCTTTTCAACCTAAAAGTTATTTCCAAGCTTTCACTACCAATCCCGTTCCTGTGGGATGCTTCATCGAAACATCTAACCAGTTTAGTAGATAAGCAATTGGATAGGTTATGATGTAATAGAAGGGTAACAGAATAAAAAACAGTTTGCTTGATCCTAATGCAAGTATAGGATACTTCATCGAAAGTCTCCAGGAAATTTTACCCGGCGCACCATACTGATATCCGGCATCTATTTTAGTAAATCCTACAGACTTTAGCTTATCCTGAATCTCTCCGATATTATAGCCATCACGAACATGTTCTTCGATAAAAGAAGTTTGATCATCACCATGCACATCGGAACCACCTTGATCACTTGGAGTAGAAATCAAGAGCATTCCTCCTGGTTTCAGCGAAGCATAAAAATTCTTGAAAACTAAAACATCTTCTAAGATATGTTCCATTACATCAACGGAAATAATTAGATCGTAAGTGTTTGGTTTTTGATAGATGGTAAGATCACCGACTTCAAAATTTACATGACTTTTTGCGCCCACCGAAGAAAAAAATTCATTACAATCTGCAACTTGTTCCTCTTTAACATCTAATGCAAGAATCTGACAATCGGGATTTCGTTTCCATAACCAGTAACTATGTTGACCATAACCGGCACCAGCATCTAAAATCTGTGCTTTCGCAGGAGCTGTTTTTCTCCATGTGCGAAGTGCTTTGTGAACATGCCATGCACGAAGTAGGAGTAAATCAAGAAGATTGTAAAAGGCTTTCCGTAAAAAAGGATTTTTATTAAATATATTCCCCAGACTACGTTTTATTGGATCGTACTGCATTGCTTACTTCGGTTACGAATTTGCGCGAAGATACAAAGGTTTCAGGCATTGCCTAAACTGCAGGAAGAGAAGGGTTTTTCAGAGGGAAAATAAGCCCGAAAGACAATTGTGTTAGGTGGTTTTCAGGTGAAAGGGCAGATTATTCTGCTGAAGGCTCTTCCTTAGGTGGAATATGCAGATTTTTGAATAGATTCTCAATTTTATCTACATAATCGAGCGTGTCATCCAGAAAAAACTCCAGATTCGGGATGATACGGGCCTGTTTTCCAATTCTCAAACCTAGTTGATGACGGATTTCGGTATGATGTTTTTTAAGTGCCTTGATAATTTCAAGTGGCTTTTCCGCCTTAAAAACACTGATTTGCACTCTCGCTAATGCCAGATCAGGAGTGATTTTCGCACTGGTTACCGTCACAAACTGATTGCCATACCAGTCCTTTCCATCCCTCAAAAAGAGATCGCCTAATTCTTTCTGAATCAATTTGGCGTACTTCTGTTGTCTTACTGAATCCATTGATGCAAAGGTAAGGAAAAAGGATGCTAAGGAGAAAGAGCATAAAAAAAGAGAAGTCTATTCGGCTTCTCTTTTTTTAATAAAAACAATAGTTAATAGAGATTATTTCTTCTTAAAAGTAACTGTAATAGTATAAGTAATTGAATTAATTACCTCAGTAGAAGTTCCGGATAAGGTAGTTCCATCATTAGTAATAATGGTAAAAGAGGTAGGAGTTGATCCCGCAGTATTATCAGTCATTGTAAGAACGGTTTCATCAGAATTCCATGTCCATGTTCCAGCTATCGTTTGAGGATCAGCAGCGTCACATTTAGTTGCTCCCTCATCAGTCAAGTACGTTCCAGCACTTTTAAAATTCGTAAAATCATCTTTTGAGCAATCGGGAAATACCAAAGGTTGATTATAAAGATCAGTGACTAGAGTGCCTGTTCCAAACAAATCAATTGCTGGACTGATAGTCTCAGCGGTTACTTTCCAGTCTTTACCAGATAACTTATCGGTATTAGATTGTGCAGAATCTTTTTTGCAAGCAGAAAACAGGGCAGAAGCAACAAAGAGAAATAAGATAGGTTTAAAGTACTTTTTCATGTGAATTTTATTTTAGATTTTTTGTTAATTTGAACATCAGACAGATAAAATCGCCTTGAGGAATGTGAATATTATGAATAGAGATTTTATATAAAACGGAGAACTATAGTCACCAATACGATATTACTGTTCTACATAGATAATCAAAAGTCGATAACTATAGGGGTTTTAGATGTATGATTTTTGAAGGCATATAAAAAAACTTATGCTATCAATTGAAAAACAATGCTTTATGGTTAAGTGAAGGTTGATAGATTGGATTACGTACTGGAGAATTAGACGGGAATAAACATATTTTCTTAGTCTAAACGATTACAGAGCGAAGTATTCAAGCATTTCTATCTTTGCGACGTGAAAAACTACTGGCGGCTACTTGGCTTTCTTCGGCCTTATAAGGGGAAGGCGATTTTAAGTGTTTCGTTTAACATTCTCACCGTAGTGTTTTCACTTTTTTCATTAACGATGATTGTTCCTTTTCTGAATGTTTTATTCAACCAAGATCATAGTTATCAACTATTGCCTTGGTCGGGATCAGTAAAAACACTGCTCAATAATTTCAACTATTACCTTGCTGATTTTGTGAAAACGGAAGGGCAGATAAAAGCACTGACACTGATTAGTGTACTTGTTATCATTTTGTTTTTTCTGAAAAATTTAACCCGCTATCTGGCGATGTATTTTCTCGCACCCATTCGCAATGGCGTTGTTCGTGATATACGGTTGCAAGTGTATCAGAAAATTTTATCGTTGCCGATTGGTTATTTCAGCAATGAACGCAAAGGCGATTTAATGTCGCGGATGACCAATGATGTACAGGAAGTGGAATGGGGAATTATGAATTCCCTTGAAGCGGCATTTCGTGAGCCGCTCAACATTATTATTTTTCTTATTACTATGTTTACCATGAGCCCACAGCTTACATTTTTTGTATTGATTATGTTACCGATGGCCGCACTGATTATTGGAAGAATCGGAAAAAGTCTGAAGAAAAAATCAGCTCAAGCACAGGGTAAAATGGGGGAATTGCTGAGTAACATCGAAGAAACCCTAGGCGGCCTCCGAATCATTCATGCTTTTACTGCGGAAGAAACTTCGACGGAAAAATTTAATGGACTAAATAATCAATTTTATAAGCAGATGAACAGGATTGCGCGACGTCGTGATCTGGCATCTCCACTCAGTGAGTTTTTAGGTACAGTAGTGATGATGGTAGTGATGTACTTTGGTGGAAAGATTGTTTTGCAAGGAAATAATCAGCTTGAACCTTCTGAGTTCATTGCCTTCATCGCCATTTTTTCACAGATACTACCACCAGCAAAAAATCTAACTACAGCATGGTATAATATTCAAAAAGGACTTGCTTCTTCGGAACGTATTTATTTTGTTTTGGATGCAGAGATTAATGTAAAAGAATCGCCCAACCCCAAAACAATTGACGGAATTGGAAGTGGAATTAAATTTGTCAATGTGTCATTCGCTTATCGGAAAGGAGAAGATGGCTATGTATTAAAAGATATTAATCTTGATATCCCTTCCGGAAAAACAATCGCATTGGTAGGTCAATCCGGTTCCGGAAAAACCACACTAGCGGACATGCTTCCCCGTTATTATGATCCAGATAGTGGAGACATTACTGTTAATGGAATCAACATCCGCGATCTCCGCATCAAAGACCTTCGTCAGCTGATGGGAGTGGTTACACAGGAATCGATTCTTTTTAATGATACCGTATTTAACAATATCGCATTCGGAATGAAAAATGTTTCGGAAGCTGCGGTAATTGAAGCGGCGAAAGTTGCGAATGCCCATGAGTTTATTTCACAAATGCCAGAAGGGTATCATACTTTTATCGGAGATCGTGGAGGAAAATTAAGTGGAGGCCAACGTCAGCGGTTAAGTATTGCACGCGCAGTACTTAAAAATCCTCCCTTGCTGATCCTAGACGAAGCTACTTCTGCATTGGATACTGAATCCGAACGCTTGGTACAGGATGCATTAACCACATTGATGAAACACCGCACCACGTTAGTGATAGCTCACCGCTTATCCACTATAGTACATGCTGATGAGATTATCGTTATGCAGAAAGGAGTAATTGTAGAAAGAGGAACGCATCAGCATCTGATTGCGCAGAGTGGTTATTATAAAAAACTGTACGAATTGCAATCTTTTGCTTAGTGTATTTGTAAGCCGATTTTTGCGAGATTTGTTATTAAGAAAATTATCAAGATGACTTTACGCTATCATGTGAATCAGAGTCCCGCCATCGATCAGGTAGGGGTAGAGGAACGTATTGCACGACTTTCTAAAAGAAGTATCAAGAACGAAAGTAAGAAGGAAGCACTTAAACTTGCGATAAGCATGATGGACCTAACCACACTGGAAGCTAAAGATACTCCCGGGAAAGTTCGTCAACTATGTGCTAAGGCAATCCATCCACATGAAGGTATTCCAGATTTGCCGAGCGCCGCCGCTGTATGTGTTTATCCTCCCTTGGTTCGTGTTGCAAAAGCAGCATTAGGAAACAGCGGAGTAAAAGTGGCCGCCGTCGCTACTGCTTTTCCGAGTGGAATGAGTACGCGTAAAGTAAAGTTGGAAGAAACAAAGTTTGCAGTAAATGAAGGTGCAGATGAAATTGATATGGTCATCTCACGCGGTCATTTTTTAGCAGGAGAATATAATTATGTTTTTGATGAGATTGCAGCCGTAAAGGAAGCTTGCGGTAAAGCACATTTAAAAGTAATTCTTGAAACTGGGGAACTGAGTACGCTGGATAATGTTCGAAAGGCTTCTGATTTGGCGATGTATGCTGGGGCTGATTTTATAAAAACATCAACCGGGAAAATACAACCAGCAGCTACATTACCCGTCACACTAGTTATGTTAGAGGCAATCCGCGACTTTTATTATAAAGAAGGACGTATGATTGGGATGAAGCCAGCGGGAGGAATCAGCACTGCTAAACTAGCCTTGCAATATCTGGTAGTAGTTAGAGAGACCCTAGGAGAAGCCTGGTTGAGTCCAGATTGGTTCCGCTTTGGTGCATCATCACTTGCCAATGATCTCCTCATGCAGCTGCTAAAATTGGAAACTGGCGTATATCAAAGTGCCGATTATTTTTCTAAAGACTAATTCGAGTCATGTAATTTTTTTATTAAAAGCACAAGCAAAAAAACGGCTGTCTCCAATGCAGGAAACAGCCGTTTTTATTTTTGATTTCCTATAAAAATATTTATAGTAGGGTTGGATTTATTTAATCCAGTCAATGATTTATTTTATTTTTTCGAAGAGTTAATTACTTGCAGCGATTTTCATTTTACTAAAGGTATCATCCTGTAGGCATTGAAGTGCTTTCATGTAAAACGGATTGATATCATTAATAATCACGAAGTACGCATTGGTATTCCAGAGGTCGCGGGCAATAAGAGCTTTGAGTTGAGTGCGAATCAGTTTATCAGAAATTTTTAATCCTTCAGGATCTTTTTTGACCAACTTCTTTTCTGCGTAAGCTGTAAATTTATTAACGAAGTCATCAGTCACTTCAAATCCAGTTTTGAAAGAATACACATCAGCATATTGTTTAATCAGACTAGCTCTATTATCATCCACATAACTTAACGTAAAATCATTAATGATTCCATTGCGTCGTAGTTCATCATAATATTTACTGCTATTACTTGTATCTAGCGGCACAAACACATCTGGCATAATACCACCTCCACCATAGACTACACGCCCAGCATTGGTTGCGTACTTCAACGAATCGATAAATTTGATACTATCGGCATGATATAATTCTCCATGTTGGAAACGAGTACTAAGATCCATATCATAATTTTCATCACCAGGTTCATAATGTTTCTGAATACAGCGACCAGCAGGAGTATAATACCGAGCAATAGTTAAACGTACTGCGGAGCCATCGGGAAGTGGAAATGGTTTTTGCACCAGACCTTTTGCAAATGTCCTGCGACCAACTACTAGCGCCCGATCCCAATCTTGTAATGCCCCAGTTACGATTTCACTTGCAGAAGCAGAAGATTCATTAACGAGCACAATCACTTTTCCTTTTTCAAATCCGCCTGAAGAAGTTGCATATGAATCTTGACGAGGATTATTTCTTCCTTCCGTATATACTACTCTTTTTCCAGCGCCCAAAAACTCATCCGCCAGTTCTATAGCACGATTCAGATATCCACCACCATTATCTGTGAGATCCATTACGAGACTAGTTGCACCTTGTTCTTTTAATTTTCCTAATGCATCTCTAAATTCATCCACAGTAGTATCTGCAAATTTGCTGATCTTAATATAAGCAACTCCGGGAGCAGCCATATAAGATGCATCAACGCTATAAAGCGGAATTTTATCACGAGTAATGTTGAAATCCATCAAACCCGGATTTCCTCTCCGGTACATGGCAACTTTAACCTTAGTGCCTTTATCTCCTCGCAGACGTTTGAGAACATCGCTATTTTTAATTTTGATATTCGTGACGTTTTCATCATCGATTTTAACGATACGATCACCGGCACGAATACCCAGTTTTTCTGATGGACCACCGGAAATAGTTTGCGTAACCATGATGGTATCATCTAAAATATTAAACTGAATACCTACTCCTTCAAATTTTCCAACGAGAGGTTCATTCACATCTTTTAAATCTTCAGCAGGAATATACACGCTGTGCGGATCGAGTTCTTTCAATAATTGTCGGATGGCATCGTCACTGATTTTTTTCTGATCTACAGAATCTACATAAGCATAAGTAATCATGTTGAGAAGCGCTTCAAATTTCTGAGAAGTCGCGGAGTTCTGCGCATGCGCCTTTGGCATGTTGATGATGAAGGCCAGTGCGAGTAGGGAAGCCAGAAGTGGCTTTTTAATAAATTGATTCATATGAAATGATAATGAGCGAAGAGATTTTTATGATTTCCGTCTGTAAGTATACGAAGGATGAAATAAAAGGTGTCGGAATTTGCTGAATTCTTATCAAGAATTGTAAACAAGGTTTTCAGCAGTACAACAAATTTACACGCTTTTAGTGCTTTTGATAAGTCATGCAAAGGTAATTTGTTCGAGGAATTTTTTGTTTCAGTAAATAAAACGTTTTACGGGTAGTTTTATTCTTGAGGGAATTGAAATACTCATGATAAAATCACTTCCGGTAAAAGTGGAGATCCGAAAAGAGGAATTATCATCGATAAGCACCTCTTGAAGACAGTTAAAGCGTCTTAGATCATCGACAAGACCGGTGCCCTTTGCTTTTAAGTAAGCTTCTTTTCGAGTCCAGATTTTTAGAAAGAGATCTGGGTCATTTGAATCGCATAGCGCTTTATGTTCTTCTGGATGGAAATGGATTGCCGCTAACTCCTTGTAATCTTCCGTATTTCTGATGATTTCAATGTCGATACCGGTTTGGGCAGGTCCAAAAACAAATGCGCACTGAGATTCAGAACGACTTATGTTGAAATGCAAAGGACTGTCTTTTAGAAATGGTTTTTTATCACTGTTCAGCAAGAAAGACTTTGGAGCAATTGGAACATTACTTAATTTACTTAACCAAGTATTCAGATAATGATGCCGATAAATATAAGCTTCACGATCTGATTGCTGATGAAAGCGATTTGCTTTTTCAAGTTCATCGGAATGCAACACTGGATCAGGTATTGAAGAAGAATCAATACGGGAAACTATTGTAAAAAACTCTTGTAATGGATTTGTTTTTTCAGGAACAAAACAAGAACCGTCATAAATTTGCGTTTCCAATTTAGAGGAGCTGTCGGCTTTCAGTACGTTGCGAAAGAATATTCTGAACAGCGTGGGCTAGTTCATTCACATTGGGTTCCCAGAAAATAGAATTATGATCACCGGCAACAATACTAACATCAATACTTCCATTGACGAAATGCGACCATCCCAAATCTCTTGCATAAGTGTTGTTAAAGAATCCATCTTGAGCCCTTACAATCATTATATTTCCGCCATAATTTTTGATTTTATAGCTCAACAATGCTTTATAACAAGCATCTTCTACCTGTCGAAAATAAGTTGCGGATTCTTCTCCTATTTCATCTACAATTTTATGCTTATCTAGCCAAGATTCCAATTCAGATTCTTGATTTGAAATTTTTCTTCTCGCTTGAAGATATGCTTGGCGACCTTTACTATCAGCTTTTATAAATGAAACCGCACGTTTCGTAATTCTATCTGCAATCAGCTGAACTTTTTTCAGATGCTTTACTGTACTGGGGAGAAAATCTAATACTGTTCCAGCTTCGATGTCAAAGAGACAAAGAAAATTTACTTTTTTGCCCATCGCTTCTAACTGACAAGCCATTTCATAAGCTAAATATCCCCCAAAAGAACCGCCGGCAAGTGCATACGGCCCTTCGGGCTGAAACTTCAGGATTTCATTTACATGGAAGGTAGCCATACTTTCCATATCGGTAAAGGGCTTTTCTTTTCCATTAAGTCCAACAGCTTGCAAGCCATAGCTCGGTTGTTCTGGATGCAGCATTGTTGCTAAGGCATGATATTTAAAAACATTCCCGCTGATGCCATGTGCAAAATAAATGGGATTTCTATTTCCAGATTCTTTAATCTTTACAAGAGGATTCCAGAGTTCATTTTGAGGCGGAGCTTCATAAAGTACAGCAAGTTGACGAATTGTAGGATTACTGAACAAAACCGCTAATGGTAGTTTGATTCCTGTTTCTTTTTCTAGATCCACCATCATACGAACCGCTAAGAGGGAATGACCACCCAGTTCAAAGAAGTCATCATCTGTCCCAATATCTGGTAACGTTAATAGATTCATCCAGACTCTAGCAATTGTAATCTGGATTTTTGTCATTAATTCATACTTCAAACCTACTTGTGAATTTTCTTCAGCAAAAGGTTCCGGCAATATCTTCCGATCTACTTTTCCATTCGGTGTAAGCGGAAATGATTCTAACATCACCCAGTTGGTTGGGATCATATAATCAGGAAGTTTTTTACTTAAAATACTACGTAAATCCTGAATGATACTAATTTTAATTTCTTCTTTTGTAGCAGCACTATTATTTTGTACCGGAATAAAATAGGCGACTAAATAATGTTCGCCTTCGGGATGTTGTTTGGTGATCACTACTCCCTGACGAATAGCATTGCAAGTGTTTATTAGTGATTCAATTTCTCCAAGTTCAATTCTGTATCCCCGAACTTTTACCTGATGATCGAATCGGTTAAGGAAATAGTAATTCCCCAAAGCATTCATCACTACTCGGTCACCTGTTTTATAAACCAGCCCTTTCCCAAGTGGATTGGGAACAAATTTCTCTGCAGTCATTTCAGGTTGATAAAGATACCCGGCAGCAACGCCATCACCTCCAATCCATAACTCACCTGGAATTCCAATAGGACAAAGTTTACCACTTTCATCCATGCAATACAAACTTGTATTTGCCACTGGTTTTCCAATTGTAATCACTCCATTTCGATGTGTACTAAAATCGTTGGGTTCAACTTTTTTTAGCATCGACCAGATAGTAGTTTCTGTGGGCCCATATAAATTCCAGAGAGAGAAATTGTTCTCTAATAATTTTTTGGCAAGATCAACGCGCAGAGCTTCTCCACCGCACAAAACGTTAAGGTGAGAAGCTCCTTTCCATCCGGAAGCCAAGAGAAGTTCCCACGTTGCTGGCGTGGCCTGCATAAAAGTAACAGGATCATTTTTTATTATTCTATCGAGCCACGCTGCATCCATCGATTGCTCTTTAGAAGCCATATGTATTCTACCGCCACTTATCAATGGCAAAAATATTTCAAGTACGGAAATGTCAAAAGAAATAGTGGTGACCGCTAATAGTATATCTTTTGACTCAAATGAAAAACGATCTTTTA
The DNA here is from genome assembly GCA_038320345.1 of Bacteroidia bacterium. Taxonomy (GTDB): domain Bacteria; phylum Bacteroidota; class Bacteroidia; order AKYH767-A; family OLB10; genus JBBQED01. The sequence continues at coordinate 343,000 of JBBQED010000001.1, forward strand.
AATCGAGCAATAAATTCACTACCGACTGATGTTTTACAGCAACTCCTTTTGGTCGTCCTGTTGAACCTGATGTAAACAAGATATAAGCAAGTTGATCTTTTTTACAAGTAACGGGAGTATAGACTATACCGTTCGTACTTCTCAGTAAGGCATCATCAACGTGTACGAGTTTTTCTCGAGGGAAATTAAATGCATGCGCCAGAGCATTACTACTGATAATTAATTTCAGTTTAGCATCCTCCACCATCATCGCAATTCTTTCTTTTGGGAAAGCAGGATCAAGTGGAACATAAGAAGCGCCGGCTTTTAAAACAGCAATAAGTACAATAGGAAGTTCAGCAGTACGAAGCATACAAACACCTATTAGATCTCCGGTTGTTATTCCTTTATTCTGAAGTATTGCGGCTAATCGATTGGAATAAGCTTCCAATTGTTCATAGGTATAATCACGATCGTGGCAAGAGATAGCAATATTACCAGGATATTTCGCTGCTTTTTTACGGATTAGTTCATGAAGCCCTATTTCAGAAGGATATTTTTTTTCAGTATCATTAATAGAACGATGTAATGCTATTTCCATAGCAGTGCGACCTTCTATTTCGGCAATACCTATATCAGGATTATTGCTGATCTGTTTCAGGATACTGATAAATTCCAGCATCCTTAATTCCATCATTTGTTCTTCAAACAGATCAGTATTGAACGTACATTCTAATACTAATTGATCTCCACTACCAGATGCATTGAGGAAAATTTCAAAATTTTCATATGAACGTGGATTGGTACTAAAATCAAAATTCAATCCTTCAAAATGAAACCCTTCAGTAAATCCAATATCTACGTTAAAAACGATGGGCACTAAAGGTATTCGGGAAGCATCGCGTTGAATATTTAATTTTTGCAGCAGACTCCCAAATGTAAATTGCTGATGATCGAAAGCATCAAATAAATATGCTTTGCGCTGTTTCAGATATTCTGTGAAACTTAAGGAAGGATTGAGGCTTGTACGTAATGGCAACAAGTTTACGCAATGTCCAATGAGTTCATAATATCCTTCCGCATTTTGACCTGCTGCTGGTAATCCTACTACCAGTTCCTTTTGCCCTGTTGACTTGTATAAAAAAGTTTCGAATGCTGCCAACATGGTAGTAACAAAACTAGTTCCCAACTTTTTACTGAATTGACGAACTGCAATTACGATTTCAGGATCTACTTTAACATCTATTCGATGTGCCTTAAAAGTTCTTAGCGCCGGTCGGGGTTTATCGGTTGGGAAATTTATTACCGGAAGTTCTCCTGTAAATTGTTTCAACCAGAATTCTTCTACCGTTTTATGCGTGGAATTCAGATTGTCAGTAACTTGTTTTTGTGCATAATCTGCAAAAGATATAGCTGTATTAAGACCTGCATTTTTATTTAATACTTCAGCGGAATAAATTGCACTCAGATCTTTTAATAGAAGACTTAATGACCATCCATCGCAAACGATATGATGCCCAGTTACAGTTAATAGTGCTTCATCATTAGCAAGAACAAATACACTGGCACGGACTAATGGCCCTGTTTCAAGATCAAATGGATCTAGTACTTCTTCTCTTTTAATATTTTCAAGGTAAACAATTTTATCAGTAGCGGAAATAGAAGTAAGATCAGTAATTGATAGTGGAATGGAAGTATTATTAAAACGGATGATCGTTCCATCATCATTAAAAGTTGCTCTTAATGCATCATGACGGAGAATAACTTTGTTAAAGGCGGATTGTAATTTGATGAGATCAACTTTTCCGTGTAAAACAAGATTTACGGATTCATTGTAAGCACAATTAGCCGCGGCACCACCGATTTTTACCGAAGTAAATATTTCACGCTGGGCTTGAGTAGAAGCTACAGACTTATTCTCCGAATTGAACGGATCAAAATCTACAGGCTCTAGAGAATAATTAGAATTCATTGCCAAAATTAATTTAGAACAACTTTTAAATATTTACCAGGACGTTCTGGATCGGGGACAAACCAACCGGGAGTACCGTCAGGATTTTTACCTATAATCGCACCAGTAACAGGAGGGTGATTTACAGAAGTACCATTACCGTTTCCATTACCATTACCGTTACTATGGTGTCCATAAGTGGAACGCTTTACGTGCTCAAATTCAGAATCTACTTTTGTTGTTGGAATAAATCCATATTCTACTAGTTCACCTAAGCAAGTTTTGAAAGTAGCGATGATGAAATCAACATCTTCTTTGGTATGTGCTTCAGTAAGGAAACAAGGGAACCCATCATAGATATGAACTCCACTGAATCTTAAGAGCGGATATAGAAGGTCAGCATTCGGTAAATCCAAATCATATTTCGGCTTAAATAATGAACCAAAATTTACAAGGTGAAATGGTATTCCCTGTTGATGGCAATATTCGTTAATGGACTTGGTTAGCGTAGTTGTAGATTGCGTTAATGCGTTTTGTAACGCGACTCCCTTTTCTTTCATGTGGAGGAGTGATGCTTTTGCTGCAGCAAGTGCGAATGGATGTCGGACGAAAGTCCCAGCGAAATACGTCACACCAATCTCGGGAACAGACTCATCACCAAATTGCCAGTGCCCACCATCAAGTGCATCCATATATTCTTTTTTGCCGGCAATTACACCAATAGGCATTCCGCCGCCAACAACTTTACCGTAAGTTCCTAAATCGGCTTTCACACCAAAATATTCTTGAGCACCACCTGGTAATACTCGAAAGCCGGTTATCACTTCATCAAAGATTAGAAGGGAACCATCAGCTTCTGTGAGTTTTCTTAATTCATGCAAGAATTCACGGGGATGAAAATCTGCTCGACGACTTTGTACGGGTTCAACTAAAACGGCCGCAATTTCATGACCGCGGCTTTTAATAATGGCCAACGCTTCTGGAGTACCGTAATCTAAAACCAGCATATTTTGTACAGCACCAGGGAGAATCCCAGCAGCGGCAGGAATAGACTTTAATTTCTTAGAACCACGAAGAATCACTTCATCATTAATTCCATGATAAGAACCGTTAAAACTAACGATCAATGAACGGCCAGTTACTGTGCGTGCAATACGCATAGCACCTAAAACTGCTTCCGATCCTGTATTGCAAAAACCAGCGCGATCCGAATTAGTAAGCTCACAAATTAGTTGGGCAACTTCCCCAGCAAGTTCATGTTGTGGACCTAATTCATAGCCATTATTTAATTGTTCTTGTAAAGCCTTTACAATGAATGGAGGATTATGACCGAACATATTCGAACCAAAACCATTCAATACATCTACATATTTATTTCCATCAATATCCCAAATAAAAGCTCCAACAGATTTATTGACTACTGGCTGATAAATGATTTCTTTTAGAAGAGGCCTGAATCCAGTTACAACGCGAGGATCAGCAAGACAACCTCTGTATTCCTGAGTATATGCTTTTGACTTTTTAGTTTTCTCAGTATAGGCTTTGGTGAAATTTTCAAGCCATTGTTTTTGATTATCGTTGAATGTATTATTTATCGTTTTCTCAATTCTGGCAACAGCACCAAAAGGTTTTTTCAGTTCTTTGAGTTCATCATGTGTAACCTCCTCCTGTTGAGGTGATGATGGTGTATTTTGAACGGGCAGAGGTTGACTTAGAGAAGAAAGAATTTGTTGCGATGCAGCATTCCCCATATTGCCTTGAAGCATTATCAGTTGCTGTTGCATCAGTTGGAACTGCTGAGCAAGTACCCATTGCATCGTACCTTCCGGTGCGGGTTGCTGCATCGATGGTGTATTTAATGCTGGGGAATTATTAATCTGTTGTGTTGGTGATGGTGAATGATTTACTGGAATTGAAATTGGCGCAACAGCATCCGCGGGTAATTGTTGATCTAAATGGGAAGCTAAACTTTCTAGTGATGATAAATTTTCATTCAGCTGACGGAAAGTAATTTTTACTCCATATTTTTTAGATAGTGTTAATGCGATTTGTGTAAGGAAAAGAGAATCTAATCCAAGTTCAACAAATGAAGAGGTAGGCTCGGCATTAGTCATTTCAATTCCGGAAGACTCTTCCAAAATTTCACGGACTTCATTAATGATACGTTCTTTGCGGTTACTCATTGTAATCGGTAATGGAATAGGAGTTGTTAAAATTTGAGTTTCTTTTGTAGGCGATTCCTGTTGATGAGCAACAGTAGGTGATGGAGTTCCCGGTTGAAGCCAGAATTGCTGATGTTCGAAAGGATATCCCGGGAGGGCAATTCTTTTTCGTTTTTCTAAAGCGTAGAAATTTTTCCAGTTCACCGAAATACCGGATAACCAGAGCTGACCAATAGCTGAAGAAATATTTGTCCATTCTGCATCATTTACAGCAGAGTCACCTAACGATGCAATTGCTTTTTGAACCTTTGGATCAATAGATTGCTGACGTGCTAGCGAACTTGCAGTATTTCGGGGTCCGAGTTCGAGCATAATCACATTGGGATGATATTTCCAAAGTGCTTTTACTCCGTCTGCGAAGCGAACTGTGGCGCGCAAATGATGAGCCCAGTAATGCGGATTGGTTGCTTCCTCTGCCTTTAACCAATCACTGGTGACAGTAGAAAGAACCGGAATTTCAGGAGCACTTAAGCTTACTTTTTTCACCAATTCTTCAAATGGAATAACAAGAGGATCCATCATCGGAGAGTGAAATGCATGAGAAGTAAAAAGTGGTTTACAGATTACCTCTGTTTCTTCCCAATGTTGTTGTAATTTCTGAATCTCCTCATCAGGACCAGCTACAACACATAATTGAGGACCATTGATCGCTGCTATTGAAACAGCGGGAGGAATTATTTTCTCCACAACTTCTGCGCTTAATCTTACAGAAAGCATCGAGCCGGAAGGCATTTCCTGCATTAATCGTCCGCGGTTAGCCACCAACGTTAGAGCATCATGTAAGGAAAAGACATTAGCAATGGTAGCGGCCACAAACTCTCCGATGCTATGTCCGATGAGAGCCGCTGGTTTAATTCCCCAACTCATCCATAGTTGAGCCAATGAATACCCAATAGTGAATAAGGCAGGTTGTGTATAATAGGTTTGTTTAAGTAAAGTATCCGCATCGGAATTTCCCTCTTCCGCAAAAAGTATTTCTCTTAGATCGCGCCCGAGTAATGGTTGCAAAATTTCACAACAGTGATCAACAGCTTGACGGAAAACAAGTTCGTCTCTGTAAAGATTCGAACCCATTCCCACATATTGTGAACCTTGTCCAGGGAACATAAACACTACACCGGTAGCGTTTTGTTTTAAATGATGCTTAGCAGACTTTTTAGGATCAGCCTGTGTGAATTGATGGATCGCATCATCGACACTTTCAACAGTTGCAAACCATCTAAAGGCAAAATCATGACGACCATTTTGCAATGTAAATGCAAGATCTGGAAGCACACTCTTTTTATTGGCAGCAATAAATGTTTTTAAATCCGATAGTCTTCGTTGTAATGCATTTTCAGTTCTAGCTGAAAGCAATAATAGCTGACGGGAACGAGAGGTTCCAGAAGGAATAGGAGTTGGAGCTTCTTCAAGTACAACGTGAGCATTCGTTCCTCCCACACCAAAGGAGCTGACTCCAGCTCTACGTGGTAATTGATCGGTATCCCAATTTCTAAAAACATTATTTACAAAAAACGGAGATTCAGTAAATGGAATCTGTGGATTCGGTGACTGGTAATGTAAGGTTGCAGGGATTTGTTTATGGAATAAGCTCAGCGCAGTTTTAATTAGCCCAGCAACACCGGCAGCAGCAGTAAGATGTCCGATATTAGTTTTAACAGATCCTACAGCGCAAAACTGTTTGTCGGGGGTATGTTCACGGAACGCCGTACTTAACCCTTCTATTTCAATTGGATCACCAACAGGTGTAGCGGTTCCATGTGTTTCCACATAGCTTATGGTTCTTGCATCAACTCCAGCCATCGCCAGAGCCATACTAATCACAGCGGCTTGTCCACTAACACTTGGAGCAGTGAAACTTCCTTTTTCTCCTCCATCATTATTTAATGCAGCACCTTTGATGAGTGCATAAATGGTATCACCATCAGCCAGTGCATCTTTATATCTTTTTAATACAACAATTCCTGCTCCATCACTAAACACAGTTCCACGTGCAGCAGCATCGAATGTTCGAGTGCTACCATCATTAGAAAACATAGCACCCTCTTCGTAAATATGTCCGCTGTTTACAGGACTTGTAATAGCAACACCACCGGCAAGTGCCATATCACATTGATGATTTCTCAGCGATTCACACGCTTGAACAACAGCAGTAAGCGAAGTAGAACAACCAGTATGCACACTTACAGCAAGTCCTTTTAAATTCAGTTCATAAGCAACACGCGTTGCGATATAATCTTTTTCATTTTGCGTCATCGTAAGAAAATTTCCTACACGATTTACAACATCAGGATTTGAAAGGACATTCTGTAGATAATATGTGTTATTTCCGGTACCGGCAAATACGCCAATTAGTCCGGGATAACGGCTAGGGCTATACCCAGAATTTTCCAGAGCATTCCAAGCAAGCTCTAGAAAGACCCGATGCTGAGGATCAGTAACTTTTGCTATATTGGGATTCATGTTAAAGAAGGCAGCATCAAATCCAGAGGTATCTGCTAGTACTCCTCTTACTTTTACATAATTCGGATCGTTTTTAACTTCAGCAGGGATTGAGGGATCGAGATCAGCATCTTTAAAAACACTAATACTCTCCACACCATTTTTAAGATTCTCCCAAAATTGTTCTGGAGTTTCTGCACCTGGAATTCTCAACGACATTCCGACAATCGCAATATCATTATCCTCTGTATTTCCTTTATTTCTTTGAGCGGCTCGTTCCTGCATCATTACAGAAAGAGAAGATTTTTCTTCCTTTCCATCCAGTACTTTTGCCAGCGCTGAGATGGTAGGATGTTGATACATTTTTACTACGGAAAGGTCGATGTTAGCCTCTTGTTTCAGCTTAGCAATACTCTGTAAAGCAAGCAAAGAGTTTCCACCAAGATCAAAGAAATTATCATGAATTCCTATGGATTCTATATTGATTAATTGCGACCATACTTCCGCAAGTAATTCCTGCGTTTTATTTTCAGGAGCAGCATAAGGTATTCCTAGATCAGGACGTGAGGTATCTGGTGGAGGGAGACTTTTTCGGTCGATTTTACCACTTGGAGTACGCGGAAGTTGATCCATCTTCACAAATGCAGAAGGCATCATGTAATCCGGTAATTGATGTTGTAGGAAACTTCGAAGATCCTTTACAGGGAGAGTTTGGTTTTCATTGCTCACGAAATAAGCAACAAGTTTTTTCTGTCCTGGTTTATCTTCGCGAACCGTTACCGCAACTTGAGCGGCACCAGGAAATCTGCCCAGTACTATTTCAATTTCTCCGAGCTCAATTCTATAACCACGAACTTTTACTTGTCCATCAATTCTTCCTAGATAAATGATATTGCCATCCGGTAATCTTTTTGCCAAGTCACCGGTTCGGTACATTTGTTTTCCGGTATGAAAAGGATTGGAAATAAAGCGCTCCGCAGTAAGATCTTCGCGTTGTAGGTAACCATCCGCAAGACAATCACCAGCAATGAATAATTCTCCTTCTTGACCATTTTCAACAGGTTGAAGAGAATCATTTAGGATATATAATTCAACATTCGAAATTTCTTTTCCGATAGGCGGCAATAGCGGCCATGTATCAGGCAATCCTTCTAATTGAAAAGAAGAAACAACATGTGCCTCTGTAGGACCATAATGGTTGAATAAAGTGCAATGAGGTATACGAGAAAAGAATTTAATAAGAGCAGGAGTTACCTGAAGCTGTTCACCAGCGGTAATCACTTCTTTTAAATCAGGAAGAACGGTGTTGGTATTTTCAGCGATTTCCGAAAGATTTTGCAGCGCAATAAAGGGAAGAAACAATCTATTTACTTTTTGTTCCTGCAAATAATTTAGCAGATGTAATGCGTTTAATCGGAGTTCATCATTTATCAGATAGATACAACCTCCATCTACCCAAGTACTAAAAATTTCTTGGAAGTGAACATCAAAACTAATCGGAGCAAATTGTAAAGTTTTCCCACCTTGATGAACGGAAGTATTTTCCACTTGCCAGTTAAGAAGATTTAGTAATGCTTTGTGAGGCATTACAACCCCTTTTGGCTTTCCTGTTGAGCCGGAAGTAAACAATACATATGCGGGTTGTGTATGGTTAACTTCTAGCGTTAAATTTAAATTGTTTTCTTCTGTAAAAATTGGGAGTTCATCCACTAACAATAAAGTAAAATTTCCTTGAGGGATTCGGTGTGATTGTTCTTTGGAAGTAATCATTACCGGGATCTCACTTACTTCTGCCATGTATTGAAGACGTTCAGCAGGATATTCTACATCGAAGGGAACGTAAGCAGCACCGGCTTTCAACACCGCGAGCAATGCAATCATTAAATCATGACTACGATCGAGACAAATTCCAACACGACCTCCATTTACTCGAGAGTCCTTTGAAAGCGTATGCGCAAGGCGATTAGCCCTTTCATTTAATTCTTTGTAAGTAATTATTTGATGGTCGCACCAAACGGCAGGAGCATCGGGATGCAATTGAACGCATGTTTCTACCCAGCGGTGAACCGCTGAAAATTGAAAAATGTAATCATAATTCTTTTGCATAGTAAAAAAATTTACTCCGGTTTGTTAGGCATATTCCGGCTTACTCAAATTATTATACTGCATTGTTGAATGAAAAGTTCCTAATGCAGGAACAATTCATTCTTTGTCAGATTGTTTTAGTAGGGTAAAACACTCATTTTCAGCGCTTAAATTATGAAAAACGTAACTCCTTACAAGTGAGGTTGGGTGAACGGCTAAAAAAGTTGGACAAATTGTCAGTTTTCTGGGGTTGGCATTTGTTTTGGGAAGGGGAAACGCATTCTCGGAAACTATTAATTAGTCTAAAATCCGCTTAAGTTGAGGATATTTGCACTCCTTCAAGGAAATCAGATCTCGTGAAATTAGTATCCTTTAAAAGTAAAGCTCATTTCCTCCAAAAATCTATCTAAACTAAATAAATTAATATAAAATGGCTGCAGGCAAGATTAAAGTACAAACGGAAAATATATTTCCTATCATTAAAAAGTTTCTTTATAGCGATCATGAAATTTTTCTGAGAGAATTGGTTGCTAATGCGGTTGATGCAACTCAAAAATTAAAAACCCTAACGTCACTAGGAGAAAACACAACCGAGTTTGGAGATTTAACGATTGACATTAAAATTGATACTGCTGCAAAAACCCTTACCATCACCGACCATGGTATCGGAATGACCGAAGAGGAAGTTGAAAGGTATATCAATCAAATAGCATTTTCAGGTGCTGAAGAATTTGTAAATAAATACAAAGATCAGACGGAAGGTCAACTCATCGGAAAATTCGGTCTTGGATTTTATTCTTCGTTCATGGTTGCATCGAAGGTAGATGTTTACACGCGATCATTTAAAGCGAATTCGGATGCCGAAGGCGTTTTATGGACCTGTGATGGAAGCCCGGACTATCAAATTACTGCGCAAGATAAATCGGATCGCGGAACTGTGATTACGCTTCATATTGCAGAAGATGCTTTGGAGTTTTTAGAGCCTGCTCGAATTAAAACCTTACTGGATAAATATTGTCGATTCCTCCCGATAGAAATTCGTTTTGAGGAAAAGATTATTAACAATACACAACCTGCATGGACACGTCGACCAGCAGACCTAACGGACGAGGATTACAGAAATTTTTATCGTGAGCTTTATCCTACTGCAGAAGAACCATTGTTTTACATTCATCTGAATGTGGATTATCCTTTTAACCTCACCGGAATACTTTATTTTCCGAGATTAAAACGTAATTTGGAAATTCAGAAAAATAAAATCCAGTTATATAGCCGTCAGGTATTTGTAACGGACGCAGTTGATGGCATCGTTCCGGATTTTCTAACACTCATGCATGGCGTTATTGACTCTCCGGATATTCCTTTGAATGTATCAAGAAGTTATTTACAGAGTGATGGAAATGTTAAAAAAATCAGCAATCATATTCTGAAAAAAGTTGCTGATAAATTAGAAGAACTCTTTAAAGAAAACCGTACTGATTTTGAAGAAAAGTGGGATGATATCGGAGTATTTATTAAGTACGGGATGCTCAGTGAAGAAAAATTCTATGATCGCGCTAAGTCCTTTTGTCTGTTAAAAAATACAGACAAGAAATACTTCACTTTTGAAGAATATACTAATTTGATTACACTCAATCAGGAAGATAAAAACAAGAAAGTTATTTATCTATATTCTTCCAATGAGCAGGATCAACATACTTATATTGATAGTGCGAAAAACAGAGGCTATGATGTATTGCTGATGGATGGTCAAGTAGATACGCATTTTGTAAATTTCCTTGAGCAGAAACTAGAGAATAGTTCATTTGCACGGGTAGATGCAGATACTATTGACAAACTCATTCAGAAAGAAGATAAGAAAGAATCTTCATTATCTGAAGAACAGCAAAATACACTGAAGACAATTGCAGAAGCGATAGTAAGTAAGGAGCACTATGCAGTAACTTTGGAAGCACTTACGGCTGAAGATGCCCCAGTGATGATCACCCGACCTGAATTTATGCGGAGGATGAAAGAAATGGCGGCAATGGGTGGCGGCTATGATTTTATGGGTAATATGGGCGATCATTATAACCTGATAATGAATACCAATCATCCTTTGATCATAAAAGTTTTGGAGGAAACGGATCCAGAAAAGCAGAATGGAGTAATTCGTCAAACGATAGATTTGGCAATGTTATCTCAGGGACTTCTGAAAGGGGAAGCGCTCACGAAATTTATCCGTCGAAGTGTGGATCTGATCGCATAAAATTAGAATGCTTTGAATTATGCAGATAAAGATTTCGGAAAAGAGCCATGAAAATGTTGTAATGCTTACATCCTCAAAGTACTAGCGGAATTACTAACCTAAACAGAAGTTTTTAACAATTGCTGTACGTGCATAGAGGTACCGAGGCAATTTGTTATTTTTGGAACATAATACAGACGACTATGAGCCTTGAATTAATTTGTAAATTATTGCAATCACTTCCTGAACAAACGGGCACCGGAAAAAACGGTCCATGGGTAAAACAAGAGATGATTGTTGAAACAGAAGAACAATACCCGAAGAAGGTAGCATTAAGTGCCTGGGGAGATATGGTAGGCCAGTTTAAATCCTACGCACCTGGAACACGCCTGAAGGTAAGTATCCGAATTGAATCACGTGAATATAATGGCCGTTGGTACACAGATGTTCGTCCTTGGCGTGCAGAAGTACTAGATGCGGGTGCAAATACTTCCGCTCCTAACGCTTACGCATCACCGCAACCCTCTTATTCCGGAATGCCTGAGCCTGTTGCTAGTCCAATGAGTAGTGCTCCTGCAGATAATGATGATCTACCATTCTGATCACGTTTCTTAACTATAGAAAAGCCGCCTTCTAAAGAGGTGGCTTTTTTTATGATTAATCATTTCAGTATTATCTAAGATCGTTCAAAGTACGTATTCATGAATTGTTTTTAATTTTGAAACCAGATCCAACCTATATTAAGAATCATGAGTACTAAATTATCGCGAATCCTCCTTCCTATTTTATTGTTCTTCACATTTACGAGTACTTGCTTTGCTGATGAAGGAATGTGGTTTCCACAATTATTACAGCAACTTAATGCTCCAGAAATGCGCCTTAAAGGATTACAGATTCCAGTTGAAGAACTGTATAGCACCCATAAAAATACATTGAAAGATGCTGTAGTTTTATTTGGAGGAGGTTGTACGGCAGAATTGATTTCAAAGCAGGGTTTATTACTCACCAATCACCATTGTGGATTTTCTCAGATTCAGGATCATAGTTCACTTGAGCATAATTATTTGAAAGATGGATTTTGGGCAAAAACTTTTCAGGATGAAATACCTTGTCCAGGTTTAACAGTAACTTTTGTAATTAGTATTGACGATGTAACTGCTCAATTCAATAGTGTATTAACAGATGAAATGACAGAGTCGCAGCGTAATGAAAAGATTAAAGAGATTGCAGCTCAAGTAGAGAAGAAAGCTATTGAAGGCAACAAGTATGATGCTAAAGTAAGGCAGTTTTTTTCGGGCAATGAATTTTATCTCATCCTTACAGAAACTTTTAAAGATATTCGCTTAGTAGGAACACCTCCTTCTTCCATAGGTAAGTTTGGAGGAGATACAGATAATTGGATGTGGCCCCGTCACACGGGCGATTTTTCTATGTTCCGCATTTATGCCAACAAAGAAAATGGAACTGCAGAATACAGTGCAGACAATGTTCCATATACGCCACGAAAATCGTTTACTATTAATTTGAATGGAGTTCAGGAAGGTGATTTTACCATGGTTTATGGTTTCCCTGGAAGGACACAAGAATACATCTCCTCTTATGCTATAAATGCGCTGGTCACAATTACCAATCCTGATAGAGTTAAGGTACGCGATGTGCGCTTAAAGATTATGGGAGATGCTATGCGGAGTTCTGAATTGTTACACATTAAATATGCAGCAAAGCAAGGGAGCATTAGTAATGGTTGGAAAAAATGGAAAGGGGAATCAAAAGGAATACTTGAAGCAAACGGAGTACAACGTAAAAAAGAATTTGAAATAGATTTTCAATCATGGGCGGATAATGATCCAACTAGAAAACGTAAGTATGGAAATCTTTTGCCTTCTTTCGAAAAGATCTATACGGAAAATGCTCCTTATATGATGACGAATGATTTTTATTCAGAAGCTATGTTTGGTATTGAGGCCGTGAATTATACAATGGCCTTTCGCACCTTAGTAGATCTTGCATCCGCGGAAAAACCTGATCTGGAAAAGGTGAAAATAGAATCTGAGAAACTAAGAAAGGGAGCTGCGGATTACTTTAAGGATTATGATGCAGCAACGGATCAACTCATGACAGCATCATTATTGAAAATGTTTGATCAGCAAGTTGCCGATTCTTTAAAACCCGATTATTTCCTTGCGCTGCGAAATAGATATCATACCGATTATACAAGACTTGCCAAGGATTTTTTTAATCAATCTGTTTTCGTTTCTCAGGATAAAATAATCACATTGTTAACTGATTTTAACAGTAGCAAATTGAAGAAAATAAAGAAGGATCCATTTTATGAGTTGATGTTTGAAGTTTCTGATTATTACAAAATTAAGATCACAGATAAGATGATCAAGATGAATTCCTCATTGGCTAGATTGAATCGATATTATATGGAAGGACAAAGAGAATTTCAACCGGATCGAAAATTTTATCCGGATGCGAACAGTACTTTACGCCTTACTTATGGACAAGTTAGAGGATATGTTTCCAGAGATGCAGTTTATTATAATTTGGGAAGTACCTTAGATGGAATGATGGAAAAATATATTCCAGGAGATGAAGAGTTTGATCTTCCCGCTCGATTAGTTGAACTGTATAATAAGAAAGATTATGGTCCTTACGGAGTAAAAGGTACGGTTCCAGTTTCATTTGTGGCCACGAATCATACAACAGGAGGTAATTCTGGGAGTCCTGTGCTCAATGCTTTTGGGCAATTGATCGGCACTAACTACGATAGGGTTTGGGAAGGTACCATGAGTGATGTAATGTTTAACCCTGAAATCTGTAGAAATATTACATTAGATATTCGCTTTACTTTATTTATTGTGGATCGGTTTGCGGAAGCGCAGCGGTTAATGGAAGAAATGGATATTATTTATCCTCATTAATTTTCAGCATTTGCAATGTATTGATAATTGCTCCTCCAAGAATTTGTTGAGTAGCCATTATTTATCATAGGCAGAGCTCAGCACTTAAATAAATTCCTTCGAGTTGTAACAATTTTTTTTGGATGCAGCAGGAATAGTTGTTTCAGTTGGATTTAAGCGGAAATGAAGGTTTGCCATATAAAGCACGAAGAAGTGTGAACGTAGCCAATAAAAAATAAAGTAATCCAACAGTTATTGTTGCCGCTATGTTTTTCAGCACATAAAACGATAAAAGCGGAAGTACTTGAAGTGCATGCATTCCAATAAAATGAGCTACTCTAGGATCACCATATTTTGTGCTCCAATTTAAGAATGGAATCCCAGGACCGCCATCTGTTCCACCAATAGTATGCGCAAGACGTGCACCCATCAGAAAGCCTTCGAAGGAAAAGATGATGAAGATTAAAATACCGATGCGGATACTCCACAGATAATATTCAGGGAGTTGTGGAAAGTCGTTTATGAAAAACAAGAATCCGACATAAGCTGTGTAGAACACTAATGCAGATATTGCTAGTCCCATCAAGGTAAACATGAAACTATAAAATGGAGAACTATTATTGAAATGAGAAAGCTTACCTCTTGCAGCTTGTATGGCAATGTACACCACTTCAAACCCCAATAAAATTACTACCCACCAACTATAGGTAATCGTATCGAAATTTAATAAATAAGTACAGTATAAACCCATGGTCCAAGAAAACAAACCAATTGATAGCGCAAACTTGATTGGTTTATACCATTTATTAGCACCTGCAACTTTCCCAGTATTCACTGTGGAAAGTAGGAGGAATAGAACTGCAAGAAGGAAGCAACTTAAACCAAAAGCATATAAAATTATATTCTCATTCTTTAGTGTACTAATCAATTCAATCATCTTTATAGGAAGAAATTAATCTTCTAATTATTAGGAATTACTATTTCCAGTTTTTATCCACATTAAAAATAACTCAGCCACTTTTTATCTTTATTATTTTGCTTGTAGACATCAAATTTTTTGCAAAAGGGATAGAGGAATGCAATGATTCCGATCCAGATTAAATACAGTACACCTAAACTAACACCATATCCTTTTGTTTCGGGGATCTTTGTTATCCAGAAAGGAAGGATCATTAGATGCCAACCAAATCCGGAGAGTTCAGCATATAACATAGCTAGCAAGTGAATCAAATATAAGTGCAGGATATAGTAGAAGAAGGGAACTCTCCCGAACGTGGAAAAGAAATTGACGACTCTTCCTCTGAGATGTTCAAAATTTGCTAGAAAGAGAAATGCAGCTCCTAATGTCATCAAAAGATAACAGAGAGAAGGTGGATATTTGGTTGGATTTAGAAAGGAGATTAAATCTTTTGGAAGATAACCATAACTCTGCCATGGCTTCGGATCACCGTAGAGATTTGTCCAACGAATTATTACAAATAGAATGAGGGAAGTTATTCCGATAAGATTGAAGAGTTTTTTTCGATCAGAGGGGAGTACTGCTTTATCATAGTAAGTACCAAAATAATACCCGAGTGCCATAACTGCAATCCAAGGGATTAAGGGATATGCCACAATTAAACGATAGCCATTTGATAAATCGAAGACATGAAACTCATGAAGGATGGACCACATTTTATTATTCTCAAAATGTACATTATCGAGTAAATTATGACCGAAGATCAAGATGAGAGAAAAGGCAAGGATAATTTTTTGGGGAAGATGAATGAGCGCTGCGAGTGCGATCATACTTATTCCTAATGACCAGATCACCAATAATCCTGGTGTTCTAAATTGGACATCAAAAAACCATGCGAAATTGACAAGGGTAAGTTCAACAATCACTAGCCAGATTCCTCGACTTAATAGAAAACGGGAGAGTTCATTTTTAGTTTTTCTTTTACCGACCATACATGCCGAAACACCAGCGAGAAAACTAAATGCTGGAGCGCAAAA
Organism: Bacteroidia bacterium; assembly: GCA_038320345.1. Classification (GTDB taxonomy): domain Bacteria; phylum Bacteroidota; class Bacteroidia; order AKYH767-A; family OLB10; genus JBBQED01. Next base: position 358,807 of record JBBQED010000001.1, read on the forward strand.
GTGAGTAATCCAACGGGTGAAGAAAATCGGCAAGGTGCTTTGTACAGGATCTGCGGGATCAAAATAATAAGCCGCGCCATGAAAGTAATCTCTTACATGATCAAGTGCCATAATTACCATCACCATCCCCTTAAGGAGATCAATGGATTCGATACGGTTACGAGCGGGAATCGTCATTTTAAGGTTTGGATATTAACTAAGATCAGATAGGAAACTAAGCGAAAATAATAATTTCACAATCTTAAGGCCTGATTACTTCACCGAAAAAGAAGAGGAGTAGAAAATTTGATGGTGCTGAAAATCACCACTGGCAGAGGGATTGGAGCGAACATCCTTTTTGTGCTTGCACAAAAAGATAAAGCGGAAAGCGCGACCCCGCTTGCGGGGACTGCCCATACTATCTAAATGAGAAACGCCCGAAAGAAAACTTCCGGGCGTTATAAAAATTATTTATGTCGATTAGAAATCGATGAATTCGAGGGAGCGAATAGAGCCTTTGCTGTCGGTGGCACTGAGATACATGACATCGCCGCTTAACTCAGAAACGGTCCATTTACGATTGAGGTCTTCGGAAAGGAAACCCGAATTGGTATATCCACTATAAGTGAAACCGCTGAGGTGTACATAAGCTTTAGACACTTTTGTATCTACACTATATGAACCCACAATTGTAGTGTCGGTGTTTGCATTCAGTTTGAAAGTAACGGCAACACTTCCGTTGGCAAAAGACCAGATTTCTTTGCGCGTATCGGTGAGGTTAGGATATACGTATAACCAAGATTTTTGAATTTTGCTTTCCATCTTTTTCTCTGACTGGAAAAGGTCATTGCTATCGCATCCGGTTAATACTAAACCAAAGAAGCCGGTTAGCAGCAGTAATACATTTTTCATGCGCGTCGATTTTTTTCTATTAGTACGTGAATTCAAATCAAAGATATACCTAATTTTTCGTAAAATATTACAACTTTTAGCTTTTTCCTTGCCGTATGCGATTTTCAATTGCTGTAGTGGAATAACCTGACACTAGAGGGACAGTTTCCACTTTCCCACCCCTAGCCATTACGATATCATGGCCTACAATTTCCTCAATTTTATAGTCGGCGCCCTTTACTAATACATCAGGTTGAACCAGTTTAATTAAATCGTAGGGAGTAGGTTCATCGAAGAATGTTACGAGGGAAATGCACCCTAATGCCGCCATCACCATTGAACGAGATCGTTCGTTATTTATTGGTCTCAAAGGACCTTTGATACGTGAAACAGAAGCATCGGTATTCAATCCTACGATCATTTTATCGCCGAAGTCGGCAGCCTGCGCTAAATAATCCACATGACCCAAGTGAAGTAGGTCAAAACAGCCATTTGTGAACACAATCTTACATCCTTGAGCTCTCCATTCCTGAATTATTTCGGCCAGTTTGGAGGTAGAGACGATTTTATTTTCCAGTTGATCCAGATGTGTCATTCAATTTGGAAGATTTGGGTTTTGTGAAAAAGAACAGATAGATCATAGAGAGGGCACCTAATCCTATAAGTAATAACGTTTGAGTGCTATGAACCATTGTGGCGAATACTATTCCGTCACTTTCGCTCACCGCATAGAGGGTTAATCCCGCCGATACCAATAAGTGATATACGCCGATTCCACCTTGAACGGGGGCGGTCATGGCTATACCACCAATCACCATCACAAAAAGAGCGGCTGAGGCATCGAGATGCGCAGTGCTTTCCAAAGCGGGGAAGCAAACGAAGGTAACTAAGAAGTACATGACCCAGATAAACACAGAATGGAAGAGGAAAAGTCCTTTGTTTTTTAGTTTGGTGATGCTTTTAACTCCTTGGAAAATACCGGCTAGGAGTTTCTGAATACGGATCACCAGTGCAGGCGGGTTATTCATACGAAGGATTCCGATTACGGTAGCTACACCAGCAATTAAGATGATTACTACTATACCTACCAACACTGGAGACCCGGCTATCTTTTCCATGATAGGACCGAAAATATGTTCTTTTAGAAAGCCACCGAGGAGATCGAATTCAAGAATTGTTACCATGAGAATGCTGATTAACAACATAATAACATCGGCAATCCGTTCTACAATAACGGTTCCAACTAATTTATCAAAAGGAATTTCTTCGGATTTATTTAGGGCTCCGCAGCGGCTTATTTCTCCCAGACGAGGGATTGCCATATTGGCCATATACCCAAACATAACGGCGTTAAATGTAGATAACAGGCGAGGTTTATAGCCTAGTGGTTCCATGAGTTGGCGCCAGCGCATAGCACGACTCACAAGCGCGAGGATTCCTAATACTACAGATAATAAAAGCCACCAAGGATTGGCATGTTTAATTTTTTCGAGTACCAGTCCAAAATCCTGATCGCGAAAGGTGAGCCATAACAATAGCGCTCCTATACCTAGGAAGATCAAATAACGCAACGGAGAAAGGAAACGCTTCATAGGCCGGATGCTTTATAGGAGGAATGAAAAGAGGAGTATCCCGGAGAGATTAAACGATAATCGAGGAGGAAGGGTTCCGGATTTCGTTGGGAAAGAGGGCTAGGCTTTAACCACTTTGTTTTCAGGATCAGGAAACACGACCCAAGGTTTGAATTGCTTCGCTTCTTCGAAATCCATGGAGGCATAGGAAATCACAATTACGAGATCGCCAACCGCATTTTTACGTGCTGCAGGTCCGTTAATACAAACTTCACCACTTCCGCGCTTTCCTTTAATTACGTATGTCTCAAGACGTTCACCATTACTAAGGTTAAGTACATGAACATGTTCTCCTGCAATTAGATTTGCGGCATCCATCAGATCCTCATCTAAGGTTATACTTCCAACATAATGAAGTTCGGCCTGTGTGATTTTGGCTCTATGAATTTTCGACTTTAATACCTGGATGGTCATAGCGGGGGCAAAGGTACGATGGAAAATGATTTGAAAAGAGGATAATTGTTGAATCCCGAAGCGAGTTGGGGATTAAGGATTGCTGATAGACTCAAGGAATGTCATAATCCTGATGGAAACTGAGCACAGGTTTGACTTAAAGTTCGAGTTAAGATAAATATTCAATATTGTCAATCAGTCGCGGACCTTCAGTAAGCACAGCGATGCAGCCTTGCGCTTTTTTTCCAGGTTCCCATTGAGTAATGGGCTCTAGAGTTTCTGGATCAACAATTTCAAAATACTGAACATGAAACAAAGGACTTTGTTGGATGTAACGAATTACTAAGTCGCAGATAGCAGCAGGGGAATGATGCGGAATAAATTCTTTTGCCTGAAGCATCGCCTGATAAATCATGGGCGCAGCGGATCTTTGTTTTTCGTTCAACAATAAATTCCGTGAGCTCATCGCTAATCCGTCGTGTTCACGTAAAGTAGGGCAACCAACAATTTGTACTTTATGATTTAACATTTTCGCCATCACCCGAACGATGGCAAGTTGTTGAAAATCTTTTTCTCCGAAGTAAGCACGATCTGGTTGCACAATATTAAAGAGACGATCTACAATTGTTGCCATGCCATTAAAATGTCCCGGTCGAAAGGCGCCTTCCATCGTTAATGCTAGATTTCCAAAATGGATATCTAGTGTTTGTTGTCCCTGCGGATACATCTCTTCCACTGAAGGAACAAACGCATAGTGGCATCCTGATTTTTCCAAAACCATCAAGTCTTGTTCAATCATCCGTGGATAATTGGCGAGGTCGCTGGCATTATTAAACTGAGTGGGGTTGACGAAAATACTACACACTACAATTTGATTTTCCCGAGCTGCTTGTTCTAATAAACTCTGGTGTCCGCTATGGAGGGCTCCCATGGTAGGAACAAAGCCAATGCTTTTTCCATGATGGCGCTCTTGTTCAAGGGCTGCAGTGATTTCCTTAACGGTATGATAGGCGATGATCTTCAAGCTGCGTTTTCGTTAAGGCGTAGCGTTAGTAGTCGTGGAGGATATGCGTGAGGGAAAAACCGATTAACGGTAATTCATTTTTTCACGCCACTGTTCATTGAATGATTTAGGAGCCACACCGGGCATCTGGCGCAAGCCATCACGACTTTTATAAAGGTTTTCCATGATATATTTTCCAGCACGGATTCCTTTCCAGTTCATGATATCACGTTTGAGCATAGCTTTTTTCCAGAAGAAATAAAACCATTTTTCGTTGCGGGAATTGAGGCCTTCGTCGACAAAAAGTTTTCTGTTTTGTAACAGCAATCGAGGCAGATCAATTTTCACTGGACAAACTTCTTTGCAGCTTCCGCAGAGGGTGGAGCTTTGCGTAAGATGCATTCCAGCATCTCGATCTCCTTGCAGTGGTGCAGTTACTGCAGCTATTGGGCTCGGAAATTTCTCAGGACCAGCTGCACGGAACACAGGACAAGCAAATTGACAAGCACCACATTTGATGCAACTCATCGCCTGACGTTGTACTTCATGTTCGAGAACACTACTCCTGCCATTATCCAATAAAATCACATAGAGCTCTTCCGGACCATCAAGTTCTTCAGCTTGTTTTGGTCCGGTAATGATGGAATTGTAAGTAGCGATTTGCTGACCAGTTCCATAAGTACTCAGCAAAGGGAGGAAGAGATCAAGATCAGTAAGTGAAGGAAGGAGTTTCTCGATGCCGGCGATCACAATATGAATTTTCGGCAAGGAAGCAGTCAGTTGGGCATTACCCTCATTTTCAAGAATAACTACCGCACCGGGATCTGCCAAAAGAAAATTCGCACCAGTAATCCCCGCACCTGCTCTCAGGAAATCTTCTCGTAAATGACGACGGATTTGCTCTACCATTTCTGCAGGTTGAGCATCCTTAGGCAGTTGTAATTTTTCTTCGAGAAGGGCAGCAATTTCTTTAACTGGTTTATGCAAAGCAGGAAGAATCATATGACTCGCCTGTTCTCCGGCTTCCCGAATAATAAAATCACCCGTATCCGTTTCAATGGCGTCAAAACCCTCTTGAGATAGTTTAGTATACAACCCGATTTCTTCAGCAGTTTGGGTTTTTGATTTCAAAACTTGCTTTACACCAGCTTTTTTAAGGATACTGAGAATTTCGATCAAAGCATCGCTAATATCTTGAGCCCAGATTACTTTTCCTCCTGAACGAATGAAATTCGATTCGAACTCAATAAGGTATTTATCAAGATGTTCTATAGTTTTCCAGCGGGTAAATGCTGCCCTTTCACGCGCCATTTCCAAATTTGAAAATTGGGTAGCTGCCTGATTTAAAGCCCGGTTATGCTGATTTGCAGCAGCAGTGGCGCGCTCTGGCCAATTGGTTCCCGGTAATGGTTGGTTCATAAATGGAGTTTCCTTCAACACAAGGGTCGTCATACGCACTACAAACCTAGCTACAATTCGTTAATTAGACAATTAGTTTTTCGGGTATTGAAATAAGTTATGTTAGTAGAGATTTCGCAGGATTATTAAGATTAAGGGATTCTTGACTTGTTCAATAATTTGAGTTCGCTCATCACCGATTTCATCGGTGATTTTCCTGACGGAGGGTCCTACTTTCTTTTTGCAAAAGAAAGTAGCAAAGAAAGGCACCGTCCGCGCGGAAAGATTTTTTACTTACTCAATAATTTGAGTTCGCTCATCACCGATTTCATCGGTGAGATCTTTGTACTTTTTCCTTGATGAAAAAGTACCCAAAAATCAAGTCAAAACCTAGGCCTACTCCGTATCATAATCGTTGCTTCGAATATTGAAGTAAACAATCCTACCCGTC
>JBBQED010000002.1:0-334777 GCA_038320345.1 Bacteroidia bacterium
ATAATACGGGTAACATTTCCCAATATCCTAGAAATTGCTCTTTCAAGGGGCTGAGTTCATCCTTAGAAAAATTACTCCAGAATTCCTGAAAATGTGCAGCTTCTTCACTGCCGGGTTCAAAGGTTGCTTCCAGTATTTTAATATCTGTAATCCGCTGAAATAATTGATCTGCATTGACCATCTGTCGATCGATTTCATTGAAATCATCGAGTACTTGTTCGCCCCAATTTAGAAAGGTGTCAATTTTTATTTGATCAAAATTCTTCCTGTAAACTTGAAACAGTTCAAGTAAGAGTGTTTGATCATCTGGAATAGCAACCGGACTAAGTTCATCGAGCAATTCTTTGATAGGAAGTATGGTAGGTAACCATGAAATCTTATTTAACTGCAATGCATATTGATCACGAAAAACCGTGCAAGCTCTTCGAGTTGGGAAAATTACCAATGTCCGCTGAGCCGGAAAATCAATTAATGCTGAAACAACTTTGTCTAGGAAGGATTGCAAAATGGCTGGTTTTTGGCGTGGAGATTTTCTTATTTTATTTCAGGAACTCCAAAAGTTGTTGTATATAATTCAATTGCTTCTCGAATGATCAGAAGGGCTTCTGTTCTTGAAAGAAAATCTTCTACGATTACTTTTCTATTTTCTAGTAATTTATAATCCTCGAAGAAGCGACGCATTTCAAGTGTAGTGTGAGGAGGAAGCTCCGACAATTCATTGATGTAGTTATAGCCGATATCGTTTTTGGCAACGGCTATAATTTTATCATCAGTTTCTCCTTCATCAATCATTCGCATCACCCCGATAACTTTAGCTTCAACTAAGCAAAGTTGTGGTAGTTCTACTGAGGTAAATATGAGAATATCTAATGGGTCATGATCGCCGCAATAGGTCTGAGGAATAAAACCATAATTGGCGGGATATTGCACCGAGGAAAATAATACTCTGTCTAATTTTATTAATCCACTGATTTTGTCAATTTCAAATTTTCCTTTACTACCTTTTGGGATTTCGATAATTGCATTTACAAAGTCTGGTGATTCTTCACCTGGTGAAATGTTATGCCAAGGATGAAAATGAAGGGGTCTATTCATGAAAAGAGTTTATTGGATTTTAATTTTTGTAAGCGTTCGTTATGGATCAAGACATAAGTTAATTCATCGAATATTTTACCATTTTTTTGAAGCACATCTTTTTGTACAGCCTCTAAAATAAATCCGTTTTTTTCAAGTACACTAATAGATCCAAGATTGTTTGGAAAAGGTTTTGAGATAATACGGTAAACGGGGAATCTACTGAACACATATACTATCATTTGCTTTACCACAAGAGTCATAATTCCTTTTTTTTGAAAAGGGGGAGAGAGCCAGTATCCTAATTCAGCATTGTTCCTATAAATATCATCCATCAGTGTGATTCCGATGGCTCCAGATACCTTTTCATGAACAACTATCGAGAGCACATTTCGAGGCTCGAAAGTGAGAGTGGCTTCAATAAATTGAATTGCATCCCTTTTGAGGTAGGGATAGGGGAATTTATCCCGTAGGTAATCCGCTACTTCTCTATAATTAGCCGCTATGGCAAGATCATCAGCGTCGCTTTCATGAAACGGTCGCAGATAAATCTGGTCGCTAATATCGATTCTCATTCCTGCGAATTTACTAATTCGCAGGAATAAATTGCGAGCAAAAAAAAAGCTGCCCTCCGAAGAGGACAGCTTTCCTAGCTATTAAAATAATTAGTGTTTCACAATGAATTTCTTCACGACTACCTGATCATTTTGTTGCATTTTCAGGAAGTAAATTCCACTGTTCAGATTGTTCATATCGAGACTAGTCTGATTAAATCCTTCTTCTGAATTTAGTTGCTCATTCAGGATAGATTTACCCAGCATATCAAGTACAGAAATATTGACTGTGGCAGTGTTATCAATGAAGTAATTTACATTCAGCATATTACTTGCTGGATTAGGGAAAAGATTTACTTCTTCAAAACCAATTGTTTTTTCGAGGTTGATGTTTCCTTCAATATTCTCATCAGACGATAGTCGGTAAGGTGTAGCACCTGCATTGATCCTAAGTCGGTAACAAGTCGTACTATTTGCACCAGAATAACCATAAACCTGCACATAATATGAAGCTGCAGTACTGGTATTTCTCGTGATCGATTCAGCAGAAGTTCCACCCAATTGTGAAATGGCTAATTGAGATCCTGAAGAATTATAAAGCTTAAGATCATAATCCGCAGCAAGTAAATCCAATACTACTTTAATGTTGGTGGATCCTGCAACCGTTGAAAATTTGAACCAGTCTTTATCAGTAGTTGAACTGATTAATCCTGTAATATTAGTATTAACTGCAATCGTTTTACCAGCATTTTTAGAATTGTTAGGTTCGTAAACATCCGTACATCCTGCTGATGCAGTGGTAAATGTTCCAGAAGCTGAGAAAACCCCAGAACCACCTGTACAAACCGCCTGAACCTGAAACTCATAATTTGAAGATGCAGCTAAAGCAGCAACTGCTTTAGAAGTTGTAGCACTGGTTGTACTAGTCCAGGTTGCAGATCCAACAATTCGGTATTGAACATTATAAGAGGAGGCTCCTGAAACTGCTGCCCAATTTAATGTTGCACCACTGGTGGTAACTGAAGACGCACTGAGACCTGCTGGTGTTCCGCAAGATGTAGCTGATAAGGTTGTGAAATTTGATGCTGCTGAATATGCACTAGTTGAACTTGCACAAACTGTTTGAACCTGATAATTATAAATGGTGTTTGCCACTAATCCTGTCAATGATTTACTGGTAGTAGCATTACTGACAGTGGTCCAAGTTGCATTTCCATTTACACGATATTGTAAATTATAACTTACAGCTCCTGAAGCAGCGCCCCAAGATACGGTAGCAGTTGAAGTTGTGATTCCAGATGAAGCTAAACCTGTAGGTGCAGTACATGCTCCGCCTGAAGGTGGCGTACATCCTAATGAAGTAAGTAAACTCGCTCGGGAAGTATTAATGGCGGCATTCATGCGTGAGGATTGTCCAGTAGTAAACATAAACATACAAGCATCATCTGTATAGTCCATGTAATTCATGAACATATCTCCATTAGGACCATTACTGCATGTTACGTGTGGAAATGAAGGGCAGCCAAAATTGGAAGTTTGAGAAGTAGGTGTATCATTTACCAGATCACTACCGCAATTAGCATCTCCCCAAATATGTCGGAGGTTTAACCAATGCCCAACTTCATGAGTTGCTGTTCGTCCTTTGTTATAAGGAGCATTTACCGTTCCTACGCGACCAAAAGCGCTAAAAAGAATTACAACACCATCCGTAGATGCTGTTCCACCTGGGAATTGTGCATATCCTAATAATCCACCACTTAAATTACCAGACCATAAATTCAAATATTGAGTTGAATTCCAAGCATCGGCTCCACCATTTACCGCACGCTTAATATTATCATTCGAACTGAATGAAGCAGATGTTGTAGAAACGCGGTGAATACCGTTTGTTGCTAAACCATTCGGGTCTCTTTGAGCCAAGCAAAATTGAATTTGACAGTCAGCAGTTAATCCACTGAAAACACCGGGTGTAAGATTTACATCCGCATTCAATTTACGAAAATCTTCATTCAACACATCAATTTGAGATTGCACTTGTGCATCAGAAATGTTCTGTGCTGCAGTATTGTAAACTACGTGAACAACCACAGGAATTGTAATGACAGTAGCACCTTTATTTGCTGATGGATTGGATACCCATTGTTCTGTTGCTCTTTCTATTCGATCCATCCGGTTTTGTAAGTCCGGATCGTTTTTTATTTGTTCGGAGAGATGATGCATCGTTCCACAGTTTCGAGCCGACTGGGCCCAACTGCCTGCCGTAATTCCGGCCACGAGTGCCAATGCAATTAAGTAGCTTTTTTTCATTAGATCTGTATTTAATTAGTTGCTTGATGCAAGTTGAGGATAATATATTTAATAGATAAAAAATCAGGTAACTCTCGTTAGCCTGATAAATCCGGGTCTTTGATACTACCAAATATAATGAAGTTGATTATACTAATCAATAGGCCAAATAAGAATAAGTCGGAAAATTATGAACTATCGATGGTTCAAAGTTGGAAATAATCATTAAACCTTGCAGGGTCCGTAGAAAAACACAATAATTTCGTGGTGCATTATGCAAAAATCACAAATTGATAGTGGATAGGAATCCTGAATTTAATCTGTGAATTTATACCCCACTCCTCTAACGGAATGAAAATGCCTAGGGTTAGAAGGATCCTTTTCGAAATACTTCCGGAATGTCACAATAAAATTATCGATCGTGCGGGTGGAAGGGTAGATATCGTAACCCCATACCGTTTCAAGGATATGCTCTCTGGAAACTACTTCATTCTTTCTTTCGAGTAAGAGTTTTAATAGGGCATTTTCCTTCTTAGTAAGGTTGATTTTTTCACCTTCAGGAGTAGCAACATTCATTTCTGAGAAATTAATCTGAAAGCCATCAAATCCATAATTATTGACGGATACTACTCTGTTTTCTGCTCCACGTTGACTCCTTTTCAGTAGACTTTGTACCCGAAGTAATAATTCTTCTAGGTTGAAAGGCTTAGTGAGGTAATCATCAGCTCCCATTTTCAGCCCAGTAATACGGTCGCTAGAGGAATGTTTTGCGGTTAGAAATAGAATTGGAACCTGATCATTATCGAGACGTATAGCTTCACAAACCGTAAAACCATCCATTTCCGGTAACATAACATCTAAAATCACTAAGTCGAAACGCTCTTGCTTAAAAGCTTTAAGTGCCTTCTTTCCATCACCTACTGCTTGAACTTTAAAGCCTTCAAGTTCAAGATTCAACTTGATTGTATCGGCAAGACTATCTTCGTCTTCAACCAAAAGTATTCGGATATTGCTCATAACAGTGATTTAGTTTTACAAATTTAGTATTCTTGCTGTGCAGTTACTAACGTTAGAGGACAACCTCTGATAGGGATTTATGATGAATTTTACATTACAATGATAAGAAAGAAGCGTAGTCTTGGCTGGCCCTTTATAACATGGTCATTGCTCGCTGCTTTGTTTTTTATCTTTTTGAATGGATATACCTTTAATTCAGGTGATCAAGAGGAACATCTTCCTTATTTATATCGGCTTATCAACCCGTCTTTATATTCTTTAGATTATTTAGTTCCATATCAAACTTCTCATTTTACCGTTAGATTTTATTTCGTTTGGATGCTTTTCGGATTATCAAAAATATTTCCGGTTGAATGGATTGTATTCGTGCTTCATCTGATTTCTTTAGCTGTGGTTAGTTGGGGAGTTGGTGTACTTACGGTTACTGTAACCGGTAGAAAAGAATCTTTCCTTTTAGCTGCATTCTCCGTATTGCTGGTGTTGAATAACGTAACAGTAGGGGGAAACTCCATTATGGATGTACAGCTAACATGTAGCAGTTTAGCAACGGCATTATGCGTGATCTCAATTTATTTAGTATTTCAAAAAAATATTATATCAGCTGCCATAATTGCAGGAATTGCAGCTTTATTCCAAGTGTTGATTGGAGTACATGTGATTCTTTTGATTTCGGTTATTTCATTTTTAAATGCAGATCACGATAAATTGAAAGATGGTTTATATGTCTTTTTCACAGGGATTCTTTGTGCCTCTCCAATGCTGATCCCTATTCTTTTATCACAGTCAAAACCAATTGATGGAGATGCTCAACTTTACTATTCAGTTCTTTATAATTATCGCAATCCACATCACTATCTTCCTTCCCATTTTCCAATTTCCGATTATATTAAAACTGGATTTTTATGGTTGATTGCTTTAATCTGTTGCACCCTAGATAAATCAAAGTTTAATAAAATTTATATATACTTAATTGGAATTGTTATTTTGGGAGGTGTCATGTATACCATCCTCATGACAAACGAAAATTTTATGGGTATCGGTAAACTTCAATGGTTCAAAACAACTATCTGGATTACGTTGCTGAGTGTAATACCTATTGTAGGCTTTTTGATGGGCTTTGCACCCGTACGTAATTTTGCTCAAAAAATTAATCGAATAAGTATTCCTGTTAGGGGTACTGGAATTCTTTTCTTGCTAATCGTTGTGGTAAACACTGGCTGGATTCCATTAGAAAAGCTGAATAAACGATATCAGGTTGGCTTTTATAAAAAAGACGATAAAATGTTGATGCACGAATGGATCGCTGCCAATACTCCTCTCGATGCAGTCATATTGGCTGAACCCGATGATGACGGTTTTCTATGTCAAGCGAAAAGAAGTACTCCCGTTGCTTATAAGGGAATCGTTCATGAGCCGGCTTTTTTAATTCCTTGGTACAATAAAATGGTGGATGTCTATGGTGTAGGCATAAATCAAATTGGGAGGAATCCAGACGTTGTGTCTTCAGCGGTAATCTTGTATCCTCAAAGAACAGATTCGATGATAATATCTTCTATTACAATTGATTATAGGATCTGGAATTTGGCAAAAACTTCATCCTCTGTGTTAGTAGGGAAGAAAGTCATTCACCAAGAAGGAAGTTATATCCTCACGTTATTTGAAAAATAATCAATGATTTATTCTTTTTTGTCATCTTTTCAACACGATGCATAAAGGTGTAATTTCAGTTTTATTTTTTCTTAATTTTGAACTGAACAATATCTCTATACATTCAATTAGAATCATCAGAAAAATGAAGAAAGTCTTACTATTTATTTTGGCCGCACTGTTTTCAGCTGGCTTATCATCAGCCCAGCAACGTAAAGTTATTGGCAACCGGAATGCTGTAAAGCAAGAAAAATTGATATCGACGCGCGTTTGCGGAACGGGAACTTTACCAGACGAATATGAAATCTGGTTTCAACAGAAAATTGTTGAGTTTACCTCAAAACAACAAGCGAATAAGTCTTTGGGTATTGCTACGGTTTATAACTTGCCTGTAGTGGTTCACGTAATTTACAATAATGCTGCTCAGAATATTTCTACTGCGCAAATCAATTCACAAATTGCAGTTCTGAACGAAGATTATCGCCGCTTGAATGCAGATACCACGAATACGCCAGGTGTATTTCAAGGAGCTGCTGCTGATTGCGAAATCAATTTCTGTCTAGCGCAAACTGATCCTTTAGGGAACGCAACAACTGGTATTGACCGTATTAGTGCTTCAGCTGCTGGATTTACAGCACCTCCTTACCAACAAACTTATATCGATGCAACTATTAAACCTGCAACAATTTGGAATCCGAATGAATACCTCAATTTATGGGTTGTTGGTGATTTTTATACTGGAGTTAATCAGTTGTTAGGGTATGCAACATTCCCTGCTGGTTCTACATTGTCAGGTCTCACTGGAAATTATGGAACATTAACGAGTGATGGTGTTGTATGTTGGTATCGTTCTTTTGGTCGTGTAGGAACACTAGATCCTTTCTATAATAAAGGCCGTACAGCAACGCATGAAATTGGTCATTGGCTTGGCTTACGTCATATCTGGGGAGATGCAAATTGTGGAAACGATTATTGTACGGATACCCCAACTCAGCAAACTGCTAATGGGAACTGTCCTACTTTCCCGTCGGTAACTTGTACCAATGGTCCCAATGGAGATATGTTCATGAATTACATGGATTATCCTCCGGATGCTTGCTTGAATGTTTTTACAAATAATCAAAAAACCAGAATGCAAACTGCAATGGCGAATTCTCCATTCAGAGTTGCGTTATCTGCCTCTACAAAATGTTCCTCTCCAGTTCCAACTGCTCCAGTTGCTGGATTTACTGCCAATGCTACTTCAATTCCTGTTGGAGGAACTGTGAACTTTACCGATCTTTCGTCTAATACTCCTACATCATGGGCATGGACTTTCGCTGGAGGGTCGCCGTCAAGTTCAACAATACAAAATCCTTCTGGTATAGTTTATAGTACTGCTGGGACTTATACCGTAACACTCGTTGCAACAAACGGAATAGGGAGTGATACTGAAACGAAAACAGGATATATTAATGTAACTAGTGGCGGTGGATCTTGTGATACACTTTCTAACTTTGATTTTGCGGCTTATACTCCTAATATCTATACTTCAACAGTCGGTTATGTTTCGGGTCAGAACAATTATGGGGATATCTCCAAAGCTGATAAGTTTACGATTACAGGTGTGAATAAAGCTGTAACGGGAGTGCTAATCTATTTTGGTATAGGTACAAGTTCAGGTACTGGACAAACTGCTGATGTTACAGTATGGGATGATAATGGAACAGGTGGATTGCCAAATACTGTTCTTGGAACTCAGCCAATATCTTATGATTCGATTGTGGTTTCTGCTACAAATCTTACTCCTGTTTATGTGAGTTTTCCTTCCGGTGTTCCAGTTAGTGGTAATGTTTATGTAGGTGTTCAGTTTACATACAATGCAGGTGATACGCTCGCAATTCTAACTAGTACAGATGGCGATATTGCAGTAGGAGCAGGGACTGCTTATGAGCAATTTAATACGCTTGATTGGCATCCATTCAGTGAAGTAAATATTTCATGGGGACTTGAACTTTGTCACGTGATTCTTCCTATTGTCTGTACCATTACAGGCATTGATCAGAATAATGAGCTAAGTAAACTTGCTGTTTATCCTAACCCAACTCGTGATATTTTAAATATTGTGATTCCAGAGCAGAAAAGTCGTGGTGATGTTAATTTCAGAATCCTGAATGTAACTGGTTCTGAAGTACTGAAAAACACTTCACAATCAACCCAAGGTGGAATGTACAAACTCGATGTTTCACATCTGAACACTGGCTTCTACTTCCTTGAAATTAGTACTTCTGAAGGTCGTAGATTAGAGAAGTTTCAGATTAATCGTTAATAATTCCTCTTTAAAATTTTTGAAAGGGCTGAACCTCAGGGTTTAGCCCTTTTTATTTGCAGGGTTTTATGGGAGAAGAAGCACCGCACTGTGATTGTTTGAATTCCTGATTTTTAGCTCCATTTCATTCACCCTTCTTTGTAAATTTGCAGTACATGCTGATCAGAAATCTCTCTAGTTATTTTAACCGGATTACACTAAAATCCATTCTGTTTGTCCTCTTTGTATTGTTACAGTTTGATGGAGTGCTTTTCGCTCAGGAAAGAAACTGTCTAACACAAGTTATTCACGAACATAAATTGCAATCGGATCAAAACTATCGATTGCATTATGCGGAACAACAAAGTTTAATCCATCAATCGATACTAAGTAAGGATGCATCTGCAGTTGATTTATATGTTAAGATTCCGGTAATCGTTCACGTTATTTATAATACTACAGAACAAAATATTAGTGATGAACAAGTAAAGTCACAGATTGATATTTTGAATGAAGATTATGCGGCGTTAAATTCAACGGTGATGGATGTGCCCGTTGCATGGATTGGTTTAATTAAGGATAGTCAGATAAGATTTGAACTCGCGAATCGCGATCCCGATGGAAATTTTTCGACAGGTATTACGAGAACCTATACTGCAATCCAAGAATTCGCAATTCAAGATCCAGCAATAAAATTTGATTCGACAGGTGGAAAAAATGCATGGCCTGATTCAGCTTATTTAAATATCTGGGTATGTAAGCTGGAAGGAAATGCACTGGGCTATGCAACATTTCCTAATACTAGCTCTGATCAAGATGGTGTAGTGGTCAACTACCAAGCATTTGGTAGGAAAGGATCGTTAAAAAGTCCTTATAACCTTGGAAGAACGCTAACGCATGAATTGGGACATTGGCTCGATCTCGCACATATCTGGGGAGATGATGGTGGTACATGCACTTCAGATGATGGAATTGCGGATACTCCCAAACAAGGTGATTCTAATTTCCGTTGTCAAACTTTTCCTAAGACAGATAACTGCACTGTAAATGCTCCTGGAATCATGTACATGAATTATATGGATTATACCGATGATAAATGCATGATGTTTTTTACTCCCGGACAAATCACTAGAATGCGTGCTACGTTAAACACTACCCGCACTGCTATTAATACTTCTCCTGGATGCATTCCAACGTATACTGTAGCAAATGAGGTCAGTCTTGATAGTGTATTGTCACCCGTAAAACTTGTGGCAGACCGTTGTTTTGTTCCTGCTGTGCGAATTGAGAATAATGGAACTGCAACTGTAAATAATATTACGATTTATTATAGTGTGAATGCTGGTTTGAAAAAACAATTTGATTGGTCGGGTGTTCTAAGCTCAGGCGAAACAACAATAATTACTTTGCCTTATATCTCCGGCGACTTCGGCGATCAAATTTTTGAAGCGTGGATTGCTCAAAATGATAGCAATAAAGTAAATAATTATATCAGCGCTTCTTTTAAAGTGAATTCTGCAGTGAATGCAAATTGTACGGCGGCAAGCTCATTTATATTTCCAAATCCTGCTAGTGGAAAGCAAAATATTTATCTAAAAACAAACTATACAGAAAGTCAGGAATCGATAGTTAGTGTTTATTCTGCTTTGGGTCAGAAAGTAGCAGAGAAGAAAGTGAAAATAAATCCTGGAGATGTAATCCCAGTTAGTATTCAAACATTACAAAGTGGTGTTTATCTGGTGCAAATTGAAGGTGGAAAAGTTTCAGAAGTGGTTCGGTTTATTTATGTTGCGGACCCTGAATAATAGTAGTAGCGTAAATTAATGGTTATGAAAAACACAGTGGTTGATCAGTTATTGAATTCTCCGGTAACGGAAATGAAAAAAATAGCAGAGAAAGTTCACGGAAATATTCGGATTTCTAATGCCGATGCAATATGGCTGTTTGAAAAGGCAGATCTTTCTGCATTAGGGGTATTGGCAAATTTTGTGCGAGAAAGAAAGAACGGAGATTATACTTACTTCAACCGAAATTTTCATATTGAACCTACGAATGTCTGTGTTTTCTCCTGTAAATTTTGTGCTTATTCACAAGAGTATAAGCACAAAGAGGAAGGGTGGGAACTGAGTATGGATCAAATGCTTGCCAAAGTAAAAGCATACGATGGACAACCAATCACTGAAGTCCATATAGTAGGTGGCGTTCATCCGAAAATGGATCTACATTTTTTTGCTGATTTACTTCGCAACATTAAAGCTCACCGACCTGAATTGCACATTAAAGCATTTACTGCTGTGGAGTTGGATTATATGATTCGCAAAGCGAAAATGACGATAGCAGAAGGGCTTGCATTTTTGAAATCTGCAGGATTAGATTCTATTCCAGGCGGTGGTGCAGAGATTTTTGATGAACAACTCCGTCTTGAAATTGCTGGAGATAAATGCAGCGCTAATCTCTGGTTAGAAATCCATGCTACTGCGCATAGCATAGGTTTAAGAAGTAATAGCACCATGTTGTATGGTCATATTGAGAATTACGGACACCGCGTTGATCATCTCAACCGACTGAGAGATTTGCAGGATAAAACAGGAGGTTTCCAAACTTTCATTCCCTTGAAATTCAGAAACGGGGATAATGATATGAGTGATGTGCCAGAAGCAACACTTATTGAAGATTTAAAAACTTATGCTGTTTCCCGAATCTATCTCGATAATTTTGATCATGTTAAAGCGTATTGGCCGATGATCGGAAGAAGTACAGCGCAACTTACGCAATCATTTGGTGTAGATGACCTAGATGGAACTATAGATGATAGTACTAAGATCTATAGTATGGCAGGAGCCGAAGAACAAACACCAGCATTAAGTACAGAGCAACTTGTAGAGCTAATTCGTCAATCAGGACGTGTTCCGGTTGAAAGAGATACACTGTATAAGAAAATAAAGATTTACGAGGATGTGATGAATTAACTTTTAAGAGTCGGACTAGTAAATTCAGTAAATCAACAATGAGGTTGCCGGAAGGATTGAGTTTTTCAGGTAGAAGCTCTTAACATTATTCTATCAAAGCCCATGGAAATTGCTTCTAATTTGTGCTAGATCCGAAATTTAATAAGTTAGAATTTATACTTACAAGTTGTTAAATGATCTGTAAAAATATTTGAGTTATAAATACAGATATCAATTAACTCTTACTTATTATTTCATCGCTCTTCGTAACAAAATCAAGGCTACTATTGCAAAAAATACATTTGGAATCCAGACTGCTGCGAGAGGGGAAACATTTCCATTAGTAGCAAACGTAGTACTGATCTGCATAAACATGATATAGGTAAAACTGATCAGAATGCCTACCCCAATTTGTACACCAATGCCACCTCTTACTTTTCGACTTGAGAGTGAAACTCCGATAATCGTTAAGATAAACGTAGCAAATGGAAATGCCGTCCTTCTGTATTTTTCAACTTCATAAAATGGAATTTCTTCCGATCCTCTTATCTTTTCCTGATCAATAAAACGACTCAATTCACGACTATCCATCGTTTCAATATAAGTGATCATTTTTTTATTGAACTCCTCCGGTCGGAATGAGAAAGTGGTATCCATTTTAAATCCGGATCGTTCTGTTTCATGCATTCCATCAATGGTGCGGATAAAATAATTTTCAATCGACCATTGGTTCTTTATACTATCCCAGAGTAACCTTTCTGAAAGCAATTTATAGATCAATTTACCCTTATCAAATTTTTCGAAAGAAAACTGATAGCCAATCTGATCGATGTTGTTATAACTCTCAAAATATATAAACTGCCCCGGACTAATCTGACGGTGTACATTTTTATTATGATAGACGAACTGATTTTTAATATACCTCGTTTCAAAGGCAATTCTAGTAGTATTAGAATGAGGAATAAGACTTGTGTTTAAATAAAGCGATAAGCTTGTTAGAATTCCTGCTGCAACCATATATGGAAGCAATAATCTTTTAAAACTTACTCCACTCGCAAGGATCGCAACAATTTCCGTTTGAGACGCCATTCTCGAAGTAAAGTAAATTACTGCAATGAAAATAAACAGCGGACTAAACAGATTAGAAAAGTACGGGATGAAATTGAGGTAATAGTCAAAAACTATTGCTCTCAAAGGAGCATCACGTTCTAAGAAATCATCAATCTTTTCAGAAATATCAAATACAATTGCAATCGTGATAATTAATCCCAATGCAAAAAAGAAAGTTCCGAGGAACTTCCTAATAATATATAAATCTAGGATTTTAATTTTCATGGAGGTATTGATACACTAATTTTGACTTGTTTGTAAATTTTATAATCTCCGGCTCACTTTTTCAACCATTACTTTTTTCCAGCTTAGAAAGGTTCCTGCTAAGATCTGTTTTCTTGCTTCTTTCACTAACCAGAGGTAGAATCCAAGATTATGCAACGTAGCAATTTGTGCTGCAAGGATCTCTTTTGAAATTAGCAGATGACGAAGATAAGATTTGGAACACGCAGTATCTACATATATTTCTCCGGAAGCATCAATAGGAGAGAAGTCTTCCTTCCATTTCTCATTCCTAATATTGATAATTCCTTCTTTAGTAAACAACATCCCATTCCTTGCATTGCGAGTAGGCATTACACAATCGAACATATCTACACCCAATGCAATACCTTCGAGAATATTTGCAGGAGTTCCAACACCCATCAGATACCGAGGTTTATCTTTAGGGAGTATGTCGGTAAGGTCATCAGTAATTTCATACATCATCTCAGCAGGTTCGCCTACGGATAATCCTCCAATTGCATTTCCTTCCCTATTCATGGAAGTAATAAACTCAGCACTCTGTTTTCTTAGATCTTTATATGTACTTCCTTGAACAATTGGAAATAACGTTTGCGAATGTCCGTAAAGTGCTGGAGTTGTATCGAAATGCGTACAACATCGCTGCAACCAACGATGCGTTAATTCCATCGACTTTCTGGCAAGATGATGTTCACAAGGATAGGGGGTACATTCGTCGAATGCCATGATGATATCTCCACCAATACTTCGTTGAATATCGATTGCAACTTCCGGTGATAAAAAATGTTTGGATCCATCAATATGCGATGTGAAACTTACCCCTTCTTCTTTTATTTTCCGAATATCACTTAATGAGAAAACTTGATATCCGCCACTGTCAGTAAGGATTGGTAGATCCCATCCTATAAATTTATGTAAACCTCCTGCGCCTTCTAGAATTTTTGTACCCGGACGAAGATATAAGTGATAGGTATTGCCAAGAATGATCTGCGCTTTGACGTCTTCCTTAAGTTCCCGTTGATGCACACTTTTTACAGTACCAGCTGTTCCTACAGGCATAAAAATCGGAGTTTCAATTTCCCCGTGATCCGTCGTAACTATTCCTGCTCTTGCTTTAGTTTCAGGATCGGTATGAAGTAATTTAAATTGCATAAGTAATCAATCTTCCGTCTGTTAAATATTGCAGATCAACTGTTTATAGTTTGAATGGTAAGGTCTCTGATCACCACCGATGAACAAACTGCTCCAAAGGTAGCAGGAAGGTAGGAGATTGTGCCATATGCCGATTTTTTAAAACGAGTACCATCCGTCATAATGAGTGATTCTTTGATAATAGGTTCGGTTGAAAATACGGCCTTAATGCCTCTATGTACATCCATACCTTTAATTCTTTTTCTGACGGTTTGAGCAAATGGACATTGATGAGTATCCATCAAATCAGCAACACGTAAACACGTTGGATCTAATTTGCCACCTGCGCCCATCGAACTAACAATATTCAGATTCTTTTTATAAGCAGTACTCAATACCATCAACTTTGGTGTGATGGAATCAATGGCTTCAACTACATAATCGTAGTGCGCGTCAAAAAGAACTGCAACAGCTTCTGGTTGGATGAACTCCTGAATAACATTGATTTTTAATTCAGGATTAATATCCATCAGACGGTCATGCATGATTTGTACTTTGTATTGACCGGTAGTACTAACGGTAGCGGGTAGCTGTCGATTACGATTGCTTGCTTCCACAATATCTCCATCAGCGATCGTGAGCATCCCAATACCAGCTCTTGCTAAAAACTCTGCAGCAAAGGAACCTACACCACCAAGACCAATCACTAGTACATGTGATTTTTTCAGTGTTTCTAGATGGTCATTGCCGATTAATAATTCGGTACGTGAAAGCCAGGAGCGATCAGTCATGATGAAAGGTATGATGATAAAGATTAGAAATAGAGGATATTAATTCTTCACGACTTTTTCCTGTTCGTGCTGAAGCAAGTGTATAGATCTCATTAATGGATATTTCACTCTCGTCGGTTTCCAGAAAAAAGGAAAGATCAGGAAAAGATTTTAATAGGAGAGAAGCAGGACTATTTTCTTGAAGGAGCGCTTTCCCAAATGACAAGTGCAATCCTTCTTGTAACACCATTTCAGCAATTGAATTACGCTGATTAAACCCATGCATGATCCAAGGTTGAGTCGGTTTTAGCTGACGATGTAGTTGTATGATTTCAGCATGAGCTTTCACACAATGAAGGATCAATGGTTTTGCTGCCGATTCTGAGAGTTCTATCATAGCGATGAACACCTTTTCTTGGATCGATAAAGGAATATCACTGAGATAATCCATGCCGGATTCACCAATCGCTTTTACAAATGGTGATTTTGCAAATTGTTTCAGGATCGATAGGTCAGTACTAAAGGTTTGCTCTTGAATGTACCGAGGATGGATTCCGATAGAATACAAACCATCCGACTTTAATTGTTTTTCAATCTGATCAGCAAAAAGGATGTTACTAATTCTGATGACCCCTTGTTCCTGAGCGAAATGATGAGCATGTAAATCAATCAAATTCATTTTTCGGAATTTATTTTTTGCTCTTCATAAAATCTCCGGATGATTAACTCCACACGATAGATATTCTGTAAGGTCCATCGGAAACGCAGTGCATTTTTTTCTTCTTCAGATAATTGCCATAGAATTTCTTTGTTGGCTCTTATCCGGTGACTTAGTTCATAACTCAGGATTGCAGCAGCCGCAGAGATATTGAAGCTCTCTGTGAATCCTTGCATGGGGATTATTACGAAATCATCTGCATGCGCCTTCACAATTTCAGAGACACCTTCATGCTCTTGTCCGAAGAAGAGCGCGAGTGGCTGATCGACCTTCAACTGATGCAAAGGCAAATCATGATGATGCGGTGTTGTGGCAACAATCCGGTATCCTTTTGCTCGCAGGGTATGAATACAATTCAACGTATTGTCTTCTTCGTCTTTGTACTTTTTTACTGTTAACCAGCGATGTGATCCACGCAGAATTTTCTTTGCAGGTTTGAATTTCGATCCGTTTTCAATCACGTGGATATCTTGAATCCCAAATCCTTCACATGAGCGAAAAACAGCATTGATATTATGTGCATCAGAAGTGTTTTCTAAAACGACAGTGAGATGCCTTGTGCGTTGTTCTAATATTTTCTCAAACCTTGATTTTCTCTCTTCCAATAAAAAACTTTGTAAATAGGAGAGGAGCTCCGAGTCATAAGGGATTCTATCAAATTTCATTACAGCAAAAATAGGGGCAACAGTTCAATTCTAGTTGCTTTGCGGTAACCAACACTAACTTTATCTGTATTTCTCGATGTTTTCTTAGATTTCTTGTTGCATTTATGATTATGTAATTAGCGTAACGGACTATAGGTAATCAAAAAATGTAGCTATTTTAGATTACGTAAAGTACATTATGTAGATTAGGTAATAACGGGGAGTGAAATAACACTCTGTTGTTGACATCTTTTTGATTTAAACCTCCTCTCACTTGCTAATGCGGTTTAGAGTTACGTACTTCGTGTTACGTAATTTGCATAACGTTTAATACAAAATGGAAAAACTCGACAATCCCTTTCCAGTGGTAGCCTACCATGGCGAGGAATATTTTTGCGATCGTGAAACGGAATCCGGTAAAATTCTCGATGCCCTAAAAAACGGACGCAATATAACGGTGACGGCTTTACGAAGAATGGGTAAAACCGGTTTAATTCATCATGTGTTTCATCAGTTAAAAAATAAAAAAGGAACACGTTGTTTTTATATCGATTTGTATCCTACCAATTCACAAGCTGATCTCATCAAAATTCTTGCTCGTCAAACGCTCGGAAAACTAGATTCAAATCCGGTGAAACTGATGCGCGAATTAGGAAATTTCTTTTCTCACCTTCGTCCTGTAATTCAGTATGATCCAATGTCGGGAGCACCATCTGTTGAGTTTACCATAGATGCAAACTTTCAGCCTGAACATACTCTTGATCAGCTATTTTCTTATTTGGAGAAACAACCTGGACAAATCATTATAGCTTTTGATGAATTTCAACAGATCATTGAATACCCAGAGAAAAATACAGAGGCTTTACTTCGGAGTTTCATTCAGAAATCAAAGAATCAACGATATATATTTTCAGGGAGTCATACCTCTATGTTGGAAGCGATGTTCAATCATCAAAATCGGCCATTTTATCAAAGTACCGATATGATGCATCTCGATTCGATTGATCATGATTTGTATAAAAAATTTATCATTGAAAAGTTTGCAGATGGGAAAAGAAAAATTACCGAAGTGCTCGCCGATCGTATTCTTGATTGGACCCGTCACCATACTTACTATGTTCAATTAGTTTGTAATCGATTGTATTCAAAAGGAATTCGTTTGCCCGATGAATGGTATTTGGAAAGAGTTATGGCGGAAATGTTGGAAGAAAATGCGGCATTATATTATAACTACCGCAAACTGCTGACGGAAAATCAATGGCTTTTATTAAAAGCTATCGCAAAAGAAAATGGTGCTCGGCAAATTCTTAGTCTTGAATTTTTGCGGAAGCACCATTTAGGAAGTACGAGTTCTATGCAAACAGCATTAGCGGCTTTAATCGATAAAGAAATGATCTTTGAAGCGGAAGGGAATTATTTTGTGTATGATGTATTACTCAGTCGATGGCTTGAATTTAATTAATCGTCTTTTTTACATATTTCTGCGATATTGTCCACCCACTTCAAACAGTGCTTTTGTAATTTGACCTAGACTACAATATTTAGCAGCTTCCATCATTTGTTCAAACATATTTTGATTTCGGATAGCACTCAATTGTAAGTCGCGTAACAATTTTCCTGATACATCCGCATTGCGTTGATGCAGATCTCCGATCATGGTGATCTGATATTCTTTTTCTTCTGTTGTTGCTCTAATCACTTCTTTCGGCATAACCGTAGGAGAACCTTTCGATGAAAGGAAAGTGTTTACTCCGATAATTGGATATTCGCCAGTATGCTTTAATGTTTCATAATACAAACTTTCTTCCTGAATTTTCCCGCGTTGATACATTGTTTCCATTGCACCTAATACACCACCACGTTCTGTAATCCGATCAAACTCTACCAATACCGCTTCTTCAACTAAGTCGGTTAATTCTTCAATGATGAACGACCCCTGCATAGGATTTTCGTTCTTTGCCAAACCTAACTCACGATTAATGATGAGCTGAATTGCCATCGCTCTTCGCACCGACTCTTCTGTGGGTGTTGTAATCGCTTCGTCGTAAGCATTTGTATGCAGTGAGTTACAGTTATCGTAAATCGCGTACAAAGCCTGTAAAGTAGTTCTAATATCATTGAAATCGATCTCTTGTGCATGCAATGATCGTCCTGAAGTCTGAATATGGTATTTCAACAGCTGACTTCTTTCATTCGCGTTATATTTCAACTTCATCGCCTTCGACCAGATTCTTCTTGCCACTCTTCCGATAACAGAATATTCAGGATCGACACCATTGCTGAAGAAGAAACTCAAGTTAGGAGCAAAGGCATTTATATCCATTCCTCGACTGGCATAATATTCTACATACGTGAAACCATTGGAAAGGGTAAATGCTAATTGCGTTATGGGATTAGCTCCTGCTTCCGCTATATGATAACCACTGATAGACACTGAATAAAAATTCCGGATTTTATGACGGATAAAATAATCCTGCATATCGCCCATCAATCGCAAAGCAAATTCAGTACTGAAAATACAGGTATTTTGTGCTTGATCTTCTTTCAAAATATCAGCCTGAACTGTTCCTCTTACTTGAGCAACTGTTTCGATTTTTATCTTTTCATAGACCTCTTTTGATAAAACCTGATCGCCTGTTACGCCAAGCAACATCAATCCTAATCCATCATTTCCTTTAGGAAGATCCCCATTATAACGGGGACGCGTAGCCGATTTTTTCTTGTAAAGTTCCTCTATTTTTTCATTCACGAGTTCTTCCATACCATGCTGACGGATATATAACTCGCATTGTTGATCAATGGCAGCATTCATAAAAAATCCGGTGAGCATTGCTGCTGGACCATTGATCGTCATGCTTACTGATGTTTTCGGATCTGTCAAGTTAAATCCGCTATACAATTTTTTAGCATCATCAAGACAACAAATACTCACACCGGAGTTGCCAATTTTCCCATAGATATCTGGACGATATTCTGGATCATGACCATATAGCGTTACCGAATCAAACGCAGTACTTAAACGATGAGCGGGCATTCCTAGCGAAACATAATGGAAGCGCCGGTTGGTTCTTTCCGGACCACCTTCGCCTGCAAACATCCTCGTTGGATCTTCTCCTTCACGTTTGAAAGGAAATACTCCTGCAGTAAATGGAAATTCACCCGGAACATTTTCTTGTAACATCCACTGCAATTGATCTCCCCACGCTTCAAAACGAGGCATTGAAATTTTAGGGATTTGTGTATGTGAAAGAGATTCAGAATGTGTTTTGATTTTAATTTCCTTATCGCGAACTTTGAAAATATAGTACTCGGCTTTGTAGGATTTAATTTTATCTGGAAAGTTCAGCAGCATTTTTTTATTCTGCCCATCTAAGCGAAGTTCCCATTCTGCATAGGCGGATCTCAATGTTATAATAGCAGCTTCTTTTTCTTTGAGATCGAGACTATCGAGCGCTTCAATGGTGGTATGGATGCTATATAACTTCTGTGCAACAGCACTCTGGTCCTTGCTCCAGCGATCATACTGACGGTTATTCTCTGAGATTTCACTTAGATATCGCGTGCGGTGAGGAGGAATGATGTAAACTTTTTCACTCATCTCATCCGTTACTTCAAAAGTTGATTTTAAATCGGTGCCAGTTTTTTGGACGAGTACATCCATCATCGATTTATAGAGGCGGTTCATTCCCGGATCATTAAACTGAGAAGCAATTGTACCAAAAACGGGAAGTGTGTCATCATCTGCATCCCATAGCTGATGATTGCGTTTATACTGTTTTTTTACATCTCTTAATGCATCAAGCGCTCCACGTTTATCGAATTTATTGAGCGCAATCATATCTGCAAAATCGAGCATGTCGATTTTTTCCAATTTAGTTGCTGCTCCATAATCCGGTGTCATTACATACAAACTCATATCACAATGTTCTGTAATCTCCGTATCGCTTTGTCCGATTCCGGAAGTTTCGAGAATGATAATATCGTAGGCAGCGGCTTTCACAATATCAATAGCTTCCTGTACATATTTAGAGAGTGCCAAATTACTCTGACGCGTTGCTAATGATCGCATGTAAACACGGTCATTTTGAATTGCATTCATTCGGATTCTATCTCCAAGTAAAGCTCCTCCTGTTTTGCGTTTGGATGGATCCACAGAAATAATTGCCATCGTCTTTTCTGGAAAATCAATCAGAAACCTACGAACGAGTTCATCCACAAGACTAGATTTGCCTGCCCCTCCAGTTCCTGTTATTCCTATCACTGGTACTTGCTGCTTTTCTGCTGCTTTTTTTATTTCCGTGTAATACTTTAAAAATTCATCATGATTATTTTCGGCAGCCGAAATGAGTCGCGCAATTGCATACGGATGTTTGGTATCGAGTTTTTTTACTTCTCCATTCAATTGAAAACCCGTTGGGAAATCACACTTTTCCAACATATCATTGATCATCCCTTGCAAACCCATCGTACGTCCATCATCGGGATGATAAATGCGGGTTATGCCATAGTCCTGCAATTCCTTAATCTCTTCAGGTAAAATCGTACCTCCGCCTCCTCCAAAAATGCGGATATGACCACAACCTCTTTCTTTTAGTAAATCAAGCATATACTTGAAATACTCAATATGCCCACCCTGATAAGAAGTCATTGCAATGGCATTTGCATCTTCCTGAATAGCACAATTTACAACATCATTTACACTCCTATCGTGGCCCAAATGAATTACCTCAGCACCGCTGCTTTGTATGATCCGTCGCATAATATTGATGGCAGCATCATGCCCATCGAATAAACTGGCTGCTGTAACAATACGGATCTTATTTTTAGGAAGATATGGTAACTGTGAATTGTTCATTTGTTCTTATGTTGACTACTTGCACAAAAATAGGATAAACCAGACATCAAATAACATTTGATTATTCTTATGAAAATCATGGAGTTTATCACTTTAAATACTCTGAAATCTAATAATCTATGGACTAAATACGTGATCTGTTGATTTTAACTAACTTTGCGCCTCTTAAACACGAATTATGAGCGTATTAGTAGATAAAAATTCCCGCGTGATTGTACAGGGATTTACAGGCAATGAAGGTACTTTTCATGCTACCCAAATGATTGAGTATGGAACTAATGTAGTAGGAGGGGTTACCCCTGGAAAAGGTGGTACTTCCCATCTCGACCGCCCCGTTTTTAATACTGTTTCTGATGCCGTTCAACAGGCGGGTGCCAATGTTTCTATTGTTTTTGTTCCTCCTGCATTTGCAGCTGATGCGATTATGGAAGCTGCTGAAGCTGGAATTAAACTAATCGTCTGTATTACTGAGGGGATTCCAACTCGTGATATGATTATGGTTAAAGAATACATCAGTGATCGCGATTGTCGTTTGATCGGTCCTAATTGCCCTGGTGTTATTACCCCTGGTGAAGCCAAAGTGGGCATTATGCCAGGATTTGTTTTCAAAAGAGGTACCGTAGGGATCGTTTCTAAATCAGGGACGTTAACTTATGAGGCTGCTGATCAAATTGTTAAAGCTGGCCTAGGGATTACTACTGCTATTGGAATTGGTGGTGACCCAATTATCGGTACTAGCACGAAAGAAGCAGTTGAATTATTTATGAATGATCCTGAAACTGAAGGAATTATTATGATCGGTGAAATCGGAGGAAATCTGGAAGCAGAAGCTGCCCGTTATATCCGTGATTCAGGAAATAAAAAGCCAGTGGTTGGTTTCATCGCAGGTCAAACGGCGCCTCCGGGACGACGTATGGGTCACGCAGGTGCTATCATTGGTGGAGCAGAAGATACTGCAGCCGCGAAAATGAAAATCATGAGCGAGTGCGGTATTCATGTGGTAGCATCTCCTGCATTGATAGGAAAAACAATGGCGGAAGTTTTGAAAAAAGTGACTGCTTAAATTTTACATAATTTATAGATCAAGGAGAATCATTCATTTGATTCTCCTTTTTTATTTTAGTTCATTCTTCAAGGATCCTACTTTCATTTTAGTAAATCTGAATGAACGCTCAATTTTTCACAAGTACATAGAGTAGGAGTTTTTAATTGCTGTGTTCAGAGATATGTGTTTGATATAGGTTTTCACTATTAATTAAATAACTATAAGGGTAAAGAAGTACATCATCAGATGGAATAAAAAAAGCCCCGCTGTTTTCAGCGGGACTTAAAATCATTTTCTAGTTAACCGTTTAATTAGAAGAAAAGTTGTAGTGCAGACCAACATGTAATCCACCTGCAGCAGTATTGGTTGGTTCGTAATTATTGGAATCATCATCTTTAAAAACATCACTTAATCCCCATCCGAAACGTAATCCGGTAACTAAAGTAAATTTTTCAGATAATTTAACATCATAACCGAAGCCTAATTGAACACTAACGTTTAAGCTATTGATTTCGTCACTTTCATAATCACGGTCATCTACACCATCACCAGAGAATGTTCCTTTTGAAATTATTCCAAATTGAGGGCCCACTTCAAAGTAAGGACCGTTTTCAGACGTGTATCGAAATAATACAGGAATATCGATAATTTTAATTTTATTTTCAGCTTCTGTTTTATCACCCGTAAATTGTTCTTTAAGGGAATATTTCTGATTGTATGACGAGAACAGTAAACCGAAAGAAATTCCTGCTACATCTTTAAAATTATAAACACCACTCACTCCGAATTGGCCTCCGAATGTTGATTTATAGTCAATTGATTCACCTGCATCTGAAATATTTTTATTAAACAACCAGGTTGAATTATAAGCACCTTCGATTCCTGCTCTAAAGGTTTGAGCCTGAGTGATTGCAACTGAGGCTAAAAGAATAGCTGTTAATGTAATTCGCTTGAACATGTTGGGTTTGGTTATATTTGACGCAAAGTAAAGGGAATCTACCTAATCTAGCAAATCTAACCTATGAAACTTCTGCAAGGAAAAAATGCCCTTATCACTGGGGCATCCCGTGGTATTGGACGGGGAATTGCCATCGAAATGGCTAAACAAGGAGCCAATATTGCATTTACCTATCTTTCATCACCGGAAAAAGCCGCTGAATTAGAGAAAGAATTAGAAGCGTTGGGAATTAAAGCTAAAGGCTATCGTTCCGATGCTGCCGACTTCAAATCTGCTGAAGATCTTATTAATGAGGTGGTTAAAGAATTTGGCTCATTGGAAATTGTTGTAAACAACGCAGGAATCACAAAGGATAACCTACTAATGAGGATGACGGAAGAGCAGTTTGACCAAGTGATCAGCACTAATCTGAAAAGTGTTTTTAATATTACTAAAGCTTGTCAAAAACCTATGCTCCGTCAAAAAGCGGGAAGCATTATCAATATTTCTTCAGTAGTAGGAGTGAAAGGAAATGCGGGTCAGTCTAATTATGCTGCTTCAAAAGCCGGTATTATTGGATTCAGTAAATCCATTGCATTAGAATTGGGATCTAGAAATATCCGTTGCAATGCAATTGCTCCGGGCTTTATTGAAACTGAAATGACCGGTGCATTGAATGAAGAAACTGTAAAAGGATGGAGAGATACAATTCCTTTGAAAAGAGGAGGAACACCGGAAGATGTTGCGAATGCAGTCATTTTCTTTGCCAGTGATTTATCATCTTATATTACCGGCCAAGTTCTTAATGTAGATGGCGGAATGCTTACTTGATTGAACCAAACAACGAATTATTAAACCATATTTGAATCAAACAACAATGAAACAACACCTGATGTGTCTGGCTGTGATGTTTTCCTTAACAGCAGCTACTGTGAAGGCTCAGCAAAAGAGTGACAAGATTCTTCCTTATCCGATTTATCAGAATAAAATGCCAAACGGATTAAACGTGGTAACTATCCCTTATGATAGTCCCGGACTGGCCGCATTTTATATCGTAATGAGAGTAGGTTCAAGAGACGAAATTGAAACCGGGAAATCCGGATTTGCTCACTTCTTTGAACATATGATGTTCAGAGGAACGGATAAATATCCAAAAGAAGCATATAGCAATGCACTAAAAGCTACAGGCGCAAGTGCGAATGCAAATACTTCATTGGATCGTACAGTTTATCACATGACCGGCAATGCCGCGATGCTGGATAAAATGTTTGAATTGGAAAGTGATCGCTTTCAGAATTTGAAATACTCACTGCAGGATTTTAAAACTGAAGCTGGAGCCGTAAAAGGAGAGTACACTAAAAATTCAGCGAGTCCTTATACTCAGTTGGATGAAAAAATGAACGAAGTAGCATTTGATGCGCATACTTACAAGCATACCACCATGGGCTTTTTTAAAGATGTGGTTGATATGCCCAATCAGTATGATTACTCGATGGAATTCTTCAAACGTTTTTACAAACCCGAATATGCAACGATATTGGTAGTAGGTGATGTTACTCCTGAAAGAGTAAATGCACTTGCATTAAAATATTTCGGGGAATGGCAGCGCGGAAATTTTGTTTCCAAAATTCCTGTTGAACCTGCACAAACTGAAACACGATATGTTCATATCAATGTTCCGAATTTTCCACCAGTATTAAGCTTGAATTATAAATCACCATCGTTCCAAGATAATCAAGTTGAAATGCCAGCCATAGATTTATTGAATGCAATTCTCTTTTCAGATAAATCAGATTTGTATAGTAAACTGGTGAATACAGAACAGAAAGTTAGAGGTATTTTTGGCGGAGCAAACAATACTCGCGACCCTTATCTTAGTCAAGTGCAGGCTTCATTGGTTGATGCAAAAGATATGCAGTACGTAAAGGATGAAATCATTAAAGCCATCGAAATGATGAAAACGAAACCTGTGGATGCAAAAGTTCTTGCAGATGCAAAATCTCGTTTGCGTTATAGTTTTGCAATGGAAATGAATAGCCCTACCAGTATTGCAGAATCAGTAGCAGGGTATATCTGGGTTACCGGCGATCCCGAATCCATTAATCGTGCTTATGCCATGTATGACAAGGTAACTCCACAAGATATTATGAATGTGGCTAAAAAGTACTTCGTAAACAGTGGCCTTACCGTAGGTACAATTACTGCTGATGATAATTCTCCTGTTAAGTAATTCTAAAAAGAAAAAATAGCTATGAAAAAGCTTTTAACAATATGTTTAATGCTGACTGCATTTATCAGTAATGCAGCAGAAGTGGTAGAACTGAAGTTGGCGAAATCAGATTTGATAGTCATTAAAATCATGTTTAAAAATGGATCTATCTGTGATCCTCAAGGTAAAGATGGACTTACAAATTTAACAGCAGAACTAATTGGTGATGGAGGAACGAAAGACCTTACTAGCACTCAGATTAAAGATCTTATTTATCCTTGGGCTGCAGAATATTTTGTTACTGTGGATAAAGAAGTAAGTATTTTCACTTTCGAGGTTCACAAAGATCACCTTGATAAATTCTATCCCATCATCAAAGGATTAATATTAAATCCTCGTTTTGCAGAAGATGACTTTAATCGCATCAAGTCTAACCAACAGAATTATGTGGATCAAGTTATCCGTTCTTCTTCTGATGAAGAATATAGCAAGAAAGCATTGGAAGAATTACTGTTCAGAGGGACAACTTACAGTCATATGGTAGCAGGTACTAGCAGTGGTGTGAAAAGTTGTACACTTGATGATGTAAAAGGGCAGTATCGTAAATATTTTGGAAGTGCAAATATGACCATTGGAATTGCTGGAAATTATTCTCCTCAGTTTCTGTCAACTTTAACTGCTGATATGAATACGTTGCCATCGGTCAACATTCCTGTTCCAACAGCCGTAGCACCTCGCGTTCCAAACGGATTAGAAGTAGAAATTATCGCTAAAGACAATGCGCTTGGTTCTGCCATCTTCGCTGGATTTCCAATGGATCTGAATCGTTCAAAAGATGATTTTGCAGCAATGATGATTGCAAATTCATGGCTTGGAGAACATCGCAAATCATACTCCCGTTTATATCAGAAAATTCGTGAACAACGTTCTATGAATTATGGTGATTACTCTTATATTGAATGGTACGGTAACGGTGGCTCCAATATGCTTCCAAAAGCGGGTACTCCACGTTCGATTAACTATACTTCTTTGTGGCTCCGCCCTGTTCAAACTGCCAAAGGATTAAAAGGGCAATATCCAGAACTTGAATCTATTGAAATTGGTCATGCTCATTTTGCTTTGCGTATGGCACTAAGAGAAATGGATCTCTTGGTAAAAAATGGTTTAACTCAACAGGATTTTGATCTTACTCGGAACTTCCTTGTTTCTTATATTAAATTATATGCACAAACTCCGGAAGCTCAGTTAGGGTATTTACTCGATAGTAAATTCTATGGCAGAAAAGATTGGCTGAAAGAAGCAGATGCGTTATTACAGAAAACTACCCTTGCTGATGTGAATGCGGCTATGAAAAAATACTGGCAAACTCAGAATATGTATGTGACTATCGTTACGGATCGCAGTGAAACAGTTCCTCTGGCTAGAAGCTTGAGAGATAATCTCCCTTCTCCAATGAGTTATAGTAATGTTCTAAAAGGCGTTCTCACTCCTGCTATCCTGGAAGAAGATAAACTGGTAGAGAATTATCCATTGAAAGTAACGAGTGTGAAAATCATCGATTCAAACGATACTTTTCGCTAGTTCGATTTTTCATTTGCGGAATACGCTCCAATAAATTTTACTAAAAAGGTCGCCAACGCGGCCTTTTTAGTTTACTACCTGATTTAATATAAGTCGATGGTTCATAAAGCAGCAATAATAGGAGGAGGAGCAGCTGGTTTCTTTGCAGCGATCCGATTAGCGGAGTTAAATCCGGATCTAACGGTATGCATCTACGAAAAATCAACCCATGTACTAGGCAAAGTAAAAGTTTCCGGTGGCGGGCGTTGTAACGTTACACATCATTGTTTAGATCCAAAAGAATTAATCAAGTATTATCCTAGAGGTAGTAAAGAACTCCTAGGACCTTTAAATAAATTCGGGCCAACAGATACCATCAACTGGTTTCAATCAAGAGGCGTGGCGCTTAAAACAGAGCCGGATGGCAGAATGTTTCCCATTACCGATTCATCACAAACGATTTTAGATTGCTTGATGCAGGCTGCTACAGATGCGGGAGTAGAAGTAAGGACTCGGTGCGGCGTGGAAGAAATCAAAAAGCAAGAAAACGGTACGTGGATATTGACTTTACAAGAAGGTGAAACAAAAACTGTAGATATTTTGATGTTGGCTACAGGAAGTAGCGAAAGAAGTTGGCAGATGCTTCGTAAAATGGGCGTTAAAATGGAACCTGCATCGCCATCCTTATTTACATTTAATATTAAGGATAACAGAATAGATGAATTACCCGGAGTGTCCTTTCCACAAGTAAAAGTAAAAGTAGAAGGAACAAAACTCGAAGCCGAAGGTCCATTGTTGATTACGCATTGGGGAATGAGCGGACCTGCAATATTAAAAATTTCTGCTTGGGGAGCAAGAGATCTTCAAGCTAAGGAATATAAGTTCTGGTTGAAAGTTAATTTCATTCCGGAGTTTCATGAGGATAGTGCTTTTGACTATATCACCCAATGCAAAGGGGAATATCAACGGAAAAAATGTGGTGCATTTTCACCTTTTGAATCGGTGCCCAAACGTTTTTGGTATCAGATGATGGAAGCTGCAGGAATTGAGGACGATCAGATCTGGGCCGTTACCACAAAACAACAGATTAGAAAATTAGCAATTGAACTCACCAATGGTAGATATGTAGTAGAGGGCAAGAGTACCAATAAAGATGAATTTGTTACCTGTGGTGGAATCCAGCTGGCTGAAATAGATTTTAAAACAATGGCCATAAAAAAAATCCCCAACCTTTTTGTGGCTGGGGAAATGATTGATGTAGATGCCTTGACTGGTGGATTTAATTTCCAGAATGCATGGACTACAGGTTGGATCGCAGGAACGTCAATGTCAGAACAATCGTTATTGAAAACTGCTACTGATTTTTAAGTTCTACTTTTTTGATATTATCCTTTGGCATACGATCAATAAGATAAGAATCAGGATCAATTCCGGCTTCGTATGGGAGTTCATTCACTACAGTAGTAAATGTGGATTTTCCATCTTTGAGTTGAACCCATTTACTGTATAGTTTTTTACCGTATTTTTTTCCGGAAGCAGGCTTTGATAACACCCCAATTTCTATCCAGTCATCCATCTTCACTTTGGTTTCTTTTCCCAATGAATCAGCTTTTAATTTTTGACCTTCCACAACTAGCGTAACCTCATATTTATTCTTACCATTTTCTTTATAAGTTGCTTCAACGGTACGGTTATTAAACAAGGTCATGTCATAGAATAAATCTTTAATGAGATACTTTAAACTATCCGGTGTCTGTTGATCAAATCGATCTACTAATTCATAAGCTGTAGGGTAGGGTGGCTCACGAAATGCAAAACTGTCGATTAAGTTTTTTGCTGCTTTATTCACTGCATCTTCTCCAATCATTTGTTTCAGATAATACATGACTACACTTCCTTTCCGATAATGTATATAACCTTGATTTTCTACAAAGAGTAATGCTGATTCTTTTTGTCTTTCGAGTCCGCGTGCTCTTAGGTAATTATCCATTTCATACTGTAAAAATTTATGCATTTGGGATTTTCCGTAAAGATGCTCCATCACCATCAGTGCAGAATACTGTGCCATTGTTTCCGACAACAAAGTAGCGCCTTGCATTTCAGCTCCTGTGACTTGATGAGCCCACCACTGATGTCCCATTTCATGAGCAACTACATAATATACCATATCGATATCATCAGAATCTTCTAGATTTTCTACAAATCCTATGGCCTCTGAATAAGGCATCGTACCCGGGAAAGCTTGAGCAAAAGATGCATATCTAGGAAACTCAATGATTCGAGTTTGTTTGTTTTGATAAGGACCAAAATGTTCGGAATAGTAAGCCAAAGAATTTTTCATCGACTTAATCATCTTGTCAACATTCCAAGCATGTTCAGCAAGATAGTACACTTCAACATCAACATCTTTCCATTTATCACGCTTTACCGCATACTTCGCTGAAATAAATGAATAAAAATTAAGTGCTTTGTGGTCCAATTGGTAATGAAAGTAATTCCTATTGCCTTGTTTCCATTGTTTGATAAGTGAACCCGGAGCTACAGCGATCTGATCAGCGGACGTACTGAAAATGGTTTCTACATTTACCCAATCAGCACTATTCGAGATATAAGTATTCATACAATTCGTTGTGCAGTTACGTTCTAGTTTTGGCATTCGCTCTTTTTCAGGCAAATGATAATCCTTACGTTTTTGCTTATCGCCCATCTCGTTACTAGGCTGATAGCCGATCTCTGGTAAAATCTCCACATTATTGAAAAATGATCCGTTTTCTACAACCGTTGTAACCGATACTTCGTTCTCGAATCCTTTGGCAGCGTAGGTGGAATTAATATTGATCTCCATACTATCACCTGGTAAGATCGGTTTTTTCAATCTGAAAATTCTGTAGAAATGATCCTCATCATTTAATACCATGTCGGCTCCTGGTATGCTGATGTTTGACTTAAAGGCTCGCGTAAGTGTAAAGTGAACTGAATCTATTGGAGTAGTTCCTTTGTTCTTAATCCACTCTTTTACATTGACAATAACTTTCCGTTCAGCAGGAAATAAATCAATTTCATACTTAATGTCGGTTATTCTAGGTTGATTAATTCCTTCAAACTTTTTATAATTTTTTTCATAATAGGTATCTAGTACTTCTTGCTGTTTTCCGGTAGTATATGTATTTAGGATTTTAGTATTGTAATACACGAATCCACCACAAATTACCCAAGCCAATAAAATAACATACAACACTTTGCTATAACCATTGTTGAATCGATATTTAGCTAGCTTCCATCGAATCGACATTGCCGTATCTCTACCTCGAACCCACCATAACATTCCTATTGTGATAAGTACGAATGAAAAGAGCAACCAATATGTTTTGAACCACAAAATACCTGTGAGAAATGGTCCGAATCCATTCATATCCGAATACGTCAAGTTGGGTGTACCACCAATCTTTACCATATTCGTGTCAATATTTAATGCCGGCCATACAAAGTTATTGGCGATGAATATGACTAAGAACACAAAGTAGCCAATATATTTATTGTTGACTAGGATTTGAATAAACATAGCCAGTACAATATAAAACAGGTAAGTCATTCCATTCAAGAATAAAATTTGATAGAGATAAACTCCAATTTTATACTCGTGAAAGCCCATAAAGAATTGGGAGCAGAGCCCTGTTAGAATTGAAATCAATAACAATACTTCAATCACCAGCCATATTGCAAGAGCTTTTGAAGCGAAGGGGATCCATCCTTTGAATGGAAGAGCATCATAAATATCATTCACTTTTGCATCGCGTTCTTTCCACACCAAAACACCGGTATAGAAAATTACAATCGATAATAAAAAAGTAAAGAAACTACCTTGTATGGATTCAATCACTACATAGGTTACAGGAAAAGAAGAATTTCCATATCCTGCATCGGTCACAAATGCCATTGCAGAAATTAAATTGATCAGCCCCACCATCGTGATGATGATGAATGCGGTGTTTCTTAGAATACTTTTCACTTCAATCTTTACTTGACTCCAAAATTGAATCCATCCTAAGTTTCCGGAATAATCCGGCTTAACAGATGGGATTGATTGATTAAGAACAGAGATTTCAGTAGTGTTTTCTAATTTCTCTTTTTTTCCAGATTTCGACTTTTCAGCAAATGAAAAACGGAAGTATGTAAATACCATCACCAATGCAGCAACAGTGAGCCAGAGTAATCTGTTTAACAATAAAATACCAGATAGCCCCATCGACATCGTATTCTTATCTTCCACTGTCCAATATTTGGCAGCTACTGCAAAAGTTCTGATACCAAATGGATCCAATAAACTACCAAGCGTTTCATTGTCTAAGTCACGGATCAGATTTTGTGAAATCAGATACCCGACCAATAAAATAATTGATCCAGCAAATGAAGTAATCGTGTTTCTGGTTAATACAGCAATACTAAAAATGATAGATCCTGCAAATAATACATTCGGAATTACAAAAACAAGTATACCATTTAAGTGGCCACTCCAAACAATCGGACCAACTCTTCCTTGATCTAACCATGGCATCAAAGCACCTATCAGATTACCTACAGAAACTCCTAAGAAGGGAATCATCGCGATTAAACTTGCACCCAAAAATCTTCCTAAAAGAAAATCTCTCTTTTTGATCGGTGTAGTAAATAGAATCTGATTCGTTTTTTCGCTGAAATCACGGGCTGCTGCAGAGTTCAGAAATGCAGTAACCATAAGTAGTGCAATAATCGATAAGATAGCGTAGAAATTCTCGACTACAAAAGGTGCGTTCTTGAATACATTTCCCATTCCGGATCCTCCAATGATGATATCATCACTGCTGGTTGCTCCGAAGATCATCAACGAATTGATGAATAGAAATATATATACCATTGGTTGACGTAACCAATACCTTAGTTCAAATTTGAAGATGTTAAATAGCATAAGTCAGGTTAGTTTAATCCTTTGATATGAGTAAAGAAGACATCTTCGAGATCGCCACTTGCAGATTTAAATCCTTCACCTGGATCAGTCTCAGAAAATGCATGTACTAGCGGTTTACCAGCAACCATGCGTGTTGAAATCAGTTTGTATTGTTCCGATATGGCATTCAGTTCCTGTTTCGAAATCGATTTAGACCAGATTTTACCTTTGATATTATTTAATGCATTTTCCGGAGTTCCAGCATATAATACTCTGCCTTTATCGATGATAGCCATCTGCGAACAAAGTTCTTTAACGTCTTCAACGATATGAGTCGAGAGAATAACAATTACGTTCTCTCCGATTTCAGAAAGCAGATTATAGAATCTATTTCGTTCGCCGGGATCCAATCCTGCTGTGGGTTCATCTACGATAATCAATGTAGGATCTCCTAATAGAGCTTGGGCGATACCGAAACGTTGTTTCATTCCTCCTGAAAAACTCCCTAATGCCTTTTTGCGCGAATCCCAGAGATTTACTCTGTTGAGTAAGGCTTCCACAATTTCCTTTCTTCCTTTCTGAATGCCTTTTAATACTGCTATATGATCGAGCATATCGTAGGCAGAAATCTTTGGATACACACCAAATTCTTGAGGGAGGTAACCTAAAGTCTTCCGTACTTCAATCGGATCTTTTAAAATATCGATGGCACCAAGATGTAGAGATCCCTGATCAGCTTCCTGAAGGGTTGCTATCGTACGCATAAGCGTTGATTTACCGGCTCCATTTGGTCCTAACAGTCCATACATTCCTTTCGGTATCGTTAAGGATACATCTTGAAGTGCTTTGACTCCGTTAGCGTAGGTTTTGCTGAGGTTTTGGATGACTAATTCCATAGATTAATGAATTTATTAACGGTTTCAGGATTGAAAGATATTAAACAGCATCGAATTCTTGACCTATACTATTCCGAAAGATCATATCTGCTGCTTGAACCGTTTAATTAGTAGGAAGGAAGGTCAGAAATGAAGACTAAAAACAACATCGCCTACAAAAACTGAATTAGTGTTTTTGTAGGCGATGCCAGTATCAGCGAATTCACTTAACAATTATTCACTAGCTGAAAAAAATATCCTAAATATTTAATTTAATGGAGAGCTGCCATTCTAAGGATGCACAGAAAACACAAACAGACTTGCATTATTATCGATAACCGCCTGATCAAAAACATCTACGAATCCGTCTCCATTAACATCAGTAGGAAAATATCCAAATAGGAATTGCTGCGCATCATTATCGATAACAGATTGATCAAATACATCGATAAATTCATCTCGGGGTTCAATATCGCCACTATAAAAAGCCCATATTCCAGTTTCAACTTCTTTCATATTGCTTCCATACGCTTTAGTTGCACTATTGCTGAAGTTATAGTTGGTGACACCACTAAATACTATTGGACTCGCACTCCATGTTTCTAAAGAATTTCTATGTAACAATACAACATATTCAGAGCTTCCTTCAATGGCTGACGGAAGATTAAAGGAGATCGTTCCGTCCGTATTCAAAATAGAAGTTGCCTGTGCTACAACAATGGAAACATTATTAGGATCTCTTAATTCAAGATGTAAGGTATCAACTTCATTCATGTTCGCACTGGCACCCTGATTTGCTAATGCTGGGATCATCTGTCCACCCGAAAGATAAAATCC
Organism: Bacteroidia bacterium; assembly: GCA_038320345.1. Lineage (GTDB taxonomy): Bacteria > Bacteroidota > Bacteroidia > AKYH767-A > OLB10 > JBBQED01. Next base: position 33,672 of record JBBQED010000002.1, read on the forward strand.
TTCAATCATAGCAGTTATATTTAACGGAATGGAACAATTGCTAGCAGGATCTATAGTAAACGACTGAGAAGCGCTACAGCCAAACACATCCGTCACTGTAACAGAATATGTCCCAGGTTGGAGATTGGATGGGTCTTCGACCGAATAGGAATTGAAAATATTAATATTACCACCCATATATGGATGATTGGCACAAACATAAAATAATTGTGATGGATGACTTAGATTCGGGGTGAAATTAACCACTCCGTTATCAATAGGAGCACCACTTTGTCCATTGGTAACAATATTCGAACTATTGCCGCCAATATTATCAGTAGAAATATGCCATGGATGAGCAGGATTAAATATATTAAAGGTGTATTTTACTCCACGTTGAAGATTTAATTCTTTGACTTCGATTCCATCGATGTAAAAAGATAAAAAATTCCCTAAACCAAAGAATGGATTTCCTGGCGTTTGAGAACCAACAGTGATTCCGAAATTTGCACCATTAATCGTATTCAAGGTATCCCAATTATAGGTATAAGGTCCTTGTCCACCATTTACAGAAATATCAATTGAACCTGTAGGATTCAAACAAGTTGCATTGGTAATCAGTCCTGCAATATTGATATTATTGGGCAATTCATTGAGCGTATATTGTCCTGTAGTTGTGCATCCATTTGCATCGGTAACGATTACAGTATAGGTTCCAGCCCTGCGATTTGTTAAATCTTCTGTTAGAAACCCGTTATTAATTCTGATCCGTGAACCCATGTAAGCATGAAACTGACAAGGATAATAAAGTAATTGTGGTGTGGAAGTTCCTGGTTTAAATAATACAGTTCCACTTGTTGTTGGTGCTCCTGATTGACCTGAATTAACTATATTATTAATATTTGTTCCAACTGAATCCGTTGAAATATGAAATGGATGTCCGGGAGTAAGTACATTAAAGGAATAAGAAATTCCTTTCGTTAATGATAATTGTTTTCCTTCAACTCCGTCGATATAATAAGCTAATGAAAATCCAGGAAACGAGAAGAAAGGATGTGCTGCCGTTTTACTACCAACTGTAACTCCAAAAGTGGCTCCATTAAGCGTATTCGTTGTATCCCAGGCAATGGTGTATGGAGGTGTTCCACCAGATACTGAAATATCAATCGCGCCATTCTTAGCGCCAGGGCAACTGATATGCGTCAGGCTTGCATTAGTAATGGTTGGTGATGAGTTAACCGTTCCAATCGTAAGTATGTTGGAGGTAATACCATTATTACTAAGACAGGAAAGATTGGATGTTAATACACAAGTGATTTGATCATTTAAAATTAAACCAGATAAAGTAACTGTTGAACTATTGGTCCCTACAGTTATTCCATTTTTTTTCCACGAATAAACAGGAGCAGTACCTCCGTTGGTAATCGTGCTGGTATAGGTAGCAGAACCTCCATTGCAGAACGCAGTTGGTCCACTGATCGCTATTGTTGGTGTAGACGAAGTAGTGCAAATGACAAGATTATCCAATGCAAAACTTGGTCTGCTTCCCGCTCCGGTGAAATCTCTTTGTACCCATCGAATTTGTACTACCGCTTGGTTATTACAAACTGCTGGGAGCACGGCCGCCTTTGGTGATGAAAGTTGAGGTGTAGTAACAGCCCCGATTTGATTGACTAGATTATTGGAATAAATCCCGTTTGCTAATCCACCCACAGACGTGAAATTTCCCGAAGTACCAACCCTATATTGAAGATCAACTTGATTTACTCTGTTATTGGAAACATCAGCTGGATTGCGGATGGTCATAATATCATAATTTACCTGAATATTAAATACTCCAGTAGTATTTATTGCCAAACATAAAGTAGCATCCACAGAACCAGAACTTAATAATCCTATTTTACCATTATAATTGTGAGTTCCTCCAGAATTAATAGCAGCAGTACTTGAAGCAATTAGTGTTAAGTCAGAAGAAGCCGGTGGTGTAATAACTTTAAAAGCAACCCCTGATCCTGAAGTAGATAAATTCCACCCTTGCCATCCCGCAGGATAAGTGGTAGAAGTTGCAAGCAAAGCGGTGAAGTTCTGAGAGTAGGGGAGAGGTTGTGCAGTTGGATTCGTTTGTGCAAATGATCTATTTACATACATTTGAAATCCAATGGTCAATAGCAAAATAGCAGAAAATAGTTTGGTATTCATGGTAGGTTGGTTAAAGGTAAATTTGGTAGGAATCCTTTTTAAACGATTAACAATATAAGCATAAAAGTTAATACATTGCAAGTCAGGTTTGTTGATTTCTTAACTTCGTCGTTAAATGAAACCAATTATTACATTCGTCCAATGAGTTCAGTTTTTAAGTATCATTCCTGTCGATTAATAAAATATCTTTTAATAGGTGTAATTAGTTTTTGTCATACTAATTTATTTGCCCAACAACAGTTCAATGGAGCGTTTTTGATGTCATTTACTAATTCAGTAAATTCAGTCGAAGATTTCCCTTTAGAATGGCAGATAGAGTCAAAGGCAGATGGCGGGAAGATGATGTTAGAAATTAAAGATGAAGCAAATAAAAAAGGAGTTAAAAAGCGTGTTATGTTTAACCCTTTAGATAGTACATGGACTATGTTAATGGAAATTGGAACTGTGCGTCAAGGTTCCAAAGTTCATCGCGCCATGATGTTTCGAGATTCGGTATTAAGTGAAAAAGTAAATATTACTGCTACCAAAGAATATAAAACAATTAATAATTATTCCTGTCGTAAATATATTCGTGAAAGCAAACGTTATCACTCCGAAATCTGGGTAAGTTCTAAATTCGATTTTGACATTTGTAAAATTTATTATTTATTGAGTCATTGTGGAATGATGAGTGATTTTATGCGCAAAGGTGATTGGTTTTATTGGAAAAATAGTCGTGGAATGATTATGGAGATTACTTCCAAAGACAAGCAAAAGGAAGAATCTTACTCTATACAGATTTCTCAAATTGAATTAAATAAAGTAAATCCTCAGCTCTTTGTCACCAAAGGATATAAAATTTCCGAAATCCCAGAAGGTCAAAATTGTGGTGTAGCGGTTGAGGAAAAATAGAAGATTGAAGTCAAAGTGATTTTCGTTTTAAAAATTTGAATTAGATTCCTCTTTGAACTTCGAGTCTCCGGATCAAACTTCGGTGGGATGTCCATTTTCTGCGGGCTTCGCCGCAGAAAATGGAATGGTGTGGGCTCACCAGAAAACCTACCGATGCTGCGCATAAAAAAAGGTCTGAAAAAATTTCACAAGCGAGCTTGCTTCGAATTAGATTCCTCTTACGACGGTAAGGCTACGGATCAAACTTCGGTGGGATGTCCTTTTTCTGCGGGCTTCGCCGCAGAAAAAGGAATGGTGTGGGCTCACCAGAAAACCTACCGATGCTGCGCATAAAAAAAGGTCTGAAAAAATTTCACAAGCGAGCTTGCAAATTTTTTCAGACCTTTTTTAAAAACCTACGGTTTTCGGTAGGTTTTCTGGTGGAGCCGGTGGGATTTGAACCCACGTCCAGACAGGGAATTCATAAGCTTTCTACATGCTTAGTATCAGCTTGGGTTGTAGGGAAGATGGTTGGAGAGATACTTACCACACCTTCCTTAGCTCCTTTATCTTACTATACTCCCGGAGCTTGAGTACAGCCAGTTTACCATTGTGATGCCCTGATCCCGATCCCGGTAAACGTGGGAAAGAGTAGGACAACTTGTCTAGCCTCCTAGAGGCCAGATTAAGCTAATTCCGCTTGGCAGAATTAAGCAGCAAGTGCATAAGAAGTTTCGCCAGTTAGACGATGAAGAGTTGCTTTTTACGGGACCACTCATAACGCCCGGCATGCTTACCTACCAATCGCTCCTGCTGTCGATTCCTGTCGACCCCATAATTTTAAGAACTGCCGCAAAGATAGCAATAATCATACCCCACAAGGTTTTAAGACACCGTGTCAGCTTAAATAAAAATGCTTTTATTATTGAACTGCCGCTTTAAAATAACTCCAAAGTGATTCTTCAGGAGGATCAGCATGAATCCGTATTTCTTCTTTGGTGACTGGATGAATAAACTTGACCGAACGTGAATGAAGATGAATTGATCCATCAGGATTACTGCGGTTAAATCCATACTTTAAATCACCTTTTATTGGACAGCCCATCGCCGAAAGCATTACACGAATTTGATGATGACGACCAGTAATTGGATTGATTTCAAGTAAAAAGTAACCATCTGATTTTGCAATAATCTTATAATTTAATTCGCTAAGTAATGCACCTTGTTTAGGCACGCTCGTCTGATAACTTTTATTCTGCTTTTCATTTTTCCAGAGGTAACCTGTTAGATGTCCTTCCTCTTTAGGCGGCATGTTTTTTACTACTGCCCAATATGTCTTTTGCACTTGTTTGTCTCTGAAAAGTGCATTCATGCGCTCTAAGGCTTTACTGGTTCTAGCAAAAATTACTATTCCTGAAACGGGACGGTCGATGCGATGCACTGTTCCTAAAAACACTTCTCCTGGCTTATTGTATTTCGCGCCAATATATGCCTTAACACGATCACTCATAGGCGCATCCCCAGTTTTATCGCCTTGTACAATTTCCCCCGACATCTTATTGACGATGATAAGGTGATTGTCTTCAAACAATACCGGTAAATTCAAATGAGAAACTGCCATAAATGATCTTACGAGGCTCAGTATTGTTCTTTTTCGTTCGGAAAGTTCCGCGACTTCACATCAGAAATGTAATGCTCTGTAGCAGATTTAATATCGTCGTAGAGATTAAGATATCTTCTCAAAAAACGTGGATTAAAATCTTTATTAATTCCGAGCATATCATGAAGTACAAGCACTTGTCCATCGGTACCATTTCCGGCACCTATACCAATCGTTGGAATTTTTAAATGGGAAGATACTTCAGTAGCTAATTTGGCAGGAATCTTTTCCAAAACGATGGAAAAACATCCTAATTCTTCTAGCATTTCTGCATCTTCTCTTAAACGTTGAGCTTCTTGCTCTTCTTTTGCACGCACTACATAAGTTCCGAATTTATATATTGATTGCGGTGTCAGTCCTAAATGTCCCATCACTGGAACACCAGCAGATAAAATTCTTTGTACGGCTTCTTTTACTTCTCTTCCACCTTCCATTTTCACACCATGAGCACCTGTTTCTTTCATGATACGAATTGCAGAATTCAATGCTTCTTTCGAATTACCTTGATAGGAACCAAATGGAAGGTCAACAATTACCAAAGCATGATTTACTGCTCTTACCACTGAAGCAGCATGATAGATCATCTGATCAAGTGTGATGGGTAAGGTAGTTTCATGTCCCGCCATTACATTACTGGCAGAGTCTCCCACTAAGATCACATCCATTCCGGCTTCATCAATGATTTTTGCAAGACTAAAATCATAAGCCGTAAGCATAGATATTTTCTCACCTTTACGCTTCATTTCTTGAAGTGTATGAGTAGTAATTATTTTTAATTCGCCTTGAGTCGACATGAGGATGATTTTTAGGACCTAGTTGTTTCAGATTCAATTTTCTTTCGGCAATACAAATTCCTTTTTTTGAGGATCAGCTTGCTGTGATGAATCTGGAGAAGTTTGCGTAGTAGTGGAGCTTCCTTTTCCTTTGGGATTTGTTTTTAAGTAAGTGGAAAGTGAGTCTCGTAATTGCTGATTTACTTTTTGGAGTTCTTCACTTTTTAGTTTTTCATTTTTAAGATTCTTAGAGAGATTAATTACAAGATCACCACCATCATTTCCTGCTACTAGCTCTTTGTATTTCAATAATTCCGTATTTACCTTTGTTAGAGAATCATAAGATAGTTGTGATTTTTTAATCTGAACATCTTGAATCTTGATGGTTTTTTGCAATTGCTTTCGCTGATCTTCATTATCATTTTCGGATGATTTAAGCGTTTCAATCATCTGTTTGTAATCCTCAATATCTTCATTTTGCTTATTGATTTGGGTCTTTAAAGCAATGATAGATTCAGCAAGTGCCATCACATCATTTTCAGGAGTAGATGGTGCATTTGTTTTAGTGTCGATGTTTTCTGGAGTGACGGAAGCAGCTTCTTGTCCTTTCTGGTTTGTAAACAGATATAGAAAATCAATCTTTCCTTTACTAGAAGGTCCAATGATATAGCCAATATCTCCGGTTTTATATGCAATTTCAGAGAAGGACATCAGAAAAACATTGTTCAAATAGATATCATACTTTTTATCAAATGTTCTGACTTCAAAAAGGTTCGGGATGTTCGGATTTTTAACCGCCGAAGATTTTACCCAGCCTCCCTCTTTAGAAGAACCACTTAAATAATTATAGCGACTGGCCGTAATTTGTCGTAACCGATATTGATTTACTTTGTTGATCTCAAAAATAAATCCGCCTTGTCCACCAAGTTGAGCCATAAAAATAATTCCAATACTTCCTTCATCAGTAAGTGCTTTATCCAACTTAAAAGAAGTCACCAATCGATAAGCGTTCAAATTATTGGTGAAATTCCCCATTGCGGCAAAAGGAGAAACTGATGCTTTTCGTTGTAAGATATATTCTCCATCTTGAACCAACAATAGATTTTCTGCATTGGATACTGTGATCCAATAAGTACCAGTGCTATCAAAATTTTCACTCAGAAATAATTTATCGAATTTTTCATTCACCAAAGGAATGGGCGGCGTTTGTGAGAACGCAGAGAAAAAGCAACACAGCAGGAGGTAAGTCAGGGAGTGTAATTTCATAAGCGGAGGCGTCCTCAAAGGTACAAAGAAAGAAAAAGGGAGACCGCTCGTTTTACCTTGCAGATCTCCCTTGTTTTCCAAGCCGAAATGTTGACTTGAATAAATTAATTTGCGTATTTTAAATTCTTGATTTAGAGTTTAATGCTTTGAAATTTAATCACTTATATCTCTAAACCGAATTACTTTTTTAATTTGATTTTACCACTTTCAATGGAATTCCAGATTTACCATTCGCTATTAATGTGATCAAATAAACGCCCGGATTCAAATCTTGACTGCCTTTTAGTTCAGATGAATAGCTAGTGATAGTTCCTTGAATGAGTAATCTGCCCGATAAATCATGAACCATAACTTCCATGTTCTCCAACGCCTGATCTGCAGGAATTTTGATCGTTAATGCATTGTTGAAAGGATTCGGATAGGCCTCAAAGTTAGTAGATGATGAGGGCTCTTTTATTCCGAGTGGACCATTACTAATATTAAATTTATCAAATCCGGCCTCAAGAATATTACCACTTCCAGGTTTGTCGGAAATACTTATGATAAGTTGCATATTAGGACCCGGAGGAAAGAAATTTGCTACTCTTACAGCATTGTTATACCAAGTTGAAGAACCAGGACTACCCAACGTTACATAATCCACTTGAGCAGTTGTGATTCCATTGCTCAGATAAATAAATAAAGTATCAGCAGATGCGGCAATTACATTTGGCTGTATAAAAAACCATCTTTCATAATGAATATACGGATCATTAAATTGAGTGAGATCAAAAATCGGAGAGGTAAGCACCGTTGATCCATTATCTACATCATCAGTATTAGAATTACCGGGCAAGTTTCCAGTAACAAAACAGTAATTACTACAATCATCATTGGCATCAACATCGGGATTAGCAAGAAAAGGTGTATAAATGGTACCTAAAGGAATATCTCTCACCCATCCTCCAGTTGTTGCAGTAGTACTTACTGTCCAATTATTATCACTCACAAAATCATCATAATAACCAGCTGCAAGTTGAAAATCCAGAGGTGATGTACCATCCACTAAAATCGAAGAACACTGCGTTAAGAATCCCCATTGAGAAATAGAAATTTCATATACACCATCCGTTAAAGAGGTAAATCTATAGTTTCCATTAATATCAGTTAAAGCAGTTTCAGATCCATTTACACCACTGGCATGAACACTAGCATTGGCAATAGCTGCACCACCAACTGCATTCGTTACCGTCCCTTCAAAAATGAATGGACTAAGTGCTACATCCAGTTGAGTTAAAACTCCGTTATTAAAACTAACACCTGTAATTGTTTTAGCATAGTAACCCGGTCTACTTACTTTCACATCAAAAGTTCCAGCAGTTAAAATTCCAGTTTTATATTCTCCGGTAAGTTTGCTATTAACTGTTTTTGGAGTATTGATGACTTCAATTTTAGCATTGAATAAAGGTAAGGTGGTAACTGAATCTGTTATGATACCTTCCAGATAACAGGCTCTTAAATAGGTGGGTTCAAAAACAAACAATCCTCCATAAGTATCTGTAGAAATAATTCTTCCAGATGGTAGATATGGATCAGCATCCCAATTAAGGAAAGTCCCAGTTGGATAATTGCCGATTTCAACTATATTCTGTGGGCGTGCTGCATCACAAACTGTAATTTGACTACCATAGGAAGGATTGATAAGATAATCATTTAATACTCTCACGTTATGCACTTCTTCAGTAGGCATAGAATCCGTAAAATAATTATATACCGATTTTATATTTTGAAGATTACTAATATCGAATACACCTAGAGGATCGTTATTATGTTCATCTGTAGTAAAAAGATATTGTCCATTATCCGATAACCAAGTATTATGACAGAATGCTCCAGGAGTAGGCTGTGTTGCCAGCAATACTGGATTGGCTTTGTTGGTTACATCGACAACACCAAATACTCCTGCATAGATTTCACCAGTATACATGGTGTCATTTCTTACATAACCATCATGAACATAATTTTGATCATATAGTCCCGCATAGGTAGGATTCCATGGATCAGTGAGGTCAGCGATGATAGCACCCTGATTGGCGTAATTAGAACCAAATATGTAAATATATCCATCAGTTGCCGCAATGGTATGTGCTGAATTTACTTGTCCTGCGCAAGGACCATCTCCATACCAATGTTTCGATTGAATGCTATCAGGAAGGTAACTTAAATTAATAATGATAACGCCACCGCCACCTTCACTAACCGCATAAGCGTAGTTGCCGTACGTTTTAAGTTCTCTCCATAAACTCGACTGACCAGAGTTGGCAGGTACTGAAAATACTTCAACAAGATTTGATGGAGTAGTAACATCAACAATGGATACACGATCATCAGCTCCTACAAGAGCATACTCATTTCCCTGCGTATCGACATAATGCCAGACCCCAGCAACAGAGCCTGTATAAGATTTGTAACCCACCTGAGTTAAGTTCAGCTGAGCGTTTACGATCCATGTGCTGAATAGTAAACAACTTAAGAGTAAGTATTTTTTCATTTTTTTAGAATTGTTTCGGAACGATAAAGCTAAGCAATATTTAAGGTGCCATCAACCCTATGACCGTAATTTTACAAAAAATCTGCAATGATTTTACCTCTGAAAACATTAAAAAAATCAAACCATACTATTCGACATGAAAAATCGACGTTTCAAGGCCAAATTCAGTTACTTGAGGCTTTTAAGAATTGCTTTTAAAGCGGTGAGTAAGGTTTTAGAAACAGGTACCATTGGGAGTCTTTGATGATCACTAGTGATCCCTAATTCATTTAATACTGCTTTTATTCCTGAAGGATTTCCTTCCGAAAACAGGAGTGGGAGGAGCGGAGCGAACTGATAATGTAACGTTCGTGCCTTAACGTAATTCTGCTTCCTGCACAATCGTACCATCTCTGAGAACTGAGCGGGGTAAGCATTTGCAATCACTGAAATTAATCCATCAGCCCCAGCGGCCATTAAGGGAAGTGTAATACTATCATCTCCAGAAATCACGAGGAATCCATCAGGCTTACCTTGAATTACCTGCATGATTTGATCAACACTACCACTAGCTTCTTTTATCCCAATAACATTTTTACATTCCTTGGCAATCGCAAAAACTGTTTGCGGTAAAATGTTTGATCCTGTGCGCCCCGGAACATTATAAAGGATGATTGGTACAGGAGATGCTTTCGACAGCGCCTTATAATGATTTATGATTCCAGCTTGCGAAGGTTTATTATAATACGGAGACACAGATAAAATCGCATCTACCCCAGTAAAATCAAATTCTTTTAAAGATTGAATTAGTTCGGCCGTATTATTTCCTCCTAAACCCAACACTACTGGTACTCTACCTTTAGCAGTCTCAATTGCACATTTCAGAAGTGCTTTTTTCTCCGCATGGTTAAGGGTAACACTCTCTCCAGTAGTTCCCATCGGAACAATATATTCACACTTACCTTTGAGTACATGTTGAATTAATTTCCGGAATGCATCAAAATCAATGTCCCCATTCTTTTGAAATGGAGTCACCAACGCAACTCCTGTTCCGATTAATTTTTTAGTGAGCAGACTCATGTTGAAATAACTTAAAATAATGATTTACTTGTTCAATAAATTGTGAAAGCGTAAGTTGTTCCCCGGTGCTGATCATAAAATCATAAAACCGAGTAGATGCTTTTTCATACTTTCCGATTTTAAATTTTGCAGCAGATGAACCAACGATATAGCGAAATGGAATACTGTTTCCGGTGTGCATGTCGATAAGAATATCGAATTCCTTTTCGACAAAATTTCTAACAATTGGAGAAACTGGTTTAAAGTGCCAATTAAGATCTTTCTTGGTAAAAAAATCAAGACCCAATTTCGAAAACCGCATAGGAGGTAATTCAGGTTGATCATAATAACCCAGTGCTAGCACTTCTTTATGATGAACTTCTCGGACCTCCTTTACATATTTTTTAATGATTTCAAAATATTTTTCGCTGCTCGAATCGTATAAAATTCCTATTGTTTTAGCTCTTGCAAAAGTGATCAGTTCACGGTTATGATGGTGATTTCTGAATTCACGAAGGAAAATATAGTTGGCGAATTTTTGCCGTAGGGTTTTCTTCATGTCTTTGTAAAAAGGTAAAGATATCGGTTTTTCCTTAGTGCTCTGAAAGCATTATTAACCAATCATTTGCTCGAATTCAGCCTCTGTAATTACTTTAACGCCCATTTCAGTAGCCTTTTCCAATTTGCTTGGACCACTATCGGAACCGGCAATCAGAAAAGCAGTTTTTTTTGATACTGAACTACCATTTTTTCCACCGTATTGCTCAATCAATTGCTTTAATTCATCGCGACTGTGTCGTTCAAAACTTCCGGTTACCACAAGGGTCATACCTTTGAATTGTTCTCCTAATTTTGAAGGAATTGCATTTTCATGCAATTGCAATTGTAAACCTGCTGCCCTCAATCTACTGATTTGCATTAAATGCGCTGGGTTTGAAAAATACTGAATTACGCTTGCAGCAATTTTATCGCCGACTTCCGGTGCCTCTATTAATTGTTCAAAGGTTGCATTTTGGATCGATTCAATTGAATTGAAATGTCGGGCTAATTTCCGAGCAACGGTATCCCCAACAAATCGAATTCCAATTGCAAACAATACTCTTTCAAATGGAACTTCTTTCGATTTTTCGATGCCAGCCATGATATTATTCGCTGATTTCTCCCCGAAGCGTTCAAGCCCATTAATATCTTTCTTTTCCAAAGAATAAATATCTGCCACATTATTTAATAATCCTGATGAATAAAAAAGATCTATGGTTTCACTTCCAAGTCCATCCATATTCATTGCTTTGCGGCTCGTGAAATGTTCTATTTTTCCTTTGATCTGAGGCGGACAACCATCTTCATTCGGACAATAATGTTGGGCTTCACCTTCCGCTCTTACTAATGGCGTATTACACTCCGGACAATTTTCAATAAAGATAATTTTCTTAGCTCCAGCTTTTCTCTTCGCCAAATCAACACTTGTAATTTTCGGAATTATTTCTCCGCCTTTCTCTACGAAGACGGTATCGCCTATATGCAAATCCAGTTTTTCAATCTGATCAGCATTGTGTAGCGTAGCGCGTTTCACAGTAGTTCCAGCGAGTAAAACAGGGGCTAAATTTGCTACGGGTGTAATAGCTCCCGTTCTTCCAACTTGATAAGTAACTTCATTCAATAAAGTTGCTGAGGATTGAGCTTTGAATTTATAGGAAATTGCCCATCTCGGTGATTTAGCGGTGAAACCTAGTTCTTCTTGTTGTCGATAGGAATTGAGTTTAATGACTATGCCATCGATATCAAAAGGTAATCCTTCCCGCTTTTTATCCCAGTAATGCACATATGTCATTACTTCATCCAGATTGCTACATTTTTTTCGGTGTTCGGAAATTTTAAATCCCCAAGTTTCTGCTTTGTGTAAAGCATTAAAATGAGAATCAGCAATAGGTTGATCCGCATACAAAGCATACATGAAGCAATCTAATTTCCTTTTAGCAACCTCAGCACTATCCTGAAGTTTCAAAGTACCTGCTGCAGAATTTCTTGGATTTGCAAATGGAGCTTCTCCAATTTCGATGCGCTCTTCATTCATTTTTTCGAACGCTGCTCGGGGCAAAATGATCTCACCTCTGATTTCAAACTCTTCAGGAAAATCACTTCCTCTTAGTTTCAAGGGTATAGCTCCAATTGTTTTTACATTTTGTGTTACTACATCTCCCTGAACACCATCACCACGCGTTACGGCCTGTGTTAATTTTCCATTTTGATAAGTCAAGCCAATAGCCACCCCATCAAATTTTAACTCACATACATATTCAATATTTTCTCCCGGAATTAGTTTTCTAACTCGCTGATCAAAGTCAGATAATTCTTCTTCTGAATATGTATTTCCTAGTGAAAGCATTGGATATTTATGTTTCACCGTTTCAAATTCACGTGTTATTTGTCCTCCCACACGCTGTGTTGGAGAACTGGAATTAGCAAATTCGGGATTGTCTTTTTCAAGTCGGATCAGTTCTTCCATCAGCTGATCAAATTCAAAATCACTGATAGAGGGCATCGCTAGCACATAATATTTATAATTATGCTGATCGAGATCTTCACTTAATTGCGCTATTCGCTTTTTGATTTCTTCCTTCGACATATTCTGCTGACTAATTGCGCTAAATTAAAAAAGCTACTTCATTCTTCAGTAGCTAATGTCGAATAACGATAGATTTCAATCTTTCTAATATTGATCTTAGCAACTCCGGTATTCTGAAAAGTTACGAAATGTACCATAATTTAGAGGATTTAGCTCTCGGATAATAATTGACGCTCTTTAATTTTGTGGACTTATTCCTACTTCATGAAAAAGTATACTGTATTATTGAGCATCATCTTGATTTTTACGCTGATTTGCTTCTCAGGCTATTACAATCCTGTGAATAGTCGAGTAAATGGAGCACCTGCAGGGGTAACCGGATCACCCTCAGATGGAGCCACTTGTGCTCAAAGTAACTGTCATGGCGGTGCCGTATTGAATTTGCCCGGAGTAATTACTTCCAATATTCCGGTTACTGGTTATGTTGCCGGTCAAACTTATACCATAACAGCCACCTTAACACAAAGCGGAATTTCAAGGTTTGGTTTTCAGATCTCTCCTCAAAGTCAAAGTGGTTTGCTATTAGGAACGCTAATAGTCACAAGTCCTACCACAACTAAAATTGTATCGTCAAAATACATTACACAAGTTACTGGAGGATCGACATCTAATACTGGATCAAAATCTTGGTCGTTTAACTGGATTGCTCCAGCGGCAGGAACGGGTGATGTTACTTTTTATGGTGCTTTTAATCTTGCTAATAATAATGGCAGTGCTAGCGGTGATTTAATTCGAACCTCTACGTTCATGGTGGTTGAAAATACAAGTGTCGGTTTGGCAGATTTGATGAAGGATCCTTTGGCATTTTATATTTTCCCTAATCCGATAGAAGAGAATTTCGAAATGCTCTTCAGTGTGAATCAACCTCAAAATGTGGTAATTTCAGTCTATGATTTATCTGGGAAACAAATTGCAAAACTATTTGATGGTTGGTGTAATGAAAAGAAATGTAATTTCAATTTTCAGTTCCCTAAAGATGTTCAACCTGGCATCTACCTAATTGAAGTGAAAACTAAATCTAAATCAATGATCAGCAAAGTCATGAAAATAGAGTAGGTTTATCCCAAGTTCTACTTTACATTAACTACCCTTGTCGAAAATTATTCATACCCATCAACTCAAAAAGAATACCGACGGAGATCTGCCGTTCAATGTTGAATGGCTTGGAGCAAGAAGTGGGTACAGTAACCGTGAAGCACATCGCCATGGGTATTACGAGGTCTTTCTCTTCGAGAAAGGAGGAGGAAAACATATCATCGATTTTGAATCCTATGCTATAGAAAGTCAGAGTGTACATTTTATTCAACCTGGTCAAGTGCATCAGTTATTGCGCAAATCAGAAACCTCCGGTTGTGTCATTATTTTCTCTGAAGATTTTTATTATCTCCATTCTAGAGAAAATCAATCGTTGAATTCTTTCCCTTTCTTTCAACCCGATAATGATAGTCCTTCGATTACAACTGCTGATCTTGATTTCGCTGAATTATCTAAAATTGCTCAAGATCTTTATAAAGTATTAAACACCGATAATGCTCATAAGGTAGCTCTACTTCAATCTTATCTGCAAATATTCCTACTCCAAATCTGGAATGTTTTCGATAAATTATATCCGGAAATTAATCATCCACTTTCCGCTGGAAAACGATTGGTGAGTTCATTTAAATCACTACTAGAAAGAGATGTTTTAGTAGAACATCAGGTTGCATTTTATGCGGGACAACTTCATGTTACGCCCACTTATCTAAACATGGCTTGTAAAAAAGTTCTTGGCAAACAAGCAAGTGAAATCATCAAAGAACGATTGATTTTGGAAGCGAAGCGAATGTTATTGTTTAGTGAACTTAGTGGTAAAGAAGTGGCCTATGAACTCAACTTTATCGATCCTTCTCATTTTGGTCGATTCTTTAAAAATCAAACTGGGATGAGTCCATTGCAGTTCATTAAAAAAGAAAGTCTTCGATAATGTTTAAGTTATCCGAGTGAATTTATAAGTTCCCGGAGGTGTAACAATCAACGGAACTTTTTCCACCACAACAGTACTCGTATCCAATCCGAAGGCTTTTTCTTCACTTAAACTCATCTTTTTCATAAAGAAATAGAGGTTCAATATGATCTTCGTATAGAAATTTAAAGTGTTCTCATAAGAGAGAAATTTCTCCATTACTACGAATTTAAAATCACCAATAAGATGTTGTTTATTGAGTGAAACATATCGACTAATAATATCTACTTCTTTATTAGCAACGAGTTCTTGAACAACCTGACGGAACATCAAGTTAATTCTAGGTTCTACGCGGAATCCAATTCTGAATCGCACATGGATGATTTTATCTTCCACCAACTCATGAACTTTATATTCCATAGTATAGGGCTCATCTAAAACATCAACATGCACTAACCAATATACATCTGCTCGTTTGGGTTGGCGCTGAAGTATAGAATAGATCACTTTACTTTCTACTTCATCATCCTTGAATGCACTGGTCAAGTACACCAGATGGGTGCTATACTTAGGAATGGATTCGTCATTACTCACATCAGCAATGATCTCATAATATTTACTTAATCGTGCAAATTCCAGTAATCCAGTTCTGATTTTACGCGCTTCATACCACACCCACATGATTCCGATAATCACCGTAGCAATAAAGACGGTCACATAGCCACCGTGCGTGAACTTGCTCAAATTCGCAATTAAAAATGCAATTTCAATGGTTAAGAAAATCAAAAACAATAAAGCAATGAGCGGCTTCGGATATTTTTTCAGGTACAAATAATAGGTGAGTAGTGTGGTTGTCATGAGCATCGTTAAGACGATTGCTAAACCATATGCCGCTTCCATTTTAGAAGATTCTTCAAAGTATAAAACGATTCCAATACACCCCGTACAAAGAATCCAGTTGATAGTTGGTATGTAAAGTTGTCCTCTTAAATCGGTAGGATATTCTATTCTTCCTTTTGGAAGAAAATCAAGACGCATTCCTTCGTTGATCAAGGTAAAAGTCCCACTGATTAAAGCTTGACTTGCTACAACAGCTGCTGCAGTTGCAATGATAATCCCTGGTAAAAGAAACCAATCTGGCATCACCGCATAAAAGGGTTTGGTATCTCCCAGTAATTTCCCCGTATGATTTAATAACCATGCACCTTGCCCAAAATAATTCGCCAGTAATGCTGTTTTTACAAAGATCCAGCTGACCCGAATATTATTCCTTCCACAATGTCCTAGATCTGAATACAAAGCTTCAGCTCCAGTAGTACAGAGAAATACAGCTCCTAAGATCCAGAATCCATCTGGATAAGTTGTCAGTAGTTTCATCGCAAATACCGGATTGATGGCTTTGAAAACAATTGGATTGCCAACGATCTCTTTGAGTCCTAAAACAAAAAGCATACTGAACCACACCATCATTACCGGTCCGAAAAACTTACCGACGAACTTGGTGCCGAATTGCTGAATAAAAAACAATGCGAAGATGATTCCAATCACAATTGGTATCGTTGCAATATCTGGATTCAGCACTTTTAATCCTTCAATAGCGGAGGAAACCGAAATAGGAGGGGTGATGATTCCATCGGCTAGTAAGGCTGCTCCACCTATCATCGCTGGAATCGCCAACCACTTAATATGCATTTTTCGGACTAGTGCATACAAGGAAAAAATACCACCCTCACCTTTGTTATCAGCTCTTAAAGTCAGAATGATATACTTGAAAGTAGTTTGCAGTGTAAGCGTCCAGAAAATACAGGATATACCACCCAGTATGAGTCCTTCATCGATAGTTCGTTTACCGATAATTGCACCCATAACGTACAATGGTGATGTCCCAATGTCGCCGAAAATAATTCCTAAGGTAACCAACAGTCCTGCTGCCGTTACTTTTTTGTGGTCGATGTGTCCGCTAGCCATTGGCGGTTAATGTTGCCCCCTAATTCCCCCGAAAAAAAGCCCCAGAATGAATCGGGGCTGCAAATGTATTAAGCTGTTTCTTTTTTACGGATTGTTTTCTTTAATGACTTACTATTTTTCCAGGTTTCTTCAACAGTAGTTTCGAAATCTGCTAATACGTTCATGTAATAGATATACGCATCATACGGTGAATCATATGGACTAAAATATTTATGTACATCACCGTCACTCCAGAATTTAGTACACATATAGTAGAAGTGATCACTCGTTTGCAATTTACCCCATACATCGATCAAATCTTGATTACCGGCGCTCATCACTTTTTCTTCCAACGCATAAATTCGTTTGGCAGCTTCCTTTTCCATAGGATTACTCAACCATGCGCTCAGATCGCGTTCCGCATCCGCCCAACTGATGAATTCAGGTGCATTGTAAATATCTCTTACTTTATAAGCATCAGCAGCCTCCGAAATTGTTTTGAAATCGAAATCAGAATGCTTCATGATTTCAGCAGGTAGATGATCTAAGAAATCGAAGATTCCAGTTTCTTCCCATTGATGCTCACCGAAAGTTTCATAATCCATGAACAGATTCATGACCTCTCCCGTACCTGCAATTTTATGTACCCATTTGGCAAATGTATCAGCTTGCAAAGGCCATTCTGTCCAGTTACGATCACTGAAACGGAATGCAATATCATCTGATAAACTATAGTTTTTCAAGAACGCTTTAATCTTTAATGTTCCAGCGGGTTGATATAGATTATTTGGGAGACGATCACCTAATAAGCGATCAACTCCTTCGCATAAAACCGCTTTATAACCCATCTTTTCGAGATAAGCAGCTAGTTCATTATTATAGATAAGCTCAGTGTTTCTAAATACTTTGGGTGTCTGACCGAAATGTTCCAAGATTTTCGCCTTATGCATTTCTACCTGACGCTTAAATTCTTCCTTAGAATAAATAAAGCTCAACGAGTGATAATAGGTTTCACTTAAAAATTCTACGCAACCCGTTTTACTGAGATCAATAAAAGATTGTAAAACATCAGGACGGTGATTCTCGAATTGTTCGAGGGCGACACCACTGATTGAATAACTGATTTTGAATTTACCTTTATGACGGTTGATCAAATCCAGCATTTTTCGATTCGTTTTCAGGTAGCATTTTTCTGAAACTTTATCGAGAATAAAACGGTTCTTTTCATCATCTTCATAGAAGTGATCCTTACCGATATCAAAGAAAGAGTATCGCTTAATGCGGAAAGGCTGATGAACCTGGAAGTAGAAACAAACTGATGGCATGGTACAGATATTGACTTCGAACGTTTGTACTGTTGGATGAATTTGTAATCAGATCAATCTGTTAGTTATCAGGAATTTTAAATGAGAGCATCCTGAATTAGGTAACAGAAGCAGGGGATTTATCAGACTATTTCCTCCTCAGGAATCAGACTGAATTTGCGATAACCTTCAATCACTTTGGCAGCTGCATGATCCCAGCTGATATTTTCAAGATCTTTATATGCGTCTTCTTTTACTTTATCCATGAGCACATCGTCATGCAACAACCGGAGAATATATCCTGCTGCACGATCAACATCCCAATAATCAAATTTCAAGGAGCCTTTTAGCACTTCAGCAACGCCGCTTTGTTTACTAATCACAGCAGGAATTCCAAACTGAACCGCCTCAACAGCAGATAAGCCAAATGGCTCTGAAACAGATGGCATAACATATACATCAGCCATTGAAAGCAATGTTCTTACTTTATCGAGATTCAGAAATCCTGTGAGATGAAAGCGATGAGCAATGCCTCGTTGTGCTGCGCGCTCTAACAATGGATTAAAATATTCTCCTGTTCCAGCCATCACGAATCGTACGTTCTGATCCGTTTGTAAAACTTTTTCAGCAATCTCTACAAAGTATTCCGGACCTTTTTGGCGGGTCAATCGACCTACAAACAACACCATCTTTTCTTTAAAAAGCTTTTCACTTCTAAAAGGAACTACAGGACGGATCCCGTTATGAATCGTATGTATTTTACTCCAAGGAATCTGGTAATGATCATGAATAACATGACCAGTAAAATTACTCACGGGCATCAGCACATCAGCAGTTTCCATTCCTCTTTTCTCCATCTGATATACCCAGCCTTTGCTGTTCGGACCGCCTCGGTCCACTTCCAATGAATGGATATGCACCGCCAAAGGCTTTCCCGTGGCTGCCTTAATTTCCATTCCGGCAATCATTGTCATCCAATCGTGTGCGTGGATAATATCGAAATCAAGTGATAAAGCAAGTTTAGCGGCCAACTTTCCAAAAACAGTTACTTTTTCGATAACATCGCCACCATACAGATCTTCAATATGGAATACTTCAGCCGTTTCATTTCCGATCTGGACCTTTTTCAAATACTGGCTGTGTAGGTCTAAAGAAGGACTGTTATTGCTGTTATAATAAGGATTCAGATTCGTATTGATATAATGAACCTGTTTTACTTTTTTATAGGATTCGGTGTACCCGATATTTCTTAAAGTCTTGGCATCGATAGTATTAAGTCCTATCAAGTTCAGGTTTTTTACGACGAAATCAGGGTTTGATTTCGGAATAATCATGGTCACATTTGCCATTTTAGAAAGGGCAATACAAAGGTCATGACAAGCCACTCCTAATCCACCATTGATCACAGGAGGAAATTCCCAACCCAACATGAGCACCCGGGGTGAAGATGGAGAAGTATGGGTATTCACTACGGTATTCAGTTCTTTGGTAGTTGGCATGGGTGAAAAATAGGGATTTATCGTTTACAAAGTTAGTTTAAGCCGTGCATTCTACCAATAATTCCCCGAATGCTTTAAAATGAGTTACCAACTACTTATTAGCTTTAGTTTCACGAATAAATCACTTAAGGAAAAACTCCGCTGTAAGAATTATTCTAGGCGGATTTAAGACTTAAAACTGTAGAGATTATTCTATATAAATAACCTTGCATTTTCAGAAAGACCTCGTATATTACCATATTGAAAATTCAACATCTTTTCAATAGAATCTGGATAAGAATTACCCTCAAATAAATCAACTTAGTAATCATAAAGTAAATCCTGTTTTTATTCTCTTGAATTGTCGTTTATTAAACCGAAACATCTAATTTTATCCAATTAATAGTTAAGACTCCAATCTTATGATGAATAACCTCCAATCACGCGCCCTGTCTATTCTGGGTACCGTTTTGATACTTTGTGGAGTGATTGCTATTATTATTATTGGTGCGAAAGCCAAAAACATGGCTATTGCTGCAATAGGAGTAGGGGCTGTTGCTTGGATTCTTTCTTGGCTAAGTGGTCAAGGGAGAGGCTCAATATGGCTCGCTTTATCTTTATCACTCGCTAGCAGTTGTCTTTTTGGACAGCGCGCTATCGCAAACATGCTTTCGCTGATCGGTATTGTTCAGCATGAAATGAATATGGATGCGTATAATAAATGTATTACAGTAGTGCTGATGCTCATTATGTGTATGGCTTCAGTTTGTTCTCTAATGATTCTGTTTAGTAATATGAAGCCGGTTGATCAACAATCGCAATAAATCAAAATGTCGAAAACAATAATTAAAATTAATAATAACGGATCTGTTAAAGTAGAAGGTGATTTTGAAATTATAGATTCAACGGGTGCCGTTTTTAACATCAATGGGAGAACAGCGGTATCGCTTTGCCGCTGTGGATTATCGAAAAACCAACCTTTCTGTGATAGCTCTCACAAAGGTGTTTTTCAATCCGAAATAACCGCGTTTGAATTGCCTATACCAAAACCGAAAGTTTAACGAAAAGTATTTTTGGAGAGGATTATTTCTCTAGGAAATAAGTAGTGCCCCCAACCCAATCAAGGTCGGCATTGTATCGTACACCAATCATTTTCCCTTTACTCATTCGTCCGAGATTTAGCGTTAACGTCGGTCTAGCTTCGTCTTTTCCCCATAAATAGAGTAAACGGATTTCGCATTTTACTGGTCCAGTAGGTGAGTTTACTGCGGGTGCGTATTCTACTTTTTTCTGGAGGATAAAATTTTCTGGGTCTTTGAGATTTTCTATATCACCTGATTTTATATCGAAGATCACACCTTGTCCACTGAAAGAGAATAATGGTTTGAGTACCCAATTCTCAAGATCAGTAGGAATCTCTTTCAATGTATTTACAAAATGCGTTTCGGGCACATACTGACTTTTCAGAAATGGCATCGCGTACTTACTAATCCTAAAGAACCAATTCGGATGCGAAATCCATTCTACATCGACATCTTCAGTAAGATTAAATTCTCGCTTCATATCATCGCGTTGTACTAACTCATCAAAAATTACGCGGTTGTAAATCCGATGAATGGGAATTTTTTCAGTTCCTCGCTTGTAAAATAATTTCCTTCCCTCTACAATCACTTCACTCAAACAAATTACAGGAATCTTAAGATATTCTCTGGTTACATGAAAATCAATTTGTGTTTTTTGTTTCCAAGGTTCTATTTCTAATAAGATAACATTTTCAGGTTGATGATTGCCGATGATGACCTCCTTCAGACGTTTGAGAAAGGTTTCATGCGTGTAGCCATTAAATTTATTATCGTAAGATTCAGGAATTTCAAAATGCTTACGATACATCACTGAGAGCCATTCTTGATAGGCATACAAGGAGGCAAAACCCTGCAATTCGATTAATTGTGGAGTAAACTTTCCATCCACATCTTTACAAATTGCAAAATCGATCGCTAGTAAACTGGTATGAGCATCTTCATTGGGTACTCTTAATTTTTCA
Source organism: Bacteroidia bacterium (assembly GCA_038320345.1). Lineage (GTDB taxonomy): Bacteria > Bacteroidota > Bacteroidia > AKYH767-A > OLB10 > JBBQED01. The sequence continues at coordinate 55,328 of JBBQED010000002.1, forward strand.
GGGACTGCTTTCTCTGTCATTTTTTTGAAATCAGGATGTAATAAAACATCGATGATTTCTTCTCCAGCCTGCATGATTCTTTCTTTGAGCTCACGATTCACAAATACCGGTGTTTCCGATACGCGGAATTCAATTTCATAGCCGAAAGTATCACTCATATCCTTCAGAAAATCCTTGTATTTTTCCTGACTGAAATGTTCATTATAGTGTTTCCTGATTTCCGGTACCATACGCTAGTTTGTGATCTTATTTAATAATTGATTGAACATTACATCGCTTGTCATCTTTTGAAAAGCCTGATCTGAGAGTATTCTCGAGCGAGAATTAAAACCGTTACTAATTGCTTTTTCTAGATATTGATTCGCTAGTTCGACAGCTCCTGCCTTTGCATATAATCCCGACGATAAATACCAAGCTTCACTGTTTTCAGGATCTACTGTCCGGTAAAGAAATGCAAGAAAAAAGGCTGCATTGGAATCACCAGATGTGATAGCTCTAGTAAGTGTCATATAAATACTCAGACTCAGATTTCCCTGAACCCGTTCTAACATTGCTTTTCTTCCCGGTGAAGCTGATTTCTGCTCATTCCGCATCTTCAACACTTCATTATTCCACCAAACAGAATCCATATTGCTAACTGCTTTTCCTAAGTAAGCTTTACGTTGTTCTTCTTCTTTAAACAATGCCTGATCTTCAGTAACGAGTTTGAAATATTCAGGATCAGAAAGTAGTTTTTGATAACCTGCTTTGGGCACTGATACATCTGCTAATCCATTCAGACTCTTTATCCATTGAGAATAAGTTGACATCTTATAGATTTTAGCAGATGAACCTTTGTGACTTTTCAATGCATCTTCATACGCCAGCTTTATTTTTTGAATCAACTGATCATCTTTTGTTTTGATTCCATCTCTCATAGCATTGGCTTCAAATGCTAAAAATGCTTGACGGAATATGGATGGAGAAGGCCACTCGTGTTTACCTTCAAATCGAATAAACTGGTATCTTCCTTCCAGATCTTTATTGATAGGTCGCCAAGTGGTGAATTCTACCAGATTCATATCTGAATTTCCTGCAATCCCAACAATTATAGAAGGTGGAACACCAGTCCAAGCATTCGGAGGGAAGCTTGCGCCGCAGGTGACTAATCCCTGACATCGCACTGGACTTAATGCAAGCATAGAGGCAACTCTTCCACCTCCCGAAAAACCACCTACATACACTCGCTGGCTATCAACTGGAATTTTCTGATAAACCGATTGCATCAATTCCTGAAGAATATGTGCGGTTTCTTCTCTTCCATTTCCATTTTTGGAATTATTGGATCCTATCAGAATATAGGAAAACTCATCTGCTAAAGATTGGTAATTGTTGAGCGGAAAACTTCCATCACCATGTGGATCAAACAGAATAAGGACGGGATAACTTTTTCCTTCCTTATAAGCGGATGGTGTATACACCGCAAAACTTAATGCTTCATCTCCAGAGCACAATACCTTCGGATTTATAGTTCCCGGTTGAAACGTAATAGGACTAACAACGGTTGATTTGAAAGTATCAGCAGTTGCAGCAGAATTGGAATCAGCAGTAGTAGAAGGTGTATGGCTACAAGAACATAACTGCAGCCAGAGCAAGAAGAAACAGAGGGTATACTTCATGGTTAAATACAAAGTAAATCAATTTTGGTGGTTAAGGTCATCTAATTTGATGGTACTAGACTTTCTTATAATTTTTATATTCGAAGAAACGATAACCCGTAATTCTTTCAATCTTTAGCAGCAATAAATCCTTGAGCTTTTGTTTTTTTCTGTTACGATCATAAGTAAATACCCAATTCATTTCGGAAACTCTTTTCTTCATCACATCGGGATGTGTGCCAGTAAATTCTTTTAGAGAATCTGTATCTTGATAATCGAAAGGTTGATCTTTTACTTTTTTTTGTACGACTGCATCGGAATGCCAAAGTTTATGGAAGCTCTTTTGTTTGAGTAATTGTTGTTGAGGATGCTTCACCCAGCCATAATGAAAAATACGGGCATCAATCGCTTTAACGTTTAATTTCTGATCTGCTCTACGGAATCCTTGAGCATCACGATAAGATCGTATCAATGGATCTTTTCTTACAATTCTTATTTCATGCCGATACCATCGTCGGGCATCACCAACATATTGATAACTCCCGAAAAAGTGTACATATTTAAACAAGAGTCCTTCTACTTGAGGTTGATCTTTATACTGCTCCATAGCTTCACGAATCGCTGGATAATCTGCTTCATGAATAACTTCGTCAGCCTGTAAATAAATACACCAAGTAGAACTAGGATTTAAAGCATCCATGGCTTTATTGGTTTCCGCTGCTAAAACATGACCACCTTCACGAAGAGTATCATCCCAAACCGAATGAACAATTCGAATTTTATGATCATTTATATTTCGAAGGAGTGCCTCAGTTTCATCTTCTGATTGTCCTAAACAAACTACCAGTTCATCAACAAGGGGTAGGAGGGAACGTATCGATTCTACAACCGGATAATCGTATTTTACAGCATTTCGAACAAAGGTAAATCCGGATATTAACATAAGAATCAAGAGGAGTATTGATGGAAGGATTGCAGTGGCAACGAAAAACTAGACCAGTTCCGACTGAACAAATTTCTCCCATTCTTCATAGATATGGTTCTTCATAACTCTAGGAAATTTACTTTGTCCACCCACTTTTCCATGTTTCTCCATCCAGTTGAGAAAAACTTTAGAAGGTAATACTTCAATAATAATATTTTTCAGCGCTGAACTCCGCTCTACACGATAATCATCATTCAAAATTTTCAACTTTTCATCAAGACTAATTCGAAGTGCTTCCACATTCACAGGATCATCGGTACCGATAAACCATTTATGTGCAAATAAACTTCCATAGTTAATCCCAGCAACAGTAAATTCGTTCACTCTGATATTAAATTCATCGGAAACCATCTCTACTGCTTTGTTCATATTATCCACAGATAAATGCTCACCACATAAACTCAAGAAATGCTTCGTTCTTCCAGTAATTGCGATTTCCGCATTTTCAAGGTTGGTGAATTTGATAACATCACCAATCAGGTATCGCCATGCTCCGGCACAAGTGGAAATCAATACTGCATACTCTTCACCTTCATGAACTTCATTGATAAGTAAAGTTTTTGGCTTTCGTACGAGCTCTCCTTCGCTGTTGAAGTTTTCTGCATTGAAAGGAACAAATTCGAAAAACAATCCGTTGTTCAATACCATTTTCATGGAACGATTACCTTGCTCATGCTGAAATGCTATAAATCCTTCCGACGCCAAATAGGTTTCAATGTAAGTGAGTGGTTTTGAAATTAACTGTTCAAAACTCTTCCGATAAGGTTCAAATGAAACTCCGCCATGTACATAAAGCGCAAGATTTGGCCAGATATCATGAATGGTTTTAAGTTTATATTTTTCAATGATTTTTTCAATCATTAACTGACACCATGCTGGCACTCCCACTAGAATTCCGATATCCCATTGCGGAGCAGTTTCAATGATCTCATCTAATTTTGTATGCCAGTCTGTTTCTTTGGCGATTTTTTTTCCAGGCTTATAAAAATGCTGAAACCAGAATGGAATTTTGCTCGCCGTAATACCACTAAGATCTCCTTCAAAATAAGATCCTTTCTGATGCAAGTGAGTACTCCCACCTAACATGAGTATACCTTTGCTAAACATATCTGGAGGTAATCCAGAATACCCCCCTAATGAAATAATTTGTCTCAAGCTGGTACGTTGAATGGCTTTCACCATATCATTCGTAACAGGAATATGTTTACTCGAAGAATCAGATGTTCCGCTACTTAATGCAAAGTATTTTACTTTTCCAGGCCAACAAACGTCTTCTTGATCATGCAATGATTTGTTCCACCATCGTGCATAAATGGAGTTGTAGTCATGTACTGGAACTGTTGCTTTGAATTTATTGAGCAGATTTCGGCTGTTCACCATGCCCGAGAAATTATACGTTTGCCCGAACATGGTGAACTGTGCCTTTCTCAATAATTTTTTCAGCTCTCTTTTCTGGTAGTAGATAGGTGTTTTTCCTTCGAACCTAATCCGATGGCGTAACTCAATCCCTTTCTTTATTATACTAGCCAGTAAAGGCATATTCTGTTAATAATTTGAAGAGTTAAAATACTACTTATATCTAATACCTGCAAATAATGCCGGAGATTCTTATACCGTTACCAGCTCCATATTTTTGATGATCTCATCACCAAACTCTGAACATTTCAGCAGGGTAGCGCCTTCCATCAATCTATGAAAATCATAAGTCACCCGCTTGGCAGCGATGCTTCTTTCAATTCCTTTATGAATTAAATCAGCAGCTTCCATCCAGCCTAAATGTTCCATCATCATGGCTCCTGAAAGTATTACAGAACCTGGATTTACTTTATCTAGTCCAGCATATTTAGGAGCTGTACCATGAGTAGCCTCGAAAATAGCATGTCCAGTTACGTAATTAATATTCGCACCTGGAGCAATTCCGATTCCTCCCACCTGAGCCGCTAATGCGTCGGAGAGATAATCTCCGTTGAGATTCAGTGTAGCAATCACATCAAAATCTTCAGGGCGCGTTAATACTTGTTGCAAAGCAATGTCAGCTATAGCATCTTTCACTAGAATTTTTCCGGAAGCTAATGCTGCTTTTTGTTCTGCATTCGCTGCATCTTCTCCTTTCTCTTTCTTCGTACGTTCCCATTGCATCCAGGTGTAAACTTTATCACCATATTTACTTTCAGCAAGTGCATAAGCCCAATCACGGAAACCACCTTCGGTGAATTTCATGATGTTGCCTTTATGAACTATGGTGAGCGACTTACGATTATGCTTCAAGGTGAAGTTCAATGCAGCAGCAACTAATCTTTCTGTTCCCAGCTTACTTACTGGCTTGATGCCAATTCCTACGGAAACATTTGTATCTTCAGTAGTATAACTTTCTCCAGTTGAATCTAGATAATTTTTTGCTTTTTCTGCAGTTCCAAAACGGATTTTATGGAAGTCTTTCGGGAATTCTTTGGCGATAAAATCCATAATCTTTGCATTCTCTGGACTACCCGCAGCAAATTCGATTCCTGCATAAATATCCTCCGTGTTTTCACGGAAAATAGTCATGTCTACTGCACCCGGATTTTTTACAGGTGAAGGCGTTCCCTCAAACCAACGTACTGGACGAAGGCAAACATATAAATCGAGGATCTGACGTAAAGCAACATTCAATGATCGTATTCCACCACCTACAGGAGTTGTCAGAGGACCTTTAATTCCGACTAAGTATTCATTAAAAGCGGCCAGCGTTTCATCTGGAAGCCAATTTCCCGTTTTATTAAATGCCTTTTCTCCAGCTAAAACTTCCATCCACTCGATTTTCTTCTTGCCATGGTATGCTTTCTTAACTGCAGCATCCATCACCCGTACCGAAGCCGCCCAAATATCTGGTCCAGTACCATCACCTTCTATGAATGGAATTATGGGTTGATCAGGAACAATGAGTTTTCCTTTTTGAATCGTTATTTTCTCGCCTTGCATTTTGAAATGTGATTATGTGATAATAATTGTTTTGTAGAATGGAAATCAAGTCAGGAATCAAGTTCGAGACCCAATTGCTTACGCATATCGTCGAGTTCAGGATTAGTTTGTACCATTTTCTGATACTTCTCTTTATTCGTATAGGCCATATCGTCGGTATCTCTTTTTTCAACGATTCTTGTCGCTAATTGCAGATGGAAATTATTTAATTCCTTTCGGAGGAAAGTCATCAATCCGGGTTTTTCCTCCGTCAAAATATTATCCTGTGACTGATTATGAATCACCAATTCTATTAATTGAGGTGAAACAATTTTCAGTTCACTCATCTTCATCGTATTGAAAAGCTGTGGTTTTTTTTCACGTTGCATCAATTCAGCGTAATTATCCCAAACTGATTGTAATTTGAATTGATCAAATGCATCAGCAGGTAAATCATCAAGATTTTGTTCTTTCGCGGCTTGCTCTTCTGGCTTTGGCTGAAGTGCTGTGCTGATAGATGCACCTTTTAACATACTGCCACCACCGGGCTTTAATCCTGATCCAGCTAATGATGGAATTTTAGGAACTGCAGGAGTTGTAGTTATTGGAGGTGTAGGTGGAAGATCTTCTAACACTTTACGATTAGGAGTAATAGTGCCCGGTAAAGGATCATTCACCATGTTACCCGAAGTAGAAACTGGTGGCGATACTGGTATTGGCGCTGCATAAACAGGAGCAGCTGGAGGAGGAGTAGTGGCTGAAACACTAGGAGCGTCAACAGGCGTTTTTAAAGGTGCTGGGTCGCTACTTTTTTTTTCAGGGATGGGGTTTGATGCCGGATGAGAAAGTAATTCTGATCCGGATAATGCACACATTTTAATTAAAGATAGCTCAACATGCAATCGCTGATTTCTTGCGATGCGATAATCAATATCACATTTACTGCAAATCTCTAACAACTTAAGTAGTAAAGCAGGTGCTGTTTGTTTTGCTTGCTGTAAATATCGTTCACGAATATTTTTACTGACTTCTAACAAAGTAACAGTATCCACATCCTGACAAACTAATAAATCTCTGAAATGTCCAGCTAATCCGTTGATAAAATGATGTCCGTCAAATCCATCTGATAAAAGTTCATTGAAAGTTAGTAGTACTCGCGCAATATCTCCCTTCCCAATATCATCCGTGATCTTGAAATAATAATCATAATCAAGAATACTGAGATTGTTGATGACATCTTTATAGGTGATGGTGTTCCCTGCGAAACTCACAATCTGATCAAAAATAGATAACGCATCTCTCAATGCTCCATCAGCTTTTTGTGCGATGATGTGCAAAGCATCAGGGTCGGCATTTACACCTTCTTGCGTAGCTACATAATTTAGATGAGATGCAATATCATCAATCTGAATTCTGTTGAAATCAAAAATTTGACACCTCGATAAAATCGTTGGTATGATTTTATGTTTTTCAGTAGTTGCTAGTATGAAAATGGCGTAGGGTGGGGGTTCTTCCAGTGTTTTTAGAAATGCATTAAATGCACTTGCTGACAACATGTGAACCTCATCAATAATATAAATCTTGTATTCTCCAGAATGTGGAGCATACCGCACCTGATCTACTAACGATCGAATATCATCAACTGAGTTATTGGAAGCCGCATCTAATTCATAGATATTGAGCGACTGTCCGTTATTAAAGGATTTACAGGAATCACACTCATTACAAGCTTCAATCTGCGCTGTTATATTTTTACAGTTGATAGTTTTTGCAAGAATTCGGGCACATGTGGTTTTACCAACTCCCCTAGGACCGCAGAATAAAAAAGCCTGAGCAAGATGCTTGCTGTGGATTGCGTTTTTTAAAGTGTTGGTAATATGAGCCTGTCCGACTACCGTATCGAAGGTTGCCGGACGGTACTTCCGCGCTGATACAACAAATTGGTTCATATTCTACAAATTTAACCCAAATCAGATGATAAACGAAGTGTTGAGTACTGTGAATAATTGCTCATTATCAAGTCATTGAGTTTGTTTTTTCAACACGAGCGCTCCCAATCTTCGAAAAAGAGGGTATTTTTCGGAATGCTTAGCTCAAAAATGTTGGATAAATCAGAGCCAATTCTCTATTGGATTCTGCTATTGGTCCACTTGATTCCTATCTTCCTGTATATCCCTTTTCCAACCTTAGATGGTCCTGCTCATTTGTACAATGCGAATTTGATCAATTGGATGCTCCACGAAAAAGGAACGAATGCCACAGCATTTTTTCATTTCAACAGTTTTCCTGAACCGAATTGGTCGGGTCATCTTTTGATGATGTTTTTCCTGCAATTCTTTTCTCCAGAAATTACTTCAGTATTGGTGTTGCTTTTAATTATCCTGATCAGTGCTATCGGATACCGCAAATTAATACAGTTTTTAGATCCTCAGACACTCTGGATGAGTTGGTTATTTTTCCCGTTTATTTACAATTTTACTTTTTGCTTAGGATTCTTTAATTTTTCAATCGCTGTAGCACTAATTCCTTGGATTCTGTTGTGGTGGATAAAAAATAGAAATGAACTCACAGCACAGTTCGTTGCTCGTAAATGGTCAGAGTTAATCTTTCCACATTATCTAAAAAGAAAAGGAGGAATTTTTACACTCTTGATATTCATGATGGCTTTGTATTTTTCTCATCTCGTCATATTTCTAATTACCGGATTATTCCTAGGCCTCATTACACTGAATGATCGTCGCATAAACACCTGGAAAGAAGTACTACCGCAACTCCTCATTCTTGCCATCACTGCACTACCTGGCTTAGTGATGTCGGCGATGTTTGTACTCATGAATTCGAGTACTGCTTTTCATGGCCAAGAAATCTCCTATCTGCCGATGAAAGAGTTGATGGATTACCTGTTAAAAGCGAGGATGTTGGTTGTGTATACTTATGAAACAGAATCTTCTGTTTCACAGATCTTTTTATGGATGCTAATTCCTCTAACAGTCGTTGGTGTTAAGAAACGAATTGCACATCAATACCAACGACCATTTTTGCTAGCCATGATTATTGCCTTATTGATGGTGTTTATCATCCCAGATAGTCTTTCATCTGGTGGAATTTTATCCGTCAGAATTGTACAACTCTTTTTTATGATGTGGTGTATTTGGTTAGCTACCTTAAAACTTCCCTTATGGACTAGACCATTAGCTGCATTCATTGCAGTAAGTATCAGCTGTTGGTTTATTATTCATCACAGTGCCACGAGAAAATCGCTTGCTGATGAAGGCAAATTATATCTGGAAACAGGAAGGAAAATGAAAACTGGTAGTGTAATATTGCCGCTCAATTATTCCACAAATTGGTTAAGTTCAAATCAACCTGCTTTCATGGGAAGCTCTAATCGATTGGTTATACTTGACAATTATGAAGCTTCTCAAACTCATTTCCCCCTGATGTGGAATGCCAATAGGAATCCTGAATTACATCTTGGAAATTTTGCAGCTAATAAACAACCTTATATTAACATTTTGAATTCCGAAAAAACTACAGGAATTCGTATTGATTATATCGTGACCCGTTTTTTACCTGATCATCCTGAAGATAGTAATACCGTTAATGTAATTCATCAATTAAAAGAATTGTATAGCCCTGTGTTTTTTAATAATCAGAGCGATCTCGTCATTTATCAACGCAAGAATTAAGATTCACCTAGCCAAGCTTTAAATTCTCCCGCTCTTTCTCTACTCACAAAAACATCCTCACCAGCACCCGGCTTTAAAACAATTTTTAACTTCCCATTAAAATGATTATGGATAGCATCAAGTGATTTAGGACTGATGATAAACTGACGATTGGCTCTGAAGAAAGAAGTAGGATCTAATAATTGCTCGAGCTCATCAAGGGAGTTATCCACTACAAATCTTTGTTCGGTATTGGTCTTAATAAAACTAACCTTATCCTCTGTATAAAAATAGGCGATCTCTTGTATATCCAAAGGTATCAATCGCTGACCTTGCTTGACAAGAAAACGTTGTTTGTACATTGGAACCTGTTGCTTTCTCAATGCAGAAAGAACTGAGTCAAGATCTAATTTTGTAGGAGTAGCGTCTACTGAACTTCTTAATTCTTTAAACTTATCTATACCACGTTTTAGATCATCTGCAGAAATAGGCTTTAGCAAATAATCAATACTATTTACACGAAATGCACGGATAGCATATTCATCATATGCAGTTGTAAAGATGACAGTGCTTTTTACTTCTACCTGATTGAATATTTCAAAACTTTGTCCATCTGCAAGTTCAATGTCCATTAGAATCAATTCAGGATGTGGATTTTCTTTCAGCCATAAAACCGACGATTCAATACTATCTGTAACGGCTACCACCTGAATATTGGGATCCAGTTCTTCTACCATTTTTCGAATTCGGCGTGCTGCTAATGTCTCGTCTTCAATAATTAAAATTCGCATACTTCATATGTTTAAGAGAGGTAAACTTATAGAGAAATATTGTGGGGTTTCATCAATATGAATTCCCGGTTGATTCATTAATTTGTATTTTGCTGCGATATTGGCTAAGCCCATACCATTGGATACCACATGTACTGTTTTCTTCTGATAATTATTACTGAAAAGCAAACGGTTATCTCCTGCAACTTTTAAGGCAACGAACAATGGTTTTGATACTGCAACAACATTATGTTTAACTGCATTTTCCATGAGAATCTGTAAAGTCAAGGGAGGAATAAGGAAATTTAAATAGGTATCAGGAATGTCAATTTTCAGTATAATCCCTTCGGCAAATCTTGTTTTAAGCAGAAAGAAATAAGCATGTAAAAAATCAAGTTCTTCTTTCAACGTGATGAGTTCTTTCTCATTGCTCTGAAGTAAATACCGATAAACAATGGATAATTGGTTCACAAACTTTACTGCTTGATCCGGTTGTTCTTCAATTAATGATGATAATGTATTCAAAGAATTAAATAAAAAATGAGGATTTACCTGACTCTTTAATGAATCAAATTGGCTCTGAAGATTTGCTTTTTTAAGCTCCTCTGCTTCCGTTACAGATCGTTGCCATTCTCCAAAGTAAAAAGTTATCTCATAAATCCCAGAAGCAAGGTAAACGAAGATGAGAATGACAAGAATATTGTAGATATAATCTCTCCAGTCTAAATGCTGACCCCATACTTCTCTTATATCGATGTAATACGACATAATGATAGAGATGAGCACGGAAAGAATTGTAGAAACAATAAATTGTCGCCAAACTCTAGCTCCAGTTTTCCGAATAGTAGGAAAACGTTGCCTCAATCTGATCAACACTAACCGGTTTACATACCAAACAATCGTAGTTTGTATGAATGCTCCCAAGTAACAGTAGGAAAAAGAATACTTGCCACTTAGCCACTGATCAGAGTAAAAAATTACTGTGCCTACCAGTGCAAATAAAGGAACTCCAATAATTCTTAACCAGCGGTCATTAAGCTTTGCCATAGTTAAGATTTTGACGGATGGATACTACATGCATCAGCAATGCAAAAGGTACTACAAATCCAGGAAGTAAAATAAATGGAAACCAGAAAACTATAGTATTAGTGGGTTCATTCATAAACATTCGGATTGGAAGAGGTGAGGATAATATGGCAATGACAACAATATTAACGAGTAAAAGTATTCCGAAGATATTCCAGATGATTGTTGTCTTAGCGCTCATTTTTTGTTTGGCAATTAGGAATCCAGCGGGAATTGCGGTTATCCCCACAAGAATATCATAATTCAATCCTTCGAAGGTCATTAGTATGGGGATGATCCCATTCTGGTATAAAGCAAATAGAATTACTTCTATCAAAATCCTAAATGATTGGATGATAACAGGTAAAAACAAAGGAATCATTTGAAGGGAAATCCGTTTACTTAAATAACTAGCAAACCAAATAATAAACAATAATGGGGGAACGATAACGAGCAAAAATGGAGGAGGAATCAAGGAATAATCATGCACAAGATCAGTACTGGAATAAAAAACAAGAAAGCCCAACCAAGAAATGAGCACGGACAAAAGCGCTATACTTTTTTTAGGGAAATAATTAATGATTCGATTAATGAAAATGGTGAAAATTGCAACCACTAGCCCGATGAACAGGTTTTCAATAAAAGTTGGAATTTCTGGCTTCATTTCATGAATTCATAGCGTTTGGTATCCTGATAGAATGATGAAATAATTTTATGGATTTCAGTCACCTTGGAGTTATTTGCTCAAACATTCTATTTCAGGATTCCAGATTTACACAAAATACCGTAAAAACCTATCTGAATACTAATCATTCTATCCCGAAACATCAGTTTTTTAGGATGAACTGTAGATTTTTTTATTTCAGAAGTTCCTAATCCTTACTCTGAAACCTTTCAGCTGATCCGAATAGCTTATTTTTGCACCACTTTCCCAATAATTACTATGAACAAACTGATGAACTATGCCATGGGCAGCTGGGTTGCAGGAGATGGACAAGGACAAACTCTATACAATGCAATTACTGGTGCAGGAATAGCAACAGCAAGCAGTAAAGGCCTGAATTTCGGAGCAATGCTGGATTATTCACGCTCCGTTGGTGGACCCGCACTCAGGAAAATGACTTTTCAGGAACGTGGAAGAATGTTAAAGGCTCTTGCCCTGCATTTGATGAGTAAAAAGGAAGATTTTTATAAGATAAGTTGGGCTACTGGCGCAACAAGAATCGATAGCTGGGTAGATATAGAAGGCGGAATTGGAAATCTGTTTGCCTATGCAAGTTTGCGCCGCCAATTCCCCGACGAAACTTTTTATGTAGATGGGGATGCGGCAAAGCTCTCCAAGAACAATACCTTTATCGGTCATCATATTTGTGTTCCAAAAGAAGGTACCGCCATTCACATCAACGCATTTAATTTCCCAGTATGGGGAATGCTGGAAAAAATTGCCGTAAATTTTCTGGCTGGTGTCCCTGCAGTTGTTAAACCTGCAACGGTTACTTCGTTTTTAACTGAAGCAGTAGTCAAAGAAATTGTAAATTCAGGCATACTCCCTCAAGGTGCATTACAACTGATCTGTGGCTCTGCAAATGGCATCCTAGATCATGTGATAAGTCAGGATGTGGTGACCTTTACGGGCTCTGCATCTACAGGGAAAATGTTGAAATCACATCCGCGGATTCTCGATGAAGCGGTGCCCTTTAATATGGAAGCGGATTCGCTGAATTGTTGCGTTTTGGGTTTAGATGTGTTTCCAGGTTCTTCAGAATTCGATATTTTTATTAAAGAAATTCAACGGGAAATTACTTCTAAAGCTGGTCAGAAATGTACCGCAGTTCGTCGTATAATGGTTCCTGAAGATAGAATAGAAGATGTGCGTATTGCAATTGGTAAACGATTAGCTTCAACTGTAGTGGGGGATCCAAATGTGGAAGGAGTAAGAATGGGCGCCCTTGCATCGATGAGTCAATTGGAAGAAGTAAAAAGTAAAATCCAACTCTTATCAAAAACACAGGAAATCATTTTTGGAAATCCTGATAAAGTGGACGTTACTGGAACGGATACTGAAAGAGGTGCGTTCTTATCACCGATTTTATTCCTTAACAGCGACCCTTTTAAATATACCGATTGCCATGAAATAGAACCCTTCGGTCCGGTATCTACACTAATGCCTTACCGTACTCATGCTGATGCTATTCAGTTGGCGAAAATGGGGAAAGGTTCATTGGTATCGAGTATCATTACCGCCGACGATAATATTGCAAAGGAGTTTGTGTTGGGTGCAGCTTCTATGCATGGAAGAATTTTAGTGCTGAATAATGATTGTGCAAAAGAAAGTACTGGTCATGGTTCTCCAATGCCTTTGTTAACGCATGGCGGGCCGGGTAGAGCAGGAGGTGGAGAGGAAATGGGAGGTAAACGTGGTGTCCTGCATTATATGCAGCGTACTGCTATTCAGGGTTCACCAACCACAATTTCCGCCATCACAAATGTCTATCAACAAGGTGGAAAACAAATTGAAAAAGAGGTTCATCCTTTCAGAAAATATTTTGAAGATCTCCAAATCAGTGAAACCGTAATTACCCATAAACATACCGTTAGCGAAGCGGATATCACCAATTTCGCAAATGTTAGTGGTGATAATTTTTATGCGCATATGGATGCGACTTCGCTCGAAGGTACCATCTTTACTCAACGTGTAGCTCATGGTTATTTCGTACTTGCAAAAGCTGCAGGGCTCTTCGTTGATCCTAAAAAAGGTCCTGTATTGTTGAACTACGGTCTCGAAGAATGTCGTTTTACGAAACCTGTTTATCCAGGAATGACGATCGGTGTAAAACTTACTGTCAAAGAAAAAGTAAGTACCGAGAAACGTTCTGAAGATGATATTGCTAAAGGGATCGTGAAATGGCTCGTTGATGTGTATGATGAAACTGGTGAAACAGTGGCCATCGCTACTATTTTAACTATGGTAAAAAAACGCGATCAATCAGGTTGAGTGGATCAATGAAGACTTCGTTAAATTAGAATTTATTATCAAATTGTCAATTTAAAAGTATGCAAGGAACTGTCACTTCTGAAATTAATAATGGAATTGGGACTGTCACATTTTTTCATCCTCAAAGCAATTCATTGCCAGGTGTTTTACTTCGAAAACTCGCCGAAGAAATTTCTGCGCTTGGCAATAATACAGCAGCGAAAGTTATTATCCTAAAAAGCGAAGGAGAGAAAGCATTTTGTGCCGGTGCTTCTTTTGATGAGCTAGCTTCTATTCATGATATCGATACAGGTAGAGTATTTTTTTCAGGCTTCGCAGCAGTAATTAATGCGATACGTAAAGCTCCCAAATTTGTGATTGCAAGAGTTCAAGGCAAGGCAGTAGGTGGTGGGGTTGGACTTGCAGCTGCCGCTGATTATACTATTGCTACAGATGCTGCTTCCATTAAATTGAGTGAACTCGCAGTGGGTATTGGTCCTTTTGTGGTGGGTCCTGCGGTTGAAAGAAAAGTGGGTACTTCTGCTTTTTGTCAGTTAACGATAAATGCTTCGGCATGGCAATCTGCAGAATGGGCAAGAGAAAAAGGACTCTACACAAATATCGTTGCAACTATTGATGACCTTGATAAAGAAATAGAAGAACTCGCAAAGCGTCTTGCAGCTTCTAATCCGGAAGCTATGCAAATGCTGAAATCAGTATTTTGGGAAGGTACCGATCATTGGGATAAGTTGTTAGCAGAACGTGCAGCAATGAGTGGAAAATTGGTGCTTTCTGATTTTACCCGTAATGCCATTGCGAAATTTAAAGAAGGTACTCGCTAAAGTTTTCCTTGTGCTATCAAAAGTTTAACTTTTAGGATAGACGCAACCGATAGTGCATCGCGGATCTCTCCTCTCATCGCCATTTGAAAGACTTCTTCAAAAGGCAACTTTTTAACTCTTAATTCTTCTGTTTCTTCTGGTGAACTACCAACGAATTTCAAACCCGTTGCAACGTACGTATAGGAAACCTCATCAGAAACAGAATTTGATAATTGCATCGACATAATCAGTTCATATTTTTCTGCAGTTAATCCAACTTCTTCTACTAATTCTCTTTTGGCACCTTCCAACGGATCTTCATTTTCTGGACAACCTCCTTCTGTAACTTCCCATTCATAGGTATTCATTGTGTACCGATATTGACCTACAATCCATGTATTGTATTCCTCATCTAGTGGAATTACCGCAATTGCCTTGTTCTTAAAATGAACAACTCCATAAATACCGGGATTCCCTGCCGGATTAAGGACTTGATGTTCTGTTACTTTGATCCAAGTGTTTTCATATTCTACTTTAGAACTCAGTGTTTTCCAAGGGTTTTCTTGCTCTTCCATCATAAATGCTTGAAATGCAAATATAAACTAAGGGGAAGAAATCAGATGATCATTTTCTCCATCCTCTGTATTACCTTAGCGCAAATTATTCATAAACCTAATGTCGGATTTAATTAATCGCGTAGGAGTTTTTACTTCAGGTGGAGATTCTCCCGGAATGAATGCTTGCATCAGAGCAGTAGTCAGAGCCGCACTTTTTCATGAATTGCAAGTTTATGGAATCATGAGAGGCTATCAAGGAATGATTGAGGATGAATTTAAACCGATGACATCCCGCTCTGTAAGTAATATTATTCAAAGAGGTGGAACAATCCTAAAGACTGCTCGCAGTAAAGATTTTATGACGGTGGAAGGCATGGATAAAGCCTACCAACACATGAGAGCTCATCAGATCGATGCCCTGATTGCTATCGGCGGCGATGGTACTTTTAAAGGCGCCGAAGAATTCTGCAAACGTTTTCCCGATGTGAAAATTATTGGAATCCCGGGCACTATTGATAATGATCTTGCAGGTACAGATTATACACTTGGTTTCGATACTGCCGTGAACACGACTATCGAAGCAATAGATAAAATTAGAGATACCGCAGCTTCTCACGATCGCTGCTTTTTTATTGAAGTGATGGGACGTGATTCAGGATGTATAGCTTTATGGGCTGGAGTGGCTGGAGGTTCTGAATCCATATTGCTACCTGAACGAGAAACTGATCTGAATGGTTTGGTTAGTAAATTAGAAAAAGGCGCTCGCGAAAATAAATCTAGTAGTATTGTAATTGTTGCGGAAGGCGAAAATAATGGTGGTGCACAAAATATCGCTAATCAATTAAAAGCTCGTCTAAGCCATTATGAAACCAAAGTAACTGTACTTGGCCATGTTCAACGCGGTGGAAGTCCTACGGCATTTGATCGCATCTTAGCGGCTCGCTTTGGAGTAAGATCAATTGAATGCTTGTTAGCCGGGGAAAACAGAGTTATGGTTGGAATCAAAAACAATCAAGTCAGTCTTACTCCACTAAGTCATGCTACCAAACAACATGATCCATTGGATGCGGATCTCTTTAAAATAAGTGAAATTCTCTCCATATAATTAATCTTGAATGGTCTCTTGATCACTTCGTCCAATAAAACTTAAATTATTACGTTTACGAATCTCTAACAGAAAACTCATGAAAAAAATTGTGATTCTTTTATTTCTACTGGTATCCGGCTCTTCGCTAAATGCCCAGGATTTAATGACTAAAAAAGGACTCCCGATCTTACCGGAAGCAGGTGACTGGAGCATAGGATTTGATGCGATTCCATTATTGGAATTCGTAGGATCAATATTTACGGATTCATTGCATAGTCCTTCAGCAAGTTTTAAAGAAGGTTATCCTTTAACTTTAACAGGTATGTATGTGGTTAGTCCAACAATGGCGTATCGTGGAATCGTTCGACTGGGCTTTGCGAATGATAAAACAACTACTTATGTTCCAAGAAGTGGTAGTACAAATGCGAATGAAACTGTTGCCGATGAAATAAAAAAATCATCAGCTAATGTCACAATAGGTGCAGGTTTACAAAAATGGAAAGGCAAAGGTAGATTGAAAGGATTTTACGGGGCGGAGGCATTCATTAATTTCAATTCCGGAAAAAATACTTACACTTATGGTAATGCATTGAGTAATGAAACGCCGACGCAAAATCGGGTAAAAACAGAAAAAGCAGGAACTGGTTTCGGCCTCGGGATTCAAGGGTTTCTTGGGGTAGAATATTTCTTTTCCGCAAAAATGTCGCTGAGCGCTCAGTATGGTTGGGGACCAACATTAAGTTTCGTTGGTAAAGATGAAGTGCAAACAGAAAGTTGGAATGGTGCAGGAGTAGATTCTAATATTATAAATACCGGAAAAAGTTCTCAGGTAGGCTTTGATAATAATAATGGCTCTGGAGCAATTAACCTTAACTTCTATTTTTAAGTGTTGTAATTAATATTAACATTTAATTTAAAAACCAAAGGCGGATAATGAAAATTATCCGCCTTTTTTTATAGAATTCAACAAATAGCTTATTCCGTTTTACTCAACCCTTTTTGATAATCTTCCCACTTTTTAGTAAGGTAGATATTTTCTCCGAAATACCTCAAAACTGGAGTGATTTGTTCTACCGTATTAAAGCCCTGTAAAGGTGATAATAACTGATATTTTTCATCCAAAAAAACGAAGCTAGGGTAACTCATCTGCCCGTTTAACAGTGATAAAGCAAGTTCATTCGCTTTAGACTCAGTCTTATAAGTAAATATTTTGTCTTTAAAGTGGATAGTATCCTTTGTCTCCGCATCCAACTTTACAGCATAATAGTGCTCAGTCATGTAATTTATAATCGAACTGTCTTTAAACGTAGTGGCATCCATACGTTTACACCATCCACACCAACCTGTATACACATCGATAAAGATTTTTTTAGGATTCTTATCACATTTCGCTACTGCCTCCTCAAAACTCATCCATTTGATACCACCGGAAGTGGTTCCTTCGGTAGTATTGGATTGGGCATTACAGGAAGAATTCAAGAGGATAATTCCTAGTAGTATTAAAAAAATTCGCTGAAGTTTCATTTTTCTTTTTACGTTGTTTTTAAAAAATAGATATTATTTCTGTTCCGCACCAGTAAGTTTTTTTATCAATGGAGATAGAGCAATTAAGACTAGTCCACTGATTAATGCGTATATCGCTAGTTGTTTATACCCTTCCGCATACACAAACAATTTTTCTAGATTGGTTGAATTTTCTGATGCACTGGCAATATTTGCTCCAAGAATTCCTGCAAAATACTGCCCATATGCACTGGCGAGAAACCACATTCCCATCATTACCGCTTGTAATTTATGAGGAGATAATTTGGTCATAGCCGACATCCCAATAGGGGAGAGAGATAATTCCCCAAAAGTGATGACTAACCATCCGAAAGTGAATAAATCAAGTGAAGTTACGCCATTCGCATCGCTAAAAAATCTAGTATAATAAAAGATGTAAAATCCAGCCGCCAGAAATAAAAATCCTAATCCAAATTTCACCACTGTACTCGGTTCCATTTTACGTTTACTCATCCACAACCAAAGCATACCTAACAACGCAGCGAATGCAATAACAAAAAGTGAATTTGCTGAATTATTTACTCCATTTGGATCAAGCGGAATTCCTACAACAGTTCCGCTTAAGTTGCTCGCTGCAAAGAGGCTTAATGAACCTCCACTTTGCTCAAAAAAGGCCCAGAATACAATTGAAAATAGAATTAGAATTAAAGCCGTGATTAACTTCTTATTTTCTGCTAGTGTAAATTTGCGCATCTCATAAAACATATACAATAATGCACAAGGGCCTACAATAAACATGAAAATATCAGTGTAAGCAGAATTGGAGACAAGTAAAATGATGATGGGAATAATGGCAATTGATCCAATATAGGTTGCATACTCATATAACTTTCTTTTAGAATCTTCGAGATTTAGCAAGGGAGATATTCCTATCGTAGCCAAACTTTTCTGGGTTTGTATAAAAGTGAGTAGACTAAAAAGCATCACTACTGCTGCAAATCCAAATGCAACATTCCATCTCAAGGTTTCTGGAATCACATTAGCAAGCATTGCACCTTTTCCAACTGCAATACAAAGGTAGCCGCCTATTAATGCTCCTAAATTAATTCCTGCATAGAACAATGAAAATCCAGCATCTCTTCTAGGGTCGCCTTCTTTGTATAATTTCCCAACCATTGTGGAAATATTAGGTTTGAAAAATCCTGTTCCTATGATCGTAAAACTGATTCCAAGAAAGAAAAACTTATGCGGATCAAACGCTAGAATGCAACTCCCAACAATCATTAATATTCCACCCCAGAATAATGATTTTCGATAGCCTAATATTTTATCAGCAAACAAACCGCCGATGAATGTAAAAGCATAAACGAAAGCCTGAGTGGCGCCGTACTGTAAATTGGCAACATCATCCTGCATCATTAACTCGCTCACCATAAAAACAACAAGCATTCCCCGCATGCCATAAAAACAAAAACGTTCCCACATTTCTGAGAAGAATAAATACCATAATTGCTTAGGATATTTTCCTTTAAAGTTTTGAATTTCGGCTATTGTCATAAAGTTGTTTTAGACTGTATCAATATCAATCAAAGTAATAGGTTTTATCCGGCTTTACCAACATTCTTTTAAAAGAAAACCCTACCGTTTATAGGCAGGGCTTTCTAGTTAATATGAAGTATGCTTTTTTATTTAATTCCGTGCATCATCTTTTTCAGAAGAGGAGTGAGCGAGAATAGGATAATCGAGGCTAATCCTGTTAGAATTACGAATACCATAAAGAATTCGAAGAGGTTGTGAATCTCAAATCCTGCGAATATCGGATTGCTGGCATTAATCTGATTCTTTGATAAAATTGCCAGTTGTTCGGCAGTAGGAGTTACCTTTTTATCGAGAATTGCTTGTAAATCGATACCTAATTCTTGTGCTTTATTGAATTTATCTCCCGTTGCTGGTAAAATAGATCCCAAAGTACCTGCCAGCGCATATCCTGATGCATTGGAAAGGAAGAATACTCCGTATAGTAACGAAGAGAATCGTTTTGGCGATAATTTCCCAACTAATGATAATCCAATTGGAGACAAGCAAAGCTCAGCACACGTTTGAATGAGGTACAATAGAATCAGCCATTTGATTGCTAAAAGACCATGGTTTCCGAGATCTTTAACATTATGTGCAATGATATAATAACTGAGTGCAATCAACGCTAATCCGAATGCTTGTTTCATTGGCGAAATCGGCTCTCTCTGTTTGCTTCTCAAATAATCCCAAAGCATACTGAAAGGTATTGCGAAGAGGACTACAAAGAGTCCGTTAAAAATCTGAACCATCGATGGTGGCATTTGCCAGCCAAAGAAATTTCGATCTGTCTGATTATCGGCTATGAAAGTTAGTGATGATCCCGCTTGTTCAAATGCTGCCCAGAAGAAGATTACGAAGAAGGCAACAATGTAAATGACGATAATCCTATCTCGCTCAACTTTAGTTAAAGAGGTGTCTGATATGATTAATCCCGCAAGTGATAATCCACTAGAATATATCAAGGTATAGATCCAGTTTTGTCCGAATGCATAGTGAATGATTCCTCCTAAAACTAAAAATGCTAGTCCTGCCATACCTAAAGCAGTAGATGAAAACACTGCTTTTTGTGATTCTCCTTCTTCAAAATCTGAATTATCATTTTTGGAAGGTAATCCGCCTAAGGGTTTACCATCAGGAGTAACAACATACTTATTTTTCAGGAAATAAAATACTGCGGTTCCAATCAACATTGCAATTGCTGCAGCCAGAAAGCCCCACTTGAAAGCATGAATATCGCGAATCCCTCCGGCATCTTTAACATCTCCGATGATCGGACAAATCAACTGACCCAAAAAAGCTCCTAAATTGATTCCCATATAGAAAATCGTAAATGCAGTATCTAGTTTATTTTTTTCTTGTTTAGGATATAAACTTCCAACCATACTCGAAATATTGGGTTTGAAAAAACCATTTCCGAAGATGATGATTCCAAGTGCAATCCACATTAGGTTATTAGCAAGCCCGATATTGGTACCGAAAATACTGGCGCTTCCAAACAATAATAATTGTCCGCAGGCCATCATTAATCCACCTAATAATATGCAGTTTCTATTTCCGAAGAAACGATCGGCTACAAATCCTCCCAACATTGGAGTTAAATAACAGAGTCCTAAAAACCCTCCATAAATGAGAGAAGCTTGATCTTCTTTCATCATTAAGGAGTTTACAAGAAATAAAGTAAGAATAGCTCTCATTCCGTAGAAATTGAACCTTTCCCACATTTCCGTTCCGAATAATACCCAAAGTCCTTTCGGGTGTCCTGTTTCTGCTGTTTTGCTCATATTTGTTTAACGGGTTGTTAGGTTACAGGCCACTAATGTAACGAAAAGTTTATACGGAACAAGTCAAGGGCATTTCGTCGCCCATATCCGCTCTTTGGTCTACTTATTTACCTGTTTTTATCGAAATGATAGCCTTTGCGTATGAGAAAGAACTACTTAACATAAGTCTCCTCCTCATGTAGAACATCATTAAATATCCTGTGAGGAATGATTCTTATCTTCGCCTTTGCTTTTAAAACTGAAATACATGTTTGATCTGATCAATAAATTTGGCGATATCAAGAAGAAAATGGATGAAATTAAGTCCCGTCTTGATTTGATTTCTGTTGAAGGTGAAGCAGGAGCGGTCAAAGTAACTGTGACCGCTAATCGTAAAGTGAAAAGTATTAGTATCGATGAAAGTTTATTGAACCCTAACTGTAAAGAAGAATTGCAGGAACTCTTAGAAACTGCTCTAAATCGTGCACTCACCAATGCAGAACAGGTTTCCGAAACTGAAATGAAAGCTGCAGGCAAAGATTTTCTTCCCGGATTTCCTGGATTCTAACCTTTTTAAAAAATAATTATGTCTAAAAAAGATTTTCTCTCCCAAACATTTGTTGCTGAACTCAAAAAATTGGATCCGCAAACACCAGCGCTCTGGGGTAAAATGAATGTTCAACAAATGATTGAACATATGTCGGATTCAATTCGGATGGCCAATGGAAAAGATCAACAAAATCTCTATACATCAACCGACCAATTGCCAGTCTATCGTTCATTTATGTTAAGTGAAAAGCCTTTTCGTCAGAATACAAAGAATGCATTAATGGGTGAAGAGCCTTTGCCTTTAAGACATGGTTCAAACAGTGAAGCCCTTCATGAATTAAAAACCGAAATCGATGATTTCATAGCATTGTTCGAAAATCAACCGGGTTTGGTAATGATGAATCCAATCTTTGGTGAACTTGATTTTGATCAATGGTTACATCTGTTTGATAAGCATGCCCGACATCATTTGCTTCAATTTGGAGTTTCAATGTGAGCCATTTGCATTTATTAGCCCCTTGTAATTTTTTCTGGAAAATTATTTAAGTCAAATGCCACATAAATCTTTGTTCCTCTTTATCTTCTTAATCTCGCTAATCCAGAACAATATTGTTTTTGCTCAGGTGAATCAACTTAAACCGGAAATCGGATTAATTGATACTCGCGTCATGCATAATGAGGATGTAACTTATACTATTTTTAATATCCGAGATACTTCCCGTATTCCATCTGGAATTTATCGGAACCGAGTATTTGTGAATCAGGCAAAAAATCAAATCCTCAGAGTACAGTGGACACGTAGAGGAAAGCTGGAATTGACAGATTCTTCGCTTTCAGTTTTGAATACCTTTAATCCCTTATATCATTCTTCTTCGCATCCTAACCGCAATATGATTATTCATTTTAACTCTAAGAAAATAGAGGGCTATAACCTGAAATTATCTGGCGATACCGTGATGATTAATGATTCTTCTCAAATTCCATTTTTTGATTCGTACAGCTATGACTTGTTGATCCGAGGTTTACCACTTAAGAATGGCTATAAGGCGGAGATTCCTGCGTATACGTATGAAGATGGGGGAATAGGATTTTATAAAATTACCGGAGTTGAAAATGTTGTTTTAATACAAAATGAAAACAATAAGCTGGCCTGTTTTAAAGTATCAGTGATTTATAAAAATATTCCAACTTGGTTATGGATTTCAGAGCAAAGCAGAGATCTGATAGCCCTTCGTTCCGAAATGAGCAAGGATTTTATTATTGAAATGCAGATCAAGAAAGATTAGTGATTTTTACCAATCTTACTTGATATAAAAATCTCGTTTTACCTGTGTTACATTTGTATTTAGTGTAGAATCGAAGTAGGTATCATTATATCTAAAGTTTAGGCTAACACTAACTCCGTTATTAAATATTTTGCCGGCTCCATCATAAGTATGTGGAATACTATCGGTAGCAGATTTACACCAATAAGTTTGCGAAAATGCAGTATAAAATGAATCTATAGTAGCACTATAATCCATGATAACATCGGCATAAAAACAATCCGATATTTTAAAAATTTTAAATCGTTTGTTTACTGTGGTCGATGCAGTTATATCCGTGATCCAGTTATAAGTAGTGCTATTGGGTAGAAAGGTAGTGCAACTATACTGGCCGTTTAAAAAATATAAATCGTTCAATACAGTAACCGTTCTTGTCACTGAATCTTTTGCACCTTCCGAATCTGTCACCACATACGATAAAGTATACACTGAGCTGGAATCTTTATTTACTGTGCCGAAAACTTGTACTTGAGCTGTTATATCCCCATTTTCATCGTCCAAAGCTGTATATCCTGGATCAAAAAATGGATCATTCAATCGTTGGTTAATTGCATTCCCTGAATTGAGCGAAATAATCGGTTTGCTATTGCCAACTGGTTTGATATGTAATTGAAAATTTTTTGAAAATGTTTTATTCGCTTTTGAAACAGCAGTGACCGTAACGGTAAACATTCCAGTATCCGCCGAAGCTTCCACTGTAATTTTCTGGTTAAATACAAAGTCAGGAACTCCTCTTGGTGGATCATAGGTTGCGACAACACCATTCGGTAGACCACTTGTTTGAAAGGCTAATTCCTCCTTATCCCCACCTAACCAAAATGCTTTGAGTTCGGTGGTATTTATATCTCCTAACTCTAATGTCAGGTCGTGAACGCCAGTTATTTTAAAATCCATAGCATTCAGATTTTCTTCCTTTTTACAGGAAATAACCAATACCACAATTGCGATAGCCATCAAAGTCAGTAATAATCCAATTTTTCTCATAAAGTCATACCAAGATTATAAAAAAGAAAGGAGAAAATATCAGCTTGCTCATCAATTAATTTACCAGTAGGCTTACCAGAACCATGTCCTGCGTTACTATCAATTCTGATAAGCATTGGATGCTCACCTTTATTTTTATCTTGTAAAGTTGCTGCAAATTTGAATGAATGTGCCGGTACTACTCGATCATCATGATCACCAGTTGTTACCATTGTTGCAGGATAACTTACACCTGATTTAATATTATGAAGCGGCGAGTATTTGTAGATGTATTTGAATTCCTCTGCATTTTCACTGGAGCCATAATCGCTTTTCCACGCCCAGCCAATGGTGAACTTATGAAATCTTAACATGTCCATAACACCCACAGCAGGCAATGCTACTTTGAACAAATCAGGGCGTTGAGTCATAACTGCTCCAATCAACAGTCCGCCATTCGACCGGCCACTAATCGCCAGCTTCGATGAATTAGTGTATCCTTGTTTGATCAGGTATTCAGCTGCAGCAATGAAATCATCAAAAACATTTTGCTTTTTGAGTTTCGTTCCAGCTTCATGCCAAGCCGTTCCATATTCTCCACCTCCTCTGATATTCGCCATTGCAAATAATCCACCTTGCTCTAAAAATACTAAGCGTTCTGGTTTGAATTCAGGAGTTTTACTAATGTTAAATCCACCATAGCCGAAAAGTAGAGTAGGAGTGTTTTTGTCAGGAGTATATCCTTTTTTATGTACTAAAAACATTGGGATTTTTGTCCCATCCTTACTAGTATAAAACACCTGTTCGGTCACAAATTGATCTGGGTCGAAGGTTAATTTAGTTTTAAATTGTGTCCCCATTCTGGCTGTTTTAACGTTGTATTTGTAAATAACAGCAGGTGAGGTAAAGGTGGTAAATGAAATAAATGCAGTACTATCTTCTGGCGAACCACCAATTCCATCTACAGTACCAATTCCATTCAGTGGTAGATCGCGAGTTTTGGTTCCATCAAGCGCATACTCATATAATCTTGAACTTGCATCTTTCATAGAATGAACCAACATTTTATTCCAGCAGATGCTTGCTCCTTGAAGTATTTCAGATTGCTCTGGAATTAAATCTTTCCAATTAGCAACACCAGGTAGCTGAGGGTTTATTGCAATGATTTTTTTTCTAGGTGCTTTGAAGTTGGTCATGAACAACAAATTATTTCCATTCACTCCGATATAATCGAAATCATTTTCAAAACTTTTAACAATCATGACCGGCTTACTTCCTGGCTTTTGCAAATCCTGAACATACAGACAGTTTCCTGAAGTAGATTCGGTTCCACTAATAATAAAGTATCTTTTATCATTACTAACCATTGCACCGAAATTTCTTAAAGCGTGTTCTTTGTCTTCAAAAACTAGCGAATCACTGATTTGTTCAGTGTTTATTTTGTGATAGTATACTTTTTGAAATTCATTTTTGGAGGATAAAATATTTCCATCTGCAGGTGCATCAAAACGACTGTAGAAAAATCCATCCTTATACCAAGCAATATTGGAGAATTTCAACCAACCTAGTTTTTCTGGTAAGGTCTTACCCGATTTCACTTCTTTAATTCTGATCGAACTCCAGTCGCTTCCAGATTCACTAATAACCATTGCAAGATAAGCACCATCAGGAGAAGGCTCTATCGATGAAATTGCTGTTGTGCCTTCGTCGGATAATTTGTTTGGGTCGAAATAGGCCATCGGCACATATTCCAGACTTTTCATGAAAAATAGAAGCGGTTGGTTCTTTAATGCATCACTTCTGAAGTAAAAATATCCACTACCACATCTTACAGGAACCGAATATTTAGGAAAATTCCATAAATCCTGCATTCTTTTTTTTAAAGAATCTCGAAAAGGGATTTGATTCAGATAATTATTAGTAACCTCATTTTCAGCCTTTACCCATTCAGCTGTGGCTGGGGATTGGTCATCTTCCAACCATCGGTAAGGGTCTTCTACCGTAGTTTCAAAATAAGTGTCTTTTTGATCCGTCTTGAGGGTGGTAGGGTAGGTTAATCCTTGACTGAATCCACCAAGTGGAGATAAAATACTAAGAGTTAAAGCTGTTCTGATAATGTTCTTCATAGTTCTGATGGGAGAGGCTACAAAATAAACTCTAATTTCGTAATCCACCAGACATTCTCTCAAATCCCTTCATGAAATTTACAGCCTTATGATAAAGCCTTTACCTGTTATTGCTCTTTTATTTGCCATTTTGATGTCATCTTGCGGAAACCAAAAACTCCCTGCAGATGGTCAGGATACCGTTTTTGAAGAGTTCAGAAGCAGGTATGTCGAACAAATGTGGAAGATGAATCCTTCGGCTGCAATCTATGCGGGTTATCATAAATATGATAGTGTGCTAATTGCTCCTGATGAAGCTTACAGAACGAGCATGAATCAAGTTTGTGAACAATATTTAGATACACTAAAAACATTCAATGAAAAAAAACTCACCGATCTTAACCGTATAGATTTATGGATGATCCGTGATAATCTAAATAGTACGCTTTGGTACAATAAAGAATTCAAATCCTATGAATGGAATCCGGCATCGTTCAATGTGGCTGGTGAATTTGCTGAGATCCTCAATGGTCGTTATGCTCCTTTAGATAAGCGCCTACGTACAATTAATGACAGGTTGGAACAAGTTCCTGCCTTTTATGCAGCTGCTAAAAAACAGATTTTAAATCCAACTATTGAGCATACTGATCTTGCAATTTATCAGCATGAAGGTTCGGTGGAAGAAGTGTTTGGTAAAGCATTGGCGGATTCTGTATTAGGTTCTGGCTTATCGCTTGCAGAACGTAATCATCTTATTGCTTGGACCGATAGTGCTAAAAAAGCAATCGCCTCTTATGTTGATTTTTTAAAGGAAAAGAGAAAAGCCCTTAAACCAGAAAACGCAAGAAGTTTCAGAATCGGTAAAGTGTTGTATGATAAAAAATTTGAGTATGATATTGTTTCCCGATATTCTGCAGAAGAAATTTATCAGAAAGCATTAAAACGGAAGGATGAAATTCATAATGAAATGGCGAAAATCACTGCTACATTATGGCCAAAATATTTTGGTTCTCAACCTAAACCTGCAGCTCTGCAAGTGATGATACGCAAAATGATTGATACCCTTTCAGTTCAACATGTTAGTCGTGATTCGTTCTTGCAATCCATTGAAAAGCAAATTCCTCAATTGATTGACTTCATCAATAAAAAAGAGTTGATTTATATTGATCCTTCTAAACCTCTGGTGGTACGAAAAACTCCCGCATATATGGAAGGCGGTGGTGCTGGAGCATCGATTTCAGCTCCTGGTCCCTATGACAAAGAGGGAAATACATACTATAACGTTTCTCTTTTGGATGGCTATACTCCAGAGATGGCAGAAAGTTATTTGCGAGAATACAACCGTTATATCCTTCAGATTTTAAATATCCATGAAGCGATTCCAGGACACTATACACAGTTAGTTTATAGTAATCAATCCCCATCTATCATTAAGAGTATTTTGGGCAATGGCGCCATGGTTGAAGGATGGGCTGTGTATAGCGAACGGATGATGCTGGAAAATGGCTATGGAAATAATGAACCTGAAATGTGGCTGATGTATTATAAATGGCACCTGCGTACCGTGTGTAACACCATTCTGGATTATTCAGTACATGAAAAAAATATGAGTGAAGAAGAGGCCATGAAATTATTAATGGATGGCGATTTTCAACAGACAGCAGAAGCTCAAGGCAAGTGGAAAAGAGTGAAGTTGACACAGGTTCAATTGGACTCTTATTTCACAGGCTTTACTGAAATTTATGACCTTCGTGAAGAGATGAAAAAATTACAAGGAGATAAATTTAACCTCAAAGCATTTCATGAGAAATTCCTTAGCTATGGCAGTGCTCCCGTAAAGTACATCCGTGAGTTGATGTTAGAGGATGATCAAAATAGTAGAAAATAGTCTTATTATTATTCCATTAAATCATTGTTAGAGTGCTATCAAATTGTTTACTTTCCTCTCCTGAAGATATAATGGAAGTTACCTTGTTATCTTTTGATAATTGCGATCAATTAAGTGACGCTGTTAGAAATTTCCTGAAGGATGCACCTGTTTTTTTAAGCCCTGATTATTTAAAGGCTCTTGAAGTTTCAGGAATTGCTGGTCTCACTTTTCATTATATCGTCCTCGTTGAAAATAATAAAATTAAAGGCTTCTATTATTTTCAGATTTTAAATGTCGCCTCGCGTGAACTGGGAACTATTGTTCATATCGAGCCCTATACTAAAGTCGTAAATAGCTTTGCCCTCATCATTAATAAATTACTTTTTGGTGCTAAAAAAGATCATCCACATTACCTGCTGAATTGTGGCAATATGTGTCTTAGTGGTGATTTTGGAATTTTTGCAGGAAAAAATCCTGACCCCAATGCTTACGCCGTTTTACCTCAAGTACTAAAGAAAATCACCAGTGATCTGGAAAAGTCTGGTAAAGTAATTACACTACTTGTAAAAGATTTTATCAAAGAGAATGATCCGGCTTCCGTAGCACTATTAGCGAATAATTTTAATCGCATTGTGCTGGATCCGATTATGAAAGTGTTTTTCGAGACTTCATGGACTACTTTTCAGGATTATCAAGATGCACTTTCCGCTAAATATCGTCTTCGTTTGAATAATGCAAGGAAGAAAATCGCAGATTGTACCGTTCGTAATTTGAGTACTACAGAAATAAAAGAACAGAGTGCAAGGATCAATGAATTGTATCAAGCAGTTCAGCATAAATCTCCCGTCACGCTTGCTAAACCTGATGTACAGTATTTGCTTTCATTATCGCTTTCACTGCAAAATAAATTCCGTTTCAGAGCATATTATAAAGGCGAAAAAATGATTGCTTTTATGACCGGTATTCTAAATGGTTCAGAATACGAAGCCCACCATATTGGTATCGATTATGAATTCAATAAATCACATTCGATTTATCTGAATATCCTTTATGAATTAATTGAAATAGCTATTGAATCCGGAGCACAGCAGCTTTCGTATGGTAGAACTGCAATGGAAATGAAAACTACTGTTGGCGCATTACCAGTAGATTACAATGGTTACTTGAAGATGAATAATTCACTTCTCAATAAAATCGTAAAACCTTTTTTACCTGCTGAAGCACCTAAAGACTGGACTGCTCGCAATCCTTTCAAAGCTGGGAAGGATGCTTCGCCTGTGATTTAAGGACGTTTATCCAGCTTTTTTCCTGATTCACGCAAAATCTAATAGAATTTATTCTACAGATTGTAAATTGCTGTTCGAATCACAAAAACTATGATAAAGCACTGGAAGCTAATAGCTCCATTAATCGTAACGCTATATCTTCCGGTAGGAGCTAAGGCAAAGGATGCTGTTCATCCTAAACCGACATCCATTAATGCAATCAGCTATAGTACAACTTCAGCCTACCCGAATCCATTTAAGGAAACTACTACAATCTTTTATAAATCCTTACGTGATGAATTTATTAAAGTAAAGTTGTTCAATGA
Source organism: Bacteroidia bacterium (assembly GCA_038320345.1). Classification (GTDB taxonomy): domain Bacteria; phylum Bacteroidota; class Bacteroidia; order AKYH767-A; family OLB10; genus JBBQED01. The sequence goes on from JBBQED010000002.1 coordinate 85,076, forward strand.
TCAGGGGCAATTGCTTTCTGAATTATTTGAGGATGCAGTGGTAAAAGGAGAGATGTACCGATTCGAACTCGATGGAGATGGTCTTCTTCCAGGAGTTTATTACTATACGATAGAAACAGGCAATAACATATTACATCAGCGGCTCGAATTAGTTCGCTGATCAAGAGAATTTTTCTATGGTTTGATGGTTAGAACGTGGTGATTCATTTCCCACGTTTTTTTTTATTCTTTACCACTAATAAACCCTCCCAGTAATCCGCCTAAGCCAGTTGATTCCTCACGACCTCCGCCCATACGACTGGCAGCAACAATTCTATCCGCCATTCTAGAAAATGGAATACTTTGCAAATATAATAATCCCGGTCCCGTTAATTGAGCGTAAAATAAGCCTTCCCCACCAAAAAGTGAGTTTTTGAATCCTCCAATAAACTTGATATCATAGTCGATGGTAGGTTCAAAAGCAACGAGGCAACCTGTATCTACACGAAGTTGTTCGCCAACCGCTAATTGTCGTTTCAGAATAGTGCCTCCTGCATGAATAAAGGTGTTTCCATCACCACTTAACTCCTGCAATATAAAACCTTCACCTCCAAATAATCCTGCACCGATTTTCTTTGTGAATGCGATATTGATTTCAATTCCCTGCGCAGCACATAAAAATCCATCTTTTTGACATAAAAACTTTCCTCCGAAATCTGCAGGATTGATATTGATGATTTTACCGGGGTAAGGAGCTGCAAATGCCATCTTCCTTTTCTGATTACCAAGGTTCGTAAAACTGGTGATGAAAAAACTTTCCCCAGTAATCATCCTCTTGAGTCCTTTCATTAATCCTCCACCTGTTCCCGTCTGCATATCGATATCCTGTTCCATATATAGCATAGCTCCAGTTTCGGCGCGCACACCTTCACCTGGATCCATTTCTACTTCTACAACCTGAATATCATCACCTAAAATTTGAAAATCGATTTCTTGTGCCATAATGTTCTTTGATCAGTTTGATTTTGTAACTTGAGGTCGTAAATTTAATGATCCATGCGTAAGATTTTTTTACTGTTGATATTTTTTTCTGGATGGAACACTCTTCAGGCTCAAAGTCTGAAACAAGATACTTTGTTTACTCCGGATGCCTTTCGGCAGTATCAGTTTCAATTGGAAAAACCCGCTCACTCTATAGATAGTTTACGGTATGATAAAACGGGTGAACCCATCAAAGGCATTCTTTCTCCAGATGGTTCCAGAGTGATTATGGATAATTATAAAAAAGGTTCACGAGTCCGATTAAAGGCAAATTACACGAATGGTATTTCAGAAGAAGTGATTAAAAGTCCTTGTTTTATCGATCCAGTGACCTATGAATTATGACGCAATAAAAAACCGGCAACCATTGCTGATTGCCGGTTTGATTCTTTAATCTTATAATCCGTTTACCTGTTTGTCTTTAGGATATTTTACACTGAAAGACAATCTTTTCTTTTGTGTTTCTCCAGGTAGAACTGTTAAATTCCATTTAATTATTCCAGTCTCCGTATTGTAAGTAGCGCCTGACAACTCTTCGGTTTTTACTTCTATTTCTTTATTCTGAGAAACAGGGACTTGGTCTTCTATTTCAATATTGATGTTTTCTTTCTTGCCGTTTTTTACGCTAATTTCATAGGTAAATGAACGTTCCCGGTTACTGCCAAACATTTTTGAACTGCTGAACTCTTTTAGTTTTTCTCTTTTAATGACAATCCTTTTATCACGTCCCAGCGAAATACTTAGGGTATCCTTAGTTTCAGCAGGATTAAGATATGTTTCTCCCACATAAGCTCCATCAAAATAAACATTTGCAGAGCCAGGACTCAGACTCAAATCTTGCCAATCGGTAATTCTAGCTGTTAAAAATGCATCGGCATCAAGCTTTGGTACTGCCGTATAAATATAACTTGCTTTTACTTCGAAACGTTGAATATCTACTTGATAATCCTGTCCGTCGGATGGAATAGAGTAGGGCGTCATAATTTCAAATTCAGAGGCTAGTTGATTCTGATTGATATTCACAACTACTGATTCTAGTCTTTGTGCTTTTAAGACAGGAGCATTTAAAAGCACCGTAGATTCAGCTGCTGCTGGCACCGAAGATCTAACTGCACCATTATCGTCTCGATATCCATACATTGCTGGTTGAAGGAAATTAATATACCAAGGATTTATTTGAGGTTGGTTTCCACCTTCTCCTGGATTTCCTGTACTCAACGAAAGTTTCACATTAGACCAGTCTTCACCCGTATTTTGATTGACTTTTGCTTTGTAAACTAATTCGATTGGACTATTTACATCTTTCGCTCTCAAATCATAAAAGGCATACCAAGTAGCATAACTTCCAATCACATAGCTGAATTCAAAATTGATAGCTGATTTCGTTTTCGCATCTAGATTTACAACAATATCTCCAGTAGGTAAATTCTGTTTGGCATTTAATACATTCAATTGTTGTCTGATCTTTTCGATTTGATCGTTGAGCTTCTTTTCTTTCAAGGTAGTTTCTAAAAACTCTTGTTTCAATTCACTCATCTTTTTCAGATAGTATTCTACCATTAGTTCGAGTTCGTCTGAAATTACTCCGTTATTGGCTCCTCCAATCGACTTATTCGCCAGTAACAAACTCTGTGTTTCTGTGATGACTTGTTTTTTATTTTGAATCTGTTGGAAACGTATATTTAGAGAATCTAACAAGTCCTGCAAATCATTCACTTCTTTAGATTTCTTTTTTTCTTTCAGGTAATCTTGTTTATAAGAAACTGAAAGGATAGTTGCATCTCCGGTTCCTTTGAGGGTAATACTTTGCGGATTAATGTAGGGTGATAATCCATCTAATACTACTTCTTGAATTCCAGAATTTACATTGGCTCGAGCAGTCCGGGTAACCATAGCTCCGTTTTGATAGAGTTTTACTTCTTTAATATCTGACTTATTGACCCAAACAGGCTCCTGAGCAAAAAGCTGGAATCCTGCAATCAGGAAGATTAAAACTAAACTTACTTTTTTCATAATGATCCTAGTTAAATGTTCGTGTTCAAATTTAGTGCTATTGTTCATAGAGGAGTTTTTTTTAACAGTATCCGGATGCAGAAACCTTTTAAATCCACAAATCCAGACTTATTTTTTTAGGATTTCAACAATTTACCCTCGATCCGGTGCCGATCTCCTAAATTTGCCGGTAGAATGTTTTTAAAAAATCTTAGTCTCTTCAATTTCAAAAATTACACCGAAGCTGAATTTCAGTTTGAGCAGGGTGCGAATGCAATTACCGGTGAAAACGGTAGCGGAAAGACAAATATTCTAGATGCAATCCATTATTTATGCCTCTGTAAAAGCTATTTTCATTCGACCGATAGCCTGAACATCCGTCATGAACAAGGCTTTTTTTCGATTCATGGACATTTTGATATCGATGGGAATAGTGAAGATATCTTCGTTGGACTTAAATCTGGCCAAAAGAAAATAGTTAAAAGAAATCAGAAAGAATACCAACGTCTTGGTGAACATATCGGTTTCCTGCCAGTAGTGATGGTGGCTCCAGTAGATCATGAACTAATAACCGGGAGCAGTGAACTTCGTCGCAAATTAATGGATAGCATCATCTGTCAATATGATCGTCCTTATCTAGATGATTTGATTAACTATAACCGCGTTTTGCAGCAACGTAATGCCATGCTCAAACAAACTGCAAAGGGTGGGGTAGAAGACCCTTCACTTTGGCTGGTATGGGATGAACAGTTGAATCATTATGGTGCAAGGATTTTTGCTGCGCGTGAACATTTTATTGAGCGTTTTGTGCCCTTGTTTAATCGTTTCTACAATTATTTAACGCAAGAAAAAGAAACCGTTTCGGTGAAGTACGAGAGTCAATTACAGAAAGATTCACTCTTAAATTTACTGCAACGTAATGCTCAACGCGACCGCATGATGCAATATACAACTGCAGGAATTCAACGTGATGATCTGGAGTTATTATTGAACGATTATCCTGTAAAACGGACAGGTTCACAAGGGCAACAGAAGTCGTTTGTGCTTGCCATGAAATTGGCTCAGTTTGAATTGATGCGTGAAGCAAAAGGAGTAAAGCCGATTCTACTGATGGATGATATTTTTGATAAATTGGATGTGATGCGGATCACCCGATTGATGGAACTCGTAAGTCAGGATACCTTTGGTCAGATCTTTATTACCGATACCCGTGAAGATCATGTTAAAGAAGTTTTTAAGTCGATCAATGTTCCTCTCCAGATCTATCCTTGCTTAAAATAAAAATTTATTTTCCACTCCGCTGCAAAATAGTACGAATAGTATAAAACAGAATTTTAAAATCTAAGGCTAGCGACATGTTTTCAATGTAGATAATGTCGTACTTGAGACGCTGAATCATCTGCCCAACATTTTCTGCATACCCATATTTAACTTGTCCCCAACTGGTAATTCCTGGGCGTACTTTATGCAGATGCCGATAGTGCGGTGCTTGGATCATAATTTGATCAATAAAAAACTGACGCTCCGGACGAGGACCTACCAAGGACATATCTCCGATTAACACATTGTAGAATTGAGGAATTTCATCCAGCCGGATCTTTCGCATAAATCTTCCGAATGGAGTTACCCTCGAATCATAGGTGCTGGATAACATCGGAGTTCCATTTTCTGCTCCTACAAACATCGATCTGAACTTGAAAATTGTAAACGGATTTCCATGCAAACCAATCCTTTCCTGAGCAAAGAAAATTGGACCTCTCGAAGTAACTTTAATAATGAATGCAGTGATTAAATACACTGGTGAGACGATAATCAGAAATAAAAGACAAACAATAATATCAATGATCCTCTTTACCGACTGTTGCCAAACGGGCATCAATGAAGGATTAATAATGATGAGCGGAGAACCGAAAATTGAACTCATCTTAACACTACCAGACAGGATATCATACATATCAGGCATAATCTTAATGATCACATCTTTATCTTCAAGATCATTAATGATCCTTCCAATAAACTCGTGTTCTGAAGATTCAATCGCAATAATCACCTCTTCAATTTTATATTGATCAATGATTCGGGTAAGATCTTCTAATCCACCCAAATGAGGTAAACTTTCTTTGAAGAACTTTCCGTTATTATGATCCACATGAATAAAACCTTCGAACAGATAGCCTTGGCTAATCGGGTCCGACTGAAATTCCGTGTAGAGATTTACAGCTCTCTGGTTGGAACCGATAATCATTGTTGGAAAACCAATTCTCCGGCTCTTAATTTTGCGCGCAGTAATAGTGGTAATGATGAAACGAAGTATCGCAGTTATTCCAAACTGAAGCAGGAACAAAGCCATAAACGTACTATAATAACTCTTATAGGATACAATAACATCATCTAACAACAGTGTGAAAAATATCAAGATCACGCCGATCACAGAAACATAAAAAGTCTGACTAATTTCTCTTAATCGTGATTTGCGGTAGATATCATTATAAGTTCCAATCAGCGCATAAATGGCAACCCATGCGATGGGAAGAATTGTAATTCCCAGATAAAAGTTTTTATCGGGATGAAATGGAACCGAATAACCATAAAGTGCTGATTCAATGCCTAGCTTCCGATAAATACAAAAAAGCCCCCATGCCAGCATTGCTGACAATAGATCGGCGAGTACATATTTAACAACTTGACCAGGCTTATTCATTAACGGTGAATCAGCTTAATATTATCAAGATATACAGTTCCAGAAGTTCCTCCAGTACCTAAATCCTCACGGAACCATACATTGTGATCGATAGCAGTTCCGTTTGCAGAAAGCGTAGCATTGAGCTTGATATAAATTTTTTTCCAAGTCTCAGATGGATTAATTCTGATGATGGGATTCTTAAGCGTGTAGGTACTGAAATTGGAAATTAAACCAACATAAAATACGTGATCGCATTTATAATTTAGCTCGAGAAAACAATCAGTTCCTAATGGAAGTTTGTACGCTTCATTACTGGAACATTCTAGCACATCTAGTGAATCATGTACATAAAATTTTAAACATCCTTTTCCTTCAAAAGCTTGAGTCGTGTCGATTTCAAGAGGCACTTTGCTGGCAGGTAGCGTATCTAAACTAACTCCGCTACCCTCGATATCTTCAAACCAGCTGTATTTTAAAGCAGGAAAATAACTAACATTGATAGTATCAAAAACGGTTGTTTCTCCCGCTTTCAGATCTACATCGGTCTCGTAAAATTTGTATAATGTATAGGCTTCTCTAGTAGCATCAATACCATTAACTAAAATTCCAGCTCCTAACTGAATCTTATGTACTCCTGAAAGTAAGATTGGAAATCTTGCTGGTAATTGATAGGTCCCGATATACTGACCATCAGCATATACCCAAACGTTTTCTACACCATTTGCACTTGTTCCTTGAGTAAGATAATCAGAACTAACTAGTATTTTGTTGACTTCAAAATAGGCCGGAATTTTTTCCTCTGGATTTATCAGATTGCATGAACTGATGCTTATAGTTATTATCAGTATCAAAAATAATTTAATGGCGCGTTGAATCGTCATACGTTCAGGTAGGATTTATAAAAAAAATTAAGAAACGAGTGCAGGTAATCCTTTCAGTTTTTCTGCAATCTGATGAGCTACCTGTAAAGCTGCGAATCCGTCCTCAATAGGTACTAACGGTTTTCTGTCGTTCAGAATTGCGTCCGCAAACGAATCAAGCTCTTGTTTTATTGCATTCGATTCAGGTACAGCAGGATTTTCAAAGTAAATTTGCTTGGAACCCTTATTTTCTCCCAGATCAATGATCACTGCAAGAGGATCCGGAGTACCTGTTATGGGCTTGAGTCGAACTACTTCCGTACTCTTTTCCAGAAAATCTACAGAGATATAGGCGTCCTTTTGAAAAAATCTTGTCTTACGCATATTCTTTAATGATATTCGGCTGGCTGTAAGATTTGCAACGCATCCATTGTCAAATTCAATACGGGCATTCGCTATATCAGGAGTATCACTCACTACAGCAACACCACTAGTACTAATTTTTTTGACTGCTGATTTCACAGTGCTCAACACAATATCAATATCATGAATCATCAAATCCAAAACGACGGAAACATCGGTCCCTCGGGGATTAAATTGTGCTAACCGATGTGTTTCAATAAACATGGGCTGCTTGATATATTCAACAGCAGCAATGAATGCTGGATTAAATCGCTCTACATGTCCAACTTGTACTTTCACATCTGCTTCTTTTGCGAGATCCATCATTTCTTTGGCTTCCTGAATGGAATTCGCTAAAGGTTTTTCGATAAAAACATGTTTGGATAACCGCAGTGCTTTAACCGCACAGTCGTAATGATTGACGGTGGGTGTAACGATATCTACAACATCAGCCTCCTGAATTAACTCATCTAATGAAGAATAATTCTTGATCCCCATAGCTTCACTTACTTGCTTTGCTGTCTCGGGATCAGGATCATAGAATCCAATTAACTGGTATTTTTCCAGTTGCTGAATGAGTTTAATATGGATCTTTCCAAGATGCCCAGCACCTAGCACGCCTATCTTCAACATGGTAAAAATTTTGCCGCAAAAGTACTCGATTTTTTAAAGCCACCCTGTTCATAACCCCTGTGAATATGTATGAGCATTGTTGAAAACAGACTCACAGATTACTGTAGTTTTGTTTAGTGATGATGCAGGATACATTCAGACATCAGGGGTTGCGCAGGCAATTGCTGGAACAATTGAAAACCAAAGGTATAAATAGTAGTTCGTTGTTGGAAGCAATAGGTAGAATTCCACGACACCTATTTATGGACAATGCATTCCTAGAATATGCTTATCAAGATAAAGCATTCCCCATCGATTGCGGTCAAACCATTTCCCAGCCGTATACCGTTGCTTATCAGACGCAATTACTTGATCCTCAAAAAAGCGAAAAAGTATTGGAAATAGGCACTGGAAGTGGTTATCAATCTAGTGTGCTTGCTGAAATGGGTGCTAAAGTGTTTACAATAGAACGTCATCGGCCCCTGCACGACGTTACTAAGAAGAGATTCGAGTCTTTGAATTATACGAGTATTAAAACTTTTTTTGGGGATGGATTTAAAGGTCTTCCTGCTTTCGCACCCTTTGATAAAATTCTGGTGACCTGTGGTGCACCATCTATTCCTCAAGCTTTGATTGATCAGTTAAAAATAGGGGGAGTTATGGTAATTCCTGTTGGAAGTCTGGAGGAACAAACTATGACCACCCTTATCAAGAAATCAGCTTCAGAAACTGAGATTTTTGAACTTGATAAATTTCGTTTCGTTCCTATGATTGGTGAAAAGGCGCGCTAGTTTTTAGATTATATAGTTTTCGGGAGCATCAATTCGGAATATTTGTCACGTATTTTTTAGGTTATGAGACATTATGTCGTAAAATTACTTGGTTTTTGATCAATTTTTGGTTCGGCATAGGAATTGAAAACAGGGTTCAAACAAATTAAAAAACAGGAGAACCAAATTATGACATACCTTAAATTTCAAAAAGAAGTTCCTGCAATGAATACAATGCCGGCCTTCAATTCCATCTTCAACAACCTTTTTGATGGAATGGTAACTAGCGATTTCAGAAGGATGACGAGTCCATCAGTAAACATTATCGAAGCAGAAAACGAATTTAAATTACAAGTTGCTGCTCCAGGAATGAAGAAAGAAGATTTCAAAGTCAATGTGGAGAATGATCTATTAACCATCAGTGCTGAAGTCAAGCAGGAATCATCAGAAAAATCGGAAAAATTCACGCGTAAAGAATTTTCGTTCGGAAGTTTCAAGAGGAGTTTCACCTTACCGGAAACAATCGATGTAGAAAATATCAAAGCCTCTTATGAAAATGGAATTATGATGCTTTCACTCCCGAAACGTATCGAGATGAAGCCAAAAACTAGAGCAATTCAAATCGGTTAATTCCGGTTAATGTAAGATAGAGTTAGTAGGTTGGTTATAGGTTAGTTGATAGCGTATCTGAGTAATCAGATGCGCTTTTTTATTTCGATTAAATCTATTTCATATTCTTAATGTGAATCAAGTACTTTTACGCACTTAATCGGGAATTAATATGGCGAAGAAAACGATAGCAAAAAAAGTAGTTAAGAAGAATACAATTACTGGCAAAGGAAAACGTCCCGTCATTCTCGTTACCAATGATGATGGAATCACAGCTCCCGGATTAAGAAATCTTGCTGAAGTGATGCAATTATTTGGTGATGTTTATGTAGTTGCTCCTGATGGTCCTCAATCAGCTATGGGCCATGCCATCACCATTAACAGACCCTTGCGTTTAGATAAAGTAAATGTTTTTGAAGGCACGGGCATACAATCCTGGCAAAGTTCAGGAACACCGGTTGATTGTGTGAAGCTGGCTGTGAACAAAATTTTACATCGTAAACCTGATTTACTGGTTTCCGGAATTAACCATGGCTCCAATTCTTCCATTAATGTGATTTATTCTGGTACCATGTCGGCGGCCATGGAAGGTGCCATTGAAGGTATTCCTTCTATAGGTTTTAGCCTGCTAAATTTTAGCTTAGAAGCTGACTTCAAAGCTTCACGTCATTTTGTTGAAATTATTGTCAGAAATATCCTGGCGATTGGATTACCAGAAAATACTTTGCTGAATGTAAATATTCCATATCTCCCTCTTAAAAAAATAAAAGGTATCAAAATATGTAGGCAAGCTAATGCGAAATGGATGGAGGAATTTGATGAACGAATGGATCCTAACAAACGTAATTACTACTGGCTTACTGGAAAATTTAAGAATTTCGATAGTGGTAATGATACCGATGAGTGGGCTTTAGAAAATGGGTATGTCTCTATAGTTCCTGTAGGGTTTGATTTTACTGCTCATCATGCAATTCCTCACCTCAATACTGTGAAGTGGCATGGATGAAAAAGAAAACAATGATAAAATCTGGATAGGTTTTATGGCCGGACTAATCGTTACTGTTCCTGTATTGGGAATCTTACTTTTATTAAGTAGTTCATTTCCTGATACCAAATATCTGAATTCACCCCGACCCGAATTATATACCCTTGCAATGCTGATGGTACTTTTTCGTTTTCTCATAGTAAAATGGAATCGTCACCAAACAGGAAAAGGAATGCTGATGTTTACCTTTCTAGCGATGTTGATTTACTTAATGAATCATAAGTATAATTTTATCCAGTATTAAAAAATGAAATTCAGAAAAGATGCGTTTATCACCGGATTCATTCCGGGTTTAATCCTGCCTTTAATAGGCTTCTGGATTTATTTTATGCTCTTCTTCAACTACATGGATTTTAAGGGGTTTTATCATCATGTGATCCGAGCAAACCTTTTTGTTTCTGTATTAAGTCTTGGTGTAATTCTCAACTTGGGAATATTTTTCTTGTTTTACAAAATTGAAGCTGACCGTTCTGCGAAAGGGGTGATTGCTGCAACTTTTCTTTACGCTTTCATGGTGATTTATTTTAAAGTGCTGCAATGAAATATTACATTATAGCTGGAGAAGCTTCCGGAGATTTGCATGGCGCTAACCTGATCCGTGAACTAAAAAAACAGGATAATCAGGCTGAATTCCGATGCTGGGGTGGTGATCTGATGAAGGATCAAGGTGCTGTTTTAGTGAAACATTATAGGGAACTTGCTTTCATGGGATTTCTGGAAGTAGTGATGAACTTGAAAACAATTTTCAATAATCTAAAGTTGTGTAAAAGTGATATTGAAAATAGTAAACCTGATGTTTTGATCCTTATTGATTACCCTGGTTTTAATATGCGCATCGCTGAATGGGCGCATCTCAAAGGAATCAAAATAGTATATTATATCTCTCCACAAATCTGGGCTTGGAAACAAAGTCGGGTTCATAAAATTAAGCGCGATGTAGATCAAATGCTGGTGATTTTACCTTTTGAAAAAGATTTCTATGCTCGCTTTGATATGGAGGTAGAATTTGTGGGTCACCCTTTGTTGGATGCTTTAGCACAAGACCAACAAGATGGCAACAATTGGAAAAGAGAGCATCATCTTGACGAAAGAGAGATTATTGCACTTTTACCTGGAAGCCGAAAACAGGAAATCAATACGATGTTACCGTTGATGCTAGAGGCGTCTTCTTCATTTTCAGAATATCAATTTGTGATTGCAGGGGCACCCTCTCAGCCGGAATCTTATTATCGAGCTATCACAGGTGACCGGAAAATTTCGATTATCTCCGGACAAACTTATCAGCTATTAAAAAATTCAAAAGCCGCATTAGTTACTTCTGGTACTGCAACGCTTGAAACTGCACTCATTGGCATCCCCGAAGTAGTATGTTATAAAGGGAATTTTTTATCTTATCAGATCGCTCGTCAATTGGTGAAAGTTAAGTTCATTTCATTGGTGAATCTAGTTATGGATCGTGAAGTGGTAAAAGAACTGATTCAGGAAAAACTGAACAAAAAAGAACTTGAAGCAGAGCTTAAAAAATTATTGACACCAGAATACCGAGCTTCTATGTTGAAGGATTTTGCTGAATTGAGAACTTTACTTGGAGGCATTGGTGCTTCTGAAAAAGCCGCAACGTTGATTTTCCAAATGCTGAATCAATAAGAGGAATGGAAGCTATTTTCCGAAGTAATGTTAAGGCATTTTAATTTCCGAACCATTTAATCTTTACCACTTTTTACCGAAAATACGTTCGTTCGATAGTTCCATTCCTTTATGATGCTTAGGTTATTAATGTCTCATTAAGCAACTTCTTTATCCTTAGCCCAGGAAAGAATCATCACTTCGCTTACTTCAACTTCTGTGATATATCGCTTCTGTCCAGTTTTGTCGGTATAATGACGATTCATTAACTTGCCTTCAATAACTACTTTACTTCCTGCCTTAGTGTACTTTTCCAGTACATCTGCATTCTTACCCCAGGCCACCAAATTATGCCATTGGGTTTCGGTTACTTTTTCTCCTTTGTTGTTTTTAAAGGATTCATTGGTTGCAATGGTCACTTTAGCGAGCTTATTGCCGCCTTCCAGTAATTTAACTTCTGGGTTGGTACCAAGATTTCCAATCAGGTTTACTTTGTTACGAAGCGTTTTCATGCTTTTTTTTGGTTTTAGATACGTTTTACTGTGATGTGTTTTTTGATCCGGACAAGCCATGATCAACTTTTTGTCGACGGTGCAAATGTGTAAACCAAACCAGTTATTATCCGGTAAATACGCATTTACAGTCGCTTATAGACGGTTATAAGTACTTACAAATGTTTAATAACGGTTGATTTACGTACAAAAGACAAACACTAAACTCAACTAAACCTGTTGGAAGATTATTGAATTAATTAATTAAGTAAATACGAATAAGTAATTGATTAATATATTATTATAAGTTAAATAATTTCTTATATATAAGTTTGATTAACAGTTTCAAAACGGGTAATTGTTCATAGGAGTGTTCATAACGCAGTTTAGCAGAGACTTTAGATTTCACAAACGATTCTATATTTGCTTCATACCGGATTTGAATAACTTCCGGATTGTAGCTGCAATTTTCATTTCATGGCGGGCAATCCGGGGCTGATATAAAAGCTCATCATTTTAAAACGTTAATCCGTATGGAAGAAAAATTCTGCAATGAATGTGGCGTCACCATCCGCGGGCGCTCCGACAAAAAGTTCTGCACCGATATGTGCCGGAACTCTTACAACAACAGGGTCAATAGTGACACTAACAATTTTATGCGTAACATCAATAATGTGTTACGAAGAAACCGCAGGATCATGGAAGAAATCCTCCAAACTGAATCAGAAAAGGTTTCTAAATCCAAACTCATGGAACTTGGATTTAACTTTCAGTTTTATACTCATCAGCAAAAACTCCGAAAAGGACTGATCTACCATTTCTGTTATGAATTTGGATATCAAGTTCAGGAATCGGATTTTGTGTATCTAATCCAACGCCGCGAAAAAGCGCGTTTAAATCGACTTGAAGAATCATCCGATAATAGTTTGCAGTTGAATTCCTGACCCTTAGAACATGGTTATAAGGCATCATTTATGGGAATAATTGAAAGGGTAGAGGTTACCTATTAAAAACCCGGAAAAGTATTTCAGCGTACAAATTCTGCGATAGTATTCTGGGGCTTTTATTCTTTAAAATCGATCGGTCTATGTTGAACAAACCAGAAGTTTTTCTGGCAATGTTCGCTCGTTAAAGGATTATCTATGGATGTGGATCTTAAGTTTCATAGATCACAAATGACTTTTCCAAGCAATTGATTCATAGATTTTTGCATGCTCTATTGTCTTATAATTAATATTATGTTAAATAGAATAAGCTTTGGATTACTCCCATTATAAAAAGGTTTAATCAAACGAATTAATTTTACAAAAGGTCTTTTTGATCTTTTCCATGGAGGCCTTCTCTTTTCAAATGATTCACGGTTCATACACGCAAAAAAAAACCTGACGATTTCGTCAGGTTTAAAATTCATAGTGTCCTTCTAAATGCCGATCCTACTTTCCAGAACTAGCTTTTAAGACTTCGATCTGTTTTTTCATCTCCTCAGCTTTAGGAAGATCTCCAATCTGTGCGTATAACTGGCGCAACGATTGTAATGTCCCCATATCTTTTGGGTTAATTTGATAAGCTTTTTCGAAATATGGCTGAGATTCTTTGAATTTTGCCTCATACGCTTTCTTAGCTTTATCGTACTCAGCAGTCTTGCTTAAAGGAATTTTATTGGACTGATTTAAGATTTCAGCTCCTTGATTAAAATACAACGCTCCCAGACTATAATTCACATCAGCGTTTTCAGGTTTTAAGGTCAAACTTTGCTTGTAGCAAGCTTCCGCAACTGTTAAATTCCCCATTTGATCCGCTAGATTTCCTTTGATATAATGCAACTGTGCATTTTCCGGATCCGATTTAATCGCTAGATCCATCTGATCAAATGCTTCCTTTGTCCGGCCTGACATGATGTAAATATTCAGTTGACTAGTAACTAAATCCTTGTCTTCCGGAAACTTCTGACGTGCACTATTCAGATTTTGTAAAGCGGCAGCGGTATCTTTTTCTATCAGGTAAAGTTTCGTCAATAAACTATACGTTTTGGCTCCTCCATAGTTCATCTCTGTAAGCTTTTTGTAATACACAATCGCTTCTTTGGAGCTTCCTTTTTTATCAGCCGCTAAAGCTGCATTATAGATTGCGAGCGTATCTGTTTTACCAAAATACTTCTCACTAATTCCAGCAGAGGTTTCGAATTTCTCTTGTGCTTCTGCATATTTAGCATCTCTGAAACAATCCACCCCATCATTTAAGAGCTGACCGGTAAGAACACTCAATCGATTCAGGACATCCTCTTTATACTCACCTTTTGGATCTAATTCCATCGTTTTCACATATGCTTTTCGCGCTTCATCTAAAGAACCAGGCTTTAATCCAGAGAACTTTTCGTTTTTTGATTCGTAAATCGCATGGTAAATACTTCCTTTATAGAACCAGGTTTTAGCCATTCCTGAAGTAGATTCATTGGTACTGGCACCATCGATGGCGTCCTTCGCTTTATCCAAGTCTTCATACCGCAAATAATTGATTGCAGTTTGAATAGCTGATTTTTGGGCTACTACCTGTATAGAAAGTAATAGTGCAAATAACACTAATATCTTTTTCATTTTCAGTTATTTATGGTTTTATTTAAATATCTTCAGTAGGTTCATTTCCTGATTCTTCGGTCCCGTCTGTTATTGGGTTTTCAGGATCTTCGGTTGTTGGATTTTCAGGTGAAACTTCAGGGGAAATAGATAAATCATCGCCCACAATCATATCAGTTTCTCCGATAACGCCAACTTCAGGTGCATCTTCACTCCCCATATTTTCAGCTTTCAGAATACTCTCTTCAATTTTAGCAACTGAGGCGATTTCATCATCTTCCGTTAAGCGAATCACTTTCACACCTTGCGTTGCTCTTCCCATAACGCGTAGATCATCTACCGTCATACGGATAGTAATTCCATTTTTGGTAATAATCATCAGATCATCACCATCCACTACTGATTTAATAGCAACCAATTTCCCCGTCTTATCTGTGATTTGAAGTGTCTTTACCCCTTTACCACCACGGTTCGTTACACGATAATCTTCCAGATCAGAACGCTTACCGTATCCTTTTTCAGACACTACCAGCACTGATTCTTTTACGGCATCTTCAATACAAACCATTCCGATTACTTCATCGGCTGCATCTTCTAAAGTTACACCACGCACCCCTGAAGCATTTCTTCCCATAGGACGAACAGTACTTTCATTAAAACGAATTGCTCTTCCAGATTTCACAGCTAGCAGAATTTCATTCTTACCGTTGGTTAGACGTGCTTCAATGAGTTCATCTCCCTCATTAATGCCAATGGCATTAATTCCATTTTGACGGGGACGTGAATATGCTTCTAGCTGAGTTTTCTTGATGGTACCTTTACGGGTACAAAGAATAATATAATTATTATTGAGATAATCTTCTTCTTCCAAATTCTGTACGCTGATAAATGCTTTCACTTTATCATCGGGAGGAATATTAATCAGGTTTTGTAATGCTCTTCCTTTCGTAGTCTTTGCGCCTTCAGGAATCTCATATATTCTGAGCCAGAAACATTTTCCTTTTTCCGTAAATAGCAACAGATAATTATGATTAGTAGCAACGAACAGATGTTCAACAAAATCCTCATCTCGAGTAGCCGTACCCATTGCTCCTTTTCCACCGCGGCTTTGTGTGCGGTATTCGTTTAGTGCAGTACGTTTAATATACCCCATGTGGGAAATTGTCACCACCACCGCTTCATTAGCGATCATATCTTCCATAGAAAGATCATCCGCCATATAAACGATTTCTGTACGACGTTCATCACCATACTTACTCAACATCTCCGCCATTTCATCTTTAAGAATCTTCATTCTCATAGCCTCATCTGCTAAAACAGAAAGATAGTAATCGATCATCTTTTTGATTTCAGCATATTCATCGCGGATCTTATCTCTTTCCAGCCCAGTAAGACGTTGTAAACGCATTTCCAGGATAGCCTTGGATTGAATTTCGCTCAATTGGAAGGTTGCCATTAACCCTGTTCTTGCTTCTTCAGGTGTAACCGACCTCCGGATCAAAGCGATTACTTCATCTAGGTGATCTAAGGCAATCAGTAATCCCTCTAAAATATGTGCACGCTTTTCTGCTTCTGCTAATTCATATTTCGTTTTACGGATCAATACTTCATGACGATGCTCTACGTAATAGTGAATCAAATCACGAAGATTCAACATCATCGGGCGACCACCTACCAGCGCAATATTATTTATGCTAAAAGAGTTCTGAAGATCCGTGTATTTGTAAAGATTATTTAAAACTACGCTAGCCATTGCATCCCTCCGGATTTCATAGACTATGCGCATACCATCACGATCCGATTCATCACGAATATCGCTGATCCCTTCTATTTTTTTGTCATTAATCAAGTCGACTGTTTTCTTGATCATTTCCGCCTTGTTCACCTGAAAGGGAATTTCGGTAACGATGATCCTTTCTCTCCCGCTATCTATGGTTTCAATAATAGCTTTAGCACGGATCACTACTCTACCACGACCTGTTTCATAAGCATCTTTAACTCCTGTATGTCCGTAGATGATACCACCGGTAGGAAAATCAGGAGCTTTCACATATTTCGATAATTCTTCAACTGTGATATCCTTATTGTCGATATAAGCAATGATCGCATTCAACACCTCGGTGATGTTGTGCGGAGCCATATTAGTGGCCATACCTACTGCAATTCCAGAAGCTCCATTAATCAAGAGATTTGGAATTCTTGCTGGTAATACGGTAGGCTCTTCTAAAGTATCATCAAAGTTTAACCTGAAATCAACAGTTCCTTTATCGATATCAGCCAGCATTTCTTCCGCCATTTTCTTGAAACGAACTTCGGTATAACGCATCGCAGCTGGACTATCTCCATCCACTGATCCGAAGTTTCCTTGACCATCCACTAGCGGATATCTTAAGGACCAAGGCTGAGCCATCCTCACCATGGCATCGTATACTGAACTATCGCCATGAGGATGATACTTACCCAGAACTTCCCCTACAATCCTTGCTGATTTTTTATATGCACGGTTACTGAGTACTCCCAGATCCTGCATTCCAAATAAAACCCGACGGTGTACGGGCTTTAATCCATCACGTACATCTGGAAGAGCTCGTGAAACAATTACCGACATCGAATAATCGATGTAAGCGGTTTTCATTTCGTCCTCAATGTTAATTCTGATAATCTGTTCGCCTTCTGCCATTGAAATTTATTTTCGCTTGAAATATGATATTTTGTCATGCCACCTACATAAATTGTCAACACGCTGATTAACAGTGAAATACCTGTGTTAATCGGCGTGTTGATAACTCTACTTAGTGCATGGACGAAGTTAACTAAATGATGGCATATTTTTGGTTCTAGCAGGTTCAGATTTATCAACAATCGTAACCTCTGTGTAATATGTTGAAAGAATCATAGAAAATCAGAAATTCAGCCAGTAATTTAGAGCAAATTTGAAGTGTAATAATTATTTAAAAATTAAATCAATCTCAACCCGTCTTTGTTTAAACTTACATTATTGACAACACCCCCCAAAACCTTTTTATTATTCAATTCGTTCAACAACAAAACAATTACAGCTTATGGAAGCTAAATTCTCACCAAGAGTAAAAGATGTGATCACGTACAGCCGAGAAGAGGCTTTGCGTCTGGGCCATGATTATATCGGTACCGAACATCTCCTACTCGGGTTGATTCGTGAAGGCGAAGGAATGGCCATAAAATTCCTCAAGTCTTTAAATATCAATCTAGTAGAACTTCGAAAATCAGTAGAAAGTGCTGTTAAAGGAAGTACAGGAAGTGTTACTAATCTAAACAATATTCCCCTAACTAAACAAGCTGAAAAAGCACTGAAAATTACGTATCTAGAAGCTAAAATCTTCAAAAGCGAAATAATCGGTACTGAACATCTCTTGCTAGCAATCCTTAAAGACGAGGACAATATTGCTACTCAGATTCTGAATCAGTTTGGTGTAACCTATGACATTATGCGTGAAGAACTAGAATTATTCAAATCCAATTTCAAGTCAGAAGCGCCTCAGTCACCTTCCGATGACGATCCGTATTCCAAAGATGATGATGGTCCGTCTTTCGGAGCTTCCAAAAAGAGTAACGACAGCAAATCCAAAACGCCTGTTCTGGATAATTTTGGTCGTGATCTTACAAAAGCTGCTGAAGAAGGAAAGCTCGACCCGATTGTGGGTCGTGAAAAAGAAATAGAACGGGTCTCTCAGATCCTTTCTCGTCGTAAAAAGAACAATCCTATTTTGATCGGTGAACCCGGTGTTGGTAAATCTGCAATTGCAGAAGGCTTAGCGCTCAGGATCATTCAACGCAAGGTTTCAAGGGTACTCTTCAACAAACGAATCGTTACTCTGGATCTTGCTTCTTTAGTTGCCGGTACCAAATACCGTGGCCAATTTGAAGAAAGAATGAAAGCAGTGATGAATGAACTCGAAAAGTCACCCGATGTAATTCTTTTTATCGATGAGATTCATACAATCATTGGTGCTGGGGGTGCTTCAGGTTCTCTAGATGCATCGAATATGTTTAAACCTGCTTTAGCGAGAGGTGAAATTCAATGTATCGGTGCTACCACACTCGATGAATATCGTCAGTATATTGAAAAAGATGGAGCGTTGGATCGTCGTTTCCAAAAAGTTATTGTGGATCCGACTTCTGTTGATGAAACTATTCAGATTCTTCAGAATATCAAAGAACGTTACGAAGAGCATCACCATGTCACTTACACCGATGCTGCTATCTTAGCTTGTGTTAAACTAACGAACCGATATATCACTGACCGTTTTCTTCCAGACAAAGCAATTGATGCTTTAGATGAAGCTGGTTCACGTGTTCATATTTCGAATATTCACGTTCCTCAAAATATCATTGATCTTGAAAATAAAGTTCAAGATATTAAGACGGAAAAGAATCGTGTCGTTAGAAGTCAGAAATATGAAGAAGCTGCTCGTTTGAGAGATTCAGAAAAACAATTACTAGAACAACTCGACACTGCTAAAAAAGTGTGGGAAGAAGAAACTAAAACTCAGCGTTACACGGTTGATATGGAAGACGTATCTCAAGTGGTAGCAATGATGAGCGGTATTCCTCTCACTCGAATAGCTCAAGCTGAAACTACTCGTCTGATCAAAATGCCAGATGAATTAAAAGGTAAAGTGATCGGTCAGGATGAAGCAGTGAAGAAAGTCGTTAGAGCCATTCAGCGAAATCGCGCCGGTCTTAAAGATCCTAACAAGCCAATTGGTACTTTTATTTTCTTAGGGCCTACTGGTGTTGGTAAAACTGAATTAGCAAAAGTACTGAGTAATTATCTCTTCGATAACGAAGATGCACTCATCAGAATCGACATGAGTGAATACATGGAAAAATTTGCGGTTTCACGTTTAATTGGAGCGCCTCCAGGGTATGTAGGTTATGAAGAAGGTGGTCAGCTAACTGAAAAAGTTCGTCGCAAGCCTTACTCGATTGTACTGTTAGATGAAATTGAGAAAGCTCATCCGGATGTTTTCAACCTCTTATTACAAGTACTTGATGATGGACAATTGACAGATAGTTTAGGACGTAAAATCGATTTCAAGAATACGATTATTATCATGACTTCGAATATCGGTTCCCGTCAATTAAAAGACTTCGGTCAGGGAGTTGGATTCAGTACTAGTGCTCGCACTGGTCAGGCTGATGATCATTCTCGAACAGTTATCGAAAGTTCATTGAAGAAAGCATTTGCTCCTGAGTTTCTCAATCGTATTGATGACGTTGTTGTCTTCAACAGCCTTACGAAAGAAGATATCTTCAAAATTATCGACATCGAACTTGAAGGTTTGTACAAACGAGTTGCAGAACTAGGTTATAAAATGAAAATTGCTGATGATGCAAAAGAATTCCTGAACGACAAAGGTTATGATTCTAACTTCGGCGCTCGTCCATTGAAAAGAGCCATTCAGAAGTATATCGAAGATCCAATGGCAGAAGAAATCATCAAAGGAGAACTTGTTGATGGTGATGTGATCGAATTGATTCGTGATCTTGAAAACGATGCACTTAAAATTAATGTGATCAAACCTCCAAAAACTAAAAAGAAAAAAGAGGAACAATAAGCAGTTGATAAACTGATCTATAAAATAAAAAGCCACGGTATCCGTGGCTTTTTATTTTTATATTGATTGGAATATTACTCTTGTTCGAATTTGTCCATTACTTCCTTACTCACACCCGTATAGGAGAATCCTCCATCATGAAATAAGTTCTGCATAGTTACCATTTTGGTTAGATCAGAAAACATAGTGATGCAATAATCAGCACAAGCTTCAGAACTTGCATTTCCCAATGGCGACATTTTATCTGCATAATTGAAAAAGCCATCAAAACCCTTTACACCTTGTCCTGCTGTAGTTTTAGTTGGCGATTGAGAAATGGTGTTGATCCTTACCTTTTTTGCTTTACCGTAATGATACCCATAGCTTCGTGTAATACTTTCTAATAATGATTTCGCATCTGCCATATCACCATAATCAGGAAATACGCGTTGAGCGGCGATATATGTTAATGCAACCACACTACCCCATTCGTTGATGGCATCCAGCTTCATCGCAGTTTGAAGTACTTTATGAAGTGACATGGAAGAAATATCAAGTGTTTTATGAAAATAATCATAATCTAAATCATTGTAGGTACGACCTTTTCTCACATTCGGCGACATCCCAATAGAATGGAGAACGAAATCAATTTTGCCACCTAGAATTTCTGTTGATTTTGTAAAAAGATTTTCAAGATCGGGAATGGAGGTAGCGTCAGCACCAATAACCTGCGCATTACATTTTTCGGCCAGTTGGTTGATGGTTCCCATTCTTAAGGCTACAGGAGCATTAGACAAGGTGAAAACTGCACCTTCTTCGTGACAACGTTCCGCCACTTTCCAGGCAATAGAGTTAGGATCAAGTGCACCGAAAATAATACCTCGTTTTCCTTTCAGGAGCTGATTCGCCATAGTTCTGTTTTTTAGTTGGCCAAAAGTAATTGAAAATCGCGCGGGGAGAAAGGAGATTCGGCAAGAATGACCGATTTCTATAGGAAACCGATGTCAATCAATTGGAAGAGAGTAAAGATCGCGCATTTCCGATGGCAGCTTCTGTTAATTCCTCTCCACTGAGCATTCTGGCCACTTCATTAATTCGTTCTTCCTGACTCAGTTTACGGAGGAAGGTACGAGTAGATCCTTTCTTAACTTCCTTATATACCATAAAGTGAAAGTCGCCTTTAGAAGCCATTTGAGGAAGGTGACTGATCGCCAGCACCTGATGATTCTTCGCCATTAGTTTTAATATGGAACCCACTTTAGCTGCAGTTTCGCCAGAGATTCCGGTATCAATTTCATCAAAAATTACTGTTGGCATTGCTGTTAACCTTGCGAGCAGTGATTTCATGACTAACATCAAACGGGAAAGTTCACCCCCGGAAGCAACTTTACTTAATTCACGGAAATCAATTCCTTTATTTGCAGAAAAGAGGAACTGAATTTTTTCCATGCCTTCTGCTACAAAATGATCAACGTCAAAGGGAAGCACATCCACTTTTATTTTTCCATATTGCATTCCTAAGTCTGCAAGTTGCTTGTTTACTTCGTCTTCAATTTCAGGTATAACTTTCACCCTACTTTTTGTAAGTTTAATTCCAGCTTCCAGCATGGATTTTTTAACCGCTTCTATCCGCTCTTTTTTCTGTGTGATCTGATCTTCAATGGAGCCCAATAAAGACAATTTCTGATCAAATTCATCTCTTAGTGCTATTAAGTCATCTACATGTGTCACTCTGTGTTTTTGTTGTAACTTATAGAGCATACTCAATCGATCCTGAACTATTTCTAGTCTGCCGGGATCTAGCACGAGTTCCTGTTCTGATTTTTCTAATTCTTCAGTAATGTCTTTAAGTTCTAGTAAAGATGTTTTTATTCTTGCTGCCAGATCAGTATATTTTTGATCATAACGGTTGAGTTGTAAAACATTTTGATAGATCAAATTCAGATTGGTAATTAGATTTTCATCGGCACCATTGAGTGCAATTACTGACTTTTCAAGTTGTATTCTAATTTCTTCAGCATGAGTTAACCGACCTTCCTCCTGCTCCAACAAATCTTGTTCACCAACTACTAGATTTAATTCTTCCAGTTCTTTAAACTGAAATTTGAAATAATCTTCATCAGCTCTTGATCTTTGTTCAGTTTCTTCCAAAGAGGTTAATTCCTTGATTAGCTTTTTATGTTCTGTAAAGTGATTTAGAAAAATGTTTTTAAGAGCCTGATTGGAAGCATAAGCATCTACTAGATTCAGCTGAAAATTACCCGTATTCAACAATAAAGTTTCATGCTGAGAATGGATATCTACTAAGCGAGATGAAAGTTCCTTGAGTGTGTTTAAGTTTACTGGAGTATCATTTATAAATGCCCTCGATTTACCCTCTGGATTAATCTCCCTGCGGATGGTAGTATCATTACTATAATCCAGTTCATGCTCTGTAAAAAAGTTCTCTAATTGATAAGCACTAAGATTAAAAACGCCTTCCACAATACATTTCTGATCTTTCTTTAACAAAGCACCTGAATCTGCTCTTTGTCCCAGTATTAACCCTAATGCGCCTAGTAATATTGATTTTCCAGCACCAGTTTCGCCAGTTATTATGGTCAACCCTTTATCCAGGTTAATTTCCAGTTCTTCAATAAGAACATAATTTTTAACAAATAATCTTTGCAGCATGATATTCTCTCTGATACGAATTTCGTTATTTTTCTATTCAAAAAAAATAGCAGCTAAAAGCTGCCATTTACTGTATGTTAAATCTCATTAATTTTCAGTTTCCACCGCTTTGAATCTTCAAGTACTTGGAAGCGTTAGATGGATCTATTTCACTCAAAACCTGTGTCATTCGGCTTTTCACATCGGCAGGTGCCGGAGTAAAAATATTTACCACTTCATCTGATTTAGCATCAAAAAGCGTTTTCATAATGACGGAGCCAGGTTTGTCAACATGTACTTTTTTTAATGATTCAATACTAGTCGCGATCTGGCGAATAGCTTCATCATTTTTCTTAGCCATTATATCCAATGCTTTGCGATGGTAATCATAAAATAAAACCCGGATAGGCTTATAGATTGGATTGTTGATATTTTCTGAGAGCCAATAACGATTTCTGTTTGCTTCAAATGCTCTCCATCCCTTTTCTGGTGAATTTGTATTGTTAGCAACGAGTGTTTGTGCCTTCGCAAAAAAGGTGCTTCCACCCAGCAAAGAATAGGAATCATAGTCAAAGCCCAGGATCATATTCGCATAAAACGCAAGCATCGCCACGAGATTGGGGTTGTTTCCCGATTCATTATACTCCAGTGCTTGGTATTCGATGTAACGGAAATTGAAATCGTCATCTTTATAATTCATGATTGGAGAATTATAGGAAGTCCCGAATACAGGTCGGCGTACCGAAACTTGAATGGTTCCCTTAAAAACATCCGTAGAAGGCCGATCTGTAATTTCAATCTGAATACTGCATTCTATTTTCTCTTCATTCGTAAATTTATCGTTCGTCCATTTCGTGTTATTCATAAACTCGAAGATCGATGTCTGAAGAGTGGTATAAATCTTTTTATCAGAACTTTGAATCCGTGGAGTAAGAACGGTTACCGTACAATTCAGTTCCTGCGCTTTTAATTCACAGGCAGAAATTATCAAAATGAGAATTAAAGCAATTTTACGCATGAGAGAGTTCAATAATTTTAGCAACAATATCAATGGCTACTGCTGTCTTCGTTTTCAACGGAAATTCAGTCACCTTGTTGTTTTTGTCGATGATTCTGATTTTATTGGTATCGGTTCCAAATCCAGCACCTTGATCATTAAGAGAATTGAGAACAATGATATCAAGATTTTTCTTATTCAGTTTACGTTGTGCATTCTCGATTTCATTTTCAGTTTCAAGGGCAAAACCAACTAGAATTTGATTAGCTTTTTTCAAACTCCCCATTTCGGAAAGGATATCGACAGTCTTGGTCATTTCAAGATTCCATGCGGAATCCTTCTTCTTTACTTTTTGATCGGAAACCACCTTCGGACTATAATCTGCTACAGCTGCCGACATTACTATGATGTCTGAATCTTGAAATGCTGACATACAAGCTGCTTTCATTTCACTAGCGGATTCAACAGGAATATGAATTATTCCTTGAGGAATTTCGAGGTGTATCGGTCCTGCTACCAAGGTAACAAGTGCACCTTGATTTGCAAATTCTTTGGCAATGGCTACACCCATTTTTCCCGAAGAATGATTACTTATAAATCTAACTGGATCGATTGCTTCACGCGTCGGACCAGCAGTAACTAGAATTTTTTTTCCTGAAAGTGCTTTTTGATCATTAAAGAAACGGAGCACTTCGTTTAAAATTATTGCGGGCTCTTCTAAACGCCCTTCTCCAGTTAATCCACTTGCAAGTTCGCCATACGCAGGACCCACGATGAGATTTCCTCTTTTCTTTAAAAGCTCAAGATTATTCTGAGTTGCCGGATGAACAAACATATCATGATCCATGGCAGGAGCAATTAACACCGGACAACGTGCGCTCAAGTAAGTTGCCACTAAAAGATTATCACACACACCACCGGCCATTTTAGCAATCGTATGAGCAGATGCAGGTGCAATTAAAAACAATTGACCCCAAAGTCCGAGCTCCACATGGTTATTCCAGGTTTGATCCTGATTTACCATGTGGAGCCCAACGGGATATTTTGATAAGGTAGAAAGCGTGAGAGGACTAATGAATTCAGCGGCAGAAGAGGTCATGATGACCCTTACACTTGCTCCTTCCTTAGTTAATAGGCGACAAATTTCGGCTGATTTATAGGCTGAAATGCTACCGGATATCCCGAGTAGAATTTGCTTACCAGAGAGCCGCATGCCCGAAATTATTGCTGATCTTTAAGTGGATTCCGATGGTAAATTTTACCATCTAGAAATTCCTGAATTGCAATGAGGGTGGGTTTTGGAAGTCTTTCATAGTGCTTAGAGATCTCAATTTGCTCTCTATTTTCAAAAACTTCTTCCAAATTATCTGTAGCGCTGGAGAATTCAGACAACTTTTCGTTGAGTTCTTCCTTCATTTCTGCAGAGATGTGATTAGCACGACGAGCCAAAACAACAATTGTTTCATAGATATTTCCCGACTTCTCCTCAAAACTAATTAGATCTCGGGTTACCGTTGTATTGGTCGAAGATTTGTAATTTGCCATGTATAATGTATTGATTATTAATTCTTTAGAAACTTTTTTAGCCAATTTTAAGGCTTAAGAGCAGCAGCATCTTCTTTATCTAGTGCTATTTTAACCTCATTATAGATCTTTTCTGCGTCGCGAAGATACCGACTTTGAGGGAAATTATCTATAAGTTGGTAATAATGTTCCTTGGCATCCTTGTAACGGTCGCGTTGTTTTGCTTCAATACTATTATCAGCATAAATATAAGAGGCTTTAAAAATCAGAAAATAGCATTCCTCTTTATAATCACTTGCTGGAAATTCTTTCAAGAAATTAGCAAAGGCTACTGTCGCTGCTTTATAATCACCGATACGATAATACTGCTTTGCATTATTATATGCTTTGGTTTCTAGCTTCACACGAAGTTCATCGATTTTCTGATTGGCTTCAAGAACTTTTGGACTTTGTGGGTACTTATTAACAAAAATTTGAAATTTTTCTATGGCTTCACTTGTGCTCGTTTGATCTAAACTTGAAACTGGTGAATCCAGGTAATAACAATAAGCATACATATATTGCATCTCTTCTGCATACTTACTGTTCGGATAACTTTGAACGAAATTATTGAAGTGATATGCAGCAAGAACGTAGTCATCTACATAATAAGTGCAGTAGGTATAATAGTAGTAAGATTGCTCTGCGCGGGCTGTTCCGCGGAAAACTGTGATGATTTCTTCAAATAATTGAAGCGATCTGTAATAATCTTTTGCATCATAATATTCAACAGCTGCATTATATTTTGCATCCATATCAGAGCTCTTTAATTGTTTCTGAAATTTACTGCAGGATGCAAAGATTAAGAGTGATAAAACGAGAATCAGTATTTTTTTCATTTGGTATTTATAACAACGCAAAAGTACGATTTTCATTGTAACACAAACACATGATTAACAATCCCTTGTTGAAAAGATTGTGGTTGCACATGCTTTTGCTTTTGATTTTGTGATGATATTTCGCTCACATTTCACGGCAATAATTCAAATTGAATGCTTAGAAATGATAATTTAAAAAACAGTAAATGATTGACCTATTTGAAAAGATCCGTAAGAACAGGGGTCCGCTCGGAATGCATGCGAAGGACGCTCACGGTTACTTTACATTCCCTAAGTTAGAAGGGGACATTTCAAATAAAATGATTTTCCGTGGTAAAGAGAGATTAGTTTGGAGTCTCAATAATTACCTAGGCCTTGCAAATCACCCTGACGTCAGGAAAGCAGATGCGGAAGCAGCGGGTGAATTTGGTTTTGCTTTACCGATGGGTGCACGGATGATGTCTGGAAATTCAAACCAGCACGAACAACTTGAAAAAGGATTATCTGAATTTCTTGGTAAGGAAGATACTATTCTTCTAAATTTTGGATATCAAGGAATGGTAAGTGCGATCGATAGTTTGGTAGATCGCCATGATGTTATAGTTTACGATTCAGAAGCTCATGCTTGTATTATAGATGGATTACGTTTGCATTTAGGAAAACGTTTTGTTTATCCACATAATGATATTACTAGTCTAGAGAAACAATTGGAGCGTGCTACAAAACTTGTAGCCGAAACAAATGGTGCTATCATGGTTATTTCAGAAGGTGTTTTTGGAATGTCAGGTGATATGGGCAAACTGAAAGAAATCGTGGAATTGAAAAAGAAATTCAACTTCAGATTTTTTGTAGATGATGCACATGGATTTGGCACCATGGGAAAAACTGGAGCTGGAACTGGAGAAGAACAAGGAGTTCAAGATGGAATTGATATTTACTTTGGTACATTCGCCAAATCAATGGCATTGATCGGAGCATTTATTAGTAGTGATGAACAAGTGGTGGAATACCTCCGTTATAATATGCGTTCGCAAATTTTTGCGAAATCTCTTCCAATGCCTTTAGTACTTGGTGCAATCAAACGCCTCGAGCTTCTTCGTACTCAACCTTCTCTTAAAGATAAGCTCTGGGAAATCACGCATGCACTGCAATCAGGACTTAAAAAAGCGGGATTTGAAATCGGAAAAACGCAGTCGCCGGTTACTCCAGTTTATCTGGATGGAACCATTCCTGAAGCTACTAATCTTATCGTTGACTTACGTGAAAACTATGATATTTTCTGCTCTATGGTTGTGTATCCAGTAGTACCAAAAGGTATTATTATGTTACGCTTAATACCTACTGCAGTACATACTCTTGAAAATGTAAATTACACGATTGATTGCTTCAAGAAAGTGCAAGCGAATCTGAAGGCAGGGAAGTATAACACTGATAAAATCGTAACATCGATTTAACAAAATAAATTCTGAATTGTGAGTAGACAAAATGTGCTGTTGGTATTAATGAAAACGTTGTCGGGAAATGTCAATTCAGAAAAGGTTACATCAATTGTAACATAAATTAAAAGAAGACAGTATAAACCACATCTAATAATCATTAACCCAATTCAAAACACAAACAAAAATGAAACAGAACATGGAAATGAAGTCTGCTGGTAACATTAGCGCTGCTGGTGTAACTCGCGTAATTGGTTTCAAAATGGCTGACGTAGAAGCTATGGCTACTAAGAAAGCTGCTAAGAAATCAGCGAAAAAAGCTGCTAAGAAAGCTGCTCCTAAAAAAGCAACTAAGAAAGCTGCTCCTAAGAAAGCAACTAAGAAAGCTGCTAAGAAAGTAGCGAAAAAAGCTGCTAAGAAAGCTACTAAAAAAGCTGCTCCACGTAAGGCTGCTAAAAAAGCTGCTAAGAAGGCTGCTCCACGTAAGGCTGCTAAAAAAGCTGCTCCACGTAAGGCTGCTAAGAAAGCTGCACCACGTAAAAAAGCTGCTAAAAAGGCT
This sequence comes from Bacteroidia bacterium, assembly GCA_038320345.1. GTDB lineage: Bacteria > Bacteroidota > Bacteroidia > AKYH767-A > OLB10 > JBBQED01. The sequence goes on from JBBQED010000002.1 coordinate 113,363, forward strand.
ACTAAAAGAGCTTCTAAGAAGAAATAATATTTCTCTTAAAGCTAATGATAAAAAACCTCTGCTTCGGCAGGGGTTTTTTCATTTTAAAGCCTACATGTGTTCGACTGAAAGCACACAAAATTATCTCTGGCACCCATGATTTACAAATCTTCACTATTATAATTCCTAATAAAATGAGTGAAGACAAGAAAAGCTGAGAAATAAATAATGCTATTTCAACATTATCGATTCCTAAAATCTAAAACGTAAATAATGGGCTTATGATGCTTTTCCTGCAGGGCGAACCTTTACCAGCCGGATATCATAAATGATAGTAGAGTTCGGCGGAATTGGACCGTATTGACGGTTTTTAAATGCATTTCTAGAAGCCAGGATAAGTCTGTAAAAAGATCCTTCTTTCATAGACGCAATGGTCTTTTCCCAAACCGGCATTCGCGAGCCATCACCGAGTCGGTATGTCAGATTTGTTTTTGCTTTTTCGCTATCATCAAACACTTCCCCGCTTAAAAATTTTCCAATATATTTCACTTCAACGGAGTCTCCTTTCTTTGGAGTTTTTCCTTTTCCCATTTCAAAGGGAATCAAGTAAACACCATCAGCAACAGGAGAGGTTACCAAGTTGTTTTTTTTCAAATAGGCGATAATCTGTAAGTCTTCTTTTCTGTCCCACTCTGATTGAATACGCTGATTATTTTCATTGAATTCTTTTTGAGAAAGTACTTTATCAAGACGTATAAAAAATTTCAATTGTTCATCTGCGGCCAAGCCCTCAGGTTTTGCTTGTTTAAATAATTTCTGATACACAGAATCTGCCGGTACTCTGAAAATTGCAGAATCCCCTTCCCCAAGCATTGCAAATCCTTCTTCTAGTCCTCCAATAAATGAAGGCGCACCGAGCTGAATCATAAAGCTATCTCCAATGATTTTGGAATCATAGAGTAACGAATCACGTTGTGTTTTATAGATCATATGCATCTTCAACACATCTCCAATAGCAGGTTTTTTACCTCCTTTGGATTCAACAATGGAATACTGCAAACCTGATTTTGTAGTAGAGAATGCTTCTTTTTTTGTGCAGGATATCAGGTTAAAAAAACAAAATCCGATCGCTAAAAAAAGTAGTGATGTTTTGAAACTTATAGGAAATACTTTCATTAGTTGGGATTCACTTTAATTAATTCAACTTGATAAATTAGACTTTGGCTACCTCCTATCCGGTCGCCATCACCGGTAATTCCATACGCCAGATAAGAGGGAACAATAATAAGTGCTTTCGATCCTTCTTTTAATTTCAACAATCCTTCCTGCAATCCACTAGGCTCACTCGACTGACCAACTACCAGGGACAAAACACCCGAACTATCGCTTGAATAAACATAAGATCCATCTAGAAGCTGAATCCGATAATTAATGGCAACGCTTGTCATTATTTTGGGTTGAGGTCCTTTGCCTTCGGTAATAATCATATAATGAAGTCCGGTTTCAGTAGTTTGCATTTTCAAACCATTCCTATCAATATAACTATCAATTTGCTCCATCTCAACCTGAATCATTTTTTTGTTCTGGTTGATCAGATCTTCCTTCATTTGTGCCACATCCTGTTGTTTTGCAGCAGGTCTTTTTTCTTGTCCTTGACAAGATGAAAACACCAATATGAAAACATAGAAAATATGAAAGAGGAGATTTTTTATTTTCATGAACTCAGTTGGTCTTTATATTCAGGAAGTAAAGCTACAAATTTCGAAAGGGTATCTTTTAAAGAAAGATAACTCTTTCCTCCTGATGCATTCTTATGTCCACCACCTTCAAAATTCTTTTCTGCAAATGATTGAACAGAAAAATCTCCTTTCGAACGGAATGATATTTTCACCATTTTATCTCGTTCGCTAAATAGGACTGCCATTTTAATTCCAAGAATACTCAGACCATAATTGACGATTCCTTCAAGATCACCAGATTCATGTTTAAATTTTTCCATGTCTTCTTTTGAAGCAATGAAATAAACCGTATTAAACTCCTTTAAAACCACCATGTGATTCAACAAACTATTTCCTAAGAATCGCAATCTTGACTCTGAAAATGTATCATAAATTTTTTCATGAACGAAATCATTACGAACACCTTTCTCCATTAATGCCGCAACTACTCTATGCGTATCTGGTGTTACAGAACGAAAGCGAAAACTACCTGTATCGGTCATAATGCCTGCATATAAACATTCTCCTGCATCTTGATTTAACAGATCGGTAATGCCCAACGCATTTACCAAATGATATACAAGTTCGCAGGTAGAGGCAATTCCTGAATCGGAAAACATAAAATCACAAAACGGTTTAGGATCCAGATGATGATCGAGTAACATCTTAGGTGCGGGCGATAACATCAACACATCAGCCATCCCTTCCACTCTTTTGGGATCATTAAAATCCAAGCAACACACGAGTTCGGCTTCAGCAAATGCCTGTTTTGCTTGTACTGGATTTCGGATAAAATCAATTACCTCTTTACTGCCCTTCATCCAGGACAAAAACGATGGAAACTCGCTAGGGCTCACCACTTTCACCTGATGTCCAAGAGATTCAAGAACCAGTTTGAATCCAAGAGATGACCCTAAAGCATCTCCATCCGGCTTATAATGAGTGGTAATGACAATCTTTTTCGGGGTTTTGATAAAACCGGCAAACCCGCTGAGTGCCTCTGGATTAAAGGAAGGGATCATTTCTTTGTTGTGATACAAAGTTAATCGTATTACCTTTGCACCCCAATTCACAAAGCAATTAGATAGAATATGAGCAGTAACAGAACCTTCACGATGTTGAAACCGGATGCCATTGAAAATGGACATATCGGATCAATCCTGAACCACATTACAAAAGCGGGATTTAAAATCATCGCTATGAAATACACAAAACTTACAGCTGAAACAGCAGGTCAGTTTTATGCAGTGCACAATGCACGTCCTTTTTACAAAGATCTAGTTAGCTATATGTCTTCGGGACCTATCGTTGCGGCTATCTTAGAAAAAGATAATGCAGTAGAAGATTTCCGCAAATTAATCGGTGCTACTGATCCATCAAAAGCTGATGCTGGAACAATTCGTCAGTTGTATGCTAAATCAATTGAAGCGAATGCAGTTCATGGATCTGACAGTGATGAAAATGCAACTATTGAAGGCAATTTCTTTTTCTCCATGTTGGAGCGTCCTTAATTCTAAAAGAAGTTGAAATTATAGAGCTGGGGCACTCGTGTTCCAGCTTTTTTTATATTCTTGGCACCACAAAAAATATAAACAACATCCCTAAAAAAAAGAGTACCAAAGCTGTCAAGATGACTTTTTCGTATAACGTATAATAGTTCCCTGGTCTTTTCACGATCGAAAAATTAACGGATATCTACCGATTCAATAACCTGCTCTTTTAATTCATTATTCATTGCTTGAATAATTTCATTCTTTTTAAATTGTAATTCCTGACGCAGCACTGAAGAATCCACCCAAATGACCAGCATTTTACCGGAAAGCCTGATTTCTCTTGTACGTTGTAAGATTGCAGGTTCCATGATATTATCCCATCCTGCTCTAACCTTTACCGTCATCATTCCATCATTGAGCCGGTAGGCTTTCAGAAGATCTTTAATAAGATCCCCTAAACTTTGATCAGTAGAATTACGCATGAAGGAATTTAGTAAGGTGATAAACGGTAAACAAAATCTGTTTTGGGGAGAATTATTGCATTACGAAATTACGAAAATCCTACCCGTAAGGAAGATGGATTATGTTTATTTGTCTTCAAATTCACTGAATCGGTTTAGAATGAATAGCTTCAGGAATTGAGAACTTCAACTGCATATTGTTAGTTTCCGCTCTGAAGTTCCCATTAAACGGCTTGTTTTTAATTAATTTTGAGCTCTGCATGCAATTAGTAACTCTCACTACAGACTGGGGAAACCGGGATCATCACGTTGGTGCTCTAAAAGGTTTACTCTATTCCGCATGCCCACAAGTTACCATTGTAGATATTTCACATAAGGTTTCTCATCACAATATTCAACAAGCCGCCTATATTTTCAAAAATGCATTCCGAAAATTCCCGGAAAATTCAGTACATATTATTGGAGTAAATTCTTATACAGAAGAAGTACCTGAATTACTGGCTATCAAAAAAGATGGACATTATTTTATTGGAATGAATGATGGATTTTTCTCTTTAGTTTTTGAGGAGGAACCGGTGGATATGGTAGTGGTTGAGCAAGGAGGATTACATTATACTTATTATGAATTGGAGACTGTAACTTATGCGGCTTCTCATTTATTGATGGGTAATAATGTTTATGAATTAGGATCACGTCCTGGGCATTATGAACAGAAAAAATCTTTTCTGCCAGTTATTGAAGAAGAAGTAATCCGTGGGGTTGTAATTTATATTGATGACTTTGGGAATGTGGTAACGAACATTCATAAATCGCTATTTGACGAGCAAAAACGGGATCGAAAATTTGAAATAGTTGCCCGTAAAATGCAACATACCATAGATGAAATTTCTGAGCGTTATAGTGCGGTAGAACCAGGAGGAGCCGTTTCTATTTTTAATGCCGCTGGATATCTGGAAATTGCAATTAATCAAGATAGTGCCAGCAAATTATTGGGACTAAAACTTAATGATAATATCCGAATTGAATTCAAATGATCACCCGAATTGTCAGGCTAACTTTACAAGAAGATAAGATCTCAGAATTTAAAAAGCATTTTGAATCTTCGTATGAAAAGATTCGTCATTTTGAAGGTTGTTTGTTTTTATCGCTCTATGAAGATGTTGATGCGCCTCATGTTTTAATTACTTTCAGCAAATGGGATTCGACGGAGAGTCTCGAAATTTATAGGAAGTCAGAGGTATTCAAATCTACTTGGAACAAGGTCAAACCTCTTTTCAAAGATGCAGCTACTGCTTTCTCGATGCAGGAAATCAGAAATTAAGTTGATAGTGTTTCCGGGACTATTATTTGCCTCTTAAATTCCCGCTTCATCACATAGAACCAAATTGGAGGGAAAAGCGTGAGTAACATCATGCCCGGATAACCGGTTGGCATTTGCGGGCTACTTTCAAAATGACGAAGTAACTGAAATGGTTTGCTTGCTTTATAATGATGATCGCTATGTCGTGAAAGTTCAAAAAGCATCAATCTACCGATCACATGGTCAGAATTCCAAGAATGATAATGCATAACTTTTTCATAATTCCCTTCTGCATTTTGCTTACGCATCAATCCATAATGCTCAATGTAATTTACAGTTTCAAGGAGTAATATTCCCATCAACGCTGCTCCCAGAAAACACATAGTTGCTAAACCTCCGAATGCTTTATACACCGACCATAATAAGGTGAGTTCGAGCAAATGATAAATGATCATTTCATTATAGACGGAAAAGAAATGATGACCTGCTTTTTTGAGTCTTTTTTTCTCTAGCATCCAAGCTGACCAGTAACTAAACCAAACGGTACGGATCCAGAATTTATAAATACTTTCTCCCATTCTTGCACTGGCAGGATCCTCTCTTGTGCCTACCCTTTTATGATGACCACGATTATGTTCAATGAAAAAGTGCATATAAAGAGACGACAACAACTGTGTTTTAGCTATTGTTTTAGCAAACCAGCTTTTACGATGACCTAGTTCATGAGCTACATTTATTCCAAAGATCCCACACATCAATCCCATACTGAGTGTATATCCTACTAAATCAGTAGTTGTATAGCCTCCTTTTGCAACCTTATGTAAGAATAACCAGAGGAGATAATATAAAACTGGCAGTGATAAATACAATACCAAATCATAAAGAGGGTCATTGGCAGCTACCTCTACTTCTGCATCACTCAGGTTTTTAGCAGAAGGTTTAAAAAATAATTCTAGAAAAGGAATCACTAGAAAAGCATATATAACAGGCAAAAATGTTAACCAACCATGACTTCTGAATGCAATCCAGACCGTCATGGGAGCAGTAAAGGCAATCAGATACTTTAAAGCCCGCCAAGGTTTCATCAGATAAACTTTTTGCCAATTTACGAAAAACAATATTTGGACAGATGCGTTTTGTAATAGTAATCTTGCAATACGAGAGTTCTCTGCGAATTCTTCTCCACTTAAAGTTTGCATGGTATTATTGGTATGCTTATATTTGAATAAAGGATTCTTCATTTCACCTCTATGGACGGAAATCAAACAGGAAGAGAAAAGCGGTCATTGACGAGTCACGAACTCCATGAACGACAACATCCATTAAAAACCTATCTTTTTTTCGGACTGGTTGGGAGTAGTATTCTTTTCTTATCACTGCTATTCATGTATATCATCTGGAGTTCTCATAATCCTCCTTTGCAGCATTTTCAGATGCCGAAAGCATTTATGATGAGTACAGTAATTCTTTTGTTTAGCAGCTTTACAATTAATAATTCGTTGAAAGCATTCAAAAACGACGAAACTAAAAATCTGTTGATTAGTTTATCAGGTTCGTTAGGATTAGCAGTAATTTTTGCAATCTTACAAATCTGGGGATGGAAAAGTCTTTATGATGGAGGATTTTTCCTCAATGGGGAGGCTGGAATTTCGTTTTTATACATTGTTACCGCATTGCACTTTCTTCATCTTGGCGCCGGAATGCTCTACCTATTTTTTCTATGTCTAAAAGCTTTCGATAATTGGAATGACCCGGTGAGAGCGCTACTCTTCTTCTCTAACAAACATGAAGGAACGCGGATAGAGCTGATGAACACATATTGGCATTTTATTGATGCGCTATGGATCGTACTTTTTTTCTCTTTTCTCTTTTCGCTCTAGGTTAAGTCAGTATCTTAACTGTCATATTATGGAGAATTGAACATGATCTGTTGATATTGACTAATTCATTAAGTTAAAACCTGAGGGAGATTCGCTTATTTTTGTTATCTGAAATCCAAAGAATTGTCATAGGAGAATGAAAAAACTAATTTTTATAGGGTTTACTGCAATTATCCTTCTGTCAATGTCCAATCTGGCTATAGCACAGAAAACGAAGTCTACCCAAAGTGCATACCGTAAATCACCTGTTTGGATTGATATGATGAATGCGGAACATGTAAATTTCTTTGAAGTGAAATCTGCCTTTGAAATTTATTGGGAAAAGCGGGAATTACCCAAAGAGGAAGAAGATATTATCGGACAGAAATTCGCGACTGAAACTGACCGAAAAGAAAAATCAACTTGGTTGAAGAAACTTTTTGGAGATAAAAGAGAAGTGGAGGAAAGCAAAATGGCTTACGAAGTAAAACGGTATCGGTTCTGGTGTTTAAATATGAGTCCTTGGGTTCAGGAAGATGGGAGTATTCTTCCTCCTGAAAAAAGACTTGAGATCATGCAATCTTTAAGAAAACCTTAGTTTGATTATACTTTCCTGAACTACATTTATGATTAATCTTAAAGATGAAATGAGAATTAGCAAGACGATCATTTTTGGTTTTTTATTTTTCTTTTTTTCATGGAATGTCGATGCTCAAATTGCCGGTTCATGGCAGCCAATAGGTCCTGATATTTTCCCGACCAATGTAAGTGGACAGATTAATGGAATTGGCAGAATCACACAAATTAAATTTCATCCATCTGACTCTAATACCATCTTTGCAACCAGTGCTTCTGGTGGACTATGGATAAGTCATGATAATGCTTTAACATGGCAAGTAAGTGGAACAGATAAATTTCCGAATATACAATGTGCATCGGTATGTGTAGATTATGTTAATGACAGCATTTTATATGTTGGAACTGGCGATCCTAATTATTACGGAAATGGTTATGGGATTTATAAAAGTATTGATAAAGGTTCTAATTGGTTGCAATCTACAACTGGTTTAGGTAACCGACTTGTTGTTGAAATATTAATGGATCCTGATGATCATAATGTATTAGTTGCAGCTACTAACGGAGGTATTTACAAAAGTTTAAATGGAGGAGTCAGCTGGAATGCTAAACTTGGTAGCGGCACTTTTACCGACATGAAACTTCGTCCTGCACCAGGTTCCAGAACTTTATATGCTTGCACTTTTTCTTCTTTTTATCTTTCTTCCGATTTTGGGGAAACGTGGAGTTTAATCACAAACGGAACTGCTATTCCGGGAGGTGGATCAGGAGATGGTTTTAGAATAGCAGTAACTCCCGCAGATACCAATCTAGTTTATGTAGGAATGGTAAAAGATGAAGGAACTATATTGAAATCAAATGATGGCGGGTTAACTTTTATCACCGTATATCATAATCCAACACAAAGTCTGTTAGGCTATGATGCTAATGGAGGCGGTCAAGGCAATTACAACTTTTCAATGACTGCTGATCCCATTGATCCGAATACCCTATACACCGCTTCACATGTTGTTTGGAAGTCGACCGATGGAGGCATTACATGGACTCAATTGACCCAATGGTTTGCAGTGTTACATACAGATATGCATCATATAGTTTTTAATCCATATAATTCTAGTCAGCTCTTTAATGCTAATGATGGAGGGATTTTTTTAAGTACGAATGGAGGAACAAACTGGACTCCCAAAAGTGATGGACTAGCCGCTACTGAATGTTACCATGCGGCTTTAAATCCACTAAGGAATGATATGATCAGTATCGGAACTCAGGATAATGGAGAGTTGTATAAAATAAATTCTCTCTGGAAAACCAACCGTGGAGGTGATTGGGGCTCGAGGATGGCATATGATTTCCTAAATCAAAACAGGGTTTATTATTATGATACCGGTAATAGAAGGAATATTCTGGGAGGACCCGAACAACAGTTCAATTTACCTTTTTCATCCACCAATAACAGTGAGTATGGATTCACTGAACTTAACGCAAATCTGGCAGTAGTTGCAAAAAATGATATTTGGGTTTCCACGGATATGAGCAGCTTCTTACCCAACTGGAATCAAGTTGGCAATATTAATAGTCAAATCAAATCGATCCATATTTCATACAATAATGAAAATGTACTCTATGCAGTTGCAGCAAATTCGAGAATATATAGGACGGATGATTTACTGAGTGGTTCATCTACATTTGTTGATTACAACACTCCTACGTCGGTGGCAGCTGGAACTGATGTTACCACTGTTGTAGGAGATACCAATGTAGTTTATCTGACTTGTGGACATCATGTATATCGTTCGAATGATAAAGGTGCTACATGGGCTAATCAAACATATAATTTACCAACGATTAACATTATTAAAATTCACCATGATAAATTTAGTACAGATGAATCCGTTTATATAGCATCAGCATTAGGAGTCTGGTACAAAAATAAATTCATGAACGGTTGGTTGAATTATTCAGCGGGCTTACCAACTATTGCTGGAATAACGGATTTCATGATTTTCAATGATGGGACATCAACTAGTAAATTAAGAGTTTCTTATTACGGAAGAGGCGTTTGGGAATCTCCGTTAAATAGAAATTTCTCTCCTGTAGCTGCTTTTAGTTCAAATGCTTCAATTTTTTGCGCTGGAGAAACCACGATTTTTTCTGATGATAGTTATGGAAGTCCTACCTCTAGAAACTGGAACTTTCCAGGAGGGCAGCCTGCTACGGACACAAGCGCAAATCCACAAATTACTTATAATTCATCCGGATTATTTCCTGTTTCACTTTCTGTATCGAATGCATATGGTTCCAATACCACAACTAAATCATCTTATATTTTAGTTACTTCTCCGCAGTCGATACCTCTCTCCACTGGATTTGAACAGTCTACCTTTCCACCTTTTACCTGGAGAAATTCAGATGCAGGTTCAGATGATTTAACATGGGAACATAACACCACAATTGGAGGTTATGCTCTTAGTACTTCAAGCTGTTATATCAACAATTATAATATAGATGGAGGGGGAACAGAAGATGAATTGATTACGGTACCTGTAAACTTCCAAGATGTGGATAGTGGTATACTCACGTTTGATGTAGCTTATGCAAGGTATAATACAAGTTATAGTGATTCACTTTCGGTATTGGTAAGTACAGATTGTGGTGATACGTGGACTGAAATTTATATGAAAGGAGGTTCTGATCTTGCAACCGCACCTGACCAAGCAAATCTATTTGTACCTTCTCCTACCGAATGGAGAACTGATTCGATTGATTTGATTGCTTATTCCGGTTTTCCATCTGTTACCTTTTCTTTCAGAAATCATGCGCATTACGGCCAGGCTTTATACTTGGATAATATTCTAGTCACCAGCACGCCAACTACCCCACCACAAGCTGGATTTACTGCATACAATACAATCACTTGCCTGGGTGGAAGTGTTCAGTTTGCTGATGCAAGTAGTGCAAATCCTTCAAACTGGAGTTGGTCGTTTCCTGGAGGAAATCCATCTATCAGTACTGATCAACAACCCGTGATAAATTATAGTACTGCCGGACAATATCCCGTAACCTTAACTGTCGGAAATGCTCTTGGGAATTCCACAGTTACAATACCTGCATACATTACCGTTAATGCTGGCCCAGCTGTTCCTACAATTACTGCACTTGGCAATAGCGTAATCAGTAGTTTGGCATTTTTCTATCAATGGTATTTCAATGGGTCATTAATCCAGGGAGCTAATGGGCAAAACTATACTGGTATGGTCTCTGGGTCTTATTCTGTAGAAACAGGTGATTCTCTAGGTTGTAGTAGTTTCTCAGCGAGTTATCCATTAGTGGTCACAGGAATTTCAACAATTAGTAGGAAGGAAACCGAATTGCAAATTTTCCCGAATCCAACTTCTGATAAAACTCAAATTAATTTATCTGGATTTAAAGGTAAAAAGTTCGAAATAATATTGACAGATTTGGTGGGTAGAGTATTGAAACAGGAAATAAAATTAATATCAGGAAATGAAAAGATAATATATATTAATGCAAGTGAATATAACAGTGGCATTTATTTTATCCGTGTAAAAGATGAATTGAATCAAAGTGGCACCGCTCGATTAATTATTGATTAAAGATAGTTCTCCTCCTTTTTCCATAGCCGATTTTTTTGTTACGGTCTAGTGAAAACTTCAACCAGTAAAACTTCTAAGTGCTATTTTCAATCCGAATTCAAGTAGAATAATTTTACCTGTTTTACGTAACGGCTTTAGCATAATGAGTGAATCTCCAATTTCACCGATTCTCTTCCCCATTATTTTCCATTTATAGAAGGATTACGATCACTAGAGGAGCTAAGAGAAAGTGATTTAAGAAACAGATGAAGAATTCTACCTAAAGCTTGTTGTCTTTTGATAGTTTTGCACCTTAAAATAATTTAACAAATATGAATAAGGTTGCAGTGATCGGCTCTGGACAAATGGGTAATGGGATAGCTCATGTTTTTGCACAACAGGGTTTTCAAGTTACCATGATTGATATCCGTCAGGAAGCATTGGATAAAGGTCTGCTGACGATACAATCAAATCTGGATCGTCAGTTAACGAAAGGCACTATCACAGAAGAAATAAAAGCGAAAACACTTGAAAATATCCAGCTTAATATTTCTTTGAAAGAAGGTGTTTCAAATGCAGATCTCGTAATTGAAGCTGCCACTGAAAATTTAGATTTGAAATTAAAAATCTTCGCTGATCTTGATCAGTTTACTAAACCGGAATGTATATTAGCGAGTAATACTTCATCCATTTCAATCACCAAAATTGCATCGGCAACTAAAAGAGGTGGCCAAGTAATTGGAATGCATTTCATGAATCCTGTTCCAGTGATGAAGTTAGTTGAAATCATTAGAGGATATAATACTTCAGATGAAGTAACTAAAACAATATTTACTATTTCCGAGAAATTGGGTAAGATTCCAGTTGAAGTTAATGACTATCCAGGTTTTATCGCGAACAGAATCTTAATGCCCATGATCAATGAAGCCATTTATTCATTGTATGAAGGAGTTGCTGGAGTAATGGAAATAGATACTGTTATGAAGTTGGGTATGGCTCATCCAATGGGTCCTTTGCAACTTGCAGATTTCATTGGTCTTGATACTTGTTTAAGTATTCTCAAAGTTTTACATGATGGCTTTGGAAATCCGAAATATGCACCCTGTCCCCTCCTTGTAAATATGGTAGTGAGCGGAAATCATGGAATAAAAAGTGGTGAAGGATTTTATCAATATACCAAAGGAAGTAAGGACCTTGTGGTAGCTCCTAATTTTAAATAAATTAGTTTCCATAGTAACAGTAACACCTCCGATATCACCGTAAACATTGAATGTAAGATGCTCAGAAAAGTAATTTCCATCCAACCTGGGTTACCACAGCAAATGGGTGAATTAACGATTCATCAACCACTACCTTCTAGCGGTTTGCAAGATCTTGATCCGTTTTTATTACTGCATCATCTTGGTCCGAAATTTATGGAGAAAGGGAATCAAGGATTACCCTTTGGTCCGCATCCACATCGAGGATTTGAAGCAGTGTCGTTTATCTTTAAAGGTTCTGTTTTACATCACGATTCTAGAGGTAATAAATCTACTATTTCAGATGGAGGAGTACAATGGATGACCGCAGGAATGGGAATAATTCATTCTGAAAATCTCTCCAAAGAAATGCAGGCTAATGGTGGGCCGTTGGAATTAATTCAACTCTGGATTAATCTACCTGCCCATCTTAAAATGACACAACCCGTTTATCAAGGATTTCAAAAAACAGAGATCCCAGTAGTTACATCTTTCGAGGATAAAAACAGCGTTAACGTTATTGCAGGAAACTATAAAACAGTGAAAGGTCCGGTGAATAGTATTACCGGAATTATGGCTTTAACAATAGAATTGGAGAAGGGCGGAAAGTTCCATATAGAAATCAATTCGGACCAATCCATATTAATTTATATTTTGTCGGGATTAGTGACTGTAAATGGCACTTCAGCTGGTGCATTAAGTCTAATTCAAATTGGATTGGAAGGCACGGAAATAATTATAAAAGCTAACTCTTCCGCTTCACTATTATTTTGTACTGGAAAAGCTACGCATGAAAATATCGTTCAACATGGACCTTTTGTGATGAATTCCACGACCGAAATAATGGAAGCTATGCGTGATTACAAATTAGGAAAAATGGGAATTCTGATTGAAGAGTAGGTATCCTTTTTAGAAAGAATTTAACAGTACCACAGCAGTTAGGCACAGGAAAATTTTGTTGTTGAATATTCATTCATTTATTCTCTTCTAAAATCAGGACTTAATTCCGTCCCACACAAGATTAAAAGCATCATGATTCACTTCATTGGTAATTTGCAATGTACCTTCGCGGTGCAATCTTACTAATTCATGAATGGGTCCTAAGATTTGAGCTAATAAAAGTTCACTATTTAGATTTTTCAGTATGCCTTCTTTCTTGCCACGATCAAGCAAATCATAAACGGGCTTTAACAATTGTCCTGATTCGTCTTTAACTGTATTCTTAATAAATGGGCTTCTGTAATACTGTTCTAGGAAAGCGGCATCGGATGCATTCTCCATACTTACACTTAAAAACTGTTTCCAGAATCTTTCAAAAATCAAATGGAAGGAATCGTTGTGATTATTTCCTTGAAACCAAAGTGATGCTTTTTGGCGCTTCAGATATAAATACAATTGATTTACGAGATCATCTTTATCTTTAAAGTAAATATACAGAGTACCCGTTGCCAATCCAGCTTTCTGCGCGACTTCAGCCATTTTCAAACCGCTGAATCCCCGTTCCAAAACCAGTTCCTGGGTAGCTTTATAGATTAATTCAATTTTTTGATAATCTCTTTGTCTTGCCATTTCAAGCAAATTTATGAATAAGTATTCACCTATCAAAAATATTGCACCGTCTATAAGAGCATTCCTCCTATTTGACGATCTTTGTAGGAATCAATTAAAAATTACAGGAGATGTTTCAGCAAGGTGATAAAGTTAGTTTTATTAGTGAAAAACAAGATGGAATTGTTACTGCTATAAAACCTGATGGAACTGTTGTGGTTGAAATAGAAGATGGATTCACCTTGGATGCAACGCCCAAAGAATTGGTCTTGATCAAAGCCACACCAAAAGGAAATAAACCCACATTCTCTACAAATACCCAGAGTCCGGAAATTGTTGAACCCGTATACAATTTTATTACCCAATTCAATTTAGCTGAAAATATTGCTATCGTTGTTATTCCTGCGGAAGAAAAAGTAATGAGTGGAGATTTAAATTACTGGCTGGTGAATGGCAGCAATTTCAGAGCATTATTTAATTTCAATTCAAAAAAAGGAAGAACTATCGAAGGATTCAATTCAGGGCAAGTAGATCCTGGGGAGTCTTTCAAATTAGGAACTTTCAATAGAACGAAACTCATAGATATTGATCATTTTTTAGTGCAAGTGCTTTTATACAAAAAAGGAGTTCATGGTGATTTGCCTTTCATCAATAAAGATTTTCAAGTGATCATACCTACACTACATCAAACGTTTCCGAAGGCTCCTTCCCCACTCTCTTATGCCATCGTTCATCCTATCATCAATTTTTCTTTCGAGCCTGAACCGGATATCAAAGAACTTATGAAAAAGTATAAGGAAGACATTTCTGCTCAGCCTGTACAAGAGAGGAGTATTAAAAATGAAATCAGAGAAAAGAAGATTGATTTAGCTTTCGAGCAATTCGGACTTAACCCTGCACAATCCGAAATTGATTTGCATATTGAAGAATTAGTGGAAGATCCTTCTGGAATGATTGCCTCTGAAATGATAACTCTTCAACTTAATTATTTCAGAAAAGAACTTGATAGGGCTTTGCTTTCCAGAGCTCATCGCATTGTTTTTATCCACGGAGTAGGAAATGGAAGATTGAAAAATGCGATAAGAACAGAATTAAATGGCTTACAACTCCGATACAAGGACGGGAACTATGACCGTTATGGAGGTGGAGCAACGGAAGTAATATTAAGTTAAAGGATATTCAGATTTTGACAACAACTGATGCGTTAGAATATTGAACAAGTCTATTCAAATCTTTATTAATTCTGACCTTCCACTTTTCATTGACACCATCTTCACCTAGGTGATCAGCATCGAAAGCATTTTGTTGATCTTGCAATGATTTAAAGAGACGATGATAGACTTTAGACCCCTGCTTCACACTCTTCGTATGTTGAAGTTCTTTTTTAATCAAACGGGAATAAATTTCAGTGATGTCAAAATGAGCTTGCTCATGCTCAAGAGTAGTGGCTGAATTTGCATCTCTTAACCATGATTGGTTGGGAACCATAAATGCCTGTATATGGTAAGTAATATTGTGTCCTTTTTGTTCAGCAATAAATCCTATTCCCGAAAAAATATATCCTTCAAGTGAGCTTCTTCGGTGACCTTTCTTTAATTTTTTTTCAAGAGCGTGCTGAGGAGTTCTGGCTTTAAAATCACTGCTTTTCAGTCTCACACTTTCCGACCATACAATTTTTACTTCATTCGATTCCTGCGTGAATGAAACAATGGAGATCCACGAAAAAATCGAAACAAGAAAAAGGAAGTGCTTCATGATTTGATTTTTTGTTGAATAACGGATTTCTCGGAAAATTAGTATTTTAAATGATTCATTATCAAAAATCACCTCATCCTGATTTGGATCAAATATCTTATTAAATTCGCCTTATGAAGATAACTTTTTACGGTGCTGCCCGAACGGTAACCGGCAGTAAGCACCTCATCACCACCTCACGAGGTAAAAATTTACTTTTAGATTGTGGACTATTTCAGAGTAAAGGTTCTGAAAACGACACATTAAACCGTCATTTTGGGTTTGATGCAACTACTGTTGATTACATGATCCTTTCTCATGCACATACGGATCATGCAGGACTCATTCCATTACTCGTAAAGCAAGGATTTACAGGTCCAATATATGCTACACCTGCCACTCTTGATTTATGCAGAATAATGCTTGCCGACAGCGCCCACATCCAGGAAAATGATGTGATTTATCTCAATAAAAAAAGGCTTAAAAAAAATCAACCTTTATTAAAAGCTGTATATACCATAGAAGATGTTCAAACTGCTTTAAAGCAATTTATCCCTGTCCAACTCGATACATGGAAAGAAATCGATCCGAATATCCGTTTCAAATACACTGATGCGGGACATATTCTTGGAAGTGCCGCTGTGAATCTAGAATTCAATGAACCAGAAGGAAAGAAAAGAGTATTCTTCTCTGGCGATGTTGGCAGGTATACGGATATGATTTTAAGAGCGCCACAACCTTTTCCTCAAGCTGATATATTGATTTGCGAATCTACCTATGGTGATCGATTACATGGAGAAATTAAAGATGCAGAATCAAAGCTTTTACAAATTGTAAAGGAGACCGTAGTTGAACAGAAAGGTAAATTAATTATTCCAGCATTTTCACTTGGTAGAACTCAGGAATTAATTTATGCCTTGGACAGATTGCATACTGCGAATCTCCTACCTCATATTCCGATTTATGTAGACTCGCCACTTGCCATTAATGCAACTGCCATCATGAGAAAGCATACCGAATCATTCAATCCCCAGATTCTGGAATACATGAAGAAAGATGCGGATCCCTTCGGTTTTGATGATGTACATTATATCCGTGAAGTTGAAGAATCTATTGCATTAAATGAACTGGCTGAACCATGTATTATCATTTCTGCATCCGGAATGATGGAAGCTGGAAGAATCAAACATCATATCAAAAACAATATCAGTGACAGTAAGAATACCATACTTATTGTTGGCTATGTCACACCTAATTCACTTGGAGGAAAACTACTAGCAGGAGATTCGGAAATAAAGATTTTTGGGAAACCCTATCAGGTACGAGCAAGGATTGCCGAACTGGATTCATACAGTGCACATGCTGATTACGAAGAGCTGCTCCGCTATTTATCATGTCAGCGTATAACGGAGATCCAACAATTTTTTATTGTACATGGCGATCCAGCAGCGCAAGACAGTTTTAAATTAAAACTTGAAAAAGTAGGATATCAGCATATATTTATTCCTGAACAAAGTGAAAGTTTTGAGATCTGATCCTGATTTAAATCATAACTTAAAGTGATTTTAGTTGCTGTTGAAAGAGTGATGCTCCTGTAAATTTGTTTTGTCGAATTTAATCTGGAAATCATGAAAACCAACGAAAGCAACAATGACCGCGCTATCCGTGTAGTTCTAGGAATGTCCATTTCATCTTTCTTTATTTATCATAACTCAGCTTGGGCAATGATTGGATTAATTCCTTTTATAACGGGAGTTGTAGGATTTTGTCCGCTGTACGCCTTACTAGGCATGCATACAACTAAAGAATAAACTTCTATTAATCAATCAATTGTCTAGATCTTACAAATTGCCTAAAGCTGTGTAATTTAGGGCATCTAAATTTACCTATGAAACAGTTTGGCAAAAGTGAAATGATAGATGTACTCTTCAATTTCGCAACAGAAGGGATAATTGTTGCAAATGATAAGGGTCAAATTTTATTGATGAATCCAGCTGCTGCAAAGATGTTTGGTTATGCTGTAGATGAATTGATAGGTCAAAAAGTAGAGCAGCTAATTCCCGATCAGGAAAAAGAAAATCATATTGTTAACAGGGAAAAATTCACAAAAAATGCTCATGCCCGTCCTATGGGTTTGGGATTAGATTTATTTGCTAAAAGGAAAGATGGAAGTTTGTTTCCAGTAGAAATTAGTCTTAGTCCTGTTGAACAAATGGGCGAAAAATTCATCATTGGATTTATCATTGATATTTCAGCCCGTAAACAAATTGAACTTTCAGTTAAAGAAAAACAAAAGGAACTTGAAAGAGTTGCTGCGGTACTGATCGCTACGAATGAAGAATTAGAAAAGAAAGTTTCTGACCGAACCAAAGTTTTACAGGAAGCCATTCGTGAGCTTGAAAGATCGAGAAATGAGCTCCGGTTGGCACTTGATAAAGAAAAAGATCTGAACGATCTCAAATCAAGGTTTATCTCAATGGCCTCTCATGAGTTCAGAACTCCACTAACTACCATTCTTTCTTCCGCAAGTTTGATTGAAGATTACAAATTGCAAGAGCAGGAAGAAAAAAAGAAAAAGCATTTAGTACGTATAAAATCTGCCGTGAACAATCTCAATGATATCCTCTCCGATTTCTTGTCTATCAGTAAACTTGAAGAAGGAAAAGTTCATGCGGTTTATCAAAATTTCAACCTAAAAATTTTGATTGAAGAATTAGCAAGCGAACTCCAAGTAACTGCTAAATCGGGTCAAACGATTGTACCCAAACATATCGGAAAAGAACAAGTGAATTACGATAAGAAACTATTCAAAAATATCTTAATTAATTTGATCAGTAATGCCATAAAATTTACTCCTGAAAATAAAAATATTTATGTGAATTCCAGAGCGGATCAATACACAACCAGCATTGAGGTAATCGATACGGGTATTGGGATAAGTGAAGAAGATCAGAAACACCTTTTTGAGCGATTTTACAGGGGTAAAAATGCTACGAACATTCAAGGTACCGGCTTAGGTCTTCATATCGTAGGAAATTACGTAGACCTCATGAAAGGTCATATTATTTTGAAAAGTGAACTCAATAAAGGAACTACCATCAATATCACATTTCCTAACCAGCAAATCTCATGACCGTAAAAAAGATATTATTAATTGAGGACAATGAAGATGTTCGTGAAAATACAGCTGAAATACTTGAATTAGCCGGTTTTCATGTCACCTCAGCTTCTGACGGTATGGATGGTGTAAATAAGGCCAAATCTGATCACCCTGATCTCATAATATGTGATATCATGATGCCGGATTTGGATGGATATGGAGTTCTGCACTTGATCAGTAAAGATCCAGAACTGGCCGCATTACCTTTCATTTTCCTTACTGCCAAAGCGGAACGGAGTGATATGAGAAAAGGAATGGAAATGGGAGCTGATGACTATATCACTAAGCCATTTGATAAAACAGAATTACTGAATGCTGTTGAAAGCAGACTTAAGAAAGCTGAAGCACTCAAAAAGGAATACAAAAAAGATTTTGAAGGATTAAGTGATTTCATTAGTGATGTTGCGGGATCTAATGCCCTGAAGAAATTTCTGGAAGGGAAGAAAGTAAATCATTATCAAAAGAAAGAATCGATCTATCTCGAAGCCAACTACCCTAGTGGTTTGTTTTATATTAATTCTGGAAAAATTAAAATTTTCAAGACGCATGAATACGGTAAAGAACTAATTACTGACTTATTGAAAGAGGGTGATTTTTTCGGATATACGGCTCTCATTGAAGAACGTCCTTACAATGAATCGGCAGTAGCATTGGAAGACACTGTAGTTACATTTCTTCCTAAGGAGGAATTTTATTCTCTGGTATTCGGCAATACTGCTGTTGCCAAGAATTTCATTCGGATCCTGACCAAGGGAGTGACCGACAAACAAGAGCAGCTTATTGACCTTGCATACAGTTCGGTAAGGAAACGTACAGCAGAAGCATTGATCTTACTTCAGGACAAGTATAACAATCAACCTGACACACAGTTTTCTATGGCCATAGCGAGGGAGGATCTTGCTAATATTGTGGGCACAGCAACTGAATCACTAATTCGTACGCTAAGTGACTTCAAAGAGGAAAAACTCATTGAAATAAAAGACGGAAAAATAAAACTCCTTGATGAGAAGAAGTTACGGACATTAAAAGGATAATATCTCACTAGAGAAATCACTCTGAAAAAGGTGCTTTTTTATTTACAACTTATTTAATCTGACTACTTAGTTCTGCACCTTCATCATTTTGTTGTTTAAGACTCCAGCCATCAGTTGCCGAAGTTTCCAGCCAAACATTTCCTGATTTTCTGAATACCTGCACAGACAGGCCGAACTGAGTGGAGAAAGCACCTTCCAATTCATTCACGGTCATACTTTCACTGATATCTAATAAACTAGCATTACGATTTATTCTGCATTCTCTAATATAGCGACTTGAACCATAAATAAGATTTTTAGCAGAAGCTTCTCCAATTTTATGTGGCGCCTTAAAAAATTCTATTTTCAAATACTGAAATTGCGCATGGAATTCAGACTGAACAGCAGCAATAGTTCTATCATCAGCAATTTCTATCTGAAATAATATGTTTTTTGAATTAGATTTTGACATAGGGTTAAATGGAAACTCTGTTTCGAGAAGCATTAAGACAAGTATATTTTATTGTTGACAAAGGAATACACTAGTTTCTATTTTCCCTATGAGATAAGTCATTTCGATTTCATTTCTCTCTCCAACTAATTTACTCTTCATCACTTCCTGTATTCAACGAATTTCCTTTGTTGATGCTTGAGGCGGAGTTTCTAATTTCTGAATGACGGATCTGACCACCGAGATTTCCTACTCTTAGTAAAACTCCTGAAGCCAAAATCCCACTTAATAAAGTAAGCGTAAAAAAGAGGTTCAATTTGGAATGATCTCTAAGACTAAAATAAAAAGACATCAAGGCTAGAATTCCTGTTAGCGCAACGAACCAAAGAGCTTGTTCACCAGCCTCCTCATGTTCATGAATAAGTTGGTGATCAATACCCAGATTTTCAATGGTATCTTCTGCAGGTTCGCCAGTAAGAAAAACGGGGATGATCAGGAGTGAAGCAGCAATCAAGACTAGGAATGCGGCATGAATTACCTGTCGAGTTTTAAAAGCCATTCCACCAGCAAACAAACAAGTACCAATGATGATGCCCATTACAGGTGCATGATTTAAAACGAGATGCCAATGTGCTCCATTCATAGTATTAAATTATTTTATAAAGATAATTCAAAAATAAGGAAAACATACATCAGATAATATTTCCGATTTTGAGTAAGATCAGAAGCCGCTATGATAAAAATCATAAACCTCACTCTGCTACTTGCGTATCCTTGCATGTCATAATTAATGTATAATGCGGGGTACTAAAACAATTACTGATTTCAAATGTTACCACTGCGGCGAAAGTTGTATCGATGACCTTGTACGTTTCGATGAAAAGATATTTTGTTGTCAAGGTTGTCAGTTGGTTTATAATATTCTGAATGAAAGTAATTTATGTACTTATTATTCTCTGCAGCAAAATCCAGGTAATACGCAGAAGGCAGAAACACTGGGAGAACGATTTTCTTATCTCGATGAGCCAGGTATTCAGCAAAAGCTCATTAAATATAAAGATGATGAAAGTGTTCACCTGCGTTTTCATATTCCCAAAATGCACTGTAGCAGTTGCATATGGCTTTTAGAACACCTAACCCGTTTAGACCAAGGAATAGTTAAGTCGCAAGTTGATTTTATTCAGAAAGAAATACTAATTGTATTTCACCCTGAGAAAACCACGCTTCGAAAAGTAGTGGAATTACTAATCACTATTGGCTATGAACCGGAACTCAATTTTGAATTAATTCAGAAACAGCTCAAGAAAAAAGAATCAAGGATCATCATTTTTAGGATCGGAATTGCTGGTTTTGCCTTTGGGAATATTATGCTACTTAGTTTCCCTGAATATTTTTCAAGTGGTCAGTATGAACAACAAGAATTCCGTCAATTCTTCGGATACTTGAATTTATTTCTTGCGCTACCAGTCTTCATTTTTAGTGGCGGAGAATTTTTATTGAATGCATGGAGAAGTTTCAAACAACGATCCATAAACATAGATGTTCCCATTGCCATCGGCATTACGGCAATGTTTCTGAGGAGCACTTATGAAATTATTTCCGGAACTGGTGCAGGGTACTTTGACAGCATGACAGGATTAATATTTTTTATGCTGATTGGCAGGAATTTCCAGAATAAAACATTTCAGTGGTTATCATTTGAGAGAGATTTCAAATCATACTTTCCTATTGCGGTAACTCGAATGCAGGGTACAAAAGAAGAATCTGTTGTAGTGAGTGACCTTAAAATTAACGATCGACTTCGCATTCGTAATCAGGAAATTATTCCTACTGACGTACTACTAATCGATGAAAATGCAGAGATTGATTACAGTTTTGTAACGGGCGAATCGTTTCCTGTAAGTTGTAATCAAGGTGATCATATTTTCGCGGGGGGAAGATTGTTGGGTAATCCAACAGAAGTTTTAGTTCAACAGGAAGTTTCTCATAGTTATCTCACTCAATTATGGAATAAAGTTGAATCTGGAAAAAATAATAAAACCGGATTTGAAAATCTGGTATCTGTGATCAGCAAATGGTTTATTCTGGTAACACTCGCTATTGCAGCCGGAGCATATCTATATTGGTACCCCTCCGACCCTGCCAGAGCCATTAATGCCCTTACGGCAGTGCTAGTGATTGCATGTCCATGTGCACTCGCTCTATCAGCCCCATTTACATTTGGCAATATGATCCGAATTTTAGGGAAAAATGGAATTTATCTCAAGAATGCTTCTGTTATTGCAAAACTGTCAGATATCAATAAAGTTGTGTTTGACAAAACGGGAACATTAACTGAACCTGATGTCACACAAATTGAATATCAGGGTGTAGAATTAAGTCAAGACGAATTATCAGCTATTCAGAAAATCGCTTCTTCTTCTTCCCATCCATTAAGTCTGATGCTTTCCCGTAATTTAAACCATCATCAGCAGCCCTGGAAAATTGAAGGATTTACAGAGCTCACAGGAGCAGGAGTTAGTGGAAAAGTACAAGGAATGGAAATTTTAATTGGTAAAGCTGCTTATTGTGGCTTCGAAAAGGGATGTAAGGAAAATGATTTCAGCAGTTCACGAATATATATTCGGATTAATCAAGAACCCAAAGGAGTATTCCTCCTTAAAAATGTATACCGGAAAGATGCAGCACAGGTACTAGAAGGTTTACGTCGACAAAACCTAGGGATTGCAGTAATTAGTGGAGATCATGAAGGAGAACGTCCACATCTTGAAAAGTTGCTGCATCAAAAAAATGATCTCTTCTTTAATCAAACTCCACTAAATAAACTCGAATATGTAAATACTGAACAGCAAGCTGGAAAAAAAATCTTGATGGTTGGAGATGGACTCAATGATGCCGGGGCACTAATTCAAAGTGATGCTGGGTTAACCCTCACCAATGATCTTAATAATTTTAGTCCTGCCTGTGATGGAATTATACTGGGAGATAGATTCAATAAAATCCCAGCACTCTTAAAATTTTCTAAAAGTGGAATCCGTATTATTATTATCAGTTTCGTGATCTCCATTGTTTACAATGCAGTGGGACTTAGTTTTGCCATTACAGGTACTTTATCCCCCGTCATTGCGGCTATCCTGATGCCGATTAGTACTACAAGCCTTGTGCTATACACTGTAATTTCAAGTTCGCTGAAAGCGCGTCAATTGCAATTGACTGCAAAAACATGACTTATGTCATTGTCACTACTAACTACTGTCATTTAGCATCACGAACATCACCAATAGCTTTGCCACGCTATGAAAGTTATCATAATTCTTATTGCCATTAGCCTATTTGTAGCAATTGGGTTTCTAATGGCTTTCATATGGTCTGTAAAAAACGGTCAGTATGACGACGATGTATCTCCAGCAGTAAGAATACTTTTTGAAGATGAAAAACCTACAGAACTCACTTCTACAGAAAAACCTCCTTTAAACTCTTAGATTATATGACTATTGAAAAATTCAGTTACGATAACCGCATGGTGCGCAATTTCGCTATTGCGACTATTGTGTGGGGAATCGTAGGAATGCTCGTTGGCTTAATTGCATCACTTCAGATTCCATTTCCAGGTTTGAATATTGGTGAGTACCTCACCTTTGGTAGAGTTCGACCTGTACACACGAATGCCATCATTTTCGCATTTGTAGGTAATGGAATGTTTATGGGTGTTTATTATTCATTACAACGTCTTTGTAAAGCAAGAATGTATAGCGACTTGCTCAGCAAACTTCATTTCTGGGGCTGGCAGTTAATTATTGTTGCAGCTGCAGCGACTTTAATCACAGGTCACACAACAGGGAAAGAATACGCAGAATTAGAATGGCCAATTGATATATTAATTGCTGTGGTGTGGGTGATTTTTGGGATCAATATGTTTGGAACAATTTTCAAACGCAGAGAACGTCACTTGTATGTTGGAATCTGGTTTTATATTGCTACCGTAGTTACCGTTGCTGTTTTACACATTGTTAATTCCATTGAGATTCCAGTAAGCATCTTAAAAAGTTATCCGGTTTATGCAGGGGTTCAAGACGCATTAGTACAATGGTGGTATGGACATAATGCGGTTGCATTCTTTCTGACTACACCTTATTTAGGATTGATGTATTACTTCGTACCGAAAGCAGCAAATCGTCCAATTTATTCTTATCGTTTATCGATCATCCACTTTTGGGCTTTAATATTTCTTTATATCTGGGCTGGTCCTCACCATTTGTTATATACTTCACTCCCCGACTGGGCACAATCATTAGGTGTTGTATTTTCAATCATGTTGCTTGCTCCATCATGGGGCGGCATGATCAATGGACTTTTAACACTTAGAGGTGCTTGGGACAAAGTAAGAGAAGATGTTGTTTTGAAGTTTATGGTTGTGGCCATCACCGCCTACGGAATGGCAACATTTGAGGGACCTATGCTTTCATTAAAAAGTGTAAATGCTATTAGTCACTTCACAGATTGGACCATTGCACACGTACATATTGGAGGATTAGGATGGAATGGGATGCTCACATTCGGGATTCTATACTGGTTAATTCCACGAATTTTTCAGACTAAACTCTTCTCGAAAAAACTAGCAAGTTTCCATTTTTGGATTGCTACATTAGGAATACTTTTCTATGCGATTCCTATGTATTGGGCAGGATTCACGCAAGTATTAATGTGGAAAGAGTTTACACCTGAAGGAGTCTTACGTTACCCTAACTTCCTTGAAACCGTAACTCAAATAGTTCCCATGTACAAGCTTCGTTCTTTAGGTGGAGCAATGTACTTATCCGGTGCATTAGTAATGGTATACAATCTCGTAAAAACTATGAAGATGGGAACTTTGCTTGCTGATGAACCTACAGAAGCTGCGGCACTTGAGCCCATGACAGTAGAACCAGCAGGACATTGGCATCGTTGGATTGAACGCCGTCCTGTTCAATTTTTATTACTTACTACAGTGATGATCTTAATCGGTGGATTAGTAGAAATGATCCCAACTTTTTTAATCAAATCAAATATACCTACCATAGCAAGTGTCAAACCATACACTCCACTAGAATTACAAGGACGAGATTTATATATCCGCGAAGGATGTTATACTTGCCACTCGCAAATGATTCGTCCATTCCGTTATGAAACAGAACGCTATGGTGAATATTCCAAAGCGGGAGAATTCATTTATGATCATCCATTCCAATGGGGATCTAAGCGCACTGGACCTGATTTACAACGAGAAGGTGGAAAGTATCCGAATGTATGGCATTATCATCATATGATGGATCCAAGGACTATGTCACCGGGTTCAATCATGCCACCTTATGAATTCCTTACTGAAAACGATTTGGATACATCTTCCACCCCAGCAAAAATCAGAGCGATGATCACACTCGGTGTACCTTATCCTAAAGGGTATGATCAAATTGCAAATCAAGATCTGATGAAACAAGCAGAAGAAATTACTGCAAATCTGAAAAAGGACGGCGCAGGTATTAAGAGCACTAAAGAACTGATTGCATTGATTGCATATCTACAACGCCTAGGCACTGATATAAAAAATGAACCAGCTTCAACACCTCCAGTTACTAACTAATTCATCACCTCAGCTATGTTTAGAGATCATTTAGAAAATATAACCGGCATTAGCATCTTTCCAATGTTTTCGCTGATAGTCTTCTTTCTTTTCTTCACTTTCCTTCTTGTTTATCTCTATAAAGCAGATAAAAATGAATTGATAGAAATCAGTAAACTTCCCTTAAATCAACCAGACTCTCCGGAAAAATCCTGAATTGTATGAAAAGAATTACCAATAAATTAATCCTCACATTCTGCTTTGTTCTCATTTCATTTCATGATATGATGGCACAGATTGCACCAGTGCAGGCCGATAGCACAGTGTTTGTTAAGCCTATGTTTCCAGAGCTATTATCTAATGCATCATTTTATCTGATCAGTGGATTTTTTCTGATCCTGCTGATCATAGTTGTCGTACTCGCAAGAACGGTAACACAAATGGCAAAGACTATTACTGGATATGAAGAACCTGTTGTAGAAGTGATACCTGCAGCTGTGGAAAGTATCAGTTTATGGAAGCGTTTCGATCGTAAATTTTTTACGAAAGCAGTTCCTATTGAGAAAGAAAAGGATATTATGTTTGATCATAGTTATGATGGGATTTATGAACTTGATAACGATTTACCTCCTTGGTGGAAGTACGGATTTTATCTAACCATTTTATTTGCCTTTGTTTATCTGATCAGTTATCATGTACTTAAAACTGGTAAACTTCAACTAGCTGAATATAAACAAGAACTTGCAGATGCCGATGCACAACAAAAAGCTCGGATGGCGAAAATGGTAAACTTCATCACAGAAGAAAATGTTCTTGCGCTAAAAGATGAAGCAGGAATTGCAGCAGGAAAAGAAACCTTTACAAAAAATTGCGTAGCCTGTCATGGTTCAAATGGCGAAGGTTTAGTAGGACCGAATTTTACAGATCAATATTGGATTCACGGAGGTGGTATTAAAAACATCTTTAAAACAATAACGAACGGTGTACCTGCAAAAGGGATGATCTCCTGGAAATCCCAGCTATCACCAAAACAAATTCAGGAAGTAGGCAGTTATATTCTGACTTTTCAAGGAAGTAAACCTGCGAATGGAAAAGAACCTCAGGGAACACTCTGGATCGATCCACAATTACAAACAGACAGTACGCTAATAGTTAAATCTGATAGTTCAAACATAAGTGCAGCAGTAGAGTCATCTATAAAATAATTGGCAATTTTTAAGGCCTCACAATGAATAATCATACTAATGAAACTGTTTTCAATCCAGACTCTTTCAGAGATCGGATTGCTACCGTAGATGAGAAAGGAGATCGGGCTTGGATTTATCCTAAAAAACCAAAGGGACCGCTCTATAATAAACGAACTATAGTCAGCTTGATTATGCTGACGCTTTTGTTCTCAGGACCTTTTCTGAAAATTAATGGGCATCCTCTGCTCCTTTTCAATATTCTAGAACGTAAATTCATCATCCTTGGGGTCGCTTTCTGGCCCCAGGATTTTTATCTTTTTGTACTTGCCATGTTAACGTTCGTGGTATTCATTATTTTATTTACTGCTTTGTTTGGGAGACTTTTTTGCGGATGGGCATGCCCACAAACTATTTTTATGGAGATGGTTTTTCGTAAAATTGAATATTTCATAGAAGGAGATAGCACCCATCAAAAAGCACTCAATGCAGCTCCGATGAGTCCTCTTAAATTTTGGAAGAAACTGAGTAAACATGTACTATTTTTTGTGCTCTCTTTTATCATTGCGAATACATTTCTTGCCTACATTATTGGAATAGACGAGATCAAACATATTGTAACCGATGATCCCTCGAAACATACTGGTGGTCTCATTGCCATTATGGCTTTTACAGGTGTTTTTTATGGGGTGTATGCAAGATTCAGGGAGCAAGTTTGCATTGTAGTTTGTCCTTATGGAAGGCTGCAGGGAGTACTACTGGATAAAAATTCAGTAGTAATTGGATATGATTACAAGCGCGGAGAGCCAAGAGGTAAACTACATAAAAATGAAGAGCGGATTTTAGGTGATTGTATCGATTGTCATCAGTGTGTGCAAGTTTGTCCAACGGGTATAGATATCCGTAATGGTACACAATTAGAATGTGTAAACTGTACTGCTTGTATTGATGCATGCAACAATATTATGGATCATGTGGGAAAACCGCAGGGACTGATCAGATATACGAGTGAAAATGCAATTGCAACAAAGGAGAAATTCAAAGTCACCAGCAGAATCATAGGGTATTCAATCGTATTAGTTATCCTAATGGGTACACTGATTACACTCCTTGCGATTCGACATGATGTAGAAGCAACAATTTTAAGGACCCCAGGTTTGCTCTATCAACCTCAGGATGGAAATAAATTCAGCAATCTTTATAACATAAAAATTGTAAATAAAACTTTTAATGATTTACCCCTTGAAATAAGAATTGTAGAACCGAAAGGTGAAATTAAGTGGGTGGGCAACGGCATTTCAGAAATAGGAAAACAAGATATTTCAGAAGGAGAATTCTTTATTATCCTCCCGCAAGAACAAATCATTACCTCAAAAACAAAAGTCAGGATCGAAATTATTTCAAATGGAAGGGTGGTGGAAACTGATGACACTAATTTCATAGGACCTGTTAAATAAATACAAAAATATGAATTGGGGCTATCGCATTTTTTTAGTGTATTCTACGTTTGTTGTGGGAATGGTATTTATGGTTTACAAGTGTACACAGCAAAATATTGATCTGGTAACTGATAATTATTATAATGATGAAATAAAATATCAGTCGCGGATGAATGAATCCATGAACAGCAACGATAGCAAATATCATTTATCAATAGCGTTAAGTGAAAACAAACGGCAGATTGTAATCTTATTTCCTGATTCCATCAATAACAAAGAAATTGATGGAGTTATAAGCTTCTTTAAGCCCGATAATGCACAATTGGATTTCAATGTACCCATCTCTATCAGTAATGGAAATACTCAGGTAATTTCAGAGGATAAAATGGCAAAAGGCTTATGGAAAATGAAAATTAGCTGGAGCATAAAAGGTGTTAACGTTTATCAAGAAGAAAAAGTGACTTTACAATAATCTGATGGATCTTTTATATTGGTCGGCATTAACAGTTGGTTTCTTTGGGAGCTTTCACTGTGTTGGGATGTGTGGACCATTAGCTTTAGCCTTGCCTAATCCTGGAAACGGAAGTAAAACCGCTCTATTAACAGGCCGAATTCTCTACAATTCTGGAAGAGTCATCACTTACGCTATCCTTGGATTGATGGCTGGATTATTAGGACTTAGTATTTCTATGAATGGATGGCAGCGCAATCTGAGTATCATAAGCGGAATACTAATAATTTTATCTGTATTAATTACGAACAAAAAAGCCAGTCTTTTCTTAAATAGCAAACTAGTAGGATTTTCTTTCAAGCTGAAAAAATACTTTGGCTTACTGCTTAAAAAACACAATTACTTCTCTTTATTCGGGATTGGACTACTCAACGGCATTCTCCCTTGTGGATTTGTTTATCTGGCGCTAGCCGCCTCTGTAGCCTCAGGAAATCCATTTCATGGAATGCTGTACATGCTACTCTTTGGTACTGGAACGATTCCAATGATGATGTTGCTCTCCCTAACGAGTAATATTATCAGTATTAAAGGAAGAACATGGATTAATCGGTTTAGTCCTGTAATTGCAATTGTAATAGGACTTCTACTTATTCAACGCGGATACTTAATGAAAGATATTGATTCCTGTCACCACGTTGTTCATTCAGTAAATACAATTACTCCAGTTAATTGCAAATAAAAAATCGACTCACCTTTAGCCCTTATGAACTTTTAATTTTTCTATTAGCGCATCGGTAACAGCATCACTATAGGGCCCGAAAGCATTTACTAGAATTCCTTTGATTCCTTTCTCTGCAGAAGAAATTGCATAAACAATCATTTCATCACCCGGATCGGAATCACCTTCAAACCGATAAAACTCATCTATGGTAAATGAATTAGGATCTAGGCTGACCTCTTTTTCAGCACACAGAATATGATCCGGATTTAACGTCAGATTATCTGAATATCCTCTTTTTATAAGATCGGAAACAGCAGCAGTTACGGTGTCATATTGATACATGGGAAAATAGAATTAGGTGGGTGATTAATGTCCTTCCATATGTACTACTAGCAGTGGAAGGTCGCTTCGGTAAGCCACTCTTTTAGTAATACTTGGATTTACGATGGCCTGAATAAACTTGCGGTGATGGGTCGCCATTGCTAAACAATCGGCTTTCTCATTTTTAAGGAAGAAAGTAATACCATCCGCAACATTAAGATCGGTACAAACAAAACCTTTCATCTTTGGATATTGCACAAATTGTTTGATACGATGTGTTACTCGGCCTAAATCTGTTTCGTCATGAACGAGGGATTTATTATCCACATTCAGGAAGACCATTTCTGAGCGGAACATCTTAGCGAGCTCTACAACTTCTATTGCTGCTGAAAGATTTTCATCGGATAGATCAGTCGCGTAAACTATTTTCTTTAATCCTGTAAATTTAGCTTTAGGAGGCACAACCATAACCATACAAGTTGCATCGCGTAGTACACGACTTGCATTACTTCCAATCAAAAATCGCTGAACAGTGGTGGTGGAAGTGCTCGCCATTACGATCATATCCACTTTCTTTTCGATAGCAATTTCACTGGTACGAGCACTTGGTAATCCTTGTTGCAGAACAAGTTCAAAAGGGATATTTTTTACGGACTCCAGAATTTTAGTATAGAATTTCTTCAATTGCTTCATCGCAGTATCTCTAAATACTTCATAATCCAATTGAACACCTGTAACGGTTACATCTGTGTAAATTACCGGAGTTTCATAAGCATGCATTAATATTATTTTACTCTTATTCACTTTAGCAAGTTCTACAGCATACATCACTGCATTTTCAGACGACTTTGAAAAATCAGTGGGGCATAGGATTGTTTTCATGATAATTGTTTATTTAGATGAATATTCGGTTTCTAGTTGATGTTTCTTATTGGTCATTAAATTCAATGGAGTCCAGGGAATCTGCCTAATAAAAGGAGATTTTCTGAATACGCAATCGTCCTGTTCACAATGAGCACAAGGAATCTGCTGACAAGGATCGGTATGAATAAATATTTCGATTGCATTTTCAAAATCGCGATTGAGTTCTTTTTCTAGGAGTTTTACTTCATCATGTACTTGCTCCAAAGTGAAATAGAAAGGTAAAGTAATATGGCAATCCACATGCAGGTACTGTCCAAATTTTTGAAGGCGTAAATTGTGGATATCAATCCAGCTTTTATGACGGTATTTTTGGAGAGCTTCCGAAACATTTTGAATTGTAGCAAGATCCGCTTTATCCAAAAGATGGTCAATAGAAACTTTTACCAGCTTATACCCACTCATCATAATATGAAGTGCTAATACAATAGCTAATGTTGGATCAATCCAATACCATCCTGTAAGTTTAAAGAGCAACAAACCTGCAATCAATCCAACACTGGTAACGGTATCCACATGAAAATGTTCTCCATCAGCGATTAATGGCATAGAATTCATTTCCCTACCTTTTCGTTTCAAGAAAGTTCCGATAAAATACATTGCAAGTCCGGATAATGCGGTCAGTAAAATACCACTATCTACATCTCTTAAAACTACAGGCTGAAAGAAATGAGTAATTGCAATAAAAATAATATAGATTCCTGTGCAGAGAATTAAAGCTCCCTCAAATCCTACTGCTAGGTATTCAATTTTACCATGTCCATAAGGATGGTCGCTATCTCTTAATTTGCTGGAATAATAGATACTATACAAGGTAAACCCACTAGTAGCAATATTAATCAGGGATTCAAGGGCATCTGATAAAATAGCATTTGATTTTGACAGCGAATAGGCAAAAAACTTAACGCCCATAATCAAGACGGAAAAAATGAGAACGAGTCTTACCGCATTCACTTTTGACCTAAAATCAATACTAACTTTACGTTTCATTATTTTTCTATATCAATTCAACGCTTATTAAAATACAAAGTGATCTAGTGTGAAAATATCAAACCCAGAAGGAAGGATCATGAGAAATATTACCAATAATAATCGAGGAAATACGTGTTGAAGATCCCAAGTGGGATTTAAGATACTCATACCTATGGCTACGATTAGTAAATCCAAACCCAGCGCATACAATGCATAAAATTTCAAAAAGCCAATCAAGAGTAAAAATCCACCAGCCAATTCGATAAAAGAAGTAAGATATGCAAAGAGTTTAATGATAGAATCAGGCAGTCCGATTTTACGGTAAGCAGGTTGAATCGTTAATACCACCTCCCCTATTCCCATCCGAAAAAATTTATCATAACCTTGAAAAAAGAATAGTATACCGGTAAAAATCCTAACCAATAAGCCTGCCATGGCTTCAGGAGTAACAAGTTGATGAAGCATATTTTTAGGATAGAGTTTACCTCACAAAGTTACTGTTTTCAATTGAATCTTAGAAACGATAGAAATTCCGGTTTACCAAAGGGAATTCCAGAAATTTGTAGTCAGTAATTCCATATCATAAGTAAATGGCTTTGGATAAATATAAATGAATCAGCGCCAACTTTTAGAGGGATTTAAGTTACATTATTGCTGTACTACTTCGGTACTAAATTCAAGCTACAAACTATTTGTATAAAATAAAGAGAAACTAAATCACGCGTATCGGTTATCCAACTATAAAGTTCGAAAATAGTTGCTGTACCTCACAATACCTATGACCGAGAAATGCTGGTACTATGATATTAATCAATTCCAGATTTTTGATGCGAAAATTTACAGACTTAATTTTTCTAAAAAAATAAATTAAAAGCCCCAAGAGAGGATATTAACATTCCCACAAAAATCACCGAGCATAATTCTTAATTGATCTGGACCATTTTTATTTCTAGTTGATGGCAAACTTAACAGTTGAATTCTTGGATCCCATTCTGCTAGTACCCATTGTCCATTCATCTCAACAGAATAGGTTTTTATCCCCGACAAATCATCCTTTACATATAAGGCATAATAGGGAATGCTATCTACAGGATCCTTCATTAAAATTGATTTCAGCAAGTCGGGTGCA
Organism: Bacteroidia bacterium; assembly: GCA_038320345.1. GTDB lineage: Bacteria > Bacteroidota > Bacteroidia > AKYH767-A > OLB10 > JBBQED01. The sequence goes on from JBBQED010000002.1 coordinate 146,223, forward strand.
GTAGTATCCGCAATAATGGTAAATAAGCCAAAATTCCGACTATTACCTTCAACTTTACCACCTTTAATAGTTGCATTCGAAACTGATTTTATATTAAATTTTGCATCCAGTTCGGCAAGCAACAACTTAGTTTCGAGATGAGCAGGGATTTTTAATGAATTAAAGGTAACTGAAAATGGTTTCTGCAAGGGAATTTCCTCATTGCCAATCTGAAGTACCGGAGATAAACCAGGTCCAACTTCAGCGACGATACTAGACTTCAGAAAGGCATCCATATACAAAGCCGCGGGTGGAATTTTTACAGTATATTGATCTTCAATAATTAATATTCCTTTATTAAATTCAACTTTCATTCCATCTTCAATAGCTATAGATTCCGAAGTATTTTTTTGAATAGTAATATACTTGACAGATGTATTTCCTGCAAAATCTTGTACTTCAAGGATTAGCTTTACTGGGATCGTATCCTTCAATATTATCCAACCTCTTCCAGCATTTTTAAATATCATACCGGAATCGCCGGGTAAAACAAAACAACGTTCAACCGACTGATTAAAGCGCTTTTTAGCAGGATAATAAATATGAGCATTCACTAATCTGCTTTCCGAAAAATTCATTCGTTGAAAAGAATACTGAAAGATCAAGGAGTCATCTGCATAAACACGAGCAGCATAAATTCCTAGTTGGTTATTCAGATCTCTATCTACTGACAAAAAACCCAATCCAACGGTGTCGCCAAAAATCTTCAGGGACACAGAATCTGAAAACTGAACATCTGATTTAGATTCATACGACCAGTAATTGTTATTATAAGCAAAGAAGTTCACCTCTTTTATTTCAGGTTTAATGGTATCCTGAATTAAAAATCCAGCAAACATAGGATTCAATGGTTCTTCAGATTGCTGATCTCTGATTTCAAAATGCAAATGTGGTGCTTCACTACTCCCACTGTTTCCACTCCATCCTAAAAAATCCCCTTTACTAAATTTAAACCGACAACTATCCGGGAACATTTCAGTTTCAAAACTATGATTTGCAAATTGAGCTGAATCTATTATAGCTTGAAGTTCGGGATTAAAGCCTGATAAATGTGCGTATACGGTTGTGAAACCTTCTGGATGATTTATGTAGATGACTTTACCAAAACCGCCAGCACTGACTTTAATCCTAACTACATATCCAGAAGCTGCTGCATAAACAGGAACACCTTGGCGACCTTCGGTTCTAAAATCCAATCCTGAATGAAAATGATTGGTTCGGAGTTCACAAAAAGTTCCTGAAAGTGATAAAGGAATATCCAGAGGAGGTCGGAAAAGGCCTTCAGGAATCGGATTTTGAGCTGAAATAGTACTCCAAGAGCAAATCAGGAAGTATAAAACAAGAAAAAAACTTAGTCGGGATGGCTTGATGTACATGATTTAGTGGTCCAAATATCAGGATCGGTGCTAAACTTTCATAAGAATTCAGGTTCGGGAACAAAGAAATTAATAATTTGGATCAATTAACAAACCTGATCTTTAGGAAGGATCAAATTAACAAGGCACAAACTAAAGAAAGAATCTCCTTAGATATAGAGAATCAATTACTTTTGCTTCTTAACTCATTATCATCTAATTATGGATCTAATAGTTCAACAACTCCAGAGTTTGCGCAGGCAAATGGAACAGGCTGTTGTAGAACAAAAGAAGCTAAAAACTGAGATTAATTCACTTCGAGAAACTCTTCAACAAGTAAAGGTTGATAAAGAACAGGTAACTAGTGAACGTGAACTACTCAAAGAACAGCTTAAAACCATTAAATTAGCGCAGGCATTGACGGGGTCAAGCGATCAGGATTCCCGTTCTCTCAAGAATCAGATCAACAGCTACATTCGCGAGATAGATAAATGTCTGGCCTTACTGAACAAAGATTAAATTGAACGATACCCATTCTATAAAGGTGCTCATTGCAAACCGTTCGTATCCGCTGAAAGTCACGCAGATACAAGAAGAAATTTTGAGAAAAGCAGCTCAAACGGTAAACGACAGAATGAAAGATTACGAAGCAGCTTATGCTGTCAAGGATAATCAGGATTTATTGGCGATGTGTGCATTGCAACTAGCAGCGGAACAATTGGGCGTTCATGAAGCATCTGAAGACAAACAGGCTGCAATAAAAAAAGAACTGGAGGCGTTATCAGAATTGGTAAAAAATCTAAGATCTGAATAATTCGTTCTTAAAAACATATGACAATTGAAGTAAAAATCTTTTTTACTTCATGCGGATAAGAAACCCGCATTTGTCCTGATCGCTTTGTAAACTCAACACTACTAAATTAGGAGGCAGACTCAGGTTGCCAAGGGCATGTCCGTCTTGTACGGAAAGCACAAATCAACCGGCTGTATCTCCGATCCTGTCTATACGGGTTTACAAGCTACAGGGTGAATGCGGGTTCTTTATTATATACTGATAAACTTCCCACTAACCTAATTCTAATTAACACTATAACCACACTTATAAATAAATGGAGATCTACATAATAATAGCTGCTCTTGCAGGGCTAGCAATTGGTGCTGTGTTGGCTTACTTCTTTACGAGGAAAACCAATCAGACCATCGTAGCTGCTGCAGAAGAGAAGTCAAATACACTTATCAAGGAAGCACAATCTAAAGGAGAAATGTTGTTGAAAGATAAGACTCTGGAAGCCAAAGAACGTTTCTTCCAAATGAAAACAGAACATGAAAAACATATCGCTGAAAAAGATAAAAATATCCTTGTAGCAGAGAATAGAATTAAGCAAAAAGAAGCCACTGTCAATCAGCAAGTAGAACAAAATAAAAGAAAGCAGGCTGAGATAGAAACGATCCAACAAAATTTAAGTTCACAAGTAGAAATTATAGATCATCGTAAAGAAGAACTGGAAAAAGCACATCAAAAACAAGTTCAAGCTTTAGAAAAAATTGCAGGTTTGTCGGCAGAAGATGCGAAAGCACAATTGGTGGAAGCATTAAAAGCAGAATCCAAATCAGCAGCGATGCAATTCATCAAAGAAACGATGGATGAGGCTAAACTAACTGCAGGAAAAGAAGCTAAGAAAATAGTTATTCAAACGATTCAGCGAGTAGCAACAGAACATGCTATAGAAAATGCTGTGACAGTTTTTCATATTGATAACGATGAAGTAAAAGGTCGAATTATTGGACGAGAAGGAAGAAATATCAGAGCTCTTGAAGCCGCTACAGGAATTGAAATTATTGTAGATGATACTCCTGAAGCAATTATCCTTTCAGGATTTGATCCTGTTAGAAGAGAATTAGCGCGACTTGCATTGCACCAATTAGTTTCAGATGGAAGGATTCACCCAGCACGTATTGAAGAAGTGGTGAACAAAGTAAAGCGTCAGCTGGAAGAAGAAATTATTGAAACAGGTAAACGTACTGCTATCGATCTAGGGATTCACGGACTTGCACCTGAACTGATCCGAATGGTTGGTAGAATGAAATACCGTTCTTCTTATGGACAGAATCTGTTGCAACACTCGCGCGAAGTTGCTAACCTTTGTGCATTGATGGCTGCAGAATTAGGACTCAACGTTAAGTTAGCAAAAAGAGCCGGACTTTTGCATGACATTGGTAAAGTTGCTGATGAAGATATGGAACTTCCACACGCAATTGCAGGAATGAAAATGGCAGAGCGCGCTAAAGAAAATCCAGAGATTATTAATGCGATTGGGGCTCACCATGATGAAATCGAAATGACCAGCATTATCTCCCCTATCATTCAGGTTTGTGATGCCATAAGTGGAGCGCGTCCTGGTGCTAGAAGAGAAATGGTTGAGCAGTATATGAAGCGTCTCAAAGACATGGAATTGCTGGCTCAGTCTTATAAAGGTGTGGAGAAAGCATTCGCTATCCAGGCCGGAAGAGAATTGAGAGTTATAGTTGAAAGTGAAAAATTAGATGACAAAGGAACTGAACAGTTGTCATTCGATATTGCAACAAAAATTCAAACTGAGATGACTTATCCAGGTCAAGTAAAAGTTACCGTAATCCGTGAAACACGTGCAGTGAATTACGCTAAGTAGATCGAATAGCATTAATTGACCAACTGAATGTACTTTTAGTTGGTCAATCTTATCACTTTAATTTATTTTATGATACTTCAATCATTTCGAAAATTCTGGTGGATTCCGGTACTTGTAATTCTTGCTGGAAACTTCGTTTTGTCAGGCAAAAAGTCGGGAAATGATGTTGCGAATTATTCAGTAAGTGCGCGATTCAGAACACGACCTGCTTTTACAGCTGAATTGAAACAAAAAATTGATGTTTTCTGTGAATCTGCAAACTGTATCCCTAATCAGGGTAAAATAAAAATCACATCTGTAAGTAGTCGAGAAGACGAGTATAATTATATTGATATTCTCATTACAAGCAACGATTCAGTCGCTTTAGTTCAAGCCTTGCCAGAAATCGAGAAATGTATCCGCAGTGACCACGACATCTATTTCCTAGTTTTCAGTCGCGTGGCAGAACTTGAAACCATCATAAAATCAGGAAATGAACTCTCTGATAAACTCCCTAAAGATTCTACAATAACCCAATTTTTAATTAGAAAGGAAGTTTTGAATTTGAAAGAAAGGTTACATGATGTCAAAGACACTTATAATTATTACTCTCCTCTAGCCGAAAATGTCTCCAAAAAAAATCCATTGAGTGAAGGGAATTTACTAAAGCGTACTGCAGTACTTAGCATAATCGGTGTTTTCTTAATGATTCTTTTTGCAGAGTTGACCCGACGTACTAAAACAAAAAATGATTAATAAGGATTTATTAATCTACTATTCTGGGAAGGCAATTCCTTCCTTAGCCAATATTTTAATAATTGTTTTGGGTATCCGCTGGTTAGGTGAATCCGGATATGGTTCTTTTAACTTGATCTATAATGCTGCTTTGGTAGCTGCTTCGTTATGTATGGGATGGTTACAGCAGAGTTCACTTCGCTTTGTATCAGGTCAGCAAAACAACGAATTAGCAGAACAATATTACACCCTAGGGCTGTGGTCTTCGTCTATTTCATTTTTAGTAACCTTTATTTTTTGTGTCGTCTATTTTAACCTTGAAATAACCCTCGCATTAGCAGCTGGATTATTTTCTGCTTTATGGATTATCTTATCTGTTCATTTAACATTATTACAATCTAAATTTTCATCACTTTCATTTGCAATAACTGAATCATCCTATAATCTCTTAATTGTTGCTTTACTCGCCACCTTACTATATTTAGGAATGTCAGCCTCTATTTTAGTATTTTTTCTGATTTTCTGTAGTAGCATTCTGGTTACCCTAATCGTAAGTATGCTAAGAGGAAAGTGGAAGTTTGAAATTCGAAAAATTCCAACTTCTGCGTTACAGCAAGCACTAAAATTCGGGTTTCCACTTACTGTCTGGCTTTTAATCGCCAATCTTTTCAATATTACCGATCGATATATGATCAGTTATTATCTTGGAGATGTACAAACAGGAGTGTATTCATCGGTCTATGATTTGATTTATAAACTTGCTGCATTAGGATGTTTCCCAATATTGTTATCACGACATCCTGCTATTGCTGCGGCATGGAATAATAAATCATTTTCGGAGGTAATTCAATTGATCAGGAAATCGATCTTACTTCAAACGTTAGTTTTGGGTCTGATGTTAACTGGAGGAATATTTCTAGGTGAATGGTTGATTCAGTTTTTTCTGAAAATCAAAATAGAATCCTATTATCTACTGAGTATCCCACTGATTTTAAGTTCTGTATTATGGCAGATGGCAATGCTCATACAAAAGCCACTAGAAATGAGCCATAAATCGCTCAGAATGATCCTCAATATCGTAGTTTGTTTACTGTTGAATTGTACACTTAATATGATTTTTATTCCACGGTTTGGAATCATTGCCGCTTCCTTTACTACCTTGACATCTACATTGCTCTATATATTTGTTTCATTATTTGATGCCAGAAAAATTCTAAAAAAAACGCATGAGCTGGCTTGAAATTTTCATTATTTTAACATTGACAACGCTCTTGGGTCTTGCCAACTTGAAGCTACATAAGGACATCACTGCGCCTTCTGTTTTATTATGTATGGTGTGGCTTTTTGTAGAAGTTTTCTCATTTATTAGCGCTCCTGATTATTTCTTTTCTTTTAATGCCTTATTATGGATCCAAATATTCCTTGTTGTATTTTCATCAGGAGCAAGTTTAATGCGTAGTTCATTAATTGAGAAAAAGGAATCGGCTCCCGATTTGAAATGGTTTTTGTACTTACAATTTATAGCTCTAGCATCAGCGCCTCTTGCAATTTTGTCGATGATTAGAGATAGTGGTATGAAATTCCCTACGAATAGTATTGATTTTCTGGAATTAACTCAGCGACTTACAGAAGGTAGATATTCCGGAGAGCATTTGTCGATGATCACCATGGGATTTTTGACATTAAGTTATATCGGTTGTTTGAATGGTGGATTATTATTAGTGAAAAGTACCGAACTTAAAAATAAAATGATTGGTGTTTTAATACTACCCTTTCTCTTGGGGTTTACTATTGTTTACACAGCTAGAGCTACATTTCTTTTCGGTTTATTGCTTTTCCTCTCTACTTTCTTGATGAGTTTAGCCGAAAAAAATAATATAAATCTAATCTTGGTTAAATTTAAAAATCTGAAATGGCTTTTGATTTCATCATTTTTAATTGTTTTAATTTTCATGTCGACACAAATTCTCAGAAGTGGTGACGGAAGTCTGGAATCTTCAAAATTACAGGCAGTAACACATCATTTACGAGTATGGTTTTCAGGAAATCTCTCTGGCTTCTCTTATTGGTATGAATTATCAACTCCAAATCGAACCCATAACGGAAGCATGAGCTTGGCAGGATTGACAGAACTATTAGGAAAGGATTATAGAAAACCTGGAATCTATCAGGTTGCATATGATGCAAGTGGAAAGCAGGAATGGACCAATATTTTTACGATTTTCAGGTATCTGATGGATGATCTTGGCTCATTTGGTACATTGATTTTCTTATTTGTAATGGGATGGATTTCAAGTAAGTTATATAACTTAATTAAGAGTGGAAGATGGTTAGCTATTGGATTACTTAGTGGTATTATGACTGTTATTTTATTTTCATTTGTGACTTCTGCTATCGCCTATAATACGGTACTTTTTGCATGGATAGGTTATTGTTTATTTCTATCAACACAAGTTCCAGTCGATGCAAAATCCTGAATGTCTCTTTGTTGCAGTTAATTATTTCAACGAACTTGAAGTAGTGCAATTTGTGAGTAGAGAAATTACTAAACAGAATTGTGATGCTTGGTTAATTGCGATTGTGAATAATGGTTGCAAACACCCTGAGGTTTTTGAAGAACTAAAAAATACCAAAGTTCAAATAATGCATCCCATAGAAAATACTGGGTATTTGGGTGCTGCAGGTTTTGCGCTCAAGAGATTTCAGGAAATGTATAACTGCCTACCAAAATTGTTGGTATTGAGCAATACAGACATGCATTACGAAGACCCTAAGATGCTTAAATACTGGTTAGAAAATTATTCGAACCAAGATCAAATCGGAATGGTTGGATGTAGGATAAAATCAACATTAACAGGAGTACAACAAAATCCGATGTACATTCATAGGATGAGCAAACGGAAACTTCAAAACTTAAATTTTATCTTTTCTAATCGGATAGCCTATACTATTTACCGGAGCGCTTCATTGGTAAAATCGAAAATTAGTTCAGTAACGGCTTATGATTCAGAACCTCAAAATAAAGTTGAAGTATATGCCATTCATGGATCTTGTATGGTCTTACATCAACAACTTTTTAGAGATAGAGCACTTTTTGAAGATGCTCCCTTTTTATTTGGCGAAGAAATTTATCTTGCAGAGGTTTGTTATCAAAAAAAATTGAAAGTTATCTTTGATCCGAAACAGCAAATCTTACATGATGAACATCAGACAACGGGGATTTATAAATCTAAAATTCAAAGAACCAGAATGAAAGATTCTCTTACCTTAATATTAAATAAATTTTATTCTTAATTTGATGATAATGGTACAATTTTCCTCTACAACCGCTAAATTCAATAGTGAAGTATCCATGGAACTATCAACCAAATTTGGGACATCAGCACTATTTTCTTCCAACGGATGTCCTCTAATAATCTATTAATATCATCAGAAATGAACAGTGCTCCTTCGATAAGTGTTATTATTCCAGTTAAAAATGAATCAGCTGGAATCAAACAATTACTTAATTTCCTTGCTGAGGCGCTGCCATTAGATAAAGAAATTATTTTTCTGGATGGAAGATCCACGGATGATACCAAAGCAATTATTGATACTTTTTCAAGAACACATCCCAATTTTAGAGTTATCGATAATCTTGAAGGATTTGTACCATTTGCTTTAAACGTAGGCATAAAAGAAAGTCACGCTGAATATATCGTTCGACTTGATGCGCATACCGAATACTCCAGTGATTACTTTTTGAGAATTATGGAAACTTTCCATAAAACAGGCGCTGAAATTGTTGGAGGTCCGATGCGTGCTGTCGGTACTACTAATCTTCAAAAGGCCATTGCCTACTGTACCTCTACCCCATTTGGCGTGGGGGATAGTAGTTTTCACAATGAACTTGCAGAAGGATTTGTGGATTCCGTATACTTAGGTGCTTGGAAAAAGTCAATCTTCCCTATCGTTGGTGATTTTGATGTTGAAATGCTAAGGAATCAAGATGATGAGTTTCATTACCGTGCAAAAAGTAAGGGTATTAAAATTTATTTGAATCCAGAAATTAAATCATGGTACTATCCACGTTCAGATTTTAATTCTTTGTTTAAGCAATACTTTCAATATGGTTTATTTAAACCTCTTGTTTTAAAGAAGGTAAAAAGTGCGGTCAGAATTCGCCATCTCATTCCTGCTGGTTTCGTACTTTATCTGACCTTAATACCGATATTAACGAAATTTGTCGGATGGTTTTCAGTTCTTCCTTTACTTATGTACCTACTCATTAACTTGAAATTTTCATTTGGCAATGAAATGAATTTAAGATCAAAAGTGAATTCAATTTTGATCTTCCCTACATTACATTTTGCTTATGGAATTGGATTTATACTAGGATTATTCGGCTTACAACCCTATTTTCTTAAAAGATAACAATTAACCACTTTAGTTGGCCTCTTGTATCATTTTTGAAGTAATTTTGATTTCTGTTTCAACATAAAATATCAGTAGCAATAAATTTTGGTGCAGTGAAAATCATTACCGTAATAGGGGCTCGACCTCAATTTATCAAGGCTGCTGCTTTAAGCAGGGAATTTGCGCTTCATTCAACCATTCAGGAACTGATTGTTCATACGGGGCAACACTTCGATGAGAATATGTCTGGAGTATTTTTTAAAGAGATGGAAATTCCAATGCCTACTTATAATCTTAATATCAATAGTCTTCACCATGGCGCTATGACTGGCGAAATGTTGATTCGCCTAGAGGATGTTTATTTAAAAGAAAAACCTGATCTCGTTGTTGTTTTCGGAGATACAAATTCAACGTTGGCAGGAGCATTAACAGCTGTGAAACTAAAAATTCCAATTGCCCATATTGAAGCAGGATTAAGAAGTTTTAATAAATATATGCCGGAAGAAATAAATCGTGTCTTAACCGATCGGATTTCCGACTATCTCTTTTGTCCCACGTTACATGCGATCCGAAATTTAGAGAATGAAGGGTATCGAAATTTTCCTTGCACGATCTTGCATAGTGGTGATGTGATGCAAGATGCTATGAATTACTATTCGAAGAAAGTACCCGCGCACACTGAAATTTTAGATAAAACTGGAAAAGATTTTATTTTATGTACTTTACATAGAGCGTCGAATACTGATGATGAGCAACATTTAAAGTCTATCATAGATGCCGTAAATGAATTAAGTATTGCCCATCGTGTTGTTTTTCCAATACACCCAAGAACAAAAAATAAAATTCTATCCTTGGGGGTTACCTGTGAAGCTATGATGATTGATCCGGTAGGTTATTTTGATATGATTCAATTGCTCCGGAATTGTAAACTTGTTTTAACAGATAGTGGTGGTTTGCAAAAAGAAGCCTATTTCAATAGGAAGCCTTGTGTTACTTTGAGGGAGGAAACAGAATGGACTGAATTAACAGAAGGTGGTTTTAATCGGCTTTCTGGGTGCGATACTCAAAGAATTGTAAAGTTTAGCAATGAAATGATGACTAAAGAGCTGGATTTTTCCAATGATCTTTATGGTGGTGGTTTCGCAAGTAAGTTAATTGTAGATCGAATTCTCTCTGATTTTCAATAGTTTATAATAAGTCTGGGGAATTCCTTCTCTTTCAATGACGCTCTGTTATTAAAATTTCATCTTCATGGAATTAATACCAAATGCCTACTTCTACGACGAGGATTTTTAGCAATTTTGAGCTTTCTAATTCCACACCTACGAGGACTTAGCAAACAAACCAACACCAAAGTGCCATAAGAGTGCTACTCTGAATGTAAAATATTGAATAACAAAATTTTATAATTCTCATCGTAAAACTACTCAGGAAACTTTACAGAAAGACGAACATAAATCCAATGTCACTAAAAAACAACGCAACCATCAACCAGATTCTTCTGGGGGCGTCTGTTTTTTTTCTTCCACTCTGGCAAATTTTATCGATTATTTCATGGGCTTTATTGATCATGAACTGGATTCGAAATGAGAATTACAGAAATGTTTTTCAACGTTTAAATCAATTACCTTATTTATGGTTTCTAATTGGATTTTACTGCTTACACATTATAGGTTTAATCTGGACAACTGATTTAAAAGATGGTTTAGAAGATCTACAAATGAAGATTGTAATACTTATTTTACCAATTATCTTCTGTACGCTTGAACCAAAAAGTTTTTCTCTTAAAAATATTAGCCGTGTTATTTGGGCAAGTTGTTTTGTAGCTTCCGTTATTTGTTTAGTAAATGCATTCAATCAGTATGCAATTACTAAGAATGTTGAAGTATTTTATTACACCTTCTACTCTTTCCTCCTCCATCCTACTTATTTTTCAATGTACATGAATCTAGCAGTTTTACTGGTAATTTATGAATTGATTAATGAATACAAAGTAGCGTCTACTAAACTCAAGGGCTTATTATTTTTCCTCTTGATTTACTTTATCCTCAACATAATTCTGATTTCTGCAAGAACATCCATGGCGGCCACTTTTCTTTCAATGCCGATCTTAGCATTATTGGAAGCAGGAAAGAAGAGCAAATTGAAAAAGGCATTGGTAATAACCGGTATCTCTTTACTCATACTTCTTTCAGGATTTTATGAAATAACTAGGAATTACGATCGATTTCCGCAGGTTTCAGATGCAATAGCTGAATTTAAACAGAACGAAGGAAAAGTAATGCCCGACACTTATTACAACAGTACAACGATTCGTCTTACCCTTTGGCAATATGGTTTTAATATTTATAAAAGGAACTGGTTAATCGGCGTCGGAACAGGAGATATTAAAGAGGAATCTAAAGCTGAATTTAAACGCAATAAATTTAATTATGGAAAAGAACATTGTGTAAGTCCGCACAATCAGTATTTGCATACCAGTATAGTGTTAGGACTCCCCGGTTTAATACTTCTAATGGCTGTTTTTTTGATTCCATTAATCCAAAGTTTTAAAGAGAAAAATTATTTGATCGTAGTTTTTATTTTTATTGTAATGATTAATGCATTAACTGAAACCATTTTAAGAGCATCTGGAGTCCTGTTTTTCAGTTTTTTTGTCACCTATTTCTATGTTTACTATCGGAATAAGGAATCAGATTCTTCTATTCAGCAGCATCAAAAGCTGAAATAGATGTGATTCAGAGGCTTTTTCACTTGTTTCAGACTATTTTCCCGAATTATAGCGGCATCTGTACTAAATTTGCTACTTAGCCTATTGCGATGTTTTCAGAAAACACGCATAAAAAGATCATTATAATTCTTAATGAAAAAACTAATCCCCTTTGCCCCGCCCCGAATTGATGATGCAATCATTGATGAAGTTGTTGCTACACTCCGATCTGGATGGATTACTACAGGTCCAAGGACCAAGCAATTCGAAAAAGATCTGAGTAAATACAATGGCAATAATTTTACGCTATGCCTGAACTCTGCAACAGCGGGATTAGAAATAATGTTGAGATGGTTCGGTGTGAAAGAAGGTGACGAAGTTATATTACCGGCTTACACTTATTCTGCGACAGCAAATGTGGTTATCCATTGTGGAGCGAAGCCTGTTTTTGTAGATGTTGGCGCCGACTTTAACATAGATGTGCAGGCCATTGCCAAGGCGATTACTGCAAAAACTAAAGTCATCATGCCTGTAGATTTTGGTGGATACCCTTGTGATTTTAATGGCCTTAATGAATTAGTCAACAAAGCTCAGATTAAAAGTTTATTTCATGCTGAATCCACCGAACAACAACAACTGGGACGGATCATGATACTTTCTGATGCGGCACATTCGCTTGGCGCAACTTACTACGGAAAAAAGACAGGTGTGTTAGCAGATGCTACTGTGTTTTCCTTTCATGCCGTAAAAAATCTAACTACTGCCGAAGGCGGAGCAATTGCTTTCAACTTTCCACACCCATTCGATAACGAAGATATCTACAAATACCTTTGCATTTATACTTTACATGGTCAGAATAAAGATGCATTGGCGAAAATGCAAAAGGGAAACTGGAAGTACGATATTATTGAAGCAGGATATAAGTGCAATATGACGGATATCATGGCTGCAATTGGTTTAATAGAACTTGCCCGTTATGAAAGTGATACCCTCCCAAAAAGAAAGCATATCTGCAATGCATATACCAATGCTTTTAAGAGCTGTGGATGGGCAGAAATTCCATTGCAACAGGATGAGTTCATAGAATCATCATGGCATCTCTATCCACTACGCATTAAAGGCATAACGGAACAACAAAGGGATCTCATCATTCAAAAAATCTTTGATGAAGAGGTGTCTGTAAATGTTCATTTTATTCCATTACCCATGCTGACCTACTATAAAAATCTAGGTTTTGATATTTATAACTTTCCTGTAACGTATGATAATTTTAGCAGAGAAATCTCATTACCAGTTTACTATAATCTTTCCGACGAAGATCTGAATAGAGTAATACAGGCTGTGAAAAAAGCCACCGAAGCGGTTGTTTTACAAAAAGTATGAGGTATGGTGAAGCGATGTTTTGATCTTTGTATAGCGCTTCCACTTTTCATAATTTGCATTCCGCTTTTTTTAATCATTGCACTAATCATTAAAACCGATAGTACAGGACCAGTATTTTATCAGCAAGAAAGAATTGGCAGAAATAAAATTCCATTTTTTATTTATAAATTCAGAACAATGTTTACTGGGGCTAGTAAATCCGGTTTGCTTACTGTTGGGGGAAGAGATCCTAGAGTTACGAAATCCGGATACCTGCTTCGAAAATATAAATTGGATGAATTGCCGCAGCTATTGAATGTAATACAAGGCGAAATGAGCTTGGTAGGTCCTCGTCCTGAAGTCCAAAAATATGTGGATCTATATTCTCCCGAACAGCTTCAGATCCTACTTGTAAAACCTGGAATTACCGACTATGCCTCCCTTGAATATTCTAATGAAAATGAAATTCTGGCTTTATCTTCAGATCCAGAATCAACTTACATTCGGGAAATAATGCCTGCAAAATTGAAACTTAACTTAAAGTATATTAAAGAGAAAGGTATTAATACTGATATCAAGATCATCCTAATGACCATCCGGAAAGTAATTACTGGACGTTAAATAAAGCAAGCATCAAGGTCAATTCATCAGTTTTTTCTGTATCCCCTAGTTTTTGAAATGAATAAAAAAGATTCCTGATCATTCTTAAAATCATTTCACGATTGGTACAGGGATTATAATAACTATTTTGAGGCTCCAGATTCAGTTTTTTGATAAACATATCAATATCGGTTCTGCCAAATACTGATCCTTTACTAAATGCATTTATGTAAAACAATACTTTATCAGTCGGTAATTCATCAGGAATATTTTCATCGAGAAAAGCTAAAATAAAATGTTCTGGTAGATTCACTCCATACACCGGTAAATTCAATTGCTGTGCAATGACTTGATAAATAATTCCAAGTGCAAGAGGATTACCTTTTTTACTTTCTAGTACGCAATTTACAAATGAATTTTGAGGAGCATGATAGTTCGTGGTGTTACCACTAAATGCATACTTCGTAAAAAAGATATGGTTGAAAATATTTACAATTTCAAGTGCAGTATGATTTTCATTCAGTTCTAACCAGATATCTTTTTTGATTTGTGCCAGCTGAGCATACACTTTCTCTTGATCCATATCAGGATATTGATACTTTGCCACCAGAACGGCACCCGCAAAAAGGTCGTGATCACCGGTGTAAATCCACAATTTGAGGTCCTCCAGCAAGGTATCGAACTGAATCTTATGCACAATATGCTCAATTCTGTTCTGCATGACTGCATCAAAAGCACTAGACCAAGCATCTTCCAACACTGGAATAACTTCCTTTCCGAGGCTTACCAGACGTTCTTCAATGTGTTGATACACATCTTTATCAGTATCATCGAGGAGGCTAATGAGCGCCTTTATTTCATTCTCTTTTAATAGATGGTCCATATTACAAGTTTACAGAGTTTTTTAGATAGTGTCAAGTTCTGTGTAATTCACTTTTCAACCTGTAAATGTTAAAACGAAGATCTTTTTGTTTTCTTACCTTCACCATGCAATAAATGCAACTTTTATCATGAAAAAATTATTTAGGAATTTTTTTATTCCATCCCTTTTAGTCCTCATTTTTAACCCATTTAATTTTACTACTGCGCAAAGTGTTCTTCCGCTATCCGTATCTATTGATACCATTCCTGATGCTTGCAATTCTTCTTCAGGTCAAGCGAATGCAATTGCAGATGGCGGTGTACTCCCCTACACTTATTTATGGAGTACTAGTGCCACTACGCAAAGTATTACTGGTTTACCTGCAGGACAATACACTGTAACTGTGAGTGATGCCGCATCAGCAACAGTCACAACAACGGTTGATGTATTTAATAATAATTATTTATTTACCATTATTAATTTCGTAAGCCCTACATTGGGATCCAATTGCAATGGAGGCATTGATTTTAGTGTCTTAAACGGCGTAGGATTAAACACTACCCAGTGGTGTGATGGAAGTATATTGTCCTCTAGAAATGATCTATGCGGAATAAGCGGAGCTTCAGGATGTAGCTTTTCATCTGTTCCTCCTTTCGACTATTCAACTACACAATATACTGTTGTGATCACTGATCAGAATGGTTGTTCAGCAACTTTAAGCCAAGGAATCTCGTCCGTAGGTTTTGAAACTCCAACGAGTCCTTCCATTTTTGGCGCATGCAATTCGAGTGCAAATGGAATCATCATCGATACGCTGAATACCTTCGACTTCTTGAATTCTCCCCAACTACCAGACCCTTGGCATTTCGTACCACCAGTATTACTAAAAATCGCCTATACAGATTCTGCTACTTTAACCACCGACACACTTGTAATTACCAATCCTTCAGCCCTTGATTATATTCCCTACCAGTTTAATAATTTGCTTGCTGGAACTGCGCAGATTGGTTTTTATGTCCAGAATCCAATAAGCCTTGCCGACGAGTTGTTTTACACTCAAAGAATGGTAATTCCAGATCTGGGAATGAATTGTGGAAATGTAAGTGGAAATATTTTCCTTGACCTCAATAAAGATTGTAATAGTGATGTAAATGAACCAGGTTTAGCAAATACAATTATCAATCTTGAACCAGGATCCATTTATACGACAACAGATTCATTGGGTAATTATTCGATCGATCTGAATTATGGTAATTATTCGATTCAACACACTGCTCCACTCTTTAATACCTCATCAAATTGTCCATCAGCAGGTGCAATCAATATCACCATCAATAATTTCAACCCTACCACTATTATTAATTTTGCCGACACCACTAGTACGATCACCAATTTAGTTTGCAGTTCCTTTATAAGTTTATTAAGTTCTGGATCTTCAGCAATGCTCACTACTAGCGTACAGAATCTATCTGCCACAAACTCTTATCTTGATACCTTAGTCGTAACATGGGATTCTGTACTTACCGTTAATTCAGTGTATCCAATTCCGGATATCCTTTCAAATGGAAGTGCGATTTGGTATATTGATTCACTAGCCATCCTAGAAAAATTCACCTCGACCATCTATTTACAAGTTCCTGCTGATCCATTTTATGTAGGATATTTCGTTCAGGCACATGCTACTCTTTATAGTGGAACGCCTGATCAGGATCTTCAAAATAATCATTCCGATGTTATCAGAGAAATCAAAGCATCTTCAGATCCTAATTATAAATCAGCGAACCCATCAGGATTTTCAGCGGCTAATTTTGTTCCTAAACAAAATCAGTGGATGGAATACACTATTAATTTTCAGAATACAGGAATTGACACTGCTCAAACCATTATTGTGAGAGATACTCTTTCAGAAAATCTGAACTTACTTACTTATCAAACTATTAACTCTAGCTTTCCATTTAATTTTCAAATCGAACCCGGAAGAGTACTAAAATTTACCTTTTCAGGAATTAATTTACCAGATAGTAATACCAATGCTTTAGAAAGCCATGGATTTGTAAGTTTCAGAGTACAACGCAAAGCAGATACTTATGTAAATACAGTAATCAACAATGCAGCAGCTATCTATTTCGATAATTCGCTAGTTATTACCAATGATGCATTTGTCACATTATTTGATTGTGATAGTATTTTCAATAACGGGATTCAAATGACGATTAATAGTTGTGAAGGTAGTACGGTGCAACTTGCCGTGAATGTCACAGTTCCAACTCAACTCAACTGGTATCTCGATAATCAATTTTTACAAACGGGCACCACTTGTACTACACCTCCACTTATCACTGGAGCGCATCAAGTGGAAGTTATTGCCAGCACACCCTATTGCAATGCTTCCTATTTCTTTCAAATTAATACAGCTAGCATTCCCGTTACTTTTATAACAATTAATGCAGATACGTTAAGTAGTTCAAATAATAGCGGAGTCACTTACCAATGGTTACTTAACGGAAACATCATTGTTGGTGCTGATTCTGTAAATTATGTAGCCCTACAAACCGGTAATTACTCTGTGATCGTAACTGATTTTAATGGATGCAGCGGCATAGCTCCTGATGTTTTTGTGACGATTACTTCCCTCAGTGAGGCAATCCATCAGCCTCAAGTAGTGATCCAGCCTAATCCTGCACATGATCAATGTACCTTGATCTTACCTGAAGGTTTTTCTAATAAAAATATAAAAATCTATTTTCGTGATGCAGTCGGAAAAGAGCTTCGCAATCCGGTAAGTTTTAGCGCCATTACTGATAACACTTTACAACTTTCGCTGAATGGAATAATTCCAGGATTTTACCTAGTAGAACTTCAAAATGAATCAGGGAAATTTACGGGACGATTAATCATCAATTAATAAATTTATTGTTAAAAGAGCGGTATAGCATAATTCCTATGCCGCTCTTTTTTTATGATCTAATTGGATTACAAGACTACATCTTCTTGCTTTCTATACTCGTCGGTTAATTTTTTCTGCAGCTCATTGGGCACTGGAGCATATTCAGAAAATGTAGCTTTCACACGTGCTCTTCCCTGCGAAATACTTCTTAAACTATTGTTATATTTATCTAATTCGGAAAGTGGTGTTCTAGCTTTTATAACTTGATACCCACCCCTACTATCCATTCCCAAAATGATACTTCTACGAGTCTGCAATTCACTGATTACATCTCCCATAACATCATCGGGTGCTTCTGTTTCCACTACGTAAATCGGTTCCAACAGTTGAGGTTCAGCCGCATGAAAGGCTTCTTTAAATGCCATCATTCCAGCTATTTTAAAACTGATATCATTGCTATCAACTGGATGCATTTTTCCGTCATACACAGCTACTCTTACATCTCTCACATACGATCCGGTGAGGGGACCTTCATTCATTTTTTCCATTACCCCTTTGATGATAGAAGGCATAAAGCGATTATCGATGACTCCACCTGTGATACAGTTCAGAAAAACCATTTTTCCACCCCAACTCAATTCATGCACTTCTGAATCTCTAACGGTGAGATCTTTCGGATTCGACATTCCTTCGAAATAGGGTTCGATTCTCAAAAATACTTCTCCAAACTGACCAGCACCTCCACTTTGCTTTTTATGCCGATAGGACGCTTCCGCAGGTTTTTGGATGGTTTCACGGTAAGGAATCCGAGGTTTTATATAATCCACTTCAGTCTTGTAAACATGACTTAATCTCCACTTGGTTACCGCTAAATGCAACTCACCTTGAGCATAGAGAATAGTTTGCTTTAACTCCCGTTCATAATGCACTATTATAGTTGGATCTTCCTCATGAATTTCATGTAAAAATTCAGCGAGCTTTTCTTCATCGCTTTTATTTTTTGCAATGATTGCTGTGCGAAGTTTAGGTTCCGGAAAATGGATTTCATCAATACTTCCAACGGCACCTTTTCCATTCAATGTATCAGAAGTATGTGTATTTTTAAGTTTAAGCGTAGCACCAATATCCCCGGCTTTCATGGTTTCAATGGGATTTCTATTCTTGCCATCCATGATAAACAACTGCCCAAGACGCTCCGCTGTTGATGTTCTTTCATTGTATAACTCCATTCCACTGGTAATCTCACCGGCCATTACTTTAAAAAGTGTGAGTTTACCTAGATGCGGTTCAACAAGTGTTTTGAAGACAAACATTCTAGCTGAACTTTTTGGATCACATTTCACGACATTACCATCCTCCATAATTTCAGGAGGCATGTCAATTGCCGAAGGAGCGACATTATCAATAAATCCCATCATCCTTCCACTTCCCATGTCTTTTTTTGCGGACAAACAAAATACTGGAAACACCTGATGTTTCATCATCCCTGCTTTTAAACCTGCGCGTAATTCATCCTCATCAAGATTTCCCTTTTCAAAGTACAACTCCATAAGTTGCTCATCATTTTCAGCAGCTTTTTCTACGAGTTCATTGTGCAATCTATTCGCTCTTTCTGATTCATTGGAAGGGATGGCATGCTTCTCTGGCTTTCCTCCTCCCGGCGGGAATTTATACATGGTCATCTTGAGCAAATCGATGATCGCATTAAATCCTGAGCCTGTATGAATAGGATATTGCATTAATGTCACTGCAGGACCAAAAAATTGTTTGGCTTCATCCAAAGTATCGTTGAAATTAGCCAGTTCATGATCGAGTTGATTAATGGCAATTAAGGTTGGTTTCTTAAACCGATCCACATAATCCCAGATCACCTCAGTGCCTATTTCTACCCCATGTTGTGCATTCAAAAGCAGCACTGCAACATCACAAACACGAATAGAAGAAATAACCTCACCTATGAAATCATCAATACCTGGAGTATCGATGATGTTAATTTTATAATCTCTCCATTCGGTATGCAAAGCAGTTGCGTAAACTGAATTTCCTCTTTCATGTTCAATTTCATGATAATCTGAGATGGTATTTTTCTCTTCTATGGTCCCCCGCCGATTGATAATTCCGGCTTCAAAAAGCATGGTCTCGGCAAGAGTAGTCTTGCCACTTTTCGCGGAGCCGATGAGGGCAACGTTTTTAATGTGTTTTTCATCGTAGGCTTTCATAAGATGTGGGTTTTAGATCAGTTATTAAAAAAGAGTTAAACCAGAGAACCTGTAAAGAACGAAGGAGAAATAGCCCTAAGGCACCCTTAAAGATACATCGGGTTCGCATGAATTCGACAATCTGTTGCATGATTATCCTCAAAAAAGTGAATATTCTGTCAATAAAACCAGGGTTAGTTGCTTAAAGAATTCACTCCTACTACTCTGAAGATCAATTCCAGAATCTGCCTTCTGTAAGAAAACCGATCAATCCGGCTCTTCAGAACTTCATCTTACTGTAATGTTTTTCTAAAAAAAGCCAGAACAAATACCCCCACCCCTTGCGTTCAAAACCCCGTTGTCCATTAACAATTTATGAAAGAGAACTACCCAGATATGCAACTTCCGCCCCATGTGCAGGAGAAATTTGAAGAAGAAATCCGCGTTGAGATCATCCGCCAGCAAACTGAACAGGATTTAAGATCGAATCCGATTTACCAGGAATTCTTTACTCAATTTAATTCGGTTTCCGTAGAAACCTTTATTAGAAATTATTCTCGCCGTAAGGCAGTTTACCTTACTCGTGGTCCACAATATTTGGATTCAGCAGAACAAGGTGGATTAAAATACAAAACACTCGCAGAAGAAGCTTTATGGGCTATTCAGCAAAAGAAACTTTTCAATCTCCAATGCCAATGGCGTGCGGGTCAAGTAAAATTGAAAGGGGTAGAACATAGCACTCAGTTCTTGCAATTATCGTCCAATATCCAACATTGTCCTTTCTTGAATCCTGTAAGTCGTGCAGAAGTTGATCTTTATATTCTATATCTGGGATCAGGTTTTGCCAAACAACTCTTCGGATTTGATAACTGGCAGGATTATGAAGCTTATAAAACCGAATATCAAGCAGGAACAATTCCGGGTATCGATAGTGCGAATGATGATCATATCCCTGCATGGTACCGTTTCTACGACGAACACATGGGAACGAGTAATCTCATGGACCTTGAGGATATCAGAGGAGAAAAAGAAAACCGTTATCGCTCCGTTGCACGTCAAAAGCAATTGGAAACACTTCGCAGTCAGACTCCGAAAATGAATGGTGATGTACGTCCTTACTTGAGTATTTTTGATATTGAACTGGTGGAATCATTCGTAAAGCGTTTTGAGGATAAGCGGACACTTAAATATTGCAAAGCAGTTGAGGAATTTCAGTACCAACTCGATGAACAAATGGAAGTAGATGATGCGCTGGAAACATTACGTAATGCATCAATACCAGTATCCATTCGCACTAACAAAGATTGGAAAGAAGCCATCATAGAAGCTGCACATCAATATGAATTAAATCAGATTGCGAGAATCCTTCCAACTGTTCATCAGGAATATTTATTCCGAATAGAAAATGGAATCAATTTTCCCCAAACTTTGATCGACAAGAAAAAAGAAGAATATGCGTATCAACTTTGTGAAATCGCGCGTCAGCAGATCATCGATGGCCGTAAAATATTAGGCGAACCAGAAAATCTTCGCTTCTGATTTTTACCAACCAACAGTGAATAGTACCAGTGAAAGGGCAGATTTTAGAATCTGTCCTTTTTGCTTTTTACAGCTCAGACAATTTTAAACTTCCGACCTTCCAACGCAAGTTCTACATTCGGGAATACCATTCTGGCTTCTTCGAGCAAGGGATCAAGATCTTTATAGCGTGCTGAAAAATGTCCGATCAACAATTGCTTGACTTCTGCAGCCTTACCCAATTCAGCAGCTTGGCGAGCCGTGGAATGATAGGTTGCCTCTGCTCGCTCGATCAGATCATGCATAAATGTTGCTTCATGATATAAGAGATCCACACCTTTTACTTCTTCTGCTAAAGAAGGATCATACTTTGTATCGGAACAATAAGCATACGACCTTGGCGGAGGCGGCACTTCCGTTAATTCTTCATTAGGAATATTTCTCCCGAAATCATCTTCGTAATCATTGCCGTTTTTTATTCTTACATAACTCGTAAACGGAACATTGTATTGCTGTAATTTACTGATGATGAGTTTGCGCGCCCTTGGTTTTTCACGAAATACAAATCCTGTACATGGAATCCGGTGATTATGAATTACCGAACGTACTTGTACTTCGTCATCTTCCATAACAACCTCGGGAGTATAATGTCGTACAGGATGAAAAATCAAATTATAACGAAGAATAGTATTGGATAATCGCAATTGAATTTCCAAAATATCCATGATATCCTGTTGTGCATAGAGATGAAGTTCATTTGTTCTTCCCTGCAAATGAAAAGTTGAAAGCAATCCCATCAATCCTAGATAATGATCACCATGCAAATGACTAATAAAAATATGACTGATCCGATTGTATTTAACTCTATACCGCAATAATTGCATTAATGTTCCTTCGCCGCAATCGAGGAGAAAATACCGTTCACGAAGATTGAGTAACTGTGCGCTTGGATGCCGGTTATAGATCGGAGTGGCAGAGCTACTGCCAAGAATAGTGATCTCGAAACTCATTGAGTTTATTTACGGGAAATCACCATTCTTCTGGTGAGTGTCTCGTTGCCAAAGGTCAATGAAAACATATAGATTCCGGGAGAGAAATCGCGTCCATCAAAACGAAGCGTATTTACTCCAGCGTCGGCATCAAGTTGCTTGCGATACACTTCTTTTCCAATGACATTAAACATCCTAAATTCAACATCTGTTTTTTCGGGAACCGAATAACGGATTGAACAAAAATCATTGTATGGATTAGGAATATTCTGACTAAGTGTGAAGTGTAAATCAGCAGGCTGGATAAGTCCTGTGGAGGTGCTATTTATCAGAATGCTGTAATACGATAGGGTATCTGATTGTGAGATGGGTTGTCCTAGGAAAGTTACCGTAGTGGTGATGATCGCAGTCAGAGGATACAATCCAGGAACCGTTGGTGTTCCGCTAATGAGCACACATCCATTAGAGCCGCCGGGGAAAGTACAGTTGGCAGGGTTACAAGCATAAGTCAATCCTGCAGGAAGACCTGTAAAAGAAACAAGTTGAATAGAAGTAATATTTACCGTTACAGCAGGACTTCCAGGAATCAATACCACTTGTGTATCAACAGGAACTTTAATTTGCATTACTTGATTGTATGGAGATCCTGCAACGCCAGCAGAAAGACCCGTTGCGCTATCAGGAGTAATGCCTGGAAGAGTTATAGAAGTATTAGGCACACATTGAGCAAACGACTGACTTAGTCCAATTGCGGCAATGAATAAAATAGATAGTAGAATACGTTTCATAAGCTTCAGATTCGATAGTGATGATCAGCATTTGCCGACTGAAGCGAAGATATTAATCGTTTTTCACATTCCGCTCCATTTCATCCGATAAAACGAAATCAATGGCTTCTGCAGGTACCGCAGTAATATTTAAAACTTGATCCAACTGAGAAATTTGAACCAACTTTCTAACAGTATCGCTCAATCCGGCGATCACAAAAGCTCCATTAGAATTTCTACATAAACGATTGCCTACCAAGATTGCACTTAATCCAGAAGAATCACAATATAACGACTCTGTTAAATCGAGAATAATATTGTTAAACCCTTGAGTATTCAGAAGCAGGAGTTCCGACTTCAGTTCAGCGGCAATGAGTGTATTCAACTTCTGTTCATGAAGTTTTACTACCACATACTTCTCGTTTTTATCTAAGCTAAAGTGCATACATGTAATTTTAAACAAATATACCCATTAAAAATTCGATTTATACTACATCAGTTCAGGATTGTCAACTATCAATTGTTCAAATCCCACGAATCTGAGCTAGCAAAAACAAAACTGCCATCCGTATCGCTACTCCATTTTCTACCTGATCTAAAATAATACTCTGTCCACTGTCAGCCACATCGCTGGTAATTTCCACACCTCTATTGATGGGTCCAGGATGCATAATCGTAATTGGTTTTTTAAGACTTTCTAGCTTTTCACGATTTAATCCATAAAGCATGACGTACTCTCTGAGGCTTGGAAAATAACGAATGTCTTGGCGCTCTAATTGAATACGTAACATGTTTGCTACATCACACCATTCCAATGCTTTAGATAGATTCAATTCAACCTTTACTCCAAGATCTTTCAAGTACCTTGGAATCAATGTTGCTGGCCCACACACCATCACTTCAGCACCTAATTTCTGCAGGCAAATGATATTAGAAAGTGCAACTCTGGAATGAAGGATGTCACCCACTATGACGACTTTCTTCCCTTCTACACTTCCAAGTTTTTCCCGAATAGAGAATGCATCCAACAATGCTTGTGTGGGATGTTCATGTGTTCCATCACCAGCATTAATGATATTGGCAGAAACATACTTGGAGAGAAACACTGCTGCACCGGGTTTAGGGTGACGCATAACCACCATATCCACTTTCATGGCAAGGATATTATTCACCGTGTCAATTAAAGTCTCTCCCTTACTCACTGAAGATCCAGATGCCGAGAAGTTGACTACATCAGCGGAAAGTCGCTTTTCTGCTAGTTCAAAAGATAAGCGGGTCCGAGTTGAATTTTCGAAAAACAGGTTAGCAACTGTGACATCTCTTAAAGAAGGAACCTTTTTAATGGGTCGATTGATTACATCCTTAAATCCATCGGCTGTTGCAAAAATAAGTTCAATATCCTCGCGAGTGAGGTCTTTAATGCCTAAGAGGTGATTGACACTTAATTGATTGGTCATAACAATTGATCTGATGAGATGAGCCAAGCACCATCTTCTCCATCGGGTTGCAACAAGTGCACCCTTACATTTTCAGAAGCAATGGTATCTATGGATTTTCCAATATAATCTGGTTCGATAGGTAACTGACGGCTAAATTTCCGATTGATCAACACTAAGAGTTCCACACTGGCAGGACGACCAAAAGCTAATAAGGCATCTAGTCCAGCTCTAATTGTTCTTCCTGTATGCAACACATCATCCACCAGAATCACTTTTTTTCCTTCAACGATGAAATCCATTCGGGTACTGCTAGGAACGATGAGATCTCTTCTTCTGAAATCATCTCGAAAAAAACTAATATCCAGTTCACCGAGCTTCACTTGAATGGAGCTATCGATTTTTTTCAGTCGTTCAAAAATTCTTCGAGAAAGGTAAATTCCTCTTGGCTGAAGACCAATGATCACGCTATCCTTGAAATCGTCATGATTTTCAATGAGTTGATAGCATAACCGATCCACAGTAATCGCCAGTTGCTGTTGATCTAAAATGTTTTTACTGAGGTTGGCCATCGGGCAACAAAAATAAGGGGATAATGGTGTAAAAAAAATCCCCCGGCAAATACCGGAGGATTTTCTTCATAATAATAGTCATTTGCTTATTCAGCAGATGCATCATCAGCCTTCTTTTCGTCGGCTTCGAGTGAAGTTCTTAGGGCAGCCAGTGCTGAGATATCACCTAAGGTAGATTTCTCCTGAGTGTCTTTCAGTTTTTTCACTGCTTTTGCAGTAGTATTCTGATCTTTTTCTTTTTCCTTCGTTTCTTCTTGTTTAGCGATCTGCACTTTTTCATCAAAGATGCGAGTATGAGAAACAACGATACGACGGTTTTCTTTGCTGAATTCGATCACTTTGAAATCAAGGGTATCGAATTCTTTAGCCACGGTACCATCTTCTTTCTGTAGCTGACGATAAGGAGCAAAAGCTTCAACACCGTAAGTTGTAAAGATCACAGAAGCACCTTTGTCAGTTACTTTTCCAAGTTGACCTTGATGTGTGCTACCTACAGGGAAGATCGTTTCATACGTTTCCCAAGGGTTGTTTTCAAGTTGTTTGTGGCCGAGGCTCAAACGACGATTTTCAACGTCTACTTCAAGAACGATTACTTCTAACTCTTCACCAATTTTGGTAAATTCAGCAGGATGCTTGATTTTTTTATTCCAGCTCAGATCACTGATATGAATTAATCCATCTACACCTTCTTCTAGCTCTACAAACACACCAAAGTTGGTGAAGTTGCGGACTTTAGCTTTATGCTTAGAATTGATAGGGTATTTCTCAAGAATTTGTCCCCAAGGATCAGGAGATAATTGTTTCAGACCAAGAGACATTTTATGTTCATCACGATCAACAGAGAGGATCACGGCTTCAACAGTATCTCCCACTTTCAGGAAATCCTGAGGGCTACGGAGATGTTGTGACCATGACATTTCTGAAACGTGAATCAAACCTTCTACACCAGGAATTACTTCCACGAAAGCACCGTAGTCTGTTAATACGACTACTTTACCGGAAACTTTATCACCTTGTTTGAGTTCTGCATTTAATGATTCCCATGGTTGAGGAGTAAGTTGTTTCAGACCAAGAGCAATTCGTTTTTTCTCATCATCGAAATCAAGGATAACCACATTGATTTTCTGATCGAGTTTAAGAACTTCTTCTGGATGACTGATACGTCCCCAACTAATGTCGGTAATGTGAAGAAGTCCATCTACTCCACCCAGATCCATGAACACTCCATAAGAGGTAATGTTTTTCACAGTTCCTTCGAGTACCTGACCTTTCTCCAGTTTACTCATGATTTCGATTTTTTGCTTCTCGAGTTCATTTTCGATCAGCACTTTATGCGATACCACTACGTTTTTGAATTCCTGATTGATTTTAACAATCTTGAACTCCATAGTTTTACCTACATACACATCGTAATCACGGATTGGCTTAACATCGATTTGCGATCCTGGTAAGAATGCTTCGATGCCAAACACGTCAACGATCAGTCCGCCTTTGGTGCGGCACTTCACGAATCCTGTAATAACTTCATCTTTCTCTAAAGCTTCATTCACACGTTCCCATGACTTCATGGCACGTGCTTTTTTGTGAGAAAGGATTAACTGGCCATTTTTATCTTCAGCCGTTTCCACATACACTTCCACAACATCACCGATTTTAAGATCGGGCATGTGGCGGAATTCTGTAAGCGGAATCAATCCGTCAGACTTGTAGCCAATATTGACTACGGCCTCTTTGTTAGTGATGCCGATGATCGCTCCATTAACGATCTCGCGCTCCAAAACCTGATTTAATTTCTGATCATACAATGCTTCGAGCCTAGCGCGGTCCTCAGCCTTGTAAGAATCAAACGCTTTGCCTGTGTTGTCCCAGTCGAAATCTCCCGGTTCAGGCGTTGCAAACGTTACTGCGGAGTGCTTCTCCATGATATCTGTAGTAGTTGCCATCAATTTTTAAAACCTTTATGCTGTATATGCCGCAAAAAAGGAGCGCAAATGTAAACAATTATAAGTGAATGTCAAAAGAAAAAATCAGCATAATAAAATGGAGTTGCTAACGATTTATTCAACCTCACATTTGATTGAAATTAAGCTGAGAAAAAGATGGGAGGTTAATATTAACTACTTGATTCAAAAGCTTTTAAGCTAATTCAGGTGCTGCCGACCAACTTCGGATACTATCCGCAACACGATCCATCAGCCACATTGGAGTTGACGTTGCCCCGCAAATACCAACAGTAGTGGCACCTTCAAACCATGTTCGATCCAATTCATCATCGTTAGCAATGAAATAACTTTTCGGATTTGAAGCTTTGCAAACGCTATAAAGAGCTTTGCCATTAGAACTCTTCTTTCCACTTACAAAAATAATTACATCGTACTCGGTCGAAAATCGTTTCATATGTGGTTCACGATTCGAAACTTGGCGACAAAGCGTATCATTCATCACAAAATCTCCTTCCTCTAAAGAACCCTTTCTTTCGATTATTCGCTCTTGGATCATTCTTACCATATTCTCAAAACCCGCAGTACTTTTTGTAGTTTGAGAAAAGAAATGAATGGATTGCGTAAAATCAATTTGATCTAGATCTTCTTCACTGAAAACAACAATTGCTTTTCCTTCAGTTTGACCAACTAATCCATTTACTTCGGCATGTCCGGGTTGGCCATAAATCACTACTTGACCGCCCTGATTTTCAGGGATACTTTCGAAACTAGTTTTAACTCGATGTTGAAGTTTCAACACTACCGGGCAAGAGGCGTCAATTAATTCAATATTATTCTTGATCGCAGTTTCATAAGTAGATGGAGGTTCGCCATGCGCACGAATTAGTACTTTACAATCATGGAGTAGACTTAACTCATCATGGTTGATAATCACTAATCCTTTAGCTTTTAGTCGATCAACTTCCATATTATTATGGACAATGTCACCCAGGCAATACAAACTATTTCCTTGATCCAATTCATCCTCGGCCATCTGAATGGCATACACCACTCCAAAGCAAAAACCGGAATTAGGATCTATGGTAACTTTCATTTTATCGAATCTATTTCTCTTGAAAACGCAAAAGCCGTTTAAAAGTTTTATGCAGTTATGAGGATTTACTAGGAACAAGTTTTTCTACTTCTTTCATCACGAAATCAACTTGTTCGTCTTGCGACATGTGAGTATTATCCAGAATGATCGCATCGATGGCTCTTCTCAGCGGACTTTCTTCCCGGTGAGTATCCTCATAATCTCTTCCAACCACATTATTGATTACTTCTTCCATCGTTACTGGAATTCCTTTACTATTCAGTTCTTTATATCTGCGATCAGCTCTGACCATAGGGTCCGCTTTCATAAAGATTTTCAGATCAGCATGTGGGAAGACTGTTGTTCCAATATCTCTACCATCCATCACTAATCCACCATCCAAACCTGCTTGCTGTTGCAAAGCCACTAAACGATCGCGAACAACTTTTATTGAACTAACATGACTCACGTTTTCATTGATGATCATGCTGCGGAGTTCATTTTCCACATTCACCTCATTCAAGAACACCTCGCTAAATCCAGTATCAGGATTCAATTTAAAGGAAATATGAAGATCGTCGAGCACCTTACCATAATTGTAGGTAAGATCATGTATTTCTTCAGGAGATGGAATTGGAATATCATGATCTAAAAAATACAGAGTCACTGCTCTGTACATTGCACCGGAATCGATGTAATGAAGACCCATCTTCCGCGCTAAAGCTTTTGCAACAGTGCTTTTACCGCAAGATGAATAACCATCGATGGATATTATAAGGCCCGGATGCATTGACATTATGAATACAAAGATACGACATCTGACAGTGCAATACTAATAAAATCGTACTGGATTGATGTTAAGTTAATACACTACAAATGTTGATAAACCTCCCAAAAAATCAATTGAAATGCAATACTAATCCATCGTAAGCACAAGCAACATTAGACGGTAGTTCTTGATTTACATCTTCATGTTTACCCATTTGATGACTTAAATGAGTCAGAAATGCCATCTCTGGATTCACTCTTTTAATAATTGCAAGTGCTTCCTCTAATGTGAAATGAGAAACATGGGGTTCACGTCGCAAAGCATTAATAACTAAAACTTTAGAACCAGTAATCTTAACCATTTCTTCTTCTGAAATTGATTTAGCATCTGTGATAAACGTAAAATCACCCACTCGAAAACCAAATACATCCAGCATGAAATGCTTCACAAGGATCGGAGTTAGTTCAAGGGTTCCTATTTTAAAGGGATGATTAGTAATAGTGTGTAACGTGAGCTCTGGAACACCGGGATATTTTATTGCATCAAAAGCGTAGTGAAACTCACGTTTTAAAGCATGCTGTACTTGTTCTGTGGCGTAGATATCCACATTTTTTTTATTCACATAATTGAAAGCACGGATATCATCCATACCCGCAATATGATCTTTATGTTCATGTGTAAAAACGAGACCGTCGAGTTTCTTGACTTTTGCCCGAAGACATTGCTGCCGAAAATCGGGACCAGAATCAATAATGACTGTAGTGAACTCATCTTCCAGCAACATGGAAGTTCTCAATCTTTTATCGTGTTCATCAACACTAGAACAAACTGCACATTCGCAGGCTATTAATGGAACCCCTTGAGAAGTTCCAGTGCCTAAAAATGTAACTTTTAACACGGATGTAGATTCTAAATTATTGAGTTTCTTCGGAAGGTGACTGAGCGGGGTCAGGAATCTCTAAATCATCAGCCACTAAAATAGACTCGACTGGTGAAGCTTCAAAATCAAGCTCATCATTCATTGTTCTGATTGGATTATTTAGCCCCACTTGACGTAAATCAGCATGAATTTGACCATCTGCGGTAAGCCGTTGAACAATCTCCATGAGCGCTTGAATTCGGCTTTCCAAAGTGGAGAACTTATTGATTACCACTACTTTTTTAGCTTCTAGGATACAATAGTTAGATCGAAAATTCCCTTTTTCATAACGAACTTCATAAGACTGCTCTTTGAGGAGGTCTTCTAATTTTTTTAAGTATGCCGGGGTAAACTTTGCCATGATTCACTAGAGAACCTCAAAATTCGTGATTTATTTGTCGGGATCAAAAACTTAGGCTCATTTTAATTTTAAACAACGGTGATTTAGTCGAGAATCTACGGTAAATGATCAATTTTAACTTCCTTTGCGCCTGAATTACCACAATATCCTCTACTAATTCCTTGAATTCCCCAACTATGTTAATTGGAGTACCCACCGAAACCAAGGACCGCGAATGTCGTGTTGCCCTTAATCCAGAAGTCAGCGGATTATTGATCAAGGCAGG
The DNA here is from genome assembly GCA_038320345.1 of Bacteroidia bacterium. Taxonomy (GTDB): domain Bacteria; phylum Bacteroidota; class Bacteroidia; order AKYH767-A; family OLB10; genus JBBQED01. Next base: position 176,625 of record JBBQED010000002.1, read on the forward strand.
TTTTCAGGTTCTGATTCAATCTGGAGCAGGACTAAAATCCTATTATGCCGATGATCAGTATAGTTCTGCTGGCGCTAAGTTAGAAAACAACACAGCAACCTTGTATGGCACTGCTGATATCATTCTAAAAGTAAATGCACCATCTGTGGCTGAAATCGCTATGATGAAGCCAGGCGCTGTTTTAATTTCCTTTCTTTTTGCAGCTTCCAACCCAGAACTAGTAGAAGCAATTGTAAATCGAGGGATTTCTGCATTTTCCATTGATGCTATTCCACGTATTTCCAGAGCTCAGAAAATGGATGCATTAAGTTCGCAAGCGAATCTGGCAGGATATAAAAGTGTCATCATGGCTGCGAATGCGCTCGGCAAAATATTTCCGATGTTAATGACTGCAGCTGGAACGATCAAGCCTTCCAAAGTGGTCATCTTCGGTGCTGGTGTTGCAGGATTGCAAGCCATAGCCACTGCAAAGCGGTTAGGAGCAATTGTGGAGGTTTCAGATATTCGTCCAGAGACCAAAGAACAAGTTGAATCCTTAGGCGGGAAGTTCATCATTGTGAAAGGAGATGATTCCGTGAAAATGGAAGGCGGATATGTGACAGGAGCTTCTGATGAATTTCTAAAAAATCAGCAGCTGTTAGTTGCTAAACACGTTGCGGAAGCAGATATTGTGATTACTACTGCTCTGATTCCTGGGAAAAAAGCCCCTCTGCTAGTTACCGAAGAAATGGTAAAATCTATGCGTTTCGGATCTGTGATTTTAGATATGGCCGTAGAGCAAGGTGGAAATTGTGCTATCAGTGAGCCCAATAAAACGGTAGTGAAACATGGAGTGACCATCATCGGTGAAGGAAATATTCCCTCTCTACTTCCACTCAATGCGAGTGATTTACTTTCAAAAAACATTTATGCCTTGCTAACACATCTTGCAACCAAAGATGGATTTAAATGGGAAATGGAAGAAGAAATCACGAAGGGTTCGTTGATTGTACATAATGGCAAAGCCGTGCACCCTACTGTTAGTAAAGTAGTACTCGCTTAAATACTATACTTGTCGGAATCACCCCGAATATTTAAAACCGAATAATTTATCTCAAGATGCAGGAAATATTAAATATAGTTGCGGAGCACCGCGAAATGATCTACTTCGTAGTGTTATCCATATTTGTAGGAGTAGAAGTAATTGGTGGCGTACCCACTGTATTGCATACTCCATTGATGAGTGGTGCCAATGCTATTCATGGAGTAGTAATTATTGGGGCTATTTATGTTATGCTCAATGTTGATCCCACAAATTATTTTGCATTATTCCTAGGATTTCTAGCGGTATTACTTGGAACGTTGAATGTTGTTGGCGGCTTTGTAGTAACCGACAGGATGCTTGAAATGTTCAAGAAAAAGTAAGGTCCTCCTCCCTATTTTAAGTTTACAATTCACTACTAAAGATTCTTTAATAACATTCAGTACAAATTATGAATAGTTCATTGCTCGAGATTATTTACTTGATTGGATCCATCACTTTTATCTCAGGATTAAAAATGATGGGAAATCCTAAAACAGCTCGTAAAGGAAATCTGTACGCCGCTGCTGGGATGATAGCTGCTATTTTTGGAACCATCTTTTTGTTCCAGAAAACCGATGAAGCTGGTGCCGTAATCGCCGACTTCCATGTTCCATCTCTCGTGTATGGCCTTATTTTCGGTGCATTGGCATTAGGTACCGTGATAGGATGGTTAACTGCTAAACGCGTACAAATGACAAAAATGCCGGAATTGGTATCGATGTTCAATGGGATGGGTGGTGCATGTGCTGCTTTGATCGGGTTAATGGAGTATCACCATAATTTGGGAAAAACGGGTGCCTTAGTTCCTATCATTGCAGGAATGATCATTGGTTCTGTTTCTTTTTCGGGTTCTATTATCGCATTTCTGAAGCTGAATGGGACAATGAAAAAACCAATCCGTATTCCTTCTTATAATATTCTCAACACTGTTGTTATGATCAGTGTGTTTGCCTACGGTGCATGGATGGTTTACACAAGTCCTGATAGTTCTATTTTATTGTATTCTCTATTTGCATTTGCGTTAGTTTATGGAATACTTTTTACCATCCCGATTGGTGGAGCGGATATGCCTGTCGTAATTTCTCTTTTGAATTCTTTTACCGGATTAGCAGCTGCATTTGGTGGTTTTCTTTACGATAACAAGATCATGTTAACCGGAGGAATTCTAGTGGGTTCAGCAGGTACGTTGCTAACATTGGTGATGTGCAAAGCGATGAACCGCCCCTTGAGTAATGTGATTTTTGGAGCCTTTGGTGGTACCGATAATGCCGCTAGTGATCGAGATGTAAGTGGTAGTATCAAAGATTTATCGGTAGCTGATGCAGCGGTATTGATGAATTATTCTAAAAAAGTAATTATTGTTCCTGGTTATGGTTTAGCTGTTGCTCAAGCTCAACATGTGATTCATGAATTGGAAAATATTTTGGAAGATCGTGGGGTTACTGTGAAATATGCTATTCACCCTGTTGCAGGTCGAATGCCCGGTCATATGAATGTATTGTTAGCGGAGTCAAATGTTCCCTACGATAAACTAGTAGAGATGGAGGATATTAATCCTGAATTTTCTTCTACGGATGTGGTATTAGTTGTTGGAGCGAATGATGTCGTAAATCCTGCTGCGAAAACAGATCCTTCAAGTCCTATTTATGGGATGCCGATTCTGGATGTTGAAAATGCTTCACATATCATCGTCAACAAACGTTCGATGAATGCAGGTTATGCAGGAATCGAAAACGATTTATTCTACAATCCTAAAACTTCTATGCTATTCGGAGATGCCAAAGATGTGCTCACGAAACTTGTTGCGGAATTAAAAACGATGTAAACTTATTGATTCATAAAAATTCATGGCGATCAGCGATGATCGCCATTTTTAATTAAATACGATGAATACAGTAGATCTTATTGGCACTTATGGAGTATTCCTCCTCTTGCTAGCTTATTTCTTGAATCTCTTCGGATACCTGAACCATAAAGGAAAGTTGTATTCGATTATGAATGCTGTGGGAGCTTTGATTGCTGGATATGCTTCTTACCTACTCCAATACTGGCCCTTTGTAATACTAGAAGCTACTTGGGCGCTGGTATCCTTGGGAGGATTTATCAAAGCCATGCGTACTACTGATGAAGCTTAATATTTCTAAGTAAAATCATCCTTCACCATTCACTACCCGAATGTGTTTTTCTGTTCTTGCCATAAAAGTTCCGATTGGAGTTTGAGTGAATTCAGGATAACCTTGTTCCTTCATCAATTTGATATATTGATCTTTTTCATTCGGATCTACGGCGATTAAAAGTCCTCCGCTGGTTTGAGGATCACATCCCAAATGCAAAGTGTTTACGCCAACTTCAGTAAGTTGATGACTATAACTATTCCAGTTGCGATAAGTGATTGCAGGAATACAGTATTGCGCTAGATAATCTTCCAAGTTGGTTATCAAGGGAAGCTTTGCGAAATCCAATATTGCAGAAAGACCACTTCCTTCTAACATCTCTAATAAATGTCCGAAGACGCCGAAGCCCGTTACATCGGTGATAGCATGAACACCGGGTAATTCAGCGAGCGCTGCTCCGATTTTATTTAAAGTCGACATACTCTTCACTGCTAATTGTAAATCTTCCTCTTTCACAATTCCTTTTTTAGCAGCGGTGGTGATTACCCCAACACCTATTGACTTCGTAATAAATAATAAATCACCTTCCTTCGCGCCCGAATTTGTTTTCAAATTTTTAATCTCAATCATTCCATTTACTGCTAAACCAAAAATAGGCTCGGGGCTATCGATGCTATGTCCACCGGCAAGTGGAATTCCTGCTTCTGCACATGCTGCTCTTCCTCCCGCTAATACCTGAGCAGCTATTTCAGGAGCCAACTTTTCTATCGGCCAGCCTAGAATAGCAACAGCGATATTGGGTGTTCCTCCCATGGCATACACATCACTGATGGCATTCACAGCCGCTATTTTTCCAAAATCAAAAGCATCATCAACAATAGGCATAAAAAAATCAGTGGTAGTGATCAATGCTTTTCCATTACCGAGATCTAATACTGCTGCATCATCTTTAGTGCTATTGCCCACTAATAATCCGGGATGATCATTAGCAGCATGATTATTTTTCAGCATCACATCCAATACAGCCGGTGCGATTTTACATCCGCAACCGAAGCCGTGTGTGAACTGAGTAAGTTTTATTTTTTCTGTGGATTCGCTCATTTTGAAATTCTAATCGCTGATTAACTTCCTGATTTATTTGCCGTATTTAAAACTTTTTGCACTTCAACATTTTTCTCCGACCATTGAATGGCAATGTGAAATACTTTCTCTTTTTGTCTCTGAGAAGTCCCGAAATCATAGGTTTTATCATAATACTTCAGGATAATATCCAACCATGAGCTCATCTCTCCGGCTTCTAAATGTTCGAGTGCCGCTTTCATATGTTGACCTCCAAGACGACGTTCTATATTGCTGGTTTTCTCTGCGAGTTCATCTTTCGAAAACACTCCGTACTCAGCAAGGATTCGATCTTTGCGCACTGCTATGGGCACTTGCATTTCCACCATAGGTGAATATCGAATCATATCATAAATTTGATTCGGCAAAGTAATTTTTCCAATAGCTCTGCTTTCATTTTCCAGCCAGAGACGTTCAGCCGGATTGGTGGCTGCTAATGCAGTGGCTAGTAAATTTTCGAATTTTTCTTGGCTTGGCTGCGGAGGTAAACCTAAAGGTCCGTAAGCCGATCCTCTATGATTCGCGATCGCTTCCAAATCCACTACTTGTTCCTTACGTGCTTTCAAAAGTTCCAGCATTTCAGTCTTACCTGAGCCCGTACTTCCACCTAAAACTAGAATGGTTCTTTGTATCTGAAACTGTTCAAGTACCCAATGACGAAAAGTTTTATACCCACCTTTGAGGAGATGCACTTTCATTCCCGCCATCTGCAAAAGCCAAGCGGTGATATTACTTCGCATTCCACCTCTCCAACAATAAAGAAAAACTTCTTTTTCACCTGCCAACTTCAAAGCCTCTGTAATAATCTCGTGAAAGCGAGGACCAATTAATTCGAATCCTTTTAAAACCGCTGCCTGCCGCCCTTGTTGCTTATAAGTTGTACCGATAATAACACGATGTTCATTATCCATTAAAGGCAACGACAAAGCTGAAGGAATATGTGCCTTAAGATATTCTCCTGAACTTCTAACATCCATAAGAATTCCATCAGTCTTTTTCCAAAGAGCAATAAACTCATCTAATTCGTGAACACGAGGCTGCATAAAGGGGAATTACGATCCCGATAGTCCCGTTAGCTAACGGGATCGGGTACGATTTACGATGTAAAGAAACAATTAACCGAGCAATAATCACAGAACAGCATTCGAGAATAAATCATCCCGACAATACATAAAAAAAGGCTCCGTCACAAAACGGAGCCTGTTCACTATCCCAATTCAAGTCTTAAATATCAGTTCAGATTAGGGTCTTCAGGGAAATTGGCCAGAATGGCATATTCATTCCCCATACTCCTAAGCACTTGGCTCCATAGGTTTCGAGCGTTATCAAAAAACGTAAATTGTTTGTTAGCATTAGATACTAACCACGACTTTTCTTTGAGTTCACCTTCAAGCTGTTTGGGTTCCCAGCCGGAATATCCTGCATAAAAACGGATCTGATCTGGCTCAATTTGCTTGGTATCGATCATAAATTTGAGTTGATCATAGTCGCCACCCCACCAGATTCCCTTCACAATTTCTTTCGCACCTGACAAAGCCGGACCTAGGGTATGGATATAAAAGAGGGTATCTGTCTCTACAGGACCTCCAAAATATAGGGGAACATTAAAATCTGGAAAATCTTCAACTGCATCATTTAAGTTCACATCTGTAGGCTTATTCAGTATAAAACCAAGGGTACCATGTTCATCATGTTCACTCAATAAAACAACCGCTCTTTTGAAGTAAGAGTCGAGGAGGAATGGTTCTGATACAAGTAGACTCCCCTGACAAGGTTTGGTTAGCTTTTTCATGACCCTTTTCGTTTAGAATAGTTTAACTTTTTCTGACTTGCAATGTTCACTTATTTTGATGGATTCATTACAACTAGAACTTATAGAAGCCGATAGGAAAAGTATGCCATTCCCCCCTTATAACGGAATATTTTCAGGAACGTTTACCCTAATTTTACGAAGGACTGGGACTTTTCCGTGATTAATTATGAAGGGTTCTTACATCCGCTTGTATTTTCCGCTAAGAATAGCCTGAACTCTAATACCTTTGATGCTTTAATAGGATATGGAAAAGATCAATCAATATTTACAACATACTCGACAACAATACGATAAGGGGATTTTGGCAGAAAACAATCTAAATCCAGATCCATTATTACAATTTGAAATTTGGATGCAAGAGGCTATAGAACAAGCGGTTCCTGAGCCTAATGCAATGGATCTCTGTACAGTAAGTAATGGAGCACCTTCTAGTAGGATTGTTTTATTAAAAGGAGTCGATAAAAGAGGCTTTGTTTTTTATACGAATTACGATAGTCGTAAAGGAAAGGACATGCTTGAAAATCCGGCAGTTGCTGTAAATTTCTTTTGGCAAAAACAAGCTCGACAAGTCAGAATCGAAGGAAGGGTTGAAAAAGTAAGTGCCGAAGAGTCTGATAATTATTTCCAAAGTCGCCCGAGGGAAAGTCAACTTGGTGCTTGGGCATCACCACAAAGTACGGTACTGATAAACCGAACCTTATTGGAAGATCAAATTAGTAGTTTTGAAAAGCAATTTGACGGAAACCCCATTCCACGACCACTCCATTGGGGTGGATTTATCATTCGACCATCAAAAATTGAATTCTGGCAAGGAAGACCTAATCGTTTACATGACCGGTTTTTATACGAAAACACCTCTACAGGATGGATGGTATTCCGCCTAGCTCCTTAATTATACCTACTTACAATATAAATCGCTGCTCACCGTCAGATGGATATGCTTCTCCGATCATTATTTCTTATAGCCCTTATTGTGGCCATCGACCTTTATGTATTTCAAGCTTTTCGTTTTGTATTTCGAGATTCGAGTGTTGGGATTCAAAAAGCCACATTTATCATTTTCTGGGCACTCACTGCGTTTAGTGTTTCAGTAATTGTTGCGGCTCTTCTAACTGATTTTCAAAATTGGCCAAAAGCTTTCAGGACATATGCAACAGCTTTCATTTTCATACTTACGATATCAAAATTATTCATTGTAATATTTTTATTGACAGATGATATTTTGAGAGGTGTTCGTTGGGTATTCGGAAAAGTATTTACGACGTCAAGTGTTGCTTCCAATGCAAATACCGATGCTCCAGCAGTCAAGGGTGGAATTAGTCGCTCGGATTTTTTAGTGAAGACCGGAATATTGGTAGCTTCTCTTCCATTTATTTCATTGATTTGGGGAATGGCAAAGGGCGCGTACGATTATCAGGTAAAAAAAATCAAAATCAAATTACCGAATCTACCTTCTGAATTTGAAGGATATAGGATCTTACAAATTTCGGATCTCCATACCGGTAGTTTTGTAAGCACAGAACCCTTAACAGAAGCCGTTAAAATCATCAATGCACAAAATGCGGATCTCATTTTATTTACTGGAGATTTAGTAAACAATAAACACGAAGAAGTCATACAACACATGCCGGTTTTATCACAGATTAAATCAAAGCATGGAGTTTATTCTATTCTGGGGAATCATGATTACGGTGATTATGTACAATGGGATAGTAAGGAAGAAAAAGAAAAAAACCTCGCTGACCTTATACAATCGCATAAGGATATGGGATGGGATATTTTGTTAGATGAACATCGCATCATCGAAAAAAACGGACAATCTATCGGGTTAATTGGAGTTCAAAATTGGAGTATGCATTTACGTTTCCCTAAGTACGGAAGCATGGAAAAAGCAACAAAAGGAATCGCCTATCAACCTGTCAACATTTTGATGTCGCATGATCCTTCTCATTGGAGAGGAGAAATCATTGATAAATATCCACAGGTAGATTTAATGTTAGCAGGACATACACATGGATTCCAATTTGGCATTGATTTACCGAATTTCAAATGGAGTCCGGTACAATACATTTATAAAGAATGGGCCGGAATATACAATCAAGGGAAGCAACATCTCTATGTTAATCGTGGCTTAGGATTTTTAGGCTATCCCGGTCGTGTAGGAGTACTTCCAGAGATTACTATTCTAGAACTAAGCAGAGCCTAATCGCATTCATCATATGTTAGCAGAACAAGCGGCACTCTATTTAATTCCATCTACGTTAGGCAATGAAGATCCCGAGTATTTTTTACCGGCTGGAACATTAGCCATTGTACGAAAGCTGAAACACTTTATCGTAGAGAATGAAAAAACTGCTAGGGCTTTTTTAAAGACTTGTAAGATTGAACATACCCAAGCAGAATTAAACATTTTCGAATTAGATAAACATGATTCGGGACAAGAACTAAAAACGGCGTTAGATGCTATTTCTAGAGGTGAATCAATAGGATTACTCAGCGAGGCCGGTTGTCCTGCGGTGGCAGATCCAGGTTCGAAAGTAGTAGCTTTAGCACATCAGCATAATATGATTGTACGTCCCTTAGTAGGACCATCATCCCTCCTACTAGCATTGATGGCTTCAGGGCTGGAAGGACAGAGATTTACTTTTCATGGATATCTTCCTGTTGATAGAGATGGACGTGTGAAAGCATTACAAAAACTGGAGAAAGATGCGCAGATGCAAAAGTCTACGCAACTTTTTATCGAGACACCTTACCGCAATAATTCAATGCTGAAAGACATTCTCAGCTCCTGTTTTCCTGAAACGCGGCTATGCCTCGCCGTTAGTCTTAATACTTCTGAAGAAAAAATTACGACGCTTCCAATTCGTGAATGGAAGAAACGCAACCCAGATTTACATAAACAACCTTGTGTATTTTTATTGAGATAAGTTTCCTCTTAAACTGAAATCAACTTATTCACGGAAGCAATAATTTCCTGTTCGAGAGCTACTGCTTTAGCTTCCATATCGGCAGCTTTTTTCAAGAGATCAGCGATACCAGCTTTATCATCATAACTTGAAGCATTGATTCTAACATTGAGATGAGCACCAACAATCGCAGCTTTAGCGCAGAGTCCGCCCACACCGGCATCACTTACCGAATTAGGATTTCCTTTTTCAGCCATCACTTTAATAATCTCCATACTTGCTAGTGAAAGTTCCATCACTTTAAGCGGAACTTCAATTGCATATTTCGTTGCATTTTGAATAGCAGCTTTTCTGGATTTTTTTTCTTCGTCGGTTCCTTTTGGTAATTTGAAACAATCCATGATAATATTAAAAGCGCGGGTATCTTCATCCACCATCATCAACAATTGCTTCTTGAGCGCCTGACCTTTTTCTGCATAGTCACTAAATTCTTCCCACTGGCTTTCCCAACCTTTTTTACCAGCACTGAGATTAGCTACCATCGTTGCCAATGAAATTCCCAGCGCACCAGCATAAGCAGAAATAGAACCCCCACCAGGAGCAGGAGATTCACTCGCTGTTTCATCAGCAAAATCAGTGAGTTTCATATTTACGAGAGGGGCGCTATTCTTATCTTCCAATAAATACTCGATGATACGCGTCTTTGGATCAAAAGGAGTCAATTCATCAAGTCCCATCGATTTCACTGCGATATGAATAAGTTCTGCATCACTCACTCCTGATGAAAGTTTTTGTTTTCTCAGAAAATATCTTCCTGCATCCAGCATCGCCGAAAGCGGCAAGACTCCAATTAATTCACTGCCGGTTACACGGAGTCCACGTTCAAAGGCACTCTTATAATTTTCTTCAAAAACAATATGCAGAGGTGTCTCTCTGAACTTGGTAATATTGATGGATACTTGAGCGATACCATACTCTTCGATATACCAACCTATTGCTTTTACACCTTTCAACTTTCCCGGAATACGAATTTCAGCACCTATTTCATCGAGTACTTTTTTTCCTTTCGCATCCACTTTAATTCTTCCTGCTTCACGAATATCGAAAGCAATTGAATTAGCACGCTTCACCGATTTAGTATTCAGATTAACGTTATAAGCAATCAGAAAATCACGAGCGCCGATGACGGTAGCTCCATGTTTAGGAGAGAAAACAGCAGGTCCGAAATCCGGTTTCCATGCAGGGTCATGAATTTTCTTTTCAAAACCTTCGTACTCCCCTGCACGAATATGAGAAAGATTACTTCTGTCTTTATTAGGTTGAGCTTCTTCGTAGAGATAAACAGGAATCGCTAAATCATGCCCAACACGTTTCGCTAATTGTTGACTCCAATGTGCAGTTTCTTCCATGCTAATATTTGCGACCGGAATAAAAGGACAGACATCAGTTGCACCCATGCGAGGATGTTCCCCTTTATGCTTCGACATATCAATCAGCTCAGCGGCTTTTTTAATACCTCTAAAAGCAGCTTCGGTAGCAGCAGCAGGTTCACCTACAAAAGTCACGACTGTACGATTGGTGGCTTTGCCGGGATCTACATTCAAGAGGCGAACACCTTCAACGGATTCAATAGCATCTGTTATTTGACGGATGATCTGCAAATCATTTCCTTCACTGAAATTCGGAACACATTCTATTAATTGTTTCATAATTATCTGGAATACCAGTCGTTTCTGGCTTTTATGTAATCAGTAATAAGATAAGCAATGAGCTTACCTGTTTTAAGATCGGTTTTAATATGAGAGAGAACAGGAGCAGCTTCTGCGAGGTGAAAATAAGCTACCTTGCACTTACTAGCAACTTCATGCACTAATTTCCTAGCGTCAATAGTACTAATACCACTTGATGTTTTTGCGCTAGCAGGAATATTTTGTACCGTATCTAAATCCAGCTCTAATCCTAAGTAATTATCTACTCCAACAAATTGTATGGCTTGATTTACGGCTTCGGCAAATGTTAGTTTTTCGCGAATAAAAATATCTTCAAAAAAACTTGCCTGCACTCTAGGTTCATTCAAAATTTTATCAATTACTGAAGCATTATTAAAAATCTCATGTAACCCCACCATTGCATATTTGTGCAACCAATTTTCATTAAATGCATAGCTAAAACCATTTCCACTATGGCGACCTTCAGTAGGACGAAGATCACTATGTGCATCACAATTAATACAATTTATTTGAGCAGTAGCTGAGGCACCAGAAGCTTTTAAGCCTTGAGCAGCACCTCTCAAATTAGGATAGGAATTATTATGACCACCTCCGATAATAATAGCTTCTTTTCCCGATTGAATGATGGCATTTATGATTGGAGAAACGGCTTCATCAATTACCTGAACGAGGTTTCTAAATAAAATTAAATCATCCGGATTATTGACGTTCAAATTACGGGCATCGAGCATCAATCCCGAAAAATCAAGATGACCAAGAACCAATATTTCTTCTCCTGAAAGAAAACGATTACTCTGTACATTCAGGAGCGTGTTTAATGCAGGCTGCCAAGCAGAATACGCACCACCACGACCCGCATTTGCTCTTACTCCAATATCTTCTGGCAGTCCCAATAAAACATAACGACAAGAATTATCTGACAATGCTTCCAGTAGATTATCCTGAGTCCCGAAAGGAAGAGTTTGAACTTTTTCTCCGAGTTTAATCTCTCGATCGCGTAATTTTACAAGGCTACTAATATGTAAACCATCATAAACCATCAATGGAATAGAAGGATTCGAAATACGGATCATTGTAATTTACCGTTTATGAAAACTTTATCAGTTAAGTTAGAGGTAAAAGCATAAGGCAGATAAGCAAGAGAAGCTATAGGTTTTGTAATAAAAAGATTTGCTTTTTTTCCAGGAACAATACTTCCAAGTTCTTCCATCACATTCATCGCATAAGCCCCGTTCAACGTTGCAGCATTAATGGCTTCTTCTGGATCCATTCCTAAATATAAACATGCGAGAGAAAGCACGAAAGACATTTTACCTGATGGCGAAGAACCGGGATTATAATCAGATGCCAAGGCAACAGGCAATCCTGCATCAATCATTTTTCTTGCTGGAGGATAATGAATCTTCAAAAAGAAGGCAGTACTCGGCAATAAAGTAGGCATCGTTTGTGAAGCGGCAAGAATTTTTATCTCTTCATCGCCGGTAAATTCCAAATGATCAACAGAAAGTGCATGGTGTTTTACTCCCACCTGAATACCGCCCGAGAAATCCAATTCATTAGCATGGATCTTGGGTGGGATACCAAGCTTATTGCCTGCATCGAGGATCCGATCTGTTTCATCAACCGTAAAAAAACCTCTATCGCAAAACACATCATTAAAATCAGCGAGACCATGAGCAGCGATTTCTGGAAGCATAACATTCACTAACAAATCAATATAACCGTTTCTGTTTTCTTTGAATTCAGAAGGCATCGCATGTGCTCCTAAAAAAGTAGCTTTAATGGTAAGTGGAGAAGTCTCTTTGAGACGACGGATTACCTTCAGCATTTTCAATTCAGCTTCTAGCGTTAATCCATAACCACTTTTAATCTCTACAGCTCCTGTCCCTGATCTTTTCATATCATCAAGACGTAACCATGCAGCATCGAACAATTCTTCTTCTGAAGTTTGTTGTAATCGTTTTGCAGAATTTAAAATCCCTCCTCCTCTATTTGCAATCTCTTCATAGGTTAATCCATGCACGCGATCGACGAATTCACGTTCTCTGGAACCTGCAAAAACGATATGGGTATGCGAGTCGCACCAAGAAGGCATAACATAACAACCGGAGGCATCAATCACTTCATTCACGGAAGTATGAATCATTTCATCCATATGACCATAAGAATGAATTTTATCACCTTCTATCAATACCCAACTATTTTCAAGAACAGGAAGATGAGCCATTGACTTGCCCTTCACTATGCTACTCCGTCCGTATTGAACCAGACCTTTGGCATTCGTAATTAGAATGCGATTCATAATTTTATTTTTTTCGTATTTTTTGATACATCACTTGATATCCTATGAAGAAATAGGCACTCCCAATGAGCAGATAAATCCAAGGAATAAATTTTTTATGTGCGCTAAAATATTCTAAAGCGATAAATCCGATCACTACACCTTCTATCCAGTAAAAGCTTCCAGCCACTTTTTGCATGCTTTTCTCCATTTTCTCTTGGAAAAATGCCCAAGTAAACATGAGGATTCCACAAAATAAGTAAAACCATGTACTATTTTGACCCGACTCCATTTTAGAAAAGCTATGTAGGATGCAGATCACTCCAGCAAGGAAATGCATCATTTTTCGAATCTGCTCTCTCATACGCTCTCCAATATTAAGGGTTTTTACAATGACGATACCCTCCCTTTGGCGTATCTGTATATGGATCAATAAATTGATTTATTTCCTGTGACTCGTAAAGCATGATGTTAGTACTAGCACAGGGTGAGGTAAACATTATTTTTTAGAGAGATAGATTCCTCAAAACCCAAATAATGATGAATCTCCCACTCTTGTGAACAACGAAGATGTAACTCTCCAATTACTTCAAGCGTCTTATGATTAGTAGGAAGGATGTAAAAATTGGAATTTTTATGATTGAAAGTGAAAACGGGGTCTTTGTTGAAAACCTAAGGTCAGAAATCTCAAATCAGAGAGGGTAATCCTTTAATTTTAACACGTGGACTATACAGAACTTAATTTAACAATCAGCCCTCTAGAGCCCTTCCGGGAGCTTCTCACCTATCATTTATCGGAAGCTGGTTTCGATATGTTTGAAGAAACCGTTGAAGGCATGAAAGCTTATATACCGGCACCAAATTTTAATTTGGAAACTACTGAATCCGATATTCAGGAGTTAGAAGAAATGGGTGCAACTATCAGCTTTGAAATGAAAGTCATCCCATGGACTAATTGGAACGAAGAATGGGAAAAAAATTTCCAACCTGAAATCATCAACGATCAAATTTATGTAAGAGCAGAATTTCATGAACCGAATCCTGGTTTTCCTTATGAATTAATCGTTCAACCTCGTATGGCATTCGGAACAGGTCATCATCCTACAACTGCTTTAGTGATGTCGAGAATGCTGGAAATAGACCTTCAGGGAAAATCACTTTTGGATATGGGCTGTGGTACTGGAATTCTTGCAATTCTCTCCGCAAAACTTGGTGCAAGTCCCATCACTGCAGTAGATAATGATGACAACTGCGCCGAAAATACCAGTGAAAATGCCCTTCGCAACGGGGTAACGGAAATGAAAGTTTTGGCAGGAGTTGCAGACGATTTGAAAGGAGAAAAGTACGATGTTATTTTAGCCAATATCAACAGAAATATCATTTTGCAAGATTTGCCGTTGTATTATGAACTCATGAACGATGAAGGGCAACTCATTACTAGCGGATATTACCTCGAAGATCTGGATGTAATCCAAGAAAAAGCAGAAAGTTTGGGGTTGAAATACATTACGCATCAGGAAAAAAATAACTGGTGTAGCGCATCTTTTCAAAAATAAAACTGAAATTATTCCAATTCTAGAATGAAAAAAATTATCATCGGTCTGTTCCTTTTATTTAGTATTCAAGGTATGGCACAGGCACCTAAATCTTTTAATCCTGATCCGCTAATTTATTTCAAAGAGCTAAAAGCTTTTATGGAATTAACGAATAAAAAAGAGACAGAAAAAATATTGGATCGCTTTGAAATCATTTGGATTGAGCAACCAAAATTTAGTGCTGATCAACAAGCTTTGATTATTACTACCTCCAATAATATGCTCAAAAAGAGATTAAAATCATTTCCTGATTTCGGCAATTATCTTGATGCATTGATGGGTTTCACTCAATCAGGTAGAGATGCGGAGACTTTTAAGAAATGGCACAGTAGTCTGGATAAAATGTTAGGTGGAACCACCCGCCGCTACAGTGATTATCTTGAAATCTGCTCTGGACTTTTTGTATCCAATACTTTGTATCAGTCGTCGTCAACTCGATGGGTTGCTAGTACAGGCGACTATACTTTTGAATTTGATACTATCCCGAGAATCGTTTTTCCACCCATGGATCTCACCTGCTATGCTAAAGGAGATAGCAGTAACTTAAGAAATGTAAAAGGATATTTTGATCCCTTAAAAAAAACATTTGAAGGAAACAGTGGAAGAGTAACGTGGATCAGAGCCGGTTTAGAAGAAGCATCCGTTTATGCAGATCTGAAAAAATTCAGTATTGATTTAACAGGTTCCGATTGGACGGCAGATTCGGCTATATTTTATAACAAGAAATTTTTTAAGGATGCACTTGCTGGTAGAGTCTATGATAAAATACTTGCTAATGTAACTCCAGAAACTGCTACTTACCCTCGCTTTGAGTCTTACAATCTAGAATTGGGGATTAAAGAACTGATTAAAGATGCAGATTACAAAGGAGGTTTTTCTCAGCAGGGAAATAAAATGGTGGGTTCCGGATCGAAGGAACAAAAAGCACGATTAACCTTCAAAAGAAATGGAAAACCTTTTTTAGTTGCCACCGCTAGAAGTTTTGTGGTGAGACCCGAGCGCATCATTTCAGACAATGCAGCTATTGCTATTTATTTTGATTCTGATTCAATTTCACATCCTTCCTTACAATTTAAGTATACGAGTAAAGAAAAGGAAGTGAGTTTGATTAGAAATCGAGAAGGCGGTGTCTCGATGCCTTTCTTCAATTCATTCCACCAGATGGATATGTATGTGGATGGTATTTACTGGAGAACCGACGATCCGCTGATGGAACTCAAGATGCTTTCAGGTGCAGGAGAAAGTAAGATGACATTTGAGTCTAACAATCTTTATACCGATGAAAGATTTCAAAAAATACAAGGCATTGCAGATCTTAATCCGCTATTCGTAGTAAAGCAATTTGCCGAGAAAAACGGAAGATTAATTTACTCTCCTGAACTGGCAAAATCGATGCATGTAAGCGAACAGCAAGCACGTTCTTTACTAATGTTCCTTGCAAACAGAGGATTTGTTAGTTATGATTATGAATCTGATGAAGCGCAAATCAATGATAAATTATACTACTACCTCTCTGCAAGAAGCAATAAAACGGATTATGATAAGATCGAAATCGAATCTGTGATTTCTGCGAAATCCAATGCGAAACTCAACCTTCTTAATTTCGACATTGATATGGAAGGTGTTAGTAGAATCTTATTGAACGATTCTCAGCAAGTATGGGTGGTGCCTGCGGAGCAGCAAATTAAATTAAAGAAGAACCGGGATTTTGAATTCAATGGGCGTGTACATGCAGGGAGAAGTGATTTCTTCGGTAAAAAATTTGAATTCATTTATGATAATTTCAAAATCAATCTTACCAATGTAGATTCTATTCGATTGAAAATTGTTTCTGATACAGAAGTTGATGAAAATGGAAACCCAAAACTGATTCCATTAAAGAGCACCTTACAAAATGTTTCAGGAACATTATACATCGATAGTATGATGAATAAATCCAGTAGAAAGAATTTCCCGGGCTATCCAAGCTTTACCAGTGATAAAGAATCTTATGTGTTTTATGATCATCCTTCGATTTACAATGGAGTGTATAAAAGAGATAATTTCTACTTCAAAATCGAACCATTCACGATCGATTCACTCGACAATTTTTCTTCTGGTGGGTTGATGTTTGATGGATCTTTTGAATCCGCAGGAATCTTCCCTACCATCAAAGAAGTGGCGAGAATTCGTCCTGATTTCTCTTTCGGATTCGAACGTAACAGTCCTGCCGATGGATATACCATGTATGGTGGAAAGGGCAAGTTCTTTAATCATATGGATCTAAGCTATCAAGGACTTGTGGGTGATGGAAAAATTGAATATTTAAGTTCTAATTCCGAATCAAAAAGTATTGTATTCTTCCCCGACTCCACCAACCTTACCGATGCTAGTTTCGACTTAAGCAAAGAGATGATAGCAGGAACCGGATTCCCTCAAGCGGATGGGAAAAATGTAAATATTAACTGGAGACCAAAAAAGGATCAGATGTTTGTTAATAAAACCGACAAAAATCTTGAGGTTTACGATAAGCAAGTCACGCTTAACGGAAATCTAGTACTTGCTGCAAAAGGATTAGGTGGAAATGGAAATGCGTTATTTAGTGAGTCAGAACTTTCGTCACTTAACTTTTATTTCGATCAAGAAGCTTATGGTGCTGATACTTCTGATTTCAAGTTAAAATCAGATGATGAAAATGTAATGGCCATTCAGACTAAGAATGTGAAATCCAAAATTGACCTTGTTAAACGTTTCGGAGATTTTGTATCGAATGGAAAAGGATCGTATGTGAGTTTCCCATTAAATCAATACATCTGTTACATAGCCCAATTTAAATGGTTCATCGATAAGCAAGAAGTTGAATTTGGTGAAGATTATAAAGACAATACGAAACTAAATATCGAAGGATCTGATTTCGTTTCTATCAATCCTATGCAAGATTCCTTGAGATGGAATGCTGGTCTTGCTCGCTATAGTTTGATTGATTACCTCATCAAAGCAAGGAAAGTTAAAGAAATTTTAGTGGCAGATGCATCTATTCAGCCCAATGATTCTGCAACGATTGTTATCGAAAGAAATGCATTAATGCGTACTCTTGATGATGCAAAAATTGTAGCCAATACTACCACTAAGTTCCATACCATTTCAGAATCACAGATCAATGTTTTGGGTCGTAAGAGTTATAATGCAACCGGTAAATATGCCTATACCGACCAGGCAGGTATTAAACATCTCATTATTCTTGATCGAATTGCAATTGATACCTCTTTGCAAACCTATGCTTCAGGGGTAATCCCAGATAGTACAAATTTTCAATTGAGTACTAATATTCAATATAAAGGAAGAGTAAATATTGCAGCTGCTAACCCATTGCTCAACTTTGATGGATTTGCACGATTAAATCATAAGTGTACCGAGAAGCTTTCTTCGAATTGGTTTAGCTTCAGGTCTGATATCGATCCGAAAGGAGTAAATATACCAGTGGCAGATGCAAGGAATGAGAATCACGAAAAACTTTCCGTTTCCATTTCAATGTCCTCCGACAGTACAGGCTTCTACTCTACTTTCATCTCTCCTAAAAGGAAATCAACAGATTCGGATTTAATTGTATCCGAAGGTTATCTCACTTTCGATTCCAAAAGTAAAGAGTACAAAGTTGCTCCTGTAGCTAAAATTAAAGACCCCGAAAATGCAGGTAACTTAATTTCGTTAAATGATGAAAACTGTGTGGTCTATGGGGAAGGAATACTGAATCTGAATGCAAATTTCGGACAGTTTAAGATGACTACTCCTGGAAATGTAAAACAAAATACGAATAATGATTCTACTACAATGGATCTATTTATGGGACTTGATTTTATGTTTAATGAGGATGCCATCAAAACGATTGCGGAAGTCATCACCGGAAATCCCACACTCACCGCCACTAATGATGCACGTACTACTTGGACGCGAGGGATGAAAGAATTGGTAGGTCCCGAAAAGACGGAGAAAATGATTTCTGAATTTAATTTGTATGGAGCACCTAAAAAGGTTCCTCAGGAATTGCAACAAACAATTTTCTTGACCGATGTTAAACTCTATTGGGATAAAGAAGCTCAATCCTACAAATCAACAGGACCTATTGGAATTGGGTTCATTGGAAAGACTACTATTAGCAGAATGGTAAAAGGATACATTGAAATTCAGCGCAGACGTGGTGGTGAAGTATTCAACCTTTACTTGGAGTCTGATAATGCTTCTTGGTGGTTCTTTACCTATTCAAGAGGGATAATGCAATCCATCAGCTCTGACATCAAATTCAATGACCTCATTCAGAATATGAAACCCGACAAAAGGGTTGCAGATACAAAAGGTGATAAGCCTGCTTATGAATTTATGTTGAGCACAGATCGCAGAAAGGCTGAATTTATCAAGCGATTCAATAATCAATAATGGACATAAATATTTGATAATTAATTGATAAGCATCGATTTTCCATCCTCATTTACTTGGAAATTATTCAATTGTGGATAGCTTCCGGTATTTAGAATGCCCTGTAATGAAATTCGTCATTACTTTTGAACGCAATGATTAACTGGATTACGATCAGTTTACTCTTCTCTGCTTACTTGTTAGGTTCTATTCCATCTGCTGTATGGATTGGAAAATTATTTTACAATGTAGATGTAAGAGAATACGGCAGTGGAAATGCAGGAGCTACGAATACGTTTCGAGTACTAGGGAAAAATGCAGGAATACCAGTTTTATTGATCGATGTCTTGAAAGGTTTTTTTGCAGTAAAACTAGTATTCATCACAGGCAAATTCTTACCGGGAACTCAGCAATTTGTAAATTTTGAACTTTCACTTGCTATAGCTGCATTATTAGGACATATATTTCCTGTTTTTGCAGGATTCAGAGGAGGAAAAGGTGTTGCCACTTTATTGGGAATTTTAAGCGGAGTTCATCCACAAGCAGCTTTGATATGTGCGATTGTTTTCATCCTTACTCTGTTTTTAACTCATTATGTTTCTTTAAGTTCAATGATGTCTGCCTTAACTTTTCCAATAGTCATCATGTTCGTTTATCATGAAACTATTCCAAGCTTGAATATCTTTGCCATGTTTGTTTGTATATTGGTATTTCTGACACATCAGAAAAATATTGAGCGACTTTTAAAACGCGAAGAAGGCAAAGTGGCATTTTTAAGTAAGGGAAAGTAACCCCAGAAGAAAAGGTAAATCTTCTTTCCTAAGAGTATTTCAAACCTTGAGAAGTATTTTCACGTTACATCAAAAGGAAAGTTCAGCAGTCCTGATCAAAAGCAAACAATCCTGTTTAGTATAATTTAAACTACCATCAAAAGCTACCTTGTTTTTAGCATTTTGTAAGATTTTTCGAAAATAAGGGTGGAATTTCACAGATAAAATTTCTGTTTCTGTAACTGGGGGCGTAACCAAAGCGTAATAATGGGGCGTTCAAAACTAACAGAACAATGAAGAATAAGATTTTATCACTGGCGATCCTGATCACATCATTAACCATCTGGTCATCCCAAGTGTTTGGAGGGGCGGAATCAGAAAACCAAAGAGCCAAAGCTGCAGAAAAATTATTTATTGCTAAACAGTATGAAAAAGCAGCACCCTTGTATGCTCAGCTGATCAGTAGTAATCCCAAGAATTTTAAATACAACTACTATTATGGTATTTGTCTTTTGATCAGCGGAAAAGATAAATCGATGGCACTTCCGTATATGGAAGCCGCGATGCAAAATCCAAAGACTCCAGAAGATATTTACTATTATATGGGGCGTGCCTTACATTTCAATTATCGTTTCGATGAAGCTTTGCGTTCTTTTACTGAATTCAATTCCATCATTGGTGCAAAAAATTCTGCGAAATGGTCGACACCTCAATTAATGGAAATGTGTAATAATGCAAAAGCAATTTTAGATTCTTCTAAGTGTGCAAGCATTCAAGAAAAAACTGAAACGGCAAGCGGAAGTTTTTACAGCCATTATGAGTTTACTACGCCCAACGGAAAATTACTGAGTATGCCGGATGAATTGATAGATAACTCCAAAAGCGATAAGGATGAAAGTCCGATGGTATTCTTAAGTGGAAATGGACGAGTGATGTATTATTCTGCTGCAAGTGATGAAACCAATAGTCGCGACATATTCCGCATGGAAAAAGATCTTGATGGTAACTGGGGAACTGCTGTTCGATTGGATCGTATGGTAAATACTCCACAAGATGAATTATTCCCAACTTGTAATGCTGATGGACGCATATTATATTTCAGTTCACGAGGTCATAAAAGTACTGGTGGTTTTGATATTTTCAAAGCTTACTATAATACGGTATCTAAAACATGGACTAATCCTGAGAACATGGGCTCACCATACAATTCTCCGGATGATGATTTCTGTTTTGTAGCTTCAACCAACGAACAAACTGCTTATTTTACGAGTCAGCGTGAAACTGGACCAGGAAGTATGACTGTTTACAAAGTACCTTACTCTAACAGAGAAGAACTTCCCATTGCGCTCAATGGAAAATTCAATTGTATCGGACAACCGGATATGAAAGAAATTCACTTAACAATTACGCGAGATGGTGAACAAAATATTGTAGCGGATATCACTACTGATAAAGTAACTGGTGCTTATGCATTAGAATTACCAGGATCAGGATTGTATTCTTTCAAAGTAGAAGCGCCAGGATTTCAACCTCATATTTCAGAAGTACGTTTTGGTGAATTCAGCGATAATATATATGTACAAGATATTTTCTTGAGCAGAAGTATTAATGGAATGGAAGATCTTGCGATCAGCAATCGTCGATTAACAGAATCTGGATTAGTAGATGAATCATTAACCGCTGATGTTGATGAAAATGGTAATACTGCCATTGGAATGACAGCTCATGATGTTTCTCCCGCTGATGCTGCTGTGGCAGCGCTGAGTGGTAAAACATTACCTATTACAAATCCAGGATCAACTCCTACTGATCAAGTAAAAGTTCCAGCACTCACTGATATTACTTTTAAAGTGCAGATCGGAGCTTTTAGAAAGAACAAACGTGAAATTGTTCAAGCACGATTAGAAAAGAAAACAGATAAAACGATGCTTAGTTCATACGATGATCTTACTTGGTTGAGGTTCTTCATGGGTAATGAGCATACTGCATCTTCCGCAAGAAATCTGAAAAGCACATTGACGAGTGCAGGTTTTGAAGATGCTTTCTTAGTTGCTTTTAGAAATGGCAAGCCGATGAATCTTTCTGAAGCCATGAAACTGACCAAGAAGAAGTAATACTAAATTGATAGACTAAAAAGGTTGCCATTGCAGGCAACCTTTTTTTTTCATTATTCCAATTCGCATTTAGGAAAGATGAGCGAAATCTAAGTAGATTTTTCACGATTTATCCATTGTTTTTCAATCATTTACAATTAAATGCGAAAAGGTAGGTTGAAAGCCGTATTTTTGCACCTCTGGAACTCAATAGCATGCAAACTCCTTATCAACCTTATGAACACGAGGACCTACTTCTTGAAGAAGAAGTAAAAAAGGATAATAACCTTGTGCTTTACAATGACGATGTAAATACATTCGATTGGGTTATAGAATCACTCATTAAAGTATGTAAACATCAACCTGAACAAGCTGAACAATGCTCTTATATCATTCATTATAATGGGAAGTGTGCAGTAAAAGAAGGAAGCTTTGATCATCTACGTCCTTTGTGTGAAGCCTTACTCGATCGCGGGTTAAGCGCCTCCATTGAATAATTTTCAATTTTAAAATTCTTATGAAAATTTCTGTCTTTACAAGTCGGGTTTTACTCGTATTGGTATTTATTTGTTCTTGTAGCAAAGTACCCTATACAAATCGCAAACAAGTTAGTTTGATACCCGAAAGCGAATTGGTATCATTAAGCCTAACTGAATACAAGAGTTTTCTCTCTAAAAACCCTCCTGTTGCAGTTGGCAATCCGGATGCAAACATGGTAAAAAGAGTGGGAAGTAAAATTCAAGCTGCGGTAGTAAAATTTCTTACCCAAAAAAAACTTAGTGACCGTATTCAGGGTTATAAATGGGAGTTTAATCTGGTTGATGATAAAACAGTGAACGCATGGTGTATGCCAGGTGGAAAAGTAGTGGTGTATTCCGGTTTACTAGCTGTTACACAAAATGAAACTGCACTCGCAATTGTTATGGGTCATGAAATTGCTCATGCTGTTGCTCGACACGGAAACGAAAGAATGAGTCAGCAGATGGTGACTCAGTTAGGTGGAACCGCCTTATCTGTAGCCTTACAAAATAAAAGTGCCGAAACACAGGCAATATTTAATACAGCGTATGGAGTTGGTTCTACTGTAGGACTGATCCTCCCTTACTCTCGTTTACATGAATCGGAAGCAGATAAATTAGGACTTGTTTTTGCGGCTATGGCGGGCTATGACCCACGCGAAGCCCCAAAATTCTGGAAGCGGATGGCACAATCTGGGGGATCGAAACCACCTGAAATACTTAGTACGCACCCTAGTGATGAAAAACGAGTGGCCGACTTGAATAAGTTCATGCCGGAAGCTTTAAAATATTATAAGCCGAACTCCTGATTTGCCTAGGAGATCAGGGCATACAAAAGTTTAATAATTTTGTTCACTAACCTATCAACCTATCTCCTATGAAAATTCATTTTAAGAAAATCCTCTCCTTGCTTGCAATTGCAGGATTTTTATTTTTTGTAACGGCATGTCAGAAAGATGCTCAAAAAAGTATCAAGGATAAATTAGAGGAAGGAGACTGGTCGATAATCAGTAGTAAAGTTGCTCCAGGTTTTTTTAATGGTACAGATACGATTACTGATCTGTATGCAATCATGGATGATTGTGAAAAGGATAATATTCTAAGATTCTTCGAAAATAATATTGTATCTATTGATGAAGGTGCCACAAAGTGTGATTCACTCGACCCTCAAGGGATCAATGGAACCTGGGCATTTATTGAAGACAATACAAAAATTGTTTATGATGCCGACACCTTTAATCTGATCGAAGTCACCAGCGATAAACTAACCTTTAGTTTTTCGAATTACGATGATTCCACAACGGTAAGGACGGTCACCAATATTTATAATAACATTAAATAAACTTCTGAAAAGAGTTTTTACTTTATTTCAGAAAAACCTATTCCTGCATCCTGTCTTCACTAGCTTTGTAATATGTCCATTATATTTATTTTTATACTCATCACATTCGGGATAACGCTCGTCATTCTGGAAATTTTCTTGGTTCCAGGATTGATCGTAGGAATTGCCGGGGGATTATTTATGATGATGGGTATTCTATGGACTTGGCAGATATATGGCCAAACCATCGGCATGATCGTAGGATTTAGCAGTATTGCCCTTTGTTTAGCAACTGTATATATCGCCTTAAAAACCGGATTTTGGAAAAAATTCAGTTTGAATACGCAGTTAGATGGAAAGATGAATGTCATTGAGGCTGGATCAGTAAATGTTGGGGATACTGGAAACGCAATTTCCAGCTTACGCCCAATGGGTACAGTGAGAGTAAACGGAATAAAATTCGAAGCCAGCACGGAAGGACAAATGATCCCTCCTAATTTTCCGATTATCGTAAGTAGTGTTGAGTCTGGAAAGATTATCGTTCGACCAATTGTGACAGAATAATATTTAGATGCCTACTAAAAAATAAAATTTATGCAACTCTCATTTCTTGTATTAACGGTTATCGGTGCGTTACTTTTCATTTTTTTCTTTCTCTATTTCGTTCCTGTCAATCTGTGGATCACTGCAGTATTCTCGAATGTAAAAATCAGTATTATGAATCTGGTTTTAATGAGACTTAGAAAAGTACCACCTTCTATAATTGTGAATGCGATGATAAACTCTACTAAAGCAGGGTTAAATCTCACCACTAACGAAATTGAGACTCACTATTTAGCAGGAGGTAATGTCAACAATGTGATCAGAGCTTTAATTTCTGCAGATAAAGCAAATATTCCTTTAACATTTAAAATGGCAACTGCCATAGACCTTGCCGGCCGAGATGTATCTGATGCGGTACAACTTTCTGTGAATCCGAGAGTGATTGACACCCCTCCTGTTTCTGCT
The DNA here is from genome assembly GCA_038320345.1 of Bacteroidia bacterium. Classification (GTDB taxonomy): domain Bacteria; phylum Bacteroidota; class Bacteroidia; order AKYH767-A; family OLB10; genus JBBQED01. Next base: position 201,351 of record JBBQED010000002.1, read on the forward strand.
GTAGCGAAAAATGGTATTCAGCTCATCGTTCGGGCACGCGTTACCGTTAGAGCGAATATCAATCAGCTAGTAGGTGGTGCGGGAGAAGAAACTATCCTTGCCCGCGTGGGAGAAGGAATTGTGACCACCATTGGTTCTGCGCAGGACCATAAATCGGTGCTAGAGAATCCAGATCAGATTTCTAAAACAGTATTAAACAAAGGACTCGATGCCGGTACTGCATTTGAAATCTTATCGATCGACATTGCTGATATTGACGTTGCGGAAAATATTGGCGCTAAACTTCAAGCCGAACAAGCGGGTGCCGATTTAAAAGTGGCACAGGCAAAAGCTGAAGAACGCAGAGCGATGGCAGTTGCCTATGAGCAAGAGATGCGTGCTAAAGCACAAGAAGCCCGAGCTAAGGTTATTGAAGCAGAAGCTCAGATTCCGATGGCAATGGCTGAAGCATTCCGCAGCGGCAACCTTGGTATTATGGATTACTATAAAATGCAAAACATTCAGGCTGATACAAGTATGCGTGATTCGATCTCTAAACCAGGAGGAACACAGACTGGAAATGCCGATAAAAAATAATACCCTGTCAAAGCTTGGTATTCATAGAAGAATCACTAAATTTGCAGCCTTATAAAAAACGGTTTCGTAGCTCAACTGAATAGAGCATCTGACTACGGATCAGAAGGTTAGGGGTTTGAATCCCTTCGAGACCACTAGTAAGACCAAGTTTGAGCCACCTTTTTAGGTGGCTCTTCTTATTTAAGACAGCTTTTGCAAGCTTGCTTGAACAAAAGCAGGCTTAAATAAGAAAGAGTTGCGCAGCGACAAACTTGGTCTTGCAAACGGGTAAGAAGCGGATCTACCATCCCTTCGAGACCACTAGTAAGACCAAGTTTGAGCCACCTTTTTAGGTGGCTCTTCTTATTTTAGACAGCTTTTGCAAGCTTGCTTGAACAAAATGAAAAATATGGGTCTAGGATATTTTTGGTAATTAGACTACGTTTTGAAGTTATTGAAATTGCGGAAAAAAGAACTGAAATAAACCATTTTATTAATTTTGACTTAACACCTTATGAAAAGCAGAAAATTTAAATAAGAAGTGTTCTCAACTTACAAATAAGACTTTTACAAGGTAGAAAATCCTTTTACTTGCTCTGAATGATTTTTTATCGGACATTTGACTTACTAACCTTTATATATATATATCAATGGAATTCAAAGACCAGATCAAAATACTTGGTGACCGTGTAGGAAAACTGAAAGATAGCATCCAGACAGAGGAAGCAACAAAGAATGCCTTTATAATGCCATTTATTCAAACCTTAGGGTATGATGTTTTTAACCCAACTGAGGTAGTTCCAGAATTTATATCTGACATTGGCATTAAAAAAGGAGAAAAAATTGACTATGCCATTTTTAAAGATGGTCAACCTACTATTTTAATTGAGTGTAAACACCACGCTCAGAATTTAGATTTACATGATGGTCAACTATTGAGGTATTTCCATGTAAGTAAGGCGAAATTCGCTTTGTTGACCAATGGTATAATTTATAAATTCTATACTGATTTAGTGGAAAAGAACAGAATGGATGAAAAACCATTCTTGGAATTCAACATTTGTACAATCAGAGAGAATCAAATAGAAGAAGTAAAGAAATTCCATAAAAGTTATTTTGATGTAAATTCAATTACCTTGACCGCATCGGATTTAAAATATACTGGTGAATTAAAGAATTTGATTAGTGCGGAATTTGCAAACCCTTCAGAATTTTTTATCAAACACTTAACTAAACAAGTGTATTCAGGGGTAATTACAGCAAAGATTTTTGAACAGTTTACTATACTCACAAAAAACTCAATCAGTCAATATGTAAGTGATATTATTACTGATAGATTGAAATCAGCACTTGTAAAGGAACAAGAAAAGCAATTAAAAACTCCTGAACAAATTATTACAGAAAATAAAGAACCTGTAACAAAAATTAATACCACTGTTGAAGAATTGGAGAGTTTTTATATTATAAAATCTATTCTGAGAAAGAAAATAGCAGTTAACCGTGTGTTCTACCGCGATGCTCAATCTTATTTCGCTATCCTTTTGGATGATAATAATAGGAGAGGAATTTGCAGAATATATTTAAATGGTGGTAAGAAATGTATAGGAGTGTTTGATGAGGCAAAAATGGAAATTAAGCATGAAATAGAAACCATCGATGATATTTACAAACATGCTGATATGATTCTCAATACAGTGGACACGTATGTAAAAGAAACTGTTTGAAGAATTTATCCATACAATATAAACGTCGATTTAATTCAATTCTGGTTTTGCAACTCGGGTAAGAAGCGGATCTACCATCCCTTCGAGACCACTAGTAAGACCAGAATTTATTTCGGAACTCAGTAATACTCTACTTTTAAAACTCCATCGTTTTATGATGTACGATACCGTATTTTTCTTTTAGTTTTTTACACTTAGCTACACAGGATTGTGAAGGTGTAATTTCCAGTTTTTTAAAATCCCCAAGAAATTTTTGGTCGAGACAGGAATACCATATTTCGAGTAATTTTCTCTGATTACAATATTGAATCGGGATATAAAAATAGAGTTCAATACTACTACTCGGACTCATGGTTTTGGTAGCACGGTAACGCTCTGGTAAAAATGGATTATTACTTTTCCCTAGTCTGAGGATAAAAGGCTGAGCAGATGAAGGAAGATCATATTTATAATGATTTATAAAAGGAGGAAACTCTGCTTCCTGCGTATGTAAAACTAAGATGCTGTCGCGAGAATTATTTTTGATCGTGATGGAATAGATGGCTGTTGAATCTACAGTTTTCACATAGACCTGAGAAATCATAAATTGCTGAGAAAACACTTCGGTAGGAAGCAATGCGATCAGAAAGAAGAAAACACGATAATGCTTACTGTGCATACAACCTTTTATTCTATAATAAAGGTAAAAAAAATAATTCAAACCCTAAAGAATATCTTGATCCAATCTTACAATGGTTTGTCTCTTCATAATGGATCAAAAGAAAAGGCTGACTCGTTTGAGTCAGCCTTTTATATATTGGCAATTGTTCTGTTTTAAGATTTAGCCTTTGACGCTTTAGGTGCCTTAGGAGCATTAGAGCGTTTCTCTTCGATCCTTGCACTTTTACCCACCATATCGCGTAGATAGAAAATACGCGCACGACGTACTTTACCACGCTTGTTAACATCGATACGGGTAATTTTAGGGCTATGAACAGGGAAAATACGTTCAACACCTACTCCACCGGAGATTTTACGAATGGTAAAAGTTTCGTTAACACCGGCTCCACGACGTTGTAATACAACACCCTGAAACAACTGCTCACGCTCTTTGCTTCCTTCGATAATTTTATAATAAACAGTAATGGTGTCACCGGCTTTGAATTCGGCCCATTGTTTCAGTTCTATGAACTGTTGTTCAGCTACTTTAAGTAAGTCCATCTTTATGTCAAATATTACCCGTAAAACGGGGCTGCAATATTAGCAAAAAATCCCTTCAAAAGCATCTTTTTTCCGGAGTTTCCAGAAATAATCCCGAGTGAATTGTTGATAACCATGCAAGATTCAGAAAATCAACTACTTATGTAGATGGAATTATCGATTGATTTGTGGTAATCGGATTAATTTGCTCCTCATAAAAACCTAAAATTTTCTTTCCAATCGCTTTATTATCAAATTCTTCTTCCACAAAAGCTCTGGCATTGGCTCCGATCGACTTAACGAGTTCTCTATTTTCGATTAACAGTTTAACTTGTTTGGTAAACTCAGCTGCATCTTGAGCCATCAGGAAATGTTTTCCGTCTACAGCATGTATTCCTTCCATTCCTACTGGAGTAGTAACAATAGCTCTGCCCATAGCCATACCTTCAATAATTTTAACTCTCATCCCGCTCCCGGAAAAAAGAGGTACAATCATAATGGTTCCTTCATTCATGTACTCCTTTGCATCGGGAATAAATCCTTTCACTTCGATGCGATCACTTTGAAAATTGAAGAATCCTGGAGGCATCTTTTTACCAGCAAAGCGGAATTTAACATCTGGGTAATCTCGTTCAATTTCAGGCCATACCTGATCTAGAAACCACTTAATTCCTTCTTGATTTGGGATCCAGTCCATCGCTCCGATATGAAATATAATATCTCCAGGAGGTAATGGTTTCGGATGATATTCACTGGCATCCACTCCTATTGGTGCTACAAAAACGGGAACTTCCGGACTCTCTTCAAGAATCATTTTTTTGTCTTCAGGAGTTAAAGCAATAATTCCATCTACTCTATTGAGTGCCCAGGTCTCATAACGTTTTAATCGATTTGCCAGCAGATTAAGATACCATTTGCGCAAAGAATTTGTCGTAATATTTGCGAGTCGTTTCCAAATCAAATGCTCCACATTATGAGTGCGAAGCAATACAGGCGCATTGCTCAATCTGTTGATCGTATCGAGGTATGGAATCATAAAAAGACTTTCCAGTTGGATAATATCGAACTGTTCAGTTTCAAGAATTTTCATCAGTGCCTCATCAAAATCACGACGAATAAATCGAATGATATGATAAGATTCTCCAGAAAATAAATTTAATAAGGCGGCAAAAGGTTTTATCCGATTATCGAGAAAGATTCCTTCGATCTTTGTCATCTTGAGATAATCAGGATCGAGTTTTTCTATCTCAACATACTGTTTGATGGTGTTGAAGGCAAGTACTTTTACAGAGGCTCCGTTTTCAAATAATGAACGTTCCATATTATACATTGCGATACTACCGCCATCTTGAGGAGGAAATGGAACACGGATACAGAGTTGGAGTACTTTCACTTTTTACGGAATGGTTTTAGGATTTTCTTGAAAAGGTTTTTGTAGACTTCAACATCAAAGATCACCGAGTCATGAGTGGCTTTATAGATCAGAAAAATCCCTACAGGAAGCAAAAAGAAAGTTGACAACCACATCCCATGAAATGGTGTAAAGATTCCTTCCTTAGCAAACTTTTCACCAGTGATACTTGTGACATGATACAAGAGAAAGAAAATAATAGAAATCACCAGAGGCATTCCTAGTCCACCTTTACGAATAATGGCGCCTAACGGTGCGCCTATGAGAAATAAAATAAAACATGCGGATGACAGTGTAAGTTTACGGTGCCATTCCACATCATACTTTGAGATCTGATATCGTCGAGATTCGAAATCTTCCTTGGTTCCATTCATATATGCCTGCAGCGAACGGGTTTGGTTCATGGCATTTTCAAAACACATTTTATCGGAGAAGGTCGGTAATTGATCCGGAATATTAATGGCTTTACTCTTTGCGTACGACGTTTTAAAAGTCAATGAATCACGTAAGAATAGATAGTAAGGTTGCATATTCCTTTTGATATCATTCTTTCGTTGACCATATTGCGTATCGAAACTATCAACAGCAAGTTTCAGTTGATGCATCGTCATCATTTGATGGCCACCTTTAAACAGCTCTTCATTGGTACGACTCAATTTAAACTGCGACAAATCGAAAACAATGCGATATTCTTTGAAACCACTTCTCATCAAGGGGTGAGAATCTATTCCACCTTTACTTCTGTTTTGTTCCTCGTAACTATTCCCATTAAAAAGTGTAACGACCAAGTATTTATCACCAGTGGTAGTCTCCATTCTTCCGGATTCTGCTACTACCACTTTCTTATTCCCCATACTTTGTGTATGATCATAAATCATCACATTACGAATGCCTTTTCCATCTTTATCTTTCTTCCCAACCTTAATACTATACCCATCAATTCCACTATAAAAAACTCCTTCCCGAATCGATAAAGAAGGTTTCTGCTGACGGATATCGTACAAGAGAGAACCCATCTTAAGATTCGTAAAGGGCAAAACATTATTGGAAAATACAAAGGCAAGTCCACTGATGGAAATAGCCACGATAAACAATGGAATCATTAAACGTTGTAATGATATACCTGCGGCTTTAGCTGCTGTAATCTCGAAATGTTCGGCAAGATTTCCAAAGGTCATAATGGAAGACACCAAGATCGCTAGAGGAAGTGCTAATGGAACTAGATTCGCAGAAGTATAAAATAAAAGTTCAGCCAATACAAAACCATCCAATCCTTTTCCGATCAGATCATCGATATACTTCCACAGGAATTGCATCAGCAATACGAACTGGGAGATAAAAAAAGTAAGGATAAATGGTCCAACAAAGGAACTCAGAACCAGTTTATGTAATTTCTTCAATGAGGATGTCGGCTTTAGAACTTTACAAAAATACCCTAAGTTTGGATACCGATCCACCGAAATACCTGAGATGACAGAAAATATACCCGATTCAAGTGAATTTGAGCTCCTCCAAAACTATGATTTCTTCTTGAGAAAGAAATCCCTGAGCGAAAAAGTAATGCTTTTATTGGGCGAATGCTCAATAGCTATTCAACATTCTCTGAAGGATTTTCCAGAGGTTTTACCTGCTGGAATGATCGATTTAACTCCCAAAATCAGTAAAGGAGAAAATTTGTTAGCGGCCCCATGGTTCATGCTGGATTATCCTCGCTATTTCAAAGCTGAGGATATTTTCGCAGTACGAACATTGTGTTGGTTCGGACATTACTTTAGTATCACCCTTCATTTGTCAGGAGTTTTTGTTGATCGTTACAAAGATCGATTTGCGACTCAACTAGATTTATTTAAAGATGGAGACTACTATATCTGTATTCAGGAAAATCAATGGGACCATCATTTCGGTTCAGAAAATTATCAGTCCATTGATGCTTACCTCCAAGAAATTGAAGGAAAACAATCCATACCCAACAACAAGGGATTTTTGAAGATTAGCAAAAAAATTGCTTTTGAGCAGTGGGAAAATTTACCGGAAATCAGTAGCCAGACAACACAACTCTTTATGAAAGTATTAAACTCAGAGACTCCCTAAAAGCATTCTCAGCTTCTGTACTTGAGATTCCCAGAGACGAATATTGGTTTCTCTTTCTCCCGGATTCGCAAAATCGGTAATGATTAAAGCTACATCCGAAGTAATATCGTCTTCTTTAATTTCAAATTGAAAGTAAGTTCCATCGGTATCATCGAGCCATGCAAATCGAACCAATTGCTGATCTTTTATAGCAACCAACTTCGCAAATGATTCCCCTCCTTCCCAAACGAAAGTGTAAACGTTATCTTTCGTTTTTACTTCATCTGCAAACCATCCAGCAAGTCCACTGGAATCACTAAGCGTATTGAATAATATTTTTGGAGAAGAGCGAAATTCGAATTCTAACTGATATTTAATTTTAGTGGTGTTAGTAGGTTCCACTAATTTCAAAGGCGTAGGTGCTGGACGAGGAGTTGGTTTAGGTGCAGGAGCATTAGCTTGAATGCGAGGTCTAACTTTAGAAAGATCCATTGTTTCCTCTAATTCTTTCATTGCTTTTGCTGCTTTCTCATGCAAAGGATCCAGCTTATCATCCTTCTTTTTGAGTGCATTTTTATCTGCAACAACAACTGGTTCAGCCTTTGTTTTAGCAGGAGTTTTAACTGCAGCTTTTCCAGGTGCGGCAGGTTTAACTTCTTTTTGAGGAACGGATTTTACAGGTGTCTTTGCAGCTGGTGTTTTGGAAGGAATATTTTTTATTGGAGGAGCTTTTTCAATTGAAGTCTTTACAGGAACTTCTTTTTTAACAGGAGCATCCTTTCCTTTCACAACAGGCTTTACTGGGGTTTTGACCACAGCAGCGATAATCTTCTGCTTGGTTTTAAGCGGAACACTATTTTTTACAGGACTTTTTGAAGAGTTGGCGCCAGGAACTCCAACTTTAGCGGTTGGTTTTTTGGATGCCTGAGGAAGAGACTTGACTGGCTTTGCTGGAGCTTTTTTAGCTGGAACAGGTGTATTCTTTGCAGCTGGCTTAGCAACAGATTTTGAAGCAGATTTAGGAGCGGATTTCTTTGGAGCCGGAGCACTTTTCTTGACAGCTGTTTTACTAGCTGAAGAACCAGAACTGGAGGCCTTTTTTACTACTACCGGGCGCACTTTCTTTTTAGTCGCCATAAGATCAAACAAATTTAATAAGGTATAACCGCAAAATATTTTGCAATAATGTCAGGAGCGAAATATAGTTAAAATTTAAAACTAGATATCTTGGCAACCAAATTTTAAACAAATGAGGAATGATCAATTTATTAACAAGGATTCTCAAGTCCTTAAATGGCTACCCTGGATCATACTCTTGTTTGCCTATCCAGCGATTCTGGCAGCAAATTATGCCTTGATCTTCCATTTGAAAGCATCCATTATCAGCTGGATAAGTATTCTAATTTGCTGTAGTGGATTGATAATCAATTTACAATTCCCATCAAAGGCGAATCCAAATCTGACTCTCGAAGGATTAAAAAATAAGTACAGTGCTTATTTCCTGATCTGGACAGGGATTTCATGGTATACGCTCAATTTCATATTCATCGTATTGATTATGATGGTATTATCGGTATTTATCGAATCAAGCTATCGAAAAAAAGTAAAATCGACATTATTTCAAAACGAAATCAAAACAGGAGTCTTTTCTTGGTTAATCTCGCCGGCAAGTTGTTCATTACCCACTTTATCACACCTGAAAACAGTCTTAAAAAATGATTTTCTAATCTGGATTTGGGTTTCTGCAGCTTATTTATACCTGGATTTAATCAGGCAATATTCAGTTTGGCATGAAATCCAGTTCAGGATACTTCCTACTCTACTCTTCGTGATTGCGATCCTCATGGGATTGACCAGAAAAACCCTTAGCCGCAAAAATGACTAGTCTTTTATCAACTTCAGTGAAGTGTAATTACCATCCAATTCACAATTCACTGCATACATTCCTGGTGCGAGATCAGCTAAATCAATCCTGAAGACATGTCCTCCCTCCCCAATTTTTTTATGACAAATTACTTTGATGACTCTTCCTGTTATATCCCGAAGTTCAGCATGAAGAAATCCACTATGTGCGAAATGAATTTCAAGCTGTGTTTCTGAAGATGCAGGATTTGGGGTGAGTTGCGCACTAATTTTTTCATTACCCAGTGAGGTAAGCCCTGTGCTACTTTGCTTGTTGATGTACACTTCATAGAGTGTACTTACTGCCCAAGTAAGTGAAGGATCTATATCTGAAATATTATTCAGAGGACTTTCTATACCGCCCAACAAGAATCCCGCTCTTACCGAGCCTGAAGGCAACAAATTCAGATTAATAATTTCATTATTAATTAAAGGAATTGCAGGATCAGGAATAAAGAGCGCATTTGTACCTTGCAAAGAAGGCATTTCGACAGGAAGTTTAATTTCAGAAACAGCACCATTTGCCCATCGGGTTACTCTGCTGATGGTTTTAACAAATGGAATGAGTGAATCAACAGGATAAGTATTTGTTAAGGTATCGTAAGTATACATTGCCATCCCACCAAAAAACACATTATGCATTGCATTAAAGTTAGCATCGTAGATGGGCATCACTCCACTATCATAATGATTCAAGTATTGATTAAATACAGTATCTACTTCATAAGTTCCTGCATGAATATTTACAGGATGGAAATAAGGTAAGTTCATGTTTTCACGAAACACTCCTGAAAAGGCGGTAAGTCCAGAACTTCCATCAGGAAAAATCTGTGGGATCAAGTTATAATCTCTTCTTCTAAAATTTGCTGTATCAGTAAGAGTTGCATAATTACTCAATGATAAATTTACTCCATCATCATTAATTTGAAACATTCTGATCTGATGTGTATATTCCTGAACAAAGAAACCAGTAGTATCCTGTTTATCGTATCGGCCATCAAAGCGATGACCAAATACCAAGTAACACGTTGAATCCATCCAAGCAGCATGACCTCCCGCTACTAAAAGATTAGAATCAGTGAGCTGTCGAAAGGAAGGAGAAATATCTCCTTGATTTATTACAGCATTCACGAGGGAAGAAAGATTTACTGCAGTAAGATTAGGAAAAGTAATAAAGGAATTTAGATTTGTATTATAGCCATATCCTCCCATGATATAAAGCATACTATCTCTTTGAACAAATTCAAAGGCGCTACTCGAAACATGATCGATAAGCTCCTGTGATAGATTAGAAGTTGTAGTATCCCATACCTGTTGAAAATCTGGATCGATAATATAAATCTGAGAGTTAGCACTGTTAAATGGAAAACCGAATGGAGGTTGAAATCCATGTAATCCATTTAAGCGACCTCCAATAATGATCCATTTCCCATCCCATTTTCCAAAAGCAAATGAATGAGCTCCTGGAAGATCCGTGATGGTTGTCGGAACTAAACTTACGTCAAACAGATCCTGTGCTTTAGAAGTATGAACCGCAATCAGAAGGCTCAGTGCGAGGATTAGCTTTTTAAAATTCATACTTTATTTAACGATCATGAATGGTTGAATCACCATCGCATTTCCAGTTTGTAATTTCAGTAAATAACCACCACTGGAAATTTCAAAACAATTCATAGATAGAGAGAAAGGTTCTCCATTCAATGTTAATTCAACAGTTCGTAAAATACGACCGGATAAATCGACAATCTGAGCTGTAGCCGTACCGGTATATATATTGTTAATCTGAGCCGTAAGAATTTCATTCACTGGATTAGGGTAAATGGTATAAACTGAAAAATCCTTATTTTCATTCATTCCAGTACAAGCATTTACAGTAATAACTTCTTTCGATGTACTTACGCAACCGTTAGTATTTGTATAATCATACGTCAGGATATGTGTTCCAATTCCAGCAGCAGCAGGATCAAAAATTCCCGTCGTTACTCCAGTCCCAGAAAATACACCACCTGCAGGAGATGCATTCAATGTTACTGGCGAATTGTACACGCAATAAAACGTATCTAAATTGGTAAAGGAAGTTTGAGCAACTGCACCAAGTAGATTAATGTAAACTGTATCGGTAGCACTGCAAAAAGTGGAAGTACTTAATACCGTAACCAAATAAGATCCACTTTGGTTGATTGCTAATTCATTGCTGTTGGTTCCAACTATAGAAGTATCGTTTAACGTCCACAGATAGAGATTATCCGAACCTTGAGGTGTTCTCAACACAAAAGCGGAATCACAAATATTCAAGGTATCTACATCGGCTAAAAACGCTACCGGAGAGCATGACGTGGTATCTGCAATCTTGCGAATCTGACCATTTGATAAGTTAGTCACATACAACTCGCCTTCAAAATCTTCCCCGAAACTACTGATCCCTGCACCTGACCAAGTGGAATGATTATCGTGCTGATAAACATTACCATTTTTCTTCAAGGACTGAATGGTAGGATTGCAATAATCTGAAAAGAGATAGTATCCAAAGAGGTTTGCATATTTTGCACCGCGGTAGATACAGCCTCCTGTAATAGAACAATAACCAGCATGAGAAAAAGTGTAAACAGGAGCTTCATAGGTATTCTGAGGTTGGCAACCTGAAGTATTATAAGCAGAATTTCCTTCGTAACATCTCCATCCGTAATTTAATCCGTTTCCAGTTCCAGCGGCTTGGAAATCCACCTCTTCAAATGCACTCTGACCTACATCACCAATCCACATATCACCAGTGATGCGATCAAAAGTATATCTCCATGGATTTCTCATTCCTACATTCCAAACTTCTTTTGCAGCAGTAGTTGAATTAATAAAAGGATTATCTGCCGGGATAGCATAAGAAGTTCCATGATCAACATCGATACGGAGCATTTTCCCTAATCGTTGACCCGTATTCTGAGCATTGTTCTGAGGATCACCACCACTTCCGCCATCACCCATTCCGATGTATAAATAACCATCAGCACCAAAATTTACATCCCCACCATTATGATTGGAATAAGGTTGAGTGATAGTAAGCAGTATCACTTCACTATTCACTAATGCAAGATTTGAATCTGCTGGATCGACGCTATACCGAGCAATAACTGTATTACCTACGCCGGTATTATTAGTGTAGTCGACATAGAAGAAACCGTTTTGTTTGAAGTTGGGATGAAATGCCAGACCCAAAAGTCCCTGTTCATTTCCTGAAGAGTTTACTCTAGCATTTATATCTAGAAATGGAACTGCTAAAGTAGTACCAGCACTATCAACAATTTTAATTTTCCCATCTTGTTCAACAACGAATAAGCGATTATCCTTGCAATGGGTCAGTTTTACTGGCTTAAGAAAACCAGAGAGGTAAGGAACCGTAGTTACATAAGGGGTTGTTTGTGAAAAGACGTTTGATGATCCGAAACAAATCAGAAATAAAAGAGAAGTAAAATATTTCATTTTTTTTATATTTTTAGGTATTCTGTTAAAAACAGGGATTCACTTTTAAAATTTACAGTGATATGGATTTAGCTAAATACCTGATAAGGGTTTGAACAAAAGTAATAGGAACGAAGTGATATTCTCCCAACAATCTACAAATTTGAGATAATTGCCGAAAAAATGCACTAAATGCTTGAAATCAACTCAGATGAACTAAGTTTGTAGTGTAATTGATCTAGCTCAAACATCTACTGTTTTTATAAAGACCTGTGACTCCTCGCGCCATCATCGATGAAAATAACCTAGTATCCCGTCTAAAGGCACGGGATACCGAGGCATTTGAACTGTTGTATGATCGATATTCGGCTGCTATTTATGGGGTAATCCTGAAAATTGTTTCGAAGGAAGATCAGGCGGAAGAGGTAATGCAGGATGTGTTCATGAAAATCTGGAATAATCTAGCCAGTTATGATGCCACCAAGGGGCGTTTATTTACATGGATGATCAATATTGCACGGAATTCAGCCATTGATAAAATAAGAACCAAAGATTTTCGGCAAGGTTCAGCGATCCAAAATATAGATTCTGCCGTATATGAGGTGAATTCAATTCATCAACACTATACCGCAACAGATCATATTGGCCTTAAAGAAACTATCGGCAAGTTAAAAGACATCTACAAAGAAGTGCTCGATTATGTCTACTTTAAAGGCTATACACATGAAGAAACATCAGAAGAACTTAAAATTCCATTAGGAACAGTAAAAACTAGAATCAGAGCTGCAATTCAACAATTGCGGGAACTGATGGATGTATAAATGAACGAAGAATTACATAAATATCTGGAGGAGGGTTTAGCGGAAAGCTATGTACTCGGTTTGCTCAATGCTGAAGAGATAGCAATAGCAAATCGACTCATGCTGCAATACCCAGAATTTAGAGATGAGGTGAATGCCATTCGTGAGGCTTTAACTGGTCTTGATTTAGCCCAGTCGACTCCACCACCAGCACATTTGAAATCAAAAATAAAAGCTAGAATTTTTGAAGATGCGCAACAGCCAATTAAAGAAGATGAGAAAAGAGAAGCTACGATTAGAGAATTAAAAGCACCTGTTAAATCTCCTTTCCAACGTTACCTTGTTGCCGCTTCAATCATTACCTTGTTTATTAGTTTAGCTTATAATATTTATCTTTTCTCACAACTAAAAACGCTTCGCGCCTCTTTAGAAGAAGTTAGGAAGTCAAAAGATGATTATGCGAATACACTTGAAGTACAAACTGCTTCTTACACCAGTATTACCCAAACACTGGCCGCTATTTCAAAACCAGAAATAAAGAAAATTTTACTTGCAGGTAATGATAAACTACCTGGAATTAATACAACAGTTTTCTGGGATAGTTTAAGTCATGCAGTTTATATCAATACTGAGGCTATTCCTACCTTACCAAGTGGAAAACAATATCAGTTATGGGCTTTAAAAGATGGAAAGCCTATCGATGCAGGTGTTTTCGATGGTAATTTATCTAATGCAACTCTTATAAGAGTAAAAGACATTGATGGTGCACAAGCATTTGCTGTTACCATTGAACCTACCGGAGGATTGCCTTCTCCAACGATGGAGACACTTTGTCTCATCGGACAAGTACTTTAAGATTTATCATTATTAGTTTTTTCGTTCATACACCTAAATTTTCAGGTTGTTATTGCTATACATTTTTGTGAGATCGAGGAGTTTTGATGAATGCTACTAATTATAGTGCCCACGAAAATTAAATTTACTTTCCAGAAATCCACAAACATTTTACTCACGTAAGTTTTTTCAGGTCCGGAAGAATACATTCAATCACAGACCAGTTTAATCACAAAATAAAAAAACTTATGAAAAACAAAAATCTTTATCTAATTGCACTGAGTTTAGCTTGTTCAGTCTTCAGCATTACATTAACAGAAGCTCAGGACATGAAAAACAATACCGTAATGGTAGGTGGTGAAGCGATGTTGCCTATGAAAAACATCATCGAAAATGCAGTAAATTCAAAAGACCATACTACGTTGGTTGCAGCTGTGAAAGCAGCAGGATTAGTAGAAACATTACAAGGTAAAGGTCCTTTCACCGTTTTTGCTCCAACGAATGATGCATTTGAAAATTTACCTGAAGGAACTGTGAATTCACTGTTGATGATGGAGAATAAAGCAAAGCTTTCTGCTATCCTTACCTATCATGTAATCTCTGGAAAGTATGATTATACAGCATTGGCTAAAGCAATCATGACTGGCAAAGGACAAGCCAAAATGAAAACTGTAAATGGAGAAGAATTAACATTTATGATGAATGGTGCTCATAATATTGTGATTAAAGATAGCAAAGGCAATGTATCGAACATCAGCACTTATGATGTAATGCAATCCAATGGAGTAATTCACTCTATTGACCATGTGTTAATGCCATAACAAATCTCATGATTACCCATTACCAAAACAGGTCCCGTAAGGCCTGTTTTTTTTTCGTTATAAGCATTGAATCTCTTTTAGTGCTCTAGCAAGCAACTCAATATTGTTTAATTTCGTAAGACGATGGATTAATCTTTCAAAAAGTCCAAACTAGATCCTACACCACACATTGACTACACTCCGAAAAAAAATAATGATCAGCAGCGCCGTTATCATGGTGATGTTGTTGGTCACTGTTGTTGTGTGGTGCAACCGATTTGTGGATCATCAAACGAAATCTTTCGTCTACAATGATCTCAACGAAATTCCAGCAAACCGAATGGGTTTACTGTTGGGAACAAGTAAATATTTAAATAGTGGAGGATTAAATCCATTCTTTGCAAACAGAATTAAAGCAGCAGCGGCCTTGTATTTTTCAGGAAAGATTCGACACTTGATCGTGAGTGGAGATAACCGTCATTTTTCCTACAATGAGCCCAGAGAAATGCGAAAAGAATTAATGCGAGCAGGAATTCCTGATACTTGCATTACCTTAGATTTTGCAGGATTCAGGACGCTAGATTCAGTGATCAGAGGAAAAAAAGTATTTGGACAAAGTAAGTTCACTATTATCTCCCAGGCATTTCATAATCAACGAGCAGTTTATATAGCCCGCTTTCATGAAATTGATGCAATAGGATTTAATGCAGAAGATCCTCCCGGATTATTTGGTTTGAAAGTTGAAATCAGGGAAGTTTTTGCAAGGACTATGATGATGATTGATTTATTCATTCTACATCGAGAACCCTATTTTTTAGGAGAGGCGGTACAGATTTAATGTGCTAATTATTTAATGTGCTAATTATTTAATGTGCTAATGTGCTAATTATTTAATGTTCTAATTTTCTCAGAGGAAAGTGCGGTATGTACACCGAAATAAGAGTAATTTATTTATAATCCTTCACTTTTTCATCTCCGATTTATGCAACACTACATAAATCTTGTTTAGCACGAAAAGTTCCAATCTCGTTTAGGAATTAGCCCATTATCACAAACTGTTTCGAACGTGCTTCGGAATTAGCAAATTAATAAGCTCCACTTCTTTTGCGTAAAAACCATTCTAAACTCAACAGGGAGATAAGGAGGATAAATACCCAAGGTAGACTCACCATGTCATCGAGTTTTTTACGGGAAAAGGAAATGGATTTAAGATCTTCTCTTTCTTTGAGTGCTTTTAGGAGTTCATTAACCTGCTCTGGAGCAAACATCTTTCCTCCTGTTTTAGAAGCGATAGCACTTAGCAATTGATGATCAGCAACGGTATTTGAAGTTTCTAACTGTAATGCACTAACGCTAAACTCACCTGTCTCAGAATAAATACGATCTCCGAGTTTAGTCTCAGCTTTATACTTATAATTTCCTACCGGATATAATCCTGCATTGAGCGTATAGGCCTTTTCAGTTCTACTAAAAGTATACGGAAACTGCTCACCTTTATAATTCACTAAAGTCATTCTTACTTCCGGTTCATTGATGAGTTGATCCGACTGATTATAAAGTTCAGCATCAAAAACAAGTGGTTCATTTTCCCTGAAATTATTTTTAGTAAAAATCCGGAAAGGACTTCTGTTTTCTTTTACACTTAGGTACTGAATAATTCTACTAAATAGTTCATCACTGAATGTATGATTCGCATTAGCATTATAATCAGCAAGTCTCCATTTCCAGATCCCTTCGCCCGTGGTAACTGCGATTTTCCTTCCATCCTTCTCACTAAAAAACAGGAGTGGCTGTTTGGTATTTACACTTCCTAATCGCTGATAAAAAAGAGGATAAATATTTCCGGTACTCTTATAAAAACCAAACGGAGCATACAGCGGAGGCCAAGAAACTATTTGCTCCTGCAATTCATTGCTGATCGTAAACAAGCTGAACTCCGAGGCATACAAAGCTTGGGCTTCATTCAATCGCCCTTTTTGATCAGTAATCTCAAGCCCTGTATTTAAAGCATTGAATGCTGTAATATTCGCTGAGGCACCAAGAATATACCACACACTAGTACCCGCAGCATTAATTTTCTCTAGAAGATTATTGACACTTTGAGTTCCAGAAGGTAGGTTATGCAAAATTATGAGGCTATACTCACCTACTCTACCATCGAAAGTAGATAACTGATCTATCTTAAGTTCATAATTTGGGCTATTCTCAATTACTGCTCTTAATGCACTCTCATCAGGATTGGGGGCATTACTAAGGATAAGAATTTTTTGTTTGTTCTCAATCACTTCCACAAAAACATCACGTACATTATTCGAATATGTAACTTCATCAGGCAACGAAGAAATACTGATGCGGATATGTCGGATACCTTTTTTCTTAGCGTCTAACGTTACCGGAATTGTTGTATGGTAATTGTTGCCGGATACTTCAATACTGCGTGAAAAGACTCTTAGTGAATCTTCTTCAATGATTAGTGTTGCATTATTTCCAGCACACTGCCGCGCATCAATTACAACCTCTAATGGATAACTATTCCCGAGGAAAGCAACTCTGTTATTATTCACTTTTGAAAGGATGAGATCTTTCTTGATAGTGGTATCACCCAATGCAAGCGTATACACTGGTACTTTTAGTCGCGTAGGACCATAAGCTGGATTAGCACCTTCGTTGTACAATCCATCAGAAGCAATAACAATAGCACCTACATTCCGGTTTGCAAATTGCACGTCCAGCTCATCATATAAATCACCTAGATTAGTTTCCTTATCATTAAAATTAAAATCTGCTTTCTCACGAACATGATCTCCAAACGAAAACGTGCGCAATTCATAATCGCCTTTCAGACCATCATTTAATACCGCATATGATTTTTTTAAAGCTTCGATCTGAGTAGTAGAATCCTTCGAATTCACAATAGATCGAGAATCATCCAGCGCTAGAATAACTATCGGTTTTTCAACTTCGCGAGTGATGGTACGCACCATCGGTCCGAGTAAAAGAAAAGCAAGTAAGGTTACTAGGATGAATCTGCAGGCAGTCATTATCCGAGCCACATTCACCGGAATCTCGCTCATAAAAGCTGATTTCCTGTACAATAGCCAAGCATAA
Organism: Bacteroidia bacterium; assembly: GCA_038320345.1. Taxonomy (GTDB): domain Bacteria; phylum Bacteroidota; class Bacteroidia; order AKYH767-A; family OLB10; genus JBBQED01. Next base: position 219,187 of record JBBQED010000002.1, read on the forward strand.
AAGGCTCCTGTTGCAAAACAGAAGATGGTAAACCAGAGCGGTAATTCAGTAATTAGAGATAGACCCACAAGACAAATTTGTTGCGCAAAAATAGTCGTTCAAAGGAGAATAGGACTTAAAATTAAGTGAGGACTTCCTGTTTATCAACAAAGATCACACAGATTTCTCGGAAACCCCAGATTTCAAGCGCTTCATTGCGACGAGCCTTTATATTTGCAGCATGTATATTTCTATCAACGGACTTCATAAATCGTATGGTGAACTTCATGTTCTGAAAGGTATTGATCTGGAAGTTACTAAAGGTGAAGTAGTTTCTATTGTAGGTGCCAGTGGTGCCGGTAAGAGCACCCTGCTACATATGCTAGGAACCTTAGATAAGCCTGATCAAGGTAAGATCATAATTAACGGCCAAGAAGTGCAGGAATTGTCAGGAAAAAAACTTTCTGCCTTTCGTAATAAACATATAGGCTTCATATTTCAGTTTCATCAGCTCCTCCCCGAATTCACCGCTCTTGAAAATGTTTGTATTCCGGCACTCATCGCAGGATTATCCAATAAAGAGGCGGAAGTCAGGGCTAAGGAACTATTAGCAAAGATGAACCTGATGGATCGTATTGACCATAAACCTTCAGCACTTTCAGGTGGCGAACAACAACGAGTAGCCATTGCCAGGGCTTTAATGAACAATCCGGATTTGATATTAGCCGATGAGCCTTCAGGAAATCTTGATTCTGCGAATGCAAAAGACCTACATCAACTCTTCTTTAAACTTAGAGAAGAACTCCAGCAAACCTTCGTCATCGTCACCCATAACCCCGAACTCGCCGCCATGGCCGACAGGAAGTTGACAATGAAGGATGGGGTGATCGTGAGGGAGGTTGCGGTGTAAATGAATTTAATATAATTTTAAAATAACTGAGGTTTTTATATTAAATATTCATTTTTCAAAAAATTAAAATGAATAATAAAAAGGTAGACTCTTTTGAGACAGGGATGGTGGCATAAAAATAAATTAAAGCTTTCATAAATATGACTTTTGGTAGAATGACTTTGGTAATAGGTGCAGGTGCTTCCAAGGCCCTACATCGTGAATTTGGATTAGGTATTGATCTAGTAAATGATATAATAAGTAGATTGGAAGACAAGCTACTTTGTAATATTCTATATCGAAAATACGGTAAAACATTACCAATTGCGAAGTTCGTTGAAGCATTAAGTGAATATAAAGAAAATGCGATATATCCTTCAATAGATCAATTCATAAGCGAGGTTAACGAATATCCGGAATTTGAAAAATTCAAAATAGATTTTAACAACATTGCTCTCGATAGCATTTGCTATCATATTTTAGGGTATGAAGGTCGTTTAACAGATGACGACTATTTTTCAAACAAACTTTTTGAAAAAACTTGGCTCTATCAATTAATACTATGGATGAAAGAAACTGACTTTTTTAGTTCGCCAGTTAAAAGTACTTGCTTGAAAATTATCACCTTTAACTACGATAGGACTATTGAGTTTTTTTTATTAAATTATTTCCCTGAATATGATAATCAAGTAAAAATATTTATCAAAGAATCTATCATCCATATTTATGGTCATGTTGGTCATCTAGTGAAACTCGAAGAAAATACAAATATTATTCATTTTGCGGCGAAAAACGATGATACAATAAATTGGAACTCAGATAACATGAAATTACAATATGATCAAAGAAATGAGAATACACTATCAACCTTTAAATCACAGCGATATATTGCCACTTTAATACAAGATACCAAAGAAAAAAGCGAAATATTTGGGTATTCAGACAATAGCGATTTACAAGTTTGTTTTTTCGGTTTTGCTTTCGATAATTTAAATTGCCAAAGACTAAATTTAACTTTCAACCACAACAACCTTCCAAAATACTTTGCAAATATCCATCCCCAGAAATATGACTATGGATTTAAAATCAGGAGAGCAAATTCAAACAAATTAAGAATGTTAAGAACTGATTTTAATTTTTCATATTTGGAGGCAGTTGATTTCTTGCAATCAAGATTATTAGAATTTAAAATAACTTATTAAGATCAGATATAATAATTATGAAAAGAGCAGTGATTGTTTTAGGTGCAGGTGCTCCAAATGCTTGGGGAGCTTCATTGACATCAGAAATTACCGAGTTAATTCTCCAAGATAAAAATTACAAGACAAAAAGTGGTATTCCACTGGCAAAATTCATTTATGATAATTTAGCTAAATATTACAACTCTACCTCTTCAATAAATTTTGAAACGATAATAAATTCATTAGAAACAATCCAAAATTACTACATGAATAAAACGGTGGTAGGTGGTAATCCTAATACAACTAGTAGTGCTTCAATTTGGTTTAACACGAATGAAATTATTGAAGAACTAATGAATTTTAAAGTTGAACCTGAAGGTGATCCTGAAAGAGTTACGGTTCATAACTTAACAGAGAATGGAGGCTGCTTTCCCGGCACACCTAAATCAAGAGAAGAAACTGTTTACATTAACCATGCAATCAAAGACTATTTAACGATAGTTAAGCAGCAAATAAATATTTACTCATTAAATTTAAATGAACCAGAAAACAATGATTTAAATACTTCATTAAAAGAGCTTTTGATGCATATTTTAAATCAAGGTTATATTCCAAGAATTTACACAACTAATTATGATAGTCTATTCCCAACTATTTTCAATAAGTCTGGCGATCCTGATTTTTTTGATGGTTTCGATAATCAAATAGGTGAAACTCCATTTGGTCCAGTTTTTAAAATGAATTTGCCCAGAATTTTAAATGATAATACTACACCATGTTACTACAATCTACATGGATGCATTTTTTGGGAATACGAAGCTACTGGAGATGATCGGGTGTCACAGTATAGAAGTACTCCTAATGAAGCACATTTAGGAACATTCATTAATAGAGGTGAACTTACAAATCCAGGTGAAAACACTTTAGTCCATAATATCATTACAGGTTACTATAAACTTCAGAGAATTTCTTTAGAACCACTAAACTCATTTCATAGTATTTTCACCCAAGATTGCATTAATGCACATCTAATTATAACAATTGGTTACTCCTTTTCAGATTATCATATTAACCGTCCAATTTTGAATGCAATTAGAATTAATGATACAAGATTGCTTCATATCACTTTTGGAAATCAGTATTCCACACAAGTTGAAGAATTTAGTAAAATAAAGGACTTACTTAGGCTAAGAGATGACTTTAAAAGTGGTACGCTACATGAGAATGGTTGGATAATTTCAGACTCAAGAAAACAAATGGTATTTCACAAAGGCTTCAAAGATTTTCTTTTAAATAACGAATGGAAAAATAGTAACATTTAAAGTGGTAAGTAGTTATATATGAAATCTTCAATAACCGACATTCTCCAAATCTACCAAATGATGGGGGGCATGCGGGAAACTAACCTTACCGGGGTTTATCCGAATAAATTGGAGATTACTTCTTCAAAATATAAGCATAAATGGCGAATTAAAGTCAAAAATCCGGATATTGATGAAGATACATTTAGTTCTGAATACTTTGAAAATAAATCCGGTACTCTAAAGTATAAAAAAACAGTTGTGTATAATTATAAGTATGAAGCAAATGGTGGTCATGTGCAAAAATTTGAGATACAAGAGGTGATTGATGAACAACCGGTTTCAGATTTGATAGAAATTAAAGTTGATGGTCTACTAGTGGACTAGGTACTAATTTTAGATTTTAAATTTTAAATTTTAGATTGGGATTGCTCTACCATATTTTTTTTGACTCCTTAAATTGATTTAATAAATTTTACCACGGAGATGTAGAGAACATAGAGATGCACGGAGGAGAATTTTTCAAAAAAGCAAGCGTCAGCCATTAGCAAATTTGCACATTAGCACATTAATTTTTAAACAACCCTTCATCAAAATTAATCAGATAAAGTTCCTTACTTGCTCTGGTAAATGCAGTATATAACCAACGTAGATGCTCTGCTCCGTTCATTTCTTCAGTCATGTAACCTTGATCCACAAATACAACAGGCCACTGCCCACCTTGAGCTTTATGACAAGTAACAGCATATGCAAATTTCACTTGCAAAGCATTATAATATGGATCTTTTCGAAGTAAGGCATTCCTTCTCTTTTTTTCAGGCTCATCAGGGATGTAAGAATCATGAATAGTTTGATACAATCTATCACTTTCTTTAGAGGGAAGAGCGGGTGTTTCTGCACTCAATGTATCCATCAATAAATTCACTTCAAAATCAGGTTCATCAGGATAGTCAATTAAGTGAACCAGCGCTTTAGCAAAACGAAAACCAAAACGATCTTCGAAGCGAACAATTTTTGAGATGACCACAATATCTCCGTTCGCAATAAATCCTGCTTTGTGATCATTGGGCAACCAATAATAATTATTCTTCACTACCATTAGATGATCTCCTGCAGCCAGTTCCTCCTCCATCCATAACTGCTGAAAGCGAATGAGTCGGTTATAGAGAATTGCAGATTTATTGGAACGGGTAATCACGAGGACATTATCATTGCCGTACTTACTATAGACCGGATGCAGGAGCTCCGCCATTTCTGCTGCATTGATGCGATGCACATCGGGAAAGCCTTCTGATTTCAGAATAGGTTTCTTGGCATCACGGCTGAGTAAGATCCTTAATGCAGTTGCATTTTTAAGGATGCCACTCTCCTGCTCCTGACGAACAACTTCTGTTAATTCCGTTTCTGTTACTTCTCTGCGAAAACGTAAACGCAAATGATTTGCATCGAGTGCTGGACTATCATTAAAATGCACGGGAGGTAACTGAGCAGTATCACCCACCAGCAATAACCTACACTCCTCTCCGGAATATATATAATTAATCAGATCGGTTAATAAATTAACTCCCGGAAATGGACTCGCTGCATCTTCAATAGCTGCATCCGGAATCATCGAGGCTTCATCCACGATGAAGAGTGTTCGCTTAAAATGATTATCCGCAAGACGAAGAAACATGCGTCCATCAGAAGCCTGAGCGGGACGGTATAAATGCTTGTGTATGGTGTAAGCAGGACGACTAGTATAGGAAGAGAGTACTTTAGCCGCTCTACCGGTAGGAGCCAGTAAAATCACGTTTTGAAAGGAGCTCGTGATCGCCGACATCAGCGTTGTTTTTCCTGTTCCAGCGTATCCCCTCAGAATAAAAATTCCCTCGGCAGGTTTACCCGCAAATTGGGAGAACTTCGCAATGAACTGTTCCTGCCCTTTTGTGGGAGAAAAACGGAATGCCTTGTGAAGCAATTCACTGACACGCTCTGAGATCGTTTTTTCGCTGTTCATTGAAGATCAACCTGATAAAAACTACAGGTGGAAGAGTTTCACAAAGGTGAGATTTCTATTCAATAGAAAGGTAGATGCCGGTCTTTAGAAGATGGAATTCCCTATTTTTGACCAAATTATGGAAACGACAAGTCTGCAGGTAACTCGAAAAAACCAGTTGGTGGATGAATCATTCAGCAACGGCATGGTGGAGCATCCTGTATTGCTGGCAATGCTTGACGATGACCAGTTTATCTATGGAATCATTGATCGAGAACGCCATAAAGCAGTTGTGCTAAAAGAGTACAGGATTGTACCCTCCATGGGATCAAAAATTCCCGATAATTTTTTTCAACAAATTCTTGATCAGGATGAATTACTAAGAGATCTGAAGCCGGCGAAAACAGTATTTGCCGTTCATCCCAACTGTGCGGTATTAGTCCCCTCTCCTCTTTTTAGTAAGGAATACGCAAAAGATATTCTTGCGCTGAGCTGTAAGCTTACTGATGATGCGAGAATGTATGCAGATCAGTTAAAAATGGCTGAGGCACATTTGGTATATGGAGTTACGGAATCTATTCTCAAACAAACTGGAAGTCATTTTAAAGAAGCGAATCTATTTCATGCAAATACCGCTTATATTGAAAGTCAATTAAGGCTCAATAAGCATGAACAGGAAACTATTCTTTCTGTCCATGTAAGAAAAAGCAGCATCGACTTAGTTGCCACCAAGGGTAGTGAACTACTTTTTAGCAATATCTTTAAATATAAAGACAGTGAAGATTTCATTTATTATTTACTGTATACGCTTGAGCAATTACAATTAAATCCGGATAAAACAGCAGTTCGTTTTTACGGTGAGATCGATAAAACTTCAGCTAGCTGGATGGTCAGTAAAAAATATATCCGCAATATTTCACTCGGAGAACAAGCAGAAGGAATCGACTTTTCCTATGGATTCGAGCAGCTATCTTCACATATTCATTATTTGTTATTCAGCCAGTATCTGTGCGTATCATAAGTGGAATATTCAGAGGGAAAAAATTAAATGCACCTGTAAATTTACCGGTTCGTCCTACTACTGACTATGCCAAAACGGGTCTATTTAATATTCTTGCAAATAATTTTGATTTCACTAAAATAAGTGCTGTCGATTTATATGCAGGAACGGGAAGTATCTCTTACGAACTATTTTCTAGAGGTTGTACTCGAATCATTGCTGTAGATATTCACGCTGGTTGCATTCAATTTATCCGTCAGACTTTATTACTACTCAAAGCACCTTCGAGTGTAAGTACCGTTAAATCCGATGTACAAGCATTTTTAGAAAGGGTGACTACTCCGGTCGATCTCATACTTGCTGATCCTCCCTTCGAAAATACCCCAGCAGAAGAATTAGTGGAGTCCATTTTCAGCAGGGATCTTATCAGAAAAAACGGTTTGTTTGTACTCGAACATCACAGTAAAAATAGTTATGATTCCATTAATGGCTTCAAAGAAAAACGGAAGTATGGAAATGTAACGTTCAGTTTTTTCTCTCCTGAAGCTAGAAATAAAAAAGTACCACAGGAATAATACCTATTGAAAATAAGATCTAAAATTCACTGATATGGCCCGTATTGCACTCTTCCCAGGCAGTTTTGACCCCATTACAGTAGGACATGTTGATGTGATTACCAGATCACTGGATTTGTTCGATAAAATTATTGTTGGAGTTGGAAATAACACCAGTAAAAAATACATGTTTCCATTGCAAGACCGAATCGATTGGATTAAAGATACCTTTCATGATTTGCCACAAGTTGAAGTACAAGCTTACAACGGACTAACGGTAGATTATTGCAAAGAAATTGGAGCAAGGTTTATTCTTCGCGGGCTTCGCACTTCTGCAGACTTTGAATTTGAAAGAGCCATTGCCCAAATGAATCATTATTTAGATGCTGGTATTGAATCTGTTTTTATACTTGCTGCTCCGCAGTACTCTCCTGTATCTTCTACCATTATCCGAGATATCATTCGGCACGGTGGAAATGCACAGCCTTTTGTTGCTGATGGAGTAAAATTAAAATAGGCTGTGTTTCTTAAACTGAAGATGAACTCTTGTAAAATCACTGTTTTCGAAAAATGAGTTCAACATCAACACCCCATTTGGAAAGGAGGCTTGGATTATTTCAGGCAACGGTCATCAATATGATTGACATGGTGGGCATAGGACCCTTTGTAGTGTTACCTATCGTCATCAAATTAATGGGAGGACCATTCTTTCTTTACGCATGGATTGCCGGAGCATTGCTATCTTTTTTTGATGCGATGATCTGGTCGGAACTTGGAGCTGCATATCCAGAGGCAGGTGGTAGTTTTAATTTCCTACGAGAGGCCTATGGGAAAGAAAAATGGGGGAAGCTGCTCTCCTTTCTCTATGTATGGCAAACCATGATTCAGGCTCCACTGGTTATTGCAAGTGGTTCAATAGGATTTGCACAGTACTTCTCATATCTAGTACCCCTCGATGAAATCACGCGGAGGGTGGTTTCTGGTGTAGTAGTCATATTACTAACGTTAGTGCTATACCGAAAAATCGAAACCGTCGGAAAAATAAGTGTATTACTATGGACAGGAGTCATTGCCACATTACTCTGGATTATTTGGGGAGGAGTTAATCACGGAGATCTCAAAGGAGTAATTACTGGGATGAACGATGGCCTTGTAGTAAATCCACTTTTCGCAGCAGCCATGGGAGCAGCAACTGTAAAAACAATTTATAGTTTTTTAGGATATTATAATGTTTGCCATTTAGGAGGAGAAATTAAAGATCCAGGAAGAAATATTCCTCGAAGTATGTTTTTATCAGTAGCAGGAATATCGATACTCTACCTCGCAATGAATATCAGTGTGGTGAGTGTGATCCCTTGGCAAGAAGCTTCAAAATCTGAATTTATCGTAAGTACTTTCATCGAGCATTTATATGGAACTGCTGCAGCCAACTTCGCCACGATGCTGATCTTATGGGTAGCATTTGCAAGTTTATTTGCCGTGATGCTGGGATACTCTCGAGTGCCCTATGCCGCAGCAAAATCAGGAGACTTCTTTAAAATATTTGCAAAACTACATCCAACGAGAAACTTCCCTTATGTTGCTTTACTGGGATTAGGGATAACAGGATTTGTTTTCAGTTTACTTTTTAAATTGGCAGATGTAATTACTGCTATACTTGCCATGAGAATTTTAGTTCAGTTCATTGCGCAAGCTATTGGAGTGATGTTATTAAGAGCAAAGAAAAATGGGCCGCCTTTACCTTACAAAATGCCGCTTTATCCGTTGCCTGCAATATTGGTAATTTGTATTTGGTCATGGGTATTCTTTTCAACAGGAACTACCTTTATGTTATCAGGAATTGCTGTGATCGCCACTGGAATAATTGCCTTTTTGATTAAGGCAAAAGTAAGTGGACATTGGCCTTTGGAAAGCAGTAAATCCTAATACTTCATTTTTTAATAAAGGAACTAAAAACAAAAATTCCGGACTAAATTGATTTTAATCCGGAACTTGTATTTTAAATTATTGAAAGTAATTTATACGCTATGCGATTTATTGCTTCAGTATTTTTTTGAAATTATTGATGTCTTGGTTGTAAGCATTTTCAGTCATACTTACTGCATTTTTAAAGAAGAAAACTCCGCCATAGCTATACATCACTTTTAAATAAGTTGCTTTCACTTCCTTAGAGTTTACGATGGTTCGTAAGATGGTACGATTTTGTTCCGTGATTGTTTCTTCTTTGATTCCTTCGGGAATAAATTCTTTGTCGAAATCAAATTTATAGGAACTTAGATCATTTGGATTTTTCTTTTGTTCTGCTTGTTGCGTTTTTGCCAATGCTTCTTTCTGAGCTTGGATATCGGCCAATCGTTTTTTCTCTGCGGCTTCAGCATCTCGTTTTTTCGCTTCCGCAGCTTCTTTAGCTGCAAGTTGTAGTTGAGCTTGTTCCAACTTTATTTTTTCTGCCTGATCTACTTTTTCCTTTTCTACTCGAGCAATTTCATCCAAACGAGCCTTCTCTTTAGCAGTAGCGATAGAATCTTGACGCGCTTTCAATTGTTGTGCAACGAGTGCATCAGCAGCGGCTTTTTCTTTTGCTAAGCGAGCTAATTCATCTTGCTTTGCTTTATCGGCTGCAAGAGCTGCTAAGCGAGCGTTTTCATTTGCAGTAGCGATTGAATCCTGACGTGCTTTAGCTTGTTGGGCAGCAAGAGCAGCATTAGCAGCAGCTTTTTCTTTCGCAATCCGAGCATCTTCTTCTTTCTTTGCTTTATCAGCGGCTACTGCTGCTAACCGAGCATTTTCATTTGCTGTAGTGATCGAATCCTGCCGAGTTTTTTCTTTCTGAGCAGCTAATGCATCAGCCGCAGCTTTCTCTTTAGCAATGCGAGCGTTTTCTTCTTGCTTAGCTTTATCTGCAGCAACGGCAGCTAAACGTGCATTTTCAGCAGCAGTCGCAATTGAATCCTGTCGTGCTTTTTCTTTTTGCGCAGTCAATGCATCTGCAGCGGCTTTTTCTTTTGCCAACCTTGCTATTTCATCCTGCTTTGCCTTATCAGCAGCTATTGCATCTAAACGTGCTTTTTCTTTTGCAGCAGCTAGTTCTTCTTGCTTTAATTTTTCTGCGGCAATTGAATCTAATCTAGCTTTTTCTTTTGCTGCAGCGAGTTCCTCTTGCCGAAGTTTTTCTGCTGCTGCTAAATCTTCTTGTTTCTTTTTCTCAGCTATTGCCGCTTGTGCTAATTGATCCTGACGTTCTTTTTCTTTGACTACGGCGAGAGAATCGGAAGTAGCTTTTTCACGTGCTTGTCGTGCAATTTCAGCTAACCTAGCATTTTCACGCGCAGTATTCACTGAATCTTGAGATGCTTTTTGTAGAGCTAGCAATTCCAATCTATCTTTTTCTTTGGCTGATGCAAGAGAATCTTGTCTTTGCTTAGCCATTACATTTGCTAGACTATCCTGCACTGCTTTTTCTCTAGCAAGGCGAGCTGTTTCGAGTGCTTTTGCAATTTTCTCAGCAGCTGCGATAGAATCTTTTTTCGCATTTTCTGCTGCAAGCATCGCTGCACCAATCTGTGCTTGTTTTGCTTTTTCCTTAGCAACTTCTGCTTCTTTTTCTTTTTGAGCAGCTAAAAGTGCTTGCTGATCCGCAATCTGCTTTTCTCTTACAATCGCTAAAGAATCCTGACGTGCCTTATCAGCAGCGGCTTTTTTTCTAGTCTCTTGTAGTGCTACTTCTTGCGCCATTTGAACTTTTACTGTTTCCAGTTCTGCTTTTCTTGATTTTGAAAACTCAACATCATAATCAAAATCTTCATAGGTATCACTAAAAGCCAGTTTCGCAACTGGTTTATCCACATCCGGAGGAGTTGCACCTTCAGGAGCTTTAAAAAGATCCATCTTAAATTTATAACTGAAGAGCTGATCTTTATATTCTTCAGGAACTTTGGTGTCGATGACTACCGATTTAGTAATACTTCCGTTCTTGGAAAAAATGATGGTATAAGTATGCCCAAGGTCGAGGTTGATAATAAATTTACCACCGGAAGCCGTGAGAACATTATCGGTATTTTCACTTCCTTTGAGCACTTTAATATCAGCACCTTCAAGACCTTTTCCTTCTTGCAAAACGGTACCTAAAACTTCCAAGTAACCTTCTTTTTGACCGAAAGCTACTGAGGCTGATAATAACTGAAAACAAATAATGATTACTGTTGCTAAACGCATGCTTTGATGTCTGATTTCTGAAACTAGTGTATAAACGAAATTACGAATCCTTATTAAACGCCGGTATGGGGCTCATGTTGCAGTGGTTCATTAAAAACCTCAGCTGCTTCCGAAAATGCTTTTTGAAACTGATCGGCGTGAATACTTGTAGCACTATTTTTTTCCAGGAGATAATGATAAAGGTTTTCAGATGCGAGGTTCCCAACCAGCTCATCTTCAGCCATAGGACAACCTCCGAAGCCCTTCATCGCACTATCGAATCGACGACAACCGGCATTCCAAGCAGATTCTACCTTTCCTCTCCAATTATCAGGACTACAATGCAGATGAGCGCCAAATTCAACTCCCGAAAAAGCTGGAATCACTGACTTAAATATGGAAGCAATAGCCTCCTGACTAGCAACGCCAACCGTATCAGACATGGCAATAGTTTTAATGCCCAAATCGGCAATTTGCTTTGTCCAATGGAGGGCAACTTCTTCATTCCAAGTATCTCCATAGGGATTTCCGAAAGCCATACTGATATAGATGACCAATTCCTTGTTTCGGTTCACACAAAGTGATTGAAGCGCCTCAACTGTTTGTAGTGATTGGGTGATGCTGCTATTGGTGTTTCTTTGCTGAAAGGTTTCAGAAATTGAAAAAGGAAAACCGAGATAATTGATTTCCTCAAAATTTACTGCATCCTCTCCACCCCTTTGATTGGCAACAATTGCCAGCAACTTCGTATTGGAATCACTAAGATCAAGTTGATTCAAAACGGCAGCAGTATCCTTTAGCTGTGGAATCGCTTTCGGGGAAACGAAACTTCCAAAATCTAAAGTATCAAAACCCACTTTTAAGAGGGAATTAATATAGTTCGCTTTTACATTGGTAGGAATAAACCAAGAAAGGCCTTGCATGGCATCCCTTGGACATTCAACCCAGTTTACTTTTTCCATTTTAAGTAACAGAAAAAACCCGCTGAAATCAACGGGTTTTTTCTGGAAATTATATTATTTTATGATTACGCCATCAGCTTCAAAAGCGAGTTCGAGTTTCGGTTCTGTAATCTTTGCAATATCTTCTTTTGATTTTCCACCATCTTCTGCAAAATGACGAAGGTCTTCCACAGAAGTAGTATCCATATATGCCCGACCTTGCATCACAGCAGTTTTGCCACCTGAAGTTAAAGGAACAAAGAATCCATAATCTTTGAACGTAACACGCATTGCAGTTCCATCACCACGATCGATACTCATCCAACAGCCCTTTTTCTCGCAGCATTCTGTGATTTTACCTTCTACTTTCACATTTGCGATTTCAGATTTCCCCGTACTTACCATCGCGAGTAATGAATCCATCGGGATTACTCCTGATTCATCAATTTTATCACCGAAACTTCCGGTTTCATTGTTGGCAGTTGCCGTTGAATCAGTCGAAGCTGCTGTTGAATTTTCTGCTGTTTGTTTGCAGGAAACCAGACTTAGAGATAGCAGAGCTATCAGCGTAAAGAATTTTTTCATCGTTCTTTTGAAGTTCTATTTTGAGAAAACAAAATTAATAAAATTCACCGCTGGCTCAGAACGAAATCGCAAACAATCAGAGGAGAAAGGAACATATTTTAAAGCTGTCGTAGAATTCTTCTGATCATCCCCGGACCCTCATAAATAAATCCAGTATAAACCTGAATGAGATCAGCTCCTGCTTCTAGTTTCTCTTGAGCATCAGCAGCTGTAAATATCCCACCTACTCCAATGATTACCATATTTTTACCTGCTTTTTCTCTAAGGTAACGAATCACTTCCGTACTTCTTGTTTTTATAGGAAATCCACTTAACCCACCAGCCTCAACTGTGATTTCAGGGTTTGTTTTTAATCCTTCGCGCTGAATTGTGGTATTGGTAGCAATTATGCCATCCAAAGCCGCATCATGAACGATTTCCAGAATTTCATCCAGCTGATTATCAGTTAAATCAGGGGCGATTTTTAGCAAAACAGGCTTCATCACCCCTTTCGCCTTATTCAATTTCTGAACATGCATGAGCAAATTTCGTAGGGGTTCCTTTTCTTGAAGTGCCCTTAAACCTGGAGTATTCGGAGAACTTACATTCACTACAAAGTAATCTACCCAAGGGAATAAAGCATGAAAACAATAATCATAATCCCGAATAGCTTCCTCATTGGATGTAAGTTTATTCTTGCCAATATTTCCACCGATAATCAATCCTGGTGGGCGCTTTTTTAATCGTAAAACCGCCGCATCAACGCCTTCGTTATTAAAACCCATTCGGTTGATTAGACCACGATCGGCAGGTAACCTGAACATTCTGGGTTTTGGATTTCCATCTTGTCCTTTAGGTGTTAAAGTACCGATTTCAATAAAACCGAAACCAAAGGATCCCAGTTCATCAAAAAGCTTGGCGTCCTTGTCAAAACCTGCTGCTAGACCAATAGGATTCGGGAAATTAATGCCCATGATCCTCCTGGATAGTTTCACATCATCTACTGTATAAAATGAACGGATAATTAGACCTATAAATGGAATTTTGAAGAGGAATTTTAATCCACCGAAAACTATATGATGTGCTTTTTCCGGTGATAACAAAAAGAGCAACGGTCGGAAGATTAATTTATACATGCAATTATTTGATTTTCAGAAAACTACAGAAGAATTTTTTTGAGAGCGACATGCCCAATAACGTCATCTACCGCAGAATTTTTCCTTCTGCGAAGATACAATCCTCACGAAACCGATTTGAAATTTTAAAGAAACTAACCTGAAAAGGTAAAAAGTAAGCTGCGCAGTTTAATCTATCAAATTTAAATTTTAGACTAGTCTAAAATAAATTTTATATTTGTCTCATAATTTACGAAGCATGCATACTGAAACTGAAGAAAATTATTTAAAAGTTATCTATCACCTTTCCGTGAAAAGCAGTGATCCGGTGAATACTTCATCTATTGCTGGTTCGCTCTCCACTACATCTGCTTCGGTAACCGATATGCTCAAAAAACTTTCGGAAAAAAATCTAATTGCTTATGAGCGTTACAAAGGAGTAAGAATTACGAAGAAGGGAGAAAAAGTTGCACTCAGTATCATCCGAAAGCATCGTTTATGGGAAGTTTTTCTGACCAAAGTTTTAAAGTTCGGATGGGAAGAAGTACATACTATGGCAGAGGAGTTGGAGCATGTTAGTTCTGATGAACTCATTTCGAGAATGGATTCTTTTCTGGGGTATCCCGAAGTAGATCCACACGGTGATCCAATTCCTGATCAGCAGGGAAAGATTCAGCATACGAGTAATAGTACATTGTCAGAAGGAAATCTCCATCAAAGATTTGTAATCAGCGGAGTGAACGATCACAGTACTGCTTTTCTACAGTATCTAAATCGATCTGGATTAAAGCCAGGCATCACTGTTCAAATCACCGAGATTCAAGATTTTGATCAAAGCATGGAGATAAAAATTCAAAACAAACAAAAGCAGTATATCAGTCACGAAGTTTCCCGTAATCTTTTAGTCACACCCTATGGAAAAACAAGCTAATCATCCACATGTTTCACTTTCTGAAGTGCATGAAAGTATTGATACCAGACAGAAAAAAGGGTTTCGTGGAAAGCTATTAGCATTTCTTGGTCCAGCATATCTGGTGAGTGTAGGATATATGGATCCAGGTAACTGGGCCACCGACATTGCAGGAGGAAGTCAGTTTGGCTATAGTCTGATTTGGGTCTTGCTGATGTCGAATCTGATGGCTATTTTATTACAAAGTTTAAGTGCACGATTAGGAATTGTTCGAGGTCGTGATTTAGCGCAGGCTTCCCGAGAGTTGTATCCTAGACCCGTAAATTTTTTCCTATATATTCTTGCTGAAATTGCAATAGCTGCCTGTGATCTTGCAGAAGTTTTAGGAATGGCGATAGGTATAAATCTCTTATTTGGATTACCCTTGATGTGGGGTGTTATGATATGTGCGCTCGACACTTTTCTTTTATTGTTTCTCTTGCATTATGGCATTAGAAAAATGGAAGCATTTATCATTAGTTTGGTTTTGATGATTGGCGTTGCCTTTATTTTTCAAATGATTTTAGCGAAGCCATCCATCCCTTCTATCTTAGGTGGATTGATTCCTACTATGCCAAGTAGTGCGGCCTTATACATTGCGATTGGAATCATTGGAGCTACTGTAATGCCGCATAATTTATATCTGCATTCAGCACTCGTACAAACCCGAAAATTTGATCGAACGCCCAAAGAAATTAGAAGAGCCATTCGCTTTAATATATTGGATAGTGTGATTGCATTAAATCTAGCATTTTTTGTAAACGCTGCAATTCTTATTCTCGCGGCAAGCACTTTTTTTAAAAACGGATTGTATGAGGTCGCTGATATTATGGATGCGCACAAATTACTTGAACCTTTAATGGGGAGTAAACTCGCTCCTATTCTTTTTGCAATAGCCTTACTATGCGCGGGTCAAAGTTCCACTATCACGGGAACGCTTGCGGGGCAAATTGTAATGGAAGGATATTTGAATCTTAGGATTGCTCCTTGGATCCGAAGAATTATCACCCGATTAATTGCGATTATTCCTGCTATGATTACGATTCATTACATGGGTGAATCAGCTACTGGAAGTTTATTGATTTTAAGCCAGGTGATTTTAAGTTTACAGTTAGGATTTGCAGTAATCCCCTTGATTCATTTTGTGAGTGATAAAACTAAAATGAAAGAATTTAGCATTCCCAATTATGTAAAATTGGGTGCATGGCTATGTGCCATCATTATTGTGGGATTAAATGCAAAGCTCGTTGTTGAGCAAATTTCTACATGGATGGTAATATACGAAGGAAGCTTCTGGATTAATTTTCTAGTCTTGCCCATTGCTTTGGTAACCGGATTCATGCTCATCTATATCACTTTTATGCCGCTAGTGAGAATAAATCCTGATCATCAGATTACATTACCGCATGGTGGATTTGTGAAAATTGAAGAGATCAATGAAAAAGCAATCCGCAGAATTGCCATCACTCTTGATTTCTCTACTATGGATAACGAAGTAATTCGTCATGCGTTGAACATTGGAGGGAAAGATGCAGAATACAAATTATTACATGTCACAGAATCCGCTGTTGCACTGTTTCTTGGAAAGGATACTCGTGATTATGAGAGCCAAGTAGACAACAAAAATATGCAACACTATAATGACAATCTTCAAAAATTAGGTTACAATAGTTCTATTACGATTGGTTACGGAAGAGCAAGAAAAGCCTTGCCTCAAATGGTAAGAGACTTTGATGCTGATTTGTTGGTGATGGGTGCACACGGACATCGAGCCGTTAAGGATATTCTCTTTGGATCTACAATTGATGCAGTGCGTCACGACTTAAAAATACCGGTTCTGGTTGTTCGCTAGTGAGATTTCAAAAATGCGTTTGATTACGTTTTTTGTTCCTTATCTCTACTCTGTCCGATTATTGGTAGTTTTGTAGTCTTATGTCGGAAAAAGGACAGCAAACGATCAATATTGTAAACAGGCGCTCGAGTTTTAACTACTTCATCAGCGATACCTGGGAAGCGGGAATTATGCTCACCGGAACGGAAATAAAATCCATCCGGGAAGGAAAAGCTAACCTAACGGACTCCTATTGCTTTTTCAAAAACGAAGAACTCTGGATAAAAAATCTGCATATTAGTCCATATGACCATGGCTCCTATAGCAATCATGAACCTAAACGTGATCGAAAACTTTTGCTTCAGAAAAAGCAACTCTTAAAAATTCAATCCAAGACGAAGGAAAAAGGAGTAACATTAATTCCTGTTAAATTATATTTGAACGAACGTGGTTTTGCGAAAATCGAAATCGGACTTGCGCGAGGTAAAAAACTTTTTGATAAACGGGAAAGCCTTAAACAAGCAGAGGCGAAAAGAGATATCAGCAGAGAGATGAAAAGATTCTGATGATCGATTAGAAATTACTCAGATTAGTGGCAATAGAAAAATGATTACTTCCACCTGCTTTATTATAAATAGAACGGGCGTAGCTAAAACTAAATTTCTTAATATTTAATCCAAATCCAATCGACATTCCCGACATTCCTTTAGCTTCTGTATAAGCCAATTCTTTTCTCCTCATAAAATTATATCCAAGACGAGCATTGAAATTTTTCGAAAAGAGAATTTCAGCATTCAAAATTAAATGTCTTGCAACCTTATTCGTAAACGTTATTTTTTCTGCTTTAGATTCTCCAGTGAGCGGATCCACTCCAGTCAAATTTGGATCCTCATAAGTGAGATCAAATTTCTGTAATTGTTGCGCGATAAGTGAAAAACGAAATGGAGCTTTGTCTAATTTTTT
This sequence comes from Bacteroidia bacterium, assembly GCA_038320345.1. GTDB lineage: Bacteria > Bacteroidota > Bacteroidia > AKYH767-A > OLB10 > JBBQED01. The sequence continues at coordinate 236,626 of JBBQED010000002.1, forward strand.
AGAGATCCCTGCTTGTAACTCGAATGGTAATTTCTCTTGATCTCCACCTTCATAAGTAGAAATTTGGGCTCCAATATTTTTTGCTACAATTGTTGCACACCAAAGATTTTCTTGATCATACCATGTTAATGCCACATCTGCTGCCACACCAGAAGATTTATAATCTCCTAGATTAGAATAAATCCCTTTAAATGCAGCACCAATGAACAATGAGCTATCCAATGCTTTACTCCAGCTAAAACTCAATGCGTACTCTGCCGCTTTAAATGTTCCGATCACTTCACTATTTACATCTGTTCGGTCAAAGGAACCATAATTCACAAATTTCAGATTTCCTGAAAACATTCCAATTTTTTTAAAGTCATAAGCATAGGCAACATCACCGAATTTTATTCCAGCGAGATAACCCACATAACTTAAAGACAACTGTTGATGCATTTCGGTCGTCAGCTGAGAAGGATTCTGAGCAACGAGAGAAACATCATCCGCACGTGTTGCGATTGCATTTCCACCCAAGGCAGCAGATCGCGCCGGAGCCACTAGATTTAGAAAAGCATAAGTATTACTCCCTCCTATCTGCGCAAATAATGCATCAGAAGATAGTAACAGTATGAAAAGAAAACAGCATCCGGATAGTTTGCGCATAACGTAGGTGATCAGATACAACGAAGGGTTATAAAAAGTATTGCCCGATTTCAAGAACTTTAAGGAAGATTAGTACAACGGATATTTTTCCATCATCTCATTGACTTCTTTTCTCACACTTTTTATGACTTTTTCGTCTTCTGTATTTGTAAGTACTTTATCGATCAGATTCACAATTTTTTTCATCTGACCTTCCTTCATTCCTCTGGAAGTTATTGCAGGAGTTCCTATTCTTATTCCACTGGTAACGAATGGGCTTTTATCATCAAAAGGAACCATATTTTTATTGATGGTGATATCTGCTAAAACGAGGGCATTTTCGGCCTGTTTTCCTGTCACATTTTTATTTCGAAGATCGATCAACATTAAATGATTATCTGTTCCGCCGGAAATAATATCATACCCTTTGTCTTTAAATGCTGCAGCCATCGCTTGAGCATTTTTAACTACCTGCAAAGTATAATCAAGGAAATCGTCGGTTAATGCTTCGCCGAATGCAACAGCTTTAGACGCAATTACATGTTCCAGAGGTCCACCTTGCGTTCCAGGGAAAACTGCAGAGTCCATCAATGAAGACATCGCACGCAATTCACCTTTTGGCGTTTTTAATCCGAAAGGATTTTCAAAATCTTTACCCATCATAATTAATCCACCTCTAGGACCACGCAAAGTTTTATGGGTAGTAGTTGTTACAATATGACAATGCGGTAGAGGATCATTCAGAATTCCTTTTGCAATCAATCCAGCAGGATGAGAAATATCGGCAAGTAAAATGGCACCAACTTCATCAGCTATCGCTCTTAAACGAACATAATCCCAATCGCGGGAATAAGCGGATGCCCCACATATTAATAATTTTGGCTTTTCCTTTTTTGCTGTTGCATGTACTTTATCATAATCTATCAGACCTGTTTTCTGATCTACGCCATAGAAACAAGGATCATATAATTTTCCACTAAAATTCACTGGAGAACCATGCGTTAGATGTCCTCCATGCGATAAATCAAATCCCATAATTTTATCGCCCGGCTTTAGAATTCCAAGCATAACGGCAGCATTAGCTTGAGCACCCGAGTGCGGTTGAACATTGGCCCATGCTGCACCAAATAAAAGCTTCACACGATCAATAGCGATCTGTTCTATTTCATCTACAATTTCACATCCTCCATAATATCGTTTTCCTGGCAAGCCTTCCGCATATTTGTTAGTCAGACAAGAACCCATCGATTGCATAACTTGTTTGCTGACAAAATTTTCGGAAGCAATAAGTTCAATTCCGTGACGCTGACGTTTCAGCTCTTTCTTAATTAATTTAAAAATTGTAGTGTCTTTGGCAATCATATGATTTGGGAATAAATGAAATTATTATTTTTAACTGAAATCAATTTCAGTACTATCGCCTATATTTAAACTCTGACTTAATCCTTTCAGGTAAGCATCGCTTCCGATTACGCTCTGATGAAGGATTGATGTTTCCAATTGAGAATAAGAACCAATGATAGAATCTCGGATAATTGAATGACGGATGATCGTGTTTTCACCAATGGAAACATCAGGGCCGATGATGGAATTACTGATATCACAATTCGGAGCGATACTTACAGGATGAATGATAATGGTATTATCAAAATGATACCGTTCATTTTCAATTTCTGGAATGCGTTTTAATAAGACCGCATTCGTTTCAAGCAATGTATTTTTTCCGCCACAATCATACCAATTACCCACATGAAAAGTATTCACAATTTCTTTTTGGTTGATCATTTCCTGAAATCCGGAAGTAAGGTGGAATTCACCATTCTGACGTAGATTATTTTTAATAATATAATCTAGTGCATTCATTAATTTCCCTGCATGCCGGATATAATAAATTCCAACAAGTGCGAGATTCGATTTTGGAATAATAGGTTTCTCCTCTAAACGGATAATCGTTCCTTTATCATTCACTTCAGCTACACCGAACTGGCGTGGATCGGCGACTTTTTTAACCCCTAATGAAGAATTTTCAAGATTCACCAATTGGTTCAAATCAAAATCGATAATGGTATCGCCTAACACAATCAACATATCCTGATCAGGATCCACTACATTTCTTGCCAGCCACACAGCATGACCGGTTCCTTCTCGTGGCTCTTGAATAATAAACTGTGCTTTAATTTGCGGATACTTGGTTTTGATGAAATCTTCGATTTTATTGCCGAGATACCCGATAATAAATACAAAGTCATCATATCCTCCATTAAGCAGATGATCTACAATATGCGCTAGAATAGGCTTACCAGCTACCGGAACGAGAGCTTTGGGCTGAGTATGGGTATGCGGCCTGAGTTTACTGCCGATGCCCGCTACTGGAATAATAATTTTCATATCAGTCGATCTGGGTCCTCAAAACTAAAGATCCCAGAGTCCGTAAATTTAGCAGAATACACAATAGGAATGCCTTTGAATTAAATCTCCTACCAAACAGGCGTTAAAAAAAAAGCTAATTACCGCTCCTGTTCGAAAACTTCAATGATGTTAAAATAATGTAAAGGAAATAAGCAACACTCTGATTATGAAGAATTGAACGACCATTATTTGCAGTAACTGCTTCATTTGGATTAACTCCACTCCCTTAAAACGACCAATATACTGCTCAAAGATATTATCAAGAATATTTTGCTTAAAACTATTCTGATTATTGAGCGTTCCAATTAGACTCCTCTTTAAATTAGCCTCATCTATGCGACTGTTGTGGGGAATCTTCCTGAGTTTATGGTTTCTGTTCGGGTTAACATTTCTCAATCAGATGGATATCCGAATAGTTGGTAAAAAGAAAATCCTAAAAGAAATCAATACCGCCGATGGTTATCCGTTTGTGATGGTACTTGGAGCAGGAAGAAATTATAGTGAAGGTCGACCAAATTATTCCTTTCAAGGAAGAATGAAGGCTACTGCTCTTTTTTGGAAGACCCATCCTCATATCAAACTGATCCTTTCTGGTATCAAAGACGAATGGTATTATAATGAGCCGATAGACATGCTCCAAGCATTAAAAAAATTGGAAATTCCTGAAGAGGTCTGTATTCTGGATGATAAAAGTAAAGACACCTACGAATCAATTCTCTGGTATAAATCTAGTTTTGGTCGAACACCTGTAATAATCATTAGTCAGGAAGAACACTTAGAACGATCGTTATGGCTCGCCCAAAAAGCAGGATTGAATGCAGTAGGATATGCCGCTCCTGGTTTTCCACATGGCACACCACTCTGGTTACAATACCGTGAATATGGAGCCCGAATCAAAGCACGTTTAGAAATTTGGGGATTGATAAAACCTTAAAAGCAGTATGAAAAACAATAGGATCAATCAACTTTTTGAAATCAACTATCCGATCATTCAAGCTGGAATGATTTGGTGCAGTGGATGGAGGTTAGCCAGTGCCGTTAGTAGGGCTGGTGGATTAGGATTGATTGGATCTGGTTCTATGTATCCTGATGTTTTGAGAGAACATATCAGAAAATGTAAAGCCGCTACAACTTCACCGTTCGGAGTGAATGTCCCCTTACTTTATCCGAATGTAGAGGAGCATATGCAGATTATCATCGAAGAAAAAGTTCCGATTGTTTTCACATCAGCAGGAAATCCTGCTACGTGGACAGCTCATTTGAAATCTGCAGGAATTAAAGTGGTACATGTAATTTCGAATACGAAGTTTGCCAAAAAAGCGGAGGACTGTGGAGTCGACGCACTTGTTGCAGAAGGATTCGAAGCTGGAGGACACAATGGTAGAGAAGAAACCACGACGTTATGTTTGATTCCCATTATTAGAGATGCGGTATCGCTTCCCTTAATGGCGGCAGGAGGAATTGCTGATGGACGATCGATGTTAGCAGCATTTGCACTGGGTGCGGACGGCGTTCAAATGGGTTCCCGATTTGTGGCAACACCAGAATCCTCTGCACACGAAAATTTCAAACAAACCGTCATCAATACTTTAGAAGGTGATACTCGATTAACGATGAAACAACTTACTCCGGTGAGGTTGATTCGGAATAAATTTTATCAGGAAATTGCCGCGGCGGAAGAACGAGGAGCCGGAGCAGAAGAGCTCAAACAAATTTTAGGAAGAGCTAGAGCTAAAAAAGGCATGTTTGAAGGAGATCTGGAAGAGGGAGAATTGGAAATCGGACAAGTTGCGGCGGGTATCAAAACAATTCAGCCTGCTGGAGAAGTTGTCATGGAAATTTGGAATGAATTTCTAGAAGCGCAGTCTAAACTTGCCCGTATTTAGAAAGTTAAAACCTTTTTATTAATATACGTTAAATTACAAAAGATTTTTATTAAATCTACATCACCAAAAAGGAAAAAGAGAAATTTATGATTCAGTTCGAGCGATTTACACTAGATAACGGATTAACCGTAATTGTGCATGAGGATACTTCAACACCTCTAGTTGCACTAAATATTTTATATAAAGTTGGAGCGAGAGATGAGCATCCTGAGCAAACCGGCTTTGCACATTTATTCGAACATTTAATGTTTGGTGGATCTGTGAATATTCCCAGCTACGATGAACCATTACAGCGTGCGGGAGCAGATAACAATGCATTCACAAATAATGACATCACCAATTATTACCTGACACTTCCGGCACAAAATTTAGAGACAGGTTTCTGGCTAGAATCAGATCGGATGTTAAGCTTAGCATTTACGGAAAAGAGTTTGGAAGTACAGCGAAATGTGGTAGTAGAAGAATTTAAACAACGGTATTTAAATCAGCCTTATGGAGATGTTTGGCTCCTACTCCGACCACTTGCATATAAAAAGCATCCTTATCAATGGGCCACTATCGGAAAAGAAGTTAGTCATATTGAAAATGCTGTGCTCGATGATGTAAAAGCCTTTTTCAAGAAGTGGTATGCCCCTAATAATGCAATACTCACTATTGCCGGAAACTGTAATCTGAAACTCGCCAAAGAGCTCTGTGAAAAATGGTTTGCAGGAATTCCAAAGGCAGCTGTTCCAAATAGGAATCTTCCTCAAGAGCCCGTTCAAACTGAACAAAGAATTTTAGAAGTTACCCGTGATGTTCCTTCCACACAAGTGTACCTTGCGTGGCATTGCTGCGCGCGGACCGATGACGATTTTTATGCCACAGATTTATTATCGGATGTATTATCACGAGGAAAATCATCTAGGCTTTATCAAAAATTAGTAAAAGAGAAAAAACTATTCACGGATATTGGAGCATACATGCTGGGCGATATCGATAAAAGTTTATTTCTTATCGAGGGAAAACTGGTAAATGGCATTACCCCTGAAATTGCAGAAGCTTCAATCTACGAAGTCATCGAACAGGTGAAATCCGATATTACAGAAACGGAGTTACAAAAAGTAAAACATAAAGCAGAAGCCTCGTTTGTATTTTCGGAAATGAGTATTGGAAACAAAGCACTCAATATGGCATACTTTGAAATGTTGGGTGATGTATCTGAAGTTAATTTGCAAGTAGAACGATATAACGCCGTGACTATCGATGATATTTCTAGAATCGCTAAAGAAATCCTGCGGCCTGAAAACTGCTCTTTACTACGTTATAAATCATCTAAATAATTATTTTACTTAATATATAATTAATATAAAATGAATCTCGATAGAAATATAGCTCCCCCTTTATTAGCTCCTGAAAAAATAAACATCCAAGAACCCGAAATCCAACATCTTGCAGGTGATATTCCCGTTATTTTGATCAATGAGGGAACTCAAGATGTAATGAAAGTAGAATTAGTCTTTGCTGCTGGCAATATTTCAGGAAACATACCCCTGATTCCCGCTGCTACTAGCGAATTGCTCGATGAAGGATCAGCACAACACAGTTCAGCGGAGATCGCAGAAGCATTAGATTACTATGGAGCCTATCTGCAAACTGAATGTGGTAACGACCATGCATCGGTAACGTTATACACTCTGAGCAAGTTTCTTGATCAAACACTTCCCTATTTGACTGAGATTTTAATGACCCCTACTTTTCCTGAAGAAGAGATTGCGACTTTTAAGATTCAAGGACAGCAGAAGCTAGCAGTTTCCATGGAGAAAGTAGACTATCTCGCTAGGCGGTATTTCATTCAAGCTTTGTATGGAAATGATCATCCATATGGACACTTCCAAGAGGAAAAAGACTATGATTTGATTACAACGTCGGCATTAAAGAATTTTCACGAATCGTTTTACCTCAATGGGCTCTTAGGTATTGTAGTTTCAGGAAAATTCACTACTCCTGAAGCGCAAAAAGTAATTTCAGAACTCGGAAAATGCGGATTCACGAAAAGTAGTGTTCAAGTCAATTTACAAGGTCTTCCTGAGGGAAAAGGAAGAAAACTTGTACCAAAAAAAGATGCTGTACAATCCGCAATTCGCATAGGACGAAGACTCTTTAACCGATCTCATCCTGATTATTTTACTTTCAGCATCTTGAATACGGTTTTAGGAGGCTATTTCGGGTCGAGGCTGATGTCCAATATCAGAGAAGACAAAGGATACACCTATGGAATTGGTTCAGGAATAGCTCCACAAATTAGTGATGGATATTTTTTCATTTCTACGGAAGTAGGGACGAGCGTCAGGGAAGATGCTGTTCGGGAAATATATACTGAAATCCGAAAATTGAGGGAAGAATTGATCTCAGAAGAGGAACTGGATTTAGTAAAAAAATATCTCTACGGATCATTTCAAAGAAGTATAGACGGGCCGTTTTCATTGGCCGAAAGGCATAAGACTTTACTTATTAACAATCTGAACACTAAGCACTTGTATTTATACCTCGAAACGCTTAACAAAATTACTCCCGACGAGCTAAGACAATGCGCTCACCAATATCTATGTGAGGTTGACCTATTTGAGTTAATAATTGGCGGTTAAGGAATAGGTTTCTGATAAGTTTTTTTCTAAATTTGGCGTACGCGCACGACCAAACCATGAAAAAACTCTTTCCATTACTGATCTTCCTGATCTTAGCCTCGGGCTATCGAACATCAGCCTCTCACCTTATGGGTGGAGAAATCACCTGGGACTGTATAAAAACAGGTCCTAATGCAGGTAAATTCAAATTCAAAGTAAAAGAATACCGAGATTGTAACGGTATTCCTGGTGATGCCAGCATTACTTTGACTACCAATGCTCCCGGCCAAGCTGGTGGCATTTTTTGTTCACTCTTATCGCAAAGCGACATTTCTCCTGTTGGACCGGGATGTCCTACCTGCGCTAACCCAGGAGGAGCATTAAATGCCGTTGAAGAATTTATTTACGAGTCAGCACCGGTTTTCATAACGGGTGTTCCTCCTGCTACTGGCTGGTATTTTTATTATACTAGTTGTTGCAGGAATGGATCAATCATTAATTTATCTACTTCAGGTGGTCTTAATTTCACATTGCGTGCGATTATGTTCCCCTATAATGCAACGAATACGAATCCGTGTTTTGATTCTTCTCCTCAATTTGCAGAGCGACCACAACTATCAACGTGTACCCGAAATCTAACTTCTTACAATCATAATGCGATTGATGAAGAGCGTGATTCATTGGTTTATTCTTGGGGACAACCTTTAGATAATGGATGGCCTGGAACTAATTACCCTTTTGCTGCTGGATATGCCTATAATAATCCATTGCCAAGTGCCACACAAAATCCATTAAACGTTGGAGCTACACTTGATGCAGCAACTGGTGTGGTAACTTTTACATCTTATACCCAAGGAGCTTTTGTTACTGTTACAAAAGTTACTTCTTATAAATGTGGAATTAAAGTAGCAGAAATTTATCGTGAAATTCAGATTGCCTTACTTGCAAATTGTATTATTTCTGGAAGCGGGGCAGGTACAGTATACAATACCCCACCAGATATTTTAATTAATCCACCTTCCTTATTTCCAGGCGGAGCACCCTACATTGATACCGTATTTGTAGGAGACACTGTTAAGTTTGATCTTATTGCATTTGACTTCGAAGCATTACCAGCTTCTGCAGGAGGTGGTGCTCAAACACTTACATTTACTGCAACTGGTGCGCAATTTGGAGCCGGTTATATTAGTGAAACCACAGGATGTTTATATCCTCCTTGCGCAACCCTTACCCCTCCTACTCCTGTTTCTACAGTTACTAATGGATTAGTGAGTTTTTACTGGAGAACCGATTGTAATCACCTTCCTAAAAATTTAGGCTGTGTTAACCTTTCAAGTACTTATAATTTCGTGATTAAAGTTTTTGATAATTTCTGTCCATCGCCGGCAGTTAACTTCAACACCTTTACGATAACTGTACTTGCTCCACCGCCAGTAAATCCACCAACACTTAAATGTGCTGACGTGTTACCAAATGGAAATGTTCATTTGACATGGCAGGTTCCAAAAGATACTGGAGAAGTTGATACCAATAAATATTTCAATGCGTATCTAGTTTACCGTTCTACCACTGGGCCAGCAGGACCCTTTACACTTATAGATAGTGTATTCAAAATAGATACGACCTACACTGACTTAACCGCCAATGCAAATTTGGGTTCTGTAAGTTATAAGTTAGAGACTCGAACGATATGTGATTTGTATAATCCTCGACCTGTAAGTGGAGTGATTAGTACTATATTTCTTCAAGTCACACAAGTGGGTACGAATGCACAGTTAAACTGGACGGCCTTATTTAACCCATTGCCACTTCCGAGCAGTAGCAAGCAGAAGTATTATATTTATAAAGAGAGTCTACCTGCAGGATCCGGAATCTTTAACTTGATTGATTCTGTTGCCCAAGGTTTACCTCTCACGTACTTGGATCCAATAACCGTTTGTGATGATTCTATCAACTACCGAATCTCAGTAGTGGATACTACGGCTGGATTAGGATGTACTTCACATAGTAATATTGATGGTTCTCGATTAACTGGTCCTCTTCCCAATATTACTCCTCCTTCTTTAAGATGTGTAAGTGTACTTCCAAGTGGAGACATTCAATTAAGTTGGGTTGGTACTTTAGACACTGCCAGTTATTTTGCTAGCTATGAAATATATCAAGCCACCAATCTGATAGGTCCTTATATCAAAATAGGATCGGTAACCAATTACGGCCTCAATACCTATACTCATATAGGTGCAAATGGTCAAACACAAATCAATTATTATTATATCAGAACTAAGGCAGGTTGTGATATGCCATCTGCGTTTGAGTCTACACTACCAAGTGATACTTTAGCCTCAATGTTATTGCAGGCAACACCTGCATTAGGCTTTGCCAACTTAAGTTGGAATGCATTACGCAATCCTTTATTGCCTTCACAAGGTCCAATTTATAGTGTTTATCGAAGGATACCTCCAACGATTACTTGGACCCTAATTGGAACTACAGCAGCTAAAGTATATCAGGACATCATTGTACTATGTGATACAGCAATAGAATACAAGGTTGCAATTCCTGATGCTTCAGGATGTATTTCAGAATCATCAATTGATAACGATCAGTTTACATCCTTAGGAGATATTATTCTAAGTCCACAGTTAAAATGTTTAGCTGTTCAACCTTCGGGAGATGTCGATGTCACTTGGATTGCCCCGTTAGATCCAAATAATTTCTTTGCGTCTTATCAAGTGTACTCGGCTACCGCAATTGGTGGACCCTACGCATTACTTACTACCATTAACAATTACGCAACCACGAGTTATACCCATGTTGGCGCAAACGCAAATGGACAGATTGTATATTACTACGTAAAAACACTTTCGGGATGTACTGGTCTTGTGCCAAGTGTGTTGAATAGCGATACGTTAGCTACGATGAAACTTGCGGTAAGTAATGCTGCAGTTGGATTTGCTGATTTGAGTTGGAACAGAATGCATACTCCTAATCTGGTTAGTGCTCCTGGACCTTACCGAATTTTACGGAGATCAACTGGGATAGGTTTATATGTGCAAATTGGAACTACTATCAATTTAACTTATCGCGATACTATTACACTCTGTAATGTACCGTATGAATATATAGTTGAATTAGATGATGTCGCTAAACCTTGTACTTCAAGAAGCTCTGCTGCTAATTCCACGTTTACCTATTTAGGTAACGTGATTGGCAATCCCGGATTAAGATGTGTGAATGTTTTACCCAATGGTAATATTCAGTTGAATTGGGAACTGCCATCTCCATTATCTTTTATAGATTTTAATGAATATGAAATCTGGAGAAATAGTGGTGCTGGTTTTACACTCGCGTTGGATTCGATAAGTAATAATGCAATTGTTACTTATACTGACTTAACGGCAAATGGTAATGCACAGTCGTATTCCTACTACTTAGTTACTCAAAGTGGATGTACAGGACAAGTGGAAAACTCAACAAGTGATACCTTGAGTTCTATATTTCTTACTACTACTCCATCTCTAGGACTTGCGACTTTAAATTGGTCAGCATTACATTCACCTTTACCAGCAACTGCTACTCCAGGAGAATACAATATATTTTCTACCTATAATCCAGCGGGATCAATGGTTCAATTTGGAGATACTGTAAGACTTGCTTATACTCAAGTTATTTCAGATTGCGATACCATTTTGAATCATCAAGTATCAGTAATTGATGCATCGGGTTGTGTATCTCGTTCCAACATTGCCAACAATAACTTTACCTATCAAGGTAATATCATCGACAATCCTGATTTACGTTGTGTAAAGGTTCTGGCGAATGGAAATATACAATTGAATTGGGTTGCACCTACTGGTTCATTAGCCAACTTTAATGGTTATGAAATATATAGTAATACAGGAGCTGGATTTGTATTGTCCTCAACTATCAATAACGCTGCGGCTACTACCTGGACTGACGTTAATGCAAATGGAAATAGTCAGTCGGTGAAGTATTATATGGTGACTCGTTCTGGATGTACGGGATTATTAAGTAATAATAGTACAAGTGATACTTTAAGTTCAATTTACTTGACTACCGTTCCTACATTAGGAACTGCAACATTAAACTGGACTGCCCTTCACACTCCGATTCCAGTAACTTCAACTACAGGACAATATAATGTATGGTCGAATTATAATGTAGCAAATACGCTTCAGATTATCGGCGATACCGCAAAACTTACTTATTCTCAAGCGGTAAATAATTGTGATACTACCATTCTTCATCAAGTTACATTAGATGATGTGAGCGGTTGTATTTCACAATCCAATATTGCCACAAACCTTTACACTTATGCAGGAAATATTATTGGCAATCCTGATTTAAGATGTTTAAGTGTTGACGCTGCGGGAGGTGTATTATTGACCTGGATAAATCCAACAGGATCACTAGCCAATTATAATAGTTACGAGATCTATAGGAATAACGGTAGTGGTTTCGTCTTATACAATACGATTAATAATTCTGCACAAACAACCTTCTTGGATGTGCCTGCATTAGGCAATACGCAATCGTATAGTTATTATCTAGTGACTAAATCTGGATGTACTGGAATTGCAACGAATGGATCAACAGGTGATACATTAAGTTCAATTTATTTAACTACAACACCAACACTAGGAAATGCAGGACTTACTTGGACTGCATTACACAATCCAATTCCAGCATCTTCTATAACTGGACAATATGATGTATGGTCAAGTTACAATGCTTCCGGAACCCTAGCCATCTTCGGTGATACTGCTAAATTGGTTTACTCACAAGCTATTGTAAACTGTGATACTACGCTTCAGCATAAAATTACATTATCAGATGCTAGCGGATGTATTTCACAATCGAACGTAAGTACCAACCTCTATACTTATCTTGGAAATATTGTTGACAATCCAGATTTACGATGTGTTAAAGTTCTTGCCAACGGAAACATTCAATTAAACTGGATCGCACCAACTTCTTCATTGGTTAATTTCAATGGTTATGAGATTTATAGAAATTCAGGATCCGGATTTTCATTGCTAACTACCGTGAATACCTCAGGAACTATAACGTACACTGATCTAACTGCAAATGGAAATTCGCAATCCTATTCATTCTATATCAAATCCAAATCAGGATGTACAGGTTTAGCGGATAACGGATCTACGAGTGATACCTTAAGTTCTATTTATCTCACAACAGTACCAACATTAGGGCTTGCTACTTTAAATTGGACGGCATTGCATAATCCAATTCCATTAACAGCTAGTACAGGACAATATAATGTATGGTCGGATTATAATCTGGCAAATACTCTTCAAATTATCGGAGATACTGCCTTGCTTACTTATTCTCAATCCGTGAACAATTGTGATACTACCATTCTTCATCAGGTTACTTTAGATGATTTAAGTGGATGTGTTTCTCAATCGAACATTGCTACTAATGTGTTCACTTATATTGGTAATGTAATTGCAAATCCAGATTTGCGATGTGTTAGTGTTGATCCAACTGGAACTGTAACCCTGACTTGGATTAATCCTACAGGTTCACTGGTCAATTACAACGGTTATCAGATTTATAGGAATAGTGGAAGTGGTTTTAGTTTACTAACCACTGTAAATAACGCTGCGAATACTTCCTTTACTGATTTAACTGCTACCGGAAATAGTCAGTCCTTCAGTTATTATATGGTCACTAAATCGGGATGTACAGGTTTAGTTGATGATGGAACGACGAGTGATACACTCAGTTCAATTTATCTTTCAACAACTCCTACTCTTGGATTAGCATCACTCAATTGGACTGCATTACATAATCCAATTCCTGTGACTACTAATGGACAATACGATGTATGGTCAGATTATAATTCAACAGGAACATTAGCGATGATTGGAGATACTGCACTGTTAGTATACTCTCAACCGGTTCAGGATTGTGATACAACGATTACGCATCAGGTTACATTGGCAGACAACAGCGGATGTACTTCAGCATCTAATTTAGTAACGAAGAACTTCACTTATATTGGAAATGTAATCGACAATCCGGAGTTACGTTGTGTTAATGTTCAAGCCAACGGACAAATTCAATTAACATGGGCTAACCCTACTCCATCTTCTTGGATTGATTACAATCAATATAATATTTGGAGAAATAATGGATCAGGATACTCCTTACTAGATTCAGTAGAACTACAAGGTACCAATACTTATACCGATTTGCTTTCAAATGGAAATGCAGGATCCGTAGCTTACTATCTTGTTACAAAATCAGGTTGTACTGGTCAAGTAGATAATGGTAATACCGGAGATACACTGCGCTCTATCTTTTTACAAGTTACTGGTGGAAATACTACACAAGCAACTTTAAATTGGAATGCTGAAAGGACTCCACATTTGGGTACTTCTACCGGAAGCTATGTAGTAGAACGTGAAATTCCAGGAGGATCAGGAAACTGGACCATTGCTGGAAATGTAAATGCAACTACTTTCACTGAGCCATTGATACTTTGTATTGATTCAGTGAACTACAGAGTTGGAATTTCTGATGCATTAGGATGTACATCTAAGTCGAATGTAGATGGCGAGATCTTCGTTGATCATACAGTGCCGGATGCACCTTCTGTTCGATGTGCGAATGTGTTAGCAAATGGAAACGTAATATTAACTTGGGTAGCTCCAGCAGATACAGGACAAAGATTCAATAGTTACTTTATCTATTCCTCTATCAATATCAACGGTCCATATACAGCGATTGATAGTATTTTTAGTTATACGACTACTTCATACACTCATAACGTTGCGAATGCACAAGCGGCATCTTATTACTACTTCATGAAAACCCGCACAGGTTGTGGAAGAGAATTCTCATTAGGATCTGATACATTACGTACCATGAAACTTGATGTTCTCAACAACAATGGAGTTGCAATCGTGACTTGGAATCCGCTGCACAATCCAGAAATACCTACAGGTTCTCTTAATTACGATGTTTATAAAGAATATCCTGCTGGAAGTTGGAATATCATCGGAACTACTACGGCTCCTGTATATCAATGGTTCGACACAATCAATGTTTGTCAGGCAGTAATTAATTATCGTGTAGAAACGAGTGATCTGGATATCAACTGTACTTCTTCATCATCCACAGATGGTGATCTATTCCGTGATTTAACAAAACCAACAGTTTCCTTACTCGATACCGTAAGTCTTGATCCACTCAATCCAACTCAAGTAAGTGTAAGTTGGCTTCCTAGTCCATCTGGTGATGTAGAAGGATACATTTTGTATCTCTTCAACGGAGCTTCATGGGATTCGATTGGAGCAGCAACTGGTATCAATAGTAATTACTTCATTCATACCAACGCGAATGCTCCAAATAGCCCGCAGCTTTATAGTATTGCGGCATACGATAGTTGCAGAAACATCAGTAATATCGGTGTCGGTCATAATACGTTAAAGCTCACTGCTAAACTTGATATATGTCGTTCAGCAATTGATCTGAGATGGAATCCATATATCAATATGGTTGGTGGAGTAAACAGTTATAATGTTTATGTAAGCGAAAACGGAGGTCCTTATTCCTTGCTTGCTGTAGTACCTGGAAACAATATTTCTTATAGTCATACCACGCTAGAAAAAGACAGTACTTACTGTTACTTCATACAAGCACAAGGAAATTTTGCATCCAGAACAGCATCCTCAACTATAGATTGCCAATTAGCCGATCTGCTCACCTTACCTACTTTCAGTTATCTTAATAAAGCCACGGTAGTAGATGTAAGAAGAGTTCAGGTGGAAGCATTAGTTGATACTGCGGGTAATCCTGATATCTCTAGATATAAACTCCAACGATCATTGGATAAAACAGGACCATTTACTACGGTAGGTGTTCAGAACTATGCTGGGTTACCACTCATCACTTTCAATGACTACACTGCGAGAACTGATGAATTCAGTTATTACTATCGTGTAATTACGATTGATTCTTGTGGAAATGATGTCTTGATTACGAATGTTGGTAGAACCATCTTGTTGAGTGGTCAACCTGAATTTAATTTAACGAATAAGTTAACTTGGAATGACTACGAAGATTGGTTAGGCGGATTAAAAGATTATTCTTTATTCCGACAGGTAGATGGAGTTTGGGAGTTAGTGCCTGTTATCAATACACTAGCTGGAATAACTAACTATATCGATGATGTATCAGGACTTTACAGGACAACTGGAAGATTCTGTTACAGAATTGAAGCCCATGAAGGACCCGGAAATCAATATGGATTTGCCGATACTAGTGTATCGAACATATTCTGCCTGGTTCAGGAGCCTCACCTCTTTGTACCAAGTGGATTTACCCCTGGTGGAAAGAATCCAGTATTAAAGCCGGAATTTGTGTATATTGACTATAAGAATTATATCTTTGTAGTCTATAATCGCTGGGGACAAAAAGTGTACGAAAGCAGAAATCCTGAAGACGGTTGGGATGGAACTTATAATGATAAAATCGCTCCTGAAGGAACTTATGTGTATAGCGTAAGGATTTTCGGTACTAATGGTCAGGAGATCGAGAAGAACGGATCCGTAACACTGTTGCGGTAAATTCCGGTCAACGCGTGAGTGGAAGCCAGCCTTAGGGCTGGCTTTTTTTATTTCTATACTGAACCTTTTAGCAAGAGTGATTTCAATTTTTATATATAATTATATATAATTTTTTATTATATATAAAGAAGGCAATTCTGTAACTAGTATTTGAATGCATTCAAGTATAAATAGCTGATTTCTTTGCAATTCAAAAAAACTAAGCGAAAATACTTAATCCGTTACGTAAAATACATAACGGACTTTAGGTAATACTTTTTTCCGAAGAAACTAGAAAATAGTGCTGATTAAAAGGGGTTTACCCCCTAGTAATGAAGTGGAAGGAGTATATCAGCTGAATCGGAGTTGAGCTTGCCGAAAATTGTTATTTTTGCATGCCAATAATCAAAATGTATCGCATGAAAAAGAACATGCCGAAATTTATTGGCGAAGGGCTTACCTATGATGATGTTTTATTAGTTCCGGCATATTCGGAAGTAATGCCCAGAGAAACTGACACTCGCAGTTTTTTTACCAGAAAAATTCCTGTTAACATTCCTATTATTTCAGCAGCGATGGATACCGTAACAGGTTCTGCGATGGCTATTGCAATGGCACAGGAAGGCGGTATGGGTGTGCTTCACAAAAACATGTCGATTGAACAACAGGCTGCAGAAGTACGTCGCGTAAAGCGCAGTGAAAGCGGAATGATTCAAGATCCAGTAACATTGTTAGAAGATGCGACTATTAATGATGCTTTACTGATCATGCGTGAAAACAGAATCGGTGGAATTCCCATTATTAATAAATCGGGGAAACTTACAGGCATCCTCACGAACCGAGATCTTCGTTTTGAAAAAGACATGAAGAAGAAAATCAGGGAAGTGATGACGAAAGATAATCTCATTGTCAGCATTGGAATTACTAGCCTTCAGAAAGCAGAACTTATTTTACAAAATCATAAAATTGAAAAGTTACCTGTAGTCGATAAATCCGGAAAATTAATAGGATTAATCACCTATAAGGATATCATGAAATTCAAGTCAAGGCCGAATTCTTGTAAAGATGAATTAGGCAGATTACGGGTAGCCGCTGCCGTTGGTGTGACTGCAGATGTATTAGCACGTGTAGAGGCGCTGGTAAATGTGGGTGTTGATGCAATCACTATCGATACTGCTCATGGACATTCAAAAGGAGTTCTCGAAACTTTGAAAAAAGTAAAAAAAGCATTTCCTGGCTTACAAACTATTGTTGGAAATATTGCAACTGCTGAAGCTGCAAAAGCACTCGTAAAAGCTGGTGCGGATGCCGTGAAAGTTGGAATCGGTCCGGGTTCGATTTGCACCACCAGAATTATTGCTGGTGTTGGCGTTCCTCAGTTATGGGCAGTATATGAAGTGGCACAAGCCTTAAAAGGAAGTGGAGTACCTGTTATTGCGGATGGTGGAATTCGTTTTACAGGAGATGTTGCAAAAGCAATTGCTGCAGGAGCACATACCGTCATGATCGGATCTTTACTTGCAGGCACTGAAGAATCACCAGGAGAAACGATGATTTACGAAGGGAGAAAATATAAAGTTTATCGTGGAATGGGATCTATTGATGCCATGAAAGAAGGTTCGAAAGATCGTTATTTTCAAGACGCAGAAGATGATATTAAAAAACTAGTACCAGAAGGAATTGTGGGAAGAGTACCCTATAAAGGCACGCTGGCAGAAGAAATGTATCAGTTGGCGGGAGGATTAAAAGCATCCATGGGATACTGCGGTGCCGCAACGATTTCAGATCTACAAAAAGCGCAGTTTATTAGAATTACTTCTAGTGGAATCAGAGAAAGTCACCCCCATGATGTAACGATTATGCGAGATGCCCCTAATTATTCAAGATAAGTAAGGCTTCCACTCAGTAAATAGGGTCAAATCAGTCATTTTTGAGAGGGATGATTTGCTTTTTTCAATAGGTAATTATGAAATTAATTGAAATTTATCCTTTTCTGTGGATCGATAAAATATTCAATTAATTAATAATCAATAATATACAATAAATTTTTTGCGGATAAACTACCCGTAACAATCATTTCACTGTAATTTCATTAAATCCGGCATATTCCCAGTCTTTTGAGAGTAGGCTTTTATTACATTTGCGATCCTGTTAAAATCAGCTATAATCATATGAAGAAAGCCGCATTCATTCCATTTCTGGCTATCCTGGTACTTGCATTTCAAACCAACACTAATGCCCAATCAGGCAAAGCTCCTGTAAAAGCACCGAGGCCAACCATTCCGGCCGTCGCGATGCCGGCAGCAGCCCCTGACCCTACCCTTTTGAATATTTCCGGCGAAAATATCAGCCGCTCAGAATTCGAAAGAGTGTATCGTAAAAATAACCGCGACAGCATCTATACGGAAAAAGCGATTCGCGAATATTTGGATCTGTACATCAATTACAAGTTGAAAGTTAAAGAAGCGGAATCCTTAAAAATGGATACCAGTGAAGCATTTAAAACTGAACTTGCTGGATACAGAAAACAATTAGCTCAGCCTTATCTAACCGATAAAGATGTAAGCGAGAGTTTGGTTAAAGAAGCTTATGATCGTTTGAGCAAAGATGTTCATGCGAGTCATATTTTGTTGAAGTTAAATGCTGATGCTTTACCAAAAGATACGCTAGCCGTTTATAATCGGATCATGAAAATTCGTGATCAAATCATGAAAGGAGTTGACTTCGGAAAAATCGCTCGTGATTCTAGTGAAGATCCTTCTGCAAAAGAAAACAATGGAGATCTTGGATATTTTACAGGAATGCAAATGGTTTATCCTTTTGAATCTGCTGCTTACACTACAAAGATTGGTCAAGTTTCGATGCCTGTTCGTACACGTTTTGGATATCACCTCATTAAAGTGGTTGATATGAGAGACGCACAAGGAGAAGTTCATGTTGCTCATATCATGATTCGTCTTCCAAAAGATGCTCCAGATAGCACATTGAAAAATGCAGACAAACAGATTCACGAAGCTTATGCTGCATTAAAATCTGGTATGCTTTGGGATACTGCTGTTGTTAAGTTTAGTGAAGACAAAGGATCGGTAAAACGTGGTGGTGAATTACCTTGGTTTGGCACTGGTAAAATGGTTCCTGAGTTTGAAAAAGCTGCATTCCAGTTAAAGAATGATGGTGATTATAGTGACATCGTTAAAACATCTTATGGGTACCATATCATTCGCCGTTTAGAACGCAGAGGGGTTGCCAGTTTTGATGAAAAGAAAGGTGAACTCAAACAAATGATTTCCCGCGACAGCCGCAACGAAGCCAGCAAATTAAGCATGGTAAATAAAATTAAGAAAGAATATAAATTCAAAGAAATCACCAAAAACCGTGATGAGTTTGTCATGATTTTGGATACTACAGTTGCTAATGGCGATTGGGATCTCAACAAAGCTGAAAAGTTTAACAAAACTCTTTTTACGTTGACGGATTCACTTTCTGGAAACACTGCTTACACTCAACAGGATTTCGCTAAGTATGTTAGTACACACCAGACCAAGCGTACTGGAACAAATCCTCAGGCGATTGGAAATGGTATGTATACCGATTGGGTTGCTGATCAATGTTTGAGTTACGAAGAATCGAAATTAGATACCAAATATCCTGACTTCCGTAACTTGATGAAAGAATATCGCGATGGAATTCTATTATTCGACCTTACCGACAAAATGGTATGGAGTAAAGCGGTAAAAGACACTACAGGATTACAAACCTACTACGATAAAAATAAAAACAACTATCTGTGGGGTGAAAGATGTGAAGCAACAATTTACACGGTAGCCAATGAAAAGGTAGCTGATAATCTTAGAAAGCAACTTAACAAAGGCAAAAAATCTGTTGATGATATATTAACTGATATCAACAAGCAAACACCAAATGCGATTACTAAGAAAGATGCAATTTTCAATCACGGTGAAAGTGAAGTCATCGAAAAGAGCGGATGGAAAACTGGCATCAGTGATAATATCAGCAGAAATGGACAACTCTATATCGTCAATCTAAAAAAGATTATTCCTGTTGGTCCTAAGACGCTCGACGAAGCTAAAGGTGTAATCACTGCCGACTATCAGAGTTATCTGGAAACAGAATGGATAAAAGGATTGAGAGAGAAGTATCCTGTTCAAGTTAACCAGCAGATTCTTCCTACGCTCTGGACAAAATAATATAATCAACCCCCATGGAGCAGGCATCCTGTTATAAAGCTTCGCGATTTGTGCTGAGCATTGCAGGATGCCTGCTCTTATTTTGTAGTGCTTGCAATAAATTTAAAAAAGAAGCAGAAAAACCAGATGGAAAAATTATTGCCCGAGTATATGATCGATACTTATACTTAAATGATCTGGGAACGATTGTACCGAAAGGAACTTCGCATAACGATAGCATTACCATCATTAAAAATTATATTCAAAGTTGGATTCAGCAGCAAGTAGTACTCAAGAAAGCGGAAGAAAATCTGGATGAAGATCAGAAGAATGTAGATCGCAAACTAGAAGAGTACAGGAATTCATTGATTACTTATATTTACGAAAACGAACTTGTACTACAGAAGTTAGATACCTCAATCACTGATGTTGAAATAGAAAAATATTACAATGACCATAGCAATAATTTTCAGCTAAAGGATAATATTTTAAAAGTGATCTATCTGAAAGTGCCCAATAATGCACCTAAGATTGATAAAGTCAGAAACTGGTATAAATCTGATAATCCCAAAGACCGCAAATTACTGGAAGAATATGGTTTTCAGTTTGCCAGTGATTATTATTTTAATGAAGATGAATGGCTATTATTTGATGAGTTACTAAAAAAAGTACCAATTGAAACGTATGATAAAGAGCAATTTCTCAGAAACAACCGATTCATTGAAATACCTGATTCCACCTCTGTATTCTTCATCAATATCAAAGGTTTTAAAATAAAAGAGAGTTTATCACCGTTAAGTTTTGAGCGGGATAATATCCGCAATCTGATTATCAATACACGTAAACTGGATTTGATTCATGAAATGGAAAAAGCCACTTACGAAAACGCAGTAAAAGAACATGAAGTTGAAACGTTTCTCCCCCATAAATAAAAATGTAGTGTTATTGCTGTTTCTGTTTTTTCTCGTCCCTCAGGCGGACGCGCAATCAACAGGTGAACCAGAGACCAATGTAGTAGATCAAATTGCTGGGATTGTAGGCAGCAATATTGTTTTGCAATCCGAAATCGAAACGCAGTACACTCAGTTTATTCAACAGGGAAATTATTCATTTCCGGATTTAAGATGCAGGATTTTGGATCAGCTATTACTCAATAAATTGTTATTGAATCAAGCCAACTTAGATAGCTTAACCGTAGGAGATGATCAGGTAAATGGAAAAATAGATAACAACCTCTCCTACTACATTCAGCAAATTGGATCAGTTGAAAAGCTCGAGCAATTTTATGGAAAATCGATTGCTGAATTAAAGGAAGAATTCAAACCTCTTGTACGTGATCAGTTACTAGCACAACAGATGCAAAGTACCATCACCAAAAATATTACGGCTTCTCCATTGGATGTGAAGCAATTTTATGATGAGATCCCTAAGGACAGTTTGCCACTTATGAATGTAGAAGTGGAATATGCACAAATCGTACATAATATTCCTATTAGTGCTGAAGAAAAAGCAAAAGCAAAGGAACAACTGAAATCACTCCGAGAGCGCATCATCAACGGAGAAGATTTTGGAACATTAGCCTTATTATATTCGGCAGATAAAGAAAGTGCTAAGCAAAATGGAGATATTGGATTTGTAAACCGTGGAGATCTTGTACCGGCCTTTGAAGCAGTTGCATTCCGATTGAAAAACAAAACCGAGATCTCAGAAATTGTTGAAACACAATTCGGATATCATATCGTTCAATTGATTGAACGCCGAGGTGAAAAAATAAATGTGCGTCACATTTTAATTAAACCAAATACTACCCCAGAAGATATCACTAAAGCACAACAGTTGATGGATAGTGTAGCCATTGCTATCCGTGATGGTAAGTTAACCTTTGCCTTAGCGGCTGAAAAATTTTCGGATGATACAGACTCCAAATTAAATGCAGGAGTGGTTGCAAATCCTGCTTCAGGAGCTGTTCGATTCGAATCAGATCAAGTTGATCCTACGGTGTTATTTCAATTAGATAAAATGAATGAAGGTGAAATATCATCACCATCCCTAATATCCACCAAGGATGGAGGCCAAGGCTACCGTATACTCCTACTAAAGAAACGAACAGAGCCGCATAAAATGAATCTCAATGATGACTACCAGAAACTTCAGGAACTAGCTTTAAATGATAAACAACAAAAAGCTATTGAAGTGTGGCGGAATAAAAAGAAGAAACTAACTTATATCAGAATAGCTGATGCTTATAAGACTTGTGAAGCTTTAAAAGATTGGAATAATTAATTTAACAACGATTAAGTAAATCATACTTTATATGACACCTCAATATTCTTCAGATGTAGAAGCAGTAGATGCCCTTCGCGAATCCTATCAAGCACTGCGTTCCGAAATTGGAAAAGTAATTATTGGACAGGATCAGGTGGTTAAGGATTCACTGATTTCAATTTTCAGTAATGGACACTGTTTGTTAGTAGGTGTACCGGGATTAGCGAAAACATTGCTTGTAAATACTATTGCAAGGGTTCTTGGCCTCAGTTATAACAGAATTCAGTTTACGCCGGATTTAATGCCGAGTGATATTATCGGGACAGAAATTCTTGATGAGAGTCGCCATTTTAAATTTGTGAAAGGCCCTCTTTTCGCAAACATTATTCTTGCGGATGAGATCAACCGTACTCCTCCTAAAACACAGTCGGCATTGCTGGAAGCGATGCAAGAACGTGCGGTAACTGCAGCCGGAAATCGCTATGAATTACCAAGTCCTTTCTTTGTATTAGCGACACAAAACCCTATTGAGCAAGAAGGTACTTATCCATTGCCAGAAGCACAGTTAGATCGATTTATGTTCAATGTAACATTGGATTACCCTAGCTTTGAAGAAGAGTTATTGGTAGTTAAAAATACTACTGGAAATTTTAACCCTGAACTAAAGACGATACTGACAGGAGAACAAATTTTGTTCTTTCAACAGTTGATTAGAAAAATTCCAGTACCCGATAATGTTTTGAATTATGCAGTAAGCATCGCATCCAAAACAAGACCTAATACCGCAGGAGCAGCTCCAATTGCGAATGAATATTTAAGTTGGGGTGCTGGTCCTCGTGCTTCTCAATTCTTGGTTGTAGGAGCTAAATGTAATGCCGTTTTGAATGGTAAATATTCACCAGATATCGAAGATGTAAGAGCTATTGCACCTGCTATTCTTCGTCACCGTATTGTGAAAAATTTCAAAGCGGAAGCTGAAGGCATCAGTGTTGAAACTATCATTGAATCCCTTTTAAAGTAATATTTTGAGTTGATGTCAATATCGTCTATAGTGTACATTGGGTGATATTGACATTTCTTTTTTCAGCACAGTACCCTTGCTCTTACTGATCATCTTGATTTCAAAAATGAAAATAAACCTTTCATTTTTAAATTTAGACAGCATTTTTCTTTCTTCCAGCCGATAGCAATTTTCAGATTATTTTTAAAAACTTTTTAATACGATTATTCTCTTTTTTTCAGAGATAAATCGTGTATTTCCAAAACAAGTATTTATGCTTTTAAAAGTTAACTAGTTTAATGACACTTAAACTGTAAAAAGCAATCTGCAGGTATACCTTACATGCTTAGCAACCCGATAAAATTCTTTCAGTATAAAGCATGTGAGAATTAATTTCTGTGCAATGAATACTCAGCCCAAAAGTGGCAACTTACCATGAACACAGAATCGCTTATTGATCTCAAAAATGGATCGGTGATGATTACAGGAAAACTATGATAACCGCATGTACTGCAAATAAGTCAAGACTCAGCTGTTATTTTATAACGCCAAGAACTACTACCCTATTTGGAAGTGATGCACCTAGAACAAAATGTAATGCAATTAAAGTTCATCACTGATCCATTAACTCTAACCTTATTTGTTTTACTGCTGTGATGAAAAATGATTAGGTGGAATTTAGATGGTCAACTAACTACGAATAGTATGATGACTATTTCACACTTGAAAAAGCAAGGATGAAAAATTTCCGAATCAGTTGGAAGTGTAAAAGGATCCGGCATTAGCAATTAAACAAACAATTACTCATACAACGATTATCAATTACTCAAAGGAATGACCTACCACAGATTAAAACAAACTGATTTCGATGGTAACAGTATTAGCTTCAATCCTGTTAGCATTAACACTGAACATGAAGTCAACAACTTCCTCTTGTTTGGTATTCAACCGAACCCATTCTCGCATTCTTTCCGGATTTCGTTTTATAATCCTGAAGAAGCTAATCTAACGCTCGAAATATGTTCTTCAACTGGTGTATGCATGCATCGACAAGATATTAATGCAGGAGCAGGAAAAGTTGAATATACAATTGATCATCTACAAAAACTGGCATGCGGATTTTACATTCTGAAAATACTTAATAAAAATAGTGTTCTAGAAACTAAGAAAGTAGTAAAATACTAAATCTACATTTCTAAATTAATTTGAATTTAGTGCAAGGGCTTATAACTGACTATCAGAGGTTTAGTTAGTAGTAAGTAACGCTCTAAAAAACAACTTCAGGGATTAAAATCAAGATTGGTGAATTATTAGAATGTTCGTACTATTTTTGCAGCGCAGAACTTGAGAAAAAGTAGCTGCCAATGCTATGAACCATACTACAGAAAGAGTAAAATTATTAATCATCGGATCAGGACCTGCAGGATATACGGCAGCAATTTATGCAGCACGTGCCGATCTAAAACCAGTTTTGTATCAAGGATTACAACCAGGTGGTCAGTTGACGATTACTACCGAGGTAGAAAATTACCCCGGATATGCAGATGGAATTCAGGGACCTGAAATGATGGTTGATTTTGAAAAGCAAGCAAAACGTTTCGGAACAGATATTCGGTTTGGCTATGCGAGTGCTGTTGATTTCAGCGGTGCGATAAAAAAAGTGACCATCGATGAAAAGCATATTATAGAAGCTGAAACAGTAATTATTTCAACAGGTGCGAGTGCGAAATGGCTTGGCTTAGAATCAGAAAGTAGATTGAATGGTTATGGTGTGAGTGCCTGTGCAGTATGTGATGGCTTTTTCTTTAAAAATCAGGAAGTTGCCATTGTAGGTGCAGGTGATACCGCTGCTGAAGAAGCTGCTTATCTAGCGAAACTTTGTAAAAAAGTTTACATGTTGGTGAGACGTGATGAGATGCGCGCGAGTAAAGCCATGCAACATAGAGTTCAAAATACTGCTAATATCGAAATATTATATAATCAAGAAACGTTAGAAATTCTTGGTGATAAAACGGTAACTGGTGTTAAAATTAAAAATGCAAAAACGCAAGAAGAACGTGTGCTTGATGTCACTGGATTTTTTGTTGCAATTGGACATGAACCCAACACTCAGATCTTCAAAGGACAATTAGACTTAGACGAAAACGGATACATCCTCACTAAACCGGGTAGCACCTACACTTCAGTTCCCGGAGTATTTGCAGCAGGTGATGTTCAAGATCATATCTATCGCCAAGCAGTTACTGCAGCAGGATCAGGATGTATGGCAGCGCTCGATGCAGAACGTTGGATCTCTCATAATTTGTCAATGAGTTAATCACAATCCCAGAACTTTTCATTCTCAATTACGCTGGTAACAAAACGCTCACAAATTAAATATAGTTCATCATTTTATACATCAACATTCCGACCCATTCATGGATAATGAAATCCCACATGACGAAATTTTCGGCATCGGGTTGGATGATTTTATCGAGGGTATAAAAACCAGAACCGGAACGGATATCCACAGAAAATGGATCCATCTTAAATCCAGCCTTTTCAAAGCATGCCATCGATCGACGCATATGACTTCCGCTAGTAATTAATAGAAAACGTGAACCATATTTACCTTTATTTAATATAACAGCCGACATTACTGCATTCTCATAAGTATTGCGAGAATTATTTTCAAGAATAATATCTTCAGGACGAACTCCACTTTTTAACAACACTTCTGCGATCAAACCAGATTCTTTCCACTCTTGAAAATTTACAAAACCCGATCCTCCGGTGAGTAAAATTTTATGAATATAACCATCATGATATAACTGCAATGCTTGCAAGAGACGATCGACACTATTACTGTACACTACTCTATTCGATTCCCAATCAAAATAACGCATGCTACCACCCATCACCACACCAACATCATAAGGTGTTGTAATCGTTTTTGCGTTAATGGCTGGAATCTCCCATCTTTTTAAAACTTGAGAAATTAGGAATGGGTTTGAGAAAATTAAGACCAAGATCAAACTTAAGCGAAGTAGTTTTTTCTTCAACTTAGGTTGCTTTAAAAATAAACCTAGCCCCAAACAAAGCAAGACCCAGAATAAGGGTGTAACGAAGAAATCCAGAATTTTTGACAACACAAAAAACATAATACGTCAGGTTTAAAGGATCACGAAACTACAAATTCGGACGTTGGGAACAGCATAAAGTAAGAATGAGAGTAAATATATTGATATTCAATTCCTTAACAATTATTATACTGCTCTAAATTTGTCCGGTATTATTAGGTTGATTACATTTGATACACAATAGATAACTAATCAATTGATTATGAAGATCCTTGCTATTTATAACCTTAAAGGAGGAGTTGGAAAAACTGCCACTTCCGTAAATCTGGCCTATTTGGCATCTGCAGCCGGAATCAACACTTTATTAATTGATTTGGATCCACAAGCGGCGGCTAGTTTTTATTTTGGTGTTGAATCCACAGCAAGTGAAAAGGAAATTAAAGCATTGGTTAAAGGAGACATGGATATTGAAAGAGCAATCATCGCTTCTGATTATCCCAATCTTGACATCCTTCCATCGGGTTCAGATTTCAGGAAAATCGAACTTTTTCTGAATGACATGAAGCATGCAAGTCGTTGGTTGGAAGATTTTGTAAAGCCTGTCAATAAAAATTACGACTTAATCATAATTGACTGTGCACCTAACATTACACTCGTTACAGAAAATATTTTCCGCAATGCAGATCACATCTTAGTACCAGTTGTTCCTACCGTACTTTCTGTACGTACTTACGAACAAATGCTGGCCTTCTTCAAACTTAACCGACTGAATAAAGACAAGTTAATGCCTTTCTTCAGCATGTTTGAAAAGAGAAAGAGCCTACATATTGATACTGTAAAAGACTTTTCGCGCAAGTACAAAGAAACCATCAGTGTGCTGATTCCATATTCATCAGAAGTAGAGAAAATGGGGTTATACCGAGCACCTATCGTATTCAAGCGCCCTTCTGAAGAAGCATCGAAGGCTTTTGGGAAACTCTGGAGAGCGACTTTAAAAAGGATGAGTCAATAATTTCCAAATCACTACTGAACTTATTTTAAGTTAACATTCACTTACCTTTGCAGCATGCAAATTCCTTCTGCTGCAGATACTATTTGTGCCTTAGCAACACCTTCCGGAGCTGGAGCTCTTGCTGTAATTCGGCTTTCTGGTAAAAATGCATTTGCGATAGGCAGTGCTCTTTTTAGAACGAAAAAAGGAAAGCAGAAAAACTTCGAATCTGTAAAACCTTATACACTTCATTTCGGAAATCTGATGGAAGAATCAGAAATCATTGATGAAGTATTAGTCAGTGTTTTTAAGGGACCTCACTCCTACACTGGTGAAGACACGCTTGAATTTTCTTGTCACGGTTCCACATTTATTCAACAACGAGTCTTGCAACAATTACAGCGGGAAGGAGCTCGAATGGCTGAACCAGGAGAGTATACCTTGCGTGCTTTCCTGAATGGGAAACTCGACTTATCACAAGCAGAAGCTGTGGCGGATTTGATTGCCGCAGAACATGCGAGTGCTCATCGCAGCGCGCTTCAACAACTTCGCGGAGGTTATAGCACTACTATACGTCATCTGCGTCAGCAACTCATCGACTTTGCTTCTTTATTGGAACTAGAGTTAGATTTTGCAGAAGAAGATGTTGAATTTGCCAATCGTGATCATCTGAAAATATTAGTTCAAACACTACTCAAAGAAGTGCGTCATTTACGCCAGAGTTTTGCAACTGGTAATGCTTTGAAGCAAGGAATACCGGTGGTAATTGCAGGAAAACCTAATGTTGGAAAAAGCACACTGCTGAATGCATTGCTCAATGAAGAGAAAGCTATTGTGAGTGAAATTGCAGGAACTACTAGAGATGTAATTGAAGACCATATGATAATTGAAGGTCTAAGATTCCGATTTATGGATACCGCAGGAATTCGAATTACGGAAGATGTCATTGAAAAAATTGGTGTTGAAAGAACATTTTCCAATGCTGGAAAAGCATCAATTGTTGTTTACATGATCGATCCTGAGAAGAGTGATGAAGTATCAGTAAGAGCAGAGTTAATAGAATTAAAAAACAAAACTGGTAATGACGACTATGCGGTAATCACCGTAATTAATAAAGTAGATCAACATCCTGCGATTGAAGAAAGTTCGATTTATCATGAGTTCCCTTCCCCTATTTTTATTTCTGCTAAGCAGCAGATTCATCTGGATGAATTAAAAACGCTTTTACTCCATACTGCGAAACAACAATTCCGCAGCGGTGATACGGAGATTGTCACCAATGCACGACATGCGGAAGCGCTCTCTAATGCAGAAGAAGCACTAACCAAAGTCATCGAAGGAATGAACCATCAACTATCCACCGACCTACTTGCACTCGAATTAAAATCCGCATTAATTCACCTCGGTGAAATCACCGGAGAAATATATAGTGATGATTTGTTGGGAAATATATTTAGTAAGTTTTGTATCGGAAAGTAATACTTTCAATTACAGAATTAATGAATAAAATAAGCTCAATAAATTTCTAACTCTTTTCTAGAAAAAGGTCCATTCAGGGAGGAAATATTCAGTTGTCAGGCGTAATTTTAGTTATCAGACTTTATCAATATTGAGGCTCATCCAACAATCCTCGACCAAACATCTTTTCGAAGTATTAATTCACCCTACTTACATCACAATTATTTTAATCGATTTAGTGATGTCACCAGCTTGAATGTTCATGAAATAGATTCCTGACTCAAAATTAGAGATGTCAATTTGAATACGATTATTGTTTTGCGGATGGTAAGTATTTTGGATAAGTATTCTTCCATTCAGATCGCAGAAATTAACATTAACATTTGAATTTATACTTTGTGAAATGGAGATCTCGGCCGTTTTATCATGGACTAAAACCTGAATTATTTCATTGGAAGTATTACTCAAACTATTTAACGCGTAAATCACTGTTTGTGAAGTTGAGCTACATCCATTAGTATCAGTTGAAACCACATAATAAATACCGTTAGCAGGATTGTGTAAGGTGTCAGCAGTAAATCCCTGAATTAAAACACCATTTAGATACCAAACTAAGTAATCTGTATTCACTGTTACCACTAAACTAGTATTGTAAATATTAAGTACCGGTGTAATTACTGGTGGTAAAACATCAACAAAGATCGAATCAGTAGCCGTACATAAGCTATCATTTATAAGTGTTGCATAAAACATAAGACTTGTTGGTGGAAAAGCAAATACTGAAGTTCCTGTAGTTGCGCTCAGAAATGATGTGGGTGTCCAAGTAATAGTATTCAAATACGTAGAACTGGCAGTTAACAAAGTACTGTCTCCATCGCATAAAAGCGAATTTCCCGATACTTGAAGGTCAGGCAGTGGATTTACATTAACCAGAATAGTATCGTAACCCACACAACCATTTCCATTAGTATTAGTCAAAACATACTCTTGCGTACTATCCGGCAAAGCAGTTGGTTGGGCGATAGTATCATTGCTTAAACCTACATTAGGAAACCATTGTAACTGACCAGAATTATTTACAGAACCAATTGTCACCGTAGTACCTACACAAACAGAAAAATCGGAACCAGCATTTACATTTGGACTTTGAGAAACACTAAACTGAATTGAATCAGTAGCAGAACCCGCAGCACAGGTAAGACTACTGGTCATTGTTACCCTTAAAGTATGATTTCCTTGAAGAGTGTCCAAATTAATCATTGCTGCATCCCAGTTCAGGAGTTGATTATCGAGAAACCAAATATAATCTGGGTTAGTCCCTCCTCCATTTGATTGAGCAAGAAAATGCAAAGTATCATTCTGACAAATTTTAGAATTAAGTATTGACAGATTAACAGTAGGAATCACATTATTGGTAATGGTTAAATCATATCCATTATCCGGTCCTGTTAAAACAGGGTTACTGCACACAGCACGAATTCTGAAGCCCGTCCCATTAATTCCAATAGGCAATGTACATGTCGCAATAGCAGAAGGATTAATCATCGGAGTATATAATTGAAAAGATCCAATGGTTACCGGCGCGGCAAAGCTTCCACTAGCATCACTCAACTCCACATCAATTATTGGAGTACCTGAAATTAAATTAGAAGCTAAATAACCAACAAATATTCGACTACCACTACAAAAAATACTATCTTCTAAATAAGTCAAATAAATACTATCTCTTTTTACTGTATGCAATAATCCACTTTGACCACCCACACAATAACCATAGCCAGGTTCGGGAATATCTATGCTATGCGTTTCCCAATTATTGGCTAAACAATACGTTGGAAGAGTATTCAAATTAACCCCTGCATTTACTGTAATTCGTTGACTGGTAGAACCCGCAAAATAACCGGTATCATTGTTCACGAATTGCATTTCATTCACTTCGGCATTCGTACCATTCGAAGGATATAAATCTTCCCACCATTCACCTCTATTAAATGTTCTATATACCTGCCCAAAAGTACCCGCTACATAACCTGTATCAGGGCTGGTAAAATATATATCATTGAAAGAAGCAAATTGAATGATGCTATCCGTTTTCAAAGTCCATGAAGCGCCAGCATCATAAGTGCGATATACTTCATTCGCACCACAAACAAAACCGGTATCTCTATTTTGAAAAAAAACACCAGTAAGAGGATATGCACTAAAAGTATTTAGAGTAGTATCCCAAGACACTCCACCATCTAAAGATTTCATTAATTTTCCGGTGCCATAAGTCATAAAAATAGTTGAGGTATCCAGCACTTGAATATCTATAATTTCTGAACTGATTCCTGCATCGATAGGATCCCACTTTAAACCATGATCAGTACTTAAGAGGATAATTCCAGTATCCCCTACAGTGATCACCTTTTCATCTGTGATCCATCGTACACGGTTCAATGCAAGAGTTCCTTGATTTCGCCTAATGGTCCAATTTAGACCGCCATTCTTTGTTTGAAAGATATCTCCATATTTCCCAACAGTAACACCAGTTTCACGATCTCTGAAATCAACACTATACAATTCATCACTGAGTCCACTTAAAACAGAATTCCAAGTAATTCCTCCGTTTATAGTTTTGAGGATTTGACCTTGACCTCTACCATAAAATCCTGTATTCTCATCAATAAAAGAAATGCTATTGATGAAAGCATTAGAATTTATGTTGATGGGATTCCAAGTATTTCCACCATCTATAGTCTTCAACATAAATCCAAGATCCCCAATCACAAAACCAACATTAGCACTAACAAAATGGATTTTAGTAATGATGGATCCGGGAGTAATATTAAAAGTTGACCAAGAACTTCCTCCATCAACAGTTTTAAGAATTTTGTTGGGCGCAATTACAAAACCAGAATCAGGATTAAAGAAATACAAATCTCGTAAAGGATTGGGTCCAGAATAAACGTTGCTAAAAGAAGTTCCTCCGTTTACTGATTTACGAATTACGCCATTATCGCCAATGATAAAACCGGTAGTTGGGTTTACAAATTGAACGCCATAAATTGTACCTGAAATTCCAGAAGCAATGGTCGTAAAAGTGGCACCCCCATTTGTACTTTTACGTAAGATCCCGTTCTGGCCACAGATAAAACCATTATTAGCATCTGAAAAATAAAGATCATTTAAACCGGCACCAATTCCAGAAGTTTGTTGTACCCAGCTAACACCACCATCGGTTGTTTTTAAAACTAAACTAGAATTTCCTAAAGCCCATCCAGTAAAAGCATCAATAAAATGGAGTTTATACAATTCATAGGTTGTATTTGTATTCATTCGAGTCCACGTTATACCACCATCAATTGTTTTAACAAGTAAACCTGATGCAGAACAATTTCCAATTCCAGCACCCAGCCCGCAAGCATAACCTGTTTTTTCACTTACAAAAACAATATCATTAAATCTCCCATTATAAGGAGTTGCAGTACGCCAATTTTGAGCATTGACTTGTAAACTATTCATTAAAAAAACAAGAATTACTAATTTCAAATATTGCATAAAATAAAATTAATTTTTAGAAAATCAAAGATACAAAACAACTCTTCAACAATTGATAGTACTTAGTAAGTTAAACACTAATAACATAAATAATAAGCATAAAAAAGCATCTCAAAATTCAAGAACTATGAAGAAAAACCATTGAATCATGAAATAATACCTAAATTAGGTGTTGAAAAAGAAATCCCATGAAAAAATTCGCCTTGTTTTTACTGTTTTTAACAACTATATTTCAAGGAGAAGCACAAACATTCATTCGATCAGAACTACCTACACCACTTATAAATCCATGGGAAATCACCTATGGACCCGATAATTATTTATGGATCACAGAATATGGAGGAAAAGTTTGCCGTGTAGATCCAAACAACGGAAATAAAACAACACTATTTAGTGCCCCCGATTATTACGATGGTTCACCATTGGAGCAATTACAAAATTGTTTTCAACCCAATATTGGTACTGGAACTTTAGGATTGACATTAGATCCGGATTTTCTAGATAGTCTACACTCCTATATTTATTTTGTTTATTCCTATAACAGCGGTGATTCCATACTTCCCTCAACAAAATTTAAAATTAAACGATTGAAATGGGACGCGAATACAAGTACAGTCACGAACGACACAGATTTAGTTAGTTTAATAAGCACGGGTTACGATCATTTAGGAGGCAGATTATTAGCCATAAAACAAAACAATATCTCTCATCTATTTTTAAGTATCGGCGATCATGGGATATCCGAAACAAATT
The DNA here is from genome assembly GCA_038320345.1 of Bacteroidia bacterium. GTDB lineage: Bacteria > Bacteroidota > Bacteroidia > AKYH767-A > OLB10 > JBBQED01. The sequence continues at coordinate 270,001 of JBBQED010000002.1, forward strand.
CCCCCACCTGTTATATTCCACAGACTGATAATCCGAATAATTTGGCTCAAGATCCTACCACACAAAATGGAAAGATACACAGGTTTAATATCGATGGAAGTATTCCTACTGACAACCCCATCTACGGCAATTCATTCTACACGAGAGGACATCGCAATCCACAAGGGTTGATGTATAATCCCAATTTAGATCTTATATATGACGTTGAACATGGAGATCGATCAGACGATGAAATTAACATCTTACACGCAGGAATGAATTATGGATGGAAAGATGTAAGAGGGTATCATAATGATAATAACTATCCGGGAGAAGCAAACTATATTGCCAATTACATCCCCAACCCATTAATTGCAAATGATTCTTTAGTGGAAGCATTCTATGCATGGTGTGCCACTCCACAGGATACTTCTCAAATGTTCATTAATTGGTGTACGGTTGCCCCTTCGGATGGAATCTATTATGGAAGTCCTGGGATTGCAGATTGGACGAATAGTTTATTAGTGGTAACCTTGAAAAATGGAGTAGTAACTGACAATGAAGTGTTCCAATTTAAATTACTTGCAAACGGAGATTTAGCACCTTCATCTCCCGGAAATCCCAATCCGAAAACATTTTTTGCAGGAGATGAATTATTAAATGGAAGGCTTAGAGATATTGCTATTTCACCCAATGGCAGACGACTATTTCTGATCAATAATGGAGGAGCGCCCACCGATAAAATCATTATTTATGATCTGGATACTACATCTATCGGCATTCCGGAAGTTAATTCTGAGCAAAGCCTGAGTGTTTATCCTAATCCAGCAAAAAGCGAGATTAGAATTTCTAGCAACATCAAAATTGAACGGATTTCGCTCTTGAATATTGAGGGTCAAACTTTACTAATCAGTAATCAACCCACTCTGAATGTGGAAAGGATTCCTTCAGGACTTTACTTCATCTTAGCAGATACAGATAGAGGAATCTTGAAATGTAAATTCATAAAAGAGTAGTTAGTTTGAATCCTTTTAAGAGATAAACTTTTCCATTCTGTATAATTTTTCAGCCTTTCCGCAAGCGAAATAGGCTGTTTTATACACATAGATTCCAGTCATCACTTCGCCATTAAAACGGCCATGCCCTATTAAAATAATTAAGTTGAATTTCAGGAAAAGAAATATTTGAATAAAGTTAGAATGGTTATATTTCGAATTCTCTTAAACAATTCTATGTTGATATTAGATTAACTTTTGGTTTCATTAATAATCCATTACACAAATCATCAATATCTTTAAAATCAATATATGTTTGAGTGGGAATAACGGGAGATATTAAATAGTTCAAACTACGGTTTTGGGGTACGAAACCCTCTTTGCAATAAACAACGCCTTGGTCAAGTATAAGATACAGATAATAATTAAAATCTTTTAGTACTTCATTGAAAAATAATTGCCGTTCATCATTAAAAAAACTTTCAAAAATAATTGTGGGTTTATCTCTCTCTAAAATATTAATCATTCCTCGAAATACCAGCATTTCAGAAGTTTCCACGTCACATTTTATCAAATCAATTTTCAAATTTCGATTTTCAGCGAAAGTATCTAGCTTTTGAATTTCAACTTCTTGTTTTCCCCAAGCAATTTCCGGATAAATTGATTTAGAGAAAGCCTGATTTATCGAAGAAACATCAGTGATAGTTTTGTTTTCAGGAATAGCAATATCGATTAAACCGTTCGTATCTCCAATTGCTGAAACAACCACCTCGACATTATCAGCAGCATTTAAATTCAGATTAATTTGCATTCGCTCAGCATTTGTAAGATACGGCTCAAAGGCAAATATTTTAGAACTTGGATTTGCAATACTCGCTAAGACCGAATATATTCCAGTATTAGCACCGATGTCAACAATAGTTTTAGATTTTTTGGACAATTCAATAAATAGCTTTAAGTCGGCATCTTCATTATAGGGCAGATTATAATAAAAATAGTTCAAGATTCCATCATCGCAGTTATTAAAATATTTAAAACGGTGTTCATGAAAATTGCATTTTACAACACCGGAAACAGTCCACCTATTCATTATAAATAAAAACAAATTAGACGAGATTATTGCACATCGTTTGATAATTGTCCGAACAATTAAATTTATAATCCTATTTTTCTTAATTGATAAAAGCATACTCATTTATTTAAATAGTTTATGGATTAATTACATTCATCATAATAAACATGAACGAAGTTAGTTAAACTAAATTTCAAATATTCAATCACCTCGGATTTCGCTCATAAATATTGAGGGTCAAACTTTACTAATCAGTAACCAACTCATTCTAAATGTGGAAAGGATTCCTTCAGGAATTTACTTCATCTTAGCATTTACGGATAACAGGATCTTGAAATGCAAATTCAAACAAAAATAATTTCGTTGAATCACTTTAAGAGATAAACTTTTCCCTTTCTGTATAATTTTTCTGCCTTTCCGCAAGCGAAATAGGCTATTTTATACACATAGATTCCAGCCATCACATCGCCATTAAAACGCCCATCCCATCCTAAGTGAAAATCTTTTGAATTAAATATTTCTTCTCCCCACCGATTATAAATCCACATTTTATCGAATAGGACGTTAACTCCTTCAATATTGAAAACATCGTTGATTCCATCTTCATTAGGTGTAAAAGCTGATGGAATAAAGAGATAACTATCCTCACAAATCACAGAATCTTCTTCCACATCAATATACACTGAATCAATAACCTTACATCCATTCATACCAATCCCATTTACCGTAATCCAAGCAGCGACTAATATTGTTGCAACAGGATTCTCAATGGTCAAATTACTTAAAAATGCACTACTACTCCAAAGAAAGTTCAGTTGCTGTCCAGAACTAGCATTCAGTTGAATTTGTGTTCCAGAAACAACCAAGGTATCAGTTGCTGTAATGGTAACCCATGCATTAGTATCCACTGTTAAATTTAACGTTACAATGCTGTCGCAAGAAGTGGTGGTTAATGTATCATTATAGTATCCCGGCAGTGTATACATTGTATTTCCAAATACGATGTTTTCACCGGGACAAATTACACTAGTTATTGTATCACGCTTATTGGGTAATACTATCAAATTCAACATGACAATACTATCGCAACTAACAGTAGTTAACGTATCCTGATAAATTCCAGTGGTTGAATAAGTATTCAATCCTACGGTATACGTATCACCAAAACAAATTGTACGATTGATAGAATCACGTTTAAATGGAGCGACCGTGAGATTAAGGGTAATTATACTATCGCAACTAGCAGTAGTTAAAGTATCCTGATAAATTCCAGTGGTTGAATAAGTATTCAATCCTACGGTATACGTATCACCAAAGCAAATTGTACGATTGATAGAATCGCGCTTAAATGGAGTTACCGTGAGATTAAGGGTAATTATACTATCGCAACTAGCAGTAGCTAACGTATCCTGATAAATTCCAGTGGTTGAATAAGAATTCAATCCTACGGCATACGTATCACCAAAACAAATTGTACGATTGATAGAATCGCGTTTATAAGGCGCTACCGTGAGATTAAGGGTAATTATACTATCGCAACTAGCAGTTGCTAACGTATCCTGATAAATCCCAGTGGTTGAATAAGTATTCAGTCCTACGGAATACGTATCGCCAAAGCAAATTGTACGATTGATAGAATCGCGTTTATAGGGTGCTACAGAAATATTAATAGTAACGAGACTATCACAACCCAATTGAGAGATTAATGAATCCATATAAATACCGCTAGAAAAGTAATAATGAGTACCGACAATAATTGTATCACCGGCACAAAGCGAAAAGGCAACTGAATCTGATAAATAATTAACGATAATCGTAGTAAATAAGATATCACTGCATCCATTAATATTTGTAACTGTATCCATATATAATCCTGGTAATCTATAATAAACATTTCCGGACAACACACTATCGCCAGAACAGATTGAAAAGGTATTATTTAGTGTATCAGGAAGAGCAAAAGCTAAAACGGTAGTTACAATACTATCACACCCAGAAATATTAGCGAGACTGTCCGTATAAATTCCAGGTAATGAATAGAAATTATTACCAATTTGAATGGAATCACCTAAGCAAACCACAGCATTTACGGTGACCATGTCGTTCAACCCAATATGATAGCTTTGAAAAATAGTATCTGTGCAACCGTTTATATTAACGATTTTATAGATGAGGTATAGTCCGGTATCTGCAGCTGACAAAGAATTTAATACCAATGAATCTCCAGTATAAATAAAACCATTCGGAAAATGCCATTCGTAAGTAAAATAAGCGGAAGAAATGCCATACAAAGTCACGTTATTGCCGGGGCATAAACTCCCATTGCGCACCAAGGGGGGAAAACCAGCACTATCAACGCTAATTTGTTGAATTGTTGAATTCCCGCAAGCATCTCCTACCCTGATTACATAATTCCCAAAGGATGGTATCACAAAGTAGCTACTGTCCTGCTGACTATAAACTTGAGGTCCGGAGATAATTTCATAGATAAAAGGAGCAACACCAGTATTACTATCCACTTGTAATTGCACATAGGCCGTACCGTTACATAATATAGTATTGTTACTAATAAAAGTTGTTGGAGGTATCGGTGGAATAATAATAGTATCTCTTAAAACCCAGCAATCCTGTAAAGTTGACGTGGCATATCCATCAAAATACTGCCCACCAAATGGCCCATGCGCATAATAAATTTCAATGGCGTAGGCTCCGGGAGGAAGTGAATTAATCGAATCAAGACCGAATATAGAAGTTCTTTGATACAATACATTTCCCCCGACTGCGGTGATTGTGCAAGACACTGCCATTGGTGTTGTAGATTGCGCATAGAAATATAATATATTGGTACCTAAACAACCTCTCTTTATATAATACTGATAGTCGAGTTCGGCAATATAGGACAATGAAAACGAATCCAGCTGAGAAAATCCACAGGAATCGGAGATACGATACTGATATGTACCCGCTGGAAGATTACCAATGGAACCTCCGTATGGAGCGAAATAAAATATCTGAGGATAAATGATAGAGTCAGTAAATGCATAGCCCGGTTTAGTACTTTTTAATACCGAAGGGCCCGATAATAATTCTACTGTAATCCCAGAAAGAAAATTTCCCGCACTCACATACAGCGTAGCGGAGGAATCCACACAACCATATCCATTACTAAAATAGACTACCGGTGGATTTAATGTAGGCCATTGAATTACTTGTTGCCAAACATCTCCGCAACCATCTGTAATCGTTAATTGATATAATTGACCTTGAGTTTGGGGTGAAATCACTAACCCACAATAAACATTAGGGCACGACATACTATCCACTAATAATCCAGTAGCTACGTCTATCAATGTAAAGCTAGAGGGATTTAAAAACTGTGTTGGAATAAATGGATAATAGGGATATGCTTTGAGACGGAAATATGCACCTAATTTCACATTGCAGTTTACCTCAGCATTAAAATATTGCAATTCAAAATCATAAGGTGCAATATTAGTCGGTATGCTATTCATCACGACCCCACAAGTATCTGTTAATTGCAATGACAGATAATCGCCATAAGTTAAACCATAAAGCGTATCTACAAAATAAAATAATCCAGGTGTATAATTAAAAGTATCAACTACAATGGGTAGTATTTGTTGAGAAAATGTACCAGCAGCAGTAGTAACCGTTAACGTCAGCGGAATATTTCTTTTTTCTTTATATAATTGATATTGAAAAGAAACTTCAATAGTATCGCAACCTATTTTTCGGATATAGGGAAAAAGATTATTGGCAGCATAGTAAGATAATCCTGTACCACTATTATTTAGCAATACATTTCGAGTCTGATAATTTCCGCAGGAGTCAGTCATTCTAATATCATAAGAGCCTGCGCCGAGATTATTAAAGACCTGACTACTTTGCGATGCAGATACAAATGGAGAAATAATTTGGTAACTAAAAGGCATTCGGCCTCGAGAAGTATCCGGATTACAGGTTATTTCTCCATCTGAAAAACCGGGGCAGGTTGGATTTATAAAAACGGGAGATAAAAATGGAGAGCGATAATCACCATCGACTGTAAATTGAACATCTAAACTATCAAAATTCACATCATATAATCGTGCAGTATAGGTTCCGGGATAAAGGGATGAAAAAACTGGACTATTTTGAAGAGGTGAAAAAACAGGACCGGAAACAATAGCAAAGAGCAAAAATGGATTTGGCGTACTTGAAGCATTAATAGTAACGGTACCATCGTTAGCGCAACGGCTTTCAGTAGTCACTACAGAATTAACAATAATTCCTGCAAACGAATTTGCTACAAACAATACAGAACAGAAAACGATGCAGAAGAATGTTAAAAGGCATTTGTAAAGGAAGTGAGTCAGCGCAGAATTCTTCATACTCTTCATCCGACATAGGATGTTCTTTTAGGGATCTATGCTGTTAGTGCACAAAGACCTTGAAAAGTTTCGAACTCCTGAAATAAAAAAAAAGAGTAGTGTTGATGATCAATGAAAAGTTATTTAAACCTTTAATTAAAAAAAAAGGGAACCCTATGAGAGGTTCCCTTTCCATAAAAGGATTGAGTTGTACTAGTTTTGAACTACGTCTGATCTCAGTGTTTCAACAAGCGCTCCAATTTGACCAATCAGTTGATTGGATACATTGTTTTGTTGAGCACCTACAACCAGATCAGCGATGAACGCATCAAAATCAGCATTATCTGCCTTTCCATTCATACGTGAGTTTTGAGCAGGATCATGTGCTGCAACCATATTCTTGCCGCTATAAGTGAAATTTTTTGCACCCGTTGCAGTACAGAAAAAGTCAGTGAGATTTTTACTTAGTGCAGAAAAACCAGTTAGATTACCAGAAGTGACTTCCGCTAACAAAACGGTAAACTGACCATTAATAGCAGTATCTGCTGCAATTACGAAAATTGTACTATCTACAACCGAACGCAAGTTCAATCTTCCTTGTTCAATTTTCATAGTTGGATTAACCGGATCGGTAACCATGGAGGTACCACCTAAAGAATCATACAATGTTTTCTTATCATCACTACTCTTCTTACATGAAGAAACCACTGACATCGTAATCACAACAATTCCAAGAATAAGTGGGATCGCTGTACTTTTAAAATTTGAAATTTTCATAGTATTTTTTGGTTTTTAGTTTATATTTAAAAGATGGAGGTAATTAATTTAAATGCCTTGTAGGTTAAAGAATTTGGAGAAACAGGACAACCCTGAGAAAGAGATTTTTTATCTGGCATAAAACGAGAAGCTTTATATTGTAACTCTTGCTGCATTTTTAAGACGAGTTTATCAGCAGAAACTTGTACAGGATAAAAAGTAAAAACAGCGATATTGGTTAATTCGTTGATGTAAACATGGCTTACACCTTTTTGTTGATACAACCAAGACTTAACTTTTACTGCATCTTCAGCGAGGAGGTCATTTTTAAAATCAAACCTTGCCATCACAATGGTATGTTCATCAGGTGGTTTAGGTACGTATAATTGATAGAGATGTACACTTAAAAGTAAAATCAAGGCAACAAAAACTGAACAACTCCAGAACAAAGCGGTTTTATTTCTTATCAATTTCATCGTGTGTTATTTATGTAAAAAAAGGTGATCCCTGTAATAATATGACTGATCTACGACAAAACTGGACGGCTGGATTGCAGATTCTGCGAAAAACACCGTAACGGGTTCATAATCTGCTACATAAATTTATTAAAAAGCGGACCCAGTGCAAAAAACAGTGCAGAATGAACCATCTGCACTTTTCAATTATACCTCTTACTGCGTTATGCTATCGTTTTCAATTTGGCAGTAAAGTGCCTAAGAAACTCAGCTTCTTCGATAATTTGAAGTCCTTTTACTACCTGACGATTTTCAAAAGTTTCGATGATTACTTCTGCTACATAATCAATATGACTTTGTGTATAAACACGGCGTGGAATAGCCAATCTAACCAATTCCATTTGAGCAGGAATCAACTTATGATTATCATCGTATTTACCAAACATCAACGAACCAATTTCAACACTTCTAACCCCTCCGTTCACGAATAAAGCACCTACTAAAGCCTGACCAGGGTATTGGTCGACGGGGATATGAGACAAGAATTTCTTAGCATCAATATAAACAGCATGACCCCCGGCAGGTTGCATTACCGGAACTCCTGCTTCAATCAATTTATCAGTAAGATATTCTATACTACGAATACGATAATGCAAATAATTTTCATCAACAACTTCTTTTAATCCAATAGCAATAGCTTCTAAATCACGACCAGCTAATCCACCGTAAGTTGGAAATCCTTCCGTAATAACCAATAAGTTTCTACATTTCTGAGCCAGAGTTTCATCACGCATGGCCAGAAAACCACCAATATTTGCAAATGCATCTTTCTTAGCACTCATTGTACAACCATCGGCATACGAAAATAGTTCCTGCGCAATTTTTTCGACGGAGACATGTGCATATCCTTCTTCTCTAATTTTTATAAAATAAGCATTTTCAGCAAAGCGACAAGCATCAATAAAAAAAGGTATATTGTTTTCAAAACAAACTTTTTTCACGTCTTTAATATTCTGCATACTTACAGGTTGACCACCGCCTGAGTTATTAGTGATGGTGAGCATACAGAGGGGAATATTTTCAGCACCATTATCTTTAATAAATTCTTTGAGTGCCTGTACATCCATATTTCCTTTAAATGGTGCAGGGACGGAAGGTAATTTTCCTTCAGCGCAAAGCAAATCCACTCCTACCGCACCAGAAAATTCAATGTTAGCACGAGTAGTATCAAATAGTGTGTTACTTACAAAATATTTCCCTTTGCCACCTAAAATGCTAAAAAGAATTTTCTCAGCAGCCCTTCCTTGATGAGTTGGAATTACTAAAGGTAACCCAGTAATCGATTTCACTGCGTTTTCGAAACGAAAAAAACTTGGACTACCAGCATAGGATTCATCCCCCTGCATTATTCCAGCCCACTGATTACTACTCATTGCACTAGTTCCACTATCGGTGAGGAGATCAATGATTACATCCTTAGAATGAATAAGAAAAGAATTGTAAAACGCTTGTTCCAAAATTTTTACACGTTCCTCTTTGGTAGTGAAATATATGGGTTCAACAGATTTAATTTTGAATGGTTCGATTATCGTTTTCATTGTTTGTGTTTAAAATAATTGATGGATACTAAGTGTTTAACCACCGTTCCATTTGTGTGGTAGGGAGTCAATACTTAAATGATAAGATTGAAATGTAAATATTGATCGTAAGCAAGAATTGCCCGATTAAAGAAAAACTATGTTGGACGGTGAATAATATTCTTCCATAAGACCATGATACAAAGATGCGCTATTCATTTACATTTAAATAATGATATTGATCACTTTTTAAAACCTGAAAATGAAACAAAATAGTAGTCCGAGAAAGAATCAAGCGAATCCAGTAAAATTATTAATTGAAAGAATAGCTGATAAAGCTTATCTTTACTAGAACCCCATAAATTTATTTATTGCATTATAACTTATTGTTATACAATCAAATAAATAATAAGAACCAACATTAAATGAAGCTAATTGCAAAAACTTTTGCCGGATGTGAAGAGGTATTAAGAATTGAGCTAGAGGAAATCGGAGCTAGTGAAATTCGCATTCTCACAAGAGCTGTAGAATTTGAAGGAGATTTAGAAATGATGTACAAAGCAAATTTATGTTGTCGTACAGCCTTAAGAATATTGAAACCTTTCAAAACTTTCGAAGCTGCGAACGAAGAAATGCTTTATCATGAAATTCAAAATATTGATTGGACAGAACATTTTTCGTTAACACAAACTTTTGCAATCAATGCTACCTTAAATCAATCTACGCTTACCCATTCACAATATGTTGCACTAAAAGCAAAAGATGCAATTGTAGATCAATTCAGGGATAAATACGAGGACCGCCCTAATGTAGATATCGATAATCCCGATCTCAGAATCCACTTGCATATTTATGAAGATAATTGCACACTTTCCTTTGACAGTTCAGGGGAATCTTTACATAAAAGAGGATATCGTGATTATACAAATCAAGCTCCTATGAATGAGGCGCTAGCTGCTGCATTGATTCTCATGAGCGGTTGGGATAAAAAAAGTCCTTTAGCTGATTTCATGTGTGGAAGTGGAACTATTCTTATTGAAGCAGGAATGATTGCTAGAAATATTGCACCTAATAAACTTAAACCTCGTTTTGGATTTCAAACGTGGAACGATTTTGATGCAGCAGTCTGGAAAAAAGTATTCGAGAATGCAATAAATGCAGAAATCGAAACCGGCAATTTAAAAATTTACGGATCTGATATCAGCGGAATTGTTTTAGATAAAGCGAAACAGAATATTGAAAATGCTGGATTGAGTGACCTGATACAATTAAAAAAATGTACGTTCGAAAAATTTATTCCACATGTAGAAGGAGGAACATTGATTTGTAATCCACCCTATGGAATGCGGATCGAACCGGACGATATCAGAGCCATGTATCAGTCGATAGGCGACAGTATGAAACAGAATTTTAAGGGTTGGACCTGTTGGATTTTCACCGGGAATCTAGAAGTAGCCAAATTTATTGGATTAAGACCTACTCGTAAAATTCCTTTATTTAATGGTCCGATTGAATGCCGTTATTTAAAATTTGATATTTACTCCGGTAGTAAAAAAGAAACGAAGAAGGAAAAATCCGACTTTCCTGATACTAGTAAAAATTAATTTTAAAGATTTAACAACCCCACTTTGGAAAAAAATAAACCTCTCAATTCCGATAAAATAGTGAACAAAGGATTAGTGATCACTCCCCACGAAAGTGAATTGCTTAGTAAGGAACAAGAACGATTTAATTTACTGCTGGAAAGAATGAAAAAAGCGGAGTTGAAATCCGAAGCAGAACGATTAATTCTAGATGCAAAACTTGATGAATGTATACGAAGTGTATATCCTGTTAATCAGGAATTAAATAAAATTAAATTTCTTATCATTGAAGAAATGTACCGGTATTTTTCAGCAAATAAAATGTCGGCACCTAAGCGTAATGCTTTTATTGCGTATATCTCAGAGATGACAGATGGAATCATATATGGAGTAAATGGATTAGAAGAAAAAGAAACTGAAAGACTGATGGAGATTCTGGACTTACTGGTTTCAGAAGAAAATAAAAAGAAATCTAAAAGAGCACTCCAAGAAGAAAGAGATGAGGCTTTTGAAATGATGATTAGTCAGATGGAAGCCGACCTTCAAGAAAGGGGATTTATCGTTGATTTAAGTGATTTGAAATTTGGCATGAGCACAGAAGAAATCAATAAAATTGTAGATGAGAAATTAAAGCATTATGCTGAACCTAATCCTTCAAGCCAAAACAAAAAGGAAAAAAAGAAATCTAAAAAAGAAATCGAAAAAGAACAACGGCAGAAAGAAATTGATGAAATAAAAGGAAAAGACTTATCCTCCATTTATAAATCGTTAGCAAAAATATTGCACCCCGATCTTGAGCAAGATGATGAAATTAAAGTCAAAAAAGGGGAATGGATGAAGCGACTCACAGTAGCGTATGAAAAGAAAGATCTCAAGACATTGCTTGAAATAGAATTGGAATGGGCGCTAGGAGAAAAGAATAGAATACAATCGTTAACGAATGACAAACTTAGATTATACAATGAAATGTTATTCGAGCAGGTACTGAAAATGGAAAGTCAGGTTATGGCACTCGCTATGGATAATAAATATTCTATGCTTAGTTTTTTTGCGGATGGAGTTTTTAATGTAAGTAGATGGAGACCTGCTTTTTCGATAAAAAAAATTAAGGATCAAATACGTAATTTTGAGTTTGCACTTGAAGTATTGGAGCGCCATGATAAAAAAACTAAAGATCTTATAGACAGAATTCTCAAAGATCAAATGCGATCTTCTTATTAATTTCCATTTCTAGGATTTTCTCTCCATCGATTTCGCGAACGGTTCTACCCAGAGTAAGCAACGATAAAATCAATTAGACAGTCACCGATTTTAAATCCTGTAGCTGATGTACTACAAGGAAATAAGTATAATTTTAGATTCTCTCTTAAATTATTAAATACCAAATAGATACAGTCCTTTTTTTTGGCTCCTTATCATTGCTATTTCTCCTTCAAAGTCAGTTAGATTTTCATACAACTTAGAGCATCTTCTGTTATCTTTGTTTTCAAACCTTAGCTCAACACTTCGATGAAAAAAACAATTATAGCACTATTTATTTTCTTAGTCTTTTTCGGACAGCGTTCAATGGCAACTAACGGTGATACCTTAACGATACAAACTTTTACATTTGGATCTCCTCAAGATGCTTGGTTTGTATTTCCATCAGACACAGTGAATATTGAAAAAATTCTGATGCTTTACACGTTAAAGTGTAATCCTCAGCAAAGCCCTGCGTGTGGAGAATGGGATTATCTAACATCAACTTATCTGTATAAAAAAACTGGTAATACTGATAGTTTATTTCATCATCAGCCGCTGTTCATGAGCAATGGATCAACGCCTGATAGTATTCCATATATAAATAGTCCTTCATATAGCTATCAAGCTAATTGGCAAGATTTCATTGTACATACTTCCACTACTTCTTTAAACACCTACGCTTCAGGAACAGGATCTACAGCCTCCTCCTACCCTTTTGGAAGTTCAGCATCGGTTTCTCGTTCACAGTATTTATGGAAAGCTTCTGAACTAACTGCAGCAGGAATGTCGTCTGGAAACATTACTGGGCTTCAGTTTTATCTTCAATCAACAGGAAGTTTACTGCGTAATTTAAGTATCAGAATTGCAAATACAACAGCAGACTCACTAACTCGTTCCACATTGGTGGCGACAGGATTCATTACTGTATATTCGCTCAATACCCAGATCTCATCAACAGGTTGGAAGAGTTTGCAATTCACAACACCCTTTAATTGGAATGGTACTTCTAATCTGGTGATTGAAATTACCTACGATAACACTTCACCAGGAATCGATAATGTAGTAGATGCAAGCACTACTAGTTTCAAATCAGGATTAACAAATTCTGGGGACGACCGCACTGCTAAATTCCATAATGGAGCTTTTATCGATATTCCATTAAACCCTCAAGTAGCAGCGATTGATTCATTTGTTACTGTTTGCTATTGGGCTTATGGAGATCCATTATTGCAACCGAACGATGGTACTTCCTTTGAAGCCGTTGATTCAGTAGGGAACAGAATTTTAAATGCACATTGTCCATGGTCGGACAGTAAAGTCTATTGGGATGCAGGATCTGTCGGCAATACTTATGATCGTGTATCCAAGACTGCCACTGCCTTACAAATAAAAGGTAAATGGAACTATTGGACATTCATGAAAAACTGCAATTCAGGAATCATGAAAATATATTGCAATGGACTTTTATTTTTCACAGGAAGTGCCAAAACAAAATTAATGTCGGGCATCGATCATTTCAGAATTGGAAAGGGTAATTGGGCAGGATCACAATCCTTTGAAGGAAGAATTGATGATTTTGCTGTTTTCAATGTAGAAATTCCATTAACCACTATTCAACAATATATGCTGAGGACGATTGATCCCTCACATCCCTATTACAATAACTTGGTATTATACTATCATTTTGATGATGGTAATTATCTTACAGCTAGCGATGCTGCTCCGGTTCTACATGATGCTGCATTATTAAATGCAGGAACTGATAACCCTTTAAAAATTTCTACTGAACTAAATTATAATTTCACAGAAAGCACATTACGTCCTAACGTTAAATTTGAGCAAGGAGTTTATATTTCTTATTTGGATTCTACACTTGTTGTTGATTCCACAATGAATGCTCCTATTCAGATTATCACTTTTGCTGATTCAGTAAATAATCCAGGAGTTGCCACAGATACCATGATGGTTTGGGCGCCCTATTACAATAATTATATCTATGATGCACAAGGAAATGTAATCGATTCTTCTTTAGTAAATGCCAACGGAACATTGTATCAAGCGTACTATGATTATTATTCATATTTCCCGGAAGTAGAGCGATTTGAATTAGGAAGATATATTACACCCTATGGAAACGGCTTAAGTTTAGGAAACGGATGGACTTGGACATTTGATGTAAGTGATTATAGAACATTACTGAGTGATAGCGTGCATCTTGCTGCTGGAAACTGGCAGGAACTACTTGACATGAAATTTGTAATTATTAAAGGGATTCCACCACGTAATGTTATTAGCATTCAAAATTTATGGAATGGCAATTTCGATTATGGAGTAGCTGGGGATCCTATCGACAATCATTTAACAGCAATTAATGCATCAATACCAGTGAATGCTGCAATGGCAAGGTGGAAATCAAGGGTAACTGGACATGGAATGGATACTCCGCAGAACTGTGCGGAGTTTTGTCCAAAAACACATTATTATAAAGTTGATGGTGTTCAGCGTTATTCAAAATTAGTATGGCGCGACAACTGCGATTACAATCCATTATATCCTCAAGGTGGAACATGGGTATATGATCGTGCAAACTGGTGTCCGGGCGCTGAAGTTTGGACCTACGACTGGGAAATCACGAATTGGGTAACACCGGGAGCTTCATTCAGCCTCGATCATGATGTTCAGGCTTATACACATACCAGCGGATGGGATTATTATCAGATCGAAGATCAGTTAGTAAGTTACTCTGCACCGAATTTCACAAATGATGCTGCTTTAGAAGACATTCTTGCACCGGGTGCCAATCAGATGTGGCAAAGAATGAATCCGGTATGCTCTAGTCCTATCATTAAAATAAAAAATACTGGCTCCAATCCCCTCACCTCTTTAACAATTACGTACGGATTAAACGGAGGAGTAGCACCTTCTACTTTCACATGGACTGGCAACCTAGCGTTTATGCAAATCGCAACAGTAAACCTTGGCAGTTTCAATTGGACAGGTAATGCGAATCAGTTTTATGCATATGTAAGTAATCCAAATGGGGCAGCTGATCAATATGCATATAATGATACAATGAAAACTGATTTTGCATATCCTACAGCAATGCCTTCCAGTTTTGTAATTGAATTAAAAACGAACAGTGCGCCAAGTGAAAACAGTTACACTTTGAAGGATGATGCGGGAAATATAGTATTTTCAAGGAGCGGATTAAGTGCCAATACAATATATAGTGACACCGTGAGTCTCGCTAATGGTTGTTATAAATTCGAATTGCTGGATACTGGTGAAGATGGATTAACATGGTGGGCTAACACGTCACAAGGGTCAGGTACATTACGCTTTAGAAATGCTGGTGTTAATACCATTATCAATACTTTCAATTCTGATTTTGGTGGTCAGATCTATCAGCAGTTCACGGTAGGATTGGTAACAGCAGTTCAAGATTATATTCTGACAAAAACCAATACGATGTCTGTTTATCCAAATCCAACTTCAGGAATCGTGAATATAGATTTCAATCTTACAGAACGTAATGATGCGGTGATAGAGATTTATGATATAGTGGGAAAAATGCTCTATACAACTACCTCTCCAATGATAACAGCTGGAAGTGTTCAGGTGGACTTGTCGGCTTTCCCTAAAGGAGTTTATCTTGTTCATCTGAAAAGTGGAAATGAGAATATCACTAAAAAAATTATCCTCCAATAAGATCTTAAAAATATCAGCATCCCCCTTGGCTAACGCGAAGGGGGATTTTTTTTGATCCTTTATTTAATTCTATATCAGCCAAGATCCTTTGCAGTTTGCATAGAAATCAGACAGCAATTCTGATTCTATTATCTTTGATCAAAAGAACATATCCTACTTAGAATTAAACACTCCATTATGAATAAGCCCAATTTATTCAGGTGCATTTTATCCATTGCACTTTTTCTATTACTATGCCCAACCTATCCGCTTCAGGCACAATCAACTGCTGAAATATATCAGGGATTAAAAAAGCTGGGAGTAACTGGATCTGTGCTTTATATTGCTGCCCATCCCGATGACGAAAACACGCGCTTTATCAGTTATTTAGCGCAAGAAAAATTGTACCGGACAGGATATCTTTCTTTAACCCGTGGCGATGGTGGTCAGAATTTGATCGGCACAGAGCTAGGTGTTAACCTCGGCTTAATTCGTACTCGTGAACTGATGGCGGCAAGAAAAATAGATGGTGGAATACAATTTTTTAGTCGAGCATTTGATTTTGGATTTTCAAAAAATCCAGAAGAAACCTTCAGCATCTGGAACAAAGAACAAGTATTGGAAGATGCCGTGTATATCATTCGGAAATTTAAACCAGACATTATTGTTTGTCGCTTTGCTGAAGATAGTAGAGCCGGTCATGGTCATCATTCCGCAAGTGCAATTATCGCACGTGAAGCATTTGCTGCTGCTGCTGATCCTAATCGATTTCCTGATCAAGTAAAACAATTCGGAATATGGCAAGCAAAACGAATGCTATGGAATACGTACAGTTTCGGATCGAATAATACCATTGCTGAAGATCAATTTAAAGTGGAAGTTGGTGGTTATAATGTCATCCTTGGAAAGAGTTACGGAGAATTAGCAGCTGATAGTAGATCTCAACATAAAAGTCAGGGATTTGGTGTTCCTCGTCAGCGTGGAGCTCAAATAGAATATTTCAAAACGATTTCAGGAACTCCTCCTGTAAATGACCTCATGGATGATGTGATGGTTAGCTGGAAACAAATTCCAAATGCACAAAAAGCAGAGGAACAGTTTCAGAAAATTATTTCCACCTTTCAATTTAATAATCCTTCTTTAAGTGTACCTGCTTTAATCGAATTCAAAAAAATATTAGAAAGCCTTCCTGAAAGTCTGCTGAAAAAAATTAAAATTCAAGAAACAGAAAAATTGATCTTGGAATGTAGTGGGTATTGGACAGCAGCGTATGCACCAGCAGCACGTTTTGCTAGTGGAGATTCTATTCCAGTTACTATTCAAGCCATAGAACGGAGCAATATAACAGCATCCCTACCAGGACTTCCTGCTGCCGACAAAGACAGTGTTTGGAATGGAACGCTGCCACAAAATATCTTGAAAAATTTCAGCAAAACATATCCAGGAAAAAAAACTATATCTCAACCTTACTGGTTGTCGACGCCGCATGAAAAAGGTATGTTTATTCTTGATGATAAAAAACATACTGGTGATCCTTGGTTTGAAGATGCCTTGACGGTAAACTACGATGTAGTTATTATGGGAGAAAAGATTCCCGTTAGTTTACCCGTGCTTTACAAGCATACAGATCCTGTTAAAGGAGAACTCTATGATCCGTTAACAGTAAGTCCTGTGCTTACCGCCAATGTGCCGGAACAAGTTTTACTATTTCCAGATGCAAACAGCAAGGTGCTTACGGTACGCTTTAGTTATTGGGGACAAGCTGCAGATTCCTTCAGAATTAAACCTGCCTTGCAAAGTATGAACGGCTGGAAAATTTCACCGGCTGATACCGTTGTTGTTTTTAAAAACAAATCTGAAGAATGTGAAATCCACTTCATCGTTCAACCTCCTGATGATTTGAAACAAAATAATCAACTGCGAATAAGTGCGATTGATTTCAAAGGAAATCAATTGGTATTGAGAAGTACGACTGACATTAATTATGATCATATCCCTCCTATTAACTGGTATCCTGATTTAGACATAAGTTTAAAAGCTATTCCTATAAAAATCACAGGAAAGAAAATTGCCTATATCAAAGGTGCTGGTGATTTGGTTCCCTCCTATTTAAGACAACTAGGATATAATGTGGAAGAATTCACTGCTGAAGATCTGATGGAAAAGAATTTAACAGTATTCAATGCTATTGTCACTGGGATTAGAGCTTATAATACAGATGATCGTTTACCGTTTCTTCAGGATAAATTGATGGAGTATGTAAAAAATGGTGGAGTATATGTTGTTCAGTATAACACCAGTGCAGCTACACTTCCAAAAAATTTAGGGCCATATCCCTTTTCGGTAAGCCGTAACCGTGTGACGGAAGAAGATGCGGTGGTTACATTTATTAATCCCGCACATCCCATCTTGAATCAACCTAATAAAATTACACAAGAAGATTTTCAAGGATGGGTCCAAGAACGAGGATTATATTTTGTGGAAAAGCAGGATTCACAGTATGAAACTATTTTAAAAATGAATGATAAAGGTGAAGATCCACAAGATGGAAGTTTGATAGTTGCCAATTATGGCAAAGGAAAATATGTGTATACGGGTATATCTTTCTTCCGCCAAATTCCTGCTGGCGTAACTGGAGCTGTTCGATTATTTGTCAATCTGATTTCAAAATAAAACTCCACTGCGCATGACGAATGATCGGCAGTATTTTAATCGATTTTATGTTGGCCTGGTGGTATTCCTGATCCTTCAAATTATTTTCTATACCTGGTTTACCTCTGTTTTTTCATGAGTAGTTTAGATTGGATTGTCTTAGCGATAACACTATGCGGAATTATTCTGTTTGGTGTTTGGAAAAGCCGTGGACAAAAAAACCTAGATAGTTATTTTCTAGGAAATCAGTCGATGCCTGCTTATATCGTACTGTTTTCCATAATCGGTACACAAGCAAGTGCGATCACTTTTTTATCAGCCCCGGGGCAAGCTTACACTGATGGAATGCGCTTTGTGCAATACTATTTTGGCTTACCTCTAGCGATGGTTATTCTATGTGTTACGTTCGTCCCTATTTTCCATCGACTTAAAGTTTACACTGCTTATGAATATCTAGAACAGCGTTTTGATGTTAAGACCAGGCACCTTGCATCCTTTCTGTTTCTCTTACAAAGGGGACTCTCAACAGGAATCAGCATTTATGCCCCTTCCTTAATTCTTTCTTCTTTGTTAGGATGGGATATATATCTTACCAATGTGATCCTGGGAGGTTTGCTCATCATTTACACAGTAAGTGGTGGCACTAAAGCAATCTCCTATACGCAAACACAACAGCTTGTTATTATTTTCGGAGCCATGTTTTTAGCAGGCTATATGGTTATACATATATTACCTGCTGAAATGAATTTTACTGATGTTTTAAAAATTGCTGGAAAGTCAGGGAAGCTGAATGTAATCACCACGGGATTTACTGATACTGGATTCAATTGGAAAGACAAGTACAATATTTTCAGTGGAGTCATCGGAGGTTTTTTCTTGGCACTATCTTATTTCGGAACTGATCAATCGCAAGTGGGTCGATATCTCACTGCAAGCAGTATTAAAGAGAGCAGGAAGGGTTTATTGATGAATGGATTGATAAAAATCCCCATGCAATTTCTGATCTTATTAGTAGGAGTACTTGTCTTTACATTTTACTGTACATTTCAAGGACCCGTATATTACAACACCAAAATCCTTGAATCCACCTATAAAAGTGAGTATGGCAATGAACTCAAATTTGTGGAAGGCAAGTATCATGAGGTGCAGGATAAAAAAAGAGCTGCTGCACTAGGATTAATAGCGGCTGGAAAAAACGAAAATCAACCTGCATATATTGAAAATTCAGGGCAGTTAAAATCGTTAGAATCAGAAGCCTTAGTTTTAAGAAAAGATGCAGCTGGAATCATTCATAAAGCAAATCCCTCTGCTGATGTGTCTGACACGAATTACATATTTCTGCATTTTGTAATTGCGAATCTCCCAAAAGGATTAGTGGGATTAATCATCGCCATCATCTTCCTAGCAGCATGGGGTTCTATCGCCGCTGCATTAAACTCGTTGGCTTCATGTAGTGTAATTGATTGGCATCACCGAATCCGACAAAAAGAAAGATCTGAAAGTCGTGATTTAAAATTATCCCGTTACTATACTTTTGCATGGGGAATATTTAGCATTGTGGTGGCCCAAATTGCGGGACAAATGGGGAGCCTCATTGAAGCTGTGAATATTTTAGGATCGCTTTTTTACGGCACTATTCTCGGAATATTTGTAATTGCTTTTTACCTTAAACACATCCAAGGAAATGCAGTATTTTACAGTGCTGTACTCACCGAATGCCTCGTTATTTTTATCTATGTGAAGGATGTTGTTTCTTTCCTTTGGTTGAATGCTATCGGATGTATTTTAGCAGTACTCATCGCATTAGTGCTGCAAGTCTTCCTGAAGAAATCCAAAGTATAATTTTGGGCAAGATCAAAATCCTAAAAAAAATTAATCCCATAAAAAAAATCCCCAGCAGATGCCAGGGATTTTCGTTTTGAATTGGGTAAGAGGGGGTAATTATTTTAAGGTCTTAATCAGCTTTTCGTTCAACATTACATAATGAGAATCATTGTCTGCTTTTGCAATTTCAATTGATTTTTCAGCAGTTGCAATTGCTTCTTTTTTCATGCCTAATTTCGCATAGCAATTAGCTTTCTGATGAAGGATCCAGTATGCTTTAGGATTAGCATCTGCAGCTTTCCCAAACCATTCTAAAGCCTTATTGAGATCTTTTCCATTCTCCATATAATAAGTTGCCGCTGCAAAATATGGACGACTATCATTCACCACCATTTTATCAATATCTTTCATGATGCGGGAATCAATATCAGCAGAAATTGGCATTGAGATCATCATGTTATCCCAAACTAATTGCAGATCGCAAGAATTAGATTTGATATTATTGAAATTAATCATGAATGTTTCCACTTTGGTAATCATCATTTGAGGCTTTACAACCACGCGCAGTACATCTTCCTCTTTCTTATAATCAGCACCATTGGTGATGGTCGTGTTTTTACTGAGGATTAATACCCATTCACTTGCGCCAGGGATACTCAGGAGGCCATATTTACCTGCAGCTACTTTAGTCCCATTAATCATTACTTCATCGCTGAATGTAATTGTAGTTGCGGAATTGGCACCTGTTCTCCAAACTTCTCCATAAGGAACAATATCGCCAAAGATCATTCTACCTTTAACACTTGGACGAGAATACGATACTTCAATGCTTCCTAAAGCAAAATCCTGTTTGATGGTTTGGCCAGGACTTGGCGCAGGAGTTTTCAAAGATTGAGCCTGAGAAAGGCTTGAGAGACTAACGAGAGTCAATAGAATTAAAAAGATTTTTTTCATGGTGGATTTTTCTTGATGTACAAAATTAGTGATTTTCATTTAAATAATCACCAATTAAAAAAAGCAACGCACACAATAAAAAAAGGCTGACTCTCCAGCCAGCCCTTCCACTATTATCAACAACGATTACTTCCATTTAAAAAAACACCCTGTCATTTTATAAGTACAGGGTGCTTCCAATTCCCTTTTCACACCATTACAATTACTTTTCACACCATTACATTTACTTTTTCAAAATAATTATTTCTCATAAAATTATTTTTCTTATACCAAATTTGATTCGTTACTTTTCGATTTTTAGGTGATCGTCTTTTGCACTATTATATTCGCAGTAGTTATTATTGATCCATTACCAGCATGAGTTGTTGAACGAAGAGTGCAGTGGTCAATTGAAAAATCCACTACTCTTTGTGCATGAATTTTACTTTGAATTCCTTTCAATAAATACAAAAAAAGGAACATTGGTAAAATGAATAATCTGATAACCCTGTAATGGATTTGCTGATGTAAGGTTAGCCTCATAAATTTCAGTAGATATTTTTAGTACTTACCCCCTTCGTACGTTTCGTTAGTTTAAAAGTTTCCAAACAGTTGACTTTAAAGATTAAAAAGGAGAATCTCATTCCTAAGTTCAAAGGCAATTTCTTTCTATAAATGCATCGGAGAATAATAATTGGATGCGATTTTAGAAAAATCAATCCCTGAAAAATTATATAAAATGGATTCAAATAAATACATAACTAATTACAATACAATATATTAACGCTTCTATATTGATTTTAAGGTTTAAAGGGAGGTATCCTGCTGGTTTGGGAAATTTGTAGTGAAAGCAAAAATCTGGAATTTCATGAAAAATCCTCTTTTACTTTTCCCAAATAAAATCAAGCAGATGTCCTAAATGTTAAATGTGACGAAATTCGGGTTTATAGGGATTGATATTAATATAAATACTTGCATTGGGGTTTCTCTTATTGTATATTTGATGTAAGAATTCGGTTGAAAACGACCGAAAACCTAACCCGTTAATGTTCATCTGCTTATTTAGCCTACTCTAAATTTGCATTTTCACATTTCAGACTAATCCACCGTTTAAATTATCTACCGTGAGAAAATCAATCAATCAACAATTTTCTTTTTTTAAGAGAATTGTACAGGTAATTACCCTGATGCTCGTCAGTATCTATGCTCAGGCACAACAACAACAAATTTCATCCTATTCAGTTTTCGGGGGATTCAGCACATTACCTACGGGATGCTCTACTCCTTCTAGCCCAGGCAATGCTGTTATTGTTGGATCTTCATCAGCGATCACTGGTGGATTTGTAGGCAGCTACAAATTAGTAAATTCGAGTAGCAGCGTAAACTTCAGCAGTAATATTCACAGCGGAGGTAAAGTAACCTTAGGAAATAGCAACACTGTGAGTGGAAATATCACGGCTGCAAATACACCTGCTGTTAGCGGCACTATCATTCAGATTGGATCTAGCGCACTAATTTCTGGGAGCATAAATGTAGCAGGTAACACAGTGATATCAAGCGGCACATTGACTGGTAGCATTACGCATCCAGCTGGAACAACCTATACAGGACCCGTACCAGCAGGTGGAAATATTACAGGAACACCAACACTTCCCATTCTGCCTGCACTACCCGCTATTACACCTTTTCAACCCTTTCCAACATTACCTGATATCAACTCCACGAGAAGTATTGTTCCGGGATTGTATGATGATATTAAATTATCAGGAGGAAAGACCCTCACTTTCAGTGGAACAGGAATTTATGTTTTTGACAAAATCGATAATAGTGGTGGAACAAATTATTTTGTTTTTGATTTTCAGAATAATCCTTCTGGAACATTTAAAATTTACATTCACAATAATGCTAATCTGAATAAGCTAAGTGTAAGCATGATAAATGGTGGAAGTGCATCACGCATCTACACAGAACTTCATGGAAATGGTTCCACGATTAACGGCAACTATTGCTTTAGCTTAGCAAATGGGTCTTCCAGTAATGCGGCTACGAAATGGCTAGGAACAGTTTGGGCACCGTACGCTGGAATTTCGATTGGATCTGGAAGCGGCAATAGCACAATCACCGGAGCACTCTGGAGCAGTACTCAAGTAAATATTCAAAGCGGAGTAACCATTGTTTTTGCACCATTTCAAAATTGTACAACTCCTATTGCGAATGCAGGAGTAGATAAAGTAATTTTTTGCAATCCTAATTCAGTACAGTTAGACGGTACTGGTTCAACTGCTGGATCTAGTTATAGTTGGGTGGCAAGTAACGGTGGAAATATAGTAAACGGTGCAGCTACAGCAACTCCAACTGTAAATGCTGCAGGAACATATACCTTAACAGTTACTTCTCCATCGGGAGGTTGTACAGCATCTGATGTTGCATTGGTAACATTAAATAATACATCTCCAATAGCGAATGCGGGTTCCGACAATCAAATTACATGTAATGCCTCTTCGATACAGTTGAATGGAAATGGTTCCTCTGCCGGTGTTAATTACAGTTGGACTGCAAGTAATGGCGGAAATATTGTAAACGGAGCATTAACTGCTACTCCGACTGTGAATGCTGCGGGGACTTATACCTTAACGGTTACCTCTCCCGCTAATGGATGCTCCTCAACGGATATCGTACTCGTTACCTTAAATACAACACCTCCAGGCGCAAATGCTGGTGGAACAAATCAACTAACCTGTTCAATACCATCAGTTCAGTTAAACGGATCATCTTCAACATTAGGAGTAAGTTTTGCATGGACTACCAACAATGGTTTCATTGTTACAGGAGCAAACACATCAACTCCTACCATCAATGCAGATGCAAAATATTATTTAACAGTAACAAATCCGGCTAACGGATGTAGTTCATTGGATAGCTTAGCAATCACACGCATTCCATGTATCTTCCCCTATTATCCACCTCCAGTTGGCGGTAAAAGTTATAACCTTATTGGTTCTGAATTAAGTTCATTGCATGATTATTTCGGTTCAGTAACAGACACCTCTGAATATATTTTTCGTTTAAGTAACGATAGTGTAATGGTAGAAGTAATCGCTTTGCAAGGTGCTTACAATACTTTACTTGCGCTCTTGCAAACACCACCTTACGGTATAACTGACTTAGTAAATAACGGGACCAATTCATTAATTATTACCGGAAAATATCCGATTGCAAATCTCAGAAAATTAGATAGCCTACCTAATTTAATCGATTATTGTCGCCCTGTATTTCCTCCTCTTGTAAATAGTGGTGTTGCCTATTCCAATGGTGATATTTCACTTCGTTCAGATTTTGTGAGAAATGGATATGCTGTAGATGGAAACGGAGTAAAAGTGGGTGTGATTTCGGATAGCTATAATTCTATTCTTGGCAATCCAGCATTAACGGATATTGTAAATGGTGATTTACCAGGAGTAGGAAATCCTGTTCATCCCACACCTGTTCAGGTTGTAAAAGAATATCCATTCGGAAGAAGAACGGATGAAGGTCGTGCGATGTTACAGATCATTCATGATGTGGCTCCAGGTGCTAATCTTGCATTCCGTACTGGATTTATATCGGCAGGTGATTTTTCAGAAGGAATCAAATCGCTTCAACAAACCGGATGTAAAGTGATAGTAGATGACGTAACCTATATTACTGAACCTTTCTTTGAAGACGGAGTTGTTTCAAAAGCAGTGGACCTCGTAACTAGTCAGGGAGTGAGTTATTTTTCTGCAGCAGGCAACTATGGTAATAAATCTTATGAATCAATTTATGCTCCTGCTCCTGCACCAATATCTGTTACAGGAACAGCACATGATTTTGGTGGTGGAGATATTTTCCAGAGTATAAATCTTACTCCAGGAAATTACACCATTGTTTTGCAGTGGCAAGATTCTATCTATTCATTAGGTCAAACTCAAACGGGAACGAGCAACGATCTAGATATATTTCTCACGTATGATAATGGAATTACTTTATTTGGTTTCAACCGCATAAATACAGGAGCTGATCCACTTGAAGTATTACCATTTACGGTTACGGAAAACACAACTACCAATATCATGGTAACACGTGCTTCGGGCAATAGCAATGTTCGATTCAAGTATATTGTATTCCGTGGTGAACTTACGATTAACGAGCACAACCTTGGAACATCAACGCTTGTTGGTCAAGCAAATGCTGCCGGAGCGATGGCTGTTGGTGCTGTATTATATTCCAATACTCCTGCGTATGGAGTAAATCCTCCTACCATTGCTTCATTCTCCTCATTAGGTGGAACACCAGTAAACGGAGTAGTTAGAAATAAACCTGAATTCACTGGCCCCAATGGTGTGAACACAACAGTTTACCTTGGAGGTCAAAATATCGATGGAGATGCCTTTCCAAATTTCTTTGGTACATCTGCTGCTGCTCCACATATTGCTGCCGTAGCCGCATTATTACTGGATGCTCGTCTTAAATATTTTAATCAGGATTTTAATCCTACCCAAATGAGATCCTTACTCCAGAGTACTGCTTATGATATGGGTGCTCCTGGATTTGATTTCGTAAATGGGTATGGTTTTGTAAGAGCGGATTCTGCTATGCGCACCTTTGCCGCACCAACACCGGAAATTACTTCACTGATTCTTCCCGGAGGTTCAGTAACTCCAGGATTACAAACATTTATCGTTGAAGTAGCTGGTCAGTTTCTTACTCCACAATCAGTAGTGTTATTTAGAGGAGTTCCGATTCCTTCTGTAGTATTAAGCAACAGCCAGATTCAAGCTACTATTCCAACTTTTACTGGAAACCCTCCTATCCAAGTATACACTCCACCAATTACTCCTGTTGGAATTGACGGAGGATATTCTGATACTTTGTATTTCTTTTCTCCTGTGAAGAAAGCTGTTGTAATCACTGCAGATAATAAAACAAAAAAATTCGGAGAAATACTTCCTGCGTTTTCTGTTCATATCACGGTTGACGGTAATCCATTACAGAATACAACCTTTACTCTAGCTGACCTAGGTCTCTCGAATATACTTTATACCTCACCTGCAAATAGTCAAAGTAATGCGGGGATCTATTTCATTCGCCCGGGAATCGATCCTCTTGATCCAAACGATCCGAATGATGTTCCGTTCCTGGAGTCTTACACGTATTCATTTGTTGATGGTCTCTTAACGATTCAAAAAATGCCATTGGTGATTAGCGCCAAAGACACTACGATAACTTATGGTGATAAGATCGCTGATCTCGGATTTAACTATGGATACGATGCTTCCAATATTGATTTAATTGACCAAACCAGTTTCTTGAATTCTTTAGAATCAGAACATGCTTCCAACATTGTCAACGCAACTGCTTTATTGGATGCAAGAGCATTGGTAAACGGACGTGCTTTGGTAAATGCAGATATTGAAAACCTAACGTTCCTCGTAAGTGCACGTGCCCTTGTAAATGCTAGAGCTTTAGTAAATGCACGAGCTTTAGTAAATGGTACCACTCAAATTGATACTACCAATCTTGTTGATGTTTCTCCTGCTTCAATATTTAATTATCAGAATGATTCCGCTGTTACTTCATTGGTGAGTGCAAGAGCATTGGTAAACGCCCGTGCACTTGTAAATGCACGCGCATTGGTAAACGGTAATGCTGTTGTAAATGCTAGAGCACTCGTTAACGGTTCTCCGTTGGTGAATAGTAATACTGCCGGTGATCCTGCTGGAGAAGAAGTTGTAGTGATCGTTGATGAGGATGATGTAAATGCACCAGCTAATGATACGTTGGATGTATTGAAGTCAATCAATATGATTACGGGAACAACGGTTGGACAACATGCCATTGTACCTGGAGCACTTTTATCAAATAACTTTGAAATTACTTATGAACTGGGTACATTAACAATCCTACCTGCTACACTTACTGTTAAAGCAGATAATAAATCAATGGTCTACGGAGGATCTGTTAATTATACATCTAGTATTAACGGTTATCAATATAATGATATCGATAGCCCGATTGTTGCCGGACCTCCTCAATATACTATTCTCAATAGTGCAAGTCAAATCGTAACCGGAATTATTCCTGCAGGAAGTTTCAGTATCGTTCCAGGAGGTCTTCCTTTGGTACAACCTTCGAATTATGTAGTAACGTATCAAAACGGATTATTAAATGTTGGCAAAGCTACGATTACCGCCACCGCTGATAATAAAACAAGAGTTTATGGAATTGCTAATCCTGCATTCAACATCAACTATACTGGATTTATAAATAATGAAAATCCTACAGTGTTTACTGTTGCACCTACGGCTTCCACCCTTGCTACGATTAATTCGCCTGTAGGCAATTATCCAATTACCGTTTCAGGTGGATCTGCGAATAATTATAACTTTAGTTACGTATCGGGAAATCTGAATATTACTAAAGCAACTTTAATCGCAACTGCAGATAATAAAACTAAAACGTATGGTGCTATTAATCCTATCTTAACGATTAGTTATTCAGGATTTGCTCCTGGAGATGGCCCAGCAAACATAACAGCACCTACGGCGAGTACAACAGCTTTAACACTTTCGAATGTGGGAACTTATCCGATTACACTTACGGGAGGTTCATCTACCAATTATAACATCACTAAAGTGAACGGAACATTAACTGTTACAAAAGCTCAACTGTATGTTACTGCAAATACTAAGTCAATGAACCAAGGAGCCTCGATTCCAACATTAACATCAACAATTACTGGATGGATTAGTGGGGGAACAAATATTATTCTCTGTAATCCCTCTTACTCCGTTTCTCCTAATTGTGTAAATGCACCAGGGATTTATATTATCACACCTTGTTGTATGACATTGCTTTGTCCTGGGAATTACAATATCAACTACGTTACTGGTAATTTATATGTTAACCCGAAAGGATCTGGTGCACAAAAGATCACTACGAATTTAACCTGTATAGAATCCTTAGTAGGTCATCCATCAGGATTTGCATATGTTGCTCACTTCACTTACACGAATACTAATGTTACGCCGTTATATGTTTTCCGAGGAACCAATAATACCCTAAGCCCAACTGCAGCCTACAGTTCAACTTCTTTACAACCTGAATTGTTTAATCCTGGAACAGGAACTTTCGATATTTATTTTAACGGAAGTTCGATCACTTGGACTTTAAAAACCTATCAGGGTAATTCATTAACCACAGTAACAAAAACTGCAAGTTCCGCTTCTCCTC
Source organism: Bacteroidia bacterium (assembly GCA_038320345.1). GTDB lineage: Bacteria > Bacteroidota > Bacteroidia > AKYH767-A > OLB10 > JBBQED01. The sequence goes on from JBBQED010000002.1 coordinate 298,377, forward strand.
AGTGTACTACTAACAGCAGAGTTCTTGGACCGATAGAAAATGAAACTGAGGCGCAACATTCAGGGATCTTCCAAATATATCCAAATCCTGTTCATGATCTGGTGAGAATCTCATTCCCTACTTCTGTAGATGAAATTTCTTACCGAATTACGGTTTATGATTTAATGGGTAAAAGAACTGAAGTTGAAGAATTCGTCAACAGTACAGGGAATAATCTGGATTTAAATCTCTCGGGATTAAGCAGCGGAACTTATCTGATCCGTTTGGAATCCTTAACTGATAATCACGTTTTCAAAATCACAAAAGACTAAAAACGAAGTAGATTCAATTGATAGAAAGGGCTTTCTCGCACAGAGAAGGCCCTTTTTTATTAGGGAATGTCTTCTTTTGAAATTATCCCCTATCTTTAGAATTCCCAAATTGAGTGCAGCAGATTCCCATTATGAAACTAAAAGTACCTGGTTTACTGATTTTTCTATTTATTCATGTAATCGCGATATCGCAAGATGTCAAGATAGATAGCATCAGAAAAGTCCTGAATTCATCAAGGGAAGACAGTTCAAAAGTCAATACTTTATTAGCCCTAAGTAGTAAATTTTACAGCTCGGCTCCTGATACGGCGATATATTATGCGAAAGTTGCAAAGGAACTAGCTATAAAAGTAAGCTTTCCGAAAGGAGAAGCTATGGCACTCAAAAATATCGGAATTGCGTATTACAATCAGGGGAAATATGTAGAGACACTGGATTATTGGATTCAGAGTCTTGCTGTTTTTGATTCGATAGGTGATAAAATCGGAGTAGCCAATATTAATAGCAATCTTGGTGCGATTTATTTTAATCAGGCAGAAGATGCGAAAGCATTGGAATATTATCTGAAATCATTGCAAGTATCCGAAGATATTGGTGACAAACTAAGAATTGCTACTGCTCTACAAAATATTGGAGCTGTTTATTTTAACAAAAAAGCAACGCATGATAAAGCGCTGCAATATTATCAACGTGCCCTTCCACTTGCAGAAGAAATGGCGGATGATGATGCCATCGGATCTATTACCGTTAACATGGGAGAGATCTATCGAGATGATAAAAATGATTATGATACGGCGATTTTTTATTTTCAGAAATCATTGAAAGCCTTATCTAATTCGGAGTATATCCCCTATTCTCTCAATGCCATAGGTCAAGTGTATGTGAAGAAAGGCAATTATGCGAAAGCTGTAGAGAATCATAAGCTCGCCTATGAGAAAGCTGAAAAATTAAATTCTAAGTTGGACATGGCGCAGTCGTTACTCTGGCTGGCCAATGCTTATAGCAAGCAAGGGAATACCACTGAAGCACTAGCAGCATATCTAAAGTCTGAAGTTATAGCCAAAGAAATTGGAGCTACTTATGACTTGAAACGGATCTACGAAGGGCTCTCCGGAACCTACGCTCAGCTATCCGATTTTAATAATGCCTATAAGTATCAACAACTTTTCAGCGATATCAAGGATACTCTTTATAATATTGAAACGGATAAAAAATTATCCGGACTACAATTCAACTTTGAGATTGAAAAGAAACAAAATCAGATTGTAAATCAAGAGAAAGACTTAAAACAACAACGCACGATCCGGAATGCAACTTTCGGAGGATTAGCAATTGTACTTTCCTTTCTTGTGGTCGTGTTCTTCCAAAAAAAGAAAATCACCAAAGAAAAACAACGTAGTGAAGAATTACTGCTGAACATCTTACCAGAAGAAACCGCAGAAGAATTGAAAGCAACAGGTACAGCAAAAGCGAAGAGCTTTGATCTAGTAACTGTAATGTTTACTGATTTCAAGAATTTTACTCAAGCCAGCGAAAAGTTATCTGCAGAAGAATTAGTAAAAGAAATCAATCTATGTTATAGTGAATTCGATAGAATTATTACCAAATATGGCATTGAGAAAATCAAAACCATTGGAGATAGTTATATGTGCGCTGGTGGCTTACCCGTAAGTAATACTACTCATCCTGAAGATATCATTAAAGCAGGATTAGAGATGCAGGATTTTATCTCCCAAAATATAGAAGTGCGTAAGAAAAATGGAGATCCTTTTTTTGAACTTCGCCTCGGAGTTCATACCGGTCCTGTTGTTGCAGGAATTGTAGGTATTAAAAAATTCGCCTACGATATCTGGGGCGACACTGTGAATACCGCTTCCCGAATGGAAAGTAGTGGTGCAGTTGGGAAAGTTAACATTTCGGGAACAACACATGAATTAGTAAAAAATAAGTTTAATTTCACTTACAGAGGAAAGATTCCCGCCAAGAACAAGGGCGATATCGATATGTACTTTGTAGAGAGCATTCTTAATTAATCACCATTTCAAAATCTAAAAACAATAACCTTTACACCCCGCTGATTGAAGATTTTACTGTAGGTGCAGCAGCATTTCTTGATCAGCTTATCGAATGAAAATCAAACAAAACAGTATTCTCATTCTGTTTTTCCTTCTTACTTTTCAGCTCCAGGCGCAACGAATTAAAGTATATTTCAACCATCCTGTAAACACGGCTGTGTCATCAGGGGTATCTGCTATTTATGTAAATCAGGCATTAGATGATACGCTCATTGCATATATCAATCGAGCTCAAATTTCTATTGATGTGGCGGTATATAACTATAGTCAGAGTGCAGGAATATCCAATATTGCAACGGCGATTAATGCGGCCTATAACCGCGGAGTGAATATACGTTGGATCTATAATTCCAGCTCTAGCAATTCCGGAGTTGCATTACTTGATCCAGCTATCAATACACTTGGTAGTCCCAGTGGTGCTAATTATACCATCATGCATAATAAATTTATGATTGTAGATGCGGCATCAACTAATCCTCTCGAAGCAATTGTATGGACTGGTTCTAGCAACTGGGGTGATCAACAATTTAATGATGATGAGAATAATGTGATCATCATCCAGGATCAAAGTCTGGCACAGAATTACACAATAGAATTCAATGAAATGTGGGGAGGTTCAGGATTATCACCGAACCTTACAAATTCAAAGTTTGGTTCTTTTAAAACCAATAATACACAGCACCAATTTACCATAGATGGTAAAAATGTAGAACTATTTTTCAGTCCCAGTGATGGAACAAGTACTGAAATTCTTCAATCCATCAATTCAGCGAATCAATCTCTTTACTTTGGGATCTATACTTTTACAGAAAGTACTCTTGCAAATGCGATCGTCAACAAGATCCAAAATAATAATGTGTATGCATTAGGCATTATAGACCAGTTCAGTATTTCCTATCAGCCCTACTCTATTTTGAGTCCTGTGATGAATACTAATTTGATCGTGTACAATCAAACTAGTATTTACCATAATAAAATGTTAATCGTTGATCCCTGCCTTCCAAATTCAGATCCGCAAGTAGTTACAGGATCACATAACTGGAGTATTTCAGCGAACACTCAGAATGATGAGAACACATTGATTATTCATGATGATACGATTACTAATATTTATTACCAAAGCTTTTATCAGGACTATGCTAATTTAGGGGGTATCATTACTTCCTGTAACCAACTCACCGGACTCCCAACTGTTTCGGCTGCATCATTTTCTATCTCACCGAATCCTATTACGAATGAATTGATCCTCTCCAATTCAGAAAGCCAGTTTTTAGAAATAAAAATCTATTCAGTAACCGGAAGTTTAATTGAAATGATCAACGAAAGCAATGGTGAAATTCATATCGGACTTCAACAATTTGCAAATGGATTATATTTATTGCAGATCAAAAACGGGAATAAAATCAGCACCGCTAAATTCCAATTAATCCATTAAAAATTCAAGCCCTATTTCTTGAAGAAACTTCAGCATTCTCCTTTCAACATTGCCGTATTAGCCGCTGGGTTAGGTTTTTTTATAGATGCCTTCGATTTATTTCTCTTTAATATTTACAGAATACCTAGCCTTAAAGAATTAGGTTTATCGGGAAAAGAACTAACCTTAACTGGTGAACATCTGCTATCCATCCAAATGCTGGGCATGATGATCGGTGGAATTATCAGCGGTATGCTTGCAGATAAAAAAGGAAGAGTGGGAGTTTTATTCGGTTCTATTTTATTGTATTCGCTCGCTAATATCGCCAATAGTTTTGTTCAAGATACTCAGACCTATGCCATCATACGATTTTTGGCAGGTGTTGGTCTTGCAGGAGAGTTAGGCACTGGAATAACCCTCGTCAGTGAAAGTATGACCAAAGAAAACAGAGGTTATGGAACTATCATCGTAGCTACTCTTGGAGCCTTAGGAGCAGTTTGCGCTGGCTTAGCCGGAGATTTAATTCCGTGGAGAGATGCCTTCATGGTAGCAGGAATTGCAGGCTTAGTGCTTTTACTTTTTAGGATGAAGTCAATGGAAACTGCGTTCTTTCAAAAATCAAAACAAGAAAAAGTAATGCATGGTTCATTCCAATTACTTTTCAGTGATCGGCGGCGAACCTTGAAATATTTAGCATGTATTCTCATGGGAGTTCCCATCTGGTATTCTGTAGGGTTGTTGATCACCCTAACACCAGAAATCATGAAAGAACAACAAATCGATTACATTAAAATTTCTACCTGTTTTATTTTATTCCAAACAGGAATCACAGTAGGAGATCTCAGCAGTGGTATATTCAGTCAGTATTTCAAATCGAGGAAAAAAATTATTATCGCTTACATGCTATTTGCATGCTTAGCGACAATCCTGCATTTCAAAAGTATTTATTCGGGACGTGAAATTTATTTTACCTCATTATTGATGGGAATCGGATGTGGTTATCTCTCTGTATTTGTGACTACCACAGCAGAACATTTCGGAACAAATTTAAGAGCTACGGTTGCAGCAACGGTCACCAATTTTATGCGAGGTGCCATAACAATATTGATTCCACTGCATATTTGGCTGGAACATTCATTTCATCTCACTTTAACTTTTTCACTGATAATTGTTGGAATTATCGTTTGGACGGCGGCACTCATCTCAGTAGTTGCACTTCGGGAAACATTTGGGAAAGATCTCGATTATCTCGAAACATAATATAAAAAGTGATTCTATCTTTTAACACCTATTGAATCTACTTGTACTTCGGCAACTGCATCACCGGTAGTATTTACCATGAGCTGGATACCATTTTTATTAATCAAGACTTTCTTCAATTTGAACTCCATACTCTGAATATCAAATACCAATACGCGTCCCACTTTGCCTTTCTTGAGTGCCTTTTCAATAATACTTGGCAATTCACTAATTCGTGTTTCTAAAGGATGATCTAACTCAGCTTTTAAGGTAGATAAAAGGTTGGAGTGAAAGATCCATTCTCCAGTCTTTAACAGATAAGAAGAGGTAGAAAGATCATATCGAAAATCATTCAACGTAATAAATTGTAAAGTAGGATCAATTTCAAAATTCCCAGTCAGATATACTGTACCATCAATAGCTCCACTCAATTGAACTGACAATGCAATTCCAGTTCCTGATCCAAACACTTTTACATCAACAACTTTAACAGACTGTCGCTCATAGGTGATCACTTTGCCTTTGAGACTATCCGTTAATACCATATTCAATTCTTCAAAAGGAATTTCAGCAAGGAGATTTAAATCAAATCCACGTTGTGAATTCCGTGCACTTTTCAATGCTGGCAAAACTGAATCCTTAATTATTAAAGTATCGGCACCAACAACAGTATGAATTAAAGCCGTAATGCCGACATCCATGAAAAGTAAATCTCTTTTTGAATAGATCTTACTTAGCGTAAAAGTTTTTGGAGTAATACATAAATAAATAGGTCGAACTGGTCGGTTAATAATAATTGGCTTTTGCATATTCAGCCACTCCTGCAATGCCAAGGGTTTAAGCTCAACTTGTTTACTGATGTATTCATCAATCTTACCAGCAATTTTATCCTGAGTTTTCAGCAATTCCTTCTCAGCCATTTTACTTAAATTAATGGAGAACAATCCCAAATCTACTACGGGCTCTTCAATCCATTCAAACTTACTAATTCGAGTATTGGTATTTACTCTCCAATTGGATTCGATCTTCAACTTACTCGCCATCTGAACATTCACTCTAAAATCTGTTGATTTTTCAGCTTTAATTTTAATCCCAAGTTTTTTTGAATTTACTTTTAGATGCACCCATACTTTTAAAGGAGCAGATGAAAAGAGTGAATCACCTTTAACTGATAATTTAAAATTCCCGGTACGGCGTACCTTAATAATTAAATCATCAGGGATTTTCAACGTATCAAACAGTAATAATTCTGGAATCTCTTTATTTAACCTTGCTTCTAAATCAGACATGCTAAAACTGATTTGTGAATTCCATGTCGATAATTCCTGAGTGAGACTATCATTTGGAGTTGCAGGAGGAGCAAGATCAACAGGAACTGGGTAATCACTCTTCAAAAAATATAGATAGCCACCAGCGCCCAAAAAAAGCAGAAAAACGACAAGGAAAATTGTTCTTTTACGCATACCGCAGAAAATTACTGAAACTAATCTAAACTTCGTAAAAAAAAGAAACAAAAATTTCTAAGTGACTATTTAACCAATATGCCGGCCAAAGCAAGCAAATCCGTTTCAGCAATTTTTGCTAGATACGCAGCATTCAGCAATCGGTCAGAAGCATTTTCCTTCGAGCGTTGGGCTTCTCGAAGTTCTATCACATCCCCCTGATTCAAACGAAATCGTTCCCCAACAATGGTAAGATTTTCATCTGCCAAGGCATTACTCTCTTGCTCCTTTTTCCAGATGATAATTGCTGCCTGATATTGTTGCCAGGTATTCGCAAAGGAAGATTGTATAGCATTACGCAACTGTTCTGTAGTCAACCGTGCATTCTCTTCCATGATTCTGGAATTTTGAATTTGGCGATTCTGAACGTTTCCATTAAACAAATTCCATTTGAATGTTAATCCCGCCTGAGGACCAGTGGTTTTATTCTCCCTAAAAAATCCTCCTTCAGTTGAAGTATTGTTAGAATAGTAACCTGCATTCAGATCCAGTTGAGGATAAGAATATGCTTTTTGCGCTTTTAATTCTTGCTTAGCAACTTCCTGCAAAAGCAAATACTCTCTCAAATCAGGATTATTCTTTTCGATGCCCTCCAAGAGTTCAGCGTACGAAGCAAGTTCTAGAGGACGCAAACTATCACTAGCAACGATAGTGGTATCATCGGGAGGAAAAAGCAAAAGTTCATTTAATTGAATTTTTGAAGAACGTAGATTAGCCTGAGCTGAATATAAACTAGTGATTTGTTCATTCAAATCAACTTGAGCTTGTAATAATTCTGTTTTGGCAGCACGACCAACATTTAGTTTTTCTTCCGCGATCTTAACTCTTTCTTGATATAGCGAAAGATTAGCATTGATATTCTCAATATTTTTTTCAGCTCTCACTAGTGCATAATACACGCCAGATACTGCAGAAACAGTAGAGATCACCTGTTGTTTCAGGTTGACTTCACCCACTTGCTCTTTTAACTTTAAGCGATGGTAATCTGCAAACATTCGCGTACCATTGAATAATGTCCACGTAAGCACTACATTGCCACCATAATTATCAGACTGAATATTTTTATTATCAAGTTGAGAACCGTCGGCATATTCCTGATGGATATCATTCTGAGAACGATTGACATTTCCATTCACATCAATACGAGGTAACATACCTGCGTTTCCTAAGGTTGCATTATTCTCATCAATTTTGAGATTATTTCTTTCGATACGGATTCCCAGATTGCGATTTAAAGCAGTATCAATCGCTGCGCGAAGTGTATATGCTTGTTGAGCAGTTAATGAACCTGAATGCATCATCAAAAAAATCCACAAGGACATTAACGTACTTTTCTTAATTTTCATCAACATGAGCTATACGTTTTTTTGACAAATATGAATACATAGCAGGAATAACAAATAACGTAAGTACTAGTGAAAACATCAACCCTCCGATAATAACAATACCCATTCCCATTCGGCTTTGCGAAGCAGCGCCGATAGATGCAGCAATAGGAAGAGCGCCTAAGGCAGTAGCAAGGCTTGTCATTAAGATTGGTCGCAAACGAGCAACCGCTGCATTGCGAATAGCAACTTCTTTTTCTTCACCTTTTTCCTGAAGTTGATTCGCAAATTCCACAATCAGAATTCCGTTTTTTGTAACTAAACCAATGAGCATAATAATCCCAATCTGGCTGAAGATATTTAACGTTTGATTGAAATACCATAACGAAAAAACAGCACCTGCAATCGCTAAAGGAACTGTAAACATAATGATGAGAGGATCTCTAAAACTCTCGAACTGTGCAGAAAGAACAAGGTAGACCAACAGTAATGCTAGTCCGAAGGCAAATAATAAACTAGACGAACTCTCAGCAAAATCTCGGGAAGCTCCTGTTAATGCCGTTGAGAAAGAATCATCGAGTGTTTGCTTAGATACTTCTTCCATCGCCTTGATCCCATCACCAATAGTTTTTCCTGGCGCCAACCCCGCAGACACAGTTGCTGATGTGTAGCGATTGTAATGATACAGCTGAGGTGGACTACTCTCTTCCTGCAAGGAAACGATATTGTCAAGTTGAACTAAATTCCCTGAATTATTTCTTACGTAAATCGATTTCAGATCAAGCGGCTCGTCTCTCGACTCCCTTTCAAACTGACCAATCACCTGATATTGCTTTCCGGTGCGTGTGAAATAAGCCATACGCTGAGGACTAAATGCAAGTTGCAAAGTTTGAGCAATATCAAGAACTGAAACACCTAACTCTTGTGCTTTATCGCGGTTAACGGAAAGATTAATTTCTGGCTTATTGAACTTCAGATTCACATCTACCACTTGAAAAGTAGGATTTTTATTAGCGGCTTCTAGAAAAAGAGGAAGTTTAGCTTTTAGTTTATCAAAATCGGGTGCTTGAATTACAAACTGAACTGGTAACCCCGCAAATCCACCAGTTGAAATCGTTTGTTGTTCGATTACAAATAATTTCGCTTCTGGAAAATTTGCTCCGCTCTTCATCACATACTGAGCAATTTGAGATTGCGTCCTTTTTCTTTGGGAGGGATCATTCAATACTAATCGCACAAACCCAGAATTCACAGAACCCGATCCAGCAAAAGATGGAGCAGTAACGGTTAAACAAACTCTCTTCTCTGAAATTGAGTCCTGGATAAAATTCGTTAGTTTATCAATAAATCGATCGGTATATTCATAGGTGGCTCCTTCGGGTGCCGTTATACTCAAACGCATCCAACTTCTATCTTCCAAAGGTGCTAATTCGGATTTCAATTGACTACCAATTCCGAAAATCATCCCAATACACATTACTATCATCACAAATGCTAACCACCTCCTTCCTAAAAACGAATCGAGCAATCCATGATAAGTAGTATTCATCTTCTCGAAAAAGGGTTCAGTCTTTTCATAGAACTTACTTTTTTTATTTCCTTTTCTCACCAGATACGCATTCAGCATAGGAGTTAGGGTAAGGGAAACGAAAGCAGAAATCAATACCGATCCTGCCAGTACAACGCCAAACTCCTGAAATAATTTACCTACAAACCCCTGCATGAAAATTACAGGGAGAAAAACTGCGGCAAGCGTTACCGAAGTAGAAATTACCGCAAAGAAAATTTCATTAGATCCTTTCTTCGCCGCTTCAATTGGCGACATTCCCTGTTCAATTTTCTTGAAGATATTTTCAGTCACCACGATTCCATCATCCACCACTAATCCTGTTGCAAGAACGATTGCTAGCAGTGTAAGTACGTTAATGGAATAACCCATCAAATACATGATAAAAAACGCACCGATAAGCGACACAGGGATATCTATCAAAGGACGGAATGCGATAATCCAATCACGGAAGAACAGGAAAATAATAATTACAACCAGAATGATTGCAATGAATAATGTTTCTTGTACTTCAAAAATAGATCTTTTGATAAACTTAGTATTGTCAAGCGCAATATCAATTTTATAATCCTTAGGTAATTCTTTTTTCAGTTGATCATAGCGTTTGTAAAACTCATTTGCAATATCGATATAATTTGCTCCGGGTTGAGGTACGAGAGCTAATCCTATCATTGGTATTCCCGACTCTTTCAAAACCGTTTCTTCGTTCTCCGAACCCAATCTTGCAAATCCTACATCACTAAGATGAATTACTTGGCCATCTTCACTTTTTAAAATGAGATTGTTAAAATCAGCTTCTGTTTTTAATCTTCCTACAGTCTTTACGGTAAGCTCGGTATTATTTCCTGAAATTTTTCCTGAAGGTAGTTCAACATTTTCCTGATCAAGCGCATGCTTAATATCTAGTGGTGTTAAGTTATAGGCAGATAATTTAGCTGGATCCATCCAGATCCTCATCGCATATCTTTTCTGTCCCCAGATTTGAATTGTACTTACTCCGGGAATCGTTTGCAATCGTTCAGCAATTACATTCTCGGCATAATCGCTTACATCAAGATGATTCCGTGTATTACTCTGCAAGGTCATTGAAATGATGGCATCGGAATTGGCATCAGATTTCGTTACTACTGGTAAACCATCGATATCCTGAGGAAGATTACGAATCGCCTGCGACACTTTATCGCGAACATCATTTGCCGCTGCCTCCATGTCTATTCCTAATTCAAATTCTACAGTGATCACACTAGATCCCTGATTACTCGAGGAAGCTATAGAACGAATTCCGGCGATTCCATTGATCACCTTTTCAAGAGGTTCAGAGATCTGCGATTCTATCACATCCGCATTGGCTCCACTGTAATTGGTACGAACAGTAATAACAGGAGGATCAATCGAAGGATACTCACGAACACCTAAATATTTATAACCAATCACTCCAAAAAGAATGATCATGAGATTCATTACGATCGTAAGAACCGGACGATTGATACTGGTACTGGAAAGACTCATTGGATCAGAAAATTAAAATTATTTAACATGCAACATTTTCAATTTACTGCCTTGGCGTACACCCATTACACCGGTAGTAACTACTGTATCTCCTGAAGTTAGTCCATCAATAACATGAACCATACTATCATTTCGCATTCCAATTTTCACGGGGATTGCAACAGCTACACCTTCACGTGCAACGAACACTTGCTGCCCTTTTAATACTGGAACAATCGCCTGAGAGGGAATCAACAATGCATCTGCTTGTCTACCCATCAAAAGATCTACTTTAACAAAAGACCCTGGCATTAGTTTATTCGCCATATTGGGAGCAGTAGCCCTCACTTTTAAGGTGCGGGAAACAGGATCTATATTGGGTTCGATAGCATATACGGTTCCTGAATATTGCTCATCGGAAGCTTCAGTAAGAAAATAAATCGTCGTTCCGTTTTTTATTTTTCCGGAATACTTTTCTGGTATTGAAAATTCTATTTTTACAGGATTCAATTGTTGAATAGTGGCTACAATTTGTGCAGGACTGATATAACTGCCTTCACTAATATTTCTTAATCCTAACACTCCGTTGAATGGAGCCCTTAATTCAGTACGGCTAATTTGCACTTTCAATACTTCCGCATCAGCAATGAGCGATTCAGCTTCATTATCTGCATTATCAAATTCTTCTTGACTCACACCTTGAACTTTCAGCAATTTGGAAATTCTATCCTTCTTCACTTGCGCCAGCTTTAATGAAGCATTGGTTTTATGCAATTGTGCTTGCAAATCGGTATCTACAAGTTTCACAAGTAATTGACCTTTGCTCACTGGTTCTCCTTCTTTTAAAAGGATGCGATCTACCTTTCCAGAAATTTCAGAACGAATCTCTACGGATTCATTCGCTAAGATACTGCCGGAGATAAACAATCTATTGTCGAGCGATGCAGATCGTACTATAAACCCATCTATATTCACAGCAGGTTTGGGCATATTTGATTTTGCTTTATTGCCTTCATCATCTTTTGCAGAAGGAAAAAACATAAACTTAATTCCTAAAAGCACTACGATGAACAGTGCAAGGATTAAAACTGGTTTGAAATTTTTCATCGGACAATACGTTTGTTTTCCGGCTTATATTGCAGGATAATTTGTTTAGAAGGAAGTTGCTCCAGATTTGTAGTTATTTTTTGAATCGACTGATAAAATTGCTTACGTTCATTTGATGTAATTCCTTTAAATACAATTTTATTGAGCTCGGCAATCACTGCATTAATTTCAGGAAGAATTTTTGTCCCCTTTGCAGAGAGTGAAATCAGAAATTCACGACGATTGTCTGGATTTACAATTTTATGGATCATCCCCGCTTTCAATAAATAATTCATGATCCTAACCATCGACGCTTTATCCGTAAATAAATGATCGGCAATAAACTGCTGACTTAATGGTCGCCCTTCACTTTCAATCAAGAGCAAAATGGAATAATAACGGTCAATTCCACTAGGCTCTATCATATGACTCAACACACCTGCATATTGCTTGGTGATAATGGCCAAAAGAGTGCCTAGCGGCATCGCAGGAGTACAAGTTGATTTCATCGATTGTATATGCAACAGTTGACAATGTAAACTGTTTGCAAAGGTTAAAAAAAAATGTACTTAGCGCGCATTTTTGGGGTCATATTACACTACATATTATGCATCTCCTTGACTTAAAGACCATTCTAAGAAAACTTTATACTACTGAGGTGAATCCTAATACCCTTTGCTTAGATTGTTAATCATCATACAACCAACTTACTTCCCTGTTCATCAACTAGATACTTCCATGATAATCGAATTCTTCCAAATACCTATTGGTGAATACTTTAAAAAGGATCATAACCTATAGATTCTCAGCGAGCACCTTTATCTTGAATTAAGATTTCAAAATAAAAGGACTTCACAACTTCCTTCGAGTCAGTTATAGAGTCCTCATGTACTCTATAAATATCACATGTAGCCAATAAAAAATCCAACTTAAAGGATCTGCTAAGAAGGACTAAAAAAGGGTTATAAATCGAAAAAATAGATTAAATTTGCACAACGCACAGATAAACATTTTTATTGTGTAAATCTTATTATATTTCCTCTGAATACTGGACTATGTTTTGTTTCGTATATCCAGAATTTATGTTAGCTTCGTATCAATGACTATTCCTTTATCACCAGAATTTATTAGTAGAATTAAAATTTCACTTGGAGATTCTTCAGAACCATTTTTGAAAAGTATGCAGGAACCAGCACCGATTTCCATTCGGATGAATCCTGAAAAGAAAAGTGACTTATTTGAAAAAGAAGAAAAAATTCCATGGTGCACAGAAGGCCGCTACTTAGCAGAACGTCCCTCGTTTATCTTCGACCCATTGTTTCATGCGGGTTGCTACTACGTACAAGAAGCAAGTTCAATGCTGAATGAAGTTGTACTGGCGCAACTGAATCTCCTGCAAAAAAATATTAAAGCATTAGATCTATGTGCTGCTCCAGGTGGTAAGTCAACACATCTTTTATCCTTATTGGGAAATAAAAGTTTGGTAGTTTGCAATGAAGTAGTACCCGGAAGAAATAAAATTCTTCAACAGAATCTAGTGAAATGGGGAAGTTCCAATGCAATCGTTATTCAAAATCAACCTAAAGAAATCGGAAAACTAGAACAGCTCTTTGATCTTATTCTTGTAGATGCTCCCTGTAGTGGAGAAGGCATGTTCAGAAAAGATGTCAATGCAATACGAGAATGGAACGAACAAAATGTAGAGCGTTGTATGATTCGTCAGACTTCAATTCTAGAAGATATCATTCCTGCATTACAACCTGGTGGTTTACTCATTTATAGTACGTGTACCTATGAACCTGGAGAGAATGATTTCCAGATAGAAAAATTGATCGAATCTCATGATTTTAGCTTAGTAGAAATACAAAATCCAGGGTTTGGAATAATGAGTACTAAATTTGGATTACAAGCCTATCCACATCTCGTAAAAGGGGAAGGTTTTTATATTGCAGTATTAAAAAAGAATGGACAACCAGAGATCAAAAATCATCATTCTCGTTCCATTGCACCAAAGCATGAAGCGTATAGAAATTATTTGAATGACTTTCTGGAAGATGCATCAGCATTCACGCCTTATTTAATTGGCGAAATGCTTTACGCTATTCCCAATGATTTTTATGAAACATTTCAGGAATTAAGTGATAAACTTTATATTCGTCAGGCTGGAATATGTATGGGAACTCTCAAAGGGAAAGACCTTGTTCCATCACATGAACTTGCACTGAGTAATCAACTTCGAAATGATCTACCATCACTTGATTTAAACCGTGAAGATGCACTGCGTTATCTTAAATGCGAAAGCATTCCTTACAATTCAGTGCCTCCAGGATGGTACACGATAACCTTTGAAAACTTTATTATCGGATGGGCGAAAGTTGTGACGGGAAGAATCAATAATTACTTTCCTCGAGAATGGAGAATTCTGAAAGAAATTCCAGCTTAATCTAGTGAATATGAAACCAAATTTACTTGTAGTATTTCTGCTGATCATTTCCGCCTCGGCATATGCACAGCAACCCATTTCAGTAACAGAAATGAAGCCTCAGTATGATGCCGGACAAAATATCAGCCAGCGGTTATTTAATGACTCTAACCTTACGAGTACAATTATTTGGATCAAAGAAACTGTAGAACCACATTTTCATCATAATCATTCAGAGCAAATGTATGTTCTCGAAGGCGAAGGACTCCTCCTGTTGAATGATTCGAATACTGTTTATTCGATTAAAGCCGGCGACTTAATTCAGATACCGCAAAATGTTATTCATGCGGTCAAAGTAACTTCTAAAATTCCGATGAAAGTAATTTCTTTTCATGCACCGGAATATGATGGACTAGATAAGTTTCCTGCTGATGTGAAATGGTAGTTTTCGAACTTTCAACTTCACTTCCTCATGCTATTTAATATCTTATTAATTTTCTATGAAGTGGACTCTTGATGCGGCCTATCAGCATTTGCTGAAAGATCAAAAATTGAAAAAAATTATTCTGCATACAGGAAAATTAAAGATGCCTGTGCGAAATAATCTTTACGAAGCCCTTTTAGTGTCTGTAGTGAGTCAGCAATTGTCTGTAAAAGCTGCGGATACAATCTGGTCACGAGTTTTAGCACTTTTTCCAGAGGAACAACCGCATCCATTAGAATTATTAAAACTTAAAGATGATCAACTTCGAACAGCTGGCTTATCATGGTCGAAAGCATCTTATTTAAAAAACATCGCACAATTTTCTATCGATCAAACCCTAGATTATCGTAAACTCCGAAAACTTGACGATGAAACGTTGATTCAATATTTGACTCAGATAAAAGGTGTGGGCAGATGGACCTCAGAAATGATTCTGATGTTCCCCCTAAATCGACCAGATGTTTTACCATTGGATGATATCGGCATTCAGCATGGGATGAAAAAAATTTACCAGATAGAAGGGAAAGGGAAAGAATTGCATCCGCAGATGCTGCGTATTGCTGCCAAATGGACACCTTACCGAACACTTGCTTGTAGACATTTATGGAAATACAAGGATTCCATCATAACGCCATAATCACTGCACTAAAAACGAAAAATCAACTTTTCGTGCAGTGAAACATTTTCCGATTAACGCGTTTTTATAGAATTTCTATTCTTTTGCATGCCATACAGCATAAATCGATAAATGTGTCGATTTCGTGTTTTCTAGTTGAAAAGCACGCCTGAATGTATCTTTCTGAGTGAAATTGCTAGAGATTAGCCCTGATTTCCGTATTTTTGCCGAAATAAACCAAAAAGGCAGGAAAAAAAGCTAAAATGCTCGTCTGACCTTTGAAAATAATGATCAAAATGCAAATCGGACCGAACAAAGTAGTAACAGTGAGTTACAGCCTTCAGAGCAGTATGCCAGGAGCTGAAAAAGTATTTGTCGAAGAAACAGGTGACGAAAATCCATTGACCTTCCTCTTCGGATCTGGTCAGTTAATTCCTGCCTTCGAAACTAATCTGAGTGATTTAACATCTGGAAGTCCTTTCAGTTTCAATATAGATGCAGCTGATGCGTACGGAGAAAATGATGCTGAAGCAATTGTAAAAGTAACAACTGAAATGTTCAAAGTAGATGGTATACTTGATCTTGAAATTTTGAAGATCGGCAATATGGTTCCTTTACTCGACCGTGACGGAAATCAGCTGGTAGCGAAAATTGTTGCATTCGAAGATGATTCTGTCATGCTTGATTTTAATCATCCGTTGGCTGGCCAGAATCTTCACTTCGAAGGAAAAGTTGTTGATGTTCGTGAAGCTACAGAAGAAGAACTCTCTCATGGTCACGCGCACCACGAAGGGATGCATGATCATTAATCACCTTACTTTTAACTCCAAACCTTTTTATTCAAGAAATAAAGTTGAGGAGATAAAAAGCAGATCCTTTAAGCCATTTTAAATTCTGAATTGAAAATGGATGTCTCATAATTCATAATGCTCAGTGTAGTGTAATTATCATGAAAGCCCCGATCTAAAAAAATCGGGGCTTTCATTTTTATAAATTTATTCTACAACATCGATACGGGTGTACTATATTCACTCAATTCAAATTGAGCAGTTTCTTTCAATGATGCAAAACCACCTTCTACATTGATTAAATTTTGATAACCTCTAGCTTTCAAGATCGAAATGAAAATCACTGAGCGATATCCACCTGCACAATAAACATATGTTTTTTCTTCCTTATTAATTTTTAGCATACTTTCATTGACACAATCCAACGGACCATTAACTGTTCCAAGGATATGCTCGGTATCAAACTCACTTTTCTTTCTTACATCAAGCATCAAAATGTTGGGAGTCTTTTCATAGAGTGAAACAAAATAAAGCGGACTAATAGATTCAATTTTATCAATCTCAAATCCTCTGTTCCTCCAACTTTCGAATCCACCATCTAAAAAACCAACAGCAAAATCATAACCTACCCGTGCAAGTCTTGTAATTACCTCCTGCTCTCTTCCTGGATCAGCAACAATAAGTATTTCCTGTTTGATATCAGGAATCAATGTTCCTACCCAAGGTGCGAAATTTCCATCGATCCCAATATTAATGGAGCTCGGAATAAATCCTTCTACAAAAATTTTAGGATCACGGGTATCTAATACCAACACCTCCCTTTCTTGCATCGTAAATTGAAAATTATCGGCATTGAGTGAATGTAATCCTCGTTGAATGACATCTTTGAAACTATCGTAACCCGCTTTGTTCATCATCGCATTGTTAGGAAAATATGCAGGCGGTGGCATAAGTCCATTTAATACTTCTGTAACAAATTCTTCACGAGTCATATCGGCTCTCAAAGCGTAATTATTTTCTTTCTGATGACCTAAAATATCTCTTTTCTCATTCGACATATTTTTGCCACAGGCGGAACCCGCACCATGTCCTGGGTAAATCACCAAGTCATCAGGAAGGATCATAATTTTATTTCTTAGTGAATCATACAAATAGCCAGCAAGTACTTCTTGAGTGACTGCTCCTTTTTGTGCAAGATCCGGGCGACCAACATCTCCAATGAATAAAGTATCACCCGTAAAAATAGCAGACTCTTTTCCGTTTTCATCGATCAATAAAAAACAACTTGACTCCATCGTATGGCCAGGAGTATGCAGTACTTTTATTTTTACATCACCTAAAATAAACACTTCATTATCTGCCGCAACTTTAGCAGCAAATCCTGGTACTGCTGTTGGACCATAAACAATTACAGCTCCCGTTTCATGAGCAAGATCTAAATGCCCCGACACAAAATCGGCATGAAAATGCGTTTCGAAGACATACTTAATTTTAGCATTCGATTTTGCTGCACGCTCAAGATAAGGTGCTGTTTCTCTCAAAGGATCGATGATCGCTACTTCTCCTTTTGATTCAATATAGTAAGCTCCTTGAGCTAGACATCCGGTATAAATTTGTTCGATTTGCATAGGATTAATTTAGAAGAGTTACGGATAAATTTCTTCTGCAAAGCTACACTTGAGAGTCCCATTCCGCAGGTGACTTTTGTTACTTAAGCATGATGATTAAAGTCATGAAAACAGATTATACCTAACCAAAAAAAGATCCCTGCCTGAACAGAGATCTTTCTATAGGGTAAAAAAATATCAGCTAGCTTTTTGTTCTGCTGCTTTACTTAATGTGAATTTTCCGGAATCTTGAATCGCTTTAAAACCACCTTTGACATCTATCAAATTCGAATAACCTCTAGCTCTCAATATTGATATATAAATCATAGAACGGTATCCACCTTGACAATGAATATAAACGGGCTCTTCTTTTGAAATTGCTGACATATTGGAATTAATAAAATCAAGAGGAGAAGAAATTGCAGCATCAACATGCTCCGTTTCAAATTCACTAGGTTTACGGACATCCACTACCGTTAGTGCATTATTATCAGATAGTCGATCGGCAAACTCATCTACAGAGATGGATTCAATCTGATCTGTTTCCTTTCCTGCATCCTGCCAGTTTTTAAATCCTCCTTTGAGGTAACCCACAGAGTGATCATATCCCACTCGAGCTAAACGTGTTACTACTTCTTCTTCACGACCTTCAGGCGCAATTATTAAAATCTCTTGTCGAATATCAGGAATCAAAGAACCCACCCAAGGTGCAAACTGTCCATCAATTCCAATATTAATAGCATTCGGAATAAATCCTTTTGCAAAAGTTTGAGGATCTCGAGTATCTAATAAAATAGCGTTCGTAGAATTGGCAACAAGTTCAAATGCATCTGCATTCAGCTCTTGAGTACCGCGGCGAATGACCTCTGTTATACTAGCATAACCTTGTTTATTCATCATCACATTCAAAGGAAAATAAGCAGGAGGTGGAAGTAATCCATCCGTCACTTCTTTTACAAATTCCGCTTTACTCATATCCGCACGAAGTGCATAATTACTTTGCTTTTGACGACCCAATGTATCCACGGTTTCTTTACTCATATTTTTTCCACAAGCAGAACCAGCACCATGCGCAGGATAAACCATAATGTCATCCGGCAAAATCATAATTTTAGTTCGCAGCGAATCATACAACATTCCAGCAAGATCATCTTGTGTGATATCACTTTTCTGAGCGAGATCAGGACGGCCAACATCTCCGATAAACAAAGTATCTCCAGTAAATATGGCAATCTCTTTTCCATTTTCATCGATCAACAAATAACAAGTCGATTCCATAGTATGCCCAGGAGTATGCAATGCACGGATGGTTAGATCTCCAATTTTAAATTCTTCCTCGTCCTTTGCAATATGAGCACTAAAAGTTGTTTGTGCATTGGGTCCGTACACAATAGTTGCACCTGATGCATTGGCAAGATCAATATGTCCTGAAACAAAATCTGCATGAAAATGCGTTTCAAAAACGAATTTAATTTTTGCATGATCTTTTTTTGCACGATCCAAATAAGGAAGCACTTCACGTAAAGGATCAATCACTGCCGCCTCTCCGTTGGATTCAATGTAATAAGCTCCTTGCGCCAGACAGCCAGTATATATTTGTTCGAGTTTCATCAATTTGTGTTATATTAAATAAAAATATTTTTTTGTAAGATCAGCAATGCAAATTAATATTTCTGCAGTTGCTATTTAAAAGACGGCTGAGGTAAATTAAAATTTTAGGCAACCCTTAGCACTTTTTTTCCTTACAATTCCAAAACAAAATTAATAAATCCCACCGGATTAGTAGAATAAATAGATCAATTCATCCGTTCACGAGTTTACTCAAAAGGAGGGCGCCTGCCCCACTCGCTTCGCGGCGGGGCACCGGGCTATCCACTCTTACTCCTCAGCCAGCGAAGCTGTCTTGTGGGGTAACCGTTACTATCCCTGGCGCAAAATCCGATTCCCAATAAGGGATTATGCTTCCCCACATCCCCAATTCCTTATACTTGAAACCCCATTTTTATCGTTTGGAGTTTTACACAGTTCCCTGTTGATTAAGGTAAGAAAAGAGTAGTCACCTGCACAGGGGCAAAAGGTACATTAGCTTCTTAAAGTAATCTGAACACATGGCTGGGAAAGGAAATCGATATAAAGAGTCGCAGGAGACTGTTACTGAAACAGATGCAGAGGTTAAAGCTGTAAAAGAGCCGAAATCGGAAAAGAAAATCAAGCAGAAAAAGGAAAAAACAGAGAAGGAAAAACCTGGAGTTCCCGCTTTTATGCAAACGTTACAAGACGAACGTACCCATAAAATCTTCGGACTCTTCCTCATTCTGATCTCCGTTTTCTTTTTAATTGCATTTACCTCCTTCTTTTTTACGTGGAAAAACGACCAAAGCCTGGTGACAGGTTCATGGTTCGATCTGATGCGTTTTTCAGATAAAAGTGTCGATAATTGGCTGGGTAAAATTGGTGCAATTGTATCACATCAATTTATGCATACTTGGTTTGGAGTTTCTTCTTTTGTTTTTGTGTTGATTTCATTCCTAACAGGTTTCCGAATTTTATTTCAAGTGGATCTATTGCCTGTTAAAAAAACACTAAAATATTCGCTGTTCACTTTAGTATACCTCCCTCCTACCCTATCCTTTATTTTCAGCAATCATCCTGATCTACTTTTTATGGGAGGTGGAATCGGATTTGAAATGAATCGTTGGCTCACTTTATCTGTGGGTTCTGCAGGAACAGGATTTTTATTGGCGTTCACAGGTTTATCCTTTGCCGTTGCAGTATTCAATTTTGCATTCCGCTTACCAAAAAAATCGTTGAAAAATAACGTCAGCCCTGTTACAAGTGATGACGAAGATTTTGATCTTCCCGGAAATCATTTACGTGATGATGATGAGGAAGAAGAAATGGAAGCAGAAATAGAAATGCCCATTGAAGTTCCCGATAATTATACGCATCGCGATGAAATCGAAATGGAAATTCCGGAAGTACTTGCTAGAGCACCCTCTCCTGAAATAGACTTGCCGGAATCTGAACTTGAATTAGAATTAGAACCCGAAGTAGCTGCTCCACTTTCACTCGAAGTTTTACAAATTGTAGATCAGCCTGAACTCGATGGAAAGATGCCAATCGTGTCTGAACAGGAAGTAAGTCTAGTAGAACAACTCGGTGAATATGATCCCAAATTGGACCTAAGTAGTTACCAGTATCCCACTCTTGATTTACTCGAAAATTACACTAGTGGTCGCTCTCAATTGAGTCGTGATGAACTCATGGCAGAGTTGGAAGCCAACAAGAAAAAAATTATTGAAACACTCGGTCACTATGATATCGAAATCGATAAAATCAAAGCCACCGTTGGTCCTACAGTAACGCTTTTTGAAATTGTACCTAAAGCAGGAATTCGAATTTCGAAAATTAAAAATCTTGAAGATGACATTGCATTAAGTCTTGCCGCATTAGGTATTCGTATCATCGCTCCTATTCCTGGAAAGGGAACTATCGGTATCGAAGTACCGAACCAAAATCCAGATATCGTAAGTATGCGTTCTGTGATGGCTTCCGAAAAATTTCAGAACTCAGATATGGATCTTCCCATCGGTTTAGGGAAAACAATTTCCAATGAAATCTTTGTTGCAGATCTAGCTAAAATGCCTCACTTATTAATGGCGGGTGCAACGGGTCAGGGTAAGTCAGTTGGATTAAATGCAATTCTAGTTTCTCTACTTTATAAAAAACATCCCGCACAGGTGAAATTTATTTTGGTGGATCCTAAAAAAGTAGAATTGACCTTATTTAAAACGATCGAACGTCATTTTCTAGCGAAATTACCCGGTGATGAGGATGCCATTATTACGGATACCAAAAAAGTAGTAGCTACGCTCAATTCACTATGCATTGAGATGGATAACCGTTATGAATTGCTGAAAGATGCTCAAGTTCGTAATTTGAAAGAATACAATACCAAATTCGTAAACCGTAAACTGAATCCGAATAACGGTCACCGTTTTCTACCTTATATCGTACTTGTAGTAGATGAGTTCGCAGATCTGATCATGACAGCCGGTAAGGAAATCGAAACTCCGATTGCACGACTGGCTCAATTGGCTAGAGCGATTGGTATTCACCTTATTATCGCTACTCAGCGTCCTTCGGTAAATATCATCACCGGAACTATCAAAGCTAACTTCCCAGCTCGATTAGCGTTCCGAGTTACATCTAAAATCGATTCCCGTACTATCCTTGATACGGGTGGGGCAGATCAATTGATTGGTCGCGGTGATATGTTACTGAATACCGGTGCAGATCTAATCAGGATTCAATGTGCTTTTGTAGATACTCCTGAAGTTGAGGCGATAACTGATTTCATTGGTAACCAAAGAGGATATTCTAGCCCTTATATGTTACCTGAATATATTGCCGAAGGTGAGACCTCAGGCTCTGGAAATGAAATGGGTACGGAAGATCTGGATCCATTATTTGACGAAGCGGCACATATGGTGGTTCAGTTTCAGCAAGGCTCTGCTTCCCTGCTCCAAAGACGCCTCAAATTGGGGTATAATAGAGCTGGAAGACTAGTAGATCAACTTGAAGCAGCTGGAATTATCGGTCCTTTTGAAGGAAGTAAGGCTCGTGAGGTGCGTTGCAAGGATCTTGCAAGTTTGGAACAGTTATTGAAATCCATGCGGACTCCACATGGTGTGTAATATTTCCAGACAATTATCTTTGTAATCATAAATAAAAACAATGACCAAAATTTTAATCGCAGCATTCATGCTGCTGACCTTCACTAGTAAGACACAAGCACAGGTTGATCCGAAAGCACAAGAAATACTGAAAGGAGTGAGTGCAAAATATAAATCCTATAAAAGCCTGACTGCTGCTTTTAAAGTAAACATCCTCGATCAGAAAACAAAAAAGAGTGAAGCTCAATCCGGATCCATCACATTAAGAGGTGGTCAATTTAATCTCGTAATGGCGGATCAAACGGTAATGAGTGATGGTAAAACTACTTGGACGTATCTGAAAGAATCCAATGAAGTACAAATCAGCGAAACGAAAATAACTCCAGATGCAATTACTCCTACTACCATATTCACGATGTATGAAAAAGGATTTAAGTCGAAATTTTTAGGAGAGAAAACGATCACTGGTAAAGCCGTTCAACAAATTGAATTAATTCCTGATGATAACAAAAAGAATTATTTTAAAATCGTGTTGAATATTGATAAAGCCGGAAAATATGTTAGTGAAGCTAAAATTTACGATAAAAGCGGAAACATCATGACCTATTCAATTGTGAAATTTGTTCCCAATGCCGTAGTTAGTGATGAACTGTTTTCCTTCAACAATGTAAAGTATCCAGGAGTTGAAGTAGTAGATTTAAGATAACGGTATCTCTAAAAAAAATACGAATAATAAAGCCCCGACGAAATCGCCGGGGCTTTATTTATTTTAAGAGAGATTCAAATTATCTAACCAGATTCACATGTCCGATTTTTTGATGAAGCTTACCCCATACATCGCGCACTTCCACCAAGTAAACATAAACTCCTTCTTGAGCTTTTAGTGAACTACCCTCTACACTTCCATCCCATGGGCGGTTATCTCTTCCTTCACTGAAGAAAATCTGATCTCCCCAACGGTTATAAATATGTAGTTTCACATCTGCGATACTAATTCCTTTCACATTGAACTCTTCATTTTCTCCATCTTGATTTGGAGTAAAGGCATTCGGAATCCAGAAGGTAAACTCAGGTTCTACTCTTACGGTATGCATGGCTGAATCTACACATCCATAAGAATTCGTAATCCATAAAATCACAACATAGTTACCCGTATCACGATAGGTATGTGCAGGAGAAACTACTGTTGATCCAGTACCATCACCGAAAGTCCAAGCATTGGTTAAATTACCACTAGAAAGATTGATGAAATTAAAATTCGGATTCAGGATCGATTGAGTGTACGGATCCGGTTCAAATTCCGCTAACGGTCCGGGGAACACCGTGATGATATTATCTCTAGTGAAAGTGGCACTACATCCCATATCAGAAGTAACAGTTAAGGAAACAGAATAATTTCCACTCTGCGTATAAATATGCAAGGGGTTCTGATCTTTCGATGTTTCACCATCACCAAAATCCCAATACCATGCTACTACATTTCCCATGCTGATATAAGACGAATCCGTGAACTGAACTGGAATAGGTCCGCAACCTGCTGCATTCACCTGTAGGAAATTCGCTACGGGCAATGGATTCACAATAACTTGTTGGGTAATGGTATCAGAACATCCGTTATTACTAAATACGATCAAGGTTACATTATACGTTCCAGGAGAAGTATACACATATACAGGATTCTGAGAAGCTGAAGTACCATTTGCACTATCTCCAAACGCCCATTGATAACCTGTAATTGATCCAGTGAGTATTGTACTTGTGCTTTGGAATTGCATGCCATCATCAGCACACGCTGAACCTGCATCAAACCCAGCAACAGGCAAAGGATCTACAATAATGTTGATCGTAGTACTTGCTCGACAACCACTGGCATTAGTAGTACTAAGCGTGACTGTATGCGTACCCGATGTAGGAAAGACAAAAGATGGATTTGAAATTGTAGAAATATTTCCACTACCGAAATCCCATTCCCATGCAGTTATCGAATTATTAGATCCTGTACTACTATCGATGAAAGCAATATTATCATTCACACATCCTGTTCCTGCCATAATCTGAGGTGTAGGAGGATTGAAAATCTGTATCGAATCTACCGCAGCTGATTTACATCCATGAATCGAGGTTACTTCAAGGAAAATATTAAATACTCCAGAACTATCATAAATATGTGTCGGATTCTGAGCAGCAGTACGAGTAGAATCTCCGAGATCCCAATTCCATCCAATCAATGTTCCCGTAGGAACATACGATCCGTCGGCAAATTCACTCAATGAATTCAAACAAACATTTCCAACAGTCATCACCGCAACTGGAAGATCAAAAATTTCAACCTGACTAGTATAGGTATCCGAACATCCAAAAGGAGTAGTAACAGTTAAGGATACATTGTAAACTCCCGCAGCATTAAACATATGTGAAGGATTAGCAATAGTATCAGTAGTATTATCACCAAAACTCCAATTGTAAACGAAATCAGTTCCGCCTCCAGCTACTACCGATTGATCAAAGAAATCCGTAATGGAATTCAAACATACACTATTACCTGTATAATTTGCCACAGGAACTGGATACACATTTACGCTTTGTTTCAAGGTATCTGTACAACCATTTACAGATCGAACTACGAGTTGAACATCATAAGTTCCAGAAGTAGTGAAAGTATGTGAAGGATTTTGATTCATCGATGTACTACCATCTCCAAAATCCCACTCCCAACTATTTATACTTCCAAAACTGATGGTAGAAGAATCAATAAAAGAGGTTACACTACCCAAACAAACATTGGTGGTTCCGAAAGCTGCCTTCGGCAAAACATAGATCACCGTTGATTGAGAATCTGCTGCAACACAGCCGGCATCGGAAGTAGCAATTAAAGTTATTGTATAAGTACCTGGTCCATTGAAAAGATGATTTGGACTTTGCTGATTACTGCTCGTGCTATCACCGAAGTTCCAATAATAACCTGTAATCGTTCCATTATTTACAGTAGACTGATCCGTAAATACAGCATAGTAGCCATCACAAACTGCGGATGTAGTAAAGTTGGCATTCGGCAATGAATTTACTTCCACTTGTTTTGTTATAACATTTTCGCATCCTAAATCAGAACCTACGGTAAGCGTTACGGTATATGTTCCAGCTTGTACATACTTATGCATCGGGTCAACATCTGTTGATGTATTTCCATCACCGAAATCCCAATTAATATCACTAATACTTCCATTATTAATAAATGAAGTATTGATAAACTGTGTTGAATCACCCTCACATACAGGATCAGCATTGAAATCAGCTACTGGTGTTGGATTCACAGTGACTGAATACTGAATAGAATCGGCACAACCAGAAGTAGAATACGCTACGAGTGTGACGATATAGGTACCTTCTAAAGCATAAGTATGTTGTGGACTTTGCAAGTTTGAAGTATTGCCATCCCCAAAATCCCATGACCAACTATTAATATTTCCACTTGGAATGGTAGAAGCGTCGTTAAATTGAGTAGCCTCAGATGCACAAACCGTGTTCGCAGTGAAATCAGCATTCGGTATAGGATCAACATTTACAGGTAGTGTTACCGAATCACGACAACCCGCACCAGAAGTTGCAACGAGTGTTACGGTGTAAGCACCCGAAGTGGAATATACTTGTGTTGGATTTTGAAGATTGGAAGAATAGCCGTTGTTGAAATTCCATGCCCAGTTAATGATATTCCCTGTAGCAATGCTTGACGTATTATTAAATGCTGTAGTAAATCCAAGACATGCATTCGTTGAAGTGAAGCTTACTGCCGGCAATGGATTCATCGTAACAATATTGTTAAAGGTCGCTGAACATCCTCCTGGATCAGTTACTGTAACATCATAAGTTCCAGTAGTACCAACTGTGATCGTTTGTGTAACTGCACCTGTACTCCACAAGTAAGTCATACCGGAATTACCAGCATCAAGTGTAACTGTTGCACCTTGGCAAGCCATTACATTTAATGGGTTTGATGCAAGTCCTGTACCTCCTTCGATCACGTTAGAAGTTCCAGTTCCTTGACATCCGAATGAATTGGTAACAACAACTGTATATATACCAGGCGCAGACACCGTAATGGATTGAGTGGTTTCACTTGTTGGACTCCAATCGTAAATCATTCCGGGATTTGCTGCATCTAGCACAGTACTAAATCCTGCACAGAAGAAGGCATTACTCAATGCCACTACGGGTACTGGATTTAAGGTGATATTCACAGAATCACGTGCGCTACATCCATTGTTATCGGTAACAGTAACTGCATAGGTAGTTGCCGCATTTGGATTCACATAAATTGTATTTGAGGATGATCCATTAACAGCCCAATAGTAATTAGTTCCTCCCGTTGCTGTTAATGTTGCAGTAGTTCCTGTACAAATCGCTTGATCAGGACCCGCGTTGGCAATTGGAAGAGGATTCACAGTTACTCTAACAGTATCCGAACTAGAACATCCATTTGCACCGGTCACCGTTACAATATAATTCGTTGTGGTTGCTGGCGTTACAGAAATGGTTGGTGTAACAGCTCCATTACTCCATAAATAAGAGACCCCACCTGAAGCGGTTAATGAAGTGGTAACCCCTGCACAAATTGCTTTATCAGGTCCAGCATTAGCAGTAGGCAAATTTCTTACACCAACGTTAACACTATCTCTAGAAGTACATCCATTTGCAGAAGTAACTGTAACGTAATACATCGTAGTATTCATCGCTACAACAGTAATGCTTTGGGTATTCAAATTACCTGGTGTCCAGTTATAAGTACCACCACCCGTTCCATTCAAGGTAACAGCAGTACCGCGACAAAATGTATAACTTGGACCAGCTTCGGCAACCGGAACTGCAAGCACTGAAACATTTTGTACGATTGTATTTACACAACCATTAGAAGAAGTTACGGATAAAGTAACAGGATATGTTCCAGCACCTGCATACGTATAAGTAGGATTTTGTAGGGTACTGGTTACTCCGTTTCCAAAATCCCAGTTCCATTGAACAACAGTACCGCCATTACCCGAAGCCGTACTTGTGAAAATGGTTGGTGTTCCAGCGCATACTGCTGGCGCATTGAATGATGCTGTAGGTTGAGGATAGATAGTAACCTGACTCCTTAAACTATCTGAACAACCTCCGGCAGTAGTCACAAATAATGTTACATTATAGGTTCCTGCTGTGCTATAAGTATGAGAAGGATTTTGCGTAGATCCTGTTGTACCATCACCAAAATTCCAGTTCCAAGTAGAAATATTTCCACTAGAGACAGAACTAGTATTTACGATTTGAATAGATTGGCCTGCGCAACTATTTGCAGCAGTAAAATTAACAACCGGCAAAGGATGTACTGTAAATATTTTTGTTAACGTCGCTGTACAACCACTATTCGTAGTAACTGTTAATGAAACAGAGAAAGTACCTGCGGTGAGATAAGTATGAACGGGATTTTGCTGTTGTGAAACACCTCCATCACCAAAATTCCAACTCCAAGCAGTAATAGTCCCCCCACTTACCGTAGAGATATCATTAAAATTCATCACCGTATTAATACAAATATCATTCGGTGTAAAATTCACGATCGGCAACAGATTTAGTTGAACAGTATGTGCAACAGTACCACTACATCCACTGGCATCAGTAACAGTTACCTGATAAACACCAGCTGCGTTCACACTAATAGTTTGGGAATTAGCACCTGTACTCCATTGATAAGTGCTGCCTGGAAAACCAGCATCTAAAGTGGCTGATTGACCTTGACAAATCGAGATCGTATTGTTACTACTTACTACTTGTCCTCCTATAGTTACTACTGTTGAAGCGGTAGCAGTACATCCATATTGATTAGTTACGGTAACACTATAAGTACCTTGAGAATTTACACTAATTGTTGGGGTTGTTGCTCCATTACTCCACAAGTATGACGTTCCACCTGCACCAGGATTTAACACGGTAGAGGATCCTGTACAAGTAAAGATCGCTGGAGGAAGACTTACCACTGGTAACGGTCGCACCGTTACATTTACGAAGGCAGTTGCCTGACATCCGTTTGCACCGATTACATTCACCGCATATGTGGTAGATGATCCGGGAGTAACACTAATAGTAGAACTGGTATTCCCTGATGGAGTCCAGTTATAAGTCACTCCTCCTCCTGCTGTAAGTGTTGCAGATTGTCCGGCACAAATTGTTTGATCTGGACTCACCGTTGCAACGGGAAGAGGATTTACAGTTACCATAACGGTATCTATAGCCGTACATCCATTAGCATCCGTTACAATAACTGTATAAGATGTATTTCCCGAAGGAGAAACATTGATCGTTCCACCACTCAAAGAACCAGGATTCCAGGTATAGGAAACTCCTCCAGTAGCAGTTAACGAAACAGAACTCCCAATACAAACGGCCACATCAGGACCTGCATTAGCAAATGGAGGTGGACTTACCACAACAGATTGTGAAAGTGTTGCAGTACATCCAAATGCATTAGTTACAACTAATGTGACATTATACGTTCCACTTGAACTGTAGGTATGTGTAGGATTTTGTGAGGTACTTGTAGTTCCATCACCGAACGTCCATGAATAGGATGTTCCACCAGAAGAAGTATTGGTAAATGTAACCAAGCCATTCTGACAACTAGTTCCCGTAGTGGTAAATGCTGCTATAGGATTTGGGTTAATAGTAAAGCTTTGCGAAACGGTATCAATACAACCAGCAGTATCCGTTACAATCAAAGTTCCGGTATAAGTTCCAGGTCCACCAATCGTGACTGAAGGATTTTGAAGTGTGGATGTACTTCCATTGCTGAATGTCCAATTCCATAATGAACCTGCAGGAGTACTCGTATTATTAAATTGAACGGCAGATCCAGCACAAGCGGTACCTACAGTATAAGAAGCTACAGGAGGTGGTGAAATGGTAACCACCTGCGTGATCGTATCCACACATCCATAAATATTTTGTACCGTTAACGATACATTGTATGTTCCCGGTGCACCATATGCATGCGTTGGATTTTGTAATCCTGATCCTGTACCATCACCAAAATTCCATGTCCAACTGCTGAAACCACCTGCTGTACTACTTTGATCAGTGAACTGAACAGGATTGAAAATACATCCACCATTCCACGTAAATGCAGCTACAGGCTCGAAAGCTGAAATTACATTTATTGTATCTGAACTTGAACAGGTACCATCAGAAACGGTAACAATATATGTTCCTACTCCAACGGTTTGTGTGGGTCCTGTAAATCCATTACTCCATAGATAAGTGTAAGTGCCGCTTCCACCACTAGCATTTGCACTTACGGTGGCTTGATCACTACAGGCAATGTATTGATCTGGCCCTGCAATGACATTAATACCTGTGACGGTGATGCAATAGGAGTACGTTTGAGATCCTGTATATGGACAGGCATCGTCATTTACGCGGACTGTGAAACAATACGGCGTACCACTGATATCTGCTTGTGTGGGTGTCCAACAAAATGTTCCAGTTGGATGTGGTGATCCTGCAGAAGTAAAGGTAGCTGCTGGAATTGCCTGATTCCAAAACAAACTTACTTGCTGACCAGCATCATTATCGTTCGAGAAAATATTAAAACAAAACGGAGTGTTTGCACAAACCGTCATATTGAAAGTATTTGTTCCGTTGATACCTGTTAATGTGGGAAGATCGTTATTACAATTTAAAACAGTTACCTGAATATCTCTCACTACAGATCCGATCAATACTCCATTCCGGTATTCCTGTACAAGCACTGCCATTACCGTAACTTGCAATTGCTGAGGAGTAAAACACAAATCACCCGTTGCATTATTAAATTGTAATGCGGGAGAAGAATTTAAGGGATTAGTTGCAGTATATGGTGCGAGATAACTTACATTGGTTGTTGCTGTTTGTTTTGGATTTACCAAACTATACACCAATGAATCTCCATCAGGATCGACAGCACCGTGGTTGAAACAAAGTTGCTGACCTAAACAAGCAAATGGCACCGGTTTATTTGAAAAGGTTGGTGAACTATTGCATGGCGAAATGGTATTATTCAGATTCGCATAAATATAAAAAGTATTAGATCCTGGACTTCCAATAGTAGTAATAGCGGCGTTACGACAACATAATGTATAGTTGAACTGCCAGTCGACACATTGCATAGGCAATGTAATTACACCTTCATAAATCCATTCCTGAATTCCGGTAAATGTTCCACCATTACACGTTGATAAAGCTGTAGGACATAAATAAGTAACTTGTTGACCTGTGCCCGGAATCGGATAACATGTTACGCCAATATTTTGCCCGCAACTTGCCGACTTAATATTGACATAAACATTTGCTGGAGCAGAGATTCCGATACAGTCGCGGTAGAATGAAAGCCTGACTTTATAAGTATTCCCTCCCATACACTGGTACGTAAGATCAGCTCCCATCGCATGACTAGCCTGAGCATTTTTGCTGCTGGACAGCGTAATGCCTAGTGTCAGGATAAAGAACCATTGGAGTAGTTTTCGGCTCATAACTTTGGGTTTTTCGTATTACAGCCCCGTTAGTTGCAATGATCTACGGGAATACTTTTCGCTGCAAAAACAAATCTAACCCCGTGAGCATGCAGGAATGAACCAATCATTGAATATACCTCTGTATTGTAAGGTATTTAATAGAATCCACTCTAAAAAAGGAGTAATCAATACTCGACTACTCTATAAGTCAATAGTATCCCTAAATCCTCTAGTAAAAAAACGTGTAAAGAAGGTGTAAGATAAATGTTCAACCCTACCTCAATACTTAAAAGTAAGGGTTTAAGAACAGGAACATAAAAAATATTACAATCTGAAAATGAAAACTGAACACTAAAAATCTTACGTAAATTCTAAAAAGTAGTGAGCGAATAATCAAATTATCTTCAGGCAAAATCATGCCAGAAATAAAAATTAAGAATTCAAAAATCCTTTAATTAACAATTCATGAAACCAAAAAGTATACCGTTCGGGATGCTGTTTCATATCTGCCATAAGTGAAGCTAGATCGATCCATTGATATGCGTTTACTTCCTCAGGATTAATTTTCGGATCATCATTAGAATGTCCATTGAAAACATGATCAAATTCGAATTCAGTTAATCCGTTATCAAACTCACATCGGTATAAAAATGAACCGGAATGACTCAGTACGGCTTGAATACCCATTTCTTCGCTTAAGCGACGTTTTGCGCCTTCCAAATTAGATTCACCAGGAAAAGGGTGGCTGCAACAGGAATTCGCCCACAAGCCTCCAGAATGATATTTATGCAAAGCACGTTGCTGAATTAAAATCTCCTGTTTATCATTTCTGATAATCACCGAAAAAGCACGATGCAATATTCCTTGAAGATGAGCTTCCATTTTATCCATGGTTCCCACTTCTTTGTCATTTTCATCTACTAGAATAACTAAATCACGCATTACAGGCAAAAAAACAAAAAAATAAGGGGATTGTTTGTGTTAAACACAGAAAATTCAAAGAAATAGTGACTTCAAAGCTAAATCAATGATGGAAAAGAAGTGAAAAATTATAAAATTACTGGATGATGCATGGATTACTTATTCATATTTCTAGCAGAAACATTAAAAAATTGAACTAGT
The DNA here is from genome assembly GCA_038320345.1 of Bacteroidia bacterium. GTDB lineage: Bacteria > Bacteroidota > Bacteroidia > AKYH767-A > OLB10 > JBBQED01. Next base: position 330,615 of record JBBQED010000002.1, read on the forward strand.
GAGTCCCGGTAGGTGGGGTAATCTTATCCAATTGTTCTTTATTCAAGGGCTTGTTAAAGAAATTATTAACGTAACGATTATTGCGAGCTCTTTCATGATCATTTTGATCTAACGACGACGACAACATCACAATAATGCAGTGCAATCGGATTACTTCCGGTAATTTTTCATATTCCATCAAAAACCCGAAGCCATCAATTTCAGGCATTCGAATATCGAGGAAAATAAATGTAGGCAGTTCTTCGGGTGTGTCTGCCAAAGAGTTTAGATATTCAAGCGCTGATCGTGCAGATTCTTTTAAGATCACCTCTTCTGCAAAATGATGTCGCTTGATATTACGTTCAGCAACGTATCTGTCAATTTGTGTATCATCCACCACAAGCACTCGCTTATAATGTACAGGTGAGATAGAATCTTCCATAATATGCACTAATTATTCGGAATATTAATGACCATTGTAGTCCCCTTTCCGAAAGTTGACTCCATCGTAATTATTCCTCTTAACTTTTCGATAGTTTCTTTGACGATATATAATCCTAATCCAGATCCTACTGAATTTTCAGAGACTCTGAAGAACATATCAAAAACTTTATCCTGCCATTCTTGCTTAATTCCTATACCATTATCTTTGATGATGATATAAGCCTCTGCGGCTCCTGTACAAACACTGATGTCCACGAATGGGTGTTCACATTCCAGTTGTTGATAGCGAATAGCATTCGCAATTAAATTATTGAGCACAATACTTATTCTTCTTTTGTCAGAAATAAAGCATTCCTCACAATTGAAATTTGTTCTAATTTCTACAGGGCGATTATGACCCGACATGTATTTTAAGTGCGAAGTGATCTCCCCAACAATTTCCGGGAAATTAATCGCTTCTTTGCGAATGTCGGATCGTGCGTTGCGGGAATAATCTAAAATATCCTGAATGAATCCATCTAATTTTCGAATCCCCGTATTAAGCATATCCAAATGTTCATGCATCAAGGGGTCTTTATTATCATCACCAGCTATTTCTATTACACCTAACATCGAAGTTAGTGGGGCGCGCAAATCATGAGAAACACTATATACAAATTTATCAAGTTCTTGATTCGTTTTTTGGAGTTCAAGATTTTTATTCAGCAAATCGTTCTGAACTTTTTTGCTCTCCGTAATATCTTCAATACTTGAAAGAATAAACTTCTCTCCATCTTTCTCTAATAGAATTCCCGACATCTTTACAGGTACAATATGCCCTGATTTATGAATGTATTCTTTTTCATAACTAGCATAGCGTCCTGAATCTTTAAGCTCTTGCAGTTTCTCTTTCTCAAGCGCATGAAATTTTTCAGGAGTAATTTCCCAATACGTCAGATTTTTTATTTCTTGAGCAGAATATCCAATGATTTTGGTGTAGGCTTCGTTAACATCAATCAAAGCGCCTTGCATGTTCACTAAAGCTAATCCTATTGTCGACTGATTGAAAAGATTTCGACTATGTTTCTCACTCTCAATAAGGGCTTTCTCCGATTTTTTTCTGGAAGTAATATCCGAAACAATTCCATCTAGTCGAATTACTTCATTGGATGAATTAAATGATGGAGTCATCTTGGTTTCTACCCATCTAATTTGTCCCACTTTAGTCACAATCCTATACTCCTTATCGAAGGATTTCCCTTGAGCGAGCATGGTTTCCTGTTCATTCAAAAGAAAACGATCTTCACCATAAACTACTTCTTTGAGAAGATTTACATTTTGGTAGAATTCCTCTGAACTATAGCCATAAATCCGTTCGCATGCCGGTGACATTTGAACAATTTTATTTTTCGTAAGATCGATAGAAAAGAAAACTTGATTTACATTTTCAAACAGTAATTTCAGTTCATAATGCGCTTTACTAAGTTCTTCCGTTTCTCTTCTTAACTTCAGATTCAGTTCAATTAATTTCTCTGCATGAAGGTCGATAGTACGTTCCAGTTTTTTCCGATCTGCTTCAAACTCGTTGTAACTTGAACTGATCATTTCGAGCAAAGCCGTACAGCCGGAAGGAACATTTTCTGTTCCACCGAATAAATTTTCAAGCTGACTTATTAGTAGATGATTTAACATGTCATGATTCAACAATTAATAAATGACGAAGACCTCAGTCATTTCAGGAACCAAATCAATTCTCTTACTTCAAATTAATTTATCTCAAGTAAGGCATGCATTACCTATGCAATGCTATGTTTTAAACGTAAGTGCAGATCAGAAGGTTAGCGTGATAGTTAGAAATCCTAAATTGATATTTAAAACATTGTTGTTCAATTATTTGCAATTTCATAATTCTAGTGAAGGCCACACGCAATAGTTATTCTCTAATTTTTGAGTTTTTTTATTGATGTTTTTGAATTGAGCCAAATATGTTTATAATTGAATCCATCAGAATATCATAAAACACCTAAAAGGGGTGTCGAATTCTAATTTAGGATACTTTTAACCAATGGAATCAGCATCACTTCAGGAAATCAAGCTGGAGTTAAAAAATTTATCGGACAAGGAGCTTGCTGAACTCTGTGTGCGTTTAGCGAGGTATAAAAAGGATAATAAATCCTTTCTGAGTTACTTGCTTTTTCAGTCGCAGAATCAAATTGGATTTGTAGTACAATTAAAGTTAGAAATCGATCAATTTTTTGCTGAAATAGATGAACTCAGAAATATCTATTTCATTAAAAAGAGCTTACGAAAGATCCTGAGGTTCATCAACCAATATTGTAAGTACATGGGAGACAAGGCCATTACGGCTGACCTCCTCCTCTATTTTTGTCGTAAGGTGAAAGCCTCAAAGATCCCATTGCATCAGAGCCTGACCTTGGAAAACATCTTTAATGCGCAAATCAAAAAAATCAGAACGCTAACCTCAGGATTACATGAAGATCTGCAATCCGACTATCTCCGGGAATTGGAAGAACTCGTAGAATAATGGCAATAAAGTACTTTCGAAAATCTGGATCTAACTAAAGATTGGAGACATTTCAAAGTAAAAATGACGAAAAAGAAGCTAAATCATACCCTACCAGGTTTGCTTTCAAGCCTTTCCAACATTTTGCAAGATTTTATTTTTTTACCACCTCATCAATTCTGAAATGTTTTAATTTCGCCCCCGGAGAGTTGGCAGAGCGGTCGATTGCGGCAGTCTTGAAAACTGTTGAAGGTTACACTTCCTGGGGTTCGAATCCCTAACTCTCCGCTGAAAGGGACTTAGGCTCAAAGCGAGAACTAAGTCCTTTTTTTATTATAGCCAAATCGCCCGTGTGTCGGGCGATTTGTTCAATTATAAAGTTGATTTCAGAGGTTCGAAATACCCCATTTTTCTTGTCATATACCAACCCGTTAGGAAAGATTAGGTTTTGTAATCCTTCTTTTAGTGCTATACCGCCATCTTGCCACATTTGACGCAGGTTTCGACAAAGAATTACTGCTTCATTTATCATTTCTTTTAGGTTCGAAATGGAAATTCCACAAGTCGCCATTTCCTTTTGGATTTTATCAAATTCCTTAGCGTATTTTACTCTAAAACGTTCGTAGGTTTCCTTGGGCATCTCCTCTTTTATGAAGTGTTTCTCTTCGAGCGTTTCAATATCAGTAGTTAGTTCGACAATTCTCGCCTTAAGGATTGCTTCCTTTTCAACTGAATCTTTATTCAGTTCATGGTAAGTGTTTTCTAATTCAATTTTGATCGCTTCTGTTAAATCCGCCTTTACTTCGTATTTCTCAAGTTCTTCTGAAAACAGGCGATGCATTTCTTTTGCGCTTTTATTACACTTACAGCCGTTTGTTCTGCATTTGTAGTAGTATAAGTTCTTCTTCTTTACAATGTAGCCTGTAAAAGGCTGATTACAATCCGAGCATTTAATAAAAACCTTTAGCGGAATATTTACATCTTCTGCTTTATGAGGTACTCCGAATTTAGGTGAAGAAGAAATTACTTCATTCACTTCCATAAAGGTTTCTTTTGTAATCATTTTTTCATGCACTCCCTCAACCACTTTTCCATTCAGCATTCCGTGTGATACTAATCCGCAATAAAAAGGGTTAATGAAAATTTTATGTAATTGCTGTTTGTACATTTTTACACCGATAGCCTGAAGCTTCGAAACAATTTCTTCATTCTTCATACCCATTAGTTTCCATTCCCA
>JBBQED010000003.1:0-325012 GCA_038320345.1 Bacteroidia bacterium
TTCAAAATACGACTAGTTAAATAATTCGGAATACCATATTGTCGTCCCGAAACATCTGTTATCCATGAATAAGAAATAGTATTACTTACTTGCAAAAGATTGAATACTTCAATGCTAAAGATTAATGATTTTAAATTGCGAATGACCGGCAATCTGGATTTGTTTTCCCCTTCTTCATCAATGGCGATTTTTGAAAATCCAATATCCACACGACGATAGGAGGGTCCACGTAAAATATCTTTGTATCGATCGTTACCCGGAGGGCCAAATGGCAAACCAGTTCCAAAAACCAAATTTAAGTGCATGCGTACCGTCGGAAACTTCGGAAGATAATCCTGAAAGAACATACTAAATGTTAATCGCTGATCAGTAGGTCGTGGAATATTGCCGGGGGTAACTTTTAAGCTATCCTTGGCAACATTGTCGAATGTATATCCCTGAAAAATTTCTTCTCCGCTTGCGTTGAAATATCTATAGTATACATCGTCTTCTAAATCTTCAACTGTTTTTAAAATCCCAAGTGATACCCACGATTCAATACCACTCACAAATTCGCCATTGATACGCATATCTAATCCCGTTGCATATCCGCTGGCATTATTTTTCGCCAAATAGCGAATGCGCGTATTGTCCAATTTGTATGGAATTAAATTTTCCATTTTTTTATAATACGCTTCGCTTGTCAATTTAAATTCTCTTCCCCAAGCGAGGAATTGATAATCGCTGCCCAATACAAAATGTATAGTTTTTTGCGATTCAATATTTTTATTGATGTTTCCCTCTAAATTTCGCATTTCTCTGTAAAATGGAGGTTGATAATAAAAGCCGGTGGATGCTCTAAAGGACAAACGCTTATTCCATTTAGGTTTAAAAGCAACACTTGCTCTCGGTGAAATATTTAATTCTTCGTTTAAGTCCCAATAAGTTCCTCTTACTCCTAATGTAAAGGACACTCGTTCTAAATTCCAGGTGTTTTGAAGGTAAGCACTTAATCGAGAGGAATTCAATTCGATTTTATTTTTTATAACTCCATTCAAAACAATTTGCTGATTAGGATTTGCATTCTGTCCGGGATTATCATTTGGATGTGGTACTGAATAATCCGCAGAATCTCGATATTGCCATTCGTCCAATTGATCGTTGATGCTTTCCAATTGTGCTTTTAATCCCCATTGCCATTGATGATTTTTAGAGCGATAGGAGCCAATATGAGAAGCTGTTCTAACAAAAGCTTCCAATTCATTTCTTGCATGATCTAAGAATGCGCCCACTCCTCGGTTGAATGCCACATCTCCAAAATCACTAGATCCTAAATCACGTTCAAGTTCATCTAAAAAATATTGACCCAATACATCAAAAAATTCTTTCTCTCTCGAATAGAAAGCAGAAGCAATAAATTTTATTCTTAAACTATCGTTGATTTGATGTGTAATAGACAATGCACCAGTTCCTGTATTGTATTGATCAATTTCTTGTCCTTCAAAATACACTGTAAAACGTAATGCTTCATTGATGCTTCCAAATTCTGTTTGACGAGACGATGGAATTACTCTAAATTGATTGGATGAATAATTTCCTAGAAAGGCAATGTCTGTTTTTTTTCCAATTTTATAATTCAATAAAGTTTGTACATCGGTGAAACGAGGTTTGTATTCACCTTGAGTATCCAGACTTTCTAAAAGAAACTGATTCGAACGGTGACGCACTCCCGTTAGCCAAGTAAATTTATCATTCTTACTGGCTCCTTCAAGATGCAATCCTCCACCCATCAAACTGGCATAAACACTGCCTCCAAATTTTTTTGGAGTTCTGTATTTAATATCAAGAACCGAACTCATCTTGTCCCCATACATCGCACTAAAGCCACCTGAACTAAAACTGATTTCAGATACTAAATCCGGATTGATAAAACTCAATCCTTCTTGCTGCCCGGAACGCACTAAAAAGGGACGATAAATTTCAACATCATTAACGTACACTAAATTTTCATCAAAACTACCTCCACGAACGGAGTAATTAGAAGAGAGTTCATTGTTAGAAACAACGCCTGGCATCGTCTTTAAAAAACTTTCAAAATTACCCGATACGTTCGGCAATTGTTCGATAGTACGAGGTTCAATTCGTAATAATGTTAAATCTCCTAGGCGTGCTGCTTCAACAGTGATAGTTCCTAAGTCACGAGCAGTACTTTTAAGTCGCACCTCGAGTTTGCGCTCTTCCCCCGGTTGAAGTCGTAATTGAATTTTCTCGGTGCCATATCCTATAAACGAAAAAATTAAAGTGATGTCTTTGTAAGGAGCAATGCGAATTTCGTATTTCCCTTGTTGATCGCTGATGGTTCCGCCTGGTTCCCCGTTGATGGAAACAGAAACCGCTTCAAGAATTTTACCTGTAGAATCCTTTACAACTCCATATACCAAAGCTTCCTGAGCATTTACTCCGGAGGTGACCATCAATAAAAGTAAAAAGAATATGGAGTATCTTAATTTGTAAACCACGCTTATTTATTTTCTTTTTTCTTAAAGGCTCCTTCTTTCCATGCTTGGATGAAAGCAGCCCATGCTAGTGGATTTAACAAACTAATCGAGCGGTATTGCCCTGCAGTGTATAATTGTGTTTGTCTTTGCTGTTCCGACATTTTATAATTCATACTTCCATCGTAACTCACTTGATCTTGTATTTCTTTCATTGAAGCTAATTCAATATTTCTTTGTGCACGTTTCAAATCATCATCCGATAATTTTAATTCTACAAAGGCACGCTTGAATTCATCTTTCGTAGGCCAAGGATAAATTACAGCTTCTTTTAAGTTGATGGTATCACGAACCAAAATTTGAATGATGGAGTAGTGTCGCTCAGTCAATGAGTCAGGAATTAAATAGGAGGAAGTTTTAAATCCGACATATTGAAAATCGATGGTATCACCTTTCATAGCCACAAATGAAAAGAATCCGAAAAAATCAGTCATCGTCCCTCGGCGGGCATTACGAATTATTACATTGGTAAATGGAATGGGTTGTAAGGAATCCGCACTTACTACTACACCCGAAAATTGAATGAGATCTTTTTCATTAATCGGTCGCTTCTGTGCGAATCCAAAGTCATGACAGAGTAAGAAAAGAAATATACTTATAAATATAGCTTTAAACTTTTTCATTTTGATAAATGCAAAATTAATTTTTTCTGATTAGGACTGATTTATTTTTTATTCTTTTCTACTAGAATCATCAAAACTAAGTTTTATCCAGTAAATTTTGGATGATTTGGTAGAAGTATTTGTAAAGATTCATCTCAATAAACTCCATTAACGAATATTTAATGGCTTTATTCCATCAGATTAATTTTTAATTGAATTTGTAAAAGATATTGAGTGCTCATACGTTATAGTATTGATTAGATGACATGAAATGTTGGATTTTGAAGAATTTCAATTCCGGATTTCAAAAGATTATGTAAACGTATTGTAATCTTAGGTTAATCTACTGAAAGTCACGGTGGTTATTAAATTCCATGGCATAAAATTTGTTAAGCAGTGAAACACACACCAAAGCCCAACAATAATGAGACAATTAAAAATCACACAAAGTATTACCAATAGGGAGAGCGCATCCCTTGAAAAGTACTTACAAGACATTGGTAAAGAGAGTATGGTAACCCCTCAGGAAGAGGTGATATTAGCACAAAAAATTAGAGCGGGCGATCATGACGCTTTAGATAAATTAACCAGAGCAAATTTAAGATTTGTGGTTTCGGTCGCCAAGCAATATCAAAATCAGGGAATGAGTCTTCCCGATTTAATTAACGAAGGAAATTTAGGATTAATGAAAGCAGCCCAGCGTTTCGATGAAACCAAGGGCTTCAAATTCATTTCTTATGCTGTGTGGTGGATTCGTCAAAGTATTTTACAATCCATCGCAGAACAAAGCAGAATGGTGCGTCTACCTCTCAATCAAATTGGCGCTATGAACAAAGTGAAAAAAGCTTTGGCAAAATTGGAGCAAGAGTACGGTCGCGACCCGAGTACAGAAGAAATTTCAGCAGCTGTTGATATTAGTTACAATCAAATTCGTGATGCCATGCGAGGCTCCATCCGACCGATTTCAATGGATGCGCCCTTTGACAGCTACGATGAAAGCAATACTTTATTGGATATAATGCCTAACGAAGACATTCCAAGTACCGATTCTGTATTGTTAGACGAATCTTTAAGCGCAGATGTCAACAGATCGTTGAATACCTTATCTAAAAGAGAATCTGAAGTGATTCGAATGTTTTTTGGAATTGGATTTAGAATTAGTCTTTCTTTAGATGAAATTGGACTTGAATTAGGGCTAACAAGGGAACGAGTAAGACAAATAAAAGAGAGTGGGTTGAGGCGACTGAAGCATAATTCAAGAAATAAACTGCTGAAGTCGTATTTGTAATTTATATTTATTCTTAGATGTGAAAAAAGGGAGCTTTAGGGCTCCCTTCGCATTTTGGTGATTCCGAGGCGATTCGAACGCCTGACCGTCTGCTTAGAAGGCAGATGCTCTATCCAACTGAGCTACGGAATCAAATAATTGATATTGGGGAAGTTAGTCTGTAAAACACAGAACCGACCATCACGATACTATCAAAATTATTGCTGCAAATTTATATTATTTTATTTAGAACATGGCTCTAATGAAGAGTTCTTACTTTTTGCAGTTGAAGACCCTTCCTCTGTTAGCATCAAATCAAGAAAATTTGAGGACATAAAAAAAAGGCTATTTCGAATTGAAACAGCCTTTTTCCTACTAACCAGGTATGGGGTTTAGAGATACGATTTTAACAATCGGTTTCTTGAATTATGTTTTAAACGTCTTAGTGCTGTTTCTTTTATCTGACGCACACGTTCACGCGTTAAGCTCAACTGCATACCAATTTCGTCCAACGACATGCTATGACGCGTACCAATGCCGAAAAACATTTTGATCACTTCACCTTCTCTTTTAGAAAGTGTATTCAGTGAACGATTAATATCTTCAGTTAATGATTCTGATAAAAGATGAGAATCTGCCAATGGAATATCTTCATTAAACATCACGTCCAACAAAGTATTATTATCCTCATTATTATCGAACGGAGCATCCATAGAAATTGGCTTATTACTCACTCTAAGTACATCCGAAATCTGATCAGAACTTAGTTCAACCACTTCTGATATTTCTTCAGGACTTGGTTCACGTTGATAAACTTGTTCAAGTTTAGCGAGTGCTTTTTTTACTTTATTCATTGCACCAATCTGATTCAAGGGTAAACGAACCATTCGGCTTTGTTCAGCGATCGCTTGTAAAATACTTTGACGAATCCACCATACTGCATAAGAGATAAATTTAAAACCCTTCGTTTCATCAAAACGCTGAGCGGCTTTAATTAAACCTAGATTTCCTTCGTTGATTAAATCAGGTAAACTTAAACCCTGATTTTGATATTGCTTAGCTACGGAAACTACAAAACGCAGATTAGCTCTTGTTAATTTATCTAATGCAAATTGATCTCCTGCTTTAATTCTTTGTGCGAGTTCTACTTCTTCGTGAGGACTCACCATCATTTCCTTTCCAATATCCTGCAGGTATTTTTCGAGAGATGCACTTTCCCTATTCGTAATGGATTGGGTAATTTTTAATTGTCTCATGCGTTTTGGGTTTTGGGCTGTGTACAATATGCTTAACAAATTTTATGCCATATAAACGATTAATAATCAAAGAATTTACAGTATTTTTCGATGATTCAAGTTCAATAATTCAGAGTCGTTGATCAATTGGATGATGCCTTATTCAACATCATTAAAGTCAAGGATATAAACGTAAAACAGAGGACTTAAAACTTAGTTGTAGTGGAAGATGGCATTTCAATGACTAAATCGAACCGAGGATATTCACAAAAAAAATTGGATTTTACGGTTAATGCTCTGATTGATAATGATAAGAAGATGTTAAAATGATGCATGTTAGAGTGTTCCTCTAAATCACTAATTACATAGCCAGCAGATTACAGCTCCTTGTGCTTTCTTCGATTTATCAGATACTGTACTCAATAAATCATTCTTAGTTCCCGTTGCTATGTGTAAACCCTGAAAACGATAACTTCGTACCATGATTAAATGCTTCTTACGGCTATTCTTTTTAGCTGCGGTTATTATTTCTGGATTTCAACAAAGTGCGAGCGCTCAGTCAACATCCTTACATGAGCGAAAACTTATTCAGTTTTCCGGTGTCATCGTAAGTGGTGATTCATTACAGCCTATCCCCTATTCCGTTGTAATGATTAAATCGACACGACGGGGAACCATTACTGATTACTATGGATTCTTTTCGTTTGTTGCCATGGAAGGTGACACAATAAACTTCCAATATATCGGATACAAACCAGCAAGTTTCATTATACCAGATACCCTTAAAGAAAACCGCTATTCTTTAATTCAAGTGTTATTACGAGACACTATTTTACTAAAAGAAACAGCCATCTATCCATGGCCGAGTCGTGAAGAATTTAAACGGGCATTTCTCAATTTGAAAGTTCCTGATGATGATATAAAAAGAGCAGAAAGAAACTTAAGTTTATCTGCTCTGAGTAAGGCTGAAGCAAATGTTGATTACGATGGTAGCATCAATTACAAATTCGGACAAGTACAACAACAAAGTAAATTATACACTTCAGGACAATTCCCATCGTATAATATTCTGAATCCAATTGCATGGGCTGCATTTATCAAAGCTTGGCAGGATGGCGCGTTCAAGAAAAAAGATAAAGAAGAATAATCCACAAAAGATGCGCCTTCTCTATTCGTTAATTACAAGTTTTATTATTAGTTGTTGTTTCACTTTTTCTGCATCTGCACAAGATGCAATGCTTACAGGAACTATAAAAGACTCTCTCAATGTTCCTATTGAATCGGCTTCCATTTCAATTATTGGAGAATCTGGAGGAACACTTTCAGATAAAGACGGGCATTACGAACTCCGTTTAACTCCTTATAAAGATATTGATATCGCCATTTCGGTTTTAGGATATGCTACGCGTAAGTTTAAAGTTAAAATGCAACCTGGAGAAATCAGAAGCTTCAATATCGTTCTTGAATCTACCACTAAATATCTTGGCACTGTTACCATTCAAACAGAAAAATCGAGAGATGCAATGACTTTCAGGATTGAGCCAAAGACGATTGAATTAATGCCAAGTGTTTCTGGAAATTTTGAAGATGTAGTAAAAACATTTCCAGGTGTAGTCTCTAACAACGAACTAACTTCTAATTATTCGGTGAGAGGAGGAAATTATGATGAGAATCTTGTGTATGTAAATGACATTCAAATTTATCGACCTTTTTTAATACGATCGGGAGAGCAAGAAGGATTAAGTTTTATTAATCCTGATCTAGTATCTGGAATTAAATTCAGTTCAGGAGGCTTCGGTGCTGCTTACGGTGATAAGATGTCATCAGTACTTGATATAGATTACAAAACTCCTAAATCATTTGGCGGATCTGCTTACATGAGTTTGTTAGGAGCAGGGTTGCACTTAGAAGGAATTTCGAAAAATAAAAAGTTTACGTGGCTGACAGGCCTTCGTCAGAAATCAAATCAGTTCCTGCTGAAAAATCTGGATACACAAGGTGATTACAAACCGTCCTTTACAGATATCCAAGGGCTATTAACTTATCAGCTTACTAAAAAAACAGAACTCTCGTTATTGGGAAATTACTCCAGAAATAAATATAGAGTGATTCCTTCAACCCGTCAAACTGAGTTCGGAAATATTAATGAGGCTTTACGATTTACCGTTTATTTCGATGGACAAGAAGTAGATCAATACCAAACATCACAAGGCGCATTAGCACTTACGCATAAAATCAATGATTCACTTAAAATAAAATTTATTGCTTCCACATTCATTACTAAAGAGCAGGAATTTTACGATATCCTAGGTCAATATTACCTCGATGAATTAGAAAGAGATTTAGGATCGAGTGAGTTTGGGAATGTTGCTTATAACAGAGGGGTGGGTGGCTTTCTTGATCATGCCCGAAACGAATTAAATGCATACGTTACCAGTGCTGAGCACAAAGGATATTACAATGCAAACAAAATGGCCTTGCAGTGGGGCGTTAAATTACAGCATGAAAAAATTAACGATGAACTAGATCAATGGCAATATCGTGACTCTGCTGATTTTTCTATTCCTCATCCTAGCAACAATCCCGGTGGACCACGTGATTTGAATCAACAAATCGTACTCAATAATGTAGTGAAAAATAAAATTGAATTAAATTCATTACGCTATAGTGGGTATGTACAAAACACTTGGACTTTTGATGAATATATCATTACAGCAGGAGTTAGAGCAACCTATTGGGATTTGAATGATGACCTGAATATCAGTCCTCGGGCTTCTCTTACTTATCATCCAAAATTTAATGACAAATTAACTTTAAGAGCAGCTAGTGGCATATATTATCAGCCTCCTTTCTACAGGGAAATGCGCGGACTTGATGGGCAAATCAATAAAGATGTGATTGCACAACGTTCCATACATTTTGTATTGGCGAGTGATTATCAATTCCTCAGTTGGGGTCGTGAATTCAAATTAACTTCTGAACTCTATTATAAAAAGCTTGATAATCTAAATCCATACAAATTAGACAATACCCGAATCCGTTATCTTGCTAAAAATAATGCAAGTGGGTATGCTACGGGAATTGACCTTCGCCTGAATGGAGAATTTGTAGAAGGAATTGAATCATGGGCATCGTTATCGTATTTAAAAACAGTAGAAGATCTGAAAGATGATTCTTATATTACTTACTATAATCAATCAGGTGAAGCTATTGTACCAGGATACACTTTCGATAATGTTGCAACTGATAGTGTCACTACCTATCCTGGTAATATTCCGCGACCATCCGATCAACGGATAACTTTCAGTTTATTTTTTCAAGATTATCTTCCTGCCTCCCCATCATTCCGGATGCATATGAACCTAATTTTCGGAACGGGTTTACCGTATGGCCCTCCAGGAGAAAAACGTTATACGGATATCCTCAGAGGCCCAACTTATCGACGTGTTGACATTGGGTTTTCTAAAGTGGTTATCGATGAGGACAAAAAGAACACTTCCAGAATTGCAATCATCAGCAAATTAAAATCCTTAATTTTTAGCTTAGAAGTATTTAATCTATTGCAGGTGAGTAATACGGTATCCTACACTTGGATAACCGATATTTCTGGAAGACAATATGGAGTGCCTAATTACTTAACATCCCGATTAATCAATCTGCGTTTGCAGGCTAAGTTTTAATCAGCTATGTCGAATAAAAATAAAGGTAAAAGCGGAATCATTTATTCTACAAACCCGAATTACCAGCGCGAAGAACCCGTTTATCAAAGCGCCACACTTCCACCTCAGCAACAGGATTTGCGTGTATGGCTAGAACGTAGAGGAGGAGGAAAAGTAGCAACTGTGGTGAAAGGATTTGCAGGTCGAGAATCTGACTTAGAAGATTTAGGACGATTATTGAAAAGTAAATGTGGTGTTGGAGGAACTGCTAAGGATGCTGAAATTATTGTCCAAGGAGATCACCGTGACAAAGTGATCGGGATTCTTATGGATTTGAAATACAAAGTAAAAAAAGCTGGAGGTTAAACTACTTTTTCAACTGACTTTAAAGATTCAGCAATTACTTTTTCATAATAAGATTCATACAAAGGCATAATTTTATCTAGACCGAAATCTTTTGCACGTGCCAATGCATTCTTTTTAAACTTTAATAATTTTTCTTCGCTACCTAAAATCTCAATAGCATTCTTCGCCATATCATCCACATCCCCTACTGCACTCATAAAGCCGGTAACGCCATTTACATTTAATTCGGGCATACCACCAGAGTTGGTTGAGATCACTGGAACCTGACATGCCATTGCTTCAAGCGCTGCTAATCCAAAACTTTCGGTTTCAGAAGGCATCACAAACAAATCACCAATAGAAAGAATCTCTTCTACTAACTCTTGCTTACCGAGAAAACGAACATCTACATCTAAATTCAGATCGCGAGATAATTTTTCGATATTATGGCGTTCAGGTCCGTCGCCAATTAACAATAGTTTAGCAGGGATTACTTGTCGCACTTTCTCAAATACTTTTACGACATCCTGAACACGTTTCACTTTCCGAAAGTTGGAAGTATGAATAAGTAATTTCTCACCGTTAGGCGTTATCGCTTTCCTGAAGTGATCTTTAGGTTGTTTTGAAAATCGGCTTAAGTCGATGAAGTTTGGAATAACTTCAATCTCTTTAGTAATTTTAAAATTTTGAAAAGTTTCCTGACGAAGATTATCAGAAACTGCTGTTACTCCATCTGAATGATTGATCGCAAATGTTACTACTGGCTCATAGCTGGAATCTTTTCCTACAAGGGTAATATCCGTTCCGTGTAAAGTAGTGACCACTGGAAGATGAATACCTTGTGCAGCTAGAATTTGCTTCGCCATATAAGCCACTGAAGCGTGAGGAATAGCATAATGCACATGTACAATATCCAGTTGCTCATATCGAGCTACATCTACCAGTTTACTCGTTAACGCCGATTCATAAGGTATATAATCGAAGAGCGGATACTGAGCAGCATTGACTTCATGGTAGGAAATATTTTCAGAAAAACAATCCAAACGAACAGGCTGACTATAGGTGATAAAATGAATTCGATGCCCTTTTTCAGCAAGTGCTTTTCCTAATTCAGTAGCGATCACTCCACTCCCACCAAAAGTGGGATAACAAACAATTCCTATTTTCATATAGTACAAATTTAACAAAAGAGACCTGGTTATGTACTAATCGGGCGAAAGGTTTGGATATTTTAACTTCCCCTTAATATTAACACCACATTGCTACCTCAAAGACCCAAAATCCTATTCCTTATAAGAACCCGCAGCATCATATACTACTTGCATAACATCAGTCCGGATGTTTTGTTTCGAAAGCTTATTATTAGTTGCTGAAGGATGTACCCTATTGGATAAAAATACATAAACCAGTCCATTTTTCGGGTCGGCCCAAACGTAAGTACCTGTGAATCCGGAATGACCGAAAGAAGCCAGTGATGCACTCTTTGCAGTAGGTCCATTCTTGCTGGCCTCATCATCTTGTCGGTCGAAAATCAGACCTCTACGATTATCAGTACCAGGATAAGCCTGAGCCGTAAATAAATCTATCGTTTCCTTATGAATAAATTGCCGTCCTCCATACTCTCCATGATTAAGCAACATCTGCATTAATATAGCTAATGACTGAGCATTACTAAAAACACCTGCATTACCTGCAACACCACCTAACATCGCGGCGGCAGGATCATGAACATGACCTTGGAGGAGTTGATGCCGGAAAACAGTATCTAACTCAGTAGGGACAATGGTTGATGAATCGAGTCGATCCTTGGGTAGAAATCCAGTTTCCCATAATCCTAGCGGCTTATAAAAATTATCCGTCACATATTCATCCAATGATTTGCCTGAAATCTTTTCTAGGATACGTTGCATGATCAACAAACCCAAATCAGAATACACATATTTGCCAGGAGGATTTACTTCCGATTTCAAAATTATACTCCAGATGCTGTCCTTATAATCATCTCTCATAAATAAACTATCCGCTACTTGTACAGCAAAACTTTTTTCCTCAGATCTACGATACCATTCTGGACTTACGCCAGATGAATCAACAGTACTTTTATAGAACGGAATCCACGCTTGCAAACCAGCTTCATGTGCCATGATCTGTCGCAGTGTGAGATCTTTCTTATTGGTGGATTTGAATTCAGGAAGGTACTTTGAAATCTTTGCATCCGGATCCAACTTATGTTTATCAAACAACAACATCGTAGCCAGACTAGTTGCAGCAACTTTAGTCACTGAAGCTAAATCGTACACATCCGTATTTTTCACCGCCCTCGTTTTATCATAGGTAAAATATCCAAATGATTTATTATAAATAACATTACCTTTCAAAGCAACGAGGATCTGACATCCTGGAAAAACAGAATCCCGAATTGCTTTATTAATCAGTGTATCTACCACATCAAATTGATTAGATGCAACGTGCATTTCTTCTGGTAAAGAATATTTAATGACCTCATTTGTAGAAGAAGTTAGACCTTGTCCCATGAGGAAATCGATGGTCGCTGTAACAGGAATCTTACCTGTAAAAGAAGATGCGCCAAAAATTTTCTGTGCGGTTAAATATTGAGGGAGGTAAGTATCCTCATAAGCAATCACCACTGCATGATGATGGGTTGCTTTATTGAACTTCCCTAACACATAGGCATTACCGAAGACACAAAAAACAGTATTTTTATTATCCGAAAGTTTATCAGCGATATAGGTCATGCTTTCGGAAACATTAAAATTCTTAGCGGCATTGATACTCGTATTATGCACACTTACTATCACTCTGTCATACTCTCTTAATATTTGAGCTAGACTATCCATCAATTTTACAGATGCATCTTTAGGCACATTAAAACAATCCACTTTCCCATATCGATTCAACATTAATTGAAACGGGTTATTTGCAGTATCATTGAGCACAACGCTTGCCATACAATCTCTATAATAAGGACTAAATGGAATGAATTTATCCTGATTCTTCAATAAGGTCACTGATTCATTATAAAGCTGGTAATTCAACCAAGCTGCAGGCCCTGAAAAAAGATCCTTAATCAGATTCGTGGTATCTATGGCAGGAGCATTGTAAGCACCCGACCAATATTTAGCCATGAGAATTTTTCTCACATGCCCATCGATTTCTGACTGATCGATTTCACAATTCTGAATACCGTAATGAATTCTCTCTATCGCTTTAGGCACATCCTGAGAATATAGTAATACATCATTACCCGCCAACAATGCATTCCATTCGAGCTCTCCGGGTTCAAAGAAAGAAGCAACTCCTTTCATATTCAAAGCATCGGTAAAAATCAGGCCTGTAAATCCAAGTTTCTGTTGCAATAATCCCTTGATCATTTTTTCAGATAAAGTACTTGCTCTGTTTGGTGTGGAATCAATAGAAGGAACATACAAGTGAGCTACCATCACTGAAGCCAAGCTATCCTTAATTAATTCTTTAAACGGAGTCAACTCCAAACTATCGAGTGCAATGATATCAGAATGGATTACTGGTAAACTCAGATGGGAATCAGAATCTGTATTACCATGACCGGGGAAATGCTTTCCACAAGCAAGCACATTATTGCGCTGCATCCCTTGCATATACATTTTTCCCATGAGTGTAACTTGTTCTTTATTTTCTCCAAAAGAACGGCTGTTGATAATGGGATTTGCAGGATTATTATTAATATCGATATCAGGAGCAAAATTGATTTGAATGCCCATTCGTTTGCATTGTCGGGCAATTTCTTCACCCATAGCATATACTCCCGCAGTATCTCTGCCAGCACCAAGTGTCATCTGACGAGGAAAACGCATGGTACTATCTATTCTCATACTAAGTCCCCATTCTCCATCAATTCCAATCATTAAGGGAACTTTAGAGATGTGCTGATAATAATTGGTTAATAAAGCTTGACGAATAGGACCTCCTTGAAAAAAAATTAATCCGCCGATATAAAAGGAATCGATTAGCTGTGTGATTTGCTGTACATGAACGATGTCTTTATTTGAAAAAGCATCTACCATAAATAGCTGTCCAATTTTCTGCTTATACGAAAGTGTATTCAGCATGGAATCTGCCCAATGTTCTGCTTGAGGTGAAACATACACCGGAAGAGACTGTGCATTTAACGGTGGAGAAACTACAACAGCAAATAAAATAAAAAAGCAAAGCATAGCTTTCTTTCGACAAGGTAAAGGAAACATATTTATCATTCCAGCAATAGTACGTAGAAGTGCTGCTTCTTATTGCCGACTACCTATGAAGTAATGCACATGTTTCCGTGAATTAAGTAAATATAAAAAGGGCTAAAAAAACAGGAGTTACCCATTTTTTTAGCCCATGAAATTTATAACAATCCCGAAGCGTTACTCTGATTGATGATTGACAATCAACCTACTAACACCAATTTGAGAACCTGCCTCTACTTTGACCAAATAAACGCCAGTAGGAAGCGGAGCAATTGGAACATCAATCAACGAAATACCGGGCTGATCTTCAAAGTCATAATGAGAACTAACTTCACGGCCGGTCATATCGAAAACGGTAACATGAACCATTCCTGATTCCAGGAGATTAAACTGCAATTGAGTGGATTCATTTGCTGGATTCGGGATAAATTGAAGATAGAGATTATTGTCATTTGCAGTTTCACCTTCACGACAGTTAATCACGATATTTACTGGTGATGAAGTTTTAGAGCAAGCTAAGGAAACATCTGTAACAATAACTTTATATTGACCAGCAGTTGTCGCCACATAAGCATTGGCGGTTGCACCAACAATTGCTACATTATTTTTAAGCCACTGATAGGAATAAGCAGCATTGGCAGTTTGAGTAAGGGTAACACTTCCTCCTGCACAAAATGTAGTAGGCCCGCTCGCAGTAACTTTTATAGTGGGTGATAATGTTAAGACTGTAGTATTTGATGTTTTAGAACATCCGAAAGCATCCGTCACCTGAACTCTGAAATTTGCCTGTCCGTTTGCTAAATAACCAGGAGCAGATGCACCTGAAATATTTACACTATTCTTTTGCCACTGATAAAGCGGACCAGCAGCATTGGTTGCAGAGGTCAACATTACGGGTGATGTGTTCGTGCAAATATAAACTCTCACTGTTGGCGTGATCGCAATTGAAGGGGCAGCATATACTGTGATATATGCGGGAAAATTGAAAGTATCAGTTCCCAATGCATTTATTGCAATTAAGCGCACAGCAAAAGTTCCGTTTGTATTATAAGTAACGGAAGGATTTGTACTTGTACTTGTTGATGGAGTACCTCCTGTAAACGTCCACTGTAAGGAAGTGAAATTAGTACTTGTATTCGTAAAATTAATTGTTTTAGAACGGCATGCTGATCTATAATCTGAAGTGAAATTAGCATCAGGGAGAGCTGGAGTACAGTTTGGATAAATAAAACTTGTAACGGTAGTACTTAGTCCTTCCGGATCGGAAACTTTAAGACTGATTTCATAATAAAAATTTTCCGTACAAGTTTCAGGAGTAATAATTGAAGACGTTACTTTATTAGTATCAATTGCCTCTGGATGCACATGATTATTGTGATGTAATGTAGTTTGCCAGAAATATTTCAAAGTAGAATTAGCATGTTCTAAATCTGAAACGGTAGCTTGAAGTGGTAAACTAAAAGGTGAACCTAGCGGATAAATATATCCATTTGCAAAGCTAGTAATGGCAACTTGTGGGGGAGTATTATTGGTATAGATATTCATTGAATCTGTATTCGTTTGACCAATGTTATCCGTAACTGTTAATTTTACTTTGAAGGTAGAGGGTAAAGAGGTTAAAGCTGTAAATACCTTCGATGGATTCTGAAGAATGGAAGTTGTACCATCTCCAAAATTCCACAAATAAGATAAGCCAAGGTTTTCAGGATCACTAGAAAGGTTTCCATTCAACTGAACACTTAACGGAGATGCACCATAACTTAAGTTTGATTGAATCACTGCACGAGGAGGATTATTTACAACTCCCGTATAACGAATTCTTCTGATCTCACCTGGAAATTTCACATACATCAAGGTACCATCCCAAGGCTGAACCGTGAGGTAAACAACGGGTCCTAGTCCATCCGCAAAATTGGAAACTCTCGTAACCTGATCTGCTGCATCGAAGTTGAAATTTTTTATCCAGCCTTGTCCGAAATCAGCATGAAAGTAAGTGTTCTGATAATTTGCAGGAAATTTATCTGAAGTATACCATACTCCTCCACAAGAAGCATTACCACCGAATTTTGGACCCGGAACCGGGGAAGCTGCATTGTCGAGATCTATTGTTGTAGCATTGTTCCCATTATATATTCCAGTTCTTGACTGAAGCCCGTGGTTCCAATCAACAGCTGGTCGCGCATGATAGAATGTAGGAATAGTAGATGGAATATTTTGTGAAACATTACATGAGTTGGTGAAAGGTGATGGAGCAAGTGTTGCTTGCTTTAATAAATCTTGAAAATTGAAATATTGCTTGGTACATCCGTTAATATTAAACAATGGATTTGGAGCATCCATATTCGCAGTTAATGCTGCTGTATAAGGTCCATTATTTGTTAAGCCTTCGTAAATCGGCCAACCAAAATTTTTGCCAGAAACATCACAAATATTTAGATCTTCCCATGTACCCCAACCCACATCTCCAATATACAATGTTCCTGGATCTCCTGCTGTTAGATCAGTACTCCCAGTTCCTTTGCGCAATACGGTACGGAATGGATTTCTAAGTCCGAGTGCCCATACTCGGGATTTAGCAGCACGACTATCGTTGGCATCAAAAAATGGATTTGTCGGTAAGCCGTTACCGGTAGCTGGATCAATTCGCAAAATTTTACCATTTAAACAATCCACGATTTGTGCGCGCATAGCGCCTACATTTTCTTTGGGACGAATAATTGAATCCGTTAATGCCTGCGCCCAATAGGTATCGGAACTACTTCCAACATCAGCAACATTATAACTTGCACCATCACCTGTTGAGATCAACAAAGATCCGTCTTCACCAAAAACAAGTTGACCACCACTATGAGATTCATGTAAAAGTGGAATTCCTGTTTTCTTAGTTTCCCCTATTAATATTAATCGACTATTGGGAACAATCGAATTGAAATTCCCATTCGCAACATCAACTTTATAACGAGTCACTCGAATGATTGTCGCATTAAAATATTCATTGGTAGTTGCACTGTACTGAGGAGTACCATAATACAATAGATAATGCCGATCGACAGTATATTCCAAATAGATAAAGCCATTGCTCAAAAAATTAGGGTCAAGTGCAAATCCATTAAGACCATGGTCGCGCCATCCTCCCACTTCTTCACTGATATCGAGCAAGGCAGTAGCAGATTTTACGCCGGAACTGTCAACAGTCCACACTCTGCCATCTTTCTCCCAGGCATACATTCTTTTGTTAGCATCAAAGGTAAAACCCTCTACTTGGTTCCAGCCATTGCTGACTAATTCATTTGCAAATAAGGGAGGTTGTGTTTGTCCTTTAACTTTAATTACGGATAAAAGGAATGCACAGATCATTAACCCGAAAACGGGTGCTTTAAAGTTTTTCATGTTAAAAAATGGTTTAGTAGGAATGAAAATGTAGAAAAATCAATAATTCACCGAAGAAAATTTTGGTCAGACAGCTCAAGTTTTAGGTGAACACCAAAAAAAAATGGGTAAGGAGGATCTAACAGGAATAATCCTTAATCATAATTGACGCAAAAACATATATATAATTAACCTTCTATGGTTTGCTTAGCTCTTAATGACTTGTATTCATCTCTACAATTACGACAATAGAACCATTCGCTCGTAAAAGTAGTTAGTTCTTCTTTTGAACAAGAATCACAACTTCTCAGTTGTTCAGTTCTTTGGTATTGCAATTTATCCAGATGTTCATCGAGGAAGAGCACAGGAAAATCGAAAAGATTAGGCTCTTCTAATAAACGAGGATGAAGAGGATAAAAACCATTACTTCCTTTCACAGCCACCAACATCACTCTTTTACCCATCGCTCTCAGATGACGAATCAATGGTTGATAATCAACATCACCTGCCAGTAAACAAGCAATATCAAAAGCACCTGGTTGAAATGCAGTGTGAAGAGCAGAAGTTGCTAAACCAACTTCTAAGCAATTCTCTCTCCTGCCGGTTTCTCTATTTTTAAAGTCGTATTCATAAATCTCGGTAGCATATTGACAACGCTTATTCAACATTTCATAAAACTGCCGTTCCCTAACGTTATCATGACCGGGTTTATTAATAGCAATAGTGCCATAATAATTGGTTCTAACTAAATCAATTTTTGCATCTAATTGACTCTGAAGTTTCTCCTTAACCAAAGCGGGAAGTGCTCGATAATCCAATTCAAAATCTTGACGTCCATCTAAATTTAAAAGATAGGGTCTAACATGGTATAACCAGCTCCCATCAACAAATAACATAGCTTTAATCATAAGGCTAAATTAATATTTTTTCTCAATTGTTAACCTAGAATTTACATTAGAACTTTATCTTAAAAAAAGATAAGATAGCAGGATCAGCGTATAAGTAAGTAAATTAATTTGTCAAACTTAGTACCATAACAGATTGACAAATATCATCTTAAGAATTGATAAACCTTAGTTTTCCTAGAATCGTAAGCCCTTAGATTTGGGTAATTAAATGATTACATCATGAGCGCAGATATCCGTAATATTCTTGTTCCCACCGATTTTTCTGAACCGGCAATGAAAGCCATCCATTTCGCTGCGAATTTAGCTGTGGCGTTTCGCTGTAAGCTCACACTTTATCATGCGATAGGAATCCCATATCTGACTTCCCCTGAAGAATTAGAAATGAGCACAACTATTGATTTAGAACGTATTGAGAGTGAACAATTATACCACCTAAGAAATCAACTAGCCTTAGAATTTAAAGATATTACCATAGAAGCCCAAACCTCAACAGGTTTCACGGTGGAAGAAATTCGGTCGCTGGCAAGAGACGGAAGGATAGATCTTGTTGTAATGGGGACTAGAGGCGCCAGTAGTTTTAGAGAATTGCTGATGGGAAGTAACACTTCCAGTTTAGTTCAGCAAACGGAATGTCCAGTGTTAGCCATTCCAGAAAACACTTTGTTTCAAGGAATCAACAAAATAGTTTTCGCATGTAATTTGATTAAAGATGATGTTCAATCCTTAATCCGTTTAATTGAGATGTTTAAAAATGTAAACCCGGAAATTACTTTACTACATGTACACGATGGACATACAGTTCATGCAGAAAAAGAGATGGAAAATTGGATGCAGAATACAGTAAGACCAACTGTAAAATACAACAAACTAAATGCGATTACAGTTATAGATACTGATATTGTAAAATCATTACATAATTATCTTAGTGAAAATCCTACTGATCTTTTAGTAACAGCTACTCGGAAGCGAAATTTCTTTGAAAAAATATTTGATCCGAGTATTTCCAGAAAACTAATCTTTCATACCCATATACCCTTGTTGGTTTTACACAAGCATGGATCAAAAGGAGAAATGATTTTTTAAGCCTATACGGCTACTGAATAATCTCTTAATGCATCATTCAACGAAGTCTTTAAATCAGTACTCGGTTTTCTTTTCCCGATAATCAATGCGCAAGGAACTTGGTAATCACCCGATGGGAATTTTTTAGTGTAGGAACCCGGAATAACAACTGAACGAGAAGGTACATGACCTTTATATTCAACCGGAGTATCACCAGTAACATCAATAATTTTTGTCGACATAGTTAGTACAACATTAGCCCCTAGTACCGCTTCTTTTTCAACCCTCACTCCTTCCACCACAATAGATCTTGATCCGATGAAGCAATGATCTTCGATAATCACTGGTGCCGCTTGAACAGGCTCCAGCACACCGCCAATACCTACTCCACCGCTAAGGTGTACATGCTTTCCTATTTGTGCACATGATCCAACTGTTGCCCAGGTATCCACCATCGTACCTGCATCCACATAGGCACCAATATTCACATAGGATGGCATCAAAATTACTCCTGGAGCCAGAAAAGACCCATGACGAGCTAAACCATGCGGCACTACGCGAACTCCGAGTTTAGCAAACTCTTTTTTCAACGGAATTTTATCATGAAATTCAAATGGACCAACTTCCATTGTTTTCATTTTCATGATAGGAAAATACAGAATCACGGCTTTTTTCACCCATTCATTTACTTGCCATTTCTCGCCAAGCTGTTCAGCAACTCTGATTAATCCTAGGTCAAGTTGTTCAATTACTTGGATGATGGTTTCTTTAACATCATCATCATTCAGTAACGCTCTATCGTTCCATGCATTTTCAATAATTTCCTGCATCTTTTTCATCATCATAATCTTGATTGTACTTTTACCAACAGCATTAAAGGTCAGAGGCTGATATCGCACTAATTTACATTACAAAAGTAGTTAAAGCACAATTCACAGGTGAATCCATTCCAACTGAGAAGTTTTCTGATAGAATTACTGGAATATCAGCCATCGCTAGAGAAAATCAGCAGCTTCTTTTTACCTTTGCGCAAAGAATGGGAAGAATAATGGCAGTAGATTATGGCACCAAGAGGACAGGGCTTGCTGTAACAGACCCTTCGCGGATAATTGCCACTGCTCTGGATACTGTTCCTACCCATCAGCTCTTTGCCTATCTGCATCAGTACTTTACTCATCAAACAGTAGATACCATTGTGGTAGGTGATCCGCGCCGACTAAACAATGAATCCTCTTCTACAACCGTTCTTGTCAATCAATTTGTGGTCCGTCTGCAAAAAGAATTTCCTGTAATGCATATTGCCCGTTATGATGAACGCTTTACTTCACTCATGGCATCAAGGAGTTTAATTGAAAGTGGTCAATCCCGAAAAGTTCGGCGCGATAAGGGAATGATAGATCGTGTAAGTGCCACCATTCTATTACAAAATTATTTAGCATCTCTTTCTTCTTCTTCTGAACGATTATGATTTATCCTATTGTTGCTTATGGAGATCCTGTTCTTCGCAAAAAAGCAATTGCAATTACTCCCGACCATCCAAAGCTCACGGATATTGTGGAGAATATGTTTGAAACGATGTATAAAAGTTTGGGTGTTGGATTAGCAGCTCCTCAAATTGGTTTATCCATCCGTTTATTTGTGGTTGACACTAGTCCATTCAAAGAAGATGATGAGCATGCAGATGGATTTAAAAGGATTTTCATCAATGCCGAAATAATTGAACAAGAAGGAACGAAGTGGAAATTCAACGAAGGATGTTTGAGTATTCCGGGAATCCGTGAAGATGTGGAACGGAAGCCAACTATCACATTAAAATATCAAGACCTGAATTTCGAAACTCATATCGAGCAATTCAATGGTATGAAAGCCCGGGTGATTCAGCATGAATATGATCATTTGGAAGGAGTTTTATTTACTGATCATTTAACGCCGTTGAAAAAACAGCTCATCAAAGGAAGGATCAATAATATTTCCAAAGGAATCGTTGATGTAGATTACAGGATGCGTTTTTATACTAAAAAATAGTCCGAATATTTTGAGTAAGTCAAACCACTTCGTTCCGGAAAAAATATTTCTCATAGGATATATGGGTTCGGGCAAAACAACTGTAGGAGTAGCATTAGCAAAATTACTCGGTTGGTATTTTTTGGATCTAGATACAGAAATTGAGAAGCAGGAGAAAAAAAGCATTGGAGAAATTTTCTCACTTTATGGAGAAGAAGCTTTTAGGGAAATCGAAAGTAAGGTTTTACGAACTCTTAAAAATATTCATCCTACTGTTATCGCAACTGGAGGTGGCACCGCTGCTTTTCATGATAATTTGGCTTGGATGAATAACGTGGGTTCAACAGTTTATCTCCGTACACATCCAGGTACTCTCTTTCACCGATTAGCGCCCGTAAAAGCAACACGACCATTGATTTCAAACTTACCTGATGTTGATGTTATGGAATTCATTCTGGAGAATATCAAAAAGCGACTTCCTTATTATGTCCAGGCAAAACATACGGTAAGTGGAGAAGAATCCCCTACTTCAGTAGCTAGAACTATTCAGTTGCTGTTAAGCTAAAAGTAGGCAGTCTAACCTTTACCAGTCTTTCTTAGGAGTTGCGGGTCCTGCATCGTAGCGTTTGATCAGTTTTTTCTGAAGATTTTTCTCATCGTTTTTTAAGGCTTGAAGCATACGCTCAGCATCTTCTTTGGAAATCTTAGGTTGCTGCTTGGCTTGTTTCTGTTGGTCTTGCTTTTGCTGATCTTGTTTCTGTTGATCTTGCTTTTGCTGATCTTTCTTTTGTTGATCTTGTTTCTGCTGATCTTGTTTTTGTTGCTGGTCTTTCTTTTGATCCTTAGGATCTTTTTTCTGATCCTTATTTTTTTGTTCTTCTTCTTTCTTCAACTTGGATAATGCGTATGCCAGATTATATCTTGCATTTTCATCTTTAGGATCTTGACGTAAAGCCATTTTATACGCTTCAATACTTTCCTTATACTTCTCTGCTTTTAGAAAAGCATTACCCATATTAAAATAACTTCCTGACTGATCCTTTTTATCGCTGTTTACTCCTGCAGATTGCATATATTGTTTTGCAGCGTCCTCATATTTTTTTTGCTGATACAAGGCATTGCCCAGATTAAAATTTCCGGCATACGATTTTGGATCCTTCTCCACAGAACGTCGATAATTATTCTCCGCCATGGAATACTTTCCATTTTTGTATTCTTTATTACCTTCTCGCACCTCCCCATTTCCCTGTTGAGCATGAAGCTTTGATCCGGAAATTAAAATAAATAAGATCCCACTAAAAATTTTCATGATATTCATGCTTCCTCCTTCTTTTTTACTCCGAAGAGATTCAATTTAGCAAACCACTTACTTTTCTTTTCTCCCAATAGAAATTCGACCAGCAGGAAAAATAATGCCACGGCAATAAAATACTGAAACTGATTTTCGTAATCGGTGTACATTTTTGCTTTGAACTCTTTTTTATCGAGCGCATTCAATTCTTTCAACACCAAATCAAGACCATCATCTGAATTGGTTGCACGAATAAAGCGACCTCTGCCTGCATCTGCAATTTCATTCAGCATATCCGCATCAATTTTGGTTACTACAGTTGTACCATTTTCATCCTGACGAAAACCAACTCTAGAACCATTATTGTAAACAGGAATCGGAGAACCATCAGAAGAACCCATGCCTATCGTGTACACTCTCACCCCCTGTTCTGCAGCTTTTTTAGCCGCATCTACTGCATCATCCTCATGATTTTCTCCATCCGTAATAACGATAATGGCACTATGCTTTTTGGTGGTATCCGTAAATGATTCTGTCGCCAGATCAATAGCTGATCCGATAGCTGTTCCTTGTTTCGGAACCATATCTGTTTCAATTCCTGAAAGCACCAACTTAGCTGCACCGTAATCAGTAGTAATCGGCAATTGGGTGTACGCTTCACCGGCAAATATTACAATGCCAATCCGATCTCCTTGCAAACGATCAATCAACTGACTCACTGCTTGCTTAGCGCGCTCAAGTCTATTGGGTTGCAGATCTTCCGCAGCCATAGAATTTGACACATCAATCGCAATGATAATATCAGCACCTTTTCGTTTTACCTCTTCCAAACGAGAACCTATCAATGGTCCGCAAATAGCCGCTATCAATGTGATAGTTGCTAGCAATAACAGATAAAATTTGATACCGGGACGAGAAACGGATACATCAGGAAATAAACGGCGAACCAAAATAGGATCTCCAAATTGTCTGAGTGCACGACGTTTCCATTTCTTCATCATCAGGTACAGCACGATAAGCACTGGTACCAGAGCGAAGAGCCAGATCATATTGGGATGTTCAAGTCTGAACATTGTGTAGATAGGGATTACTTTTAAATGTGAATTATGGTAAACTTCTTAGCCATGTGTACCGGAGTGTAATTTCCAGCATAAAGAATACTAATGCAAGTAATGCAAATGGGAAGTACTCTTCTGTATATCGCTTGAATTCGGTTACTTCAATTTTAGATTTTTCCATGCGATCAATTTCTTCAAAGATGGCTTGAAGTTTTTTGTTGTTTGTGGCACGGAAATATTTTCCATCGGTAGATTCAGCAATCTGTGTAAGTAAGGCTTCATCAATCTGCACTTCCATATTCTGATACTGAGTACCAAAAGGAGTTTTGAATGGATATGGTGCCATTCCTCGTGTTCCCACTCCTATAGTATAAACTCTTATGCCGAAAGTCTTTGCAATTTCACCTGCTGTTAATGGAGGAATAGAGCCTTGGTTATTTACTCCATCAGTAATCAACACAATCACTTTACTTCTCGTTTTAGCATCTTTCAATCGGGTTACTGCAGTTGCTAATCCTTCACCAATAGCAGTACCATCTAATAACATTCCAGGCTTAATATCTTTCATCAGATTAATCAACACGGAATGATCAGAAGTAATGGGACACTGCGAAAAACTTTCACCGGAAAATATTACCAATCCAATGAGATCATTTGGACGACCTTCAATAAAATCCATAGCCACTCTTTTTGCAGCTTCAATTCTATTAGGACGAAAATCTTCTGCCAGCATACTTGTGGAAATATCTAGAGCGACAACTATAGAGATTCCTTCTGTGGTAACATTTGAAGCACGACTAGAAGATTGAGGCCTTGCAAGTGCCACAATAATCAAGGCGATGGTAATCATCCGGAAGAAAATCGGCAGATTAATCAGCCGCTGACGTAAAGTCAATCGATAATGCCGGAATGCTTCAGTACTACTAATACTAATCCGTGTTCTTTGTAAACGTTTCACTTTCCAGAAATACCAACCCATCAATGGAATTAGTATCAACAGAAATAGAAAATCCGGATATTTAAAATTAATATCATGAAAGAATGTCATCATGATTTTACCTCCTTGTTAAGCTCATCCAATGATTTTGAATGCTCTTTCAATTTTGTTTCTTCCACAAACTGACGAGCCATTAGCATTCCATTTTCATGCTCTTGTGCCATTGGCGATGATTTTGCAAATTTTACCAAATCGGCCACACGAAGTATATAAGCAAGCTTTTCTTTTTGCTCTTGAGGAATTAGATTCATAAATCCATGTTGTAAAATTTCATCTGAAGTAAACTCCATGGCATTTACACCCCATCGATCATGAATATATATCCTTATAATATCTGTAAGACTAGTTTGATACTCTTTCACCATTCCTTGCTGCCAGAGTTTTTCTTTTTCAAGAAGATCTAATGCTTCCAATGCAATGATATGAGGAGGGACAATCGGAATAATCACCTCAGGAACTTTTTCAGCATCTCTTTTCTTCAGCTTTTGTAGATAACGATGCACGAAATAAATAATAACTCCCAACACAACTAATCCGAATAAAATCCAGTAAACCAATGTCCAATCGAAGGGAACATCTTTAATAGGAAGAATGTCTTTAATTGCCTTTGTAGTATCTACTGGAACCAGAAAAACTTCAATTTGCAATGGATCTGTATCTGCATAATATATTTTATCATCCCCTTTTACTTTATAAGGAAATGAGAAAGAAGGAAAAGTATAGATTCCGGAATCATACGCAGTGACTACGTAGGTCTGGGATCGAAGCAACATATTAGGATCCGTAGTGGTTAATGTATCGGGATTGGAGCGCGATAAAACTTCTAGCTGTCCCAAACTATCGGTATCATACCAATCAACTGGTTGCGCTTTAGGTTGTGATAATTTAATCACCACATTCACCGGCTGACCAATTAACGTCCTCAAGGTATCTGCATGAGCAGTAACCACTACCTGAGCTTTTGAAGTCAGGATTGAAAACCACAACACAATAATCAGCAATGCATACTTCTTCATATCAGGCCCTGCGTTCTCTTTTCTTAAAAAGGTTTAACAATGGTTGCACATAAGGCTGATCCGTTCTCAAGGTAG
Source organism: Bacteroidia bacterium (assembly GCA_038320345.1). Lineage (GTDB taxonomy): Bacteria > Bacteroidota > Bacteroidia > AKYH767-A > OLB10 > JBBQED01. The sequence continues at coordinate 25,652 of JBBQED010000003.1, forward strand.
CATGATCGATTCCACAACGGCTGAATAATTCCGTAGTTTGACGTTCTGTTTGTTTCCACCATAAATTATAATCTCTGCGTGCTGCAGCATTTCCGGTATCCATAACGCTAATCTGTCCGCTTTCTGCATCTACGAATCTAACTAAACCAACATCCGGCATTTCTGCTTCTCGCTGATCCTGAATTCTGAGTGCAGCAAGATCATGTTTACGGGAAGAAATCTTGAGCGCATCTTCGTATTTCGTTCCAATGAAATCAGAAATTACAAAAGCAATACAACGCTTCTTAATCATATTGTTAAAATACCGCAATGCAGCACCAATATCGGTTCCTGTTCCTTTGGGTTCAAATTGAATTAACTCCCGAATGATACGAAGTATATGTGTCTTGCCTTTTTTAGGAGGGATGAATAACTCAATACGATCTGAAAAGAAAATCACACCTGCTTTATCATTATTTTCAATAGCAGAAAAAGCTAATACAGCAGTGAGTTCAGTAATCAAATCACGTTTAAATTGTTGTGAAGTACCAAAAGCTCCAGAGGCACTTACATCGACAAGTAGCATTACAGTAAGTTCACGCTCTTCTTCAAATATCTTAACGTAAGGATGATTCAAACGAGCGGTAACGTTCCAATCAATACTACGAATATCATCGCCATCCATGTACTCACGAACCTCACTGAATGCCATTCCACGACCTTTAAAGGCAGAGTGATATTCTCCTGTGAAGACTTGAGCAGAAAGTCCACGGGTTTTGATTTCTATCTTACGAACTTTCTTCAGAAGTTCTGATGAATCCATGTGATCCCTAATTAATAAAAATGAGTGAGTATACTGACTTAAGGGACTTCAACGATATTGAGTACTTCATTCACCACTTCATCCGTAGTAACATTTTCCGCTTCTGCTTCATACGTTAATCCAATCCGGTGACGAAGTACATCATGACTAATTGCTCTTACATCTTCAGGAATCACATACCCTCTTCGTTTAATAAAGGCATAAGCTTTTGCAGCTAGGGCAAGATTAATGGACGCTCTTGGTGATCCACCATAACTGATCAGATTAGCCAGTTTTTTCAGATTACTCTCTTTAGGATTTCTGGTAGCGAAAACGATATCGAGAATATATTTTTCAATCTTCTCATCCATATAAACCGAACGAACAGCAGAGCGTGCTCTCACGATTGTTTCTGGTTGAATGATAGGACTGATCTTTGGAAATTCCTGAGCAAGATTCTGACGCATGATAATCCGCTCTTCCTCTTTTGATGGATAACCAATAACTACTTTAAGCATGAAACGATCTAACTGTGCTTCTGGCAAAGGATACGTTCCTTCCTGTTCAATTGGATTTTGAGTTGCTAGTACCAAGAAAGGTTCAGGCAACTTAAATGTTTCATCCCCTATTGTTACTTGACGCTCCTGCATTGCTTCAAGCAAAGCACTCTGAACTTTCGCCGGAGCACGGTTAATCTCATCTGCCAATACAAAATTGGCAAATAAAGGTCCCTTACGAACTGTAAATGCTTCTTGACGTTGATTGTAGATCATGGTACCCACCAAATCGGCAGGTAATAAATCAGGCGTAAACTGTAACCGACTAAATTTTCCGTGGATCGCAGAAGAAAGTGATTTGATCGCCAATGTCTTCGCTAGACCGGGTACACCTTCCAAAAGGATATGCCCATTTGACAAAAGACCGATCAGCAAGCGATCGAGCATATATTTTTGCCCGACAATCACCTTGCCCAGCTCCATATTCAGCAACTCAATAAATGCGCTTTCAGTCTGGATTTTTTCGTTGATTTCGTGAATATCATTCATAGTATTTCAGCAATAAAGAATAGAACGCAATATTAGCCGTTTTATCATGAACAGTTTCTGAATGCAAAGACAGGTTTTCGTTAAAGTGTTGTTAAAAACTATCAAAATAGACCTTCAAGACTAACAAATGGCGATTAATAACGATTTCAGAAAGAAAAAACTGATTTTCGGATTATTCTAGCCGAACTCTAGGATCAAGGCGAGCATAGAGTAAATCAACCATCACGTTGATTAAAACAAAGAAAACTGAAACCATCAGCACTGCTCCCATCACCACCGGAAAATCATAATGCTCCAGTGCATCCACGGTAACTTTCCCCACTCCTTTCCATCCGAAGATATATTCAATAAAAACCGCACCCGCCAATAAAGAGCCCAACCATCCAGATAAAGCAGTAAGAACAGGATTAAGCGCATTTCTTAAAGCATGGCGGAAAATAACAGAGTATTGAGAAAGTCCTTTTGCCTTAGCTGTACGGACATAATCCATAGACAAAACTTCCAGCATAGAACCGCGCGTCAATTGAACAATTACAGCAAGTGGACGAATTCCTAAAGTGAATGCAGGCAGGATAAGATTTTTCCAAGTAATTATTTCACCAGCAAAAGGATCGATAGTGTAAAAGCTACCGGTCATATTGAGCCCCGTATAATCACTCCAAACAAATCCAAATAACCATGCAATAAGAATTCCCGCAAAAAAGGAAGGAACCGACATTCCCAAAACAGAAATCAACATATTAAATTGATCGGTAAAAGTTTGGTAACGCAAGGCAGACCAAACGCCGAGTGCTATTCCCACTACGGCTGCAAATGCAAGTGATACAAACGCAAGTAATGCGGTTCCGGGAAGAGCATCTGCTAATAATTCGGAAACTTTTTGCTGACTCTGATAAGAACGACGTAGATAAGGCTGTTTCAATTTCAACGCATATTTACCCATTGGAATCAAGGTTAATGAACGACCGTATTTATCCTGATTAGGAAAATAGGCACTCTCTTGATCCCTGACATTATGAATAGAAATGGGGCTAAGGTCATTTACATATCTGGCAAATTGCGTACGCAAAGGGAGGTTTCTTCCGAGTTCTTTATTAATAGCTTCTACGGATGAAATATCTGCACGCTGACCAAGCATCATTCGAGCGGGATCACCTGGCAGCACATTGAATAAAAAGAAAACCACCGTTACGACACCTATAATCACCAGTAGGCCGTACCCGGTTTTATTCAATATCATTTTCAGCATCCTTGATTGAGGTATTTCAAAGCAAAGATGTAAAATATGCTTACGTAAAAAAGAGAATATCAAAGAAAAGCCGGCCCTTTTATCAAGACCGGCTTTTCAATAATTTACAACTGTTACTTTTTGATATATTTCTGATTCACTTCCTCCCAAGTTGGGAAATCATTATGATGCCACATTGCGACAACGGTTCCCTTTTTCAAGAGCACTAAACCAGGATTTGAACGGATAATCGTTTTAAGTGCTGTAGCATCACAGAAATAATAAGGAAACATATTTTGATATTGGTGACGGAATTTATCAGTTTCGGCAGGAACAGTGGAAGTCATTCCGAAGAATTCAATATCCTTTGCTTGGCAATCTTTCACCAATTCATTCACTTTATCCTGAATTTTCAGATTGGATTCAGTGAGATCGTAAGCTACGAGCATGAATACATAATCTTCACGCGATAACAGATCAGCAGTATAATCATTATCTTCTGCATCTTTAATAGCGAAATCATGAATATGCGGTTTATCACCTTCACGCATCACCTTGTCAATACGATCCACAAATTTCCAAGTAGAATCTATCTGACTTAATTGATCGGGTGCGAGTTCTTTTTTCACACCTCCTTTCTCATAAATAAAAACCATCACAACACTATCTGTTAAAGCACCCGGAGGAAGAGTCATTCCTTCTGTAATATTTTTACCGATAGCATAAGGACGAAAATCTTTTACCGGAAGATGCGCATAACAATGATAGGTAAACACTGTACAAATGATCAATCCTGCATAACTCATGATAGCACTGAACTTTTCAGAAAACAATGCATGAATTTTTTTTCGCTGAGTGAAGAGAATAAGAATAAAGAAGAGTAGGAAAATATCCTTACCGAACGACTCCCATGGTTTCAAGTGCAATGCATCTCCAAAACATCCGCAGTCTTTTACAACATCAAAATACGCAGAATAGAAAGTCAGGAAAGTAAAGAATAAAATCATCAATAAGAGTAACCATGATACCAGCACCATCCGATATCCTACGAGCACTGCAACGCCTAATCCCACTTCTATGATGCAAATAAACATCGCCAACCCAACAGAAATCGCGCTGAGCCATGGAATATTAAAAACGGTAAAGTATTCATCTAATTTATACGAAAATCCTAACGGATCATTTGCTTTGATCAATCCGGAGATAATGAATAATACTCCAACAAGAATCCGGGAAATAGCAGTAATGAATTTCATAAGCGATAATCTAAGATTTAACGGTCTGTGCTTCTTTAATTTTTATCAATGCAAAGATTGCATAATTAATAATGTCGTAATAATTAGCGTCGACACCTTCACTGATCAAAGTAGTTCCACTATTATCTTCAATTTGTTTAATGCGCATGAGTTTCATCAGAATCAGATCAGTCATTGAACTTACACGCATATCCCTCCAAGCTTCACCATAATCATGATTTTTATCGAGCATTAACTCTTTTGCTTGACGCAGATATTTGGCGTAGAGATCGGCGGCCATCGGTTTTTCAAGCTCCATGGGTGAATTCGCCGGCAGTTCTATCTGCATCAGCGCAATTGCCGCATAATTAATGATGCCGATGAACTCACTTTCTACTCCTTCATCTACTTTTTGTTCGCGTTTTTCTTCAATGCTACGAATACGTTGAGCTTTGATGAAGATCTGATCGGTAATAGAAGAAGGCCTTAAAACTCTCCAAGCGCTGCCATAATCCTGCATCTTCTTTAGGAAGATATCTTTGCAACGACTAAGCGCTTGATCGTATTGACGGGATGTAAGTTCCGACATGGGTGTAAGATGTGCTTTAACAGATGAAAATACTATGATTCAACAAGAAATTTCGGGAGGTGTCCAGCCTGAATTCATCTATTCGATGAACTGTAAGGGTAGGCAACTGAATTTGGATTCACCGGTAATTATGGGCATCCTCAATATTACTCCTGACTCTTTCTTTGATGGTGGCAAATTTACCGAAGAAACTGCCATCAGAACAAGAGTTGGTGAGATGGTTAGTCAAGGAGCCACAATTATTGATATTGGAGCTGCTTCTTCTCGCCCTGGAGCCGAAATAATTGCTCAAGAAGAAGAATTAAAACGCTTAATCCCTGCTGTTGAACTTGTTGCGAATGAATTTCCGGAAATTTTTATATCAGTTGACACCTATAGAGCCGGTGTGGCAAAGGAAGCGATCCTTGTAGGCGCTCATATTATTAATGATATTTCTGCCGGAGACCTTGATCCCGAAATGTTTAAAACAGTTTCCGAATTAGGCGTTCCTTATCTAATGATGCACATGCAAGGTACGCCGCTGACTATGCAAAAAGATCCTGTTTATGGGAATGTAGTTATAGAAGTGATGGATTATTTTGCTCATAAAGTAAAGAAATTAAGGACTTTAGGTGTAAATGATATTATTGTTGATCCCGGATTTGGGTTCGGAAAAACTGTGGACCATAATTTCAGTTTGCTTGCAGGATTAGATCAGTTCAGTATTTTCGGATGTCCGATTCTAGTTGGATTGTCCAGAAAATCGATGATTAATAAAGTGCTGAAAATCAGCGCTAAAGACGCTTTAAACGGAACTACCTCCTTAAACACCATTGCGTTAATGAAAGGAGCCCAAATTTTAAGAGTACATGATGTTAAAGAGGCGAAAGAAGTGATAGACTTATATGAGGCCTATCTAAAAGGCAACGAGTTAATATGAACATATGGGTAAGTCATTAAAATAAATAGAAGCCTGATCTGCATCTTTGCACAACCTTATGAAAATCGCCCTCAGGTTTCCACTTCGTCTTATTTTTTACTGGATGTTCTGCTTCCTGATTTTCCGTTTACTTTTTCTTTTAAGCCAACATCTTTATCAACCCGAACTAAACATGGAAGGCTGGCCATTAGCCCTACTCCATGGTTTACGTCTTGATTTTACTGCGACTTGTTATTTAAGTGCGATTCCTGCTTTACTGTGGATGATTGACTACTTCGTAACCACAGCGGTACCGAAAAATATCATTCGTGGGTTTCTCATGATCATTGGATTTATGGTGGTATTGATTTGCCTAGTAAACATCATGGTTTACCGTGCTTGGGGAACATTATTTAATGCGAGGGCTCTTGCCTTTGCAGCTCAACCAAGCGAAATGCTAGCATCACTAACCAATGTACAATTACTTATTGCTTTATTATCGATTGCCCTAATTACCCTATTCTTTCTCTTCCTACAACGGAAATTATTTCTGCCCATTTTCGCTACTAAAAGTCCATCAGGAAAATCTGAACTCATTGTCAGGATAGCATTTATTTTAATCATGCCAATTGGAATACGTGGAGGATTGCAACAAATCCCCATCAATGAAAGTGCTGCTTACTACTCTACGCTTCCGGTGTTAAATCATGCCGCAACAAATCCATTTTGGTATCTCCTCAATAATGTTTACAAAACCGGAATGCAAAATGAGAATCCGTATTTATTTATGCCAGCATCAGAAGCGGAGGCAAATTTTTCAAGATTAATTCCGAAAACTGTTGATAGTGTTGAAATTTTCAAAAACAAAAAGCCTAATATAGTACTCATCGTTCTTGAAAGTTGGACTGCTGATATCATTGAGCCTTTGAATGGTGATAAAGGTGTCACACCATTTTTCACGACGCTTGCTGATTCAGGATTATTATTCACTTCTATTTATTCGAGTGGCCGGAGAACAGATCAGATGTTTCCTTCTGTTCTCAGTGGATTTCCTGCACAACCCAATCATAGTATTGCAAGATTTACAAATAAGACCGAAAAACTCCCCACGTTATCCAATGATCTAAAAGATTCTGGATATCACACTTACTTCTTTTATGGAGGTGAATTAGGCTTTGCGAATATGCATTCCTTTTTGTTGCACGGAGGATTTGAAAACATAACCGGTAAAGAAGCATTTCCCTCTGAAAATATGAACAGCAAATGGGGAGCTCATGATGAATTTGTATTACAGTACCAGTTGAATGCACTACAAAAAGCAAAGGCTCCATTTTTTTCGATGGTGCTTACGCTGAGTACACATGAACCTTTTGAAGTTCCCATGCAAGAGAAATTTATTGGTAATGATGAACCTTCGAAATTTCGAAATGCAGCAGCTTATACTGATCTGTGCTTAAAGAATTTCTTTACCGAAGCTAAAAAACAAGAATGGTATCCCAACACACTTTTTATTTTAGTTGCGGATCATGGACATCTACTCCCTCGAAAACGCCAATACGACGATCCTGCTTGTTATCATATTCCACTTCTCTTTTATGGTCCAGCACTTCGTGAGGAATACAAAGGCAAACGTCTTGATATGATTGGAAGTCAGCATGACATAGCCGCAACTTTACTCCATCAACTTGGAATGAAAACTGAGAAATACGAATTCAGTAATGATTTGTTTGCAAATAACAGGAATTCTTTTGCCTATTTCAATTTGGATGAAGGATTTGGATGGATCACTAAGGATCAACAGATCGTGTATTATCCAATGAGAAAAGAGTTGCAACCTGAATTTACACAACCGAATCCTTTACGCGATAGTACTGCATTAAAAAACGGCATGAGTTACCTCCAATTTCTTTATCAACGATTCTTAAATATGTAATTCTTAAGTGTAATCAAGGCTAACTATCTTTGTCGACCTAACCTAAGTCCTATGGAAACTAATTTTAAAGAAAGATTAAAACAGGTACGCTGTTTTGTTTTTGATATCGACGGAGTAATGACTGATGGGAGCTTAGTTATCCAGCATGATGGAACGATGTTACGCACCATGAACATCAAAGATGGATATGCCCTGCAACTCGCCATTAAAAAAGGATACACTATTTTCGTCATTAGTGGGAGCACTCCTGAGGGTGTTGCCAAACGACTTTTTAATCTAGGTGTTAAAGATGTTTTTATTGGAGTGGATAATAAAGTATCCAAATTGGAAACCCTGCTCATTCAGAGTCAGATTCAATTGAATACGGTTCTTTATATGGGTGATGATATGCCGGATTTAGATGCATTAAAAAAATGCGGCGTTCCAACTTGTCCGGCTGATGCAGTACACCAAATTAAAGAAAATTGCGTTTACATTTCAGACAAGAAAGGTGGAGAAGGATGTGTTAGGGATGTAATAGAACAAGTACTTACTCTAAATGGTCACTGGGAATAATCAAATAGAATCCTCTTCAAATATATAGTTAGCATACCCCCTATGAATCATTACTTAAGATTAATCCGGTTACCCAATCTAATCATGCTCGGATTAATGCAGGGTTTATTCTGGTTTGCTTTAGTGAAACCAATATTGGTTATGGAAGAAAAATCAACTTCCATCAGTACCTTAAATGTATTATTGGTGATTTTATCTTGTATACTTATTGCAGGAGGAGGATATATTATCAACGATGTTGAAGATCAGCAAATCGATCAAATTAACAAACCCTCCAAAAAAGTTGTAGGCAATATCATACCAAAAGATGCGGCTTATAATCTTTATATGACCTTTACGTTTATAGGAGTATTAATTGCTTTTTACCTTTCCTTTATTCAATCTATTCGGTATTTTGGAATTATTAGTTTGGTAACTGCGGGTCTACTTTACTTTTATGCCACTGCTTACAAATGTATTCCGGCACTAGGCAATTTCATTATTTCATTTTTAACAGCATTATCCATTTACGTTCTGGTAGTAATTGATCCTACTATTTATTCAGATGCAGCCATATTGACGCTCGCATTTGGGTATATGGTTTTTTCATTCTTACTAACCATGGTAAGAGAGTTGATAAAAGATTTAGAAGATCAAGCAGGGGATGCAGCATGCGGATGTTCCACCATGGTAGTCAAGTTTGGTCCGAAGCCCGTTAAAGTAATCGCCTTTTTCACTAGTATGATAACTTTACTACTATTGATTTTCATTCAACTGATCAGTAAACAATGGGAAAACATGTTACCCTTTCTTTATGTGATTATTTTCATCGAAATTCCATTAGTTTATTTAATGATGAAGATTTGGAGTGCTGTGGATACAAAGGAATATGGAAAAGCAAGTTTAATTACAAAATTGATTATGTTTACCGGAGTAATTTCTATGTTAATATTTTATTTTTCATTTCAGTGATTCAACTAAAAACATGAACCCTTTATCAGAAAAATTCCAGGGAATTAAAATCATTCTCGGATCAGGATCTCCTCGTAGAGAACAACTCTTTAAAGAATTAGGCATTGCTTATACTGTAATGGTAAAAGATGAGCCGGAAGAATTTCCAGCTCAATTCAGAAGGGAAGATATCGCCATGTTTCTTGCCCGTAAAAAAGCACTTGCATTTAAGCCTGAAGTTGTGGAGGGCGGAATTGTTATTACTGCGGATACTATCGTAGCTGTTGATGAACTGATTTTAAACAAGCCTGTGGATAAAAAAGATGCGGAACGCATGCTCCGATTACTTTCAGCCCGAAGGCATCAGGTAATTACCGGAGTCTGTATTATGTCGGCAAGAAAATCAGAATCCTTTTTTGTAAAAACGGATGTGTCTTTTAAGCAACTAAGAGATAATGAAATTGAATACTATATTGAAACCTATAAGCCCATGGACAAAGCAGGCGCTTATGGGATTCAGGAATGGATAGGAATGGTGGGTATTGATTACATTCAAGGATCTTATTATAATGTAATGGGATTACCGATAAAAGAGCTGTATGAAAATCTGCTCCGTTTCTGAGCAGCATGCGCAAGGCCTACTTTCAACTTCATTTTGCGATTCTCCTTTGGGGGTTTACTGCGATTCTTGGTAAAGCGATTAGTCTGGATGAAGGACTCCTCGTATGGTACCGAATGATGCTGAGCGCGCTTACTACGCTAATTTATTTATTCATCATTAAACAGTTCCGATTACTTCCTTTTAAGCAATTAATGCATCTTGCAGGAATTGGAGCAGTAGTAGCATTACATTGGATTACTTTTTATGGAGCGATAAAAGCCTCCAACGTTTCCATCGCGATAAGTTGTTTCTCCTCTGTTGCTCTTTTTACTGCTGTACTCGAACCATTAATAAACCGAACTTATCCCAAATGGACGGAAGTATTAATGGGAATTGGAGTTATTGCAGGGATCACGATTATATTTTCAGTTCAGCAATTATATTTCAAAGGAATAATGCTCAGTTTACTTAGCGCATTACTGGCATCGTTATTTACGATTATGAATAAAAGAATCAGCGGAAGATTTGATCCAGGGCTGATTACTTTTTATGAATTAGGAACAGGATTTTTAATCCTTACAATGGTGTTACCAATATGGTTTAGTATCAACCATAGCACATTTTCAATCCCCGGCAAAGAAGATTTTCTTTACCTGCTTATTCTTAGTGTAGTCTGTACAACATTAGCGTTTACGCTTTCCCTGCATGCCTTAAAAAAGCTGGATGCTTTTACCATGAATCTTTCAGTAAATCTGGAACCCTTATACAGTATTATTTTGGCGATTATTCTTTTCAAGGAACACAAAATGCTGAATACCGGATTTTACATAGGATCGATTATCATATTGGCAACCGTAGTCCTACATGGGTTTTTAAAGATTAATGCCGCTATGAAGAAAAGAAAAGAGGCATGAAAAGCATTGAAAGGTTGCACCGATAAAGCAATAGATTAAACCAGGTCTTCCGAGTTCTACAATTTCCTTAGAAATCATCCTTTCCCGATTCAACTCTCAAAAATTACTTTTCGAGAAGATTACTCAACTCATTCCATCGAATTCACTTTCCGAATTCACAAGAAAATTTTTATCCATTTTGCTACTTAATAAAAAGTAATCTCCAACAAAACACCTTGATATACTTAGGAAGATTCAATCTTATTGCAAATATCTTAAGGCATCAACCGTAATACTTGCACTATAAAACATCGCAGTTCAATACAACTATTTAATCTTCTTCCCTTTCACGGTTTTAGAATCTACTTTAATATCCTTAAGGCTTTTCATTTTGAAAAATAAAATGGTTGCATCACTTCCAACATTGGAAAAATAAGTTTGTCCTCCGTAATTAATCTTTCCTTTACCTCCCTCCCAACCTATTGCTTGTAAGCGATAATAACCATTTCGATCGTTTCCACTTCCAAACACTAAGTATTTTTCTTTCCCATCTTCAAAAGCAACTGTAATTTTATTGACATCTACAATCTGCTCAACTACTCCGGGAGTATTCGCTTTAAAATTCACTTCTTCATAGCTCTTTCCGCTTTTAACGATCAATGTCCCTTCTTCTGTGGCCTTTTGATTTTCAGACGAGGCACCTCTACGCAGTGCTACAGGATCAGAGAGATAAAACTGAATCCCTTTCATATCTTCAGCAGTCAGCTTATATTGTTCGCGAATGGACTGTGTAAAAGGGATTTTAGGGGAGCAGGAGCTCAATAACACGATTACTCCTGAAAAAAATATGGATTGACGAATGGATATCATTGCTTATAGTTTTAAAACGGCATTTCAAACACTGTTCCAAAATTACCAGATAATCAGATACCGTTTGCAGGATGGCCCTTTTAAAGTAAGATTGTGTTGTGAATAGTTGTTTTTAAGAGGGAAACATTTACATGAAAAAAGCATGAATTGACTTATAAAGAAAGCTATTGCGGTGGAAGATAGATTTTATAAATGAATGATGATTATTTTTCTTTTTTGAAATTGTAATCCATAAAATCTATGAAATCATTGACAGTCACTTTACACGAAGTCACTTGTCCGTTAGTGATCGTAAAGGGAATTGCTTTATAACTATACGTAGGATCCGAATACGTACATAAGAAAGTATCATTTCCCATGTATTCCATTTCACCTTTTAAATCGGGATGATGTTCAAATGATGCGGTCAAATTTTTCTTCCCTGCTACAACTGTCATATTTCCGTAGACCGGATTGCTATATGTCCCTTCAAAAGCTGATAAGGGTAAAATGGGTTTATCTGCTGATTTTACTTTGCTCACCATCTCCTGATATTCTTTTAAGGCAGCTACATCACCCGTCTGCTGGCGTTTCCAAAGGAGCGCATTAAGATCGCGATAAGGCTGATTGAAATAAGCATCTAGCACTTGCCATACAGCACCCATAAACATCAGATTTACATCGTTGTTCGTTAACACTGCAATTCCTAATTTTTCTTCAGGCACCATACACACCATCGAAACAAAACCATTCGATCCACCCGTATGAGAGATTACTTTTCTGCCTGCTACATCATACATCTCAAGACCTAATCCATACGCTGTAAAATGATTTCCAGGGAGTATACCACTGGTTCTTTGCTCAAGCATATTTGGGGTGTACATTTGCTTCAAAGCCTTATAAGGAACGATTTGGTTTCCTTCGAAGCGACCAGAATCCAGATGCATGATCATCCATGATGACAAATCATTTACACAAGAACTAATAGACGCTGCTGGTCCCAAATTATCAATATTTACCACAGGAATTTCAACCATCGTTCCAGAAGCATTTACAGTATGAGGTTTGGCGGTGTTGTTATCTTTCATTAAATCTGACCAATGTGTAGTACTTCGTGTCATTTTTAACGGTTTGAAAAAACGAGCTTTTACAAAATCATCCCATGAAGTATCGGTAACTACAGGAATTACTTCACCTGCAGTGAGGAATGCCACGTTACAATACCCGTATTTGTATCGGAATGGATAAACAGGTTCAAGATTTTTAATATGTGTAATCAAATCTTTTCGTGAAAGATTGGATCCCCAATGGAGAAAGTCCCCTTGAAAAGTTTCAAAACCTAAACGGTGACATAATAAATCGCGCAGGGTCGCATTCTGGGCTGCGTAATCATCAAACATCTTAAAGTAAGGAATGTACTTTTGAACTTTATCATCCAAAGTCAATCGCTTTTCAATATCCAGACATGACAAGCTAAGCGCAGTAAAAGCTTTGCTGTTAGAAGCAATCTGAAATAATGTTTGATTATCTACCGGTTCATTTTTACCAATTTCTTTTATACCGTAGCCTTTACTAACAACAACATTTCCATCTTTAACGATACAAATAGCAATACCGGGAAGGTTCCATGTTTTTAAAACCCTTTGCATATATGCATCGAGACTATCTTTTACAAAAGAGGGTTGCTGGGCATTTGATTGCAAATTCGCCAACACAAAAAGAATCACTAGTGCAATATTCCTGAAAATAGTATTCATTGATTTCATCATTTTCATTATTAAAAATCAAATATAACAGAAGCAATGTAAGCAGCCTAAGTAGATATCAAAAAAAAAGAGTCCCGTTATTAACGAGACTCTTTTCACTATGAAGGGGTTTATTATTGAATGATTAAACGCACAGGTTTAAAGTTTGATCCTTCCTGTTCAGTTTGAATCAGATAAGCACCAGACGGTAGATCAAGATGACGTAGTAACACTGCATTCTCACCCAAAGCAACTTGAACATTTCTTATTTCTTTCACGACTTGACCAGAAAGATTATAGAATTTCAAGGATACAGGGTTTGTAGAACTTGCATTGATTTGGAAAGTCACATTACCATCAGCAGCTGGATTAGGGTAGAAGCCAATGCCACCATTTACTAGTTGTGGAGAATTGATTCCGGTAATATTAATACCAACACGAAGTGATAAAGACACATCACTCATGTAAACGGAAGTACCAAATACTTCAGCTACGCGCAATCCAATAATGTAAGGTTGGGTACGCGCTTGTGCTTGCGTTGGAGTCCAATTTAACGTAGCCACAGTATTAGCACCTTGCACACTTGTATTGAATGTTGGAGCATTTCCATAAAGGAAAGGTTCACCAGCAGCAGAAACCTCTACGATGTTATTGTCAGGATCATTAATTGTAAGTGTGTAAGTAAATCCAGATGCAGGCGCTACGGTAAAGTTTTTACCACTATAAGGCCAAGCACTTGCATTAGAAGTCAGGATAACAGGACGGTTTCCGGAAGCTTCAATGATGATTTGCATATCACGAGATATTTCTCCGATCTGTACGCCATTGCGGAATTCCTGAACGCGAACTGAAACTTCAAAGTGACCGAGTGTATTCGGAAGGAAAGTAATTTCTCCAGTCACAGGATCCATCTGAAATGGAACTAATGAATCAGAAGAAGGAAGAGTGTAACCTGCAACAGGAATAGGACCACTTGACAAGGGAACATCTAATTGCCATGCGATAGAATCTCCATCTACATCAAAAGGAAGTGGGTTGTAATAAAAGGGAATACCCATCTGACCCAAAATAACTGGAGGATTCAAAAACTCTGGACTTGAATTTACCGTGTCAATTTCAATCTTGCTGTAGAACAACAAGTCATAACCGCTTGGATTTGGGAAATTCAGAATAGCTGCATTACGGCAACATTCACTGTAAGAAACAAACCAAGTACCTGTACTTGGGAAAGTAACTAACTGCTCATAGGTATACTGTTCCACACCTGGGATCAGGGTATCAGGAGGACTTGCAACAATAGTTGCATAGAATGTTGACCCTGATACCGAATCAGTAAATGTCAACATTGCAGTAGTTGCAATTGGGATACCTGTCATATCGCGATAAGCGGTATAGGTAACCGTGTAATCCATGCCACTCTGATGAGCAACGGTGATTTGGCCGCCCATCATATGGGATGCATTGGCCGAAATTAAGCTCCCGAAGAGAGCGAAGAGAGAGAGTAAAACCTTTTTCATTGCGTGGTGGTTTTGGTTAAAATGTAAACCAAATGTAAATAAAAATCTAATTCGGAAGGATATAGTTGAAAAATATAGTGCCAGATCATTTGTATCATTGTATAAATGCCGGAAATTCTATGAATGAGAATGAAAAAGTATCGGAAAACCCGATAAAAAGGCTTTTTCGTGTTTTAGGACCTGGCTTAATTACGGGTGCCAGTGATGATGATCCCTCCGGAATAGCAACCTATTCGCAAGCTGGGGCAGCTTTTGGGCATCGTTTATTATGGACCTCCGTCTTAACTTTTCCATTAATGGCTGCAATTCAGGAGATGTGTGCACGAATAGGAATGGTAACACAGCATGGACTTTCGGGTGTTGTTAAAAGGTATTACCCGAAATGGATTTTATATGTAGTTATACTTTTCAGTTTTCCGGCTATCACGCTAAATATAGGTGCTGATTTAGCTGGAATGGGAGCTGTGGCCAACATGTTATTTCCAACAATTTCACCACATACGTTTTCGATTTCCTTTACGCTCTTACTAATGGTCTTTGTGATATTTGTTCCTTATCGAAAAATGGCTGCCGTTCTCAAATGGTTGTGTCTTTCTTTATTATGCTATTGTGTAGTTCCCTTCATCTCCAAACAAGACTGGGTGGAAATTATATATAATACCATTATTCCTTCAATGAGTTGGGACAAAGCTTACCTAGCAGCATTTGTAGGAATTTTGGGAACCACTATTTCTCCCTATTTATTTTTCTGGCAGGCTTCAGTAGAAGTAGAAGAAACATTAGAAAAAAAGATCATCGTTGACAAACAAACATTGAGTGAAATGCGACTTGATGTTAGATTCGGAATATTGTTTTCTAATATTGTTTTCTATTTTATCATCATGACTACTGGGACTGTACTTTTCCCTGCTGGAATTCACGAAATTACCACCGTAGATCAGGCAGCGGAAGCCTTACGTCCTCTTGCGGGTGAGAGTGCATACTTGCTTTTTGCAGTCGGTGTAATTGGTACTGGGATGTTAGCAATTCCAGTATTAGCTGGATCCTTATCCTACATACTTGCTGATACATTTGATTGGGAAGAAGGTATGAACAAGAAATTCTTTGAAGCAAAGAAATTTTATAGTGTCATTATCATTTCTCTTTTAGTAGCATTGAGTATTGACTACATGGGAATAAGTCCAGTAAGAGCCTTAATTATTACAGCAATACTGTATGGAGTAACGGCACCCTTTCTCATTGGCATCATCCTCCATATTTCCAATAACAAAAAAATTATGCGCGATGAAATCAATAGTCGCTCGTCGAATATTTTAGGATTTATCACTTTAGTCGTAATGACGGTCGCTGCAATTCTTCTTTTGATCACCTCCATCTGAGAAGATTCTTTAACTTAAATAACAACTTCAATTGGGCCGGAGTAGTGCAAGTAGAAAGATATTTATTGAAAAAACAATAAGTTAAAGAACATTTAGTACTTTAGAGTATTCCTAAACACCTACTATGACCAAGTATTTAATTTTACTAGCACTCTTTTTTTCCCTTCAACTTTCGGCACAAATCAGTAGTTTTCCTTATCAAGAAAACTGGGATGTTGGTAATGGAGGATGGGCAGTAACCACCACTAATGGAACGGCTTGGGAATTAGGTACTCCTGTTGGTGGAAGTACTCAGCCAGCGTATTCCGCTCCCAATTGCTGGGGTACAGATTTAGACTCAGGTTATAGAGCAGGCACCACTACTTACCTTACTTCGCCGCAGTTCTTATTGAATGGAATGACGAACCCGACATTACAATTTTATCAATACCGATACATGGCATCGGGCTTAGATGGAATGCGAATTGAATTCAGTATTAACAACGGAGTTACTTGGAATACTTTAGGAATATCAGGATCGATAGGGAGTGTTAATTGGTATAATGTATCTTCTATTTTCAGCACCGGACAACCAGGATGGTCAGGAAATTCTTTAGGTTGGAGATACAGCAGTTTTTCACTCAATACTATTGGTTCACCAGCTACTTTGAAAGTTCGATTTGTATTTAATAGTAATATATCTTTTGGGAGTAGCCAACCGGGTATTTTCGTTGATAATTTTAGTATTCTCGACACCATTTCATTCGCAGCGGATATCTCCAATCTCGGCATCGTAAATCCGGTTTCCTATATACCAGCAGGGACTGTTGAAGATGTACGCGTGGTTGTACAAAATACAGGAGGAACTGTTATTACTGGACTCAGCACGGGATATCAAATAAATTCAGGAAGCTGGGTACAACAAAGCAATAGTGTAAATATTCCTATTGGCGGAGTAGACACTGTCATTTTAGGTTATATCTCAGTTCCTTCATCTTCCTATTCAATTTGCACCTATGTAAGAGGAACAAATGATCTCAATGCTTTAAATGATTCTAGCTGTAGTAGCTTAGTGGTTTTCGTTTCGCTTCCAGTTCCATTCTCCGATAATTTTGATCTAGGCAACACTGGATGGACCACTAATAATTTCGATCCCGCTACTAATTGGGAATTGGGAATGCCGGCTTTTGGTGCTACTACGGGTACGCACTCCGGAGCCAATGCATGGGATATTAATTTAACAAGTGGATATGAGAGTTATGCATTCTCTGAATTAATAAGTCCTGAATTTGATTTCAGTTCCGTTACCTTATCCTATCTCAATTTCTGGCAAAACTGCAATTCTGAACCCAATTGGGACGGGATGCGAATCGATTATTCTATAGATGGAGGATTGAGTTGGAGTTTGCTTGGAACTTATGCTGATGTTTTAGGCACTAATTGGTATAATCAACCCACTATTAATTCTAGTGGACTTCCTGCTTGGTCAGACAATTCTGGGGGCTGGATAAAGAGTACTTACAATTTGATCAATCAAGGTGGAAATACTGCCATCCAATTCAAATTTGTTTTCACTTCAGACGCTTCCGTCAATCAAGACGGAATTAGCATTGATGATTTCAGCATTTATATACCTGCTCCTATTGATGCAGGAATTGAAGTGATGAACCAACCATTAAACAATCTACCGTCAGGAAGTTCTTCTCCTGTAACTGTAGAAATTAAAAATTTTGGAACTTCAAGCATCAGCAATTTAATAGTGTCTTACAGTTTAAATGGAGGACCTGCAGTAAATGCTAATCTCATCGTGAATTTATCTCCAGGAAATACTTTCATTTATACTTTCCCCATCAATATAATTATTCCACCAAATATTTATACGATTTGTGCATGGACCAGTCTCGCTGGAGATGGTGATATTACCAATGATACTATTTGCAACATTTTCAATAGTATACCCACCTATCCAATACCTTACTCTACAGATTTCGAAGGAAGCAACAATACTTTCTATGCAGATAATGGTGGCTCCGTCACAACTCAATGGCAACTAGGGCTGCCGAATTATGGATACACCAGTTCTACTCATTCCGGAATTCAATGCTGGGATATTAATTTGAATACTGCGTATAGTACTAATGCGATGGTTTACTTATACACGCCCTATTATAATTTTAGTGGAACTACAAATGCCAATTTAAATTTCTGGCAAAACAGAAGTATTCAACCATCCTCCGATGGTTGTTATATTGAATACTCAACTGGTAATGGAATTTGGGCTCCACTAGGTATTTTAAATGATCCGAATGGAATAAACTGGTATAATAATTATAGCATAGTTTTAGGGAAAGATGTATGGGACTTTCAATCAACTGGAGGCTGGTCGAAAAGTACTATCAATGTTGGGTTCCTTTCAGGAAACAGCGCAGTACAATTTAGATTTGTATTTGGATCGGATGCAAATACGGCAGTATGGCCAGGAATATCCATTGATGATTTCAGTATTACCGTACCCGCAGCAATAGATGCAGAACTTAACTCCATTGTTCAATCAAATATTGTACTTCCGGCAGGATCAACTTCAACACCGATTGATATAGTAGTTAAAAATGTTGGACAACAAACTTTCAGTAATTTCTCGGTTAGCTATTCCATCAACGGCATAGTACAACAAACTCAAAATTATCCAGGATCCCTAACGGTGAATAATACTGTCAACATCACCTTACCAGGATTCGTCGCACCCTCAGGGCAGTTCGACTTGTGTTCGAAAGTCACTTTAGCAACGGACCTTAATGCAACGAATGATTCATTATGTACACAAGGCACAGGCATCCCGATAATAATTCCTGAGTACACAACAAATTTCGACATCGGTTCTTTAGGCTGGATGGCTGAAACTTTAGGGGATCCACAAACTAATTGGGAATTAGGTTCGCCTAATTTTGGAGCTACGAATTCTTCTTTATCCGATACTACTTGCTGGGATATTAATTTAAATACCGCTTATCAAAGCAATGCAATTTGCAATTTATATACACCCTATTTTGATTTAAGTAACGCTATATCTCCGCGATTAAGTTTCTGGCAAAACAGAAATACAGAAAGTGCTTGGGATGGAATGCGAATCGAGTATTCCATCGGTGGGAATCCATTTTGGACCACATTAGGTTTTTATAATGATCCCATTGCCAGTAATTGGTACACAAATCCTTTACTTACTTCCTCTAACAAACCAGCATGGGATGGAAATTCCTTAGGATGGATTCATTGCGAATACCCTCTGGATTCACTAGGTCCAGTAAATTTTATTCAATTCCGATTTGTATTTAATTCAGACCCTTCGGTTAGTTTTGATGGTATTTCAATTGATAATTTCGGCATTTACGTTGCCTATTCAGAAGACGCCTCTCTCGAATCATTTGTAAGTCCGGGCCCTTTAGAATCAGTAGGATCCTCCATCCCTGTAGAAGTAATTTTGAAAAATAGAGGTTCCAATGCGATAACGAATTTAACTATTAAATATAGTCACAATGGAGGAAGTCTTGTTTCCTATTCCTGGAATGGAAATTTAGCTTTTGGAGCAACCACCAATGTAGTTCTTCCTAATTTAATTGTGAGTGGCGGCCTAAATACGTTACAAGCATTCATAGAGTGGCCTGCTGATCTGAATGCAAACAACGATACTATTAATTATTCCTTTAATTCGGTACTGGTAACACAACCCCCTTTTACAGATAATTTTGACAATGGAAATATTGGTTGGAACACGGAGAACGCTGGGGCATTAGGAACAATGTGGGAATTAGGTTCACCTAATTACGGAACCACTAATTCAGCACACTCGGGCAATAATTGTTGGGATATAAATCTTGACGTGGCTTACAGTTCATTAGCCAATACGAGATTACTTTCCCCTTATTTTGACTTTAGTCAATCCTTAACAAGTAATTTAAGTTTCTGGTTAAATTACGAAACGGAATATTTGCAAGATGGATTAAGAGTGGAATATACCATTGATGGAGTGAATTGGCAGACCTTAGGAACGCAAGGCGATCCATTAGGAATGAACTGGTATAATAGTAATATCAATCCACAATCAAAACCAGGATGGAGTGGACCATCCGGAGGATGGAGTCAAAGCAACTACAATACACAAATTCTAAATGGCAACACCTTTACACAATTAAGATTTGTGTTTACAAGTGATATCACGCTGTCCAATTCAGGTGTATCGATTGATGATTTTAGTTTAACACAAACAGTAGGGATTGAAGAAACATCGAATCCAAAATCAATATTAATTTATCCGAATCCTGTAAATGAAATTTTGCGAATCGAACTAATAGGAAATCATTCCAAAAGAGGAAATATTTCATTGTATGATGTAAATGGAAAATTACTCGAGATAAAAGAATTAGACATCCTAGAAGGGAAAATCAATATGGTGGTAAAAGATCTAAGTTCAGGAATCTATTTAATAAAAATAGAAAATGAAAGTGGAATTTACCACGGCACATTTGTAAAAGAATAAGACGTAACAATTTTAATCGGCAATAAAAACAGCAATAGGGTGGCTTGAGCGGCGTAGCGGAAATCTCCTCTGTAACTAGCGTCACATCAATTAATTCTGAAAATATAGTGTAAATCTCACTCATTTTGAGTAGCTTTACACGTGAAAAATCAGATCTTTCTGATCCAACAAGGACATTAGAAAATGGTGTTCTGGATGAATTCAGCAAAACTGAGGATTTAAAAGTTCCCATCGAAAAGTATGGGTACAAAGCAAAACGAAACAAAAAAATAATGGGCAAATCACAAGAAACATTTAGTAAGAAAGAAAACGAGAAGAAGAGACAAATTAAGAAGCGGAATAAAGAAGAAAAGAAAGAAGAGCGTAAAGCCAACGCAACCAAGGGAAAGACTTTGGAAGATATGATGGCTTATGTTGATGAGAACGGAATGCTTACTTCAACACCTCCGGACCCAAAGAAAAAGAAAATAGTAAATCTGGAAGATATTCAGATTGGCGTTCCTAAGCAAGAACCTATAGATCCGGCAGACCTTATCCGAAATGGAGTGGTTACCTTTTTCAATGATTCAAAAGGATATGGATTTATTAAAGATCAACAATCACAGGAAAGTATTTTTGTTCACGTGAATGGACTGAGAAATCCTATTAAGGAAAAAGACAAAGTAACGTTTGAAGTGGAGATGGGTCCTAAAGGTCCAAATGCTGTTGCGGTAACTTTAGTCCCTGCTAAATAATTCTACAAACTTTTAGATTTGAATTCCTGTTGCAAATAAGTCTCTTATCCTACAGGAATTCAATTTTACAACACCATTTCTCTAGATAACAGAGAGCTGAAATTCAATTCTTCCCCTTTGAACATTTCAAGATTTATCATCAATCACGAAGCGCTAGATATACACAAGTTATTAAAAACTTGGAGCTGGCTACTCGATGATAACTATGAGCTAATTATTGCTACTAAGATGGGGCATCTTTTGTTGAAAGATGAAGAAAATAAACTCTACTTTTTACATACCGGAGAAGGTACTTTTGAAATGATCTCCCGCAGTGCAAATGATTTTGCCAGAAACAAATTAAGTCCGAAGCAATATTTCGAAATTTTTCTACCTGAAATTATTGAAGATCTTGAATTGGATGGAATCATACTTTTAGAGGATCAAGTCTACTCCCCTACTCGACTACCCATACTGAATGATGAATATGACCGAAGTGCGATTGCTTGCATGAAAATTTACGAGCACTTTGAAGTCACCGGAGAAATTCATGAACAGCTGAGCGAGATGGAACCCGGAACTACTTTTGATATCTATCCCGATTAATTAAATTTTAGCTGGGAATAATAATTGGACCATGCGTTTTTTTAATAAGCATAGTTTCTAGTGATGGGATAGCATGAACTCCTTTTAGAAAGACATCTGTTAACATCGGATTTCCAAAAAAGCGCTGAATAGTTCTTCCTGCAAAAAGACGAGTCCTGAAATGTTTGTTCCACGCAATCTTATAATTTGACTCGAGTAATTCTCTTGCGGTTAAAGAAATCTGATCTTGCATTAGCAATCCACTTTCGATCATCAACTCTGCCAAAATCTTTCCTGAATGAATTGCCATCGCCATTCCATTTCCACATAAAGGTGTAATCAGTCCGGCAGCATCACCACACATTAAAATATGGTTTTCTATTACGCTCTTCCTTGCAAATGAAATTTCATTAATCACTTCTGGTTGCTGCCGAATAAAATCGGAGTTTTTGAAAATTTCCTTGATCACCGGATTTTTGAATAATACTAAGGTCTCCAGATCTCGAATAGAAGCAAATTCAACTGCCTTTGTTCTTTTAAATAAATAGCAAACATTGTATTTATCATCCTCAATTTTAACAATGCCGCAATATCCGTTTTCAAAATTATCCAGACCGACTTCATCGATTGGATAATCTGTTTTAACATGGTATTTCACACCCATAAAACCCGTATGCTGCTGAATGAATTTTCTGTTCAGTTTTTTATCCAAAGTATCTCTTTTACCATAACTCCCAATCACAAATTTTGATTTTATGATTTCTCCTGATGAGAATTTCGTAGAAAAAAGATCATCTTCAAATAAAATCTCATTCACCTTCGTCGATTCCATTACATCCACTCCAGAATGCTTCAGCAAGTTGAGCAATGCTTCATCCATCACATAACGACTCAACCCGAATCCACCTAAATCCAATGGAGCATAAATTTGTTTCCCCGATGGAGAAGAAACTCTGAGTTTTTGAATGCGGGAAGCACCAAAAGAAAAAGGATTGAAATTAAGAGAACACAAAAAATCAAACACTTCATTACTCACATATTCCCCACAAACTTTATTAAAAGGAAACGATTTTTTTTCTACCAATAATACTTTTTTTCCTGAACGTGACAATACCAGTCCGGAGATCAAACCAGCAAGTCCTCCTCCTACAATAACAACAT
The DNA here is from genome assembly GCA_038320345.1 of Bacteroidia bacterium. GTDB lineage: Bacteria > Bacteroidota > Bacteroidia > AKYH767-A > OLB10 > JBBQED01. The sequence goes on from JBBQED010000003.1 coordinate 48,803, forward strand.
CATAATCAGTTGAAGATTGTTTCATGATCCTTATTTCTTAATGATCAATTGCCAGCGCCAAGCCCACATCCATCGCAGCATGAAACCTGAAAGTTTAGCTTTAAGAAGAATACTCTCCCATTCGGAGCGAGTAAGCGACCTTGCTACAGAAAGGGGGGCGTCATATTTTACAAGATACGTTTTAGAGAATGCCCATGATAAAAATTTGATGAGATAATAAGCCAACCAATGACGATGAATATCATTCACAATTACAGCCTTTGAAGCCAGTAAATTCATTCTTTGCATCAACACAATCAAATCAGGATCATCAAAATGATGACAGAACAGAGAACTCATCACCACATCCGCATTTTCATTCAATAACACATCATCAAACACATCAGCACAAACAAAACGAATATTGCTAAACGATGTAGATTTCCCAGATGCAAAATTAATCATCACCTGATTTCGATCCACGCCAATCAAATTAACATTTCTTCCTTTTTTAGCAGCCCATTTTGCTATTGCGCGAAGCATATCTCCACCGCCACAACCTAAATCCATAATGGTAACTGGCTTTTTCGACCACTGCAATTGATCGAGAGCATTCAGAATGACATGGTAACCACCCAAAAGTCGATTAATGGTTTCAAGTTCATTCAGCGCCTGATGAATTTCACGAAATGGCACATCCGCTTCATCCATTTTTTCTGGTAATTGAGAGCGATGTGAGAAATCATTCATAATACCAAAGCATTTCGGTTAACAAACTTCTGCAATCAGCGATTCCATTGTTAAGCCAGGACCGAAAGCACAGGCGAGCACTTTTTTTCCTTTATCTTCTGAAGTGAATTTTTCCAGATAGGATTTCAAAACAAAAAAGATAGTCACCGAAGACATATTACCATAATCATTCAATACCTGATAAGAAATCTGATTCTTACTTTTATCTATACCCAGTGCATTTTCACAAGCCTCCAGAATTTTCATTCCACCGGGATGAATCGCATAAAAATCGATTTCCTCCCTATTGATTCCGGCCTTCACAAATAATTTTTCAGTCAAAGAAAAAATATTTTTCTCGATCAAATCTGGAACAAAAATGCTCAGCTTCAAATTAAATCCGAAGTCGCCGATTGTCCACACCATTTCATCCTTACCACTATATTCAAATTCAGAATAAAATATATCCAGCGCTAATGAAGAACTATTGGGTGATTTATTTAAGTTGCGAGTAGAAACAATCGAAGCTGCTGCACCATCTGCAAAGAGGGCATTGGCAATCATCTGATCTGATTTGTCATTCTTCTGATAATGCAATGTGCAAAGTTCAACACCTACCAACAACACAACAGCATCAGGTTCTGAACGAGAAATATGCTTTGCAAACTTTAATGCATTAATTCCAGCATAGCATCCCATAAAATTAATACAAGTTCTTTCTATATTAGAATTTAGTCCGAGTGTATTCACCAATTGAATATCGAGACCGGGAGCCGACATTCCAGTACAACTAAAAGTTACGAGATGAGTTATTGCTGAAAGCTGCAGATCCGGAAGATCCATCATACATTTCTTAACAGCTTCCACACTCAACTCCAGCGAAAACTCATCATATAATTTCATGCGTTCCGAAACCGCAAGTGCAGGGTAAAGATTAGAAGGATGAAATAAAACATTCTCTTTCTGATCCGCATGAGCAAATTCGGGCAATACACTATAGCGGGAATGGATCCCACTACGGCTGTAAATTTTTCTGAGTTGCAGCTGCTCAGCGCGATTCAATCCAGTGGCGGACTCTAGAATAGAATAATGTTTTTCCTGAAAAATTTGATGAGGCGGCACCGCAATGCCTATTGCCTGAATACTTGGTGATTTATACAAAATTTATCTTTTCAATATTAGTAAAGGTAAGAAAACTCAACGAAGGATTTGATTTACAGAACAGAATCTACTTCACCATACAAAATTAAACAACTTCACAAACAATTTAATTACAACACATTACAAATTTCAAGAACACTAATTAAGCATCACTTAAGTAAGTTAGCTATCTTCCTCACGTACAGTTTAATATTTTGGATAACAATTACCCACGGAATTTGTTTTAAACCGCCCATGCACACAACATCGAAACCTTTTTTTGATAGGGATACGCTTTTACATTTAAGATTACCCTTTTCATTCTTTTTACTACCGATATTTTGCTTTGCACTTAGTCAGGCAGGCTCAATTGAGATTAAGAACTCCTTTTTGCTATTTATTTCACTCCATTTCTTCATTTATCCCGGGAGCAATATTTACAACAGCTACATGGATGATGATAAAGGAAGTATTGGAGGGCTAAAGAATCCTCCAGCCATCACACGAAAACTTTATACCACGAGTATCATTTTTGATAGCATTGGATTAATTCTTTGTGTTTTCATCAATTTTCATCTGCTACTATTTATGTCGGTCTATATTTTAGTATCAAAAGCGTACAGCTGGAAAGGAATTCGTTTGAAAAAATACGGAGTACTTGGATGGCTCACTGTGATCCTTTTTCAAGGTGGATTTACATTTTTACTAGTAAATATGACTGCAGAAAATAATTTTGGCTGGACTTGGTTTCAATATAAACAAATTGAAGGAATGGTATTAGCAACTTTACTGATTGGAGGATTCTATCCATTAACGCAGATTTATCAGCATGAAGAAGACAGCACTAGAGGTGACTTTACTATTAGTTACCTACTGGGAATTAGAGGGACTTTTATTTTTTCAGGGATCCTTTTTCTAACTTCATTTACCCTTGCCTTACATTATTTCAGCAACTACTATTCGATTACTCAATTCTATATCTTTTTAACTTGTATACTACCCGTCACCTTTTATTTTCTGAATTGGTTTTGGCAATCGTGGAAAAACGAGGAAAATGCTAATTATTCAAATACGATGAAAATGACATTTTTATCTTCAACCTTGATGATCCTATGTTATTGCATATTGCTTTATCAGAATCATGGAAGTTAATTCATAAAAAAGAATCCTCAATAAAACAGTCAAAGATTAACCTATAACTATGGAGTTAAATTTTTCCCGTCTAATAAGTGGCTGTTGAGAGGTAATAAAGCAACCTTTACCAATTTAATATTGTCTTTACCCGACAATAGAAATATTTTTTTACATTTGAGAGACCTAAAACCCACGCTATGTATTGTTCATTTTTAAAAAAACTAACCTTTTTACTTGCGATCTGCTTGCTTTCAAGTGCATCCTATGCTCAAATCCTGACCGGACCAGCAGCTAGCAACAGAGTGAAAGGAGCAGAAATGCTTAAAATTAATGCTCACAGAAACACAATTGATTTTGTCAGAATTAATGCATCATTCAGGATTGAGGAATCGAATCATTTTAAATGGTTGAACACTGATTTACTTAAACTAAGGGGTAAATCTACTCTCCTTCTGAGCAAAAAAGAAAGTGACAAAGACGGATTTACCCATTACAAATACAAACAATTTTTCAATGGCATTCCTGTTGAATACTCCACTTACACTGCACATTGCAAAGATGGCAGACTTGTAAATGCGAATGGGGAATACTACGATCAAATCATTGTTTCCACACAGCCCTCTATTACTAAAGAAGTTGCATTCCAGAAATCGCTCGCCTTTATCAATGCGAAAAAGTACAAAGGTGATGATTCGAATGGTGTGAATCCGGGATTGCAATCAGGACAACTAATCATTTTTCCAAAAGAGTCAAAATATTATCTCGCCTACAAGTTTGATATCTACGCATTAAGTCCTTTGAAGAGAGCTTGGGTATATGTAGATGCACATTCAGGAAATATTTTATTTCAAGAAGACAGAATACACAATACGGATGTACAAGCAGTTGCACTTACAGCATTCAGCTCCATCCAAGAAATCACTACCGATAGTATTAATGCTACTAGCTACCGATTAAGAGAGACAGGAAGAGGAAATGGAATTTCCACTTTGAATCTTCAGAACGGCACCAATTACGCCGCGGCAGTAGATTTTACCGATAACAATAATGTTTGGAATACTACTACTATTGATCAATATGCAACCGATGCGCATTTTGGAGCTGAAAAAACTTACGACTTTTATTTTTCACATTTCGGGAGGAACTCCTATGACAATGCAGGAGCTCCAATCAACAGTTATGTGCATTATTCCTCCAACTATGTAAATGCATTTTGGGATGGCACAGAGATGACATACGGTGATGGAGATGGAATTGATTATCTTCCCTTAACTTCTTTAGAAATTATTGGACATGAAATTACACATGCTGTAACTGAAAATACAGCAGCACTGGTTTATTCAAATGAGTCTGGAGCATTAAATGAATCATTCAGTGATATCTTCGGAAACACTATTCGTTTTGAATATTCAGCAGGCAATGCAACATGGTTAGTTGGAGATCAGATATTAGTGAACGGGGGTAGTGGAACACCATTTAGAAATATGGCAGATCCTAATCAATATCAGTGCGCTGATACTTATGGTGGAACTTATTTTAACAATGGAGATATTGTTCATTACGATAGTGGCATTCAGAATTTCTGGTATTATCTACTCTCCACTGGAGGTAGCGGAGTGAATGACAATGGAGATTCTTATTTAGTAAATGGAATAGGAATACCAGCAGCAAGATCTATCACTTTCCGGAATCTTTCAGTGTATTTAACACCCAATTCTACATTTGCAGATGCCAGATTTTATGCCATACAATCAGCAATTGATTTATATGGAAGTTGCTCAAATGAAGTAATACAAACCACTAATGCTTGGTTTGCAGTAGGTGTAGGCGGAGTATTTTCTAATGCAGTAGTTGCAGGATTTACTTCTAGTCAGAATTATTTTTGTGCTATTCCTGCCACCGTTAACTTTAATAACGTCAGTCTAAATGCAACCTCATATTCTTGGGATTTTGGTGATGGTTCTCCTTTATCAACTGCAAGCAGTCCATCTCATATTTATGCTAACGCAGGTGTTTATTCGGTAACATTAATTGCTAATGGCAATGCGCTTTGTTCCAGTTCTGATACAATATTAGCTACCAATTATATAACGGTAACGAATGGTGGTGGACCGCTTTCAGCGCAATGTACTCCTGCAACCACCTTATTCTGTTGTGACATAGGAATTGTTAATGTACAATTTGGGACTATTAATAAATCCTCAGCAAATGCGAGTGAAGGTTATAAAGACTTCAGTTGTACAGCCGCCACTACAATTACTGCTGGTGATCCAGTTTCATTTGACATTTCAACAAGCTTTACCAATTTCGAAAATGTAAAAGGTTGGATCGATTATAATAACGATGGAGTTTTCAGTAATGTAAATGAAGCTGTATTTACTTCACTCAACAAAAAAAATCACCATACTGGAATTGTCAACACCGCAATAACTGCTGTTTTAAACACTCCACTTCGAATGCGGATAATGGATGATGCTGCAGTAAATACTGGGTTCACTTCGTGTACGAGTCCTCAAAATGGTCAAGCTGAGGACTACACCATTACTTTTACTGCGAATACATTACCACCGGTCGCTGATTTCACTTCAGATGTTACGGTGATCAATGTAGGTGGTAGCGTTAAATTTTCTGACTTAAGTATACATGCCCCAACAGGATGGCAATGGAGTTTCCCCGGTGGTAATCCAACTACTTCAACTCTTCAGAATCCAACTGTATTGTATAATACATTGGGAACCTATCCAGTAACGTTAGTGGTAACAAATGGATTTGGAACAGACTCGATTACTAAAACTGCCTATATAAATGTAGTAAGTTCAATTAATATGTGTAACGGCCCTAGTGTAACTAGTGCGCCGAACGGACAACTTTATGATTCAGGCGGACCCAATGGAGATTATGTAGACAATGAAAATTGCAGTTTATTAATTGACCCAGGTTGTGCAATCAGCATTACACTTTCCTTCACACAATTTATAACTGAAAGTTGTTGCGACTTTATCAGTGTGTATAATGGGACAAGCACCAATGATCCATTGCTTATTTCCATTTCAGGAGGTACTGCTCCATCACCAGTTACTGCAACTTCTGGAACGATGTTCATTGTTTGGTCATCTGATTTTTCAGTAACAGGCAATGGATGGGAAGCCAGTTGGACTTCGGTAACCGGATCAGGAAATCCTCCTGTTGCTACATTTAGTACATCCAATAGTAATCCACCGGTAGGTACTCCAGTTCAGTTTACTGACCAAACCACCAATCTTCCTTTACAATGGAGTTGGGACTTTGGTGATGGACAAACAGCGACTACTCAAAATCCAACACATGCGTATTCGACTTCAGGAAACTTCACAGTAACCTTAATTGGATACAATTGTATTTCTTCCGACACCACTACATCAACCATAACAGTTCAGGGACCACCCGAAATTTCTATTAACCCTGATACAATAACTGTCAATCTTAGCGCTTGTGGTGATTCCATAACAGTTCCATTTACTATCTATAATATTGGAAGTGGCGATTTAGTGTATACGATCGATCAAGGAGGAACGGGAATAGTGGGTGACACTTCTATCCTTGTAATCCAAGATGGTAGTGCTTGGAATTTAGATATGTCTACTTTTATTCAATCACAATACAATATCACACCAACGGTCATTAATTCTACTCAAGTAAGTGCTGAAGATTTCTTTCAATATGATCTTATAATAACAGTTGGAGCTCAATCTGCAAATTATTATGCTATTCTAACCGCTAATCAAACAAAATTTGAAGCGTATGTAAATGCAGGAGGACTTGTACAAAATCAAACTGCGGTATATTCAGGGACTGCAGACGTAATTTTAGTTGGAGGAACTACTTTAACGTATGGCAACCTTCAAAATACGAACACTGGATTATTATTAAATCATCCAATTCTTAATGGAATAAGTAATCCATTGAACGGGAATTCCGCTAATCATTGTACCATCAGTAATTATCCAGCAGGTACTGCAGTGATTTCAGAAACTGGAACAGGAAATTTCCCTACAACTGTAGAGTATAATTATGGTAACGGTACTGTGATCGCTACTGGCATGACTTGGGAATACTTGTATGTGAATGCTTATAACTCCGGTCAAATGCTCCCGAATTCACTGGAATATCTCTTCTCGAAAATCAGCAGCGGAGTAAACTGGATCAGTATTAATGGAGCGACCGACACAATCGTACCAGGAGATTCTGCCGTTGTATATGTAACGATTAATTCCGGAGGTTTATCTGGAGGACCCTACACTGCGAATATTATCATTAACTCAAATGATCCAAACTCACCAAGTGATACTGTTGTTGTAAATTTGAATGTTGGATTTAATCCGTGTGCGAATTTCACAAGCAGCATTAGTTCTGGTTGCACAGGAATTGTAGCATTTAATGATACCTCACTCAACTCCCCTACTTCATGGGCATGGGATTTTGGAGATGGTCAAACTTCACTATTACAAAATCCATCGCATACCTATTCAGCAATTGGTACTTACAACGTAAAATTAGTAGTGTGCAATGGTTTGTTTTGTGATAGTATTACGAAACAAGTTATCGTGAATGTTGTAAACGGGCCAACCGCAGCTTGTATCACAACTACTACTGCATATTGTTGTGGTATGGGAATAACTAATGTTACTCTGAATACATTGAATCATACTAGCACAAATGGAATTGATGGATATCAGGATTTCAGTTGTAATTATGGTACAACCTTATTTGCAGGGCTCACTTATACCATTTCCGTAACCACAGGAACAGTATATAATGAAAATGTAAGAGCTTGGATTGACTATGATGAAGACGGAACATTTATCAGTTCAGAATTAATTCTCACAAGCAACAATGTGTTTACGAATCATTCCGCTAGTTTCACTGTTCCTGCGAATGCAAATATTGGTTCAGCACGATTGAGAATCACCAGTGATTATTTCAGTAATGCTGCTCCTGGACCTTGCACCAATCCACAATATGGACAGACCGAAGATTACTATGTATATATTACTCCGAACTCAGGCAATCTGCCTCCGGTAGCCAATTACATTACCAATGCAAGTAATAACTGTACTGGACTAATCCAATTCACCGATAATTCTACAAATATTCCAACATTGTTTCAATGGAATTTCGGAGATGGCAATACCTCAGCATTACAAAATCCACTACATCAGTATTTATTACCTGGAAGTTATACTGTAGAATTAATTGTAAGTAATAATTTTGGAGCTGATACAATTTCACAAACAGTAATCGTAAATTTTGTTACCGCAAGCACTTCGGTTACGGGTGTATTACTTGCAGGGCAAGTTTTACAATTCACTGGAACCACTGTTGGAGCAACGAGCTATTTATGGGATTTCGGCGATCTGCAATCTTCAATATTGCAGAATCCTACCCATACCTATACCTTTGGTGGAACATACTATGTAACACTCACAGCATCTAACGCTTTATGTTCAGTAATTGCGTATGATACGATTTCCTTATCTGCAGTTGGAATTTCTGAATTAAGCGATTTGAATTCATTGAATTTATCTCCAAATCCATTTAACAATGAATTACTGATCAGTTATCATCTTGATAAATCTGCAGTAGTGACCATGGAAGCCTCGGATGTATTAGGTAAATCCAACTTTATTTTCCTGAATAATGAAGCTCAAGTTTCAGGAAATTATAATTACAAATTCAATCCAGTTGCATCGGGAGTATATTTCATCAAATTAACGATAAATGGTGAAACAGTATCCCGCAAAATCGTTAAAATAGAATAGCATTCTAGCCATTATTTATTGAGAAAAGGGTCTTCACTAAGAAGATCCTTTTTTTTGTTCTATAGCATGGGTTTTTGCAATTGGAAAAATCAAAATATGGTAATAACTGGTTTTTTAATATAATTTTATGGGCGAATACGAAATAAATAATGCGATTAGCGATACTGTTAATTTTACTTTTATTTTCTAGGGAAATTGCCTTCGCAGGCAAGGCTCAACCCTATCTAGAAAGAGGCTGGAAGGCATTGGTCATTGACAATGATATTGAAGCCTTACGCTATTTCGGGCTCGCTTATGAAACTGCCCAAAAAGAAAATAATACAGGAGAAATCGCTCTCTCCTTGCTAAACCTTGGAATTTGTTACTACAGTGTGAGTTATACTGAAGGATTGGAATATTCATTTAAGGCTTTAGCGGAATATAAAAAACTGGAAAATAGTGCGCCTGAAAAAGCATTTCAAGGAAGAAGTAAATGTTTACAGCTGATAAGTACTATTAAAAGCAGACAAGGGAAATACAGGGAAGCCATTAGTTTGAGTAAAGAAGCCATGTTGGGTTTCGCTAAGAAAAATGACACTACAGGTTATTTAGGATTGATCTATTATAGTCTAGGTGTTGCCTATTCCAATCTCCAATTATCGGATTCATCTGAATATTTTCATCATAAAGCATTAGAAGAAAGGATACAAACACGAAACTATGTTTATCTCCCTGTATCCTATCTAAGTGTAGCAGAAATCGAACTAAAAAAAGGAAATAAAAAACAAAGCTTTAACTATTATCAGCAAGCCTATCATATAGCTGATTCAACAGGAAATCGACAGTCGCAAGTTACATCATTATTGGGGCTAGGAAAATGGTACCTTACTTTCGAAAAAGATCAGAAAAAAACAGAAGACTTTTACCTGAAAGCTAAATTAATTGCAGATCACTTAACTGATAAATCTTTTTACTTAAAGTGTCTTAATGAGTTGATCGAATTAGCTAAGATTAAAGGCGACTTTCGATCGGCACTAAATTTTGAACAGGAAAAGGTAGTGATCAGCGATACTCTTTACTCTTGGGACAAACAAAAAGCCATTAAAAGCCTAGAAATTCAATTTTCTGTTGCTGAAAAAGACCGTCAGCTTAATTTAATGCAGAAGGAGAAAGCGATCACTATACTTCATAATTATATTTTATGGGGGACTCTTGGTTTTCTATTGTTAATGTCGTGTGGAATCATTGTTTTTTTAAGGCGGATCAACCGAAGAGACCATCAACTTCTCATCACGAAAGAGGACTTAGTGAAAGCACTTGAAGCCCAAAAAGAACTAAAAGAAAAACAGCTACACAACGAACTTGAATTCAAAGAGAATAAACTCAACGCGATGACTTTTCAAATGCTTCAAAAAAACGAACTCTTAACTGAACTCAAAGAAAAACTAGACCAAGATATTCATCTTGAAAAAGACAGTTCTATCAATAAGATTATAACGAAGGGTCTGAATCACGATAAAGAATGGAAAGATTTTAATACTTATTTTGAAAGCATCAACAAAAATTTTTATGAAAGGATTAAACAGGCATATCCTGAGATCAGTCCGAATGATTTAAAAATCTGTGCACTTATCAAGCTTAATTTATCCATTAAAGAGATGGCCGGAATTTTAAATATTTCTCCGGATAGTGTGAAAACAGCACGATACCGTTTAAGAAAGAAACTTCAAATGAACACTGAGGATAATCTCACTGATTTTATTCTAAATCTATAATTTCCCCCAAGAAGGAACTTTTGTTCACCTCAAGAACCGATTTACTCTGGTCTTGTCTACCTGATGTCTACCTGAATTTATTGCATTTCAATAAGTTATGGATGTAATTTGCAATTCCACAAAACAATTACCTCCAAACTAAAAACCTTGAAATGATGAAAACTCTAATCTACTTATTATTCAGCCTAAGCCTACTGCTCTTTCCAGAACTTTTAAAATCGCAAAGTTGGGCTAAACATGGTGTTGGCTTTGCCGGAGCCGGAGTGTGTGTTATCGATATTTCTGCACCAAGCGATAATGTTGCGTGGGGAATTTTATCGGTGTTTTCTGCTGGCACATGCGGTGGTCAAGTCCCCTATTTCACGCGAACCACCAATGGTTTCAGCTGGTCGGGAGGATTGATCTCATTGCCAGCAGATGTTACGCCAGTTTGTATTTCGGCGATCAGCACCAGCACTGCATGGATTGCAGCAAGTAATATCGCTTCCAATACCACAGGATACATTTACAAAACAACAAGCGGAGGAACCACATGGACTTTACAGGGAACTGCAGTATTTCCTGACGCGATAAGATTCATACACTTCTTCAATGCCAACGAAGGTGTTGCAACAGGAGATTCGTCGGTATTCATCACCACGAATGGTGGAACAACTTGGATTGCAAATGGGGCGCTTCCAGTACCAATAGCAACTGTAGGGTCAGGCACAACTAACTTTTTACTCAACGCATATGAAGTTCTCGGCAACAATATTTGGCTAGGTGATTCTTTTGGAAATTTTTACAAGAGCATGGACAGAGGATTGACGTGGGTTTTATGTACTAATCCAATCACTCCAAGTGCTGTTAAAGGAATTGCCTTTAGGGATTCATTATACGGAATTGCAGTTGCTGCACAATGGAATGGAGGAGGTGGAAATGGAGGAGGATTTTATGCAGATTTCAGTGTTATAACTACTGACGGAGGAAATACATGGGCACCCTTAAATTTTCAAATCAATTCAAACACTGTAGTTTATTCAAGTGCTAAATATGATATAGCTTATGTTCCAGGCACCAGCAATACATTTATTATTACCAGTGAATATGATTCCTCGTATGCTGCCTTTTCAGCAATTTCTACAGACGGCGGAGTCTCTTGGAATTTATTAGATTCCACTGAACAACATACGGTATGTGTATTTACTTCCGCCAACAAAGGATATACTGGAGGCTATATCACTTCCCAAACAGAAGGAATATTTAAATGGGTCGGAAATATTTCAACTTCTATCCCAGAACAGAGTAACAGCATTGAAATCTCCATTGCACCAAATCCGGTTCGGGATGTATTTAGAATTACCACTAAAGAAAAAATTCTCAGTTATCTCATCACAGATTACACGGGTAGAATCATACTCTCAGAAAAAGAAAATCCAGCTACAGATAATTCATTTACGATCGATGTAAGCAGTCTTCCCGCAGGCTTATATTTACTAAAATACAGTACAGATAATAAAAGCTACCAAGTAGCAAAATTTGTTCACTAAGTTGATCAATACTAATTCAAAGAATTCTAAAACTACACATCATGAAAACAATCTATAAGTTAATTACCATCCTAATGGTATGCAGTGGACTACAACTAAAAGCTCAAGTTCCGAACGGAGATTTCGAAACGTTGAATATAGATGGTACGTTACGAAATTGGGGATATATATATCTCTTCCCCGTGAGTATTGACAGCAATGGAAATTCTTATGCTGACTCCATCGTAATTGATAATTATTTCTATGGACCAAGTTCTGATGCCCATAGTGGGAACTATGCCTTGGAACTAAGAAATGGATATGACTTTACTGCTGGAGTACCTTATATTGGTAGTGCCAGTGTAGATACAGATTCTGTATTTATGGCATGGTCAGGATTTGAAACAATTAGTACACAAACTCAGCCTGCTGGACTTGATTTTTACTATAAATATTTTCCGTTAAACAACGAAATAGCCACTGCGACTTTACAGGTCTTTGATAGTGCATTCACATTAATTGGTGATCTCTTTATTCCGCTCAATGCCACTCCAAATGGATATACTTATGTGAGCAGTCCTATGAATTATACTTCAACATCACCAGCTGCTTACTATTATCTAAATTTCAACAACTGCTCTTATTCATCAGGACCTGCAGTATTAGGAACGAGATTATTGATTGACGATGTACAGATCCCCATAAATGTTACTTCAACTGGGATTCATGAACAGCGTAATGATGTAAGTGTATTACTTTTTCCCAATCCAGTACTCAACGTTTTAATCATCGACTACAGCTATACCATTGATGAAGTAGAAATAAAGGATTTAGCAGGAAAAAAGTTCACGGTACAAAAAATTTCTGAAAACAAATTTGATTGTAGCTCGCTTCCCAATGGGATCTACATTGCTTCTGTAAAAAGCCACAATGCTATCATCAACAAAAAATTTGTGGTTAGCCGCTAAATATAAAGACGAATCAAAAGGCAATAATTCTGAACAATTATTCTTTTTTACCGCATTAATTACTCTAGAATAGAGATAATTGATGCGGTTTTGCTTTGAATAAGTTTACTTTGTAAACGTTATTGGTAAAAGAACAAAATTTACCTTCTAGCGGAAGTCGATGCCACAAACTAAACCCAAAATCACCATCATCGGAGGAGGATCAGCTGCATTAATGCTTGCCTGTCATTTGGATGAAAACAAATTTGACATTGCAATCTATGAAAGGAATAATGCGTTAGGAAGAAAATTTCTTGTGGCGGGTGACGGAGGATTAAATCTTACTTATGCAGAAGAACTTAATTCTTTTGTAGGAAGATATTCTCCACCCCATTTTCTAGAAGCTGCAATAAGAGCGTTTGACAATACTCAATTGAGAAATTGGCTACATCAACAAGGAATTGAGACTTTCATTGGTTCCAGTAATAGAGTATTTCCATTAAAAGGAATTAAACCGATTGACGTACTGAATGTCTTTCTCAAGAGAATCAAACAAAAAGGAATTCCAGTTCATACCAACTACTTGTGGAAAGGATGGAATAGTCAACAGGAATTACTATTCGAACATCAAGGAAAGGAAGTTGTAATTCCATCTGACAAAATCATTTTTGCATTAGGCGGTAAAAGCTGGAATAAAACAGGATCCGATGGAAGCTGGAATGAAGCCTTTCTGAAACATTCAATATCTCTGCTTCCCTTTCAGGCCTCTAATTGTGCTGTTGAAATTAATTGGGATGAAAAAATTTTAGTGAAAGCAGAAGGTAAATCATTGAAAAATATTTCAATTACTTCTGGCAATACGACTAAATTAGGAGAAGTGGTGATTACGAAATACGGAATGGAAGGAGGTGCGATTTATGCATTAAGTCCACAAATTCGAGAACAATTGAATACGCGAAATAAAGCCACCATCACAATCGATCTGAAACCTGCATTAACAATACAGCAAATTTTAAGTACGCTAAATAACAACTCAGGATTAACAATTTCTGCAATACTGAAAGAAAAATTAAACTTATCGGATGCTCAATTTGCATTACTCAAATTCAATTTAACAAAAGAAGAATTTCTCAATAAAGAGATCTTAGCAAAAAGTATAAAAAATTTAGTGCTTGAAATTACAGGAACTGCACCTATCGATCAAGCCATTTCAACAGTCGGTGGAGTTGCATTAGATGAAGTTGATGATTCCTTCCAGCTCAAAAAAATACCTGGCAATTATGTCATTGGTGAAATGCTAGATTGGGATGCACCTACTGGTGGTTACCTTTTACAAGCCAGCTTCAGCATGGGGTATTACCTTGGACAAAAACTCAATAGTCAAATGTAACTTCATATCAAACAACAAGATACAAATTTTACAAAATCATTCATAAGATCACTGAGAAGAAAATCTTACTCAATTTAACTATATTTAGGGCAAGTCACCAGAACATATACGCATTCCAACTTCACCAAAAAGATTCGTCTAAATGAAAAAGAAAGATTGCCAATTAAGCATACAAATATGTCAGCAGAAAAAACAAATACCATCCGCTTAAATAAGGCTATAAGTGATACCGGATACTGTTCAAGAAGAGAAGCTGATACAATTATTGAAGCTGGAAGAGTAACCATCAATGATGTTAAAGGTAAATTAGGAGATCGGGTTTCACTTGAAGATATTGTTAAAGTTGATGGCATACAATTAAACAGACCTGACAGCTCCATCTATATTGCATTTAACAAACCTCGAGGAATTACCTGCACTACGGAAACCAAGATAGAAAATAATATTATTGATTACATTAATCATCCTCAGCGAATTTTCCCAATAGGTCGTCTCGACAAAGCATCTGAAGGATTAATTTTTCTCACTAGTGATGGAAACATCGTCAATAAAATTTTAAGAGCGGGAAATAATCATGAGAAAGAATATATCGTAACGGTGAATCATCCGATTACAGATTCTTTCATTGAGAAAATGGGTGCTGGCGTTCCTATTCTAAATACCACTACCGCTAAATGTACTGTTAAGTATATCAGTAAATTTATGTTTAGCATAATACTTACTCAAGGACTAAACCGCCAAATCCGGAGGATGTGTGAGTACCTGAACTATGAAGTAATCCGTTTAAAAAGGATCAGGATCATGAACATCACCTTGGATGGAATCAAACCAGGAGGATGGAGATATTTCACAGATAGGGAACTAGCTGAAATTATGGAATTAGTTTCTACTTCTGTAAAGACCGAAGAAGGTTCCATTATTGCAACAGAACAATCCGGTGAAAACGAATAGCCAAACACTGTACACTGATTAACGAATAAATAAACATAGCCAATATCATTTTTGGACCATGCAAAGTACATTTAACCCATCCGACAATCATCAATTAATTGAACGTGTAAACCAACTTACGCCTTCATCGCAACCATTATGGGGAAAGCTGAACGTTGTTCAAATGCTTGCTCATTTACAAAAGCCGATCGAAGTAGCAACAGGGCAATTAACTCTCCGTCATACCATCATCGGTAAACTTTTTGGAAAAATGGCAAAGAAAAAATTAATGAAGGAAGGCAACTTTTCTCGCAATCTACCTACTGCACCTGAATTTCTAATAGCAGACCCTGAAAGTTTCGAAAACGAAAAGAATAAAGTCATTCGATTAGTTAAGAAATTAGAAGAACAAGGAGCATCGGGAATTACCAAAGATGCACATCCATTTTTCGGTAAGATGACTACTGAAGAATGGGATTTGCTACAATGGAAACATCTGGATCATCACTTACGACAATTCGGAGTTTGAGAAAACCTTGTAAAATCAAAGTAAAATTATATTCGACTTAATCATATTTTTTTAAGAATGAATTACCTTAGAAGCAGTAATTCAAAAAGTACAGAGATCCATGATAAAAAAACTATTTCTAATATATATTTTACTTCTTATTATTCCGTACACTTCACATGGTCAAAAATTTCTGAAGAGAAATACTAATGACCCGATGTCTTTTCAGGAAATGCAAAGAGAATTTCATGAATGGTCGAAGACCGTAAATTTAAGTAAGGAAAAATACTGGAAATATTTCAAGCGATGGGAAATGGATCAGCAACTACATACTGACGGATCTGGGAACCCTGGTGATCCTGCTATTTATATCAATGAAATTATTAAAGCAGTATCCACAAAGAAAGAAAATAAAAGTAGTCGATTTTCCTCCTCAACATGGTCGCCAGTAGGTCCCAATATAATCCCACTAAATCAAACTGGATATATGGAAAACGGAATTGGACGAATTAATTGTATTGCATTTGATCCAATCAATCCCGCAATCTATTATGCAGGAGTGGCTCAAGGTGGACTATGGAAGACGACAAACAATGGACAAACGTGGATTCCATTAACGGATAATTTACCAATCACCAGAATCAGTGATATTGAAATTGATCCCAATAATTCCAATACCATTTACATTTCCGTTTGTGACTTCGAATACATTGGTTTCGGATTGCTATTAAACGGAAGAAAGAGAAATACACATTACGGATTAGGAGTCTATAAAACTACTGATGGAGGCCAGACGTGGAATCCTACTGGATTAAGTTTTCAGTTAACACAAGGAGAAGCCTCATTAATTAGAAAAGTAATCATCCATCCAAACAACAGTAATTTACTTGTTGCCTGTGGCACTAGTGGAATGTATCAGAGTAACGATGCTGGTGTATCGTGGTCACATCCTTTAGATTCTCTTTTCTGGGATCTGCAACAAGATCCTGTAAATCCAAATATACTCTATGCAGCCACCGGTTGGGTGGCAAATGCGAACGATGGAAATGCCGCAATTTACAAATCACTTGATTTTGGTGCAACATGGACCATGTTAAATACAGGTATTCCATCTACAGGAATTGTTCAACGAGTTAAACTCGCCATTGCGCCATCCGATCCAAATACAATATATGCATCAACAGTAGATATCGACTTTGGCTTCTATGGGCTTTATAAAAGTACTGATGCTGGAGCGACGTGGAATTATATTACACCAGCTGTAAACATTCTTGAAGCGTATGATGGAAGTGGTACTGGAGGACAAGGAAACTATGATTTAGGATTCACTGTAAATAATCAGGATCCCGATATTATTTATTCTGGAGGTGTTAATTTATGGTCGTCAGATGACGGAGGATATACGTTTAATCCTGTTTCACACTGGACTACTGCCTATGGCCCGACAATACATGGTGATATCCATATGATTGCAACTCAACCGCAGACAGGTTATGTTTTTGTTTGTAGTGATGGTGGAATATATCGAACTGGAAATATTATTGCTCAAACATGGACAGATGCGAATAACGGAATCCCATGGCCCACACAATGGAGTAATCTAAGTAACGGTATGGCAGTAACGTCGTTTTACAGATTATCCTCTTCGAAAAACACTTTAGGAAAATTAATTGCAGGTGCTCAAGATAATGCAACATTTTATTACGATGGAACGATCTGGAGTACGATCATTGGTGGGGATGGAATGGATAATTTTCTGGATCCTATCGATAATAATTTAATCATTGGATCAAGTCAATATGGTAATTTCTCCTTTTCGCAGGATGGTGGATTCACGTATAACGGTCTAAATAATAATCCCAACTTAGAAGCAGGTGAATGGACAACTCCGTTTGTAGCAGATCTACTTCAACCTGGCACAATGTATTCTGGATTCAGTAATGTAAGTACATCTACTGATGGGGGAAATAACTGGACGATGATTTCGAATTTCCCTGTAAATGGGATCTACAATAATGAAATATCTGCGTTGGCAGTATCATATTCCAACAGCAATTATATCTACGCCACGAAAAGAGTGCGCTATGAATACAGTTCGCCAGGGAGTGTATATATGACCAATAATTCTGGTGCAAGTTGGAACGACATCACTTTGGGACTACCAGATTCATTGTATTATACCAGCATCGATATCAGCCAAACACAACCTCTCACTGCTTACGTAAGCTTAGCGGGCTTTAGTGCAGGAAATAAAATTTATAAAACTACTAATGGGGGATCGACTTGGAATAATATCTCTTTTAACTTACCTAATATTCCGGTCAATTGCATTAAGACTATCCCTAGCTCCAATAAAATTGTAGCCGCAACTGATATTGGAATTTATATACTAGATAGCGCAAGTAATATTTGGACGCTATTTAGTCAGGGATTACCGAACGTGATCGTGTCAGACATTGAATTTAATCCGGCATTAAATAAAACTTATGTGTCTACTTTCGGAAGAGGTATCTGGGAAATTGACTTAGATGTATTAACGGGCACTGAAAAACCTCAGATTAGCAATTTTAAAGCAGAACTTTATCCATCGATCAATAATGGTAATTTTATTATCAAAATAAGTGGGCGTCGCAATCAACAAGAAACTATTCCATTAAATATCATTGATATTAAAGGTAGCCATGTAAGTACGAAAATATTGCAGGGCAATGAAACCAATGTAATCAAGTTAGATCTTCCATCTGGTGTATATTTTGCGCGATTCATCGATGGAAAGAACAGCCTTACCAAGAAATTCATTATTGAATAAAAGCATCCCCTTAAAACGGATCATTAAAAAACCGAAAGCACATGATTCAAAAGACGATTGCCGAATTATTTCATAGAGATTTAATGAAATTGAAAGATGAAATAAAACTCTATAAACAAGAAAGTGACTTATGGAAAGTAGCTCCAGGAATTTCCAATTCAGGAGGAAATTTGTGCTTGCATCTGATCGGAAATTTACAACATTTTATAGGTGCCGATTTAGGAAATACCGGCTTCATCAGGAACAGAGATGCAGAATTTAGTGATAAAGATATTCCTATTTCCGATTTAGTTAACTCCATTGAAAAATTGACTCCTGAAGTGGAGCATATAATTTCGACACTGAGCGATGAAAAATTTCATGGAGATTTCCCAGAGGCGAAACGTGGGAAAGTCGAAACAACAGATCATATGTTGATGCACTTATTTGGGCATTTAAGTTATCATCTTGGACAAATCAACTACCATCGTCGACTCTTAAGTTGATTCTGCACCTCAGATCATATCCCAAGCAACTCGTCCAAACATTGTTCAAGATGTCAGCAATACAAAGCGATAAAACGCAAATTACAAAAGCAGAAATTCTAAATCATTGTCGACAACAAATTATCGAACGGATTGAAGTAGCAGAAACAGCGATACAATCAGCGAGAGATGGAATGCTCAATGATACGAAAAGCAGTGCTGGAGATAAACATGAAACATCGAGAGCGATGTCACAAATTGCAATAGAACAAAATCAAAATCAATTACAAAAATTGCTAGATCTGCGTAATGAAATTGATCAAATAAACATCCAAACAAAATCACCAATTACAGGAAAAGGCAGCCTAATCCAAACCAATCAAGGGATTTATTTTCTCGGCCCCGGCATTGGAAAAATCCAAATTCAGGGAATTGAACTCTTTGCCATATCCCTGCAATCCCCTCTTGGAAATTGCCTACATCTTAAAAAGGAAGGTGATTCTTTTCAATTTCAAAATCGCAGCTTTAACATCACAAAAATCGATTAATCCCGCACAAATGAACAATAATGAAGTCATGAAAAAACTCAGGGTAGCTCTGAAACTGAGAGATGATGAGATCGTAGATATTTTATACTTAGTGAATTTCAAAATCAGTAAAACTGAATTGAGTGCATTTTTCAGAAATGAAGATCATCCCAATTACAAACCATGTGGTGATCAGGTATTACGCAACTTTTTGAACGGATTAGTATTGCATATGCGGGGCCCAGACCCGAGTAAAGAAGAAAAAGGTGAACAGGCATCCACATAAAAGATACAAGCACTACGAAGATCAATACTTCTATGGCTACTAAAAGTAAAATTACTTATGATACGCGCATTAGCTTACTGGAGCATTTACCAGGAATGCATTATGTTGAAGTTCCTGCGAGCATCATTAAAAAATTAGGCGGTAAAATTAAAATCAGGCTTATCTGTACGCTGAATGATTCAGTAAGTTATCAATGTGGTTTAGTGTCATTAGGAGAAGGTAAAGCCTACATTACTGTGAATGCTAAACGACTAAAAGAGTTAAAGCTAAAAGTAGGTGATGTGGTTGCTGTGAATCTTGAAAAAGATGATAGTGAATATGGTTTAGAAATGCCTGCGGAACTCTCAGAATTACTATCTCAAGATCCCATTGGAGAAAAACGATTTAAAGGACTCAAGCCCGGCATGCAACGCTATATACTTTTCTATATTGGTCAGGTAAAGAGTTCTCAGTTAAGAATTGACAGAGTTATTAAACTGATTGGAAATCTAAAAAAACTAAAGCCGGGGACTGAAACTTTCCGGTCTATGTTGGGTATTGAAGATTAATAAAATGCAACTCTGCTATTTATTTTCCTATGACCTACCCTACTTGAAAACACCAAATTAGGCTACTCATCATGATTCATAATGAGTGTAAATTGATTATATTCGTAACTTGAAATAGTATCCTCATTCATTCTTGAAAACAATTATACTTTATATTTTAATTATCATCTTCCTGCTCCAATCAGGTGGGATGGCACTATTGTATCAAGTTAAGATTTCCAATATCAAGGAAAATGCCCAAGAATTATTGAAATCAGAAACAGCATCTTTAGAAAAAATTAACCTTACATTACTTCAATTCCGGAAAAGTAAAGTTGAAAGGGATGAATTTATTTTTGATGGGAAATTGTATGATATCAAATCAACAAAAACTATTGGTGAGCATATAGAAATTATTGCTTTTTGTGATGAAGATGAATATCATTTTATTGATAAACTGAATAAATTATTTAACACCAAAAAGAAAAACAAGTCACTTCCAGAACAATTACAAAAACTTATCGTTTCTGTTTTCATCATTCCAGAACCTTGTCAGCGGAATTATGTTTTAGGTGAATCAATTCTTAACTATTTACGAATTCAAGAGGAACTTTTAATCAGTTATCATCTTATTTTTTCGCCTCCTCCCGATTGCGCATGATTTTTTAGTAAATGCTCTGCAATTCCCGCAGAGCAAATTCATGCTTATTCAATTAATCTTAATCAAACTATGAAGCTGAAACTTACAGCATTTATAGCTCTGCTCATTAGCGGAAGCTATCAAACATCGGCACAAACTATTCTGAGGGATAGTACTAAGTCGGCAATCGAATTAAATGAAATCCAGATTACAGTAAATAAAGAAGAAGAAACTAAAAAGAGAGTAGCTCAAGAAATTGAAATTCTAGATCGAAAAGAAATTGAAAATTCACAAGCTCAATCTACCGCTGATTTGCTTTCTAAATCTGCAAATATATTTGTACAGAAGAGCCAACAAGGAGGAGGAAGTCCGGTTATGAGAGGATTTGAAGCCAGCAGAATACTATTAGTTATTGATGGTGTTCGAATGAATAATTTAATTTACAGATCAGGACACCTGCAGAATATTGTCACCACCGACAACTCTATTCTTGATAGAGTTGAAGTTTTATTCGGGCCTTCGTCAACAATTTATGGGAGTGATGCATTGGGAGGCGTAATCCATCTCCTTACCAGAAAACCGGAATTTTCGAAAGCAGATTCAACGTTATTGAAGGTAAATGCTTTTTCAAGATTCGGAACAGTGAATGACGAAGCAACAGGACATGTTGATTTCAACATCGGAAAGCGAAAATTTGCCTCCTTAACCTCAATTACGGTTTCCAATTTTAGTGATTTGCGAGGAGGTGAAAATCAAAATCCATTTTACAATGGTACTTATGGTGAACGACCTTACTATCCTGAAAGAATTAACGGGAAGGATTCTTTAGTTAAAAATGAGGATCGTTATCTTCAAGTTGAATCTGGATTTACGCAATATGATGTACTCCAAAAATTCGCCTACCAGCAAACTGATAACATCACTCATAGTTTAAATCTACAGTTCTCAAACTCAACAGACGTTCCTCGATACGATCGCTTAACAGATCCCAATGGAGCAGGCTTACGCTATGCTGAATTCTATTATGGGCCACAAACAAGGTTGATGGGGGCGTATGATTTCAACTTCTTTAATCCAAGTACTAAAATCCAAAACATTCACTTTGGAGTGAACTATCAACATGTTGAAGAAAGCCGTAATTCTCGGAGATTTGGTAGAGATAATTTAACACACCGAACTGAAAAAGTTGATGTGATAGGATTAAATGCTGATCTACATAAAACCAGTGGTGCACATACCTTCCGCATCGGTATTGATGCGCAGTTAAATACCTTAAAATCTACCGCTACAGAAGAAGATATTGTAACAGGTGAAAGTACGTCGCTGGATACGAGGTATCCTGATGGAGATAATTCGATGAATAATGCGGCAGTATTTTTCTCACATACTTGGGAGATCAACAAGGAATTAATACTTACTGATGGAATTCGTTTGGGCTATACTTCACTCCACTCTACTTTTGAGGATAAATCATTCTATGATTTCCCCTATGATGAAGTGAGCCAAAACAATCTTGTATATTCAGGAAGTATAGGACTTATTCATTCACCATCCGATGATTGGAAATTATCATTCTTGATTTCCAGCGGATTCCGCACTCCTAACGTTGACGACTTATCGAAAGTTTTTGAATCATCCGCAGGCAATGTTATTGTACCCAATGAAGATCTTAAACCTGAGCAAACCATCACTACAGAAATTGGAATTACCCGAATCCTCAATGGGAAGACTCGTTGGGAGAACACCTTGTACTATACACAATTCATCGATGCAATTGTAACTGAGAAATTTCAATTTAACGGATCAGATTCCATAATTTATGATGGACAAACAAGTGCCGTAAATGCGAATCAGAATAAAGGTAAAGCCTATATCTATGGATTTTCATCTGAGATTAAAACTGTTATCAATGAACAATTTAATTTCTCATTCATGATGAACTACACGTATGGCAGAATTAAAACTGACTCCAGCGATGCACCTCTCGATCATATAGCACCATTCCTTGGACGTATAGAACTTGGGTATACCAATAAAAAATTTGGAGCAGGATTTTATATTAACTACAATGGATGGAAAAAGTTGAAAGACTATAATGGCGGTGGAGAAGACAATCAACAGTATGCAACAAGTGAAGGTATGCCAGCATGGCTAACAGCGAATTTAAGAACGTCTTATAAAATCAATAAGCATTTCACGGTACAAGCGGGAATAGAAAATATTTTTGATACCCAGTATAGGGCTTTTGCAAGTGGAATAAATGGACCAGGTCGAAATTTATATGGAACCCTAAGATTTCATTATTGATAAAAACTGCATTCATTAGAAAAAAGAAGTGGCAATGATGCTACTTCTTTTTTTGTCCTATCCAGTATTTATGAAGGAAATTTAAGTCACTTAAATGCAATAAAATAGCTCAAAATTGTAGTATAATTCATTGTTTCTTATATCTTTGAACATCCAAGACAATATCAGCTATGAAACCAATTTACAGCCTTTTGGCCCTGTGTATGTTATGCTCAAATCTATCTGCTCAAGATTGGTTGAGAAATGTTCCAAAAGCGGCAGATGCCTATAAAGAGGATCGCCCAGCAAATTTCAAGGAGATTCAGCAAGCTTTTCATGAATATTGGAAAGGAAAAGAAATCAATGCGGAAGATGAAGGTGAAAATGCGGAGGAAGGAGGCTATCAGCAATTTGCTCGATGGGAATACCTTATGCACACGCGAACTGCACCTGATGGAAACTTCTTCGATCAGGATATTTTATGCAAAGAATATTACCGGTTAAAGGGTAATGATCATGCAAATGAGAAAGCACTTTCTTTACCACAGTGGAATTATATTGGACAAAATCAGGTTCCTACAAACGGTGGCGGAACTGGTCGATTAAATGTGGTAAGAATAGATCCTAACAATACGAATATTATGTATGTAGGTGCTGCTTGCGGTGGAGTATGGAAAAGTATCGACGCAGGAGTGAATTGGACAGCATGTGATGATCTATTACCTGCACTTTCTATAGCAGATATTGCCATCAACCCCAATTATACCGACTCCATTTATGTGGCAACAGGTGATGGATATGGGTATGAAAATGGAAGTGATTTTTGGGGCGGAGTATATACGGGCGGAATTTTTGTATCAGGTGATGGCGGACTCACTTTTACTCCTACCGGTCTTTCATTCGTTCAGAATAACAAACAAATTGTTCAACGTATCCTCATCAATCCGAACAACACTAAGATCATAATTGCCTGTACTCGTAATTTCATATACCAATCGGTGGATGCTGGTAATAGTTGGATACGTGTTCAGTCTGGACACTTTTTTGATCTTGAATTCAAACCTGGAGATCCACAAGTTATTTATGCTGCAGGACAAGGGAAGATTTTTAAATCAATAGATGGAGGAGCAACTTTCACTGCGGGAGCAACAACATTAGGTACTGGAAGAATCTCAGTAGCAGTAACTGATGCCAATCCATCAGTGGTATATGTGATGGCTGAGAGTGGGGAATTCTGGAAATCTACAGATGATGGAGTCACTTACAATGGACGCACATCACCTACAGGCTTTACTACATTTTATGGCTATTATGATAATGTATTGGGTGTATCTCAGCAAGATGAAGATCATGTACTCACGGGTGGAATTGATGTATTAGTATCAGGAGATGGCGGATTTACGTGGTCCACAGCAGCAAATAATAACGGAGCTTCTGACTATGTACATGCTGATCAAAAAAATATTGAATTTGATAAAAATTCGGACAATATAATTTACGTGGTGAATGATGGTGGAATCTTTAAAACTATAAATGGTGGTTTCACTTGGACTGATTTAGGTGACAATATCCATATCAAACAATATTATAGTATTTCTACTTCTGTGAGTAATACTAATATATATTATGGTGGAGCGCAGGATAATGGAACTGATCAAAATAATAATGGTACGTGGAGGCATGTTAACGGAGGTGATGGGATGGATTGTGCAGTGAGTCCTACAAATGGAAGCATTGCATTTGTATCCTACCAATACGGTGCGTTTCGTAAAACCACTAACAACGGAAATTCATTTATCAGTACAGGACCGGGTGGACAAACTGGAGCGTGGGTAACCCCAATTGCTTTTGATCCGATAAACTCAAACAATGTATATATAGGATATCAAGACTTATACAAGTCAAATAATACGGGTACTACATGGCTTTCAATTTCATCCAATGTTTTAGGAGGATCAGATATTGAATTATTAAGAATTTCGGCCGCCAATAGTAATTATATATATGCAGGTACAACCAATCAGTTAAAAAAATCAACGGATGGTGGAATAACATTTACAGATATCACTAGCGGACTACCTATTTCAGCAGGTGCGATCATAGATGTAGCGATTAGTTCAGTAAATCCTGATCAAATATGGGTTTCAATTTCAGGATATGTTGCGAATCAAAAAGTATACAGCTCAACAGATGGAGGAATAACTTGGACGAATGTTTCCGGAGTGAATTTGCCGAATGTACCTGCAACTACAATTATTTACCAGCCAGGGTCTAACGACATGCTTTACCTCGGAACCGACTTAGGGATGTTTTATAAAGATAATTCTATGCCGGATTGGATGCCTTATAATAATGGACTCCCCAATGTCATGATCAGTGAACTAGAAATTGTTCCTGGACTCAATAAGCTAAGAGCAGCAACTTATGGAAGAGGATTCTGGGAAGTTGACCTCGCTCCATCTCCGTTTAGTGCATTAGATGCGGGAAGCATAGCCTTCCAATCTTTTCCAAAACAAACATGTAATCAGAATATCAATCCTGATGTGATCATTAAAAACTTTGGAACCTCAACATTAACATCACTTACTTTAAATTATCAAATTGATAATGGAGTAACGCAAACTTTCCCATGGAGTGGAAGCATTAATACTTTAACTACAACTACTATAACCTTACCTTCAATTTTCCTGAATGATGGTTTACATACAATTAAAGTATTTGTGAGTAGTCCGAATGGAAGTGCGGATCAGAATGCGATAAATGATACTATAGTTGCTGAAATTTTAGTATCTAGTCTATCCACTGCTGCACCAATCTTTGAAAATTTCGAAAATAATTTTCCACCTGTAAATTTCAGAATCGAAGATTCCAATGGAATTCTCAGTCAGACTTCGGTAGCAGGAGGATTTGGTAGTTCTTCGAAATCTATGATTGCATCGTTCTTCACGGAGGCTAATGGAAGAGCCGAAATGATCAGTGATCCGATTGACATGACAATTTTATCATCACCAGCACAATTAACCTTTGATTTAGCCTATAAAAGATACAATCCTGCAATCCTAGATTCAGTAATTGTAAAAGCATCTGACGACTGTGGATTAACATGGAGTACACTTTATGCCAAATCAAAAACAACTTTATCAACCACTTCCGGATACAGCACTTCCAACTTTGTGCCTATAGCAACTGACTGGAGAAAAGAAATCGTTTCATTGACCCAGTATGCAGGAGTGAATCATTTACTTCTTGACTTCGTATTTGTTACCGGTTATGGGAACAATGTTTATATCGATAATATCAATATTGACAATCTCACTGGCATAAAAGAAAATTTAGGTGGGCAAATGAGTATTTATCCTAACCCTACCAGCGATGAAATCAGAATACGACTTTCAGAAAACAAGTTAAGCAAATTAACGATTCAGTTATTAGATGTAACAGGTAAACTAGTTATCAGTAAAGAGTTTTCTGCATTAGGAAGCGATGACGAATTACTTATTCCAGTAAACCAAATTGCAGTTGGCTATTATAATCTAAGCATACGCTCAGCTGAAAATGCAACCATAAATTATCCTGTAATTATAACTAGATAAGGAATTAATAGAAATCTAATCGCCTCTTCGAGTTATGTAAATAGCTTTGAAGAGGCGATTTTTTATGCACCATTACTGCATATCCCCTACTTGAATTAGTCAGCGAATTAATCCCATCAATATCATGTTCAAGCACTTTCAAAGCTTGCTTTTGGCCCTTTTACAAGTCTAAATAGCCCTTTGGGCAATTTTATTGATTGACAACTACCGGTTTTATAAGATTTTAACCCTAAATTAGGGGGACAAAACAAAAACCTCCATGAGGAACTTTTACCGCACATTAGTATTATTTATTTTTTATTCTGTTTCTACACATGCTCACACCCCTCAAGGTAAGAGTTTGGAGTTCGTAGAAAACATTCGCCAATGGCATCCCAACGTATTATACAAGGCGGATATCAGAGGGGGAACATGGTTTCTTGAAAAAGATGGATTCTCTTATTCGCTTTACAGTGAATCGGATTTGCATTGGACGCACGAGTATGAAATGAAATATTTTAAGGACTCTATGCTTCAAAGTAGGCAGCTTCCCATTCGTTGCCACTCATTAAAAGTGAAATTTAAAGGTGCGACTACTTCAGATTTAATTCCGGAAAATAAAAAAGAATGGTATTGCAATTATTTTTTAGGCAACGATCCTGACAGATGGGCATCCAATGTTGGAGTGTACGATGCGGTCACTTATAAAGAACTATATCCTGGAATTAATTTACATGCTTATTCTGATGAAGGATCTCCTAAATATGATTTTATAGTACAAGCTGGAGCAGATCCTTCCCAAATTCAAATAAACTATGAAGGCGGATTAACTACTTCGCTCAATGAAAATGGTTCTTTAGTAATTACCACTTCCTTTACTGAATTTACAGAACTAAAACCTTATGCTTACCAAATCATCAACGGTACAAAAAAGAAAGTAGATTGTAATTTTGTACTTCATGGAACGGATCTAAGTTTTCAAACCGGTAATTACAATTCCAATTATGATCTTATCATCGATCCTGTTGTTATTGCTTCTACATTTTCAGGATCCACTGCTACTACTTACGGACATAGTGCAGCTTATGATGAACTAGGTAATATAATAACAGGAGGGCGTTGTTTTGGTCCAGGGTATATCGTAACCCTAGGATCATTTGATATGTCTTATAATGGTGGGGTTGATATTTCAATTTCTAAATTGAATCCTACAGGTACAGCAAGGATTTATTCTACTTATATCGGCGGTTCGCTTGATGAATATGTTCATAGTATGTATTCACTTCCCAATGGAGATTTATTACTTTATGGCTCCTGCCAATCTTCTAATTATCCAACTACAGTGGGTTGTTACGACAATACTAATAATGGTAATTTTGATATTATAGTTACCAAATTAAATGCAGCAGGAAATACATTAATCGGTTCTACTTATATTGGAGGATCTAATTCAGATGGTCAAAACGTAATCACCGAAAATTACGGCGATACGTTCAGAGGGGAAATTATTGCAGATTCCACAGGAGAAGTTTATGTTGCTACATTTAGTTCCTCTAACAATTTTCCAACTCCTGGCGGTATCGATCAATCTTCTAACGGAGGACAGGATGGAATTTTAATGCATCTCAATCCCACTTTAACAACACTTGTATGGAGTACTTATATTGGTGGTAGTAATGATGATGCAGCTTTTGGATTAAGACAAGACAAAGTTGGTTTTGGGATTTATGTAGCAGGTGCAACTAAGAGCACCAACTTCCCAACCATGCCTACAGCATTAAATCCTACTTTTATTGGAGGCGGGATGGATGGATTTGTAATGTATATTATTTCTAGCGGAGGATTTGCGTTAGCTTCTTCCTATATCGGTACTAACTCAAAAGATGAAGCATGTTTTCTTGATGCAGATGACCAGAATAATGTGTATGTATATGGAGTAACGGATGGGATTATTCCAATCACTCCTGGTGCATATGGAAATCCGGGAGGACATCAGTTTATGATCAAGTTTCCCTTTTCACTGAACTCCATTCTAGTAAGTACCACATTTGGATTACCTTCAACGACTGTAGGAAGTTTTTCACCAACTGCCTTTCTGGTTGATGATTGTAAATATATATATATGTGCGGATGGGGGCAAATTGCGGGATTTGCAACTACTCCAAATGCCATTCCTGGAAATTCCAATGGTAGTTTTTATGTCATAGTACTGGCACCTAATGCAGGTTCGCTCTCCTTCGCAACATTTTATGGCGCAGGTGGAGAACATGTTGATGGAGGCACGAGTAGGTTCGACAAACGAGGTATGATTTACGAGGGTGTATGTGCAGGTAATTCTGCATTTCCTGTGCTTCCCGGTTCTGTAGCAACTACAAAATTATCTTCCTGGGACATTGCAGTTTTTAAGATAGATATTCAAGTTGCGGGGATTCATGCTGGGCTCACTGTGCCGACTGATAGCGGTTGTGTTCCATTCACTGCTAATTTTCAAAATGCAAGTTCTAGCCCGAATCCTAAAGACTATATCTGGGATTTTGGAGACAGCACTCCATTAGACACTAGTACTAATCCTATTCACACTTATACGTTGCCTGGAACTTATATTGTAAAACTAATTTCTATCGATTCGCTAGCCTGCAATACAAAAGACTCAGCTTATGCGGTGATTACTGTTCTACCGATTCCTAATGATACTTTGCCTACTGATACATTACTTTGTCCTGGCAACACGATACTGCTTAATGCTTATAACGTAGGTTCAACCTATACTTGGTCAGATGCAAGTACATCGCAAACAATAACGATTGATACCGCAGGAGTTTTCTGGGTCGATATTAATAGGCTAGGTTGTATTTATAGAGATAGTATCAATATTATTACTTTAAATACGATTGATCTTGGTCCAGACCAGACCAAGTGTGATTCGGCCGCAATCATACTTGATGCAGGAGTTGCAGGTGCTACTTATACATGGTCGAACGGTTCCTCTACTCAAACTATTTCGTTATCTGGAACAGCATCTACTGGTACATATTGGGTAGATGTTGGCGCATCGGGATGTGTACTTCGCGATTCTGTAGATATTACTTTTCTTCCTATCCCCCTGATCCAATTAGGCAGTGATACTACACTTTGTCCTGGTGATTCCTTAACGCTAAATGCAGGAAATACAGGTGCAACTTACCTCTGGTCGAATACACAAACCAATCAGCAAACAACAATAAATCAAGCAGGAATATATTGGGTCGATGCATCCTTCGGCAACTGTAAGAGTCGTGATTCATTGACACTGAATTATGCTGTGCCACTGTATGCAGGAAAAGATACTACAACTTGTGAAGGAAATATTATTGTACTTACTGCTTCGGGTTCGGGTAGCTATACATGGTCTACTGGTGCAGGAACTGCTTCAATAAATGTGGATACTACTGGAATTTTCTGGGTGATAGCTAACGATAACGGATGTACGCAAACTGATACAGTAAACGTAACGGTTTACAATAATCCAACAGTTTACATCGGACCTGATTCCTCTATCTGTAACGGAAGTGCATTCCAACTCAATGCCGGTAACGCAGGATCTGGTTTCTTGTGGTCAACGGGAGCTGTAACTGGTACACTCAGCCCTACTCTATCTGGAATTTACACCGTGACCGTTACCGATGCTTATGGTTGTCAAAATAAAGACACCATGGAGCTAACGGTGCTGGCTATGCCCAATGTTGCTTTAGGAACTGACCTAAGTCTTTGTACTGGAGAATCAGATACCTTAGATGCAGGCAATACTGGCTATACATATTTATGGTCAAATAGTGCAACCACTCAAACAATTATTATTTCAGGACCTGGAATCTACAGCGTAACTGTTACGAATCTAATATGTACCGATGCTGATACCATCGAAGTAACTTATAATTCAGCACCGATTGTATTTCTAGGAAGTGATACTACTTTGTGTCCCGGCGATTCGCTGCTATTAAATGCCTCTAATCCTGGAGCTAATTATCAATGGTCAAACACGATGACTAGTCAGCAAATTTACGCCTCTCAGGCTGGCTTTTATTGGGTTGATGCTTCGTATGGAAATTGCCATACCATTGATTCTCTTCAACTGGAATATTCAACACCATTGTATGCCGGGAAGGATACCTCTGCTTGCGAAGGCACCACGCTTATTTTGAATGCACTAGGGTCAGGAATATTTTCTTGGTCAACTGGCAGTAATTCATCTAGCATAAATGTAAACACTTCGGGATTTTATGTTTGTACTACGAGTGATGGTGGTTGCATTCAAATAGATTCCGTTGAAGTTACTATTAATGCGAATCCAACTGTTGATATTGGTCCCGACTCAACCCTTTGTAGTGGAATGCCATTCATGCTGAGTGCTGGCAATCCGGGGGCGAGCTATCAGTGGTCCAATGGTGCGGTGAGTGCTTCTATCACACCAGTCACCTCCGGATTTTACACAGTAACCATCACAGATGCTAACGGTTGTCAAGATAAAGATACGATGCAGTTAACTTTTCTTGCAACACCGAATGTAAATCTTGGTGCTGATTTCACGCTATGTGAAGGCATGACACAAACGTTAAATGCTGGAAACCCAGGTTTAGTGTATTTATGGTCCACCAATGAAATCAGTCAGTCTATCAATGTTTCCGATTCTGGCAATTATGCTGTTACCGTTAATAATCAATTCTGTTCTGATCAGGATACCGTTCATGTATCTACTATAGCATTGCCAGTAGTTGACCTTGGGAAAGACACAACACTTTGTCCCGGCGATACATTAATGTTAGATGCTGGAAATCCAGGATTAAATTATTTATGGTCAACTGGAAGTACTGATCAACAAATCACAGTGAACTCCAGTGAAAATTACGTTGTAGCTGTAAGCAATATGGCTTGTACTGTCAAAGATTCAATTGAAGTTACCGTAGTGACATTTGTTCCGATATTATACGAGCAATCACTCTGTAATGGAATGGCGCTTGAATTAAATGTAGAAAGTACAGGTAGTTCCTATTTATGGTCAACAGGAGAAAATACTCCATCCATCATCGTTACAGATAGTGGTACCTACTGGGTAAAAATTCAGTTCGAACAATGTTCTAAAACTGATACGATTACAGTAACCGGCATTGCTGGTTTAAATGCATTATATATACCTAGTGCATTCACTCCCAACGGCGATGGAAAAAATGATATTTTGAATGCAGAAGGATTAGGATTTACCACCTTTAAGATGCAAATTTTTAACCGATGGGGAGCTAAGATTTTTGAAAGCACCAATCCGGAACAAGGATGGGATGGTCAGTATGAAGGTGAGGAAGCTCCTGTAGGAATTTATTCTTATCTCATCCGATATAAAACAATCTGTGTTGATCGCCAAATTGAAAAAACCGGGAAAATAAGTATACTCCGTTAAGCAATTTTAAATCTTTGTATAATGTAAAAAAGATTTCGATACACATCAAATAATAATTTATCCACACCTATCCTCAAAGTTCCTGTCTATGAAAAAAGTAATTTACCTACTCTTAATTATATTATCATCAACATCTGCCTACAGTCAAGTTTTTGAAGGATCGATTACCTATCATACAGAATATAAAAGTAAAACTTCTGAGATGACGGATGAGCAGATGAATAAAATGATGGGAAGCACACAGGAATATAGTATTAAGGGAGGAAATTATAAGTCTGTTTCTAATGGAACGTTAGTCCTTTGGCAGTTGTATCTAAAAAAAGACAATAAGTTATATACTAAAATGTCGACCTTAGAAACTCTTTATTGGAATGATGGAAAAAAGAATAAAGATGAAGTTCAGAAAGTAAAAATCAATAGAGAGGTAATCGAAATATTAGGATATACCTGTGATGAAATTATTCTCATTTGTAAAAGTGGCATTCAGAAATATTATTTTTCTTCCAAGCTTGCAGTTGATCCCTCTGAATTCTCTCAACATTTGTTTGGAAACTGGTATGCCTATCTTTCCAAGACAAGTGCCCTACCGTTAAAGATGGTCATAGAAAGTGATAAGTTCATTCTAAAAAGTACTGCAACGGCTGTAAATCCTCATGAAATAGAAAAGAAATTCTTCACACTTCCTGCAGATGTTGAAACGGAAGAAAGTCCGTATTAATAATCGTTACTAAAGCATATAACAATGTAATTGTAAATTATCGATCATTATAAATCTAAGAAAATAGTTCCATTAAATACTTTTATTTTACGCCAAACAATAATCAGGTATGAGGGACAAATTACTTCTTATTCTGATACTTTTCCTGACATCAAATTCTGTTAGTGCTCAATCACCGCCATACTGGTTTCATTTTGCAGGTAATGCGGGTTATGATGAAGGAACGGCAATTACAACTGACAACGCAGGTGGAATTATAAATGTTGGTTATTTTTCATCGTTCATAAGTTTTGATGGTCTTTATCTTTTTTCTAATGGTGTAACTGATGGCTACATTGTAAAAACAGCTAATGACGGAACCTATCAATGGGCATTAAATTTTGGCGGCAGTTCAGATGACCGTGCTCTTGGAGTATGCACTGATTCGCAGAATAATTGTTATGTAACAGGATACTTTAGCGGTACTGCAAAATTCGGAAATTTCACGCTTAACTCATTAGGTCAACAAGATGTTTTCATTTTAAAAGTCGATGCTTCGGGAACGATACTTTGGGTTACACAAGGCGGAGGTAATGGGAATGATATTGGTAATGGGATTTGTGATGACCATAATGGTGGCATCATTGTTACGGGTCAATTCAGGGATACTGCACAATTTGGTACCGCTACTTTCATGAGCATGCCTGATCCATTAACCACTATCCCTTCAACCGACATCTTCACTGCTAAACTAAATAACTCTGGTACATTTATCTGGGCAAAACAAGGTGCAGGAAAATATACAGATAGAGGAATTGAAGTTAGCTGCGACCTAAATGGTAATGCTTATGTTACTGGTCAATTTTCAGATACCATTCAGTTTGATATTATACATAACAACAATCTGTACAATGCGATTTTTTTAATTAAGTATGATGCATCTGGAAATGAACAATGGTTCAATAAAATCGGTGCAGGAAGTATCAGTTTAGTACGTAGTATTAAAGTAGATCTAAATGCTGATTTTTATGTTTCTGGTGAATGTGGCCAGAATACAATATTTTTCGGAACACCTAATATCACCATTAGTAACCCCTACCCTACGCGTGTTTTTGTTGCCAAATATAATTCTTCGGGTGCCGTACAATGGGCTAACGCTCTGGGATCAACAAATACACTTACAGCAGGTGATATGGCAATTGATGACTCCAGTAATGTATATGTAATCGGGAATTTTCAATGCAAGATGAATGAACTAAGTACATTATATGGCGATGGAACATTCAATTCTGTAGGCTATAAAGATGTTTATACGGCAAGATTTTCTTCCACTGGAGTTTTAGAATGGGGAAGGCAATGTGGAGGACCAGCAGATGATGCTGGAAACGGAATCGCCTTAACCGGGAATACACCGGTGATTACCGGCAGTTATAACAATCGATTTATTTACACAACTTCTGGCTCTTATGTACATTATGAAGATGCCACCATTTCCAATCCTATTTCTGCAAATACGGATACATTTTGTCTGGATCTTAATATCGATGATTTTAGCCAAATACCCTCTAATGGTGTTGCAGATATTTTTTTTGGGAAAGCATTTGATTTAACACGAGGACCGTTTGATTATTACAATAGAAACAATAACACTAACTGTCTTCGTCCCTATGTTGGCGTTTGTATTAATACGAGTGGTGCGGATAATTCCTGTTCTCCTGATAGTATTTCCGCATGTGGGTCAATCAGTCTCTATGCCGCTAGCAATACGTCCGGATCCACTGTAAATGACACTTTAAATAGCCCAGGACCCACTTTTCAATATTTATGGTCAACAGGGGAATCAACCCCGGATATTACAGTAATTACTAGTGGAAATTATTGGGTGAGATTAACAAGTATTGATGGTTGTTTCATTAGTTACGATACAATTCATGTTACCCTCTTTGCAAATCCATTTCCACCTTTAATTTCTGACAACCACTTTATAAACACCCTTGCATTAGTTACTACTAAAATTAAAGTTTGCGCACCCGACACCATTATTCTTTCAGCAACTAACATTTACAATTATGCGGTACAATGGAATGTTGGAAACAACACTATTAATGACTCCGTTTATACCTATTATGCTAATGGCGATGATAGTGTTCAAGCAGTAGTAACTATCACTGATGCTAACAATTGTAGTAGTCAGAATTATATCACTTTAGTAGTTGATTCTGCATTACCTCCTATTGCTCCAAGAATTTCAACAAGTCAAGATTCAATTTCTTTATGTGATGGCGGTAGTTATCAAATGCAAATTCACATTAATGATTCAATAGCTGACCCCAACGACACGCATTACTGCGATATTCCTTACGCCAATTTTACATGGACTTCAGTTCCGGCATTAAATATTTTTAATATTTGCAATAATGGACAAGTTGCAACGACCCTCATCTATCAACCTGGAAATTATTTAGTAACCTGTACTATAATAAGAGCTTCTCCTTGTGGTGGGAACGACACAATCGTATTAATTAAAAATATAATTATTCAGTATTACCCACCAATAATTCTTACACCTCCTACATTATCACTTAGCGGATCCGATACGATATGTCCGAATGATTCCGTAACGATAACAGCAAGCGGTGGTTTAATTTTTAAATGGAACGGTCCTAACATTCCATTTAACACTGTTGGATCGCAATTAACAGTTTACACTGCAGGAACATATTGCGCAACCGTATTTGACACCAGTGCCAATGGCTGTGTAACTACAGCAGTAAGTTGCCAAACAATTTATGGCACACCAATACCTCAAATATATTCTATCCCCGGTAGTAATGTAATTTGTCCTGGAGATTCGGTACAATTGTTAACGGCATTTTCTGGAAATTACCAATGGCTAGGACCACAAGGAACCTTTGGAGGAAATAATAGTGCCGTTTATGCAAATCTTCCCGGATTTTATCATTGTGACATCATCAGCGGAGGTGGATGCGTTGTATCTTCTAATACCCTAGAACTTGTACAATATACCACACCCATAATCATCGCAACTCCATCGAATGTAATTTGTCGTGGAGATTCGGTGCAGGTTCAAGTAGTAGCAAGTCCTTCAAGTAATGTATTTTGGTATTCACCATTTAACAGTGCCTCATGGGCACAATATGTTGATTCAGGCGGGACTTATGTCTGTTTTATTGAATCATGTAATATTATTCAAGAGGATTCAATCACCATATATGAATCAACAGTTCATGCCACCATTACTCCTGATGGTTCCATCGATAGATGCATGAATGATTCCATTTCACTTACTGCTAATGCAGGTATGTCGAATTATGAATGGTATCCCGGTAATATTCCAAGCCAAATGATTTATGCGAGCATTGCCGGAAATTATTTTGTAATTGTTACCGATGCTTATGGTTGTTCGGACACTTCCGCTATTGTAACAATCAATGACCTAGCAACCCCATCCACACCAGTGATAACAGCAAATAGTCCACTTTGTGAAGGTGATAGCATCCTATTTTCTACTGGTTTCCAGAGTGGAGTAAGTTATAATTGGACAGGACCCGGAAATTATGTCGCACAGCTTCAGAATCCGTTTATAGCAAACGCACAACTCAATAATAGTGGATTGTATATTTTACTATTAAACAATGCACAATGTCCGAGTTTACCAGATTCAATAATAGTTCAAGTAGACAGTTTTCCACCTGCTTTCACTATCAATGGCAATTTGACAATTTGCGAAGGAGAATCATTCACACTGAATACGAATCCATCTTTTCCGAACCAAGGAACTTGGACTTTGCCAAGCAATCAAACCTCTTTAGGTTCTGTATTTTCAGTGAATAATGCGATATTAAATAATTCAGGACAATATATTTTCAGTATCAGCAATCAACAATGTGAAAGAAAAGATTCAACTACTGTTCAGGTGAATGCATTACCTCCGGTTTTTCAATTAATGGGACCTCAGCCGGTTTGTGAGGGAGATACAATTTCGCTCTCTACTAATCCCGATTTGGGGTCACAAGGGATCTGGACTCTCCCAGATGGTCAAATTTATTTAGGCGCAAATTTGAATCTTCTCACTAGTACAATTTCAAACAATGGAATTTATACTTTTTCTATAAATAATCAACAATGCAACCGAAGCGATTCAATACTCGTAACTGTGAATACTTATCCTTCAGCATTCGGCATCACAGGAAATACACAGCTTTGTGAAGGAGATCTACTAAACTTAACTACAACGCCCGATTTTGGCACACAAGGAACTTGGACTATTCCGGATAATACTATTTATAATGGTGCCACGTATAATCTTGCCCATGTTGATTCATCAACAGCTGGAATATATTATTACGCCATTAGTAATCAGAATTGCAGCAGGACGGATTCAGTTAACATCGTAATAGTGAGTTGTGGTTCAGGATTTCCGAATGTATTCACTCCAAATACTGATGGTATCCATGATATTTTTAATTCCATTAATTCTGATTTGAACGTGCAATGGATTAAAATTTTCAATAGATGGGGTGATCAGATCTATGAGTCTAAGGGAAGAAAAGGATGGGATGGCAAAAATAACGATGGCGATGAAGCCCCTTCGGGAACTTATTTTTATATAGCAGGTTATTTAGACGGACCTACACAAAAGCTTCAAACCGCAAAAGGATATTTAGAATTGATTCGATAAATTTTTCATTTCAGTAAATTCTGTCTGTTGGATTGATACTTGGAAAAATATTGAATACTCACCAAATATCATTTTAAAGATTTCGACAACCGCTTTGTAATGATTTAATCATTGCTAATAAGTTAAGATTCGTTTTCTTGAAAATTCATTGAACGCATTTGTTGTAACAGTAAATACCCGACAATAAGTAAGAGGCTGTACAAAATTGTAATTGCATATACTTTAGGATCAGTAAATGGATGGAGGATTGTATCAGCAATCTCATGCAACAATACCGTTGGAGTGGTAATCAGATCCCAGGAATTAAATCGCAGGTATCGACCCAAATACACACCGAAACTCCCTAACATCAAACTGCTGAAACTAAAAACCCATCCTGTAGTTTTACCATACATTTTCGTGATGATATCCTGGATATCCATGAGGGAAATAAATCCGAGCATCAATCCGGTAAATGCAAATGACACGATTAGAGGTAAATCAAACCAGAGTGGTATATCATTTCGCTGGTGCAGATGAAATAAATCAGTAAGCATATAAGGTGCGTTTGGAAAAAATAGCAACCATAAGGAAATTCCAATCCACTTAAAGATCGAATTTAAATTATTCTGATTCATCTGAAGCACTGAACTTATTCCCCAAGGTAGGAGAGCTAAAAATAAATTCCAGTTCAAAAAAAGGAATGTTAGTTTTCCGGTATAATAGACTCTAAATAATGCCAAGCTAACACTCAGCACACAGGCAATACCAACTACTAGTGTAAGGTCAAGACGACGATGCTTTTTAAGTACATTGAAAATTTGGCTCATACCACTTTTGTTTATTCTACAACGCAAAATAAAATAATGAGGTATACCTATTAAAAATTTTAACTAAACTTTAGCATTTGAAAATGGACTTAGTTAGTCAGAATTAGACAATAAGCGATAAGTAGAATTAGGTGAGAAATAAGGTCTAATAAAAAATTACCGATTAAAACCTGAGATCAAATGTGCCCGAAGAGAGACTCGAACTCTCAAGGATATAACTCCAACGGCTTCTGAGACCGCAACGTTTACCAATTTCGCCATCCGGGCATTACAAGAACATTTTCGTGCACAAAAAAACTGTTTTTCAGAGCCATCGATAAGCTAGAAGTGTACAGCACTCACATTTAAAATTTGGTGCCCAGGACGAGATTCGAACTCGCACACCAATTACGGCGCCACCCCCTCAAAGTGGTACGTCTACCAATTTCGCCACCTGGGCAAGATTCCAATAATCGGGAATAACTTACTAGTAATCAACAAACTATGTATAATAGTATTGTTTGAGGAGGTGCAAATATACAGGATTTTAAGAAAATGTGAGTCGCAACCTTTAATAATCTGTTTTAGCCCATTTCAGCAACACCGATTGATCACCATCATGGAGATGAATCAGGTAATTTCCGGAAGATAATTTATGAGCTTGATCAAGGGGGATCAAATCATTAATTCCACTTGCTTGATAAGTAGATGACTCCAGTAATTTACCACTCAAGTCAAAAATAGAAAGCAACACTTTACTTTTTTTCACGCCATTAATTTTCACAAAAGAAAATCCATTAGACTGTAAAATTGAAGCGGAAAAAATTGCCTGTGACAAATTCTGAACTCCCTGAGGTGTTGGAAGATTATCACGGTAACGGATCTCCGTAATTAATTCCGTACCAGGAATTATTTCTGAAGTCTTGATTTGCAACAATGGAATACCTTGATTTTTTGCCAACCATTTATATTCATGTGTTAAAGCACGATCGAATGCAAAACCAAATCCAAGAGTATCCAGATATAGTGAGTCTTTTCCTGTTAAATCAGAAACTACACGTACCGCATCGAACGTTCCATACGGAGTAATTAGCGTTCCCCAACCATCAACAGTATTGACCCGATGTTGTTCACCTGCATAAGCTCCTAAGCCCGGAATTGCTAAAGAATAATCAGAATCGGAAGAATCCTGATCCCCGAAATTCAATGGGAAATTATAAATCACATCTTTATTCGTGAATGCAATCGGCGTTTGGATCCCATTGATCTCTCCACCAAAACCAACTTGCTTGTATGCGCTAGTACTTTCATAAAAGAAATTATTCACATTTGTAAATTGCACTTGTGGAATTGCAGTGATATCTGTTCCATTTTGAGCAATACTTGCACGGTTAGGATTGAAAGGAAGATTAATAAAATACAAGGAAAAAATAGCACCTGTATTGGTTACATTCAGAAAAGAATCTACGTCTTGTGAATTAGCTTGCAGCTGGGAAAAGTCCCAAAGGTAGGATGGACCTGTAAGTGTTAGATCTACTAGAGTTGTAATCGGCGCTAAGCTAACTCGGAAAGTATCACCTGGATTTGCCATATCATTATTGTCGATAGTGATCTGTGCAAATAAATAGTTAGTAGTACAAATCAAGAGGAGGGTAAGAAGTTTTTTCATAGCACTAAAGTTAAGATTTTAGAACAATCAACGGTTTATAAAACCATGAATTTTATTCAACTTCATTTACTAATCATCATGGCATTCAGCTTTTCATGGATCGCATCGAAATCAGGAATTTCGCCTGCATTCTCCAAAACTTCTACATACTGAATCACACCTTTAGCATCAATGATAAATGCCGATCGTTTAGAAACCCCTTTCATCCATCCTGCAAATGTTTCATACATGGTATCGAATGAGATGGACATATCCTTATTGAAATCAGAAGCTAAAGTGAAATTTAATTCTTGCTCCGTTTTATATTTAGCCAAAGCATAAATTGAATCAACTGACACTCCTATCACTCTTACTTGCATAGAATTATAGCGTTCAAGATCATCCCTCACTCCACACAATTCCTTGGTGCAAGTTCCAGTAAATGCAAATGGAAAGAATAAAAAGAGAGTAGTTTGTCCTGCGATTGTTTCATTCGTGATAATCTGTTTTTCTGTATCAACAAGATGAAAGACAGGAGCGAGTTTTCCGACAACGAGAGTCATATTTTTTTGATATTAATTAATTTAAATATTTTAGATTCCTTTTGCTTTTGCTTCATTCCAGTACACATCCATTTCACCGAGTGAAAGATCGGGTAAATTTTTACCTGCAAATCTCACTGCATCTTCCATATAGCGGAAGCGATTGATGAATTTTTTGTTGGTACGTTCGAGTGCTTCTTCTGGATTTATATTTTTAAACCTTGCATAATTGACTAATGAAAACATCAGATCACCAAATTCTTGTTCCATCTTTTTCTGATTCCCTGCTTCTACTTCATCTTTGAATTCCTGCATCTCCTCTTCTACTTTTCCCCAAACCTGTTCTTTATTTTCCCAGTCGAATCCTGCTGCTCTGGCTTTTTCTTGAATGCGCATCGATTTCACCAGTGATGGTAATGAAACAGGAACCCCTTCCAAAACAGAGGTCTTGCCTTCTTTTAGTTTTAGTTTCTCCCAGTTCTGACTAACTTCTTCCTCATTTTCAACTATTACATCTCCATAAATATGAGGATGGCGGTGAATCAGTTTTTCACAGATCGAATTAATGACACTTGTGATGTCGAATTCGTTGGTTTCGGATCCTATTTTCGCATAAAAAACGACGTGAAGCAGTAGATCTCCGATCTCCTTCTTAATTTCTTCACGATTATTATCTAAAATCGCATCAGCCAGCTCATACACCTCTTCAATCGTTAAGTGCCTGAGGCTCTCCATAGTCTGCTTTTTATCCCATGGACATTTGGCTCGAAGATCCTCCATAATCACTAAAAGACGCTCAAATGCTGCTAATTTTTCCTCCATTGTTGTCATAGCGCAAAAGTATCCATAATTAAACCTTCTCATTTTTTAACTTTGCACCCCGTTTTGAATATAATCTATGTTGCGTAAGCTTACCTTCTTCCTTTTATGCCTGCTCGGTATGAGTTCCTGTTTTGCACAGGAAACAGACTCCGTATGCACTCCGGGAACTTGGTCGCTTTCGATAAAAATGCAATATGGATTCTTGATGACGCACCGACCAACCATCATCTATTTACAACAAAAGCATACTAGAGGATTAGAAATCAACTATTTAAGAGGTGTCGATGGGCAAACTTCATGGATGACTGACTACAACCAACCGTTATTGGGATTCGGGTTTCAGTATTTTAATCTTGGAAATCCGACGGAGCTGGGCAATGCCTATTCACTATTCCCTGAAATCATGTTTCCTTTATCTCATCATCACCATTTACGATCGATGATTAAATTCGGGTTAGGAATCGGCTATGTCACCAAACCCTACGATATCAAAGAGAACTATAAAAATCTTGCAGTAGGTTCCAAGCTCAATGTAGCTATCACCACCGGCTTACAATTCCGGATCTTTAGTTCTGACAAATTACAGATCATTACGGGTGCCGATTTCTCGCATTTTTCGAATGGTGCCTCCAATATTCCGAATGCAGGAA
Organism: Bacteroidia bacterium; assembly: GCA_038320345.1. Lineage (GTDB taxonomy): Bacteria > Bacteroidota > Bacteroidia > AKYH767-A > OLB10 > JBBQED01. The sequence continues at coordinate 91,011 of JBBQED010000003.1, forward strand.
TCAACATTGTTACTGCAAATCTTGGTGTAAATTATTATTTTGGAAATCCTTCCACAACCATTTGCAGGCCTGTTATACCCGCCAATAAAAAGTGGGAAACAAGTTCTTATATCGGATTTGGCATCAAGGATATTTACCCTCCACAAGGTCCGAAGTATGCTGTAGTTTTTAACACAACGGATTTACTTTATCACGCCACACAAAAAAGTCTTTTTGGAGGAGGATTCGATTTCATTTTAGATCAATCATTGAAGCACCGTTTAGAACTAGACTCTGTGTTTCTGTCGAATGCAAAAGCAGGAACGAGAATTGGGATTCATGGATCTTATGGACTACGTGTAGGACGTGTGACGGGAGTATTCCAGACGGGATATTATGTTTACAATAAAGTTACGGAAGATGGAAATATTTTCAGCAGGTTATCGTTGCGTTATTTTCTCAATGATAATTATTTCGTTTGTTTCAATTTAAAAACTCACTTTGCCAAAGCCGATTATTTTGAATTTGGATTTGGATATCGATTCTAATATGAAAAAAATAGTTCCGATTCTGTTGTTATTCCTTCCGTTGTTCTTCAGCGGTTGTGAGCCTGTTTGTGATTGTTTTAAAGGCGAAGGAAGCTTAACTACAGAAGAAAGAACCTTACCTGAAATTGACATTGTGGAAGTAAGAAACGATGTTGATGTAATTGTACATATTGATAGTATTTACCGAATGCGTGTTACTGCTGGCTCCAAACTAATTGATGAAATCACCACCACTATTGATGGAAAAACGCTGACTATCAAAAATAAAAACAATTGTAATTGGATTCGGAAATTTCAACCCGTGCTACAAGTAGAAATCTGGGTACCATCATTATCACAGATTAACTATCATGATGCAACGGGTAATTTAGAAATGCTGGATACATTAAAAGTTCCTGAATTTTTATTTCAGAGTTTTGCAAGTTCGGGTAACTACAAATTAAAAATAAATGCCGGCACTGCTACCTTTACCATTCACAATGGTCCTTCTGATCTTTATGCAGAAGGTAAAGTAAATGTAGTGTATGATTACAATGCAGGATTCGGAGTTATGGATTGCTTAAATATAGTCTCTGACGATACCTATTTGAACAACAAAGGAACCAATGATATGTATGTTCAAGCAAATAAAGTTCTAGGTGTAACCATTGAAGGAACTGGAAATGTTTACTACACAGGACATCCACAAAATTTAACAACTAACATTACTGGTGGTGGAAAATTAATTCCACTACAATAAACTTCTCTTCGTGCTCGTACTTCAAGATCTTACTTTCGAATTCGGTTCCCGAATTCTCTTCAGTGAACTCAACTGGCATATCCGCCCCAATGAAAAAATTGGACTGATAGGCGCTAACGGAACAGGAAAATCCACCTTGCTTCGTGTAATTAGTGGAGAATACACTCCTACTTCTGGAACATTATCCAGCCGTAATGATATGATCCTTGGTTTTTTGAATCAGGATTTATTAAGCTACTTATCCGACAAATCAATTTTAGAAGTAGCAATGGAAGCTTTTGAAAGAGCTAACGAATTGCACAGTCAGATTGAACAAATGTTAAAGGATCTGGAGCATGATCATTCAGAAGCATTACTGAACAGACTTCACAGTGCACAAACCGAATATGAAGCTCTAGATGGATATCAATTGCAGCATATCGCTGAATCTATTCTTGAAGGATTGGGTTTCACCACCGCTGATTTAACTAGGCCTCTGAAAGAATTTTCTGGAGGATGGAGAATGCGAGTAATGTTGGCGAAAACATTATTGCGCAAGCCCAATTTATTATTGTTGGATGAGCCTACCAATCACCTTGATTTACCTTCAATTCAATGGTTGGAAAATTATCTTCGTGAATACGAAGGAACCGTAGTGATTGTATCTCACGATCGATTTTTTTTAGATAGAATTGTAAACCGTATTGCTGAGTTAGAGCATGAAAAACTTACGCTCTACACTGGAAACTATAGTGACTATCTGATCGAAAAAGAAGAACGACAGGAATTACAAGCTAACCAGTTCAAGAATCAAGAAAAATATATCAAAGAACAGGAAAAATTTATTTCCCGATTCAAGGCAAAAGCTTCCAAAGCAAGTGCTGTGCAATCGAGAGTGAAAGCATTGGAAAAAATGGATCGTGTGCAAGCGGTTGAAGGACCATCAGCAAGTATCCGCATACGCTTTGCCGTAGATCGTCAGCCTGGAAAAGTGATAGGATCACTCGATATTGCCGACAAACGCTATGGAGAGAACGTACTCTTTCATCAAACAAAAGCTGAAGTAACCAGAGGAGATAAAATCGCATTTATTGGTGCTAACGGAAAAGGAAAATCAACGCTGTTACGCATGCTTACTGGAGGTGAACCTTTTGATGGAAAAAACGAACCGGGATATAATGTAGTTCCTGCATTTTATGCGCAGCATCAACTTGAAAGTTTAGGCGTAAATCATACAGCACTCGAAGAATTACAGACTGCGGCACCTGATGAACAGGATACGTATTTAAGAGCTTTACTTGGCGCCTTTCTGCTAAAAGGTGATGATGTATTCAAAAAAATAAAAGTACTTTCTGGAGGAGAACGTGCGAGGGTAGCACTTGCAAAAACTATTCTTGCGAAAGCGAATTTTCTTTTGCTGGATGAGCCAACCAATCACCTTGACATGGCGAGTGTAAATGTATTGGTGGATGTCCTTAACCGTTATGAAGGATCATACGTAGTTATTTCCCATGACCGTTACTTCTTATCGCGTATTGCGAATAAAATCTGGTATATTGAAAATCAGGAACTGAAAGAATATCCTGGATCTTATCCTGAGTTTGATGAATGGTTACAGCAGAAGAAAACCAATGAAAAAAACAAAGGCAAGGAGCCAAAGGCTGCTGAAAAAGAATTAAAACTTACGACTAATACTAAATCAGAAGCGCGTAAGATAACTCCTCAAGATAATCAGAAGAAAAAAGAATTACTGAAACTTGATCAGGATGTAAAAAAGAGAGAGGAAATCATGAATAAGTTAAAAACTCAGCATGAAACTCTCACTACCTTGATGGCAGATCAAGAGATCTTTAAAGATGCGGTGAAATACAAATCATTGCAAGACGAATTTAAGCGTTCAGAAAAAGAAGTGAAGCATGCGGAAACAGAATGGGAATCTCTATATCTCAGATTAATAGAAGCACTGGAATCTTGATGCGAAAAATAGTAAGAGTCCTCATTGTATTTACTTTACTCTTGATAGTAAGGGGTAACCTTATTGCACAGGACACTCTGGATTATTACAATCCTTCTTTTCTGCGTTATGATAATCATATTTACAAACCAGAAATTAAGACCGTAATTTTGGAACGCAAAGACCGAACACTGAGTGAGCCTGTTATTGGATTAGGAATGGACGAGGTGCTCCTGTTGAAATTTGATGAGTTGGGGGAAGAGACGAAAGATTACAGTTATCGTTTTATTCATTGTGATGCGGTATGGCAACCATCACAGCTTTCAGAAAGTGATTTCATCGATGGGTTTTTTAATGATCATATCATTAATTATCGACATTCGTTGAGCACCAATTTTCCCTACATTCATTATGAATTAGAATTTCCGAATCAGCAAATGAGACCGCTCTATTCAGGTAATTATTTGTTGGTCGTCTATGAAAATGATCAGCCCGATCTGGCAGTCATCAGCAGAAGATTTTGGGTTACAGAAAATCGGGTTGATATTAAGCCGACAATCCATCGGGCAACAGCCATTGAATCCAGAGATGCTTATCAGGAAGTAGATTTCATGATAAACACGAATACTCTCAAAGTTCAAAATCCCTACACTGATTTTAAAGTTACGATCACTCAAAATAATCGAAATGACATTGCCATTTATAATCTGAAACCTTTGTTTGTTAAAGACAATGAGTTGGATTATAATTTTGAAGATGGGAATTTATTTCAAGCAGGAAATGAGTTTCGCAATTTTGATATACGCAGTGTGAGATTCCAAACGCAATACACTGAGAAAATCGAACTCGATAGTGCACAACATTATCATGTTTATCTGAAAGGAGATCCACGAAAAGCAACGCAACGTTATTCGATTACGGATGATATTAATGGTAAGTACTTGATTAAAGTTTACGAGGGAAGAGAAGGAGATTTGGAAGGTGAATATGTGTATGTTCACTTCAGAATGCCGGTGATGGAACCATTTGAAAATGCGAATCTTTTTATTTTTGGTCAGCTTACCGATTGGACATTACCTACATGGTCGAGATTTTTTTATGATGCTGAAAAAGGCGAATATAATTTGACATTATTACTCAAGCAGGGCTATTACAATTATGAATATTTGTTGATGAGCACAGGAAAAAATCAGGGCGAGACGTTTGAAACAGAAGGCAATCATTTTGAAACTGAAAACGATTATCAATTTTATGTGTATTACCGTGAACCCGCTGGAAGATATGATCGACTGGTTGGATTTAAAAGAGGAAATTCGAAAGGAAATTAAAAAATTTTTACTCAAAACAAGTTTCCAGCAGTAAAATCAAAGTCTTGTATTATTTTATGTTTAAGATTTGATTGTAACATTATTTTTTTTCCTACATTTATCATCCCTTTGCCTCCGGAAGGACTTCCGGCAAGCGTACATTTCCTGAAAATCACCAAAAACATCAGGATTACGTAAGTACCCTTGAATATGTCACTTTGACCACTCGGTAGTATGGGTTGGTCAAAATCTGTTGAAATTCTAATCATCCGTCGTTATTTTTGATTTCTAATATTAAAATATGGCAACATTTACAGAAATAACTGCAGGTATTCGTGTGAGCGTGGAGACTTTCTTCCAGCCAACGCATAGTAATCCAGCGCAGTCTCATTATGTATTTGCCTACCGGATCACTATTAAAAATGATAGTGAACACGCCATCCGATTAAAGCGCAGACATTGGTATATCGTTGATTCTGATAATACTCGTCGTGAAGTGGAAGGAGAAGGTGTTGTCGGTGAGCAACCATTTATTGGTCCTGGAGAAACCTATCGATATGTATCAGGATGTAACCTAAATACTGAAATCGGTAAGATGTACGGTACTTACCTTATGGAACGTCAAATGGATAAGAAGTTATTCTTCGCCAAGATTCCAGAATTTAAAATGGTAGTACCCAGCAAGTTAAACTAAAATATTATTTCAACAGCCTACCCTCCTTCACCAACAAGGAGGGTTTTTCATTTTAGAGGAAACTGACGTCGGAATTCAGCGCAGATGATTCCAGTGGCAATGGCTACGTTGAGTGATTCAGCTTTATTCTTGCTTGGAGAAGCAGATGGAATCCGAATAGCAGCGCTTACAAATGGCATTAATAAAGGATTCATCCCCTTACTTTCATTGCCTAAAATTATGAAGCCATCATTCGTAATTTCCTGACTGTAAACAGATTCTCCTTCTAATAGTGTGGCATAAACTGGCAACTTCCCTGCAGCAGCATTGTTAATGAGCAAATCAGGGAGCGATCCGTAATACACCCCAACCCTAAATATACTCCCCATCGTTGCTTGCACCACCTTTGGATTGAACAAATCAACAGTATCTGGAGAGCAGCAAATGCTGGAACACCCGAACCAATCCGCAATCCGAATGATTGTTCCCAGATTTCCAGGATCCTGAATATGGTCGACAAGTAGATGTAATCCTTGCTTTGGTAAGGGTAACTGCGCATGAGTGACCGGAATTTTAACGGTTGCCAGCACTTTATGAGGAGTCTGCATTGCACTCACCTGATCCAACTCTTTATTGGTGATGATCTCCACTTTTACATCTTTCAACCCAGAAGGTATTTCCCAGTCATTAGTAGCATATATCTGTCCCACTTCAAATTCGGAATGCAAGAGTTCATTCACCATCTTGGGACCTTCAACTAGAAACAAACCATGTTCTAATCTGAATTTTTTCTGATGCAGAGAACGTAAGAAACTGATAATCGTCTTTGATGCCATGATTTACTGGTTGAGATCAGGAAGAATCGTACTTTTACACCCTGTCGAATATGAACTTCAGGGCGAAAACCATTTACAGGAACTCCCTTTTATTCCTGCTTACTGCGATTTTACTTTCCTCCTGTAGCGGATTAAGAAAGCTAAAGGAAGGCGAGTATTTGCTCGACAAAAATATTATTAAAAGTGACCGCCCCGATTTAAGGGAAAATTCTAACGCAATTATTAAGCAGAAGCCCAATCGGAAGATACTCGGTATTTTCAGGTTTCACCTTGGTGTTTACAATCTTGCCAACCATGGAAGCGAAAATAATTTTAAAAGGTGGTTAAAAACGGCGGTGGGTGAAGAACCTGTATTATTAGATACTTCTCTCGCACTTAAATCTGCAGAACAGATCGAAATTCTGATGCACAATAACGGCTATTTCGATGCTGAAGTAAGCGATTCCATCACCTATAAAAAAAAGAAAGCTACCGTAACTTATTACGTTAAATCAAATACGCCTTATCGAAATCGGAATATCTACTATCAAATAATTGATACCGCCATCAGTGATTTAGTTTTTCTTGATACTTTGAAATCATTAATTACCAAAGGAGATATTTATACTTCCAACACTTTACAAAAGGAGAGAGATCGGATTAGTGCAAACATCAGAAATGATGGATTTTATTTTTTCAATCCTCAATACATAACCTTTACTGTTGATACCGGCTTAAAAAGTCATCAGATTGATACGTATCTCCGGATTACAAATCCGAAACCCAATCAGAGAGATAGTTTGATCAGTCCCGATTCAGCACTCGTGCATAGGAGAAGTGTGTTGGAGAATATTTATATAGAGATGGATTATGATCCTATTCAGGTTTCCGACACTGGAATCAGGGATACGATGCTTTTCAGAGATTATTATTTTATCTCCAATCCACAAAAATTTTATCTCTATAAACCGATAAGGATGCTGGATCAGTTTTTCATGAAACCTGATTCATTATTCCGTCAGTCGAATTTAGATCTGACTTATCGTCGATTAGGAGATCTTGGAGTTTTCCGTTTCGTGAATATTAAATTTATTCCCTTAACGCAGTTGGATAGCTTAGGACAGATTCCACTCAACTGTTATATTCTTCTTTCTCCACAACCTCGGCAGTCGTATAAAATTGAAGCGGAAGGAACTAACAGCGGAGGAAACCTTGGAATTTCCGGGAATATCGTTTACCGCAATAAAAATATTTTTGGAGGTGCCGAAATTCTTGAATTTAGAATTAAGGGTGGACTAGAATTACAAAGAAATTTTAGTGATAGTACTTACTCCAGATTACAAGGATTAGGATTTTTTAATGCTTATGAATTCGGCCCTGAACTCACTTTTAATTTCCCGCGATTTCTACTTCCCATCAGGAGTATTAATCAGAGGAATATCAGTAATCCGAGAACTTCTATTACCCTTGGTTATAATATTCAGAATCGTGTTGAATATTACCGACAACTTGCCAACTTATCGTATTACTATAGCTTCAAGCAGGGGAAATATAATCGTCATTTTATCTATCCTGCAGAGATCAACTATTTGAAAGTAGATTTAGATCCAGCCTTCCGCAATCAGATTTTAGAAAGTCAGGATTTTAATTTGCTGTTGAGTTATTCGGATCAGTTTATCACGAATGGAAGGTATTCCTACATTTTCAGTAATCAGGAAATTAATAAGATTAAAAACTATTCTTTCTTCCGATTTAATTTAGAGTTCGCAGGAAATTCGCTCTATCTTTTTAGAGTACTTTCTAACGACATACCAGATAAAGTCACTAATAGTTATCGAATTTTCAATGTAAGATTTGCTCAGTACTTAAGACCAGATATCGACTACCGCTATTACAAAAATTTTGGTAATGGAAGATTGTTTGTATCGAGGTTTGCGGCAGGTCTAGGTTATGCGTACGGCAATATTAATGTAATGCCTTTCGAAAAAAGTTTTTTTGCTGGTGGTCCCAATGATCTCAGAGCGTGGATTTCGAGAACACTAGGACCTGGATCCTTCAACTCTACACAAGTTTATGAGAAGAATGGGGAGCTAAAATTAAATTGGAACTTTGAATACCGATTCGACATTTTCAGATGGTTTAAAGGAGCTGCATTTACCGATGCAGGAAACGTCTGGTTACTTAAAAGACAAGAAAGCCGACCAGGTGGAGAATTTAAACTCAACAGTTTTGTGGATGAAATTGCAATAGGATCAGGATTAGGGATTCGAGTAGATTTCTCGTTTTTCATCATTAGGATGGATGCCGCTGTTAAACTCAAAGATCCTTCACTTCCCTCCGGTGATCGTTGGGTACTTCAAGTAAACAAGTTCAAAGACATCACCTTTAGTTTCGGAATCGGATATCCATTCTAAAAATTTCCTCTTTCCTCAAATCCCGTAGAATTGGCGTAATCAATTTTCAAAGCTCTGGATAATGCTTTCTCGGCGCTTATTGAGATTAAATAGCAGATGTTTTTTAAGGAATTCTTACATGCTGCCGTAGGATCGACAAAAACCTCGCTTAATGGCTTCCGTTAAAGAGGCTATCCGTCACAAGACGATTATCAAAAGCCTATGTCATCCAACGCGACAGAAGTACATTCTGCCTTAGGTAATGAAGGAAACCAACCAGTAGATCGCAGTCGGGAACAGGCTGTATTTACTGAAAAATTCTTATTGCTATCCCTCATCATCAATTTGGTTTTTATCCCTATTTACTTGATGAATGCCGAGACTTTCATGATCATGCAAGACGTTTTTTTCGTCATTTCTTACACGATCTGTCTTTTATTACTCAAACAAGGCCGAACCGAAATCAGCAGAATTCTCTTTGCGCTCATTCTAAACTTCAATATTTTCATTTCCTCACAAATTAGTGGTCCTGAGTCTGGAGAAATCCTGTTCTTCTTTCCCATTGCAGCAGGATCATTAATCTTATTCGGACCTAGTGAAAAGAAACTAAGAATATTCTTTACCTCACTAGCAATAGTATTATTAGGAATTACTGATCTAAAAGACTTTTCATGGATCCCAAACGATTCAATGTCGCAAGCAGAATTATTATTCAATAGGAAATTTAGCAGTTTGGCAGCCGCATTTGCGACCTTAATGTGTGTGTATTACTTCATCAAACAACAGCGTAGCTCAGTCAAACTTTTGCAAGAGCAAACCACAAGCCTCACATCACTAATTGAAAACTTCAAAGAATCTATTTGGCAGATTGACAATCACTTTGTTCTAATAAATCACAACACACGATTCGCACAAAGCATCCAACGTCACTTTGGGTTGGAACTTAAAAAAGGAGAATTGATCTTTGATTACGCCCTAATCTTCGATCAGAAATATCCGGGATACAGTGAACGTTGGAAACAGTATTACGATCGGGCCTTAAAGGGTGAATATTTTACAATTGAAGAAATCCATAATGTAGATGGGAATAATTCTTACAAAGAAATTTGTATGAATCCAGTGATGCAAAATGGAATTGTGATCGGTGTGATTATTCATTCCAAAAACATCACTCCAAGAAAACTGCAGGAGCAAAAACTTACAGAAAGCCTAGAACAAAACAGGATGCTTGCATTGGTAGCTAGCACCACGAAAAATGCCGTTATCATCAGCGATGCTGAAGGAAATATTGAATGGGTAAATAGTGGCTTTGAAATCATGACCGGTTATAAAATCAGTCAGGTTACAGGCAAGAATCCAGAAACTTTGTTACATGGGTTTCTCACTACTGATGAATCGAAAAAAACCTTCGAGAAACAACTGAAAAGCGGCAAACCATTTACCAACGAACAAATTCAATATCGTAAAAATGGTGAACCTTTTTGGATTCATCTTACCGTATCTCTGCTTTATGATGAGCATAAGAAGATTTCCAAAATCATCCGTATCGGAATGGATATCACGGAAAGAAAGCAAGGAGAGGATCAATTACAGATGCTGTTGGAACATGCGCAGAAACTCAACAAACAATTACAGCTAAGAGATCAGGAACTACAATCTTCAATACGTAAATTGAACAAGCAAAGCTGGGAGCTTCAATTATCGCAAGAAACACTTCGCAAACAGAAAACGGAAGTGGAAAAAATGAACTCTGAGTTAAGCTCAAAAGCATTACAGCTTGGACAGCAGAATGAATTCATTAAAGATAAAAACCAAGAACTTGAAAAGGCAAAAAAATCGCTAGCCTTAAAAGCGGAACAATTGGAGCAATCCAGCAGGTATAAATCAGAATTCATGGCGAATATGAGTCATGAATTAAGGACACCGTTGAATAGTATCATTATCCTCTCGCGCCTACTCGCTGAAAATAAAAATGAGACCCTTGGCACCAAGGAAATGGAATTTGCCAAAGTGGTGCATAAGTCCGGTGCTGATCTTTTAAATCTGATCAATGATATCCTAGATCTTTCCAAAATTGAAGCAGGAAAAATTGAACTGGACGAAGAAGAAGTTTCTATTCGTGAAATCGCAAGTGACCTTAAAGACATGTTCAGTCAACTGGCAACTGAAAAAGGAATTGATTATCAGATTCTGAATAAAACTACACCACATCAGAAAATCACAACCGATCAGCTTCGCCTATCGCAGGTCCTGAAAAATCTCCTTTCCAATGCTTTTAAATTTACGAGCAAGGGTGGAAAAGTTGAATTAAGTTTTGTAAACACAGATACCACCAAAATCAGCATCACTGTTAAAGATGATGGAATAGGTATTCCGCCGGATAAACATCAGTTAATCTTTGAATCTTTTAAGCAGGTAGATGGAAGTATCAGCAGAAAATATGGAGGAACGGGATTAGGGTTATCGATATGTAAAGAGCTGATGTCATTACTTGGAGGTTCCATTTCATTGAGTAGTGACACCGGTACTGGAAGCTCATTTACTATTACCATCCCCATTAACAAGAAAGAAAGATCGCTTGACAGTGCAGAGAATTCGATGGAAACCATCAAGAAACTTCTAATCATTGAAGATGATCAAATCTACGCTGAAATGCTACAAAAATTTGCATTGCAGGAAGGATTTAAAGCAGAGATTTGCTTGAGGGGCGATACAGGATTGATGCGTGCAAAAGAAACACAGCCCGATGCAATTCTATTAGACATGAATCTTCCTGGAATGGATGGATGGAGTATCCTCCGCAAACTGGAAGATGATCCTTACACCGCAAAAATTCCGATCCATATTATAAGTTCCTCAAAGAACACACACGAAAAGTTAAATGGTTTGGTGATGTCGTGGTTAGAGAAACCGGTAACCATAGAGCAATTAAAAAATGTTTTTACTGCCCTTAAAACTGGGAATTCAATTTCTTCGAGTACGGTATTATTGGTAGAAGATTCTCCTGAACAGAGTTTTATCATCCGACATTTATTAAAAAAGCAAGGGGTAGAATGTGAAATAGCGGGAACTGCGATGGAAGGAATCGAAAAGTCAATTCAATGCACTTTCGATTGTATCATCCTAGATTTAAATCTTCCTGATTCGGACGGATTTCAACTCTTAAAAACTTTAAAAGAAAATCCAGAACTTACTCATGTTCCCGTAATTGTTTATAGCGCCAGAGAACTTGATGATCACGACAAATCGATGTTAAGTGCATATGCCAGTTCTTATATCAGAAAAAATGAAGCAGGTTTTGATTCCTTAATGGAAGAAACAATGTTGTTTTTGAATTCTGTAAAAGAATTGAAATCCAGAAAGAACGTTCCAGCGGAAACAAAAGTTAATGGCAGTTGTTTGCGAGGTAGAAAAGTGCTGATCGTAGATGATGACCAGCGAAATATTTATGCTATTTCTTCCATGCTTGAAGTTTATGATATCGAAATGTATATCGCCACTAACGGTCAGGATGCACTGGATGAACTCGTAAAACACCCCGACATTGAAATGGTGCTTATGGATGTGATGATGCCGGTAATGGACGGTTATGAAGCCACTAAAGCCATCAGGAAAAATAAAGAATTTACGAATTTACCAGTCATTGCATTAACCGCTAAAGCCATGAAAGGCGACAGAGAATTAAGTTTGCAAGCTGGAATGAATGATCATATCAGCAAACCCGTTCAAGGAACTCATCTTATTCAAATCATGAATAATTTCTTCCAATAATGCAGATTCCTGGAATTAAAGAATCGATTCAAGATATCCAACAAATCGCCCGTCATTTATATGATTCAGATTTGGAAGGATACCATCATGACTTTCTGGGACGAAGGTTCCACCTGATGGCAGTAAGAAAAGGAATTAAAAGTGGTGCTGAATTAAAAGATGCGTTTGTAAACAACGAAGACTTTTCTAGAGAAATCTTGAATAGTCTGAATGTCAGCGTCACTGAATTATTCAGGGATCCGGAATTTTTCAGAGGTCTGATCACGATTCTGAAAGCTGAATGGAATCCGGAAGATCTCAAGAGGATCTGGCATGCAGGATGCGCCGATGGAAGTGAAACATTTTCACTAGCGATCCTCCTCTCTGAAGAAAATCTGCTTTGTCATTCACTTTTGTATGGTACAGATATCAATCATCTCAAACTTCAGCAAGCAAGCCTAGGAAAGATTGCACTAAAGGATCTGATTGGCTACGTACATGCCTATCGAAAAGCAGGTGGAAAATACTCACTACGATCGCATTTCAATACCGCATATCATCAAGGAATCCTGAAAGGCAAATTAATGAAGCATCTTCACTTCGGTTATCATAATTTATCTGTAGATCCTGCGTTTACTAATTGTAATCTGGCAATTTGCCGTAATCTACTTATCTATTATCAATTTCCTTATCAAGAAAAAATACTTGCAGCACTCGACAAAAGCATCCTATTGAACGGAATTTTATGTTTAGGTCCTAAAGAAACCTTATCAGGATTCAGCATTGTCGGGAAGTACCATTGTATCAGTCCAGAATTGAAAATTTATAAAAAAATTAAATTGTAAGGTTTTAAAATAATTGTTTGATTAACTAACCTAAGCGACCTAAATTGGTAAAGCTTCTAATTAACTTTTCTTACTATGAATAAAAGTACGCATAAGATCCTAATTGTCGACGACCGTCCTGAGAATCTCTATTCTTTGGAGAGTATGCTCGATCAAGAGGATCGTGAAATTTTGAAAGCGCATTCAGGCGAAGAAGCACTCCGAATTGCATTTAGAGAAGACCTCTCCTTAATTTTATTGGATGTTCAAATGCCGGATATGGATGGATTTGAAGTAGCGCACATGCTCAAATCCACTAAGCGGACGCGAAAAACACCAATAATTTTTGTAACCGCTATCAGCAAGGAAAAAAAATATTTGCTCCAGGGCTTAGGTGAAGGCGCTGTCGACTATATTTTCAAACCGCTAGACACAGAAATAACGAGAGCAAAAGTTGAAACGCTATTGCAGTTTTACAGTCAGCAAAAAGAACTGGAATCAAAAAATACAGAGCTCGCGAGACTGAATGAAGAGAAAAACTATTTCATGGGAGTTGCTTCTCATGATCTACGTAATCCACTCGGGAATATCATTGCCCTTGCTAGTTTTATTGAAGAAGAAGCAGCGCATACTTTATCGGATGACCACAAGCAGTATCTTGATGTGATTATCAGTTCCGGAAAACAGATGATCAATATGCTGAATACTTTGTTGGATCTCACTAAGATCGAATCAGGAAATATGACACTTGAATTACAACAGATTCGCATCAACGAACTGATACAGCAAGTAATTACTGAAAATAGAATTTCTGCAAATCAAAAGAATATTTCTATTGAATTCAGTTATTCGGATAATCTTCCGGCTACTTTAATGGATCCAATGCAGATGAAGCAAGTGCTCACGAATTTACTAAGCAATGCCATCAAATATTCAGAAAGAAATACAGTTGTGGAAATCACTGCGGATAATAAAGAGGATAATATTTTAATTTCAGTGATCGATCAAGGTCAAGGAATTCCAGAAAATGAGCAAAGTGGAATCTTCACTCCTTTTTATAAGTCAAGTGTAAAAAGTACTGCAGGCGAAAAAAGCACCGGACTTGGATTAACAATCGTACAAAAAGTTATTGATGCCCACGGCGGTAAAATCTGGGTGAAGAGTCAAGTAGGAACGGGTTCAACATTCAACTTTAGCATACCCTTAATCTATAAAAACGAAAAAATTTCTTGAGAATAATTTCTTTCAGACTCTTTCAATGATTACTGCATAGCCTTGTCCTACTCCAATGCACATTGTTGCTAAGGCATAACGCTTCTTGGTATTTTGTAATTCGATAGCAGCCGATAACAATATTCTTGCTCCGGTCATTCCTAGAGGATGTCCTAATGCAATTGCTCCTCCATTTGGATTGATGCGTGAATCATTATCGGAAAGTCCCCACGAGCGAATACATGCCAAACTCTGAGCTGCAAACGCTTCGTTTAACTCAATGACATCTAACTGATCCCAAGTTAATCCTGCTTTCGCCAAAGCCTTATTAGCCGCTTCCACCGGACCGATACCCATGATACGCGGCTCTACTCCTACTACTGCCGAAGAAACAATTCTCGCTAGCGGTTGAAGTTGATGATCAGTCATCCCTTTTTCAGAGGCGATCAATAAAGCAGCAGCACCATCATTGAGTCCAGAGGCATTTCCGGCTGTAACGGTACCGTCTTTACGAAAAGAGGGTTTTAATTTAGCAAGACCTTCTAATGTTGTTGCCGGTTTCATGAATTCATCTTTCGAAAATAAAATCGGATCTCCTTTTTTCTGAGGAATAGCTACTGGAATAATTTCTTGATCGAATCTTCCCTTTAATTGTGCTGCTGCTGCTTTCTGCTGAGAAAATAAGGAGAAAGCATCTTGATCCTCGCGACTAATCCGATCACGATCGGCAAGATTCTCTGCCGTCTCTCCCATTGCATCCACACCATATTTTTCTTTCATCTTCGGATTCACAAAACGCCATCCGAAACTGCTATCGAATAATTGCGCATCCCGACCATAAGGAGTGCTAGTCTTTGACATCACCCAAGGACCACGAGTCATATGTTCCATTCCGGCGGCAATCATTAAATCTGCATCTCCAGTTTGAATAGTACGTGCGGCAGCAACAGCAGCGGAAAGTCCAGAAGCACATAAACGATTTACGGTCTCACCTGGAACAGTAACCGGTAATCCTGCAAGTAGCAATGCCATCCTCGCAACATTACGATTATCTTCTCCCGCTTGATTTGCACAACCCATAATTACATCCGTAATCATTGCAGGATCCACCGTCGCATTTTTTTCCATCAATGCACGTAAAACCAAAGCAGCAAGATCATCAGCACGAACAGCAGATAATGTTCCAGCTAAACTTCCAATGGGAGTACGAACTCCGTTAATAATATAGGCTTGATTCATAATTTAAATTTCAGAAAACCATTCTTTGCTACTGCGATAAACAGTACCTTTAAATAAGGCCACTTTTTTACCAGTATGATTAACAATAGTGATGGTATAAATTGCAATTTTATGAGATAAACTTTCTTCTTCAGCTATCGCAGTAATTACATCACCTTCTCTCAACATTTCCAAATGAGAAATGGAAGTTTCTACCGATACACTTTTTCTGCCATGCGAATTAGAAGCAAAGGCAAGTGCACTATCAGCTAGTGAATAAGTAATTCCTCCATGCGCGATGCCAAAACCATTCAACATTTCTTTACGGATGGTCATGCGTAAAACACAACGACCGGGAACGACTTCCATGCGCTCAATTCCTAACCATTGGCTGAACCAATCTTGGTCGAACATGGTATCCACTACTTTCTGAGCTAGATGCATGGGTTGCATACGATGTAATTTATGGATTTTATTTTTCAGCTTGTCTCTCGTCAAACAAGGAAGGCGTATAAACACCTTGTTCATGACCCAATAACCAAGATTTTCTCTCTAAGCCAGCAGCATAACCGGTTAAGGAACCATCGGAACCAATCACGCGGTGACAAGGAATGACAACAGCGATAGGATTTTTTCCATTGGAGGATGCCGCAGCACGAATTGCTTTTTCATCACCTAACCTTTTTGCTAATTCCAAATATGAAATTGTTTTTCCGTGAGGAATTTTAGTGAGTTCGTCCCATACTCTTAATTGAAAAGGTGTTCCAGCAGGACGCAGTGGTAAATTAAAATCTTTTCGCTTACCGGAAAAATATTCTTCCAACTGACTAAGCGCATTGATTAAAACATCATTCACCACGCCATTATTTTTGGGCTCTTCGGAAAACAACACTTCCGTAATTGCACCATCATCCTCGGTGATATTCAACCAACCCAAGATCGTATGCAATGATGTTTGTGCAGTAAAAAGTCCCATTAGCTAAAGAATTTTTGATGAGCAGCGGCCATTTTTTTCAGAAGAACAGAAGGACGATAACGATCTTCTTCATAAGTTTCTGAAAGTGATTTCAATTCATTGATTACATTTTCAATTCCCCACTCATCTGCCCATTGCAACAATCCTTTCGGGTAATTCACACCTTTGGTCATTGCTAAATCTATATCTTCTTTACTTGCAATACCATAATACAACGCATCGGCTGCTTCATTTATCAGCATAGCTAAAATTCTGTTCACTATTTTATTTCCTAATGCATCATCAATAGCAGCAACAGGCTGCACAGCATCAGCATTATAATTATAGTAGCCGCGTCCGGTTTTTCTGCCTAATCTGCCCGACTCCACCATTTTTTTCTGAATCAATGAAGGACGATAACGGGGATCGAAATAACATTGCGTCCACACTGTTTCAGTTACTGTATAATTGATATCATTTCCGATAAGATCCATCAATTCAAATGGACCCATTTTAAATCCGCCTTGTTTTTTCATTGCTGCATCAATTGTAGGTTGATCAGCAATTCCTTCCTCACAAATGCGCAGCGCTTCACCATAAAACGGACGCGCCACACGATTCACAATAAAACCGGGAGTATCTTTAACGAGCACGGGTACTTTATTCCAGGTAAGCATCAAAGATTTCATCAATGCAGGAAGAGCAGTATCGGTTTGCAAAGCAGGAATAATTTCCACTAAAGGCATCAAAGGAGCAGGATTGAAGAAATGTAATCCAATTACTCTTTCAGGATTTTTACAGGCGCCTGCAATTGCAGTGATAGAAAGCGAAGATGTATTACTCGCCAGCACTGCATTTTCGGAAATAACAGTTTCTAAATTCCGGAATAATTCCTGTTTCACCTGCACCTGTTCGATGATCGCTTCAATAATCAACGCACAATCACTTAAATCTTTGAGATCAAGAGCAGGTTTAATTCTTGCAATAATTTGCTGTGCAGTATCGGCAGAAATCTTTTGCTTGGCAACGAGTTTATCCATTGTTACCGCAAGAGCCTTCAGTGCTGATTCAACCGCATGCGCTCTCGTGTCAAACAACCAAACTGTATGTCCTGCTGTGGCTGCAACTTGAGCGATGCCACTGCCCATTGCACCCGCACCAATTACGGCAATACTATCTGACGAATTAATATTTTTAAGCTGCATATTACATTCCTTTAAATGCTGGTTTTCTCTTTTCCAGAAAAGCCTGCACACCTTCTTTATAATCGTAAGTTTCACCAGCAGCAGCTTGGCTCATTTCTTCATGAGTAAGTTGTTGATTCAAATCAGAACCCATGGATTCATTCAACAGATTTTTTGTAAGCCAGAGTCCACGCGTAGGCATTGCAGCTAATGTCTCTGCCATCTTCATCGCTTCTTCTTGCAATTTATCATCTTCAAAAACTTTATATATCATTCCCATCTGCATGGCATCTGTTGCACTTAATTTATCCCCTAACATCATCAATGCAGAAGCTCTTTGCAAGCCTATTAAACGAGGAAGAAAAAATGTTCCACCGCTATCGGGCACTAATCCAATTTTACTGAATGCCTGAATAAAGGAAGCAGAATTTCCTGCTACAACAATATCACAAGCAATAGCAATATTAGCACCGGCACCTGCTGCAACTCCATTTACTGCCGCGATCACCGGTTTCTCCATTTTCCTTAACTGTAGAATGATGGGATTATAATGTTCGTTCACGATAGTTCGGATACCCGGACCGTTAGCATCAATTGCTTCAGCAAGATCTTGTCCGGCACAAAATGCCTTACCATTACCGGTAATTAATACAGCACGAATTTCTTTGTTATTTGCATACTTCCGCAAGATTACTTGCAAGGCCAGAGCCATCTCGCGGTTAAAGCTGTTGAATTTATCAACTCTGTTGAAGCGGATAATCCCGATTCCATTTTTCTCTTCTGATAGTATCAGGCTCATAGGTTTTTTCTTGAGTACAAAGTAATAGAAAAAACAGCATTAACAACCCTAAAATAAGGGGGAGATATACAGTAAAAAAATACGCTAATGGCACTTGAAATGTTCAAAAGGTTGATGGCAAGAATCACAGAAATACAATGCTTTACAAGCAGTTGAGCCGAACTGACTGGTTAGCTGTGTATTCTTGGCATTACAAAAAGGACAGGCTACGGGTTCTTTCACTAAGGGCGATAATGGATGAATATGAGCGAAACTCAGTTTAGCGGGTGGAGCAATACCATAATCTTTTAGCTTTTGCAAAGTTCCTTCCGCCATCCAATCCGTTGTCCATGCCGGCTTATAAACCATGCGGATTGTGACGTGGAGATTTCTATTTTCCAACTTCTCTTTCACTTGAGCTTCCATCATTTTCAAAGCCGGACATCCGTTGTAAGTTGGAGTGATCGCAATCTCCACACTATTACCATTTACTTTCACATCACGCACTACGCCTAACTCCACGATGCTGATCGCAGGCACTTCAGGATCCGGAATGGTTCCGAGTAAATCCCAAATTTGTGCTTCAGATAAAAGTTCCGTGGTTGGCATAATAATTTTTAACAAAACAAATTTATCAATCAAATCACCACTTCGCATCTGGATACATTCTCGGCAATGCTTGCATTTCTGCAAGTATATAACCCAGATGTTCTGAGTGCAAACCAATGATTCCACCTTTCGATTGATAACCACCGGGAGCAGGTTTTTTCAAGGTAGCCTTCGCAAAAACTTCCTCCACCATGAGATCCCATTCAGAACGCAGTGCTGCAAGTTCAAAAGCAACACCTTCTTGCATCAGTAGCGTATCCACTTCATTCATATCAAAAAGTTCATGGGTATATGACCATAAATCATCTACGGCATTCTGCGCACGACGATGACTTTCATCGGTACCATCACCTAAACGAATCATCCAATCACTACTATGACGCACATGATAAATAATTTCTTTAAGTGATTTTTCTGCAAGTCCTGAAATTGTTTCATCCTTACTTTTCGTCAATGCTTTAAACTGAAGATAAGCAAAAGAGCAGTAGAAAAAACTACGTAGCATAGTACTTGCAAAATCTCCGTTAGGTTGTTCTACTAAGAAGCAGTTGGTGTATTCACGCGTATCACGATGGTAGGCGAAATCATCTTCCGTTCTTCCTTTGCCTTCTAATTTTCCAGCATAAGTATAAAATCCTTGAGCCTGACCAATAAAATCGAGCGCCATATTACTCATTGCAATATCTTCTTCTAAGATAGGTGCATGACCAGACCATTCTGATAAACGATGTGCAAGAATTACAGCATTATCCGCAATACGGATACAATAAATTGAGAGTGCTTCTGAAGTTGTCATCAGATTTGTTTAATACCTTCCGGTGTTTTGTAATAATTCGGCCATCGGTACATTTTATCATTTGAAGGATCGAAGAATGGGCCCCTATCTTCTGGTGTTGAAGCAGTGATAGCAACCAATGGAACCACCCATAAATTTATTGCTTCTTGACGACGACCATACACATCACGCGCGTTCATTAAAGCCATTTCAGCATCAACGGCATGCACGCTTCCTGCATGTTCATGAGGTGCGCCATCTTTTTTTTGAGTGAAAACTTCCCAGGTAGGCCAGTTATCATTAGTATTCGACATAACTATAGAGGTAAAGAGGTAGATTTTTTTCTTATATACTTTATGCAGCTTTTACCGCAGCACGTTTTTGAGCATAAGCATTTGCCGCTTCACGAACCCAAGCTCCATTTTCATGAGCATCTCTTCTTTGTTTTAGGCGCAAACGATTACATGGACCATTTCCACTGATCACTTCATGGAATTCTTTCCAATCGATTTCACCAAAATCATAATGACGCGTTTCAGCATTCCACTTTAGATTATCATCAGGAATACGTAATCCAATAGCCTCGGCTTGAGGAACAGTACGATCAATAAAACGCTGACGGAGGTCATCATTAGAACTGAGTTTCACTTTCCATTTCATTAAATCAGCACTATTGGGAGAATCGGTATCCGAAGGACCGAACATCATTAAGGCAGGCCACCAGAAACGATTCATAGCATCTTGAGCCATTTCCTGCTGTGCTTTATTCCCACGCATTAGATACGCCATGATCTGGTAGCCCTGTTTATTATGAAAATTTTCTTCTTTGCAAATCCGAACCATGGCTCGTGAATATGGACCGAAAGAACATTTTGCAAGCATAGTTTGATTGATGATGGCAGCACCGTCTACCAACCAACCAATGGCTCCCATATCGGCCCAACTCAAAGTTGGATAGTTGAAAATACTGGAATATTTCGCCTTTCCGGTTAGGAGTTGATCGATCATTTCATCGCGGTTCATCCCCAAAGTTTCGGCAGCCGAATAAATATAAAGTCCGTGTCCGGCTTCATCCTGAACCTTTGCAATCAACACAGCTTTACGCGATAAACTAGGCGCTCGTGTGATCCAATTGCCCTCCGGCAACATTCCAACAACCTCAGAATGAGCATGTTGAGACATCATCCTTAATAATTGTTTACGGTATCTTTCCGGCATCCAATCTTTGGGTTCGATGGTACGGCCGGCAGCCAGTTTATCATCAAATTCCTTCTCTAATTGAGCGGTATTTTCAAAAGTTAATTTCTGATCCATGTTCAATGATTAACGCTTTATTTGTTGTGTAAAATTAGGCTATAAGTTACGACCTCACAAATGAGATTTGTCAGAGATCTACAACAATACAAAACGCTGATTGTTAAGAACGGAATTGTAACCTCCCATAAAGATCAGAGTATAAAAGAATTCAATTCTTATGGCATTCGCACCCTTCAACCCAAAGTCATTAAGTATATTTGCCTCCATGCGTAAAATCCCTTACCTACTGATAGTGACTATCTTAACAATATGCCTTCCAGCATGTCGGAATATCAAAGAGGTTACTTATTTCCAGCAAACTGACACGACTAAAGCTGACAGTAAAGTGGTGTATCCAAATTTCAATAAAGACAGGACTAAAAATCACATGCAGCCTTACGAAGGTAAGATTCAATCGAATGACATCCTTTCGATCTTTGTATGGAGTTTAAGTCCGGAAGCCAGTAGTTTTTTCAATACTTCCTCACCCTCAGAAAGATCAGGTCAAGGGGATGTTTATACCACGCGGAACAATGTCGGATATTTGGTTGATACAGATGGAAATATTGAACTTCCGTTAATTGGAAAAGTAATGGTTGCAGGCTTAACCACAGTAGCCGCAAAAGATACGCTCACTCGTCGTCTCGAAAAATATTTGCAATCACCCTCTGTCAGAATTTATTTTGAAAATTTCAGAGTAACGATATTAGGAGAAGTATATCGTCCCGGCGTTTACACGGTTACGAATGAAAAAATAAGTATTCCTGAAGCACTAGGATTAGCTGGTGATTTAAATATTTACGGAGACAGAAAAGAAATTTTATTGATTCGTGAGGAAGATGGAGTGAAAAGTTATATCAAAGTTGACCTTACCAAAAGGGATCTATTCAACTCTTCTTATTATTATCTCCGCTCAAATGATGTACTTTACATTTCACCTGTAAAAGGAAGAGTAGCACAGTCGGATAACTTCTACAGAGTTGCCCCATTAGTATTAAGTTCACTTACGCTTATTGCGGTTTTACTTACCCGATTAATTAAATAAATGCACGCGCAAAGCTCGAAAGGCTTATAAACGGTAACCTCGATGAACGACACGAAAACGCCACCTAACGGTTATACCTATCCGAACCAAACTCAGGCACTTGGTGCAGGAGAGGCTCAGAGTCAGATGAATCTGAAGTTTCTCTTCAACAAATTCTTCCTGAGACATTGGTATCTTTATGTTTACACATTAGCCTTAGCACTTATCACTGCCTACTTTTATAATTGGTATTCCACGCCAATTTATTTTACGAGTTGTACAGTATTGATCAAAGATGATAAGCAGAAATATAATGGGAATGATCTTTTAACACAACTCAATACTTTTAATACTGATGGAGGAATTGAAAACGAAATCGGTATTATTCGCTCACGACAGTTGATTCATAAATCGCTGGAAGAACTTGATTTTGAAAAAAATTATTTTTTGCGTGGCGATATCAAAACCTCAGAGCTTTATACAGACTCACCTATTAAATTAGTACAGGATACTTTGTATCCAATAGCGTATTCCACTACGATCAATCTTCAAATTATCGATGATAAAAAATACAAGCTGAGTTATTCTCATCCGAGTGGAGAACAGATTGGGTATTATCTTTTCGGGAAAAGAATCAATACAAAAATCGGAGAATTCAGAATTGACAAAACTGAAAATTTTGATGATAAAGCCTATAAAAATCCGAAGTTTGAAAAACGAAATCTAATCCTTCGTTTAAATTCTTTAGACAACCTTACCGATAATTATCAGGCCGCCATTAAGGTGGATAAAGTAAGTAAGCAAGCATCTATCTTGCAGATTTCTATGCAGGGTCCTGTTCCCATTAAAAGTCAAGATTTTTTAAATAAGCTTTGCGAAGTTTATGTGAAAAAAGGAGTAGAATTAAAAAATGAGTATGCGGTAAATACGTTAAAATTTATCGATGATCAGTTGGGTTTATTGACAAATGATATTGATGCCAACGAGGCGGATGTAGAAGAATTCCGTGTGCGCAGAGGAGTTACCGATTTAAGTGTAGAAGCAACTTCTTATCTCGAAGCGGTTAAAAATTTCGATAATAAAATTTCAGAATTACAAGTTCAAGTAAAATTCCTAGATTATCTCGAAAAATATGTAGGCAGTGGAAACGGTGTCTCAGGAAATATTTCTCCTGCTAGTATTTTAGTGAGCGATCCCTTGCTGCAAAGTTTGGTTATTAAACTCAACGACCTTGAGAATAAAAGAAAAGCTCAGCAGAATATGGCGAAGCCAGATAACCCGATTATGGTTAGTTTGAATATTGAAATTCAGAATACGCGGGCGGCCTTATTAGAAAATATTAAGAGTATCCGTAACGGATTAAAAGCATCGCTCAACGAAGCACTTTCTCAGAAAGGTCAAGTGCAGGGAAGACTTCGTCTTTTACCTGGAGCTCAGCGTGAATTACAAACGATGTTAAGAGGATCTAATATCAAAGAAACGCTCTATACTTATCTCTTACAGAAACGTGCAGAAACAGCCATCTTGCTGGCTTCTACCACTGCTGATAATCGTGTTATTGATCCTGCAAGAACTTTCTTCAAACCGTTGAAGCCTGTAAAAAGTTTGAGCTATTCGATTGCTTTAATTCTTGGTTTAGTAATTCCGGGAATGATTATTTATGCAAGAGATTTATTCAACGATAAAATTGGCGACCGTTATGATCTTGAGCGACTCACTACCATTCCGATGTTAGGAATGATTGGGCTGAGTGCTTCCAAAACGAGTTTGGTGGTTACTGAAAAACCAAATTCTCATATCTCAGAAGCCTTCCGTTCGATCCGTACAAACCTTCAATATTTCAATCCGAATAAAAAACAGAATGTGATCATGATCACGTCCTCGATTAGTTCGGAAGGGAAAAGTTTCTGTTCGGTGAACTTGGCAGTGATGCTAGCTGTGTCGGGGAGAAAAACCATTCTTGTAGGTTGTGATTTGAGAAAACCAAAGATTACAGTAGGATTTGATTTCACCAGTGAAACAGGTCTTAGTAATTATCTGATTGGTATTGCTAATGAAAAAGAAGTCATCCAAAGTTCAGGAGCTATTCCGAATCTAGATGTAATTCTTTCCGGACCAAAACCACCGAATCCTTCTGAGCTGATTATCTCTCCAAAAATGGATCAGCTGTTTGAATATTTGAAGTTACATTATGATAATATCGTATTGGACACCCCTCCTATTGGATTGATTACGGATGCAATGGTATTGTCGAAATACAGCGATGTTAACGTATATGTTGTTCGTCAAAGTGTAACACGTCGTCACCATCTTAACTTTATCAATAAGCTGTATAACGAAGGTAAGATCAAAAACATCTGTATCATCCTGAATGCGATGAAAGCTGGAAACCGGAGTTATGGGTATGGGTATGAATATGCCTATGGTTATGGGTATGGCTACGGGTACGGATACTACGAAGAAGACAAAAAGAAAACCGGAATCAAAACCGCTTTCAAAAATATTTTCAGTCGCAAGAAAAGCTAGCTGCATGGAATTACGTAGCCCTAATCCAGTAAGGAGATGAAGGCAGTTCTCGATAAATCAAAGAATTTCCTGAGAAGTAAATTCGATCAGGAATCGAAAATACTGATCCGGAATAGTTCATGGGTATTTGTTGCGAATGCTGTGGGTGCCGTGTATGCTTTTTTACGCTCGGTAATAATAGCCCGTGGTCTTGGTGCTGAAACATTGGGTTCCTACACAATAGCCATCGCTTTTGTGCTTACCATCCAGGAAATCTTGAAGTTGAATGTTGCGATGGGTGTGATTCGTTATGGTGCGCAATACCGTACCGAAAATCGTCCTGATAAAATCATGGCCTTACTCAAAGGAAGTGTTGTGGCAAGCTTTGCCTCCGCCGCCCTTTCTGTAATTGTGATTGCTGGTTTAGTTGAACTTGCTTATGATCATTTTCTTTCTACACCTGGCCTCGATCGATTTATTATTCTTTATGCGCTGGTAAATGGATTCGCGTTTTTAGATAATATTGGCAAAGGAGTTCTTAAACTATACTATAAATTCAGAGTGAATTCACTGGTTCAAATGGTGATGGATACTTTTGAATTTATCATGATTGCGCTTTGTATTTACTTCTTCAAAAATGACTTAAGTTATTTCTTTACTACGGTGATCGTAACGCGACTCATCAATACTCTTATCTGCAATACAGCAGTGATCCTTGAATTAAAAAACGAATTAGGCCCTTATCTCTCTACGAAAGTCGAGTTGATTAAAGATCAATATCGGGAAATATCCCGCTTTGTAGTTGGAAACTCTTTCAGCAACACTTTGAAAACTTTCATGAACCAAGGCGATGTTTTATTGCTGAGTATGTGGTCGGGAGTTGCTGCAGTTGGGGTGTATACGGTTGCGAAAAAATTAGCTTATTCGGTATTAACCTTAACGGATCCATTGGTTACTTCCATCTTTCCACAACTTTCTGTTTTAGTTGCCAAGAAGCAATTTGCTGAAGTAAGGACGATGCTCATAAAGCTTACCCGACTAACGCTATTACCCGTTATTGCATTTTTGATTCTGGCGTATTTTTTCAGAGATGACATCATCACGAGAATTTACGGTAAAGCATTTGCGTTAGCAGCAGATCCCTTCTTTATCCATCTGATTGGAGCGATCCAAGGATCTATCTTTTTCTGGTGTCTGCCCTTAATTCAGAGTCTGGGACTTACCAGTTTCCGATTTCGTGTATATCTTGCAGCCATGACAACCGGTGCGATCACCTCTTGGTTGCTCACGCCAGCTCTAGGTGCATCAGGAGTTGCCATTGGATTATTATTCGCTAATTTAGTCATCACTTCCTCTTTTACATGGTTCGCTCACCAGTATATGCTCAAGGAACAAAGTGACCTCCGACCCGTATAAATACAATTAGGAAAAAAATCAATTATGAGTGTTCACGAATCAAGCAGTAAGCTTAGCGCTCTACGACATCCTTTAGCAGCAATTAGTTTTTACATGGGAAATAAAACTCCTATGCATGAAGCTATTATTCTCGATAGCGCAACTTATTTGTGGGAAGATCAGGTACAACAAAAATTATGGAAACAAGCGTTGAAAGAACTAGCCACCAACGACCTTGTTCCTCCCACTGAAAACCCTCAAAATATTCCAGTAGGCAATAGTCTGAATACTACATTCGGAAAATGGATTTATTGCACAGTACGCGTACTTCAACCGGAAGTAATGATTGAAACTGGGGTTGCGCATGGATCATCTACGTGGATAATTTTGAATGCGATGCACAAAAATAAAAAAGGACAATTGTATTCGATTGATCTCCCTAATAACGATACCAACGCCGCCTATAATTTCGGAACTAAACAACCAGAAACAGGATGGAGAGTTCCTTCGTCTTTGCGCGGTAGATGGGAGTTACATCTGGGTTTCGCTCAAGAAATTCTGCCTGCATTACTTGATAAACTGAAGTTAATTGACTTTTTTTTCCATGACTCTGACCATAGTTATGGGCACATGATGTATGAGTTTAATACGATCTATCCTTACCTGAAAAATGGAGGAGTGATTTTGAGTGATGATGTCCATAAAAATGAAGCTTTTAATCAATTTACGGCCGGTCATAAATTGAAAGCTCTCCAATTTAACAAAGGCGGATGCGCTATTAAGTGATTCCTCAATACTAAAGAAAATGTCGGGGCCTGTACTAATTTACCTCTCACCGTATGATATTTTACGGCCGAGAACAAATCAGGTTAGTGATGTACGATTTTGTGAAGGTTTTGCGCAGAATGATTGTGAGGTGCATTTAATTGTACCCTTTGTTTATCGTAACGACAATATTCCAAAAGAGGAGATCGCTAGATATTACGGTCTCGAAAAAGATATCACTGTTCATTATCTTCCTTATCGGTTTAAAAGTGATATTAACGGAAAATGGGATGCTATTCGTGTTGCATTACTAGATTTTTTCAAGGTGCTTTCCTTATTGAAAAAAATGCAAGACAAAGATGATGTCATCATCATTTCAAGAAGTACATTTTTACTTCGTCCATTACTTTTCTTGCGCAAAATATTTCCGAATACATTCGATAACACGCGAATTATTCATTGGGCACATGATTTCAAAAATAGAAAGTCATGGATTAAAGTTTACAAAGATTCCGACGCACTGCTTGCCACAAATTCGTCTATCCTACAAGACATGGTTAAAGCTGCTGGCACTAATCCTGATCATGCCACGTACACATTAAATCCAATCACCGCTTCTCAGGTCAAAGAAAGAGTTAGTAAAGAAGACGCAAGAAAAGAATTAGGACTCGACAAAATCAACAAACCGCTCATTGTTTATACTGGAAAGATTGGGATAAATTATGAGCAAGAAATCATCCATATACTAGGAGCAGCAGGTAAGCTTTCCGAGTATCAATTTTTGTTGACAGGTGGCAAACCAGAAGCACTAAAAAAATGGCAGCAGTGGTGCGAAGAGCGTAATATTTCCAATGTAAGATTTACTGGATACCTCACAGATTACACGCGAATCCGGTATTATCAGCAAGCTGCCGATGTATTGGTATCTTACTATACTCGTCAGGGACATGATATCCGTTATAATCTTCCCAATAAACTCTGTGAATACATGCTGAGTGGCAATGTAATTGTAAGTCCTGATTATCCTGCGACGCAAGATTTATTACATTCCAACAACTGCATTTTTGCAAAACCTGAAGATACCGAGGAACTCGCAGAAAAAATCCGTTATGCAATCAATCATCCGGAAATTTCTCATCAACTAGCTATGCAAGCTCTCGAAGATGTGCAACAAATTACTTTTCAGAAAAGGACAGCAGCATTGCTCGAATTTTTCAAAAGGTTAAAAAATAAATCCTCAGATTCATAAATGGGTGTATTCTTTTCCTTTGAACTATCTTTAATGCCACATGTCAGACTCTCCCAACCATCAAAAAAATAACGAAGCACTCTTTCACTATCTAGAAAGAGGATCTTCATCGGTGATGGAGAAATTTTTTGGAGTGATTTCTCCAGGTTTCCATGATTTTGTGATGGCTGCTGTTTTATATTACAAACTACAAAAACAAAATTCTGCGCTCAAAGCGGCTCCTGAAACGGTGATCATTGAAGGGTACAAAGGCGACAATCCTACAACATTGGGGATGCGGAATATCATTAGCGCCATTCATCATCCTGCATTTATTGCTGCCTTGGTGCATGGAAGTATTGCTACTGATGAAATCATCAACTACAGTGATTTTGATGGAATTCTTATCATCGACCCAAATAAAATTGATTCCAGAAAATCGATGTTGCAGTTAATCCAAATCGTGGAAGTAAGTACTGGGCATATGCGTCACCGTGATGCGTTGCAACATCATGGCTGGAGTGTCCTTAACGTTCATGATCTATATGATTATCCGGATGCACAATTACCTGCACTACTTTTAAAATATAGTCAATGCATCTATCCTACTTCCGGAATTACGTTATCTTATAATATCATTCCTTCCCATCAGAATTATCAGATTCCTTTGTTCAATTTAGTGGCTAGTCTGAATAGAAAATGTACTACACATCGACCCTCAACTTTTTATGCCTTCAAAAATCTTTTGAGTGAATTGATGTTACTTCCTGCACTTTATCTTCAAGCCAGAGACCAGCAGCCGGTATTTAAAAAAGAAAGTTTCCATAAGGCTAAAGGAGATTTCACTACGTCAGAATGGAAAATCATAGAGGAAGTTTCAGCTATGCGTTTGTCGTGGGATCAATCAGAAGTTAAGGCTAATAAAGAAAAATGGGCAGCTCATCTAAGTATGATTCCAGGAATGAGAAAACTACTTCAGATCAATGTTCCGGCACGCTATTCCACTGAATTAACGGAGACTTTTTACTCTGAAATCCAACAATTAACGAACGCTGCAGAACAAAAAATCAAGAAATCTTAAAGGAGAGGATATCCCAACTGCTTCATAAGATCTCCTGCCATCTCATTCATCACTTTAATCTCTTCGGGCTTAAGATTTTTGAATGATTTATCGTTCATATTGGTGATTTTAGCATCTACCTTATGAATTTTAAATTCACTACTAAAGGCACTCTCCGGAACAGGATCTATTCCCAGGAAATCAGTAATTTTTTTTACCGCAGCAGTAGGATTTGCTGTGAGCTCCTCATAATGTACTGCATGAAAATGCTGGAGCTGTGTACTTTCTTTTACTACTATCTCATTCGAAACTTTCCATTGCAAAATGGCATCTTCAATTTTGTGATGTTCTTTGCGATGAATGCCTTCAGCAACTGCATATCCATTCCTATAAATGGCAATAAAATATGCTTCTTGAAAATGTCTTTCCAGCCAACGCATCCGAGCAGTATGTGCGATAGTTTTCTCCAACAATAACGGTCGTTTAGCATCATTAAAAAAGTAAGCCCATTCTCTTTTTACTTTTCCCACATCGATGCCTGCTTCACTATTTTCATCGAGATAAAAGAGTTCAGGTTTCAGCGCCCATTGACGGCGGAGCCCTACTTTAGCTCCGGTTAGAAA
Source organism: Bacteroidia bacterium (assembly GCA_038320345.1). GTDB lineage: Bacteria > Bacteroidota > Bacteroidia > AKYH767-A > OLB10 > JBBQED01. The sequence goes on from JBBQED010000003.1 coordinate 120,599, forward strand.
CTGATCTGTAAAAAACTGACCTTCATTGGGGAGACTTCCTATGGCAGGATGCTGAGCCAGAATTTGGTGCAATAATGTTGTCCCAGAATTATAACAACCCACTATGAACACCCACTTTTTAGGTTTTGGTTCTTTCATGAACCGATACCCCACCTTTCGGGTCTTGAGCCTTAGGTATAAATTAAGTTTCTTCAAAAAGGTGCTCATTTAGTTCACAGTTGTACGTTGGTAAAAATAGCAGGTTCACCCCAATTAACCTCTTACTGCCCATCTAAAGAAAGGTTACTTTTGCGGGATAAGAATGATGGTAAAAGAATTCAAATTAGGTTTATTCGCAGACCCGGGTCCTATTCCCGCCTTCATTCGTAGTTTTCTGAGTGGAATCTCTGAAATCGAAGGTGTACAGGTATGTTTGGTGAGAACTGAAAAAACAGTTAAAACCCGGCCTTCCTCTGCCGACACCTTACTCACCCTCGATGGAAATGCAAAATTGGCTTATCCTGCTGACCCAGGACTTGTCTCTACGTATTTACTTCAAACCAATGGAAATTTCATCAATGCGGAGGGAGAGAAGGAATTTGTAGATTTTGACTTGGTCATGAATTTCGGGTCTTATAGTCATACACTTCCGGGCATCACCGGAACTCCCGTAATCCATTGCTCTTTGTTTAGTCATGCCCGCAGCGGATTATTTCCGATGATCTGTAAAATATTGGCACACCGTATTGATTGCTTCGGTATTCATTTTTACAGCAAGAACGGTAATGGGTCAGCGTTAGTATGGAAAGAAGGCTGGTATAAAACGGCAGTACATAGTTATGTTAGAACTACACAGATGGCATTAGATGGTGCCTTGCATCTGGCGATAGAAATTGTAAAGCAATTCCAGAAAGGAATTCTGAAATCAACAGTAGTCAACGATATTAATTTTGAGACTTCTCGGAATTATAGTGCCGATGCACTTTCTGCCATGTTATCCAGTATATTCCGTCATAGGATCAACAATCTTTTCACGAATATCAAATGGAACTATGGTATCATCCCTTTGCCGATCTCTGCATTTCTAAACCCAGAAAAGAAATCCTATACCGCCGATTGGATGCAGGAAGCAAATGATACAGATTTCATGGCGGATCCTTTCGGATTCATCTATAAAAACGAACGTTATATCGCCTATGAATATTATGACGCTACGAGTAAAAAAGGAGTCATCCGATTAAATGTCTCCTCAAGTGATCATGTTCCTGATGAAACGATTTTATCTGCTGAGGTTCACTTAAGTTATCCGATGCTTTTTGAAGCAGAAGGAAACTGGTACTGTATTCCAGAACAGTATAAATCGAATAAAGTTGATCTCTATAAATTTGATCCTGAAAATAAAAAACTCCTATTTGAGCAAACCCTGATTGAAAATTTTGCAGGAGTGGATAATACCATTGTCTATTATCAAGGTAAGTGGTGGATTTTTTGTACCGATGGAAATAGCAAAGGTTCTGATCTTCGCTTACACCTCTATTTTGCAGATCATTTCCGCGGACCATGGAAAGCACATCAAATGAATCCTGTTAAAACTGACGTTCGTTCGGCACGATCTGGCGGAACTCCATTTTACCACGAAAATAAATTATACCGACCAGCGCAAGATTCTAGCAAAGGATATGGAAGTGCAATAGCGATCATGGAAATTGTGCAGTTAACGGAAGATATCTTTGAAGAAAAACTAGTGAACCGCATTACTCCTGAACAATTTGGAGAAGCTTATAACGAAGGGATTCACACGCTGAGTAGCATCGGTGAATTCACCTTAATCGATGGAAAACGAAAAGTATATACCCGGCGTAACTTTTTCACCCGCATGCGTACAACCTGAGTTCAGCTAATCCTATGTCGCTACAATTCATCAATCGTCCCGAAGCCCTGAAAGCGGAGTACTACAAAGAAGCTGTGGAGCTGATTGGTGAGCAATTTAGCAAGGTAGATGGCGTAATTACTGTTTATAGTTTCGGAAATGTAACCACTCCGGGCATTAGCGATCTCGACATCTTACTCGTTTTTGAAGATCAGCATGCGTGCGTACTAAATGGTTTTGAAAATTTACCGGAACGCTATCAACCATTGTTCACTCATCGGATCATGGCATTGTGCGCTTCTCATTTTAGCAGAAATAATCATTATACCCTCTGGAGTGAACATCGACTGATCAGCGGAAAACATCCGACTATAAATACTGCTCTTCAAAAAACGGAGGAGCAATTGCGTTTATTAAAACGACAAACCGCTATTGAATTTTTAGTGGCCAATTATATTGATTTGAAAGTGCAGATCGATTACGGAATTATTAAACTCCGATCATTTCTGCAACATATGAAGGGCTTATTGTATGATCTTGATTTTCTGGAAATCACTTCCTCCAAGTTACATGCGCCACTATTGCAATTAAAACAATGGATTATTAATTGGTTTGAGCAAACGCCGAAAGATCAAGAAATCATTCAATGGATAAATTCATTTATTCCACTCTTCGATGATTTTGTAAATCATATTTTAAGGAATGAACCGGTCTACTTCCCGGAGATGCAAACCTACAGGGTCTCCAAAAACATGCAGCTTCACAACAGTGATCAATTAAGCTATTCTCATTCTGGGATTTTACTGCCTTCGCTTTTCTCTCACTTCAGCAAAAAGTTTTTCAAATTACAAAACAGATTAAATACCTTTGATTTTTACTTACCTATAACTACCATTCCTTCGGATCCAATTATTGAAGAGCGGTTCCGTTTTTTACAGGAGATGAAAAATTACAATCGGAAGTTCCTGCCGAATTTCATGACGCATACCACCAGTATTACCTCCAAACTAATCTGACATGCGATTCTCGAACCCCGGTGCAATCATTGAAAATACACTTAGAGAGCAAATGCTGAAGAAGTATTTCTCGTCTTATTCCGGAAAAGGAACCTTACTAGATTTAGGCTGTGGTCCTCGACCTTATTACAGTATTTATGCTCCTTACTTCGACAAAACTATAGGCGCAGATTTAGCCGATTCTCCATTCCCGAAACAACAAATCGATATCTACTGTTCTGCTACTGCAGTTCCGCTTGATGATGCAAGCATCGATGTAATTCTTTGTACTGAAGTATTGCATGATATTGCTGAACCTTCTGAATTAATCGATGAAGCTAAGCGCTTGCTTAAACCTGGTGGAACATTAATTCTGACGACTCCATTCGTAGTACCGATAGTTGATGGTGCGTATGACCATTATCGGTACACCCAGCAAGGATTGATTTATCTCTTACAGAAAAGCGCTCTGGAAGTAAAAAGTATTACTCCAGTTGCTGATATTTTCGGTGCCACATTAACATTAATCGTAAAACCGATTCTGAAATTTTGGAATATGGTTGCGAAAGCAACGGGCATCAGCATACTTTATAAATGGTACAATCCGATTTTGTTTTTAACTGCAATTCTGCCTCAGTGTATATATTTGTGGACTACAGATCTTCCACTCTTTAAATCCTTGTACCGTAAATTTAATTATGGTCCTATTGGATATATTTCTATCGCCACAAAATCTAAATAACAAAAAGATGGCGCGCATAAGGGTTCTGCATATTGTTTGGTCGGCTACCATGGGAGGCATTGAACGTCTGGTATTGAATCTTTGCAAGGCACAATTACAGAATCCTCTGCTAGACGTATCCGTGATGATCGCAAAATCTGAAGGACCATTACTCGAAGAATTTAAGAGACTAGATCTTCCATTGATTGAAGGAGGATTCAGAAACGGGAGAGATCAACGAACAGTAATTACATCCCGGCTCAGTGCTTGTTTTGCAGGATTTGATGTGATCCATATTCATTCCTATAATCCGATTATCGCTAAAGAAGCTGTCCGCAGTAATTGTAAAATCGTTTTTACGGAACATGGAAATTTTGGCTTTGGAAAGAAGACTACACTTTCAAGTCTCATGGTACGTTTCATGTTGAAGAGATTCCTCAATCATAAAGTAGATTATATCACCTTTAATTCTAACTTCTCTAAAAAAATTGCCGAAGAACGATTTGGATTAAAAAATGTAACACGTAAAGTGATTTATAACGGAGTGCCAGAGATCGATGCCACTTCGTTAAACCGGGTAATCCTAAAAAGAAATCCAGGAGAATTAATTGTTGGTACAGTAGGTCGACTAGCAGCAGTAAAAAGAATTGACCGAGTGCTCACAGCACTTAGTCAAATTTCAAACTCTGGAATCCGCTTAGCAATTATGGGTGATGGTCCTTTGAAGGAAGATTTACAAACTCTTTCTTTACAACTCGAAATTACCGAGAAGGTTGAATTCATCGCCACTGGTGATGCACGTGCTTTCATGAAAGAAGTAGATCTCTGTGTTTTACCCTCTCAAAACGAAGCATTCGGTCTTGTGGCGATTGAAGCATATCAGTTTGGAAAACCAGTATTGGTATTTGCTGATGGAGGCGGATCAGCAGAGTTAGTAAGTCAGATAGAACCAGAGATGATTGTAAAGGATGAAAAAGAACTTGCTGAAAAAATTAAATTTATTGCTGAGCATTCGGAAATAAGAACTTCAGCAACAGTAATAGCAGCAAGAAAAAATTTCGCTCGTCAGTTCAGCATAGAAAAAATGGAAGCTGCATTGCTTGCAGTGTATCAATCTTTATAGATCATGTGCGGCATCAATGGAATCATGAGTTTAGGCGGACGACTTCCTGCAGAGGGAGATCAGCTCATTGCCAACATGAACCGCTGTATTCAGCATCGAGGTCCTGATGATACCGGAATCTGGTCGGATACAGCTGCTGGGATCTGGCTAGGACATCAACGATTAAGCATCATTGATCTTTCAGCAGCGGGACATCAACCCATGTTGAATGATCAAGGAAATGCCATTGTGTTTAATGGAGAAATTTATAATTACGAAGCACTAAAACCTCAGCTTAAAGATTATCGGTTTCGATCGGAATCTGATACTGAAGTGTTATTAGAACTTTATTCTCGCAAAGGCCATCAAACTTTAAGTGCTCTAAATGGAATGTTTGCATTTGCATTTTGGGATAAGAAAAAAGAAGAACTCTTAATTGCGAAAGACCGTGCTGGTAAGAAACCGCTCTACTATTGTATCCAAAACGGATTTTTTGCCTTTTCTTCTGAGATAAAATCATTATTAAGTTTACCTTGGATAAAGCCGCAATTAGACGATGAAGCACTCTATCATTTTTTAACATTTAATCAACTGAGTGCACCTCAAACCATGTTCACTGGAATTAAAAAACTGGAACCGGGTTTTACCTTAACGATTAACAGAAATGGAATTAAAGAACATCAGCAATATTGGGAAGTAAACTATACAGACTATCGAAAACATACAGCAGCTGATCTTGAAGAAAAAGTTTTTGAGGCTTTGCAAAAAGCGGTGGATTATCGCATGGTTGCCGATGTACCAGTGGGCGCTTTTTTAAGTGGTGGTGTAGATTCTAGTGCAGTAGTAGCATTGATGCGTCAGAAAACTTCTCAAACGATTAAAACATATTCAATCGGATTTGAAGGTCAATCGGCTTATGATGAATTAGCTTTTGCGCAGAAGGTAGCTAAGCGGTATAATACTGATCATCATGAAAAAATTGTAAAGGCTATTGATATTGCAGAATTCTTGCCGCATATTGTCGATATTTTTGATGAGCCGATGGCAGACTCCACCTGCATTCCTATTTATTTTATTGCTCAATTAGCAAGAAAAGAAGGAACTATCGTAGTGCAAACAGGTGATGGTGCAGATGAGCTTTTTGCAGGCTACAGAAGCTGGATGAAATACTATAAAAATTATCCGCTATATCATCAGTATTTAAAACTTCCCTCCTTCCTTCGTAAAGCCATTGCGAATTTCGCCGGTGGAGAAAGCGAGGAATCCGCATTCAAGGAAATGTTACAACGTGCCGCTCATCAGGAAGAATTTTTCTGGGGAGGAGCTCGTGCGTTTCGTGAACATACTAAACGTTCGTTCTTAAGTCCGCAATGGGCGGAGAAAATGAAAGATGTAAATTCTTATACAGTTATTAGTAATTTGCGCAATGATTTTAACCTGCTGCAAAAAAAATCTCCGTGGTTAGGTGATCTCGACTGGATGTGTTACCTAGGATTCAAACAACAAATCCCCTGGAAATATCTCTACCGCATGGATAAACTAGGAATGGCGAACAGTATTGAAATCCGTTCACCATTTCTGGATTATGAACTTGTAAATCTTGCACTTTCTATTCCTCCAGAAATGAAAATCAAGGATGGTGAACCGAAAGCGATTCTGAAAAAATCATTAGAAAGAATTCTGCCGAATGAAATTCTTTATCGCAAAAAGATGGGATTCAATGTTCCGATTCGAGAATGGGCAGGTGATATCATGCTGGATTATGTGGATGCTAATCTGCATTCGTTTTGTAGCAATTCAGGGATCTTCGATGAAGCCGCATTAAAAAAACAAGTGCAAGAAATCAGAAAAGGAAATATTCAATATACCAATAATCTCTGGACAGTTTATTTCCTCATGACATGGTGTAAACGTTGGCTTGCCGCTTAATCATGAAAAAAGTAATCCTGATCACGAATATTCCGAATCCTTACCGGGTTCCTCTCTTCAATGAGCTGAGTTCTCAATTGCAAGAGAAAGGAATGACGTTGAAGGTGATTTTTGCCTCTTCCGGATATGAACGTCGTTATTTTAAACTTGATCCTACGGATTTTAAATTCGACTACCAAATTTTAGAGGGTGGTATTCATACTTCATCGTCCAATATTGAAAAAACATATTTTCTCTATCAAGGAATTAATAAACTTCTGAACCAAGAAAAACCTTGGAGAATTATTGTTGCTGGATTTTCCCCTGCAACGGTACGCGTATTTTTTAGAAAACTATTTCATCGTACTCCCTATATTATTTGGAGTGGATCAATTGAAAAAGAAAATAGAAATTCAGGAGTCCTCCGAAAATTACAACGAAAAATTCTTGCACAAAATGCTGCAGGTTTCATCGCTTATGGAAGTCTTGCTAAAAAATATCTGATGAACGCTGGAATTCCAGAAGATAAAATTAGCATCGGCATAAATACGGTTGACACATCTTTTTTTAGCACAACTACTGACCTTGAAAGAAAGAATCGTCCCAAAAATACTGCTCTTACCATTTTCACATATCTGGGATATCTCGTTCCGCGCAAAAATGTGCTTTGCTTATTGGAAGCCATTCAGTTACTGTCCCAAAAAAGAAAAGATTTCCGGTTAGATATTATCGGTGATGGAGATAGTAAATCGAGTCTGGAAAATTTCGTCCTTCAAAACAACCTTCAGGATCAAGTTAACTTCCTGGGATTCAAGCAGAAAGACGAACTCCCTCAGTATTTTGCTCAAAGTACCGCACTTTTGTTTCAAACCGACTTCGATATTTGGGGATTGGTATTGAATGAAGCGATGGCTGCGGGCTTACCTTGCATTGCATCTATTCATGCCGGTGCTTCGTATGACCTGATCCGGGAGAATGAAAACGGTTTCGTAATGGACTTCAGTCATATTCATGAAGTAGCCGAAAAAATGAACTGGATAATTGATCATCCACAAGAAATGAAACGCATGGGTGAAAAGGCTGCAAGTTATATTGAAGCACATGCTAGTTTGAAAATTAGTGCAGCAGGATTTATTAAAGCGTTAGAAAAAACAAGCTGAACTACTTTAATAATGTTAAGTTCGCTGATCATAAGTTAAGAATTGCAGTACCAGAAAAATGAATCTTAAAGAGTGGTGGAAATGGTTTAAAGATTTGCATGTATCACGCAAGTGGTATGTGATACTTATTTTGATCCGTCCTATCATCGATAATTTCTGGGAATTGAAAGAAGCTTCTGCACTTGCATCTCCTTTGTATATTGTTGGTGCTCTAACTCCTGTTTTCATTGGCATGAGTTTACTCTCGCACAAGTTCCCTCAAAAACCTTATGCGGTAGAAGATAATCCCTTCCGTTTCTTTGCAATTATGCTTGCCTTTAACGCAATTATTTTCTGGTTCATTCAGGTGACAGTAGTTGCATTTGGTGATCTTATTAAATACTTAACTCCAATTCTCATTTTCGTTTATGCAAGGCATTTCGTTCAATCTAAAAAAGACTTACACGGGATCCTGACCACGTTTCTAATCTCTTGTATCTTTCCTTTTGGTGTACTTGCATACGAATCTATCTTCAATCCAATCGCCGTAGAATTTATCAGTCAGGGTCGTGGTGGTGGATCCCGTATCAGAGGGGCGTATGCCGATATCATGAATTATGCAATTTACCTGATGGGCTTCATGCTTTGTATCGGATATTATTTCTTGAATGGAATTTACAATCCCAAACCCGGGCGTTCAAAAATTAATGCTACACACTTAGTCTTATCCTTGATGTTTATTCTGTACGGATTATCAAGGATCCGTCACGTATCTACTTGGGGAGTGGCCATTGCATTGCTGGGATTATTACTCGTTCATAATCTGAAAAATACAAGAGGTGCTTTGTTTGTTATTGTATTCGGTTTGGTAGTAGCAACATTTTTTGCGCAGGATATTTATACCGATAACATTCAGCCGCTGATTGAAAAAGAACTAAAAGTTGCAGATGGTGAATCGGACGTTGACCAAGCCTTTAACGGGAGGATGAATCGATGGGAAAGATATTTCGAGATATGGGAACAGATGCCTGCACTGAATCATTTCACCGGTATTGTTTCTGCTAATTTTAAAGAAACTATTGTGATGATTGGTGGTGGTATGCATAGTGATTATGTGAGATTACTTTTCCTAACAGGATTCATAGGTTTATTCTTTTACCTCATCTTTCTCTTCAGCGTCCTTGCCAAATGGACACTCTTACAAATGCCCGAAAAATTTATTCTTTCGGGTGCTGTAGGTGCTATCATGCTCTGGTCCATCAGCACCGTTCCCACACTATACGCACCATTGTTATACCTGATCTATCCCATCTTCGCATACGCATTGTTGCCGAAGAGCAGATATTATTTAGAGACTGAATGAAACCGGTAGTTATTCTGCTGGGAAAAATCCCACCCCCGTTTATGGGTCCCGCTATTGCAACTGAAATCATTTTGAAATCAGGATTAAATGATCATTTCACATTGATCCATTTAGATACTCGGATGAATGATGATTTGCGAAATATCGGTAAGTGGAGCTTTGCAAAAATTTCGCGTAGCATTCAAATTTATCGGGAGCTCCTCAGTAAAATAAAAAAGCATGATCCTGCCTTAGTTTTAATTCCGATTAGTCAGAGTACAACGGGATTTATAAAGGATGCAATATTTATCCAGTTCTCTAGGATGATGGGGAAAAAAGTCCTCTTGCAATTAAGGGGAAGCGATTTCAAACGGTGGTTAGAAACTACATCGGGCATCAATCAATGGTTTGTAAGACGCATGCTGAAATCGACTCAAGGGATGATCGTGTTGGGGAACAACTTAAAATATCTTTTTGAAGGATTTTATCCCCCTCAAAAAATTCTGGTGGTTCCTAATGGTGGTAACTACATATTACCCACTCGAAATCGGACTGAGGATAATATCATTCACTTGCTTTATCTCGGTAATTTACAAGCGTCAAAAGGAATTGAAGATGTCATAAAGGCTGCATCTCTCTTGAAAAAAACGCATGCTGGAAAGTTTGAATTATCCGTTATTGGAGGTTGGAGAAAAGAAGAAACGAAAGTTAAGTGTTTAGCATTAGTTCAGGAACAAAATCTTCCCATCACTTTTTTTCCTCCTGAAGTAAGCCGCGAAAAACTCCAATACCTCATAAATGCAGATATCTTCGTATTTCCTCCCCGTGAACCTGAAGGTCATCCTTGGGTGATTGTAGAAGCCATGGCCTGCGGACTGCCGATCATCAGTACCGATCAAGGGGCAATAATCGAATCTGTGATCCATGAGCAAAATGGATACATCGTAAAACCTGCTAATCCACAAGAAATAGCAGAAAAAATGGCGGTTCTGATCGATAATCCACAATTAAGGCAACGAATGGCAATTGCCAGCCGTAAACAATATGAAACTAACTTTACCGAAGCCAAAATGGTAGAGCACATGACAACAGCATTTAATACTGTTATCAACGCGAAGTAAAATGGAACAACTTACACAGAACCTGAAAGATGGCGCCATGCAGTTGCTGGAAGTGCCTTTTCCTGCTTTAGGATCAGGTCAAGTGCTGGTGCGGAATCATTTTTCCTTGATTAGCGCGGGTACCGAAGGCAAGACTGTAAAAGATGCTCGTTTAGGTTATTTTGGTAAAGCTCGTGCAAGAAAAGAAGAGGTTAAAAAAGTTATTCAAACAGCAAGGACTATTGGTCTTAGAGAAACATACCGACTTGTGATGAATAAGTTGGATGCTCCTAGCGCACTGGGTTATAGTTCAGCTGGAGAAGTCATCGCTGTTGCTGATGATGTTCTTGATTTTAAAGTGGGCGATAGAGTGGCATGTGGCGGAGCTTCAGCAGTTCATGCGGAAGTGATTGCAGTACCTGTAAATCTTTGTGTGAAAGTAGATGAATCTGTTTCTCTCGCTGCTGCATCTTTCAGTACCGTTGGTGCTATTGCGATGCAAGGTGTTCGTCAGGCTGATTTAAGACTCGGAGAAAATTGTGTGGTGATTGGATTAGGTCTCGTCGGACAACTTACCCTTCAGTTGCTTAAAGCTTCAGGTATCAGAACTGTTGGAATTGATATTGATCCACGTCAAGTTCAACTAGCACGCGCATGTGGTACCGATCTAGCCTTGGAAAGAAATCAAGATAACCTTGAAGAGGCAGTGACTTTATTGACGGATGGTTTTGGAACCGATGCGGTGATTATCACTGCAGGAACTAGCTCGCTCGACCCTGTAGATCTTGCAGGGATACTGTGTAGGAGAAAAGGTAAGGTGATTATTGTGGGTGCAGTACCAACAGGATTCACAAGGAAAAATTATTATATCAAAGAACTGGATCTGCGGATGTCGAGTTCGTATGGCCCTGGCCGTTATGATGCGGAATACGAAGAAAAAGGAATGGATTATCCTTTGGCATATGTACGCTGGACAGAAAACAGGAACATGCAGGCTTTCGCCGAATTGTTACGCAGTAAAAAAATCAATCTCGAAAAATTACTTACTCATACTTTTGATTTTAAAAATGCTCCGGAAGCTTATCAGTTAATTCTAGATCGCAAAGAGCCTTTTGCTGGAATAGTTCTGAAGTATGACTTGCAGAAAAAATTGCAAGATAAAATCACGCTGCATACCAATAGTCCTGCCTCTACTGAACCCGCTATCGGGATGATTGGTGCAGGTTCCTTCGGACAAAATTTTTTACTTCCTGCAATTCAAGGTACAGCGCAGCTGATCGGTGTCGCTACTGCTCGTCCCAATAATGCTCGCAATGTTGCCGATAAATATGGCTTTGCATTTTGCACGGGAGATGCGCATGAAATTTTGAACGATCCACGAATCAATACTGTATTCATTGCTACACGACATAATACTCATGGTGAATATGTACTCAAAGCATTAGAACACAAGAAAAATGTTTTCGTTGAAAAACCACTTTGTCTGAAACGTAGTGAACTAAATCCTATCCGTGACGCCTATACGAAATCTGGTGCTTCATTGATGGTTGGTTTTAACCGTCGTTTTGCTCCTTTGATTTTAAAATTAAAGGATCAGCTAAAAGGGTCTGGACCAATTGCAATCCAATACCGAATCAATGCAGGAATTGTACCTCCTGATCATTGGACGCATGATCCGGAAATTGGTGGTGGTAGAATAATCGGAGAAGTTTGTCACTTCATTGATCTTTGTATTTTCCTCAGTGGTTCATTGGTAAAAACTGTTGCTGCTCAGGCGATGAAGGATGCACATCATCATTCGGATACTGTTGCTATCACGCTAGGATTTGAAAATGGAAGTATCGCTACCCTCAGTTATTTCTCGAACGGTAATAAAGAAGTCAGTAAAGAATACCTAGAAGTATTCGCTGGAGGATTTGTTGCGCAGTTAGATGATTTCAAAGAACTTTCGATTCTCGGAAAACAAAAAATTAAAATCAAAGGCACGCAAGACAAAGGACATAAAGCGGAAGTGAAAGCATTTATGGATGCGATTCGTAAAGGCGACTCCTGCCCTATTCCATTTGATGAAATTTACAATGCAACGCTTTCCACTTTTCAAGTATTGGAATCGATTGCACTCAACGGACAAAAAACGGAGATTACTCCCTGACCTATGTCGGATTTCATTTCAACGCTCGAACAGTCTGTTCAACGGCTGCAACAGTACATTGAAAAGGAACAATATCGCGGTTATGATCCTTATGATGGATTAACATCAGCAATTTTCAAATTACCACTCCTGAATTCCAATCACAAAATTCGATTTCTTGCGCAGCAACTTGTTAAACGTTCTCCGCTTAATTTACGCCCGATTCTTGGGATCAACAAAGGATTGAATCCTGTAACTCTCGGACTTTGTATTCAGGCGTATACTGCTTCACCTAAAAAATCTGATACAGATAAAATTCCAGCACTTATCCAGCAATTAAAGGACGTGATTCCCAAAGGTTTTCATGGTGCTTGTTGGGGTTATGATTTTCCTTGGGAAGCGCGCTATGCAACAATACCAGCCTATCAGCCTACAGTGGTGGCCACAGGATTTATCAGCAATGCATTATTTTATTATTATCAAAAGACTAAGAACACTTCAGCAGCAGACCTCGTTGTCAGTGCTGCGCAATTTGTTTTGCAGGATTTAAATCGGATTAGTGATGCAGATGAAACATTTTGTTTTTCCTACTCCCCTTTTGATCGGGAAAAAGTTTTTAATGCAAGTATGAAGGGAGCACGATTGCTGGCTCAAGCATATTCCATTAATCACGATGAAATCTTGAAAAAAACGGCTAAAAATGCAGTCGCCTGGGTGATGAAATTTCAACGCGACGATGGAGCATGGATATATTCACAGAGCGAAGCTGGCAAGTGGATCGATAATTACCATACCGGTTATGTGCTGGATACGTTATCGGCATATATTCAACTAACAGATGATCATACTTTCGAACCGAATCTCAAAAAAGGATTACAGTTCTACCTAAATAATTTCTTTGAAGCTAGCGGACAGCCAAAATTCTACGACAGAGAAGCATACCCTGCTGATTGTACCGCTGCCGCTCAATCGATACTGACGTTATTGCGTTTTGGAGAACATCAACAAGCACTCAAAGTAGCGGAATGGATGATTCCGAACATGCAGGATCCAAATGGCTACTTTTACTTCCGCAAATACCGTAACCATACCGATAAATCTTCGTTCATGAGATGGTCGAATGCTTGGATGTTTGCCGGGCTCAATACCTTGTTATATTCAAACGAGAATAAAAATCCTGCACAGTAATTATGCGCTATCTTTTTTATCTTGCTCACCCTGCTCACTTTCACCTGTTCAAATATACGATCAGTGGATTGAAAGCACATGGACATGAAATTAAGATTACGATAAAATCAAAAGATGTACTTCCGAAATTACTGGAAGAAAGTGGACTAGAATTTACCAATATCGCAAGCGTTGATCGTAAAGATTCAAGAATAGGAATTCTAAAAGGATTTCTCAGCCGTAATTATCATCACTTCCGCTTAGCTTTGAAATTTAAACCGGATCTATACATTTCTACATCTGCGGAATTTGCTCCTATTGCACGATTGATGGGAATAAAATCGGTAGCCGTTTTTGAAGATGACTTACAGATCTTTCCGTTGTACAGTAAAATTCTCGTTCCTTTTCTGAATCATCAATTATGTCCAGAAGCATGTAGTGCAGCACAATGGGATCATCATCCTAAAACAATAAAGTACAAAGCCAACCATGAACTCGCCTATCTCAGACCATCAGGATTTACTCCTGATCGTTCAAAAGTATCTGGGATTTTTGAAGCTGGAAAATTAAATTTTTTTATCCGCTTTGCTAAACTAACGGCATGGCATGACGAAAAGAAAACGGGTATCAATAATGAGTTAGCGATTCGTTTGGTAAAGCTCCTTGAAAAACATGGTCGTGTTCATCTTTCCTCAGAAAGGGAATTACCACCAGAGCTCGAACCCTATCGTGTCAGCGTGAAAGCTTCCGACATCCTCCACATCCTTGCTTTTGCAGATCTCTACATTGGAGATAGTCAAACGATGACCGCAGAAGCAGCAGTACTTGGAACGCCTGCCATCCGCTTCAATGATTTTGTGGGTAAACTTCGTTATCTCGAAGAACTCGAACATACTTATCATCTAACCTACGGAATAAAAACGGATGATCCTGAAAAGCTATTTACTAAAACAGAAGAACTAATCAATATGCCGGGATTAAAAGCGGAATGGCAACTGCGTAAAGAAAAATTGTTGTCCGCTACTATTGATCCAACAGCCTTCTTTATTTGGTTCTTTGAAAATTATCCTAAGAGCGCCGCAATCATGCACAAAGATCCTTCGTATCAATTTAACTTCCGATCATGATGGGACGTGATTTTACAATGAGTGCTTACCGAGAATTGCTGGAAGCATTTCTTATGCAAGGCTATAAAATTATTGCCTGCGAAGATTATTACGGCAATGCTCCCGAAGGAAAAACACTCGTGCTTCGTCATGATGTAGATGACTTACCGCAGAATTCACTCTTAAAAGCACACATCGAAAAAGAATTAGGAGCTCGCTCCACGTATTATTTTCGAATCGTTCCTCAGAGTGATAAACCGGAGTTTATAAAAGGAATTGCTGAACTTGGTCATGAGATCGGATACCATTACGAAGATCTTTCCTTAGCAAAAGGAAATACTGAAGTTGCACTACAAAACTTTAAAAAAAATCTGGAACATTTCCGTACTTTTTATCCCGTCATTACGATTTGTATGCATGGAAGTCCGATGAGTAAATGGGATAACCGCGCTGTATGGAAAGCGGCTGACTATCGCAACTATGGACTTATTGCCGAACCTTATTTTGATACTGATTTCAATAAGGTGCTATACATCACAGATACAGGAAGAAAATGGGACGGAGATAAAGTTAGTGTGAGAGATAAAGTAAAAACTCCTCTGCAAGATCAACATCATTATCAAAGTACCGTAGATATTATTAATGCCTTAAAAACTGGCAAGCTTCCACAACAAATTATGATCACCACACATCCACAGCGATGGCATGATGATCTTTATCCTTGGGTGAAAGAATATATCTTGCAGAACATTAAAAATACGATTAAGAAAATCTTTTTCGTTAAGAAGTAAGCGACCTAAATATGAGTATCAGTATTGTTCAAGATGTAAGTAAAATCTCTCGTAGTGAATGGGATGATTTCGTATGGAATCACCCTCAAGGAAATTATTTCCAGTCGGCGGTGGCATTTGATCTCTTCAAAAGTATTCCTGCTTATTTGCCGATGGTATTTGCTGCTGTTGATACTGAAGATCAGAAAATCAAAGGAATTTTACTCGCCGTAGTGCAGAAAGAAGGAAAAGGTGTAGTTGGAAAATTCACCGCGCGTGCTATCGTTTGGGGTGGACCACTCGTAAAAAATGAAGATCCCTCGATTGCAGAAATGATACTCTCTGCATACGATCAAACTGCTTCCGAACATGCTATTTACAGTCAGTTTAGAAATCTTTCTGATCTCACCTTCGCAAAAAAAGCATTCACCAATAACGGATTTGAATTTTTAGAACATTTGAATTTTTTAGTTCCTACCTCCACCATCGATTCCGTTCAAAAACTAGTTAGTAAAAGTAAAATACGTCAGATAAAAAAAGGACTGAGTAGCGGTGCTTCGATTGTGGAAGCTACCACACTAGAAGAAGTGAAAGAATTTTATGTGCTGTTGAAAATTCTCTATCGTACCAAAGTAAAAAAACCACTCCCAGATTGGATTTTCTTCGAAGACTTTTTCCGGGTAAGTTGCAAAAATGGTTTAGGAACGTATCTGCTGATCAAAGAAAATGATAAAGTGATTGGTGGAATTATGTGTCCCATCACTCCCGGTAAAGCCATCTATGAATGGTACATCGCCGGCGACGATCTCCACAGCAAACATCTTTACCCTTCCATCCTTGCTACATGGGCTGCAATTGAATATGGTTGCACTCATCAGCTAGATCATTTTGATTTCTTAGGAGCAGGAAAACCGGATCAGGATTATGGAGTTCGGGAATTTAAAGCGAAATTTGGTGGCACAGAGATGAACTTCGGCAGGTTTGAAAAAGTACACAAACCCTTACTGATGTCGATAGGGAAAACTGGAATTGCTCTCTTAAAACATATGAAGCGCTAATCATGAAACGAGGACCAATCGGAAAAATGCGAATGAAATTGCTTCGCTGGATGGTATCTACCTTCCCGTTGAATGCGGTTCGCGTTTCAGCATTGCGATCCTGCGGATTTAAAGTGGGCGAAGAAGTTTATATCGGTCCGGGATTAATTTTGTCAACCATGAATAGCGATGATTCTTGTATGCTAACACTTGGTGATCGTGTTTCTATCGGACCTGGAGTGACTTTAGTGTTGGCATCTGATGCTAATCATTCTCGCTTATCGAAAATTTTTCCAGAGGTGAGAGGATCTATTACACTTAAGGATGATGTATGGCTGGGTGCCGGTGTGATTATCTTGCCTAATGTTACGATAGGAAAATGTTCTGCTGCTGCGGCAGGTGCTGTGGTTACTGAAAATGTAGATGAGTTTTCTCTCGTAGGAGGTGTTCCGGCGAAAGTGATTAGGAACCTTAAACTTAGTTAATGGAGTGCCTTAAATTATTTTAGTTACGTATTATTAACTGCTTCGCTATTTTTTTTAATTATAGATTATAAATTATAGATTATAAATTAAAATCTTTTTCTATTCGGAAATTTACGCTTCGTAGAAAAAAATAAATTGAACATGGAGACACGGAAACACGGAGAATAAATCATCGCTTCAAAAACATGATACCAATCTTCAAATCAATTTCGTGCGCCAGCCAATTAGCACGACTTGTCCCGAGCTTGCCTCGGGATTAGCAAATTAAATAATTAGCACATTAATTAAGCTTTCACTAAAAATAATTCCTTCAACTTCTCCACCGTATAATCGATCTCTTCTTTTGTTGTAAATCTTGAGAAGGAGAAACGGATTGCTGGTCGGTCGGGAGAAGCTCCGATAGCCGTCAACACATGTGATCCTGCATTACTTCCCGAAGTACAAGCACTTCCTGCTGAACAAGCAATGCCCGCAATATCCAGATTGAAAAGGAGCATCTCTGCGATATCAGTTGGAGGGAAAGAAACATTGAGAACCGTATATAAACTATCCTCGGAAATATCTCCGTTGAACTCTACTCCTGGAATGTCTTTTCTTAGCTCCTCAGCCATATAATCCTTCAACCCACGAATGCTATGGATATCTTCCTCCATATTTTCATAGGCTAATTCAAGCGCTTTTGCTAAGCCGATAATGCCATACACATTTTCAGTACCTCCACGCATATTTCGCTCTTGAGCACCGCCGGTAATAAAAGGAGTGATCTTGATGCGTTTGTTGATGTATAAAAATCCAACTCCTTTTGGTCCGTGGAATTTATGTGCTGCGCACGATACAAAATCAATATTCAACGCACCTAAGTCATGAATAAAATGACCCATTGTTTGTACTGTATCCGAATGCAAAACTGCATTGTAATGATTGCATATCTCCGCAACCTTTGCTAACGGTAAGGTAGTACCGATCTCATTATTGGCATGCATCAAAGAAACTAGAGAACGATCATTTTCTTTCAACAATCTTTCGAGGTCATTCAAATCAACTTGACCTTTTTCATTAATTTTTACTAGACTCAATTTAATTTCTCCACGATGTGCAAGGTCTTCTAAAGTATGCAATACCGCATGATGCTCAATGGGAGATGTAATCGCATGCTTCAGACCATGATCGTGGATACTACATCGCAATGCCATATTATTGGCTTCTGTTCCTCCCGAGGTAAAAAAGATTTCGGAAGGTGTTACTTTTAATAACTGTGCAACTTTTTTTCTCGCTGCTTCCACCGCCGATCGGACTTCTCGTCCGAAAGCATGAATAGAAGATGGATTTCCAAATTGATTTTTCAACATGGGAATCATTACGTCTACCACATCAGGATGGATCTGGGTCGTAGCGGCATTATCGAGATAAACTTTCATTTCACTCAGTTTTATGCAATTTAAATTATTTATTAGGATTTTGCAACAGCAGTATTCAGCAAATCCTTGATATCGGAGATAATTTTCAATGCCAGATTTTCGGCAGTAGTCATGGATTGACTTTCCGCATAAATACGGATGATGGGCTCAGTATTGGAACGGCGTAAATGCACCCATTCTTTGTCAAATTCAATTTTTACACCGTCAATTTTATTGATCGGCTGTTTCTTGTATTTAGTGCTGATCCCTTCCAGAATTTCATCCACATTAATATCTGGAGTGAGTTCGATTTTATTCTTGGAGATAAAATAATCAGGATAAGAAGCTCTCAACATCGAACAGCTCTTGCCAAAATTTGCAAGATGTGTTAGGAATAATGCGATACCCATTAGAGCATCTCGACCATAATGCAGATCAGGAAGGATCACACCACCATTTCCTTCTCCACCAATAACAGCCTGCTGGGCTTTCATCATTTCCACAACATTCACTTCCCCAACGGCAGCTGCAAAATGTGAACCTCCAGCTTTCTCAGTAACATCTCTCAATGCACGTGTTGAAGAAAGATTGGACACTGAATTTCCTTTTTTATTTTTCAGTACAAAATCGGCAACAGCAACTAACGTATATTCTTCACCGAACATTTCTCCGTCTTCACACACTAATGCTAAACGATCAACATCAGGATCTACTACGATTCCAAGATGTGCTTTTTTCTTCACCACTTCTTTTGAGATCTCAGTGAGATTTTCTGGAAGCGGTTCTGGATTATGTGGAAAATGACCATCCGGCTGACAGTACAATTCTACAATTTCTGTTACCCCTAATGCACGTAGTAACGCAGGAACAACAATGCCTCCTGTGGAGTTCACGCAATCAATTACAATTTTGAAATTCTTTGCCGCGATCGCTTTACGGTCGACCATTGGCAGTGCTAAAATCGCCTCGATATGACGAGCCATAGAGCCATTGTCGATGCTCACCATTCCGATATGATTTACATCGGCATAAACCATATCAGCACTTTCGGCAAGCCTCAAGATTTCTTCTCCATCGGCCGCAGAAAGAAACTCTCCTTTTTCATTGAGGAGTTTGAGCGCATTCCATTGCTTCGGATTATGACTTGCAGTTAAGATGATCCCACCAGATGCTTTGTGATAGGGAACTGCCATCTCAACAGTTGGTGTAGTGGATAAACCCGTTTCAATAACATCGATGCCTAAACCACAAAGTGTTGAATTTACCAATCCCGAAACCATCGGTCCCGAAATCCTCGCATCACGGCCAACAACTACACTACAACGGTGCCCCGGATTGCGTAGCATTAACCATGCACCATAAGCAGAAGTAAATTTTACAACATCAACTGGAGTGAGTGCATCACCAGGCTTACCACCAATAGTTCCGCGGATCCCGGAAATAGATTTAATTAACGTCATCGCTATTCTTTATACTAAAATCAATCTGAAATGTAGGAAAAATCCAGTGCATTACCGGTCTGCAAATATACCCATTTCATTGGAGCGATTGACTCATAAAAAGTAGGCTGTTTATTAAAAAGTACAGAGGAAAGACCCTTTAAATACGACACCCCAATTGCTACACTTTGATAATCAATGCACCACGAAAAGTATGAAGAAATTGCAGTTAAATGCCTTACTTATCATTCACCTGAATAGTATGTCCCATTTTATCCCTTTTCGTTTCGAGATAAAAACGATTATGTTCATTCGACTGAATCTCCAGACTTACGCGATCAACGATTTCGAGTCCATAACCTATAAGTCCAGCGCGCTTGGTAGGGTTATTCGACATCAATCGCATTTTACCCACTCCTAAGTCCCGAAGAATCTGAGCTCCTACACCGTAATCTCTCTCATCCATATTGAAACCCAATTCCAAGTTAGCTTCAACAGTATCTCTTCCTTGCTCTTGTAATTTATACGCTTTGAGTTTATTCATCAGTCCTATACCTCGGCCTTCCTGATTCATGTAAACAATAACTCCTTTGCCTTCTTTTTCAATTGCTTCCATCGCCATATGTAACTGTGGACCACAATCACATCGGCAGGAACCAAAAATATCCCCCGTCAAACAGGAAGAATGGACTCTTACTAATATAGGCTCATTTTTATCCCAAGTACCTTTAATTAAAGCGAGATGTTCCTGACCGGTAGCAATCTGACGATAAGCTACGAGTTCAAAATTTCCCCATTGGGTTGGCATCTTCACTTCTACCTGACGTTCAATCAGCGATTCTTTTTCCAGACGGTATTTGATCAGATCTTCGATAGAAATAATTTTCATTCCGAATTTCTTAGCGATTTCTAAAAGCTGTGGCAAACGCGCCATCGTTCCATCTTCATTCATAATTTCTACCAGCACGCCAGAAGGCTCTAATCCTGCTAGTCGGCTGAGATCTACAGTAGCTTCTGTATGACCTGCTCTACGAAGTACTCCTCCATGCTTTGCGCGAAGCGGGAAAATATGTCCAGGTCTACCCAGTTCTTCGGGTTTGGTAGCGGGATCAATTAAGGCTAAAATTGTTTTGGAGCGATCAGAAGCAGAAATTCCAGTAGTGCATCCATGACCTAACAGGTCGACAGAAACAGTAAATGCTGTTTCGTGAGATGAGGTATTATTATTCACCATCATCTGAAGGTTCAATTCATTACAACGGTCTTCTAAAAGGGAAACGCAGATGAGTCCGCGCCCGTGAGTGGCCATAAAATTCACTACTTCAGGAGTAGCATGATGAGAGGCGGCAACGAAATCTCCTTCATTCTCCCGATCCGCATCATCTACTACAATAATGATCTTTCCATTGCGGATATCGTCGATTGCTTCTTCAATAGAATTCAGCAACATTTCTTCTTTTTTAGTGTTTTCCATCTTTTTCAATACTGCAAAGTTAAGGATAAGGTAGTGGTCATGCTAATAACAAGACATAAAGAGAGAAGTTTAGATCCTTTTTCGCCAAATTCTTACCTGCCTTTCTAAGGTATCGGATGAATGTTGCATTTTATTTTTAGAGAGAAAAGATAATTCTCCGAAACCGAATTGTAACTACATGACTTACAGGTGCAAGGTTTTATTGAAAAACGCGAACCTTAAGGTGACACCCCCGTTTAAATTCATATAATCATCAAGAGTACTCTGGTGAACGTTCTTAAGAAGTATCCAAATTGAATTAAAACATTAGGTTCTGTTTGGTTTTAGGTTGATTGTCAGATGATCGGGTAGCCCCGTAAGGCTATCCGGAATCTGAACTCCCGGACCAAACAGGACCCACATATTGCCCCGTAAGGCATCACACATGGTTTTGGTGTTTTTAGGTTGATTGTCAGTTTTGGGGTAGCCCCGTAAGGCTACCCCCGGCTGACTCCCTCTTCCCAGGGATTCCCGTCAATCTTCCTGTCATGTGAAATCATGCAAATGATCTTTGGTTAGCTTTTCTGGTTGATTGTCAGCGTTGCAGCCCCGTAAGGCCGCCGACTGACACTTTTTGAGAACTCATGATTTATTCCCCCTCTTTATATATTAATTATCTGCCCTCTAAAATTAGAGCTTGCATCCGCATAATTTTTTGCGCATAATTACTTTGCGTTCACAACAAAAACGCAATTCTACAATATATATTTTCTACAATTCGTAGATCAACCTTGAAAATTTATTTAAACTTTCGCTTTAGATCTAATATTGAAAAATCCGTTTCTGTTTTGCGGATAATATTTTTCAGGCAACCTAATCCGTCCACCATCATTTCTACAACATCTCCATCTTGCAACCACTGCACGGGATAGTTGGGATCATTTAATTTACCGGTTCCATTTAGTTCTAGAAAACATCCTGTTCCTACAGTTCCTGAACCAATCACATCACCTGGATAAATATCGACACCATAAGCACAACGTTCAATAATTTCCGCAAAAGTCCAATCCATATCTCCCATACTTCCTAAGCTGACCTCCACTCCATTCACCATGCACTTCATCTTTAATGCAAAGCTATCTCCGGTATGTTTTTCTTTTGCAGGAACTTTATAAGGAAGTAATTCATCCGGTGTTACTAACCATGGACCAATCACTGTTGAAAAATCTTTTCCTTTTGCTGGTCCGAGGTTGAGCACCATTTCTTCCATCTGCAATTGACGAGCGCTCATATCATTCATGATCATATATCCAGCAATATATTGATCAGCATCAGCAGCTTTTATATTTCTTCCTTTTTTTCCGATCACTACTGCTACTTCCAATTCAAAATCAAGTTGACGAAAATGATCGGGCATACAATATATATCACCGGGACCTTGAATTGCATTATGGTTAGTAAAATAAAAGATCGGGTATAAGTCAAATTCGGGAATCATGTCGACCCCTCTGTTTCTTCTAGCTGAAGCAACATGTTGACGAAAAGCATAACCATCGCGGCAGGAAGTAGGATGCGGAACGGGAGCAATTACCTCCACATCGTTCCATTGAAATCCGGAAACATCGGGAGTGGTTAACAATTTAGCATGAATCTCACGGGCTCGGCTCATTGCTTCCTCCTCGCCCTCGAGAAATTCTTTCATAGTCAATTCAGCCTTGATTCCCAGGGCTTTACCAGCATCACTATAGGAATAAATTTTTTCTTCGAGGTAAATTCCGAGCGATTCACGCCCATCTCTGATATAACTTACGAATTTCATAAACGCTTAATTAGCTCACAAAAGTAGCCAATGTTCGTCAGGAATATCAGGATTCACTTCGTTTCTTAAATTTGTATCGGCCGGAAACATATTTCCGCGTCTATCAGTTTCAGTAACACACCTATGCCACAATATCATTCTCAGGGAAAATTCCCCCACAAACGACATACTCAGTTCAGAAAAACTGATGGAACTCTTTATGCGGAAGAGCTAGTTTCTACGCACGGTTTCTCCAGTGTATATTCTCTCGTTTATCATTGCCATCCACCCACGATGGTAAAATCCGTTGGCGAGCCTTTTTCAAGAGAACCGAAAGTAGCGTTTCAACGATCGCTTAGAGCGCAGAGTTTTATCGGCTTCAACATTCGTCCCGAGGATGATTATATCGAAAGTAAGAAAGCTGTTCTCGTTAACAATGATCTGCACATCTCACTCGCTGCACCTCGGAAATCAATCACAGATTATTTCCTAAAAAATGCAGATGCTGATGAATTGATTTTTGTACACAAAGGCAGCGGCGTTCTGAAAACAATTTATGGAAATATTGAATTTGGATATGGAGATTATCTGCTGATTCCTAGAGGTACTATCTTCCAACTACATTTTAATGATGCGGATAACCGACTTCTAATCATAGATTCATTTACTGCAATTGAAGTTCCGAAACGCTACCGCAATGAATATGGGCAGTTGGAAGAACATGCGCCTTATAGTGAACGTGATATCCGGAAACCACAGGGCATGGAAACACATGATGAGAAAGGTGAATTCAGAGTCATGATCAAAAAGCAAGGAATTGTCTATCCTTACATCTATGCTACTCATCCTTTTGATGCAATTGGATGGGATGGAAATTTGTATCCGTATGCATTCAGCATTCATGATTTTGAACCAATAACAGGTAGAGTTCATCTCCCTCCGCCGATCCATCAAACCTTTGAAGCACATAACTATGTTGTGTGTTCTTTCGTTCCTCGATTATATGATTATCATCCTTTAAGTATTCCTGCTCCATACAACCACAGCAATGTAGATTCCGATGAGGTACTTTATTATGTGGATGGTGAATTCATGAGCAGAAAAAATGTGGAGCAAGGTCAAATCACGTTGCATCCCGCAGGAATTCCACATGGTCCACATCCCGGAACGGTTGAAAAAAGTATCGGTGCCAAAGAAACTAAGGAACTGGCAGTAATGATCGACACGTTCAAACCCTTATGGCTGACCGAAGATGCCTTGGCCATCATGAGCGGAGATTACTATAAATCGTGGATCGAA
This sequence comes from Bacteroidia bacterium, assembly GCA_038320345.1. Taxonomy (GTDB): domain Bacteria; phylum Bacteroidota; class Bacteroidia; order AKYH767-A; family OLB10; genus JBBQED01. The sequence continues at coordinate 144,837 of JBBQED010000003.1, forward strand.
GAATAACTTCTGTACGGTTAGAAAAAAATCTGCTCTTCCTCTATAATAGGAAGTAATTATGGCCGGTATTGATTTTTTTAACAATTCGACTACGACTGTTGTTATTTAATCAATGAAACTTACCATTACTTCAACATAGACATATTCTAACTATCGAGGTGAAAACGGGTAACATCTGGCAAAATTCTTTATTTTGTCGATTATCAACCGAATAACCACTGTTATGTAAAACTGTGTGTAAAATCTTCTCTATATACCCTCTAATATCAACACATAAAAGTAAATTTGCGTAAATTAGTGCGTCACGCAAGAATTTGCCCCTTATCTTCGAAACAATCAAAAAGTTATCTATGAAAAGATTACTCTACTCACTCTTACTCTTCGTTGTGTTTCCGTTTCTAACGAAAGCACAATCTACCGTTTTCACCGAAAATTTTGACGGCGGTGGTATTCAGTTTACTTCTACGGGAGTTCCCGGTTGGGCCACTGATAATACCATCTTCTTGAGTCCTTCCAATAGTTGGAGAGGACAATATTCAATTAATGGCACCACGTCAACCACCACAACTAGCTTTAACACCACTGGAAACCAGTTCGTTACTTTGAACTTCTCCCAGATTTGTAAAGTCGATTTCGTGGATGTGGCGAAAATTGAAATTTCTACCGACGGTGTTACTTGGACACAGTTAATCGCCTCTTCTGGTGGTAATTGTTTCTACAACGGACTCGGGAATTTTATAGCTCAGGGAAATAAATTCACGGAAGCTTCTTATCTCGATTGGGATCCTGCAGCTCCAACATTTCCATTAAATACTTGGTGGAAACAAGAATCATTTGACATCTCTCAGTTGGCTGGAAATCAAGCTACTGTTCAAATCCGTTTTACCATTATCGACAACTTCGGAAATGGAATGAACAATCGTGCGGGTTGGTTCTTAGATGATGTAAATGTAGTGATGGCGCCTTGCGAGCAAACACCTCCTACGATTGCCTTAACTGCACCGATTTGGCAAGGAAATGTTTATACTCTTCAGCAGTTTTTTGATGTATTTGCTTACCTGACTGATCAAAGTGGAATCTCTCAAAATTTTGGCGATAACGAACTTTTCTGGACTATCAATTCTGACCCTACTGTCAATCAAGCATTTGGTTTGATTAATCTTTCCGATTCATTGTGGGCAGGAACAATTTATAATCCGAACGGACCTTTTGTGGATGGTGATACAGTATGTTATTGGTTACAAGCTATCGATGCATCTGGTTGTAATAACACTACCCTTTTCCCAACTACAGGATGTATTCAATTTATTATTCATGATGGAATTGCATTCCCTTTCTGTGATAACTTTGATATCGGCGGTCCTTTCTGGACTGCAGATTCTATTAATAGTGCTCCTGGTTCCTCATGGTTGATTGGTGTTCCAAATCAATCTGTTTTGAACAATCCGCATTCGCCTCCTAATGTTTTAGGAATTGACCTAACAGGAAGCTATCAGCCAAGTGCACAGTGCTATGTGAATTCAGTTCCCTTTGACTTCTCCGCTGTTTCAAATGCAGTATTAACATTTTGGCATAACCGGAATACAGAATCTTTCTGGGATGGGGTCAACCTTCAATTTACGATTGATGGTGGAGCTACTTGGAATGTAATCGGAACTTTTCCAGATCCAAATGGAACAAACTGGTACAATACAGCTCAAGTAAATTCCAGTAATGGTCAGCCTGTTTGGGAAGGTCAAAGTAATGGATGGTTGGAGAGTCGTTATAAACTAGGCAGCATCCCTTCTATGATGAATGCGGCTCAGGTAACTTTCCGCTTTCAGTTTACTTCTGATCCAAGTGTTCAGCTGGATGGATTCAATGCAGATGATTTCTGTATCAAAATTCCTTGTGATAATGACTTAGGCGTAAATGCTTATATCAGTCCTATTCCTAATTCAGGATTACCTGCGGGTGCTGCTGTTCCATTAACTATTGAACTAGAAAACTACGGGAACATTACTCAAACTGCAACTACGATTTCTTATAGTTTGAATAATGGTGTACCAGTAACTTTTGCATGGACGGGTTCGCTTGCTCCGGGTGCTGTTACTACAGTATTGTTACCTACTAGCGTTATCGTTCCTGCCTCAGGAAATTTTGATATCTGTACATGGGTTGAATTACCGGGTGATTGCGACCTAACTAATGACACCGTTTGTGCAACATTCACAGCCGTTCCATTGCTCACCCCTACTTATTGTGACGATTTCGAAGCTGCAAATATTGGCTGGTCGATTGCAAATGAACCGGGTTCGGGACCAGGAACAATCTGGGAATTAGGTACTCCTTCTTTCGGTCAAACCTTCACAGCGAATTCCGGAGTTGGTGCATGGGATATCAACTTGACCAGCAGTTATAATGTAAATGCTCAGGCTTATTTATATTCCCCATTCTTTGACTTCTCAGCGATTAGTGCAGGAAGAATTTCTTTTGCATTGAACTGGAACACTCAGACCTTTGGTGATGGTGCACGTTTAGAATATACTACCGACAATGGAGTGACATGGAATGTACTTGGAACAGGAAGCACTTTAAATCCTGACCCTTGCGGAACTAACTGGTACACGAATGATAACTTCGGTTTCATTAACCAATTTGCATGGGACGGAACTTCTTCAACGATTGCTGGAAACGTAAACGGTTGGGTAAATTGTAACTACGGTTTATGTTGCTCTAACAATGTTTTCAATAACCCAATTCCTGTTCAATTCAGATTCGTATTTATCTCTGATGGATTTGGTGCATTGGATGGTGTGTCTATGGATGATTTCTGTATTACGGCTTCTAACGGTGATGATCTTTCCGTTTCAACTATTGTTAGTCCACTAAGTAGCGTACCTGCAAATCTGGCTTCAAATGTAGAGATCACCGTAACGAATGTCGGATCATCAACAATCACTGCCTTTGATGCTAATTATTCTATCAATGGTATTCCTGGAGCTTCACCTATTAGCTGGACAGGATCTTTAGCACCATGTAGTTCAGTGAACATCATTTTCCCTGGTGTATTATTTCCTACAGGACAAAATACACTTTGCGGATTTACGATTCTGGGTTCTGATGTGGATCTAAGTAACGATACATTATGTACTCCAATCATCGGTATTCCTACATTAGCACTAACGTATTGTGATGATTTCGAAAATGGAAACGTTGGTTGGACTGCTACAATCCTCACCGGCGGTGATCCAGGTTCTATCTGGGAATTAGGTGCGCCAACTTTTGGTACTACCAATTCTGCTAATTCAGGTGCGAATGCATGGGATATTAATCTTACAACTGCTTATACCAATCAAGCGAATACCGCATTAACAAGTCCTTACCTCGACTTCTCTTCAGTGAGTGCAGGAAGAATTGCTTTCTCCTTAAATTACAACTCCGAGAATTTCTGGGATGGTAGTCGTGTGGAATACACTACTGATAATGGTCAGACTTGGCAATTGTTAGGTGGTGGATCTACTGCAAACCCGGATCCTTGTGGGACTAACTGGTATGTTGATGATCAGTTGAATTCAAGTACGCTCCCAGCATGGACTGGTAATTCAGGAGGATGGGTGAATTCTTCTTACAAATTATGCTGTACCAATGGTATCTTCAATAATCCAATTCCGGTACAGTTCCGTTTTGTATTCACCTCTGACTTCTCTGTAATTACTGATGGATTCTCTATGGATGATTTCTGTGTGTATTCTTCTTCTGGTGCTGATGTTGGTATTTCAGCCATCACCTCACCTTCTGGTGGAGTACCTGCATTAACAAGCGTTCCGGTAATCGTAACCTTAACAAACTTTGGTTCAACAACAGTAAACTCTACGGTTATTAATTATTCAGTAAACGGCGTTGCACAATCGCCAATCACTTGGAATGGTACGTTACTTCCTTGTCAAGAAATAAGCGTAACGCTTCCGGGCTTCGTAGCTATTTCTGGAGTAAATGCGATCTGTGCATGGACTGAATTAGTGGGTGATATTAATAATGCAAACGATACTATTTGTGCTGATCTTATTGGTCAGCCGGTAATCACACCAACATATTTGTACACGTATTCTGATAATTTCGACAATGGAAATATTGGCTGGGCCCCTTCGGTGCAAGCGGGTGCAAACCAAACTTCCATCTGGGAATTAGGAACACCAAACTTTGGAAACACTACAGGTGCTCACACTCCTCCAAACTCATGGGATGTTAACTTGAACTCTGCGGTAACAGCAAATGCAAATGCACTTCTTACCACTCCGTATTTTGATTTAACTAACGCACAAGCGAGTATCATGCGTTTCTGGATGAATCGTGCGATGAACACCTTCGGTGATTTATTCTACATTGATTACACTGTTGACAATGGTGCTACTTGGACTAAACTTGGATCGAATACAACTCCTAACACGACTAACTGGTATAACAATACTTTTAATGATGTGTGGGATGGTAATTCTGGAAGTTGGTTATTTACTGAATTGAAAGATCTACCATCAGTAATTAATAATCCTTCCAATGCTTTAGTGCAGTTCCGCTTCGTATTTATTACGGGTGGTTTCTCTACGCCTGATGGTGCATCGATTGATGACTTTGAATTATTTGTTCCTATTCCAACATCTATCACTCCAATCACTGTAAATACAAGTATTCCAAATACACTGATCATTCCTGCTCAGCCAGTAAGTTTCGCTGCTCCAATCAAAAACAATGGATTGAATCCAATCTTCAGTCACAATGCAACATTGAGAATTGATGGAGTAATCATTTCTACTGATCCGATCAGCTATCTTGCTCCTGGTTTATTAGCAGACAGCAGTATGATTCACAGCTTCGCAAATACATGGATCGCTAGTCCTGGTTATCATGAAGTGTGTGTATATACTGATTCTCCTAATGGTGGTGCTGATTTGAAACCAACGGATGATACCACGTGTATTACGGTATTGGTATTTGATACTATTCCATACACTGCTTTCCCATATTGCAACAGCTTTGAATCAGGGAATCAGTGGGTAACTTTAAATGCACTTACTTATCAGTCGAAGAGTACTTGGCAACAAGGTGCTCCAACGCAACCATTCCTTGGAACAGCGCATACTGGAACGAATGCATGGTCAGTAATTCTTGATAGTAATTATGTGAATACAGATTCTTCTGGATTATTCTCTTCTATCTTCCGCGTTCAAGCGAACCATTGTTATCATCTTACCTTCTGGCAACAGTTCAGAATGGAGTTTGGTTCCGATGGTGGTGCCGTGGATTACTCAGTTGATTATGGTACAACATGGAATCGTATCGATTATACCGGAACACCGAACATCGTGAACTGGGGTCCGAATACCAACTACACTTACGTCTCTGCACTTGATCCAACAGATCCTTCTCAGAGTGGTTTCACTGGTATCCGTAACAACTGGTTCCAAGTAGATAAAACATTCCGTCCGGGTGTTGATGGTCAAATGATCATCCGTTGGAGATTCGCTTCCGATTTCTCAGGTCGTGAGGAAGGTTGGTCCATCGATGACGTTTGTCTCGAAGATTTAGGTCCTTGTACTCCACTTGGTGTGAATGATTATGCGATCGGTGAATTTGGATTGAGTCAGAATTATCCTAATCCAGCTGTAGATGCTACCTCATTTGAATACATGATTCCTAAAAACGGAGCGGTGAAAATTGTGGTGAATGATATCGTTGGTAAACTCATCACTACTTTAGTTGATGGTGAACAATCCACTGGTAAACATGTAGTAGATGTAACTACTAAAAACTTTGCTCCTGGAGTGTATACTTACACACTCACTTACGGCGAACAACAGGTGACGAAACGAATGGTGATTACGAAATAAAAATCATCGCCTTTATAAAAAAAGCCCTCCCTGACATGATCGTCAGGGGGGGGCTTTTTTTATATTAATTAAAATTAAATATGAAAGGTAATTGATTGTGCATGAAACGATGCCTTTTTCAAGAATGATTACCCATCTACTCATCATAAAAAAACATTTCCAAAAACGGCTAAATCTCCAGTTTTGAACTAATCGGAGGCTAAGCAGAATCTTGGCCAATATGAAATCTCGGCCTTATTGCTTATCCTAAAATTAAATTTGCGTACTTTTAGCAGTAATTCACGCAATGCACCGACAATTTCATCCGAAAATCCAAAATTCACTCATGAAAAGATTACTTTACTCACTCGTACTCTTCGTAGCGTTTCCGTTTCTAACGAAAGCACAATCTACCGTTTTCACCGAAAATTTTGACGGTGGTGGTATTCAGTTTACCTCTTCGGGAACTCCCGGTTGGGCCACTGACAACACTATTTTCCTAAGTCCTGCGAACAGTTGGCGAGGGCAATACGGAATCAATGGCACTATTTCTACTACCACATCAACTTTTAACACTTCTGGGAACCAATTCGTAACCCTGAACTTCGCCCAAATTTGTAAAGTCGATTTCGTTGACCTTGCGAAAATCGAAATCTCTACTGATGGTGGAGTTACTTGGACTCAGCTCATCGCTTCGGCAGGTGGTAACTGCTATTACAACGGCGCTGGAAACTTTATAGCTCAAGGAAATAAATTCACGGAAGCCTCTTATCTCGATTGGGATCCTGCTGCTCCAACGTTTCCACTAAATACGTGGTGGAAGCAAGAGTCGTTTGACATCTCTCAGCTGGCAGGAAATCAAGCCACTGTTCAGATCCGTTTTACCATTATCGACAACTTCGGAAATGGAATGAACGGTCGTGCGGGTTGGTTCTTAGAAGATGTAAATGTAGTGATGGCTCCTTGCGAGCAAACGCCTCCAACAATCGCTTTAGATCAGCCGATCTGGATTGGCAATGTTTATAATTTATCGCAGACCTATGATGTTTTTGCAGAACTCACTGACTTAAGCGGCATCTCCCAGAACTTCGGTGACAACGAATTATTCTGGACCATCAATTCTGATCCTACTGTTAATCAAGCATTCGGAATGATCAACATTTCAAATGATCAATGGGCTGGAACGATCTACAATCCGAATGGTCCTTTTGTGGAAGGTGATACTGTTTGCTATTGGATCCGCGCTATAGATAATTCAGGATGTAATAACACTACATTTTATCCTACAACGGGTTGTGTTCAGTTTATCATTCATGATGGAATCGCTTTCCCTTTCTGTGATACCTATGAAAATGGAGGCCCATTTTGGACACCTGATTCTAACAGTGTTGGAACGCAATGGGCAATTGGCCCTCCGGGACAATCTACTCTAAATTCTCCAAATTCTCCGCCTAACGTTTTAGGATTAGATTTAACAACTTCGTATCAAGACAATACTATTTCTTCCGTTAATTTATTACCGATCGGATTCAGCCAAGTCAGTAATGCAGTTTTGTCTTTCTGGCATAACAGTGATATGGAATCATGCTGTGATGGTGCGAATCTGCAATATAGTAATGACAATGGAGCGACCTGGAATGTAATTGGAACCGACAACGATCCTAATGGAACGAACTGGTATACTTCCAATTCTGTGTCTTCCAGTAATAGTCAGCCCGTTTGGACCGGCAATTCAGGAGGATGGATTGAAAGTCGCTATAAACTAGGAACAATTCCTGGCATTATGGGACAAGTAAATGTACTCTTCCGTTTCTTCTTTACCTCCGATTTCTCCGTAGTAGGTGATGGATTTGATGTAGATGATTTCTGTATCAAAATACCTTGTGATGATGATCTTGGTGTAAATGCTTTCGTTTCTCCAGCTCCTAACACAGGACTTCCAGCAGGTGCAAGTTTCCCGATCACTGTTACCGTTGAAAATTTTGGTAACGTAGCACAAACATCCGCTAATATTAATTACAGTATTAATAACGGAACACCTGTAGTCTTTGCTTGGACAGGTTCAATTCCTGCAGGTGGCGTAGTTAACATCACGCTTCCTACCAACTTCACTGTTCCGGCATCAGGCACATTTGATATTTGTACTTGGGTTGAATTACCGAATGATTGTGATCTAAGTAATGATACTGTGTGTGCATCATTCACTGCAATACCTACACTCACCCCTACCTATTGTGATGATTTCGAAACAGCCAATATTGGATGGAGTATCGGAAATGCAGCAGGTTCTGGTGCTGGTACAATCTGGGAATTAGGTGCCCCAGGCTTTGGACAAACGAGTTCTTCAAATTCAGGAGTAAATGCTTGGGATATTAATTTGTTGAGTGGATACACGAATAATGCATTAGCTTATTTATACTCTCCATTCTTCGATTTCTCCGCTATCAGCGCAGGTAGAATTTCTTTCTCGTTAAATTGGAATTTTGATCAGTTTAGCAACGATGGTGGCTATCTCGAATATACTACCGATGGTGGCATAACATGGTCGACATTAGGTGGTGGAAGTACCGCGAATCCAGATCCATGTGGTACCAACTGGTACACGACGGATAACCTCAATTTCGCCAATCAGCCTGCGTGGAATATCACATCGAATGGTTGGAAAAATTGTAACTACGGATTATGCTGCTCGAATAACGTATTTAATAATCCGCTTCCAGTACAATTCCGTTTCGTATTTGTTTCCGACGGATTTGGAACATTGGATGGTATTACCATGGATGATTTCTGTGTGACTGCTTCCAACGGTGATAATATCGGAGTCACTGCAATTGTAACTCCTGTAGGAAGTGTTCCTGCATCTTCACCTACTGATGTAACAATCACCGTAACTAATTCTGGCTCTTCTACCATCACGGCTTTCGATGCTAATTATTCAATAAATTCAATTCCTGGATTGTCGCCAATCAGCTGGACGGGTTCACTTGCTCCATGTGCTTCGGTGGATATCACATTCACAAGCGTAATCTTCCCGGGCGGTTCTAGTACACTCTGCGGTTATACCATTTTGGGTTCTGATGTTGATCTTGCTAACGATACGTTATGCGCTCCAATAGTAGGTATTCCATTATTGCCATTAACCTATTGTGATGATTTCGAAAGTGGAAATATTGGTTGGGCGGCAACGCTGAATCCAGGAGCTGATCCGGGTTCAATATGGGAATTAGGAGTTCCTGCTTTCGGTGCAACCAACTCGGCAAATTCTGGTGTAAACGCATGGGATATTAACCTCATATCGGGATATTCACCAAATGCAGATGCCGTATTAACAAGTCCTTTCCTAGATTTCGCTTCTGTAAGTGCAGGAAGAATTTCTTTCTCTATCAATTACAATACTGAACCGAACTGGGATGGTGTACGTGTCGAATACAAATCAGGAACTAATCCATGGCAACAGTTAGGCAGTGGCTCTTCTGCAAACCCTGATCCTTGCGGTACCAACTGGTATACCAATGCTTCTCTGATTTCTAGTGGACTGCCGGGCTGGGATGGAAATTCTGGTGGATGGTTAAACTGTGGCTACAAATTATGTTGTACTACGGGCATCTTCAATGCTCCAGATCCTGTTCAATTCCGCTTCGTATTTACCTCAGATGGTTCAGTACAATATGATGGATTTTCTATCGATGATTTCTGTGTGTATGCTTCTACTGGTGATGATGTGGGAATCTCTGCAATTACTTCTCCTGTGGGTGGCGTTCCAGCTGGTACTAGTGTGCCCGTAATTGTTACGTTAACGAATTTCGGTTCTTCTACCATCACTTCTACTGTAATCAATTACTCCGTTAACACAACAGTACAATCCGCTATTACATGGAATGGTACGCTGTTGCCTTGTCAAGAAATAAGTGTAACGCTTCCGGGCTTCGTTGCAATCTCAGGTGTAAATGCAATCTGTGCATGGACTGAATTAAGTGGAGATGTAAATAATACTAATGATACTACCTGCGCCGATTTAATAGGACAACCGGTAATCACTCCAACTTACATCACTTCTTATACGGATAATTTTGAATTCGGAAATATCGGCTGGGCTCCTTCTGTTGCTACTGGTGCCAATGCTGCATCGGTATGGGAATTAGGCGCTCCAAATTGGGGCAATACTACTGGTGCGCACACTCCTCCAAATGCATGGGACGTTAATCTGAATTCTGCCGTAACGATTAATGCGAATGCCATCCTCACTACTCCTTATTTTGATTTAACCAGTGCAAATGCAACTATCATGCGTTTCTGGATGAATCGTGCAATGGGAACCTTCGGTGATCAGATGTATATGGAATATTCTGATGATGGTGTGAACTGGACAAAATTGGGTTCCAATACAACTCCTAATTCAACTAACTGGTACAATAACGCTTTCAATGATGTTTGGGATGGTAATACAGGTAGCTGGCTATTTACGGAACTCAAAGACGTAAATTTATTGTTGGCGAATCCTAATCCTCCATTGATCCAATTCCGTTTCGTATTCCAATCAACAGGTTTCTCTAATCCTGATGGTGCATCGATTGATGACTTCGAATTGTTTGTTCCTGTTCCTACTACGATCACTCCATTGGCAGTGAATACAAGTAATCCGAATACACTGATTATTCCTGCTCAGCCAATTAATTTTGCTGCTCCAATTAAGAATAATGGATTGAATACCATCTTTAGTCATAATGCAACCTTGAGAATTGATAATGTAGTTATTTCTACTGATCCAATTAGCTACCCTATTGGCCTCGCACCTGACAGTGTTTTAGCACACAACTTTGCGAATACATGGATTGCAACTCCTGGTTATCATGATATCTGTGTGTACACCGATTCTCCAAATGGTGGTGCTGATTTGAAACCAACGGATGATACCACTTGTATTACGGTATTAGTATTTGATACTATTCCATACACCGCATTCCCGTATTGCAACAGCTTTGAATCAGGGAATCAGTGGGTGACTTTAAATGCACTTACGTATCAGTCGAAGAGTACTTGGCAACAAGGTGCTCCAACACAACCATTCCTAGGAACAGCACATACTGGAACGAATGCATGGTCAGTAATTCTTGATAGTAATTATGTGAATACAGATTCTTCTGGATTGTTCTCTTCCATCTTCCGCGTTCAAGCGAACCATTGTTATCATCTTACTTTCTGGCAACAGTTCAGAATGGAGTTTGGTTCCGATGGTGGTGCCGTGGATTACTCTGTAGATTATGGCACAACATGGAATCGTATCGATTATACTGGAACACCGAACATCGTGAACTGGGGTCCGAATACGAACTACACTTACGTCTCTGCACTTGATCCAACAGATCCTTCTCAGAGTGGTTTCACTGGAATCCGTAACAGCTGGTTCGAAGTAGATAAAACATTCCGTCCGGGTGTAGATGGTCAGATGATCATCCGTTGGAGATTCGCTTCCGATTTCTCTGGTCGTGATGAAGGTTGGTCCATCGATGATGTTTGTCTCGAAGATTTAGGTCCTTGTACTCCACTTGGTGTGAATGATTATGCGATCGGTGAATTTGGATTGAGTCAGAATTATCCTAATCCAGCTGTAGATGCAACCTCATTTGAATACATGATTCCTAAAAACGGAGCGGTGAAAATTGTGGTAAATGATATCGTTGGTAAACTCATCACTACTTTGGTTGATGGTGAACAATCCACTGGTAAACATGTAGTAGATGTCACTACTAAAAACTTTGCTCCTGGAGTGTATACTTACACGCTCACTTACGGCGAACAACAGGTGACGAAACGAATGGTGATTACGAAATAAAAATCATCGCCTTTATAAAAAAAGCCCTCCTTGACAGGATCGTCAGGGGGGGCTTTTTTCATTTATCGATAGTTAATAGTTTAATTTTGGAACATTCAATTCCAGCAGTATGAAAATCAGAAAATTCCTCTTTACAATAACCCTTTCGCTTTCTTCCATTCTCATTCTAGGCGCTTTTCAGACTGCACAAGCTGCATTCCTAAAAGACTATGAAGCCCTCAGCAAAACAGAACTGTTAAACGAACCTATGGTGGTGGCAATGGCAGATACCATCACCGGAAAAGGTGGAGGGACATTCATCTACATTCCCGATGACACGCGTGATGAAGCCTGGGGATTGCGCATTAAATCAGATGTGCCCGGTGCTATTGGAAGTTGGGTGCGTCAACAAACGAATAGCTTGAATCCGGATTGGTTTGGAGCTTACAACAAACGTGAAACTAAAGCAGCTCTCCCTCCTACTTTTGAAAATCTAGGCTATGATTTCAATACCATTAGAAGGCGATTCATGAAATATATTCCAGATATTTCATTAGAAGATACTCCCGATTGGGCGGCATTGCAAATGCTTTGTAGGATGCAGGAAATTGGTTTTTTGACTGTAGCTTTAAATCCTTCCGACTATTTTATTAATCGCACGGTGCGTTTAGCAGAACCGGTGAAACCTAACGACGTGGTATTTTATACGATAGAAGGAAATGGAGCATGGATCTATCAAATCAATAAAAAAGGATTTGCATTTTTTAGAACGATGCCTGTAGATCAACGTCAAGGATTAAATATTTTTACAGCGCGAAGATTTAATATTCGTAATCTCTGCATCAAAGGTAGTGCAGCTCCCGGAGAAGGAAGTGTAGGCATTGCCATCGGAGCTTCCTTTCATAGCTTGCTAGAAAATATTCAATTGCAAACTCTCGACACCGGAATCATCTTCCGTCATGCGATGAGTTCAGAGATTTACCGTTGTAACGCAGTTAACTGCTTCAGCGTTTGTTATTTTATTGGCAGTGGTAAAGATGCCTGGCCGGGAGCTAACGGACCTAATAGCGGCAGCAATCAGACAAAAATCCGAAGCTCCAGAATGTTCACCTATCTACATCAGCGAGCCGGAGTAGTTATTCATTCCAGCAGCGAATGCAGAGTAGAAGACTTCACCTTAGATGGAGGACAAAAAAAACATACAGATTACGTGGTGTATATTAACACAGGCGGCGTAACTACGGTAAAAGATGGATATGTACAAGGTATCCACGGAGAAGCCGCTGTCGACAGCGCAGTGGTGAAATTCCGTGGTGGCGGTAGTTGTCTGTTTCAGTTGAGTGATTTATTTATACAGATGCCTTGCAATCTCGTAGAGCTAGAAGTCATACAGGGATACAGTCAGGTAGTATGTAGCAACTTCAGTTATTTTGTTCCGGAAAGCACCTTCGCCAACAAAGGAAATGGAGGTGCGTGGGAATTTCACAATGTTTTCGAACGTGGCAAAGAACCTATCTGGAAAACAGAATCTGGCTTCACACCTCCCGTGAAAGAAAGGATTAGAAATACTAAAAAACTCTAGTATTCAGGCGAATAGTTTAATCCCAACTAATTTTCCAACGCCAAAAGCACAAACCCTCCTAAAAGACCACGAAATTCTATTTCTTTGCAGTCCAGAAATTCAGGAAAGGGGAATTAGCTCAGCTGGCTAGAGCGCTTGCATGGCATGCAAGAGGTCACCGGTTCGACTCCGGTATTCTCCACTCTCAAAATCAAGGTCTTATAGAACTCACTATAAGACCTTTTTTATTTTAGCCGAATATTAATCCATCTTATATTTAATTTTTATTAGGACAACTATTTATATAGTTTTTTTTGTGAGATTTGAGGTTAAGTGAAGAATCTTTATTGATTCCTTGAAAAGAAAAATAATTTTCAATAGAAATAAATTAATAAAGGAGTAATTCAAAAAATAAACCGCAACTTTTGCTCGGCTATAAGTAGTTATAAGCCAATGCTGACAAAAAGAAAAAAGCAAATGAAAAACCCATACTATACAAATTTTATTTGGCTGAGCTTTATCATAACTGCACTAGGAGTAATTTTACCTTGCAGGTGTTGTTACTGTTCACATTACTGTTTTGAATTTTCGTCCAGAATAGAAAATGTTCTTTTGGGAGTTTTCTCGTCAGCTATCCTTCTTTTGTTTATTGAATTAATAAATTATGTGATAGATAAAAAGAAGTATGGATTTATTGAAGGCGTCTTTTACAGAAAAGCTATTTATCAAGTAAATGATAATAGGTTAAGAGGTTCTAACATTCCAGCGGACATATTGAACAATGACGATAAACGCAACAAAAGGAAGGAAATTCTAGAAACCAAGGGAGAAAGGTATTCGGATGATTCTATTTATCACGAGTTGATTTATCAAAAGTGTTCAGAGATAAAGTACACTATTAAACTCCAGTATAAATTTCAGGGAATATATTCCGGAACAGCAGAATACTTCCTTCATGACTCCTATGACGGGCGCTGGCAGGACCGTAGTATAAGTAAAACAAAGGCAGCAATAACTCTAAACATTAATCTGGCTAATGTAAAGACAGGAGAGGGTAGTTACAAATATATTAACAATGATGATTTCGGGCGGTATGAGTTTCAAATAGACGACCAAAACCCAAGTCGGATCATTGTATATTATCGGAACACACTGCCCAGTGGACTTTCTGAAGGTTACGAAATTTGGGAGAAAGAATGAAAAAATTAGAGCAAAATGGTAAAAGCACTGGCTATAACAGGCGTTTGGCAAAAGTGGCGGTTCAGTGCTCCGCAGACATACTTGTGCAAGCCGAAAGTTTAATTTTCCTAATGTAGTTTAGTGTTAAAATTCCCGCCCTTCGGGTAGCAGCAAAATGTTAGCGCTACTTAAAACAGACCTTACTATACTAAAAAATGACAGATTACTATTCTATTCTTGGTTTAAAAAAAAATGCTTCACTTCAAGAAATAAAACTCGCCTACCGAAAACTTTCACACAAATTTCATCCTGACAAAAATGACGGTGACGAGTTTTTTGAAGCACGATTCAAAGACATTTCAGAAGCATACGAGACCCTTTCTGATATAGAAAAACGTACTATTTATGACACAAAACTAAATAATACAAATAATAACAACCAAAAGGAAGAAGAAATAAAGAAAAAAATTGAAGAAGAAGTAAAGAGAAAAGAAAAAGAAATAAGAAAAAGATATGAAGAAGAATTAAAAAGAAAAGAAGAAGAAATAAAGCAAAAATATCAGACACCAGAGCAAAGAGCTGCCGAAGAAAAAGAAAAAAAGAGGAAAGAAGATATAATTAAGAAACAAGTTGAACAACAAAGATTTTTAAAAGAATACGATAAATGTAAGAAAAATCTAGTGCAAAAAAAAGATAAGCTCAATAGTTTACGTAAAGAGATTAACAAAATAGAATTAGAAATACCGGAACTTGAAAAAAATATAAATGACCTATATTTAAGAATTAGTAATTCAAGTAATTATGAAAATGGATCTTTTTCAAACATTGACAACTTAACGGACGAGGAAATTAAAGAACGCATTGAATTTGAAATAAAATACGGAATCAAAAGAGAATAAATTCATCGAGATAAACCTAGTGCAATTAATTTTGTCAGGACTTAAACAAGGATTACGCTCATAAAGCATACAAGAGGTCACCGGTTCGACTCCGGTATTCTCTACTCACAAAATCAAGGTCTTACATAAATATTTGTAAGGCCTTTTTAAATTTAGTGAAACATTAGTGAAACAATTACCAAGAACTATGAACAGTAAATCGGTTCATATCTTCACCTATAAAATCCGATCTTATGACTAATGTAAATATTATAATCTCTTTATAGATGAAAAAACAAAGTAAGAAGGAACTCAAGAAGAAAAGACTAAATCAAATCTACATTGTACTAATAATAGTATTAATCATCCTACTTCTTGGATGGTTCTGGAAAACCGAACTTGAAGATAAAGAGGTAGTTGAGGAAAACTGTAATACCGTTTCTGAGAAAGAAAGATTATTAATTGAATTCAAAATAATTACTGAAAAAATAAATTTTTACTACCAAAACGAGGAGCTTTATAAAAGAAAAAAAACTAGGTTTTTCTTTTATGCAAGGTTAATAATTGGTTTAGTAATTGTAGGTATAAATTATATTTATTATCTTATCTTCAAGGAATACAATCTAAATACAATTTTATCTGTTAATCAACTACTGGTTTTTAGTTATTCATTTCTTGCTTTTATAACTTATGGAACCTTAGATAATTTCAGCAATGAAATGAAAAGCAAATTAATTTATTTTCTTCACAAGAATGAAATTTATTTTACAATAGAAATAACGAATCTGAATTCAAAAATAAAATTAATCACAAAGAAACTTTCAGCTTTAGAATCTTTAAGTTCGCAAATAATTAAATAAAATTAAACGTAGAAATTTTAAAAAAAATAGAATACTAAAATCATGAAAATGAGCCTTACTGAAAAACAAAAGAAAATTATTCTGATTTATTACTGCATAAATATACTCGCATTATTATCAAATTTACTTTACTTAAACTTCAATTTTACATTTGGGACTGACCTAAGGTTTTATTTGTTTACGAACACTTTCAATGAATCGGCGTTTGCAGAATGTCGATACCATTTTTGGCCTTTTATTGAATTCTACCACGAAAATGGATTTTATGGCAATGTTTGGGCTATATGGTACGGAATTTTTAATAGTTATGATTTCTCAGAATTTTTATTTTACTCTATAATTCCGTTTGCATATTTCGGAGTTAAAAGATTTATGCAACCTGATAAATTGTAAAACATAATTGCACCGATAAAAAACGACTGAAAAGATGTTTCAAAGCAGAGTTGAAATAGAGTGAATCTACAAACTTGTGCCAATAAATTAGAATAGGTTTTACCTTACAACCAGTGCCAACAGAGCCAATCCAAAGGAACCATTTTTGCCAAACCGTCCAGAATAGTAACTTTGAAACAAATTAAATAAGCAAGTAAGAAATGTTTGAACAAACCTTTAAAAATATAGACGATATACTGCACAAAGATGCCGGTTGTGGAAGTGAATTAGATTATGTGGAGCAAACGTCTTGGGTGTTGTTTCTCAAATATTTAGATGATTTAGAAAAAGACAAAGCCACAGCGGCGGAATTATCAGGCAAAGCCTATACAAACATTATTGACAAGCAATATCAATGGAGCAAATGGGCCGCTCCCAAAGATAAGGAAGGCAAACTTGACCACCATAAAGCGTTGACAGGTGACGATCTTTCTGACTTCGTAAATATTAAACTCTTCCCCTACCTCAAAAAGTTTAAAGCCGATGCCGTAAGTGCCAACACCATTGAATATAAAATCGGGGAGATTTTCAGCGAACTGAAAAACCGTATTCAAAGCGGGTACAATTTACGTGAAGTAATAAACCGCATTGATGAACTCCGTTTTAGAACCCATGCTGAAAAGCACGAAATGAGCCACCTCTACGAGGACAAGATTAAAAATATGGGTAATGCAGGGCGTAACGGTGGAGAATATTACACCCCACGCCCTTTGATTAAAACTATTGTAAGAGTAGTAGCCCCAGAAATAGGAAATAAAATTTATGATGGGGCAGTTGGATCAGCAGGTTTCTTGTGTGAGGCGTTTGACTATCTAAAAAGTAGCAAAAAACTTACTACAGCTGATGTAACCACCTTACAGAAAAAAACCTTTTATGGAAAAGAGAAAAAATCATTGGCTTACATCATAGGCACCATGAATATGATTTTGCACGGGGTAGAAGCTCCCAACATTGTGCATGCCAACACCCTTGCCGAGAACCTTTCCGATATACAAGAAAAAGACCGCTACGATATCATACTTGCTAACCCACCCTTTGGAGGAAAAGAAAGAGCCGAAGTACAGCAAAACTTCCCGATAAAAACGGGTGAAACTGCTTCTTTATTTTTGCAACATTTTGTTAAGATTTTGAAAGCTGGTGGTAAAGCAGGAGTGGTCATTAAGAATACATTTTTGAGCAATACCGATAATGCCAGCGTTGCATTGCGTAAACAACTCTTAGAAAGTTGTAACCTACATACGGTATTGGATTTGCCAGGCGGAACCTTTACTGGTGCAGGTGTAAAAACCGTGGTTTTGTTTTTTGAAAAAGGCAGCAGCACCAAAAAAGTTTGGTTTTATCAACTGAACTTAAATAGAAACTTAGGCAAAACAAACCCACTGAACGAAAACGATTTGGCAGACTTTGTTGCCTTGCAAAAAAACAAAGGCGAAAGCGAAAACTCCTGGACAATTAATGTAAAAGATATTGACCAAAACACCTTTGACCTAAGTGCCAAAAACCCCAACAAAAAAGAAGAAGCTGCCTTGCGCCAACCGCAAGAAATTTTGGAGGAAATGAAAGCCTTAGACGAAGAGAGTGCGGATATTTTAAACTCAATTTTGGAACTGATATGAAAAAAGGTTGGGAAATAAAAAAATTAGGAGAAGTCTGTCGTTTTATAAATGGTCGAGCGTACTCCCAACATGAATTACTAAAAGAAGGAAAATATCCAGTTTTACGAGTTGGAAATTTTTATACTAATAGAGATTGGTATTATTCTGATTTGGAATTAGCAAAGGACAAATATTGTGACAATGGAGATTTATTATATGCTTGGTCTGCGTCATTTGGCCCAAGAATTTGGGATGGAGAAAAGGTTATTTATCATTATCATATTTGGAAAGTAGAGCCAAATGAAAAGCTAATTAGAAAGGATTTTTTATTTCAATTATTAGAGTGGGATACTGAAGCACTTAAAACTGCACATGGAACTGGAACGACTATGATGCATGTTGGAAAAGGTTCAATTGAAAACAGACTAATCCCCCTTCCACCACTCCCCGAACAACAACGCATCGTAGCCATCTTAGACGAAGCCTTTGCTGCCATAGCCAATGCAAAAGCCAATGCCCAACAAAACCTACAAAACGCCAAAGAACTTTTTGAAAGTTATTTGCAAGGGGTGTTTGAGAATGGAAATTGGGAAAAGGTGAAGTTATCAGAGTTAGCAAAAGATATTACAGATGGTGACCATATGCCACCACCAAAATCAAATGAAGGTTTACCATTTATAACTATTTCAAGCATTAATAAACAAAGTCGTCAAATTGATTTTTCAGATACATTCAAAGTTCCAAAATAATATTTTGACAAATTAAAAGAAAACAGAAAGCCAAAAAAAGGCGATGTGTTATATACAGTTACAGGTTCTTATGGTATTCCAGTTTTAATTGAAAATGATTTTGAATTTTGTTTTCAACGACACATTGGTTTAATCAGACCAAAGGAAAACATAATTAGTAAATGGCTTTACTATTGGATTTTATCACCCAACGCATTTTTTCAAGCAAATGACACAGCAACTGGCACAGCACAAAAAACAGTTTCATTAACAGCGTTAAGAAACTTTGTTCTTCCAAAAATGACATTAGAAGAACAACAAACCATCGTCAAAAAATTAGATGACCTTTCTACCCAAACCAAAAAATTAGAAGCCATCTACCAACAAAAAATAAATGATTTAGAGGAGTTGAAAAAGAGTGTATTGCAAAAGGCGTTTAGTGGAGAATTAAAAACCGAAAAGTCCCGTAGGGACAACCTTATGGTAGAAAATAAATAATAAAACAAAACAAAGTCCCAGAGGGACGACCTTATGGTAGCAAAATAGGGACAACCGTATGGTAGAAAATGAATAATAAAACAAAACAAAGTCCCGGAGGGACGACCTTATAAAATGGCAAACACCTATTCACAAATCAATATCCATTGTGTTTTTGCGGTAAAAGGGCGTGAAAATATCATCACTAAAATATTTCGTGATGATTTGCATAAATATATGTCTGGCATTTTACGAAACGACAATGCCTATCCTTTGGCGGTGGGAGGATGGAAGGACCACGTTCATGTGTTTTTTGAACTAAACCCAAATTTAAAAATCGCTGATATTATGCGAATGCTAAAAGCTACCTCATCGAAATGGATTAACGACAACAAAAAGGTAAAAGGAAGATTTCAGTGGCAAGAAGGATATGGAGCGTTTTCTTATTCTCGTTCACAACGAAATGATGTGATAAATTACATTATGACACAGGAAGAACATCACAGTAAAAAAACTTTTAGAGAAGAATATTTAGATTTGTTGAAGAAATTTGAAATAGAATTTAAAGACGAGTATTTGTTTGAATTTTATGAATAAACGAATGGAGCAAATAAAGGGTCGTCCCAATGTGACTGTAAGAAAAGCATTGATGATACTATTACCAAAAGACTGTCCCGCTGGGACTTAATATTATGAACGAAGCAAAGAAAGGGTCGTCCCAATGGGACTTTAAGAAAAGCATTGATGATACTATTACCAAAAGACCGTCCCGCTGGGACTTAATATTATGAACGAAGCAAAGAAAGGGTCGTCCTGATGGGACTTTAAGAAAAGTATTGATGATACTATTACCAAAAGACCGTCCCGCTGGGACTTAATATTATGAACGAAGCAAAGAAAGGGTCGTCCTAATGGGACTGTAAGAAAAGCATTGATGATACTATTACCAAAAGACCGACCCGCTGGGACTTAATATTATGAACGAAGCAAATAAAGGGTCGTCCCAATGGGACTTTAAGAAAAGCATTGATGATACTATTACCAAAAGACTGTCCCGCTGGGACTTAATATTATGAACGAAGCAAAGAAAGGGTCGTCCCAATGGGACTTTAAGAAAAGCATTGATAATACTTTTACCAAAAGACCGTCCCGCTTGGACTTAATATTATGAACGAAGCAAATAAAGGGTCGTCCCAGTGGGACTTTAAGAAAAGCATTGATGATACTATTACCAAAAGACCGACCCGCTGGGACTTAATATTATGAACCAAGCAAAGAAAGGGTCGTCCCAATGGGACTTTAAGAAAAGCATTGATGATACTATTACCAAAAGACTGTCCCGCTGGGACTTAATATTATGAACGAAGCAAATAAAGGGTCGTCCCAATGGGACTTTAAGAAAAGCATTGATGATACTATTACCAAAAGACCGTCCCGCTGGGACTTAATATTATGAACGAAGCAAAGAATGGGTCGTCCCAATGGGACTTTAAGAAAAGCATTGATGATACTATTACCAAAAGACCGTCCCGCTGGGATTTAATATTATGAACGAAGCAAAGAAAGGGTCGGCCCAATGGGACTTTAAGAAAAGCATTGATGATACTATTACCAAAAGATCGTCCCGCTGGGACTTAATATTATGAACGAAGCAAAGAATGGGTCGGCCCAATGGGACTTTAAGAAAAGCATTGATGATACTATTACCAAAAGACCGTCCCGCTGGGACTTAATATTATGAACGAAGCAGAAACCCGTGCAGAACTCATAGATCCCAAGCTAAAAGCTTGTGGTTGGGGCGTTGTAGAAGGTTCTAAAATCCTTCGTGAATACAACATTACCGCAGGCAAAATACAAACAGGTGGTGTAAGAGCAAAAAAACTAACTGCCGATTATGTGTTGGTTTACAAAGGCATTAAACTGGCAATAGTAGAAGCCAAAAGCGATGATTTAGGCGTAGGCGAAGGTGTGGCACAAGCAAAACAATATGCAGATAAACTAAAATTAGAAACCACATACAGCACCAACGGAAAAGAAATTTACAGCATCTGTATGAAAACAGGTGCAGAAGGTTTGGTAGCAGACTATTTAACACCCGAACAACTTTGGAATAAAACCTTTGCCGTTCAAAATAAATGGAGAGAAAAATTTTCTGCCATTCCGTTTGAAGATATTGGTGGCACAAAAGGAGCAAGATATTATCAGGAAATTGCAGTAAACAATACCTTAGAAGCCGTAGCTAATAATGCGGAACGCATTTTATTAACGCTTGCCACAGGCACAGGAAAAACATTTATTGCGTTTCAAATTGCATGGAAACTATTTCAAACTCGTTGGAACTTAAAGCGTGATGGAAGCCGCAGACCACGCATATTATTTCTAGCAGATAGAAACATATTAGCTGATCAAGCTTTTAATGCATTTTCAGCATTTGCCGACGATGCTTTAGTAAGAATTAAACCAAGCGAAGTAAAGAAAGACGGAAGAGTACCCACCAACGGAAGTATCTTCTTTACGATCTTTCAAACTTTTATGAGTGGCACAGACAAAGAGGGAAATCCAAAACCGAATTTTGGTCAATACCCAGCCGACTATTTTGATTTTATAATTATTGACGAGTGCCACCGAGGAGGAGCAAACGATGAAGGAAACTGGAGAGGCATTTTAGAATATTTTTCGCCGGCCGTTCAGTTGGGTTTAACTGCCACACCCAAACGGAAAGACAATGTAGATACTTACAAGTACTTTGGTGAACCCGTTTATATTTATTCCCTGAAAGAAGGCATTAATGACGGTTTCCTAACACCATTCAAAGTAAAACGAATTCAGACTACGCTTGATGATTATATGTTTACGAGCGATGATCAAATAATAGAAGGCGAAATTGAAGTCGGAAAACTTTACAAAGAACCCGACTTCAATAAAATTATAGAAATAAAAGCAAGAGAGGCAAAACGCGTTCAAATTTATATGGACGAAGCCAATCAAAAAGAAAAGGCAATTATATTTTGCGCTACACAAGACCATGCAGCGGCAGTGCGTGACCTGGTGAATCAGTTTAAAAGTTCAACAGATACAAATTATTGTGTTCGTGTTACGGCAAATGATGGAGTATTGGGCGAACAGTTTTTAAGAGAGTTCCAAGACAACGAAAAAACTATACCAACTATATTAACTACATCGCAAAAACTTTCAACCGGAGTAGATGCGAGAAATATACGCAATATCGTTTTAATGCGTCCAGTAAATTCAATGATTGAGTTCAAACAAATTGTTGGTCGAGGGACTCGTTTGTTTGATGGCAAAGATTTCTTTACTATTTACGATTTCGTAAACGCCTTTCATCACTTTGCCGACCCTGAATGGGATGGTGAACCCTTGGAGCCTGTAGAACCTCCAAAATCTCCCGACGTTGGGGAACCACCAACACCACCTTATCCACCTAAAGAGAGAAAGGAAGATGGAGAAAGAGGCGAAAAACGGAAGCGAATAAAAATAAAATTACGTGATGGAAAGGAAAGAGAAATACAATCCATGATTTCAACTTCTTTTTGGAGTGCTGATGGGATACCTATTTCGGCTGAAGAATTTTTGAATAATTTGTTTGGTGAATTACCAAACCTTTTCAAAAACGAAGAGGAGTTACGAACACTTTGGAGCAATCCGCTAACTAGAAGAACACTTCTAGATAAACTGGACGAAGCAGGTTTTGGAAAAGAAGAACTTAACACCTTACAAAAGCTAATTGACGCTGAAAAAAGCGACTTGTTTGATGTATTGGAATATGTATTTAACAGTGACACAAAACCCATGACAAGAGAAGCAAGAGTTGCCGCAGCCCAAGCTACGATTTTTGCCTTGCTTGACAACAAGCAAAAGGAGTTTATAGAATTTGTTTTAAGCAAATATATTGAAACAGGAGTTGAAGAACTTGACCAAGAAAAACTCCCAATCTTGTTGACCAACAAATATCAGTCGCTAGAAGATGCAAAAGAAATTTTAGGAGATGTTGCCAATATTAGCAAACTATTTATAGAATTTCAACAGCATTTATACAATCAAAAAGTAGCCTAATATCAGAACACAATAAAGCAACTTTCCCAGTAGATAGGAACTTCACCAATTAAGCAACGATTTAAAGTTCTAATCACTCCCCTAGTTCATTTTAAACCAACGTTCTAATATCTACCTTCGATCTTGTTAGCTGGAGATTCCGGACCATTTTTACCCCCTCATTCCGGCGCAAATTGACCGCCTTATTCAGGTTATGGTGCACTACCCGTTCCTGTGTTGCGTGGCCCTCTAAAAAGAACTTTCACTTCGGAGTGGTTATTCCTATGAAGTTCTCCTCCTATTCCGGTGCAAAGTGACACCCAAGACAAGCAATGCAAGTCCACCAAGTAAAACTCCACCTGCCCATTTTTCTGCATTAGCACTTTTGCGTTAGTTATGACAAGCACTGTTTGTATAGGTCTGAAATTTTTAACTAGTAGGTTTGTATCTCTTCCCTCTTAAATTTCGTTAAGCCCTATTTCAATTACTTTCAACGGAGTATTGGAACATTTCTCATTGTAGATATTTAAAGGTTTTCTCTTTACAAATTTTGCCTGTGTAGTAATTTGTGCTGCACCAAAATGATAATAGTGGTCGAGAAAGTATCCTATGTCATAACTATCTACACAAAGAAAAATCCCTAATTGTTTTACTTGCGAAATAGTTCCAATTTTGTAGCGGCAATAAACTTTGCCGCTGTTTTATTTAAGTAAATTGTAAAAATACTTCCATCATTTTATACAACTTTAACATGATCTTAATAGCGGAAGAAAGTTTTCATGATTATCTTTTTCTTCTACTGTATGGCGTTTGATTAGTGGGATGCAGAGAAATATTTTCCTGACATGCTTTTGAATAAATTGCAGGTCCACTTCTTTTTAGTTGATAAGCAATTAAGCCAGTCGGAGTATTTCCAACAGCTAATTTTTCCAGCTTCTTCAAGTTAGCATCTGACAATGTTTTACTTGAATTTGGAAATTTTTCATTTTGCTAGTTATTTAAAGTTGTTTAATATTCTTTGTTTGCCCTCATTTTCTTTCTCGTTCTTATGATAAAGTTCAATGAATGTTATTTTTTGTTCTTCTTCAAAGTAAGCATAAATTAATCTCAACCCCGAATTTACTCCTTGACCTTTTAATGCTTTACAGGCAATCTTCTTTACTTTAATGACATAGGTTTCCAAACCCAAATTGTCAATACGAAAACTAAACGGTGGTCTTTCTTGTGGAATTACTTCCAACACATTTTTCACCACTTCCAAATCTTCGTTTAAGGTTCTGTATTTTTTCAAAAGGTTTTTCAATTCCCTCTTAAATTCTATAAGTTCATCAAAGGTCATTGTTGTTCAATTTCGTCACCATAGTTTCTTACAGAGAAAGGAGCATCTCTGTAAAAAGCTAATTCATAATTTATTTCTTCTCCTTCTTTAGACGCTAACCAAGGCATATCCTTATGAGAATAATTACTAATGGCAGCAGCACTCCAATCACTCATTTGCTGAATCACACTATCAATTACATCTTTCTCACTTGCTTTCAATTCCGTTAAATCGGCTTTCACTAAAGGCAAGTAACGCATTTGCGGATAACCATGATATTCGGATTTTACTCTTTGTAACTGGCCCTTATCAATCATTTGCAAAACGATTGTATCTAATTTTTGTGGAACTGGACCATAAGGCAACTTGCGATATTTTGCACCAGTCAAATGTTCTTCATACAATTCATAGTAGTTGAAATCAGAAAAATAAAGCAACTTGTAAAGGACTGTTTCCCCAACATTTGGCTTACCTGCACAGCGTTCAAGAATATACAACAGGACATTTTTAAACTTATTGGCTTGCAGTGTTGGCACAGAAATACGTTCTTCTTCTTTCTTAGCTCTTTTCTCTTCTTTTCTATCAACATCTTGACTTGTGGAGAAATCCTTAGACATAAAATCATCCAAAGAAAATTCTAAAACCAATGACATTTTTTGCAATTCAAGAATATCCACGCTTCTGTTTCCCAACTCAATTTGAGCCAATGAAGGTCTGGAAATTTTGACACTTTTAGCCAAATCTTCCTGCGACAACCCCTTCATTTTACGAAGTTCAGTTATCCTCTGACCTATTTGCTTTTGTGACAATTTTATATTCATATCAATTTATGTTTCGCTTAAAAACAGAACAAAGATAAGTATTGTTTCAATATCAAACAATTTTTTGTTTCAAATTAAAACATTTATTCCATTATACAAATTGAGAACAGACCATGCCTCTTACCCTAAAACCCGAATTTGGCAGAAGCACTTTACCAAGCGGTACTTATAGAACGCTTTAGCTCACGTACTGGAGAAATTACCCGTTTATGCAAGGAAACAGGATTACAAGAGCTTGTTCTAAATTAGAAGAAGGTTTCCAAATAACGAGTTGGTGGCCAAATGCAGTCACCGATGAAGTTACCGATCAAGCTAGGGAAACTGTTAAAAGAATGATTGTATCAACGTACTTCACAAATTAAAATCCAGTTTGGAGGATGCAGGTGTTTACGAATGGAGCGAAGTAGAAAATTTAGTAGAAAAATGTTTCAAAGGAATCAGCTGCTAGAAGGGGTTTGTTTAATACTGAGTATTTACAATTTAAATATTTCAGAATACGTTGCTACAATAAACATTGGAAATTATCGGCACAGGAAACTGCCAAATAAAGGATTCCACATCCAAGTGTAGTTACAACAGGGTACGTTCCAATAAAGTATCCTTATTAACAGATCATCGCCTTTACAATCCTTTAAAAAGCACCCTGAAAGGTTTTTTTCGTTTATTGGATCACTGCGGGGCAATACTACGGAGATGTTATGTCCACATCAAGGTGATAACCACCCTGCCCTATCCATCCTTACCTACTAAATCTTAGTTTGTATATTTGCTTTTGTGGAGTCTACCGAAAGGTGTAATGCTAAGCTAGGTCGTAAAAGCAATCACATTCCATCATGAAAAACTGTTTTAGAATATTTTAATAAACAATGTCGGACGAAATAAAAAAAGTGAAATTTAAGCAAAATGCTCCGCTTCAAATTGAAGTAGTTGCGTTAGACAGTTTGACTAAAGTAAATAAAGCTCATTTAACAACTCCCCACCGAACTAATTTTTACCATATTTTTCTTTTTGACAATTGCCAACCCACTCACTTCGTAGATTTTGAAAAAATAAAAATTCAACCTTACACTTTATTGTTTATTGACAAAGACCGAGTGCATCAGTTTGACCAATTATTAAACTACGCTGGGCGAGTACTTATTTTTACAGATGATTTTTTCTCGGACACGAAATTTTTACGAAGTTCAATTTTGTTCAATGACATATCGAATCAAGCAACGATTCAACTAAATCAGCAAACCATAAAGCAATTTATAAGTATATGTGACAAGATCACTTCAGAATTGAATTTACCTGATGATGAAGCAAAATATTTCATTCTCAAAAACCATTTACACAATTTTTTATTGTTCGCTGAAAGGGAAAAAAGGAAACAAGGTTTTGGAAATGTAAAAAAAGGTGCTGACCTTGATTATACATTGCAATTTAGAGATTTGCTAGAAAATAAATTCACAAAACTAAAAGCAGTAAGTGACTATTCTTCTCAATTATGTATTTCAGAAAAGCGATTAGGCCAAGCAACTTCCAAAATTTTAGGAAAATCACCAAAAGAAATCATCAACGAAAGAATCCTTTTAGAAGCGAAACGATTTTTGGTTTATAGCCATCTCACCATTAAAGAGGTCGGTCAAGGTTTAGGTTTTGAAGACCCTGCGTACTTTATACGCTATTTCAAAAAAAATACAGCCACTACACCAGTAGAATTTCGAGAAACTTATCTACCTAAATAAACTTTCCCAAAAGTGCCATACAAAGGCTGATTTGTCCATTGTTCATAATTTGAAGTCGTATCATCTTTGCTTCATCATTATAAACACTTTAAAAATAATAAAATGGACAATAATCGAGAAGCCTTAACTGCCTTTTATAGAAAAGCATTAACGGTAAATACTGAGACAAGTGCTACAGAAGTACTAAATAAAGTTCTAGCAGAAGATTTTATTTCATCAAGTTCTGTAGAGAGCAAAGGAAAATCAGCGTTAATTGGACAGGTAGAACATTTTTGGAAATTAATTCCAGATTTAAAATGGGAACCACAAGAAATGATTCAAGAAGGTAATAAACTTGTTGTGCGCAGCAAAGTTAGTGGTACACCAAATGGAGATTTTATGGGCTTACCAACTAACGGAACAAAATCATTCGAAATTATGTCTATTGATTTTCACGCTATGGAGAACGGGCAAATGAAATCTGTTCACCATTTAGAAGATTGGGGAACTGCGCTAAAGCAATTAAAATCTTAAAAATATGAGCAAAGCACTAGAACCTAAACCAGTTGACAAAAAATTTCAGATCATCGCTTACGTTTTAGGGGTTGCGCACTTGATTTTTGGAGTCACCAAATTAATGGGTCAAGCGGATTTGACAAAAGAGTTCACAGAAGTATGGCATTTCCCATTGTGGTTTATGTACTTCGTTGGTGTGGCACAAGTATTAGGCGGCATTGCCCTTTTCACTCGTCAATTGCGGATGCCTGCATCATTGGCAATGGCATTAATAATGACTGGGGCAGTTGTAACCACTATCATATCAGGTCAAATTCCTAATGTGGTTATCTGCCTCACAGTATTAGTACTGTGTATGATGGTTTTCAAACACAGAATAGAGCAATTAGCTATGGAATTAGCGAGCGAAATCACCGAGCAAAAATTAACTTAGAAGGGAATATTCAGAAATTTTAAAATTCGAGCTATAGTTAGTTTTACGAAGGAACAATTACTCGGACTAAACACCACATGAAAGGTGCTTTTCTGATTTTTCATAATTGCATAGTGCTACTCGGAATTTTTGTTGCAAATACCATTAGGATTTACACCTAAAGCTAAACTTCGCCATATCCTAATACGTAGTTTGTATATTTGCTTTTGCACCGATGACCTTTAATAGTAGCTTATTCCCGATACACTACAACCTCGAAATAGCATCAAGAAATGACAAAAAAATCCTTTTTAATAATCACATTAATTTTAAGTCAAACCTTTATATCTTATGCTCAAACGCTTAATACATTAAGGCAGCAAATTCAACAAATTGTATCCTCAAAAAATGCCACTGTAGGAGTCGCAATAATTGGCAATGAAGGTCAAGATACCTTGTCAATAAATGGCGAGCGTCAATTCCCATTACAAAGCGTATTTAAATATCATATTGCATTGGTAGTACTTGCTGAAATAGATCAAGGAAAATTGACTCTAAATCAAAAAATTAAAATTGAGAAGAAAGACCTTTTACCAAATCTATACAGCCCAATTAGGGAGGATTATCCCAACGGAACAATATTGACAATTTCCCAAATTATAGCATATACCGTTTCACAAAGCGACAACGTAGGCTGTGATGTATTATTAAGGTTAATAGGTGGACCAGAAGCGGTTGAAAAATATTTTATTACACATGGCTTCGGGGATATTTCTATAAAATTAAATGAAGAGATACAACAAGCGAATTGGGATTTGCAATTTCAAAATTGGATAACGCCAATAGCGGCTAACGAAACCTTAGAGAAATATTACATCAACAAGGATAAACTACTCTCCGAAAAAAGTTACAACTTCATTTGGAAAGTAATGAGTGAAACTCAAACAGGAGCAAATAGGTTAAAAAAACAGTTACCCGAAAATACAAAAATTGCTCACAAGACAGGTTCTTCAGGGACAAACGCAGACGGTTTAACAGCCGCCGTAAATGATATTGGAATTATATTTTTACCAAATGGAAAACATTTTTTTATAAGCGTCTTTGTGACAAATTCAAAAGAGAATGAAGCAACGAATGAAAAAATAATTGCTGACATATCAAAAATGACTTGGGATTATTTTTCAAACACAAAATAATAACACTGCCTTATCAGGCTAGAACGGTATACAGTCTTTAAAGGATTCTTCCTCACAAGAAATCCCTGACGGTGCTTTCAAAATCTCGTCATAATGATTGATTAGCAGATAATTTTCGCACTGTTAGATCAAAAAATTTATTTCTAATTTAACTCTACATAAAAGGTCTTTTTATGCGTGAGAATGTATTCATCTGAGATGCATAACGTAAGAAAATTCGGCTCTTGGGGGCACTCTCCTTCATCTGCAATTATACATATTTGTACTTCAAAATCCTTACTTCAATCAATTTAAAACAAATTATCAATAACAAGAGGCAATCAAAAATGATCACCTCTTGCTATACTTCAATTCCAGAAAGGAAACTTAAACTCAAGATTCGGTAATGGCATTGCCAAAAGTCAGTATCGTATTAAAGCTACTTACTCTCCTTTTAGAAACGCAACAATTTTAGTCATTTCATCATTGGTAATTCCCGCTTTCATTTTCATGTGAGTTCCAATGATTTCCCATTGTTCCTTTGCATACTGATCTTGCGAGGGAGCATTGTGACAGCGGTTACAGTTTTCTCCCCAGAGTTGTGCTCCACTCTTTTCAGCAATCATTGCGGTTGGTGCGCAACTATTCAAGAGTGTTAACGTACTTGCTAAAATAAAGACGAAGATGATATATACTTTTTTCATAATTTTTTCTCCTTTTTTTCGATTAGAAACCATAAAATAATTGAATGAAGACCTGATCGGTAACTCCGTCTTGCATTTGATAACAAAGCTTAGCAACGCAATTCCACTTCAGCCAATAATTTAAACCAAAAGCAGTTTGAGTGAGGTCAGTATTTTTTCCGTTCGTATCATAGTAAGCCCAAGGAGCTCCATCTGGTGTTTTATAACTTGAATATCGCAAGGCTACCTCCAGATTTCTTAGCACCTTATTTTCAACGCCACCTGGTCGTAATGAAGCGAGTATATAATAGGTTTGGGCAGTATTATCAAAAGTATAAGTGCCACCAAATTCATCATCTGGAATTAAATAATCATGCTTATCAACATCTTGCTTTTTGAACTCTCCTTGCACCCGTAAAGTGCTTTTTATAGCTTTAATCATATGAAAATAATTCAGGTCGACAGCATACGCGATTACTCCTACCGATTCATCAGCAGAATACTGGCTGCCTGTTTTATTAGTACTTTCAAAAGAAGCACCTATTTCAAGACTTGAATTGGAAAGTGGCAGGAAACCTATTCGTCCACCGATCGCCTTATTCTTATTGTTATCAGTATAAGCTTCATAGTCAAATTGACCAGTGTTTTCTGCATCCGTTAACAATTGAGGTCCATTAGAAACCCAACCATCATAATTAAATTTGGAACATCCAGCTGCAAATCCTCCTTGCACACCAAATCCAACAGCTTCCATTGTGCCAATGCCTCCATCACCAAAACCAACAGGATTACTTGCAAAACGATTCATGAATCCTTCTCCTAATCTTCCTCTATACATCCCGAAATGTGGAATGAAACGTCCTGCATGAAAAAGTACATTCTTCCCGACCATCCAAACTAAGTTGGCATGTTCTAAACCAATATCAGCAACACCATCACCAGTTTCAATTTCAATTTCTGATTCTACAAAAAGTTTAGGAGCGAGCTGATAAAGAAAGATAGCGGAGAAATTAGCATCCGTAAAGCTTGACTGTCCAGTATCTAAAATAGCAGTAACAGAAGCGTGTCCGGTAATTAACAATTTCGTGTTTCCGCTATTATTTGTTTGGGCCACTAATTGTGTGGCAGAAAAAACTGTAACAATACAGAAGAGTAATATTTTGTTTTTCATAATAAGGTTGGGTTAGTCATATAAGTAATTTATTTAGTTGGTTTAGGCTTTGGCTTCAACGTTCGTATGTAGGTCACCAATTCCCATCTTTGTTTATCGGTTAAACTAGTCTTATAGGCTGGCATAGGAGCATGACCATTAGTAAGTTCATAGAACAAGGAACCATCAGATTGGGCTTGAACTAAGTCCCCAGTGTGATTTGCAGGTTGAACTGTTAAGCCAGCGGCAGCAACACCATCACCTTTACCACCACTCCCATGACATACTGAGCATAGCTTTTGATAAATTACTTTTCCACTATCCACTCGCGCTAGGTTGTTCGCATAGGGATTTTTTAACGTATCCACCCAAGCAGGAGTATCCCACTTTTTTCTGTTTTCATCCAACTCCTTCTTCGTAGCTTTTCCTTGACTGAAACCTGTTATGGTAACGAAAAGAAAATAAACAGACAAAAGGAAGGTTTTTAAAAAGTAATTATC
Source organism: Bacteroidia bacterium (assembly GCA_038320345.1). Classification (GTDB taxonomy): domain Bacteria; phylum Bacteroidota; class Bacteroidia; order AKYH767-A; family OLB10; genus JBBQED01. The sequence continues at coordinate 176,542 of JBBQED010000003.1, forward strand.
CATAAACTCATATTATTTTAGGGGGCTAAGGTGAACTTTAAAAAATGATACATCCATGATGAATGTCATAGCTAACTATGAGTAGTACACAAAAGCATAAATCTTCATGTTAGAAGATTGCTGGAAAAAAATATGAAATTTCAGCTTTATACCTCTGATAAATACTTCGAAAATGAATCTGAAAATGCTTACAAAATTATCGCTCTGTGAACCTAACTGCAGATTCCTTCTTACCAAAAGTGGATTTATAAATAGTATCAGCCACAAAATCCATCTTAACGTAATCCTGCCAATTTTTGTATTTACTGAGGGTCATTAAATTTTCATTGCTGTGGGCATTCAAAACATAAAATGTTCTACTATTCTTTAATACATCTTCTGGTCTAGTACTATCAGGATCAATCACTGCAATTCCGGAGTGCAATTGACGGAAATAATAATTGAATTGAAGTGCATAATGACTCACTACGGGTTCCTGAACATCCAAATGATCCACCACCTGTGCCAAGGATCTAAAATCTTCTTTTGTGTTAGTAGCGTAATAATTTCTGATGAAGAATAAATTGATAAGAGCACTTACCATTACCAGTGTATATAGTACAACTGACCAACGTCTGCCCAAACTTTCTAAGCCAAGAATCATTGCAGCAATCAAGAATGGCAACCCAGAAATAGTACAACGAAGTTGGACAACGGGTTTAAATTGCGAGATCAGATAAGGTGGTATATACACAAAGAACAACAAGCAAGAGAGTAATAGATAACCTGCTAATTTTTCATTTTCTTTATTACGATACAGCTGAATCAACCTTCTTAAAAATAAGACTAATCCTAAAAGGAATAATACACTCACCACTGGATCTCTTCCTGTATAGTCAAAAAGGTAATTAAAGAAGAACCAAGGTTTGGGAGCCGGCATCCAATGGCTCCGATGACTAGCTGTTAGTATGTAGGGAATCCACGGTAAGAAAAAAGTCACAACTGCTAAGCAAGAGATAAATACTTTTTTGAAGTCAGCAGATTTGAAGAACAAAACCATCATCGTCATCCAAAATAGTTCTCCTACAAATACAAACATCCCAAAGTAATGTGTGTACAATAGCAATACTGTAAGGATGATAAATTTTATGTACTCCTGCCAAGTATTTCTGCGAATTGCTCTCAGACAGAAAATTACGGATACAATCGCAAATAAAAATAACAAGATATACATACGTACTTCCTGGCTGTGAAATACATGATAGAAGTTTACTGCGGTCACTAACGCCATAATAATTCCCATACGGTGATCTTTCATTTCTCGTCCAAGAAAATAAATAGCGATAACACCTGCAATCCCGATAAAAACGGAGAGCAATCGACCCGTAAAATCTGAGAATCCTACTAACCTAAAATAATAATGCGCCAAGAAATAATGCAAAGGAGGATGAAAATCTGTTTTTAATCCATTCAGAATCTCTTTCACAGAATGCGTAGGATCTGCAATGCACATGGTATATAACTCATCGGGCCACAAACTTTGAAAGTTCAGGTGATAGACTCTTAATAAAAATGCGAACAAAGCAACCAATACTACTTGGATTAATTGTTTTGAGAAAAAACCTTCAATCACTTTCGGTGTGCTTGAATTTCGGTTCAATTCACTTTTCATTACTTAATTCAAATTACAATCGTTTCAAAGAGATTAGGCCTCTCGATAAAACTTTCTACTTTAATTATAACTTATAAATCTCTGATAAGGTAATGCAATCCTCTCACATTTCAAAATTACACTTCAAATCACTGGGATTAAATCGATAGTGGCATACCTATTAATCGTTTGGTAAGATATGGTAAAATTAATAAAACATATCAAAAAACAAGGCAGCTTTCTATTCAGTGACTTATAAATCAATAACTTAATACATTCTTACAATATAAAGCAACAACTGATGATTTTCAACCCAACCAGATTAAATGGCAAAAGCAAACGATTCAAGACCTCCATTAAGTATTGAAGTCGAACAAAGACTGAGGATCCGCTGAAAACTGATATTTATCAGTCGGTTTAACCCCTGAAAAAATAACCTTTGCATAACATCTCAAAACGAACTGACGAAACAGCTTTACTGGAAATTCAAATTTCAATAAACATCATTTTAAATGCAATAAAAACTTGTACTTGGGAAAATTAAACGTTTAGTCCATTTATATTTACTAAATACCAATGCTGGAACTATGACAACCACATCCTCTTCGATTATTAAAACATTACTTATACTTTATCTGGTGATAGCAGGATTGCATTATGCAAAAGCTTTCCTGATGCCCTTAGCTATTGGAGGAGTACTTGCTACACTTTTCCTTCCGTTTTGCAAATGGCTAGAGGAAAAAAAAATTCCGAAGGGCTTAGCAGCATTCGCATCTATTCTTGTTCTCTTACTGATTATCCTAGGTATTGGTGGAATGTTAGCTTGGCTGATTTCTGATTTAACTACAGATGTAGAAGTCTTGAAAGAAAAAATCCTCCAAACAGGAGATCGAATGCAAGATTATATTTTCAATCATCTGGGTATTCCAATTGTAAAGCAAACAGAAATCATGAATGATCAGCAACAGTTGGTTACAGTATTTCTATCGACTATGGCCGGATCACTAATGAGTATTTTCACGAATTTTATTTTAATTCTAGCTTACATTTTTTTTCTCCTTTATTATAGAAATCATATTCGCAATTTTATCATCCTGCTTGCTCCTGCAGAACAAAAAAAAGAAATGGCTCATGTGGTATATAAAGTTACATTGGTCTCTCAGCAATACCTTGTAGGATTAACCAAAATGATTGGTTGTCTTTGGATAATGTACGGCATTGGATTTACATTTATAGGAGTCAAAAACTCACTCTTCTTTGCAATACTTTGTGGACTGCTGGAGATTGTACCCTTCATCGGAAACATCACCGGAACGACTGTAACACTACTCGTTTCTGCCGTTCAGGGTGCTAGCATGACTATGTTATTGGGTATTGCTTTTACCTATGGCATAGTACAATTTATTCAAGGTTGGGTGCTCGAACCAATTATTCTCGGACCACAAGTGAAGATAAATCCACTCTTTACAATTGTTGCGCTGGTGATTGGTGAACTCGTTTGGGGAATACCAGGAATTTTTCTTGCGATTCCTTTAATTGCCATGTTTAAAATTGTTTGTGATCATGTAGATTCTTTAAAACCTTATGGCTTTCTGATTGGTGAAATAGGGATCAGGAAGAAGGGAATCAGTAGTCTTAAAAAACTCATAAATTGGCTTAAAAAATAACTTCAACACATAGGGAAGATGTATTCAATAATGCATTTTTTGAAATTTACTTTTGTACGAATCGAATTATGGAATATCTAACCAACATACTTAAACTTTCAGCTGGTGTAGGACTTTTTGTTTTTGCGATGTATTTAATTGAAGAGGCACTAAAGAATTTATCAGGTCGGAACTTTAAAATTTTCCTGCAGAAAGTCACTAAAAATAAAATTACTGCTGTTGCCGGAGGAGCAATCGTGACTGGAATTCTGCAGAGTAGTTCTATGGTTTCCTTGATGGTTTTGGCGTTCGTAGGTGCTGGTGTATTTGCCATGAAAGATGCCATGGCACTTATCCTTGGTGCGAATTTGGGTACAACACTCGACAGTTGGATCGTGGCTACCTTAGGATTCAAGATGAACATTGAAGTAGCAGCATATCCAGCAGTATGTATTGGTGGATTACTCTTGATCATTTTCGGCAATAAAATTTCAATCAAATACATTGCTTATTTTATTCTTGGATTCGGGCTTCTTTTTATCGGGCTATCATTTATGAAAACCGCAATGGAAGCCGAGGTACAACATTTCGACTTTAGCAAATATGCAGGAATGCCTTTAATTGTTTTTCTTTTTATTGGATTTTGCATCACCCTTCTTATTCAATCCAGTTCGGTAACGATGGCATTAACTTTAAGTGCCCTTCATGCCGGAGCCCTTACATTCCCATTTGCTGTCGCCATTGTGTTAGGATCAGAAACCGGTACGACCATAAAAATCATGCTCAGTGCTATTGGTGGAAATGCATCCAAGAAACGTGTTGTACTGGGAAATATCCTCTTCAATATTATCCTTACGGTACTAGCATTCATCTTCCTTAAACAGATTCTTTACCTCATTACTGATGTCTTTAATATCAAAGATCCACTTATAGGACTCGTTACTTTTTCTAGCTTAGTGAATCTTTTATCGATCATACTCTTTTTGCCAATTTTAAATAACTATGCAAATTTTCTGGAGCGATTTTTTAAGGACACCGATGAAACTACTGCTGCCTTTATTAATCATGCGAATATTGCTGAACCCGAAACTGCCCTTGATTTACTAAGGCGAGAAACTCGATATTTCATTCATAACGCTTGCATGTTTAACCTTTCTCTTTTCGAAATTGATACTCATGTACTAGAGCAAAAATCTGAATTCGAAGTAATAAATTCAAAAAGAAAATTTTACTCGAAAACAGAATCTGAAAAATATGACTTCTTGAAACAATTGCAAGGCGAAATTCAAGCTTTCTATCTTAAAATAAGAGAAAAAGTAGTAGAAACTAATCAGCTAAATCAGCTTATTTCAAGTTCTAGAAGTTGTATGCATGCAGTTAAAAGCATGAAAGATATAGCAGGTAACATCAATAACTTGAAACGATCATCTAAAGACATCAAGTTCGACTTTTTCTTGCAACATAAGAAAGTAGCAGAAAAATTTTATAAGGATATTAATGAGCTACTTATTCAAACTGATAAGATACAGCTTGATCGATTTCAAGCTATTTATAATGAAATTGAAACGAATTATAATTCATCACTCGAAGATTTTTATACTGCGGCTCAGCAATCTTCCATCGAAAGCATAGATCTGACTACAGCATTAAATTTTAACAGAGAATTTTTTACTTCCAACAAAGCTATGTTGATGTCGGTAAAAGATTATTTACTAGATGAAAAAGAAGGGGAAGCTTTTAACGAATTTCCTGTATACCAGACTTAATCATCTTCACTTTTCAGTGATTGCATCCATCAGGCTACCTCTCTTTCTCAAAACAAATAAAAGACAAATCAGCATCACTGTGCCAACTGTGATCAGCGAAAGATTATCAATCTCCTGCGATAAATGTTTTCCTGTCAACTCGCTGAAATTACCTCCGATGAATAAAAATGCGACGACCGCAATTCCCTTTTCTACATTTTTCAACGAATTAAAATATAATAAGATCGTAAATACCAGCAATTGAGTAAAGACGAATGCATTTTCACTCGTAAATGCTATTAACGGAATGAATGCTACCAGCAATGAAAATTCTATCAGAGCGAAATAATTCATTTGCTCAATACTTGCATTTTTAATTCTGATCCTTGTAAACCATAAAAAGGAAAGGGCTAATGCCGCCAGCATAATTAATTGATACATGAAAGTGCTGCTTCTATCAGAAATCAGAAATCGAACTGGCGTATATCGAGCAAAAACGGAAAAGAAAGTATGATTTGCATCTTCTAGTAACCCTTGTTTATGTGATAACTCTACCCTTAACTCGTTCGTCCAGTTTTTATACTGATCAATAGTTAGGTCTATTGAACGGTAAAATAAAATCGGAAGAAGGAATAATACCAGGCTGAAGAAAGCAAATAAAACCAGTCGGGAATATTTCTTCTTATAGATCAGAAAGGGAATAAAAATGAGAGTGAATGGCTTAATGAAAATGCTTAGCGCTAGGATTAAAGAAAACGGGATATTTTCTTTATGCTGATAAAAATACAAAGCAGAAATATAGCAATACAACAGCAAATAATTGACTTGGCCAAGATGTAATTCTCTCAAAAAATGAACCGCTAGAATCAAGATCGCAAAAAGAAATACCAAATTCACTGGACGCTTTAAAGCAGATTTAAGATAAGATGGGCGGATAATCTCTACACACATATAAAATCCTGAAACTATTACTCCTGTAAGTAATAACCAGTAAACAATTTTTGCTGCTTCAAAAGGAAAAATTAAAAATGGAATGAAATAAATGGCCGAGGTAGGAGAATATTTGAATATATAATGCTTATCGGCTTCAATACGGTATAAATTCTGAGAATGTAAAATCCTGTAAGCGGCTTTATAATAAACTTCAAAATCGGACATCCAGAATCGTTGATTCACAATTTCTGCGAACATGAACACCACACAAATGAGAATCAGAAAAAATAAAGCAGGATATGCTTTAATGCTTCTTGAAATTTGTTGAATTTTAACCTTCATCTTCGAAAGAGCTATTTTTTGTACTTGTATAGCATCTGTTAATGCTGTACCGAAAGTAGTCTATTAGCTGACATACCCGTAAATCTCAACCGGATTACATCTTAAAGACTTTATAAACTACAGTTGTAGCACCAGTTAGAGTCAGTGAATAGACCCCATTACTTAAATGATACAAATCAAGCTTTTCATCAATTCCATTAAAACGACCTTCCTCTACTACTCTTCCGTATTGATCAGAAAGCATATAGCGACTATCTAACCAAACCTCAGGAACCCTGATATTGAGTACGCTAGAAAAAGGATTCGGGTAAATTTGTATGCGATCTTTAACTTGAATGTTTGACAATCCTACTGTAAACGGCTTCAATTTAGCGATGAAAATATCAGTGAAGCCGTTAGAATTTAAAGTATAAACTCCAATTCCAGGATCCATATCAGCAGTTCCTTCAAAATCTCCAGCAACGAAAATATTTCCGAAGTGATCGATAGATACACACTCCCCAATAGCTTTCGAAGGCCCCCCCATCTGCAAAGCAGTAAGGAAATTTCCGAAAGAATCCAGTTTCACTATGAATGCATCTCCAGAACTTATATCTGTTAAATTGAAACTTCCAACACCGGGATCAAAATCAACAGTGCCTGAAAAACTTCCGCTCGCGTAAACATTTCCAAGATCGTCTTGCGTTATGGAATATCCAGCACTAGTAATAGTTCCAGTGAAACTTCGCGCCCAAAGAAAATTTCCGGAAGAATCAAGCGCTGATACAAATACATCGCTTGCTCCACCAGAGTTCAGATTATAAACTCCCACGCCCGGATCAAAATCTGCTGTACCGCTAAACTGACCAGTAGAAAAAACATTTCCATTGTCATCTAACGTTAAGGCATATCCGATATCGCTCCCTGATCCTCCCATCTGCTTCACCCAGATCAAATCACCATCGGGATTCAACTTCATTACAAAAATATCATACTGATTTCCATTGGATGATAAAATGGCACTTCCTGCACCGGGATCAAAATCTGCTGTACCCTTAAAATATCCACAAGCATAAACATTTCCCAATACATCTAACGAGAGAGAATAGATAATCTCATCATTGGTCCCTCCTATTTGTTCTGCGCTGATAAAATCTCCACTTGCATCAAGCTTAACCACAAAAATATCACTCGCACCAAAAGAAGTTAAATTAAAAACTCCTGCACCGGGATTAAAATCGACTGTATTATTAAAAAATCCACCTGCAATGATGTTTCCAGAAGCATCCGCAGCAATTGCCAATCCTCTCTCACCAGCAGTTCCACCGAATCCTTTAGCAAATATAAAATTACCATTCGCATCGAGCTTCAAAATAAATGCGTCAATGGTGCCTGAAGAAACCAAAAATTGCGTTCCTGCATCTGGATCAAAATCAACTGTATCTTGAAAACTTCCTGTAATAATTAAATTGTCGTTGATATCAAGAGCAAGTGCAGTTCCTTGATCAGAAGAAGTACCTCCAATCTGTTTTGCCCATTGGAAATTTCCCGAGGAATCCAATTTCGTAATGAAGAGATCATAGCCACCTGCTGAAGTGAGATTAAAGATAGAAGGCCCTGGATCAAAATCGACCGTTCCAGAAAAAAAACCGACTCCATAAATATTACGATTAGCATCCAGTCTTATTTTTGAAATATACTCACTTTGCGTTCCTCCCATGCTAGTTGCCCAATCCAAATCCTGTGCAATACTTAGCAATGTCTTCAGAAAGAAAAAAGTAAAAAGAATAAATGTTTTCATAGCTATTAGGCAGCATATCTGAATAAATGAAATCATCTTATTCAGGCTTCAACTCAAAAATAATAAACTTACTCGAGTTTATCTACATCAAAAATAAAATTCAATTTCAAAAAAATTATTTTTCCGCTGGTGGTGCTGGTAACTCCTTATGAACTTCCGGCAACAAGAAAATAATGATCACAGCAATAAAAGGAAGCACACAACCGATGAAAAACCAAACCCAGAATCTTCGTCCTTGACTTCGAGCAAACATGCCCGAGATTATAGGCGGTGAAAAAACCATTAAACAAATAGATAAAATTATGATCTCAGGCATTGAAACAATATCTTTTCAAAAGAAGTCTGTAAAAATACTGAATTCTAGAAATCGTTACTTGGAATTTAATCTCACTTTTTAAACTTCTTCAACACATCTAACACCTGCGATTTGTAATTTAAAAGAAGGATAAAAGATGCAATCCAAACAAAAAGTGCCATGTAGAATAACAATCCTCCGTCACCTTTAACTTCAATTCCCAATAGTGTAAGATGAAAGAAGATGGCTCCACTCATAGTCCCTAATGCAAGTAAAGCACCGAAAGCAATTGTTGTTGGCCACAAAAGTAAAATTGAAGCAATCAATTCCACGATACCTGAACCAATGCGTCCCCACGGTTCCATCCCTGTTTTAGTGAAGATATAAACACTTTCTTCGGCACCACCGAATTTAAAATATAGCGTTTGCAAGAGGATAATCGCAACAGCAATTCGTAGAATTAAGAAGAAGAGAGCTTTAATTTTCACGGTTCGTATTTTTTGGTAAAACTATATTCGATGTCGATAAGTAATTGTCGCCTAAACGACCTTTGCCCCAAGTTGTAAAAGACGGATATCTAGGATCGAGATGGTATCCCGATTCACTTCCAAGATGCCTTCATCAGCAAACTGATTCAATAACGTAGTTACCGTCTGCCGACTAGTCCCTGTGAGCCGGGCAATATCTTCGTGCGTAAAATAATTCTCGATAAAATGAGAGGTTGCCACTGGCCCCTCATGCTCTGGCATAAGCGACCAGAAAAAATACAATAATCTAGATCTCACATCTCGTTGAAGTAAATTAAGTAACCTGTTTTCAATCCTTCTAACTTTCTGCCCAATTTTTTTAGAAAATTGCAATGCGAGATCAGTCCTACGTTGTAATAGCGTTTGAAAATCTTCAATGGTAAAAGCACACAAAATAGTTTCCGTTTTATGAGCTTGGGCAAATTCCCCATGCATATTATTTTTCTCTAAAGTCAACTGTCCAAATACATCACCAGGATGTAAAATATCTTTCACTAATTCATTTCCTTGATCATCGATATTACCAATTCTCACATACCCTTCTTTTACAAAGTAAAGTTTGTTATGCTGCTGTGCATCAAAATAGATGTAAGCATTTTTATCTGCAATAATATAGTTGTGTACTAAATTAAGTGCTTCATAATCCTCCTGATTAAGTCTAGCGAGAAAATCATTTCTCCGGATGATGATGAGCTTATCATCAATATTTACCTGTTTAGCCATTGTTAAGTCAGTGTTAAATTTTAAAGATCTGAGCAGTAGCTAATATTAAAAACAGAAATCCCATCACTAAAAGTACACTCTTTTGATGTAATCGCATGAAATTTGAAAATTTATTTCCAGCAAAAATGAAAATCAGCAATGAAAGCGCTGTTCCAATTCCAGCACCGGCAACATACACGATCAAAGAACTAGAAGTATAAGTTAACCATCCTTTGTTTAAAGAATACAATAACCATCCTGACCAAAATGCCAACTGAAGAGGATTTACAGCACACATTGCTACTCCTAAAACAAACCGATTAGTTTTACTTTTTACAAGTGGCCTTTTAACATTCTTTTCGCTTTTGAAGTAAGCATAAAAACTTGCGATGGCTAAAAAAGTTAAAAAGATTAATGAGATTAAATGAAGCCATCCCTGCACTTCAAGATGTGCTAAAAGCATGTTCATCAAGAATAATGTAACAATTAAATATAACGATTCCACCAATGTTACACCTGCGGCAAAAAGGGTTGCACTTTTAACGCCTTCACTGGAACTTAGCACCATTGCCATAGCATTTAAGTATCCTAATGGTAGTGAGCCCACCAGACTAATCAATAGTCCTGCTAAAAAACTAATTAACATGAATAAGTATCTAAGTGGAGATGAAAATCAGAGTCCTACCAAACTTCTTGTGAAAGTAATGCATCAATATCGGAAAATTCATTCAGATCCCGATAAATTGTTAAAAAGGACAAATATTCCACGCCATTCTGATGATTAGCCTTGCTGATTTTATGTAAAATATTCCAATGACGAATAATCTCCTTCCACGCATAGAATAAACTTTGTGAAGGATCATAGATATGAGTGGGTTCGCTGCCACTCCCATTCACTTCTATCACCGAATACTCCTCGCCCTTGTATAACTTGTCCCAAGAAGTGAAACGAATATCAAGTCTACCATAATAAAAATCAGGCATTGCACAACAAATGCTATTGATGAGCGCCTCTAGTTCAGGGTTCACGCGGGAAGATTCATTGATGAATTTAGAACCTCGTGAATGATTTCCATAAGGAATGAGCAAAAACGATTCATCCACTTTTAGAACTTCTTGAAGCTTTTCAGTGGAATGTGCATTTCGAATCTGTGTCCATTGCAGAATATATCGTGGCTCCTGATTGATCAACTCCTCAATCGTGTTGATACCATTCCCATTTACAACCACAGGATATTTATCTACGATTCCTGAAATCCTTCCTGTTTTTTCTCCGGGAATTCTATAATAAAAGATCCCCACCTCTTTTTCATAAGTCACAAAATCCTGCACCAAAAAATTTACTGGCATTCGTTCGGCATAATTCAATAGCTCGACTTGGTTATGGATTTTTTTTACTGCTAAACCTCGCTCTCCAAGATCAGGCTTTGCGATGACCGGATAATTAAAACTGTTTTGTTCAAATCTTGTAAGCACTTCTGTGTTGGAAGTACCTTTCAGAAAAAATTCTGTTTTGGGATAACTAAATTCTGGAAGTTGATTGTAAATATCATTTTTACTTTCCATGATAAATCCTCCGTTTTTTATATGTGGATTTGCAGCAGTGAGAAAAAACAACGACCTCGATTTTAGACTTAGCCAAAGCCAGTAGGGATACAATGGCGCGTAAATGATTTTACTATTCCAGTATTCCCAGTTAAATAACTTGATAAAAAAAGGATGCCGATTCAGAACGTTCATAAAACGATTCTTTCTCCTGCTGGTAACATCCATTCATTAATTGAGATCAATCCAGCTTGTAAGTCTTTATAAAACATCTTCAGATTACCTGACGACAATTCCATACCCGTAATACTCACAGTCATTAATACCCCATCGCGGTTCATTCTCAAACTAGTTTTAGCATCACCTTCGCCAGCGAACTCATGAAACTCACGGATAGCTTCTGCATTAATAAACATCGTTTTTTCCAGCCACTTATGAAACCACTGTTCTCGTTTTAATCGTACTTCCTTATCATACAATGTTACAGAAGACCAAATTTGTGGTTTCGTTTTATCTACTGGCTCTAGATATTTTTTACTTCCATCCCAGATAGCTTTCCACAAACTTCCTTGCTGATAAATAACTAAAGTGAAAGGTTCAATACCGTCTAACGAAATTTTTTCAAACTCATTCACGGGAAGTAAGCTATTAAAAATATCTAGAAATATCAATCCTCTACTTCTTCGGTATGGAGGAAGATGTTTGTGTTTTTTAATTCCTCCATTCATCAAAACCATCACATTTCCATTTTCATGCGACGCTACCCATGTACCACCAGCTTGTCCATCTCTAGGAAATAATATTCTTCCTGAAGAGAAGCTTACTGGTTCTGGTAGCTCCGCAGGTGTTCTCTGAATATGTTCATCACGATTAGAAGTAATGAAAAGCCTATCACCAAATGGCAATACGGTTACTGTGCACATAATTTCCGAAATTTAAGCGTAGCTGGCGCTACTCCAAATGAGGCAGATAATATCAATGGAGTGAGTTCTTGAATCGCAACTCTGATCAAAGCCATATGATGAATAGTATGCTCAAGATTATAAACGACTTCGCGATAGTAATTTGTTGAGATCATCGTAAATCCATCGTCGGTACCAAGAGCAGTTTCCATAAGCATAGGCTTCTCCTCTCTTCCTAACATTGCGATGATTTCACTCAAAGTACTTTCCGCAAATTTTATTTCTGTCTGTAAACGAAGATCTCTTTTTCGGTTATCATAATTTACGATTCCTGCTTCATATCCTGCTTCAAGGCATTGATATAATTCAATGATATGACGAACATGCTGACCAATAGTTGATCCATTCAAATGTTGACTAGAAGTCGCAAATACGTTATCATCTAATTGCGATAATGTATCATTCAATTCTTCAAATACCTGAATTGTGGATGCTAATAGTTGTGAGTGTTGGTTCATATCCTCAGTGATATATTTTAATCCAATTCGCGTCTGCTTTCGCTTTTAACACTGCTTCATTCTTATTCCAACTGCTCAAAGTATTATTAAAAAATTTGTTGTAATACAGATAGAGCTTTCCATTGATGATTTTAAAAGTCTCAGGATCTACTTCTACTTTTTCTCCTGATGAGCCCATTGCATAAGCACACCAGCCACCATATTGTGGCTCATACGATGCAGGATTCTTTTTAAACAATTCTAAATTCTTTGCCGTAGCAAAGCGATAAGTAATTCCATCAACAGTAAAACTCAAAGCTTTGAGTCCTTCAAGTGGCTTCCCACTAAAATAACTTACCGGATCGTAACCACTTATTGCAAGATTCTTTTCAGTATTAAAATGCTTCTGACGTAGAACAGCATTCTGAGCACTTATCTGATGAACAGTGAACAGTAAAGCAATAATAAATTTAATGGATTTCATTTTTAAGCTATTAGGCATGACAAAAGTAAGTTACCCACTAAATACAATATGTCGGCAGGGCGACAATGACCATTCAAACGAGGAGAATGAATCTGAAAAACGATCACCTTCCCCTTACACTAATTAATTCTGAACCCAATGATTATTGGCATAAACACCGATTACTTTACCTTTGAAATTCATCCCCAGAAAAGGTGAATTGCGTGATTTTGATTTTAGGGAATCCATACTGAACACCCATTCTTTTTCCGGGTGTATCATGGTAAAATTCGCCTCTACATTTTCCGCAACACTTAAGGCAGGTAGTCCTAAAATTTTTCGAGGGTTTACAGCAAGTAATGTTACCATTTTTTCCACTGACAGTGCGCCTTTGAATGCGCTCATCAAAACCGGATAAAACGATTCCAACGCAATCATTCCGAATCTTGCATAATCGAACTCTACTACTTTTGATTCAGGATCTTCTGGAGAGTGATCACTTACAATAACATCGATAGTACCATCTAAAACTGCTTTTTTCAACGCGTCAATGTCATCGAGAGAACGCAGTGGTGGTTTTACTTTATAATTGGAATCAAATCCGTTAAGTGAAGAATCATCGAGTAGTAAATGATGCAGATAAACTTCAGCTGTAACGGGCAGATGCTCAGCTTTTGCTTTTCGAATTTCTGCTACTGCTTCTTTAGTACTGATCCCTGAAAAATGTACTGGCATCCCAGTGTACCGCACTAAATTCAGATCACGTTGTAAGGCTATTAATTCTGCAATGGAAGGAGACCCTTTAAAGCCAAGCAATGTAGTTTCTTTACTTTCATTCGCAGTGCTTAACCCCGACACCCCATTATCATCAATATAACTGATCACACGTGCTGAAACATTTCCTGCGTATTGAAGTGCGCGCATCATTACGCCGCTATCTGCAATTGCTCTTTTATCATCGGTAAAAATGATCGCTCCGCCTTGCATCATATCATGCAATTCACAAAGATCTTTACCATCACGATTTATTGTTAATGCTCCCGCCTGATATACTTTTACTGCGTGACCTGCTGATTTACTACTTGCAAATTCTACTGCAGCTCTTGATTGAACTGGAGGATGCGTAGAAGGCATCATGACTACTCCTGTAAATCCGCCCGCAGCAGCAGCATCTTGACCACTACGAATAGATTCTTTCTGTTCATCCCCTGGCTCTCTGAAATAAGCTCTTAAGTCGAGCCATCCCGGTGTTAGTATCGTTCCCTTTCCTTCCACCATTTTAACACCATCTGGAAGTTGCTCCTTCTTAATTTCTTTAGCGATGGAAATAATTTTGCCTTCCTGGATCAGCACATCACAAACCTGAGTATTCAAGGTTGATGCAGGATCGACAATTTGGGTTTGACGGATAAGTAGGTTCATGTGGTTTTCCAGAATCGAAGTAAAACTGTTTCTGCGAGTAAGAAAATCAAAGTAAGTAAGATGCAATATTTCCAGAGCGGTATTCCTTCGGAAATTTCATTTAATGTTTTAGTGAGATCGGCAGTGCTCCCTTTGAAAATCTGTACATTGTTTGCACCTGAAGTTTTAATTTCACTTTCAATTGCCGACGTATTCAGATAATTAAGTTCAGATTCTTTTCGATCATAGTTAAATGCGATTACTGCCGCCAAACCAGCAGTCGTATTCAAATCATAAGTTCCTGATTGTTTAATCTGACCAGAAACATTTACTTGAACACCTCCCGCCATTACGCGATGTGTAGGAATAAGATCGGTATTGAGTTTGGTATTCACTAGATGAAAAGTTTGATCATTACCGATGGTAGTTCGATCAAGTTCTATTGGAACCTCACGGCCAAGCGTATACGCAAATGCCGGCTGACGCATGCTAAGCAATGCCATCTTATAAAGTAATGGTACTACCATTGCATGGCGTGCTAGATTTGAAAAACCCGGTGTTAACGGAACTGAAAATAAATAAAGCGTTCCTTTACCATAAGTGCATTCAGAGAGAAATGGATCCCCGCCTTGCAATTGCATCAATGATAATCGGTTTCCATTTTTGCTGTTGATTGGAAAATGTCGTTGGACAGTAGGATAATCGATAGCCTCCTGTCCTTTCTTTTTATTTTCAAAAACATCGCTGAATAAGGGATGCTGTAAATCTATTTTTTCTACTTTATCATTTCCCGACACCGGATTCGAAAATGCATTCTCCTGTAAAAAAGTAGCATAGGAATTCAGATCAGCAGTACTATCAGGAAAACAAACAACACTTCCTCCAGCCTCGAGATACTTATTCAATTCTGAACTAAGTCCCGATGAAATTGTAGGTAGTTCATTGAGGATAATAAGATCTTTTGATGAGAATTGAGAGTAATCCACTTGACTCACTGCGGTCTGGCTGAAATTAAAAAATGGATCCTGACCAAAAAGTGCTTTCAGGTATGGGCCTCCCGTTTTATCATCAATGCTAATTACATTTAGTTTCTCACGGACTTCAAACGTTAGATAATACTGATCATCAAATGTAATAGGATGATCGCTAATCTCCACTTTCAAACGTTGCCAGCCAGCAGTAGTAACACTGAAATTAATACTCGTTGTAACGGATTTTCCAGCTTCCAATGGAACACTAGCTACCGCACGCTGACTACCATTAATCATTAAGCGAACCGGAACATTATCTTCATCTTTTTCTCCACTGTTATGCAACTTCACAAATAATTCAACCGGTCTGTTTAACTGCACAACCGGACTTCCCAACCAACAACTATCGATATAAATATTTGAACCCGCTTGAACAGGTAAGGCAACAAGATTTAAGGATAATAATGAATCCGGTTTTAAGGCATTCAGATTTGAAGTTCCAGTTTGAAAATCACTCACTATAAAAGAATAGATACTTGATGATGAAGCTTGATGCAAGGCTTCTTCTTGTCGGGCTACAACTTCACTTGTCATTCTCGAGACCGGAGAAATTTTAATCCTTTCCAATTCATCTAATAATTCATCTCTACTTATTAAACGTTGATGTACCGCTTCAAAATCATTTGTTAAAAGTTGAAAACGAGTAGAAGGAGGATAAGCTAGCGCAATCTCTCTGCATTTTTTTCTAGCAACTTCCAATAAAGTTCCTTCTTTATTGATTCCCTCCATGCTAAAGGAGTTATCGAAATAAATACTCACTGCTTTGTTCGCTTTGGTAGTAGCCGCTTTTCCAATTGGGATGATAGGTTGTGCAAAAGCAAGTACCAAAAAAATCACCGCCAGCATTCTGCAAAATAATACCAGCAAATGTTTCAGCCGACTTAATCGCGTGGTTTCCTCTTTCAGTTCCTGCAAGAAACGAACATTACTGAAATATACTTTTTTGAATCTCCGGAAATTAAAGAGGTGAATAAGAATAGGAATAGCGATCAGGGAGAGGGCAAAAAGGAAATTCGGTGCTAGAAATCGGATCACTGAAGGGTTGATGTTATACTGCGAAAATAGTGAATTTGAAAGGTATTCTGCAAAGCAATCAAAGAAATCATCGATGGATTAACAGAATCTTCAGAAAATAATCCTTACCAAATGGTCTGGAGTAAAGAAAAAAGAGAGCCTGATAATTATCTTTCTTCAGTAAGTTGAACAGGAATTCCTATGATATTCCTATAAGATTTATGTATCAGCCTGTTAGCACTCACTCTTATTAACATTGGATTGTAGAATTCTGGATCAATATTTAACCCAATCACCATAGTTCCTGCCGTTATCTTAGAGAAAACCCAATAACTATATGGCTAGAGCCTCCACTACTAAAAAGATAGATCGGAAAATTTTTGTCCTTGACACTTCTGCCATCCTCTTCGATCACAATGCAATCTTCAATTTCAAAGAACATGATGTAGCCATACCGATAACGGTTTTGGAAGAAATTGATCGCTTTAAGAAAGGAAATGATGTCATTAATTTTGAAGCACGTGAATTTATCCGCAGTATTGATAAGCTTTCCGGAGATTATTCTTTACAAGATTGGATTCCACTAAACGGACCTACAAAAGGAAAGTTTAAAGTGTTGATGCACGAGAAATCGAGTCGGATTGATGCCGATGAAGTTTTTGGAGAGAAGAAAGCAGATCACCGAATCTTGAATGCCGCCATGAGTATTCAGGAAGAAAATGCAGGACGGAAAGTAGTATTGATCAGTAAGGATATCAACCTCCGTCTTAAAGCTAAATCACTAAATCTAGCCGCTGAAGATTATCAGACCGGTAAAATAAAAGATCTCGGAGAATTATATACTGGCAAATCTCTGATCGAAAATCTCCCTAAAAAAGTTATCGATAAATTATATCAAGAAGGATGGTGCAATTGGAAGGATATCGTAAAAGTTCAGCCTGTAAAAAATCACTATTTCATCTTAAGAAGTAAGTCAGAATCTGCCTCAGCATCTGCATTGGCGTATTACAATACCAATACCGATCGTATTGAAAGAGTAAATAAAGAAGCAACAGCCGGAATTCGGCCAAGGAATGCGGAGCAAGCGTTCGCCATGCATGCAGTGTTGAATCCTGATGTTTTATGTGTGACCATTATGGGTGTAGCAGGAACCGGAAAAACACTGTTGGCACTAGCCTCTGCTATGGAGCAAAAAAGTAAATACCGTCAAATTTTTCTTGCACGACCTATTGTTCCATTGAGCAATAAAGACATTGGCTATTTACCAGGAGATATCAAATCGAAGATTAATCCCTATATGGAGCCGCTCTGGGATAATCTGAAATTCATACAAAGTCAATATCGTGAAACCGATAAAGAATTTCAGAAGATTAATGATATGGTTGAAAATGAAAAACTACATATCACTCCTCTTGCATATATCCGTGGAAGAAGCTTAAGTAATATTTGTTTTATCATTGATGAAGCACAAAATCTTACACCTCACGAAGTAAAAACCATCATCACACGTGCAGGAGAGGGAACGAAAATTATATTTACTGGAGATATTTTTCAGATTGATACTCCTTACCTCGACTCTCACTCTAATGGACTAAGTACGCTGATTGATAAAATGAAAAATCAGAGACTCTATGCACATATTACTTTGGAAAAAGGAGAAAGAAGTGAACTGGCGAATCTTGCTGGAACGTTACTTTAATACTGGAAATGTTGAATTAAATAGTTCAATAAACATCCTGATCTAAAATTAAAAATCCCGCCATAAGCGGGATTTTTAATCAAGTGTACCTTGCAATTATTTCATTGCAGGAGCAGCAGAAGAATCTACCATCATCGTAGCAGAATCAACTGTCATTGCAGCAGCAGCAGCGGCAGCAGCTTCTTCAGCAGCTTTCATTGCAGATTCAGCAGCAGCAACAGAGTCAGCTACGCGTTTTTCTTCAGCAGCCTTCTCTTCAGCAGAAGGTCCACATGCTACTAAAGAAAACATTCCAGCAGCAAGAATAAGAGTGAATAATTTTTTCATGATTGATATTAGGTTGTTGATATTGATGTACAAATATAATCTTACTTATTTCCAAATCAATTTGTTTGATGAATACTTTTTAACAGTATTCCTTAAAATATTCATCAACTGACAATGGAATTTCTCTGCAAAACCCCATTAAGTCGAGCTTTGTTCACTTGGCCATATTACTCTTCTTAGCAGCATCTCCGTTTTCTCTCTGTCATTTATCAGAGTGATTGAGAAAGCTTACTACGTAACAATAGAATGCTCTTTGCTCTTAATAAAAAGAACAAAGAGCATCAAAAACCTTTATGTTAATTAACCTTTACCTTGACCAGCCTTAACATCTTCAGGCTTTACTACTTTCGGTTTAGGAGCATTAACTTTCTTGTCGATTTTTTGCATTTTAGAAGAAACTGCAGCTAAAGAATCTTGCATAGCTTTCATATTGCTAGCTGTAATAGAATCTTCCATAGCCTTTTGAGCTGCCATCGCTTCCTTTTCAACATTTGCTATTGAATCCTGAATTCTTGTTGCTTCTACAGCAGCGAGAGAATCAGCAGTTTGTTTTTCAGCTGCTGCTTTTTGCTCAGCGCTAGGTCCACAGGCTACTAAGGAGAACATACCTGCAGCCAACATAAAAATTGCAATTTTTTTCATTTGAGTGATTGAGTTTAAGAGCCTCAAAAGTATTAAAACAGGATTACATCTTACAAATTAGGCACAAATTTTTCTGATGGTCCTTGTATAAATTAACTATTTTTGCATCTCAAACCTCTGTAAAACACTTAAAATGAAAAAATTATCAATTTCTTTAGCGTTGATTTCAGCTCTAACTCTCACATTCTCAGGCTGTAAAAAAGATGATGATACTGAATCTCCTGTAATTTCCTTGAATGGTGACAATCCTGATTTCTCAGTTTTGAAATTTGCTTATGTTGACGAAGGTGCCGATGCGACTGATAATAATGACGCAACCGTTACTGTAAATACTTCAGGGACAGTTAATTCAAATGCTGCTGGTTCATACCAACTCACTTATTCTGCTTCTGATGCTGCTGGGAATCCTTCAGAAGAAATCAGAGATGTATATGTAGTAAATCTTTCAAGTGCAACATATTCAGCTAGTGATGATTGTGGAACTGGTGCAACTGCTTATACAGAAGCAATTACGGTAACTAATACTGCCATTAATTTTAGCCGTTTTGCAAATTATGATAACGGTTCAGTAAATGGAACTATTTCAGGTGATAATACAACTGGTTTCACGATCACAATTCCATCCCAAACAGTGATGTGTGGTACTCCTGCTGCAAATCGCTCTTTCTCTGGAACTGGAACAATTTCATTCACAGACAATGGAGGAACAATCGTTCGTAATATTTCCATTAGCTATACTGAAGTTACAAATGGTTCAAGTGTCAGCTGCTCTGATACTTACACTAAATAATACCAGTAAAATATCAATAAAAAAAACCGCTTCATCGCGGTTTTTTTTATTGATATTCCCCCCAAAAAATGAAAGCCGCTCATTGCTGAGCGGCTTTCTGCATTATGGGAACAACTCAATCACAAGGGCAATCCTGATAAAAGCCATAAACCAACCACTAAAATAGCCAGAGAAATTGATACCCTTAGGGTACTTTGATTGTGTAGAATTAATTCTGGCTCGTTGTAATTTTTGGGTTGCATATAAGGCTCTTTTATATCTTATGAATTGCAAATACTGTTCCTTTTCATTTTTTTTCACGGAGTTTTCCAAGTAGTTCATGCCCATAATCTGAACTTTGACCAAATGTTCTCAAAATGGGTAGTCATTTTCCCAAAAAACCTCCCAATCGGCAATCACATCTGCATTTGGTACTTTTACCGCCATGCAAAAATCCTGGTGGCTGCCTTACCGACTTCTGATCATGAGAATCGGTATTGCCATGCTTCTTTTTATGCTGTCCCGTATTGTTTTTGCCATTTTCAACCCTGCTACCCTTTCGTCAGGAACCCTTATCCCCTTTCTTTATGGTCTTCGTTTTGATTTTGCTGCCGTTTGTATCTTAAACAGTTTGTTTATTCTGATGCATCTCACCCCAGGAAAGCTTTTTGTGAAGCGATCTTGGCAAACCACCTGCGAGATCTTATTCATTTCCATTAATAGCATTGCTTTACTCTTTAACTATATCGATATAGCATGGTACCCCTTTACCCAGAAAAGAACAACAGTTGACTTTTTCAAACTCCTCGCACAGGGAGAAGATGTTGGAAATAATATCGGTGGATATCTTGCTGATTACTGGTATCTCATCATCCTTTGGGTAGGTTCCATTGGGTTGGGTATCTTTCTATACCATAGAACCAGAAAACCTTTGCCATTGGAATTAACGAGTCCACCTATCTTCAGGATTGCTGGATTTATTGTTTTTGCCGGAATTACATTTATTGGAGCAAGAGGTGGATTACAATACAAACCTCTTTCACTACAAGCTGCTGCTGCAGGTGGTGGACCTGATGCAATTCCCTTAGTATTGAATACTCCATACACCTTGCTAAAATCATATGGAGATGATCCTCTGCCTTCCGACTTATACATGAATACTGAAGAAGCTGAAAAATATTTTAGCTTACATCAAACACTACAAGCTGATTCGGCATTCAACAATAAAAATATAGTGGTAATTATTTTAGAGAGTTTTTCAGCAGAATATATCGGAAACTTTAATAACGGTAAGGGCTTTACCCCATTTCTCGATTCACTGATGCAATTTAGCACCGTATATACAGAAGCCTTCGCAAATGGAAAACGTTCCATCGATGGAATACCTTGTGTGACGGCTTCTATTCCGAATCTTATGGATGAACCTTTCATTACTTCCAACTGGAATTCGAACCGAATTAATAGTCTGGCTTCAATTCTAAAATCAAAAGGATATACCTCAGGATTTTTTCACGGAGGGAATAATGGAACTATGGGCTTCGATAATTTTAGCAAGCTCGCAGGATTTGATAAATATTACGGACGAAATGAATACGATGGTCCCGACACAGATTACGATGGTCACTGGGGAATTTTTGATGAACCTAATTATCAGTTCATGATTCGTACCATCAATAATTGGAAGAAGCCTTTCACATCAACTTTTTTCTCCCTTTCATCTCATCATCCTTATACTATTCCCGCTCAATATAAAGGAAAATTTCCTTCAGGTAGCTTGCCGATATTGCAGGGAGTAGCCTATGCTGATTTTGCACTGCAAACATTTTTTCATGCAGCTTCCAAACAAACTTGGTATTCAAATACAATCTTCATTCTTACTGCTGATCATACCGGACCAGCAGAGAGCGAATATTATTCAGGGAGGATCGGTATCTATCATGTTCCCATTGTAATTTTCGATCCTACATCGTCAAAAAAAAATTGGATAACTACAACTGCTCAACAAACCGACATCATTCCAACAGCACTTGGCCTATTAAATTATTCAGGTCCTTACAGTGGCTTTGGTCAGGATTTAAATGCAGAGCCTCATACACATTGGTCGGTTAACTACATGAATGGTTCGTGGCAGTTAATTACAGATAATTATTTATTACAGTTTGATGGTAATCATACAACAGGTTTATACGATCGAACCGTTGATAGTCTATTAAAAAATAATTTATCGGATAATTTGCCAGATACCGTTGCACATTATGAACCATTAATTAAGTCAATTCTTCAGCAATTTCGTCAAGGGATGATTCGAAATACATTAGTGAAACCATGAAAAAAATTCGCATCTTAATAAATCCTATTGCAGGACATGGACTAGCGCCACGGATAGCAACACTGGTGGATAAAAGCGGACTGGCGGATAGTTATGAAGTTGAAACACTTTATACCGAATATGCGGGACACGCAAGAGAACTTGCAGCGGATGCTGTAAAGAACAACTATGCAGCGGTAGTCGCTGTAGGAGGTGATGGTACAGTGAATGAAGTAGGATCCTCTTTAAAAAATAGTGAAACTGCATTGGCGATTATTCCTGCAGGTTCAGGCAACGGACTCGCACGACATCTTGGTGTAAAATTAAAACCTCTTGAGGCTTTAAAACAGATTGCAAATGCTAAAACAGATTACCTAGATTACTTACTCATCAACAATCGTTTTTCGGTGAACGTATCTGGATTTGGTTTTGATGGATATGTAGCTTGGCTTTTTAATAACAGTGGTAAAAGAGGATTAAGTAACTACACCAAAATTGCATTGCAGGAATACGCCAGGTATAAAACTGCTCAATTTGAAATTGAAATGCAAGGACAGCAAAAAAGCTGGAGCGGACATATGCTGGTTATTGCAAATGCATCTCAGTTTGGGAATGCAGCTATAATCGCTCCTCAGGCTGATTTGAAAGATGGAAAAGCAGATTTGGTATGTGTACAAAAACCCGCTGCATTACAATTACCTGGAATGTTTATTCGATTATTCACAGGTAAATTAAAAGATACAGATTATCTGAAAAATTTTGTTTGCGAGGAATTTACAGCTAAAGCCTCTCGACCTTTACATTTACATATCGATGGAGAAGCGAGTGATCCGATATCTGAAATCCATGTGAAAGTTGTTTCGAAATCTCTTAAAATTCTCGTTCCATAAAATCTTTAAATAATGAATGAATTGGATGCCAACTTCTGGCAAAATCGTTATGAGCAAGGTGATACTGCATGGGATTTAGGAATGCCTTCTCCCCCACTCGCACAGTATATTGATCAATTAAAAAATCGTAACATCAAAATATTAATTCCCGGTGCTGGCAATAGTTATGAAGCGGAATATCTTTATCATCATGGCTTTAAACAAACTTATATTATTGATCTTGCCGATGCCCCGTTAAAAAATTTCAAATCAAGAGTTCCTGCATTTCCAATTGATCAATTAATTCAAGGAAATTTTTTTGATCATCATGAAAAATATGACTTGATTCTAGAACAAACTTTTTTCTGTGCGATCAATCCTGCCTTACGAAAAGCATATGTGAAACATATGGCGGAGCTTTTGAATCCTGATGGTATTCTTGCTGGACTATTATTCGATTGTGAATTTGAAAAAGAAGGACCTCCATTTGGTGGTTCGGCAAATGATTATCGCCCGATGTTTAGTCAATATTTTGAGCTAAAACAATTTAATGCAGCAACCAATTCCATTCCGCCAAGAGCTGGTAGAGAAATTTTTATTGAATGTAGAAAGAAGAATGAGGAGTAAATAGTGCACCCTTCCCCCAAAAATTTAAAGTGAGGAACTACTGAATTTAAGAAAGCATTAAAATCTATTTTTTAGTGCTGCATGTATGTTATTTGCGAGTATCAAATAGTGCTTGGTAATATATTTCAGAGTTTATCTATTTGATTTTCAGTAAACTATTCATATAATCAGTGTAGTCAAAGGAGCATTTAAGGGTATCATACTGATCAAATTTCAAGTGATTTAGAACACTGATGCGTTTGATCATTTTTCAAAATCCATACGCTCGGTTAGCAAATAGCCGTTCTAATCCCATCATTTCACCTGATCTTGACTATTTTCGCAGTAATGCTGAAATCGAAATTGCTCTTAATGTCGGGACTGTTCATGAGCCTTTGTGCTCGGGCGCAGACTTCATTTCATGAGGAACCCACTGATTTGGGCTTTATCGATAATAATAAAATCGCCTACTATTCGCAGGAATTTGGATTTGACTTGCCTGATTCCGGGAGCCTTATGCTTTATGATACGCTTGAAAACTGGCTTGGAACACCTTATCGCTTTGCAGGAAATTGTGAGAAAGGAATTGACTGTTCTGGCTTCGTGAATATGCTTTATGATCGAGTTTATGGTAAGAAACTCGGCGCCAGAAATTCGGCAGAAATTTATTCTCAACTAGAAAAAATTGATATTGACGATATCCAACAAGGCGATCTGGTATTTTTCAGAATTCGAAAAAATCGAATTTCACATATTGGACTGTACCTAGGAAATCACAAATTTGTACATGCTAGTTCTTCCAATGGTGTGATCATCAGCGACATGAATGAACCTTACTATAAAAAATACTTCGCAGGTGCAGGTCGTCATAAGCCCAATACCTTTAACATGACTTCACAAGGGATAATCGAATAGTGTATGGTGCAACGTGAACCTACCTTAGTGCTGAACAGCCGTCAGATTGATCAAAGAATCAATAGGATTGCATATCAGATCTATGAAGACAATTCGAGCGAAGCGGAAATCCTACTTGCAGGAATAGCGAAGAGCGGATATACATTTGCCTTGCTTCTTCAAAAAGTTCTGGTAAAAATTTGTCCTGTTCCCGTTCGACTTGTTGAAATCAAATTAGATAAAGAACAACCCATCGACTATCAGATTACTCCTCCTCTTTCAAAAGAAGACCTCAAACAAAAAGTGGTAATTGTGATTGATGATGTGCTCAATTCTGGAAAGACATTGATGTATAGTTTACGACCATTTCTGGAAGCGGACATGAAAAAAATTAGAACCGTTTTATTGGTGGATAGAGACCATAAGCGCTATCCAGTAGAAGCCGATTTTGTTGGAATTACATTGAGTACTACACTTCAGGAACATATTCGTGTGGTACTAGAAGCCGGCAAAGAAGCTGTTTATCTGGAATAATAAAAAATTTGAGTTAATGATTCGTTAAATTCAATACTTCTTCATTCGCAACTCGTTTATTTTGCATCCTCATTGCGAAAGTCGGCAAGTAGAATTATGATTAACCTAGTGAAATCCCCCAATAAGTTATCCCTCCTCTGGCTCCTGCCTCTATTACTCGTATTGAGTATAGCTGGTATGGCGCAGGCTCCTTTTCTTTCTGCTACTGCTAGCAAGTCTACCGTAGGTGTTGGAGAGCAATTTCAACTCACTTATACCTTGAATACCAAGGGCAGTAATTTCCGTGGACCCGATCTTTCTGCCTTTGCAGTTTTGTCAGGACCCAATACTAGCCAGAGCGTGCAATTAATTAATGGTAGCTTTTCTCAATCTCTAACATTCTCCTTTATACTTCAAGCTAAAACAGAAGGGAATTTTAAAATTAGCCCTGCGGGAATCGAAGTTGAAGGAAAAAAAATTGTTTCAAATATCGTAAATCTGGCAGTGGTAAAAGGTAATCCATCATCTGCACAAAACAATCAAAAAGGCCAGCAACAATCGGGAGAATCTGGATTGAGTGATAAAAATATTTTCATTCGTGCTAACGTAAATAAACAAAGTGTTATTCAAGGAGAAGCTGTTGTAATCAGTTTCAAACTTTACACCAATGTTAATATCGTTAACTACTCAGTAAAGAAGATGCCGCCCTTTAATGGATTTTGGAATCAGGATATTGAACTGCCACAACAACTAGACCTTTCCACGGAAGTAGTAGATGGAATCAGTTATCGCACGGGAGAAATTAAAAAAGTAGTACTCTTCCCACAAAAAAGTGGAGTGCTCACAATCGATCCGATGGAAATTGAATGTATCGCTCGGGTACAAGTGAAACAAGATCGGAGATCGGATCCTTTCGGAATGTTTAATGATCCGTTTTTCGGAATGGGAGCTCGGGATGTGAATTATGAATTCAAAAGCAATTCTTTAAAGATTAACGTTAAAGCATTACCGTCAAACGCTCCTGCAAGTTTTACAGGTAGTGTTGGAAGAATGGATTTTTCCGCTACGCTGGATAAAAAAGAAACGAAAGAAAATGAGCCGGTAACATTAAAATTGAAAATTTCTGGATCTGGAAATTTAAAATTGAGTGAGGCTCCCACTATTAATTTCCCTCAGGATCTAGAAACTTATGATCCGAAAATAACTGAAAATCTGAAAGTAAGTACCGGAGGAGTTACAGGAAGTAAGTCGATAGAATATTTGTTGATCCCTCGACATGAAGGTAGCTATACTTTAGAACCTATTGAATTTACGTATTTCGATCTCGACAAAAATCAATACATCACAAAAAAATCAGGACCATTTAATATTCAAGTTGCACGGGGTAAAGGTGGTTCTGCGGTGATTTCAGCGGGAGGTACTGAGAAAAGTGATTTCCAAGTTATCGGAAAAGATATTCGATATATTAAAGTTAAAGACACCGAATTTACATCCAGAAAAAGTGGTTTTTATGGTTCATTACCTTTTTATGCACTCACCATTACACCATTATTGATGTTTGCAGGCTTTGTGAGTTATCGCCGTCGTCAGGAAAAATTAATGAGCAATGTGACCTTGCTGAAAAGTAAAAACGCTACCATTTACGCTAAGAAAAGATTGACTTCAGCAGAGAAGCTATTAAATGGGCCTCAGCAATCCGGAGTATATGATGAAGTAAGCAAAGCACTATGGGGATATGTAAGTGATAAACTAAGTATTCCTGTTTCCGAATTGACGAAAGAAAATGCGGGTGCTGCTATGCAAATAAAAAATGCAAAATTAGAGAGCGTAGATGAATGGTTACAGGTTTTACAATCCTGTGAGCTCGCGCGTTATGGCGGAGTTGCAGCTGCAGGAGAACCTTCTCAAATTTATGAACGTGCAATTCGTTTGATCACCAAACTGGAAGGAGAACTCCACGTATGAAAAAGATCCTGAATTCTCATTTGATGATTTCTGCTTTCTGCTTTATGCTGTGCACTACACTATTTTTTGCAGCCACAGAAAAAGCACACGCTCAAAAAATAAATGCTGCTCAACAATTTTCTGAAGGGAACAAAGCCTACCGCGCAGGCCGTTATGATGATGCTGCAAAACTTTTTGAAGCGATCATTAGTGCTAATCAATTATCACCATCTGTATATTATAACCTTGGCAATTGCTATTATAAAACGCAGGACTTTCCGAGAGCCGTGTTGAATTATGAAAGAGCTCGTCGTATGGCACCATTGGATGATGATATTCAATATAATTTAAAACTTGCCTACAGTAATACTATTGACAAAATTGAACCTGTTCCGCAATTGTTTTATGAACGTTGGTGGGAAATGTTATTGAGCGGACAAAGTCCATCTGACTGGGCATGGACGGGCATCATTATTCTCTGGGTATCGATAGGCTTAGGAATTGGTTATCTATTTGCGAATACGATTTCAAAAAGAAAATTTACATTCCTTTCCGGAACTGCATTATTGATCCTCGCTGTATTCTTTATTTTTATTGCATCGTGTTCTAACAACAGACTCAATCATCATAAAAGTGCTGTAGTGATGGAAGCAAGTTCGTATGTGAAGAGTTCGCCTGATCAGAAAAGCACGAATCTTTTTATGCTACATGCAGGAACTAAAATCGATGTGATTGAGGAACTCTCCGGATGGAAAAAGATCAGAATTGCAAATGGTAATGTTGGTTGGATTGATGAAAAATCAATTCAGCAGATCTGATTCCTGATTTTACTTTGAAAAAAATATTACTCCTTTCAGATACGCATTCCTATATGGATGATGCGATTTTAAAACATGTAGATAAGGCTGATGAAGTTTGGCATGCCGGTGATATCGGAGTGATCGCTACTTCAGATCAGATCTCCCGAAGAAAACCACTCAGAGCAGTGTATGGAAATGTTGATGATCATAAGGTGCGCATAACATTTCCGGAAATAAATTCTTTTGTATGTGAAGGCGTAAAAGTATGGATGACACATATTGGCGGTTATCCCGGACATTACAAACCAGGGCTAAAACAAAAATTAATACAGGAACGTCCTCATCTTTTTATATGCGGTCATAGTCATATCCTGAAAGTCATGAAAGATCCCATATTAAATCTACTCCACATGAATCCCGGAGCCGCTGGTGTTCATGGTTTCCATGTAGTAAGAACTATGCTCTCCTTTAAGATTCATGAAGGCAAAATTCTGGAACTCGATGTTATTGAACTCGGACTCCGTGGAAAATTACCTGAGACGGTCGGCTGATCGCACCAACTGCTCATCTTTTTTGATGGCTCTTCCGGCTAATCGGCATAAAACCAACTGAATCAGAGGGAGAATTGCCACTACCGAAAAATGAAGTTGGTTGCCTGGCCCGAGGGTTGTCCTTAATTGTGCTGTATCAAATGCCATTAAAACTATCAAAACCAATACAATAAGGGATAATGCTTGGCAGATTTTAATCTGATTAGGACGGCTCTTGAACATAAATATGGCCGCAATGGATAACATCAGGACCAGACTGTTCACAATAATGAGAGGATATAACACCATAAAATCCCGACTCAAACCTTGTAATGTGGTCATTTTAACACTTAGGATGGAAAAACTATAACTGGCAGTATCGGAGGCTGCTTCCCCTGGAATAAGGCTAAAAACCGGTAAAAAGAACAATAAAAGAGCCGCTACTGCGATCACAGCTAAATAAACAGATTGGATGCGTTGAATCATGATTTTAATAATTTCGACTGCAAAGATGTCAATAAGCCTGTTGATAAAAAACAGGTGTTGAAAAAGCAACAATATTTGCTAAACCCACGTTAAACCCGTATCATTGCCTTGTAATTGCAAAATGTTGCAATTTTTATACTTCCCTATTGCCTGATGCACTTAGTTTTCACTAAGTGATTTCTCCCCCTCCTGAATTACCAAACACCACTAGCCACACATCCCGTGTAGCCTATTACCAAAAACTTAATTCCATTTACATGTTTGACATCATTCAATTGAATGAAAAACTGCTTCCTGAGCTGAAGGATATCGCTAAGAAGTTGAAAATCGAAAGTTTCGAAGCTCTTAAAAAACAAGATCTTGTTTACAAGATTTTGGATCATCAGGCTTTAAATCCTGAAATCAATTTCAAAGAACTCGGAATTGAAATTCCAGCGCGCCAGGAATCAGTGAAAAAGGAACGCGTCAAAAAATCTGATGATGCTCCTAAAGAAAAAGCAGAAAAAAAAGCTCCCGCAGAACATGCTCCTAAAGCTGCTTCAAAATCTGCACCCGTGGTTGCTGAACCCGCTCCATCAGCAACTCCGATAACGTTAGTTTCCGAAACTGTTAATGTGGATGATGAATCAGGAGATAATCGCCCTAAGCGACAACGGATAATTCCTAAACGAGAAGATGAAGATCCGAATGCTGCTCCGGTAACTTATCAACCACATTCTTTCGGCACCGAAAAAGTGGTGAAAAAAACACCGCAAACAGAGCTGCCTTTAGATGATGTAAATACAAATCATAATGGTTCGTCTCCTGAACCTAAAAACCCGGAACGTAATTTTTCACCTGAACGTCCGAAACAAGAATATCCTCGCCCGGCAGAACGCGAACCGGCTTTTGAAAGAAGTACTCCTCGCGAAAACACTCCCCTTCCTCCTCGTGAATTTCCTACACGTGAACGTAAACCGGTTGTTCCTGAAACAAATTTATTTGATTTCGGTGGTGCCGTACTTTCAGAGGGTGTATTGGAATTAATGCCGGATGGATTTGGATATTTGCGTTCATCAGATTACAATTATCTCCCTTCCCCTGATGATGTTTTTGTCACTCAAGCGATTATTAAATTATACGGTCTTAAAACAGGCGATACCATTCGTGGTTCTGTTAGAGCACCTCGTGAAGGTGAAAAATATTTCCCGCTAGTTAAAATAGAAACGATTAATGGTCAGTCGCCAGATGTTGTTCGTGATCGCGTTCCATTCGACTTTCTAACGCCTTTATTCGCACACGAAAAATTTAACCTTTACAACGGAATGACGAATTACTCGATGCGAGTAATGGATCTCTTTACTCCGATCGGAAAAGGTCAACGTGGATTAATTGTAGCACAACCGAAAACAGGTAAAACAGTTTTACTCAAAGAAGTGGCCAATGCTATTGCAGCAAATCATCCAGAAGTTTATCTGATTATTTTATTGATCGATGAACGTCCAGAAGAGGTAACGGATATGGCGAGAAGTGTTCGCGCAGAAGTGATCTCTTCTACTTTCGATGAGCCTGCTGATCGTCACGTTAAAATTGCAAATATTGTTTTGGAAAAAGCAAAGCGCATGGTAGAATGCGGACATGATGTTTGTATCCTCCTCGATTCTATTACACGTTTAGCTAGAGCTTATAATACAGTAGCTCCTGCTTCTGGAAAAGTATTATCCGGCGGTGTAGAAGCAAATGCATTACAGAAGCCTAAACGTTTCTTTGGTGCTGCTCGTAAAATTGAAAACGGTGGTTCTTTAACTATTCTCGCTACAGCATTAACAGATACAGGATCGAAGATGGATGAGGTTATCTTTGAAGAATTCAAAGGAACCGGCAACATGGAATTACAATTGGATCGCAAATTGGCGAACAAACGTATCTTCCCTGCTATCGACTTAGTAGCATCAAGTACGCGTCGTGATGATTTACTTTTAGATCGTGAAATGCTTCAGAAAATGTGGATCTTACGTAATCACTTAGCTGATATGAATCCGATGGAAGCAATGGATTTTATGTTGGATCGTATGCGCGGAACAAAATCAAACGAAGAGTTCCTCATCTCGATGAATGCCTAATTATTCATCACCACAATTATAATATTGATAGCCGGACTAACCTCCGGCTATTTTTTTGCCGAATTCATCGAGATTGATTCCTCCAAAGTTCCCGGAGCTCATCAAAACAAGAACATCGTTTTTCCATTTCTTATTTTCAAGATAGGATTTCAACTCATCTGATTTATCAAAAACTTTTAGATCTTGTCGACCGAATGCATCTTTCACTTGTTGCAATGAAATTGGTTCAAGTTTTTTATGTTCTATCGTATGCGGACTAAAATAAACAATGGCTTCATCGGCTTCATCCATCGAACCTTTGTATTGATTTAAAAAATCAATATTTAAGGAACTGAAAGTATGTAATTCCATACAAGCAATTACATTTCTATTCTCAAATTGCTCTTTCACTGCTTCCGTAGTAGCTTTTAGTTTAGAGGGAGAATGCGCAAAATCTTTGTAGACAACAGCGCGTTCCGATCGGCTGATAAGTTCCAATCGGCGAGCCGCACCCTGAAAGGATTGAATCGCTTCATAGAATTTTTCATCATCCACTCCAACTTGATTACAAACTAAACGAGCGCCTTCTAGATTCATCAAATTATGCGCACCAAAAATCTGCAATTGAATTTCTTCTCCATCCACATCCAGGTAAGTAATGCCATCTTTTATTTGATGATCCGGAATTGTGTATGGGAACTTTTTTACTCCCGAAGCAACTTCTAGACAAACTTTTTTTACCACTTTATCATCTGCACAATAAATCAAAGCACCATCTTCAAGCAAGGCATTTACGAAAATGCGGAACTGATCGATGTAATTGTCGAATGTGGGAAATACATTGATATGATCCCAAGCAATTCCACTGAGTAATGCAATATCTGCCTGATACAAATGAAATTTCGGTCGACGATCAATAGGTGAACTCAAATACTCATCTCCTTCTAAAATTATAAATGGAGCTTTTTCTGTAATCCTCACCATAGTATCAAAACCACTAAGCTGAGAGCCGACCATAAAATCGAAATCGAGTCCACTAAATTGCAATACGTGAATGATCATCGCAGTGATGGTTGTCTTGCCATGGCTGCCACCTATTACTACCCTGATTTTATCTTTCGATTGCTCATAAAGATACTCCGGATACGAAAACACTTTTACTCCAAGCTCCTTTGCACGAAGCAGCTCCGGATTATCGGCTCTTGCATGCATGCCAAGTATCACTGCATCTAGATCTTTCCTGATTTTCTCAGGAAACCAACCCATTTCAGTAGGCAAAATTCCTGCTTTCTGAAGTCTGGAACGGGAAGGTTCATTGATTTCATCATCAGAACCAGTAATCTGGTATCCCTTTGATAATAATGCTAGAGCCAAATTGTGCATGGCGGCGCCTCCAAGGGCAATAAAGTGTACTTTCATCTGCTTCATAACTCCCTCAAAAATACCCGTAATGTATTTGTTGTTGAGGCTTAAGACTTGGAGTTAATAACAAACACGGGTGAACAAGAATTTATCGTTTGAAATTGGAATTTTGAACGCCCTATTTCTTTGCGTAGTATCTTTGAATCAATATTACAACTATGAAACTTCACAGCATCGATACTGGATTCTTTAAACTTGACGGTGGCGCTATGTTTGGCGTGGTACCGAAAACAATCTGGCAGAAACTTAATGTCCCGGATAGCAATAATATGTGCACATGGGCAATGCGCTGCCTATTGGTGGAACTAGGAGATAAGTTAATCCTTATTGATAATGGAATTGGTGAAAAGCAAGACGAAAAATTTTTTGGACACTACTTCCTGCATGGCGATCAATCTTTGGAAAAATCTTTGAAAGCAAAAGGATTTAGCAAAGATGATATTACCGATGTTTTTCTGACGCATTTACATTTCGATCATTGTGGTGGTAGCATTCAATGGAATAATAGTCGGGATGGATTTGAACCTGTTTTCAAGAATGCAATTTATTGGAGCAATGAAACACATTGGGAATGGGCAACGAAACCGAATGCCAGAGAAAAAGCAAGCTTTCTGAAAGAAAATATCTTACCCATTCAGGAGAGTGGGCAACTAAAATTTACAACAGAAGGAACAGAATTATTTCCAGGATTTAAAATTCATTATTTCAATGGACATACCGATGGAATGATGCTACCTCATATTACTTACAAAAATCAAACGGTTGTTTTTATGGCTGACTTACTGCCGTCTACAGGTCATATTCCGCTTGCTTATGTGATGGCGTATGATACGCGCCCCTTACTTACGTTGAATGAAAAATCGATCTTTTTAAATACAGCAGCTAACGAAAATTATACGCTCTTTTTTGAACATGATCCTATCAACGAATGTTGTAATTTGCAACTAACGGAAAAAGGAGTGCGACTTAAAGATACTTTCCTGTTATCAGAAATATAAACCAGTTACTTCAAGTTGATAGCGCCAACATTCACAACACCTTTTTCGGTCCAGAAAGGTGACAGCATTCTTTTTTGCAATTTCTGATCAGCTACTAAAGCGGAATCGGCAAACAAAATATGGCTTCTTCCCCTGATGATTCCATATGCACTATGCTGTTGAATGGGATATTGAATAATTTGAAATTGATTACGTTGAAGGATACTTTCTCTTAACTGTAAACCAGAAATCGAAAGTGAGAAAATCAGCATGCCCGCAAAATAATTTACGCTTTTGGTATTTACCCAATTTAGAAACGCAATGATTAATCCATAACTGAGTAAACATTCGGCTAAAGAAATACTTATTCCTGAAGTTACTGCAGCAGGAAAATTTTCAAACTGCATCACCATATAATTCATGATTTTCAACAAACTGGAATCTGCAACCGCAATCCAATCCGAAATGACAGGAGCACTTGAAAAAACCATCAACAGAATACTTCCATAAATTGCAAGTGTACTCAATGGAATGATAATTAGATTGGCAGGAATAAATAAATTCGGGAACTGATGAAAATAAAATAAACTAATCGGTGCTGTGGTTAACTGTGCAGAAATTGAAACCGCTGTCAATTCCCAAATCCGATGAAGCAGCGCATTGGGCATCTCAAACTGCTTTACTACCATTGGGTGTACGATAACAATACCGAGTACTGCCAGATATGATAACTGAAAGCCAAGATCGGTCAGCATAAAAGGATTATAACAGAGCAACAAAAACATAGATGCTGCTAACGTATTTAAGATCGGACTTTTCTCACTGATCCACTTTCCTGTGATCACCAAGCTTAGCATCATTGCAGATCGCAAAACAGAAGCCGAACAACCACTCAGAATTGCATACGCCCATATTAAACTTAAGATTAACGGAAAATAGAGGTGCTTCCAGAATTTATTTTTTTGAAGAAAGCCCAACATCCAAGCTAGCATTAAATAAATCACTCCTACATGCATACCAGAAACAGATAAAATATGCAGCGTTCCACTGCTGGAAAAAGCACTCATCAATTCCGGATCGATGGCATCCGTATAACCCACCGTTAACGCAGAGGCAACCGCAAATTCTTGTCCCGCTTTCAATTTAGAGTATAATTTTTCTACTAACTTATTTCTAGTTTGCAAGGAATAAGCAATTACCGGATTCCCATCCTTTCCTGATAATTTCTTCCAATTGTCGCTACGAACATAAGCCCGATAAAAAATCTGTCTGTTCGCCAGAAATGTTTTATAATCGAATTCACCGGGAATGGAAGGAGGAGGAATTTCAGCAGGTTTAACACTTAAAAAAATCCGATCCCCATAGTTTAGCAGTAATGAAAGTGAATCTTTTTCAAAATAAATTAACCAATTTCCAAGCGCTTTATTGATGTGGATTCCGTTCTTAATGGCAAAAACTTTTCCAATAACTTTAATTGTTTTCTCTTTTAGAATGGGAGCATCATTGAGATACACCAAATATTCATCACCAGGTATTTTATTGAAAAAATCAGGACGAAGATTTTCAGATTTCAGTAGAATCAAATTATATCCGCAAATAAAAAAGAATACATTGATAAAGATGCCACTAATATATCTCCAACGGTAAATGCGTGATAATGGGTTGTAAAATACTGGAACAATTAGAAACAATGAAATCAGCGCAAGGTAAAAAGGATTAACGTGAATATCGCCGATTTGAAGTGCGACAATAATTCCCGCTACACATGGAAAAAGTAAACGGATCAGAGGAATTCTCCTCAAGATGATCATAAACGATACCGGTTGAGCTTTCATTAATTATTTCGTGCTGACTAATCCGATTTTATGTACGAAAATAGAATAGGCAAATTGCGCACCCGATCACAAACGAGTACAAGTGTTTCGCCTCCTTAAATAAATCAGTAATCCTTGGAAAATAATTCTTGATTTACCAGTGTTTAAGTAAATAGAAAATGTTCTGATTAAGTAGGATAAGTAATTGATGATAAATAAGATATATTTCATGTCTAAAATTTAAGCCTATAAATAGAATGAGCTCTACATCAGCAATAATTTTCAAATTCAAGTGAATGTTTAACTTTGAACTATGTCAATTACCATCATCTTACTAGGCATCACCGTTATCACTTCTTTGATTGCGTTTTCGAATGAAGAACTTCAGCGTAAATGGATTCTCAATCCTTATCTAGTTCAACATCGCAATCAATGGTGGAGAATGATCACATCAGGATTCATTCATGCTGATACGCTGCATCTCTTCGTGAATATGTTTGTATTGTTTGGATTTGGTCAGGCGGTAGAACGGTATTATGATGCCATCTTTACTAATAACAGCGGATATTATTTTGTTGCGCTTTACCTGGGAGGAGTTTTAGTAGCGAATGCCCCGTCACTTGCAAAACATAAAGATCAGCCTCACTATAATTCACTGGGTGCTTCGGGTGCAGTATCTGCAGTTATGTTTTCTGCTATCCTCTTCGAGCCGTGGACTAAATTATACCTCTTCGGAATAATTGGAATTCCGGGAATTATCATGGGCCCACTTTATCTCTTTTTTGAATACAGAATGGGGATTAAAGGGGGAACAGGAATTAATCACGATGCGCATTTCTGGGGAGCGATTTTCGGATTGATCTTTACCATTGCCTTGAAACCAACTATTTTTCTCCATTTTATCTCACAATTATCTCAAGGATTTCCCCTTTAAAGATGGCTACTCCAACAATGATTTATAATGGTAAAAAAGTAGCAGATGATGCTTCTTCTTTGCTGCATAATAATCGTGGTTTTTTAATGGGTGATGGATTTTTTGAATCCATGCGATGTAGAAAAGGAAAAATTCTTTTTGAAGAGGATCACTGGACCCGTCTCTGGAATTCCTGTGCATTACTCGAACTTAATATGGATACTTTACCAGATAAAGCTGCACTAAGAAATCAGATTCAAGATCTTATTGAAATCAATGGTTTTGGTGACGATGTTCGGGTTCGGCTCTCTGTATTTCGTCACTCGGAAGGATTTTATACTCCCGGTGAAAATAATGCAGGATATCTGCTAAATATAAAGTCACTGCCCTCTTTTTATGGTTCTGTAGGCGATGGGCTCAAAGGAGGAATTTTCACGAAGCAAGCGAAAGCAAGAGGCCCCTATTCCAATATCAAATCTTTAAGTAGTCAGCTTTATGTGATGGCGGCACTCTATTCCAGAAATAACGGCTTCGACGAATCCTTGATTCTGAATACTGCAGGAAATTTTATTGAAGGTACAAGCACGAATTTATTTCTTGTGTATAAAGATCAGCTACTAACGCCTCCCCTATCCGAAGGTTGTGTGAATGGAGTCTTTCGAAAAATACTCATTGACCTTGCAAGAAATAATAATGTTCCGGTTGTAGAACGATTTATTACCGCATCAGAAATTACGAATGCAACTGAAATCATCCTGAGCAATGTGATCAATGGCATTAAATGGATTAAAACCTTGGAAGAAAAAGAATATACCCATCAAATGGCTTCTTACCTTGGCGATTGTCTCGTAAAAGAGCTCTCACAACATTAAGCCGTTCGTTCTTGCAGTTCCAACCAGTAGAGTGTTTTTGATTCTATCGCTTGTTCCGTCTTTTGATATTCATCCGAAATCTTTTGCAATTCATCGTGAGGAATTTCCCCATGACTCATTTTTTCCAGTAACATCTTTTTCTTGGCTTCGAGTAATGCTAAATCTTTTTCAGTTTGTTCCAGTTCACGCTGCTCTTTAAAACTCAGCTTCACTTTTTTCTTCGGCTCTTCTACTTTTTTGATTTCAATGACCTCAGGTTTCTTAGCATCTGATTTTTTAGCCTGCGCCGTCTCAAAGATCGAACGATAGTCAGTGTAATTACCATGAATATCTTTTACTGATCCTTCTCCATCCATTACAAAAACGTGGTCAGCTAATCGATCCATGAAATAACGGTCGTGGGTGACCATCAATAAACATCCCTGGTATCCTTCAAGAAATTCTTCTAATACATTCAGCGTAACAATATCCAAATCATTGGTAGGTTCATCTAAAATTAAAAAGTTAGGATTACGCAAAAGGATAGTGAGTAGATATAATCTTTTCTTTTCACCTCCGCTTAATTTTGATATGAATGCATGTTGCTTTGATCCTGCAAAATTCCAGTGATTTAAAAACTGAGATACTCCAATGAAATTCCCACCACCGGTTTCAACATATTCAGCAATGTCTTTAACCACATCAATTACTCTTTTATCCTCTGGAAGATTCATTCCTTGCTGAGAATAATATCCGTACACTACCGTCTCTCCGGTTTTTACTTTACCTTGATCCGGTTTCACAAGTTCCATGATGATGTTAAGCAACGTAGATTTTCCAGCTCCATTGCGACCGATCAATCCAATTTTTTCTCCTCGTTTAAAAGTATAAGAAAAATCTTTGAGCAACTGACGACCATCAAAAGTTTTGCAAATATTTTCGAGCTCCAGAATTTTACTTCCAAGTCGATTCATCTGCATAGTCATTTGTACTTTAGATTCAGCACGCTTCGACTTTGCTTTTTCTTCTGTCACATAAAAACTATCCTGACGAGATTTTGATTTTGTAGTTCTGGCTTTCGGCATTCTTCTCATCCACTCCAGCTCACGAGAATATAAATTTCGAGCCTTATCTATACTTGCTCTTTCCTGCGACTCCCGCTCATCTTTTTTCTCTAGATAATATGCATAATTCCCATTATAATTGTACAACTTTCCATTATCGATTTCTGCAATAGCATCACATACATTATCCAAAAAATATCGATCGTGAGAAATCAACAAAATAGTTTTATTCAAGCGACGTAAATAATTTTCCAACCATTCAATCATATCCAAATCAAGATGGTTGGTAGGCTCATCTAACAATAACAAATCAGAATCATCAATAAGTAATCTTGCCAATGCAATTCTTTTTTTCTGTCCTCCAGAAAGTTCGTTCACTGGTTTTTCAAGATGATGAATTCCTAACTTACCCAGTACTTCTGACGCACGACTTTCATAATCCCATCCATTCAATGAATCAAGATTATCCATTACGATCTGCAATTCACCTTGATCTGCCTCTTCTCCTAATTCAAGCAATCGCTCATATTCTCCAATAGCATGCAAAATCGGATGTCCGGGTTCAAAAATGCAATCCATGATGGAAGCGCCTGGAGTAAAATAAGGATCCTGTTCAAGATAACCGATTCTAAGATCTCCTTTAAACGAAACTTTACCAGCATCGGGAGTCTCCTTTCCAGCTAAGATCCTTAAAATGGTAGTTTTTCCGCTTCCATTGGCCGCAATGATTGCCATTTTCTGCCCTTCACTCAGTGATAAGTTAATCCCGCTAAACAGTGGTTTTTCATTATAAGCTTTCGTCAGCCCTTCCGCAGTAAAAATATTCATAGTGCAAAAATACAGATTACAAGGCAGTAAACCATCCCGATACTGCGTCCATTCTTGAATCTAATTCAAGAAATAATGCCTGAGGTATTACTGTTCAGGAAGATAGCCGTGAATGAAAGTTTTTATCTATTTACTGCCCTGTTCAATTTACTATCTTTGGAGAGTGGAAAATTTGAATTACCGTCTCGCGAATGAATCAGATATTGGCTTAATCTACCAACTCGCAGAAAAAATATGGAAGATTCATTATCCTACAATCATTACGCATGCACAAATCGATTTTATGCTCGATAAAATGTATTCCAAAGT
The DNA here is from genome assembly GCA_038320345.1 of Bacteroidia bacterium. Taxonomy (GTDB): domain Bacteria; phylum Bacteroidota; class Bacteroidia; order AKYH767-A; family OLB10; genus JBBQED01. The sequence goes on from JBBQED010000003.1 coordinate 215,641, forward strand.
TGCATTACTAGAGCAGATGAATAATGGTCATCAGTTCTGGATTTTATATCAGCAGACTAACCCAATTGGGTATCTTTCGTATAGCCGTGACAGTGAGGAAGAATATTTCTTAAATAAATTATATCTTAATCCTGACTACCATATCAAAGGTATTGGTTCATGGTTCATGCATAAGATTTTCGATATCCTTCCGAATAAATCAGCAATCCGTTTAACGGTTAACAGAAAAAATTTCACAGCAATAAATTTCTATTTTAAAAATGGTTTTTTCATCGAAAAAGTAGAAGATTTTGATATCGGTAATGGGTTTTTTATGAATGATTTTGTGATGATTAAAAAATTTACACCATCAGCAAGTATTAAGAACCACTAAAACTATTTCAAAATCCAGCATATGTCAGGCAATTTATTCGGTCAGATTTTTCGCATCAGCACCTTCGGGGAATCTCATGGGGCGGGAATAGGAGTTGTTATTGATGGATGTCCTGCGGGATTACAAATAGATTTGGATTTTATTCAAGAACAACTAAATCGCAGAAGACCTGGACAAAGTAGTATCAGCACTTCGAGAGATGAAAAAGATAATGTAGAAATGCTTTCTGGAAACTTTCAGGGAATGAGTACGGGAACTCCGATGGCATTCTTGATTAGAAACCTAGATCATCAATCTGATGATTATACACATCTCGAAAATGCATATCGCCCAGGTCATGCCGACTTAACTTATGATCAGAAATACGGATTTCGGGATCATCGTGGTGGCGGAAGATCTTCTGCTAGAGAAACTGCTGCGCGAGTTGTAGCAGGTGCTGTGGCACAACTTCTCTTACTTCAAGAAGGCATCCAGATTAAAGCATTTGTAAGTCAAGTGGGTGCTATTCAACTTCCCGGCGATTATACCGATTATGACTTGGGAAATACTGAAGCAAATATTGTTCGTTGTCCAGATGTTGCCACTGCATTAAAAATGATTCAGCTGATTGAAGAGGTCAAGATGGAAGGTGATACTCTGGGTGGAATTATCTCTTGCGTGGTGAAGCATCTTCCAGCTGGTTTAGGAGAACCGGTTTTTGATAAACTTCAGGCGGAATTGGGAAAAGCTATGCTGAGTATCAATGCGGTGAAGGGATTTGAGTACGGCAGTGGCTTTCAAAGTAGTAGTATGAAAGGCAGCGAACATAATGATCAGATTGTAGCTGGAACAGATGCTTCTGGACATCCTCGCTTTCGGACTTTGAGCAATAATTCAGGTGGTATTCAAGGTGGGATCAGCAATGGTCAGAATCTCTATTTCAGAGTAGCCTTTAAGCCCGTATCTACCATTCAGCAGCAGCAGGAGTCGGTGGATAAACAAGGAAAAACAGTAATTTTAGAGGGAAAAGGACGCCATGACCCGTGCGTGGTGCCCCGTGCGGTACCCATTGTAGAGGCGATGACCGCATTAGTACTTGCCGATTTGTGGCTTAGAAACAAGACCAGCAGGATTGAAAAGAAGTCCTCCTAATACTTCTACACATCTCGTGTTGAAATTTTATTAAAAGTATTGCGGATTTATGAGGATTTCGGCAAGAAACCTCCTGAACTTTGCGTTTATTATAAAATGCCGTAAAAAAACGGCTTCACTAATTTCTTTCAACTATGTACCGTAAAATTCTTTTGACTTTAGCCGGAGTAATTATTTTGGTTCTGGCAGCTGCTATCATTCTTCCTATCGTTTACAAAGACAAAATTGTTGCGATGGTAAAACAAGAAGCCAACAAAAATCTTAATGCGAAAATCGATTTCGGAGATTTCGACTTAACCTTAATTCGAAGCTTTCCTGATTTCACACTTTCCTTAAAAAACCTGAGTGTAATCGGCATCAACGAATTTAAAGGCGATACCCTTATTGCAGCACAGGAGTTAAACTTCACAGTAAATCTGATGAGCGTAATTAACGGCGGACAAATAGATATTCGTTCGATAAATCTCAATCAGCCTATTATTAATTTACTTGTTTTGAAAGATGGAAAAGCAAACTGGGATATTAGCAAACCAGATTCTACACCTGCTGCTGCATCAGAACCATCAAAGTTTAAAGTGGCGCTCAAGAAATACAGCATTAAAGAAGGAAGAGTATTGTATGATGATGCTTCAATGGGCTTTAGAATGACACTCTTGAATCTGAATCATGAGGGGAATGGTGACTTTACGCAGGATCTTTTTGTCCTCAACACAGTCACCAATACCGATGAAACGAATTTGTGGTATGGAGGCGTGAAATATTTTAACCAAGTAAAAACTACCATCAAGGCAGAATTGGACATGGATATGAAAAACATGAAATTCACCTTTAAAGAAAATGAAATCTCTTTGAATGAATTGAATTTAGGTTTCGATGGTTATGTGGCAATGCCTGGTAATGATATTAATATGGATCTTAAATTCGATGCAAAGAAAAACGAATTCAGGAATTTTCTTTCGTTGATTCCCGGTGTTTACAAAGATGGATTTAAAGACCTCAAATCTGGTGGTACACTCGCGTTCAAAGGATTTGTGAAAGGTACTTTCAATGATACAAAAATGCCAGGCTTCGGATTAGATGTGAAAATTCAGAATGGCAAATTCCAATATCCTTCGCTTCCAACCGCAGTAAATAATGTTCAGTTGGATCTCAGCGTAAATAATCCTGATGGTGTTCCCGATCATACCTTCATCAATCTGAGTAAACTGCATGTTGAAATTGGTGCTGAACCTTTCGATGCGAAACTCGTGGTTAAAACTCCTGTGAGTGATGCTCAGCTGGATGGATTAATCAAAGGAAAAGTGAATTTCGCTAACCTCAGTAAAATTGTTCCGCTTGAAGCAGGTACTACCATCAAAGGTTTGCTCGTTTCAGATGTAGCGTTTAAAGGAAAAATGTCGGCCATAGAACTAAAACGTTATGAAGAATTTAGCGCTAACGGAACCATTGCATTAACTGATTTCAGCTATAACAGTAAAGATTATAAACAAGGATTTGAACTGAAAGATTTAAGCTTGAGATTTAATCCTCAGAATATCACATTGAATAGTCTCGTAGCGAAAATGGGAAGCAGTAATTTCAATGCAAATGGAACACTGGATAATATCCTCTCTTACGTTTTCAAAAAAGAAACACTGAAAGGTACTTTGAATCTTCAGAGCACACAGATCAATCTTGCAGATTTTGAATCGGAAACAACTGCTCCTACTGCTGCTGCCGATACCACGCCATTAAAACTTATTGAAATTCCCGCCAATATCGATTTTACATTGAATACTGTTATTGGAAAATTGATTTATGATAATGTCATTCTAGAAAGTTTATCGGGTAAAGTAATTATCCGCGATCAGAGTATCAACATGGATAATCTTGCTTTCAATATGCTTCGTGGTTCGATGAGGATGAGTGGTTCCTATGCCACTAAAGAAAGGAAGAAAGCGGATATGAAATTTAGCATGGACATCACCGGTTTTGATATTCAGCAGACTGTGAAGACATTTAATACCGTTAAGAAAATGGCTCCAATAGCAGAAAGAGCAAGTGGACAGTATAATTCTTCTTTAACGTTGAATGGTCAGCTGGATGAACACTTACAACCTATCATGAGCACATTGACCGGAGGAGGAAAACTCAGTACATTGAATGTGACCATTACCAATTTTGCTCCATTGATTAAAATTGCAGATGTACTGAAAATGGATCAGTTCAAAACTTTACCGATCAGCAATACAAATATTTCCTTCCGATTTGCAGGTGGACGTATTGATGTTGACCCTTATGATGTAACACTTGCTGGCATCCCTACAAATATCAAGGGAAGCACCGGCTTTGATCAGTCATTAGATTATATATTGGCAATGAGTATTCCAACGAGCAAACTACCATCACAAGCAAGCACTGCAATCAATTCCATTATTAGCCAGGCAAATGCCAAAGGTGGAAACTTTGCGATGGCAGAAAATGTGAAGGTAAACTTGTTGATGGGTGGAACAGTATCAAATCCAACGATTAAAACTGATTTAAAAGAAACAACAAAAGGAGTGGTGAATCAAATCACCGATCAAGCGAAAGCTGAACTCGACAAACAGAAGAAACTTGTTGAAGATAAAGCAAGGGCGGAGGCAGATCGGTTACAAAAAGAAGCCCAGACAAAAGCAAAAGCAGAAACTGATAAGCTGAAAAAAGAAGCCGACGAAAAAATCAAGAAAGAAAAAGAGAGATTGAAGAAAGAAGCAGAAGAAAAAGCGAAAAAAGCACTCAACGGATTATTCAAGTAACCCAAGATTTTATTTCTTTGTCTCCTCAACTAAGTGTTAAGAACGATGAAAAAAATAATGCTCTTGTGCTTGATCATAAGCATCGCAGGTATTAATTCCTGCAAGAAGGATTCCGATTCTGCTAGTAGTAATAACTGCAGTTTACCCAATGGTTTCTTACGATGTACTGCTGGTTCCGCAGATTTTTGTGCCGATCAGACTTTATTTGCTGATTATGCCATTGTGATGACGATAAATGGAATTGCTGGAAACGGTAGTACCTTAACACTTGAACTTGATGACGTTACAACGGGTACCTATCAAATGAAAGAACTGACTAACCATCTACTTTATACAAGTCCACTTGGTGATTCATTCGAAACAACCGATGATAATCCCGGAACCTTGGTTATTACAAGCAATAATACTGCTACCAATACCATTGAAGGAACATATACTTCTACCGTTAGAAGTCCGCTTTCTGGAAATTTGAACCTGACGAAAGGTATGTTTAAAGTGTTTTATACCGAATAGTCACATTTCATATCCCAATATTAAAGCCCTGAATTAAAATTCGGGGCTTTTTTTTGAATAGCCTAGAAAAAATCAATTAGTCCACTAAAAGTACTTGACCCGCATCTATTCCTGAATTATCTTCGGGCACATAACTACCCTCCATTTATGAAACTCCCTGCTGCCGCCTTGTTCATCGTCCTCATTTCTTTAAACAGCTGTTCTTCTCCCGATGATAAAGCAACAGTTGTGGTAGACACAATTCCTTCGATGAATAGTCCTGAACAAGTGGAACTCAATTCAAAAGCACTTGAAATTACTTATGCAGGAACACTTCCTTGTGCCGATTGTAGTGGCATCTTAACAGAGATCACTTTTCACCCCGACAGTATGGGATTTAATATTTCAGAAACCTTTAAAGGTACTCCTGATGGCGACCGGACTTATGAATCATCAGGAAAATACCAGATGATTAAAGGGAATACAGTGGATGCTACAATGGTTATCTATGAATTAAATCCAGGAAAGCCCGAACAAATCCGACACTTCAAACAACTCGGTGAAAGCGGTATTAAAATGTTGGATAAAAATATGAATGAAATTGAAAGTGCATTAAATTATGTGCTGGTAAGAAAATAATTTCATGAAAAAGAAATGCTGGTTTTTGCTTTTCCTGATTTTACAATTTTCATCGACCATTTATTCTCAAACTCCACCTACCACTACCGATGTTCGAATAGATCAACGCCTAGAACTATTCACGATTATCGCCTATCTCGGTGGTCATCTTTCAACACCGGTTCCTTCCGATTACACCGCTTCGGTTGATAAACATTTTTCAAGGTTTAAGAAACATCCAGCTGTAAAAGCTGTATCGGAAATCATGAATGAGAAAAACATCGAATCCACTTTTCCAATGCTTGCATTTTACTTCGATGATATCACCTCGATGAATCAAATTTTGCCGATTACCGACTCCATAACTCTGTCTAAAATCGACACACAAAACTTTAAAAACTTTGCAACTTTGGCAAAAGATTTTGCAATTAAGAGTGAATTTGATCTGTTTTACAATGATGAGTTAGTCCATTTTAATAAATGGAGAGCTAATGTTTGGAATACCTTATTAACGCATCAGCTTATCAAGAAATTAAGTAATTTTTACGGAACTAAAAAAAGTGTGACGATCTGCTTAAGTCCATTATCGATCAGAGAAGTCCAGTTATTTTCGCCTAGCAGGCAGTTTACCGACAGTTGTATTTTTTTACGATTCGGATATTCCACTTTTATAAATGGTTACAGCAGCAAAAAAAATTCTCCTATCTTTAATGAAAAAGTAAAGCTGGAATCTTTAATCTGGCAAGAAGGTGGATCTACTTTTATGAATCCTATTATTGAAAAACATATCGATGAATTAAATCCTGCACGGAAAATTTTTACGCCTGCGATGGAAGCGACATTACAAAAAGCGAGTGGACAACAATGGACTTTCGAAAATTTCTTGAAAGAACAATTAGTTAGAGCTGCAACTGCTTACTTGCTTAGAATTCACGAATCTGTTGAACTGGGTGATCGAGAAATTTCAAAACAGGAAAATCTAGGATTTCCATACACACGTGAACTGGTGAACGTGTTTAGCAATTACGATAATGAAAGAAACCATTATCCTTTTATTGAATCTATCACACCAGATATCATCAGATTCTTTAATGAAAAGCATGTTGAATAATGAATTCTTGTTCCTGATCGAGGTAGTTTCGAAATGTACTATTTTTCTAAAGAAATCGGACGTGACCGTTTCATTATCCCTCGTAACTTTACCATTCTAATATCAGCAATCATGAAACGTATTTTACTTCTTCTCACTCTAGTACTGAATACCTATTATTCAAAAGCACAAATCGCCAATTCGGATTTCGAAAACTGGAACGTTACCGCTCTAGATACAACTCCCTCCGATTGGTTTGTTTCAAGTTTTGGGTATGGCAGAACTCAAGATGCCTATTCAGGACAATATGCAATTCAGATATGGAACTGGTACTATTATGGAAAAGGCTATGCTACGAATAGTGGACCATTCCTATTCCCCATAATAGGAGTTTTTGAAGCAGAAGGTGGTATTCCCATTAATTTCAAGCCACAAGCTTTAAATGGTTTTTATAAATATATCCCAGGTGATAATGGAGGCACTATCGATTCTGCAGTGGTAAAACTTTCATTACGTCACCGAGATAATAATGGTAATATCGATACTATTGCCTACGCTGAATTACAATTACCGTTTGCTGCTACATATACCGCATTCACTATTCCGATTACATACCTTTCAGCAATAAATCCTGATTCTGTTGTTATCAGTTTCCTTTCCAGCAAAAATGGTTTTTGTAATGTTAATGGAAACGGAAATTGCTTGTACTTTTCTATTGACGGCCTGAGTTTTACTACCAGCACTGGACTGCAATATTTAGAGAATGATGATAATGTTATTGTTTATCCCAATCCAGCAAATTCAACTATAGCATTTCAACTTCCGTATAGCGATGTAACTGCACTTTACATCACCGATACACAGGGCAAAACAATCCTTCCTGAGTTTGTACAGAATGGAAAACAAATCAATCTTGATCTCCATAAATTTACTTCCGGAATATATTTTTACAAGCTCCAAAATGGAGATAAATTGTTTCAAGGAAAGTTTAATGTGACGAAATAAGTTTCGAAAATACTGCCGAAAGTAATTGCATTAAATCGTCATGAAATTAATGGTTGACTTCTTCCGGAATATTTAATTCACCTTCCCATTTACTCACAACTGCTGTTGCGACTGCATTCCCAATCACGTTGGTTGCTGAACGACCCATGTCGAGTAACTGGTCGATGCCGAGTAGAAGTAATAAGCCTCCTTCCGGAATATGAAATGCAGAAAGCATCCCTGCAATAACTACTAAGGATGCACGAGGGACACCAGCCATTCCCTTACTCGTAACCAACAACATCAGCATCATTGTAATTTCCTGTGAAAGCGATAAATCGATGCCGTAGGACTGTGCAATAAACACGGTAGCGAAAGTCATATACATTATGGATCCGTCCAAGTTAAAAGAATAACCAAGAGGTAAGACGAAACTAATAATTCTATTACTGCATCCAAATTTTTCAAGTGCTTCTACTGTTTTTGGAAATGCAGATTCGCTAGATGCAGTTGAGAATGCAAGTAAGATAGGTTCTTTGATATGCTTTACAAGTCGAAGAAAAGGAATTTTCAATATCACACAAATGCTTCCGAGAATTACAAATCCAAAAAATAATAATCCTGAATAAAAGCATAGAATTAAGTAGAGATATCCGCTAATGATACCAATCCCTTGTTTAGCTACAACCGCCGCTATTGCTCCGAATACGCCGAAAGGTGCAAACAACATCACATAATTGGTAACTTTAAACATGATGTGACTAATACTCTCAAAAGCATGTACTACAATTTTTCCTTTTTCGGCCATTGCAGCTGTAGCTACCCCAAAAAACAAGGAAAAAACAACAAGCGGAAGAATTTCATTATTCGCCATTGCTTCCACTACACTCTTAGGAATGACGTGCGTAATAAAATCCTTAAAGTTCAATGCTGTTTTAGCAATTCCGCTAGTTGCATCACTTGCCGGCAAAGGCAAATGCATCACATTGCCCGGCTCAAACAAATTAACCATTATCAAACCCAGCGATAATGCCAGGATGGTTGCAAACTGAAAGTACATCAGCGTTTTTAAACCAATCCTTCCAACACTTTTAAAATCTCCGACTTTAGCAATGCCTACCACCAAGGTACTGAAAACCAATGGTGCAATAATCATCTTGATGAGTCGAAGGAAAATATCACTCAGAATTGAAATATTCTCGGCGAACTTTCCATAGGCTTCGGGCTCAGGATTGAATTCGCGAAAGAGGTATCCTGTGAGAATCCCTAATAGCATTCCGAGGAAAATCCGAGTCGTAAGGTTAAATTTTTTCATAAGGTTGCGTCCAAAAATAGAAGAAAAACCATAACCGGCGCCATTTCTGGGGCAGGCAGGACAACCCGCTTTCGCTATATTTGCACGCTATTTTAAGAGTATGGAAATCCCAAAAACGTTTAATCCGGCTGAAGCCGAAGCTAAATGGTACCCCTATTGGATGGAAAACGGCTATTTCCGTTCTGTTCCTGATGAAAGAGAACCTTATACCATCGTCATTCCTCCTCCCAATGTGACTGGAGTGTTACATATGGGTCATATGTTGAATAATACCATTCAGGATGTACTGATTCGCCGTGCAAGGATGTTAGGTAAAAATGCATGTTGGGTTCCAGGAACAGATCATGCATCGATTGCTACTGAAGCGAAAGTAGTAGCGATGTTGCGCGAAAAAGGAATTAAAAAATCTGACTTAAGTCGTGATGAGTTCCTGAACTATGCCTGGGAATGGAAAGAAAAATATGGTGGAATCATCCTTGATCAGCTTAAAAAGTTAGGGGCTTCTTGCGATTGGGAACGCACGCGTTTCACGATGGAAGATGATTTGAGTGAAGCTGTTATTGATGTATTTATCGATCTCTACAAAAAAGGATATATCTACCGTGGTCTTCGCATGGTTAACTGGGATCCTGCTGGATTAACTGCAGTGAGTGATGAAGAGGTAATTCACAAAGAAGTGCAATCGAAATTGTATCATGTGCGCTATGTACTCGTTGATAAAGACGAAGCATTTGATGCCAATGATCGCATTGCGTTACAAAATAAAATTGATAAGGGAGAAACGATTACAATTGCCACTGTTCGTCCGGAAACAATTTTAGGAGATACTGCTGTTTGTGTTCATCCTGATGATCCGCGCTACCAGCATCTCAAAGGAAAATTTGCTATCATCCCTATGGTTAATCGCAGAGTGCCTGTGATTTTTGATGATTATATTACGATGGAATTTGGTACTGGTTGCTTGAAAGTAACTCCAGCACATGATATCAACGATTATAACCTAGGACTTAAACATGGATTAGAAGTAATCGATACTTTAAATCCAAATGGTACAATCAGTGAAGCAGCAGGATTTTATATTGGTGAAGATCGATTTGTAGTACGTAAAAAAATTGCCAAAGATCTCGATGCAATGGGTCTTGTGGTGAAGATTGAAGATTACGTTAACAAAGTTGGTTTTAGTGAAAGAACAGATGCTGTTATTGAACCTCGCTTAAGTTTACAGTGGTTCGTAAGCATGAAAGATTTCTCTAAGCCTGCCTTAGATGCAGTGATGAATGGAGAAGTAAAACTGATTCCAGAAAAATTTATAAATACCTATAAACACTGGATGGATAATGTCCGTGACTGGTGTATTTCACGACAGTTATGGTGGGGACAACGAATTCCTGCTTGGTATGATAACCAAGGAAATTTTACTGTTTGCAAGACTAAAGAAGAAGCCTTTACATCACTTCAACAAAAAAATGCAATAGTAAAAGTTGATGAAATATTTCAGGATGAAGATGTACTAGATACATGGTTCTCATCGTGGCTTTGGCCTATTTCTGTTTTTGATGGATTTAAAGATCCTAACAATAAAGACATCAATTATTATTATCCAACCAACGATCTCGTTACAGCTCCGGAAATTTTATTTTTCTGGGTTGCAAGGATGATCATTGCTGGCTATGAATACAGAGGTAAAAAACCTTTCAATAATGTATACCTTACCGGAATAGTTAGAGATAAGCAAGGCAGAAAAATGAGTAAGTCGCTCGGTAATTCTCCCGACCCTTTAGATCTTATTGGAAAATATGGAGCTGATGGAGTTCGTGTAGGAATGCTTTTATCATCTCCTGCTGGTAACGATCTTTTATTCGATGAAGGATTATGTGAGCAAGGCAGAAATTTCTCGAATAAAATTTGGAATGCCTTCCGACTGATTAAAGGCTGGGAAGTAGATGACAAGATTACACAACCGCCATCGAACCTAACAGCTATACGTTGGTTTACAGCAAAACTGAATGATTCCATCATGGAGATCAATGATCATTATGAAAAGTTGAGAATTTCTGATGCACTGATGAGTATGTACAAACTTATCTGGGATGACTTCTGTGCATGGTATCTGGAATTAATCAAACCAGCATATCAACAACCTATCGATGCAAAAACCTATGAGGCCACATTACAATTGCTTGAGCAGTTGCTAAGAATTATGCATCCTTTTCTTCCATTCATTTCGGAAGAAGTATGGCATCTCATCCGTGATCGTAAAAAAGGTGATGACCTGATTATTGCGCAGTGGCCACAAGCTGGAGCATCCGACAAATCATTATTGCATTCATTCTCTACTGCAGCGGAAATAATTACCGAAATAAGAAATTTCCGTCAGACAAAAGGCGTATCTCCAAAAGAAACATTGGAATTAAAATATAGTACAGCTTCTGGTGGTGATGCTATTCGCGATTTCAAAGATTCTATTATTAAACTCGCCAATTTATCATCATTGGAAGAAACAAAAGATAAACCTTCCGGCACCTTTCCATTTGTAATCAAGGAATTTGAATGTTATATCCCGCTTTCTGAGTCTGTAGATAAAGAAGCCGAGAAAGATCGTTTAGAAAAAGAGTTAGATTACATTCAAGGATTCTTGAAATCTGTAAATGCAAAACTGGGCAATGAAAAATTTGTAAGTAATGCGAAAGCAGAAGTAGTAGCAGTGGAACAAAAGAAAAAATCTGATGCAGAAGCAAGAGTAAAAGCAATTGAAGTTGCTTTATCTTCATTATAAATCGAGTTATGCTAACCCAGCGACAGCTTTTCCTACAACATGTAGCGCAAACAAGTCCGGCACCTTTAGCTCTTGAAATCGTTAGAGCTGAAGGTCTGTATCTTTATGATGCAGATGGGAAAGCTTACATGGATCTAATTAGTGGCATCTCTGTAAGTAATGTTGGTCACCGTCATCCTGCTGTCATAAAAGCTATTCAGGATCAGCTCGACAAATATTTACACCTGATGGTGTACGGAGAATATGTTCAGTCGCCGCAAGTAAAATTTGCTGAAAAACTGGCGTCCTTAATACCAGGACTTGACAGCGTTTATTTCGTGAATTCAGGTACCGAGGCGATTGAAGGATCCATGAAACTAGCACGGAGATTTACCGGCCGTAAGAAAATTTTTTCCTTCAAAGATGCTTATCATGGAAGTACGCTTGGGGCATTAAGTCTGATGAGTAGTCCCTATTTCACAGATCCTTTCCAGCCATTACTTCCTGAAGTATATCACTTAGATTCTGGCGATTTTCAAGGACTCGAACAGATTGATGAAAGCACCGCGGCAGTATTTGTAGAAATCATCCGCGCCGAAGTAGGTGCATTACCTGTTGACCCTAAATTCCTGTTGGCACTCCGACAAAGGTGCACGGAAACTGGAACATTATTCATTGCCGATGAGATTCAAACGGGATTTGGAAGAACAGGGGAGCTCTTTGCCTTCATGACGCATTCATTTACACCTGATATACTTGTACTTGCAAAAGGAATGGGTGGTGGAATGCCTATCGGAGCCTTTATTGCTAATCGTTCTTTGATGCAATCCCTAAGTGATAACCCTGTGCTAGGCCATATCACGACATTCGGGGGTCATCCTGTTTCTTGCGCTTCTGGATTAGCAGCACTAGAAATAATATTGACTCTTGATATTGAAAACAGAATCCCAAAACTAGAAGCTTATATCCGTAGTAAATTAGTTCATCCGTTGATTAAAGAAATTACAGGAAAAGGATTGTTACTTGCACTAGATTTCGGGGATGAAAAAACCGCTCAGAAAATAATTGCCAATGGATTTAAATACGGCATTATTACAGATTGGTTTCTGTTTGCAGCCCATAAGCTGAGACTCGCTCCTCCGCTTACTATCACTGATGAAGAACTCACTGACGCTTGTAACAAGATCTTAAAGATGTTGGATCATCCTTTAGACTAGTAGTGACCTTGAATTAAATTAGAAAAAAAATAAATTATGAACGTTTTAATTGTTGAAGATGAAAGATCTCTTTCACACGAGATGGAAATTTATTTGACACGTCAGAATTTTAATTGCGACGTTGCATTTAACGGGAAAAGCGCCTCTGATAAACTGCATACTAATAATTATGACTTTATTTTATTGGATTTAGGTCTTCCTGATATGGATGGTTTAGACTTATTGAAAGAAGCCCGTAAAATGGGTAGTGAAGCCGCAATCATTATTCTCACTGCAAGAGGAGAAGTAGAAGATAAAATCAGCGGACTAGATTCAGGTGCTGATGACTATATTCCAAAACCTTTTTCTTTGGCTGAATTACAGTCCAGAATGCAGGCCATCCTGCGCAGAAAACACGGCTTGAAGTCGAATGTGATGACTGTACAAGATTTTGAAATTGATATTTCTAATCGTACTGTTACGTTTAATGGAGCACCCATTAATCTTACTAAAAAAGAATTTGATCTTTTACATTATCTCTGCCTACATAAGAACAGAGTACTTACCCGAATTCAACTTACAGAACATATTTGGGGTGATGTACTCGAAGATGATTATGAGTCCAATTATATCGATGTGCATGTAAAAAATCTTCGTAAAAAGCTCTCTGCTCATGCTCCAACCGATTGGTTCGAGACCGTAAGAGGTGTTGGTTATCGGATTAATTCATGAGGCTTCTTATCTTTGTGAATGGCATTTTTAATGGCTTTTAGAAAAGGAGCGCTTACCTTACAGGTAAAGTTCGCACTGTATAATGCGTTGTCAAAAGCGCTGATCATCGCTGCTTTTATGGCGATACTTCCGCTTATCGTTGAAAAAGTAGTTTATGATCATATCGACCGCCGCCTTACCGCCAGAAGTGATAGGGTTTTATTGATTATTCAGCGCGGAGGAATAGATGATATCGTTCTTGAACAAGATTGTAGTTTTGAAAGTTATAATATCCTTAAGGAAGATTTTGTAGCCATCTACCCTATTCTCGATCCAACAAAAAGTACTTCAACATTTAAAATTGATAATGAAGCTTGGTCGATAGAAGGTGAAAAATTGGAGCACCGGATTATCCGAAGGCCATTCACCTACGATAATCAATTATATGAGTTGAATATTGGCGAAGGGATAAGTTCTATTGAAGAGCTGAAATCAACGATTCAGAAATTTTCTTTTTGGATGATGCTGGGCGTAGTTATCATCTCCATCTTTTTAGATCTTGGCTTCGTGAGCTTACTCATGCGTCCACTGAATAAAATTATTGGCAATAAATTGAAACCAGTTCCATCACCTTCGTCGTTCGACTTCACAGAAGTACCAAGTAGTACGTTTGAATTTAACCGGTTGGATCAGCGTATCAATGAAATGATGCATAAACTAAGAGATGCTTTTCAGATTGAAAAAGAATTTATCTCTAATGTTTCGCATGAACTTCAGACGCCCATCAGCATCATCCAAAATCGCCTCGAAAATATTATCATCGAAGGGAATTTATCGGAGGATGTCATGATCCGTCTTACTGATTCGCAAAGAACGCTCAGTAGAATGAGTAGAATCATTAAAGCACTACTCTTAATTTCACAAATCGAAAATGATCAGTACATCAAAACTGAATCTATCAAGATCAGTTCGCTAATTAATGAAGTAGCGGAAGAGATTGAAGACCGTACTAATCAACGTGAAATAAAATTGATGGTTAATGTTGATGCCGATTTAGAATATTCCCCATGCAACAGAGCATTACTTTTCACCATGTTTTTTAACCTCATCAACAATGCGATCAAGTACAATAAAGAAAAAGGATCAATCGCCATTACATTAAGCAATCATAACGACAAATTCCAAGTGGAGATTAAAGACACTGGAATCGGCATCGAGCAAAACCAATTAGGAACAATTTTCGATCGTTTTATACGACTCAATAAGAATTCTGCAGAAGGCTTCGGACTGGGTTTACCAATCGTAAAAACAATTGCTTCTTTTCATCAAATTGAAGTACTCGTTGCTTCTGAAGCTGGAGTAGGAACAACCTTTACCCTAGTGTTTTAAAGATGGCCTCTGGACAATCAGTACTGTCCAGTAGATAACAACACAAGTGTACAGGCTTCCGTTACTTCGATGCCCGCTTCCATAAGTCGTTCTTCAAAATATGTATTTTCTGTTCCTGGATTAAAGATTACTCTTTCAGGATGTAGTCCAATTACATACTCGATGAGGTCTTGTTGTTTATCGGAACCTACATACAAAGTAACCGTATCCAGATCTTCAATTTCGGGCTGCCCAGTTTGAATGGGAACACCTGCTACGTTCCCCGCTTTTAATCCAAGTGCAAGTACCTCATGGCCTTTTCCCTTAAGACGATTAATTGCAATATTGGAATAGCGTACAGGATTCTCAGACGCTCCAATCACTAATGTTTTTTTAGTACTCATCTTTCCAAATAATTAAGATCCTTAGAAAATGTTTCTTTAAGACTGATCATCGCCCAAAGTGCCAGCGCAATGCAGATAAACCCTACAATGAGGGCCGCAGTAACGGAATCATAACTTGCTTCTAGTGATTTAAAACCAAGTGTAATAGGAACAACAGCACCTCGCACAAAGTTAGGGACTGTTGTGGTAACTGTAGCACGAATATTAGTCCCAAATTGCTCCGAAGAAATGGTTACAAACAATGCCCAATATCCTGTAGCTGCTCCTACCAGAAAACACATAAAATAAAATTTCGAAAGACTATGATTGGGCATAAACAAGTAAATCAAAGTAAGAACAACTGTTCCTATAAGATAACCAATCACTACTTTTTTTCTAGATTTAAAAAATTGGCTAAATAATCCACTAAATAAATCTCCTACTGACAATCCGATATAGGCATACATAATCGCATATCTCACTTGAACATCTGCTTTATTCACACCCACAATTCCGGCAAATGTTGCACAGAATTTTATCAAAACACCAATACAAAACCAAACCGGTAAGCCGATCAGAATACAAGCCAAGTATTTTTTAAATCTACCTCGATCCGTAAACAGCATGAAAAAATTTCCTTTCTGCACCTCTGTTTTTTTTAATTCATCAAACATCCCAGATTCATATGTCCCTACTCGTAGAGTAAGCAATACTAATCCAAGTCCGCCTCCAATCAGGTAAGCAATCTGCCAACTTTGCAGACCCATAATATGCAAATGATTATTGCTAATGATTGCTGCCGCCACAGCACCCAATGCGCCCATAGTGACAATCAACATCGTTCCATACCCTCTCTTTTCACGATGCATAATTTCAGAGACTAGAGTAATTGCTGCACCGAGTTCTCCCGCAAGACCTAATCCTGCCACAAAACGTACTGCGGCATACTGATGCAGATCAACTACAAAAGCATTTGCAATATTCGCAAGAGAATAAACTAGAATTGATCCGAACAACACGGATTTCCGTCCCCGTTGATCTCCTAAAACTCCCCAAATTATACCCCCAACGAGCATGCCTGTCATCTGCCAGAGAAAAAGCAAATAATCATAGCGATCAATAATATTCTGATCGGTGATTCCAATACCACGAATACTCTCCTTACTCACCACATTGAATAATTGGAGATCATAGATGTCTACAAAATAACCTAAGGCGGCAACAATGACTACCAGATTAAATGGATTATGTGTTCCCTGTTGTGGCATACTTAATTTTGTAAGTAATGAAATTAGGCAAATTGAAGAATATACGCAGAAGCGGCCTGAAGATTTATCTCGAGTCCCGACTTTTTCAATTTCATCGCACTCAATGAAGTACCATTATATTTTTTCACATATCCACTATCAAGTAGATCTGTAAAAGTATAATCCTGTTGTATGGAGATCCCCATATGATTCCATGCATCCTGTGGAATTTTAATCCATGCATGAAAATTATCTGTTTTGCTGAAGTTCGCAACGATTAATACTCGCGATATTGCAGTATGTCGGATAAATGCAAATACAAAACGTTCATCAAATCCTTCGCTTTGTCCGTATCGATTGATATACTGCAAATCATAAATTGATCCGTATTGAATGGCATCAATCTTCAAACAAATATTGAGTAAATTGGAATAGAAGGATCGGACTTGAATTTGTTCTTTACTCAATTTCGCTCCATTGAATTTGCCTCCATTCATCCATTGTTGGAGCTCTGGCATCCCTGCGTAATCAAATATTGTGGTCCTCCCGCGCTCTCCTGCAAATCCCAAATTTCCATCTCCCGTTTCACCAACTTCCTGGCCGTTATAAATCATCACCGGACCTTTAGAAATGGTGGCAGCAACCGTCATAGCAGGAATGGCTAATAGTGCATTGCCGGCAAATCCTTTCCAAGCCATTCTTTCCTCATCATGATTTTCCAAAAAGCTCAACATCCTTTCAGAATACTCCTCTACGTTTCTTACACAGTTCGTTAAGTCATCAGCGTTACCTGTTCCTCGAAGTAATGAAGCAAGTGTGTCATATAAACCAACCTTATCATAGAGATAATCAAAATAACCTCTATCGAGATAACGTTCATACAATTCCGGTTTATAAATCTCACCAATAAAAATTACGTCTGGGTATTTTGTTTTCACACAAGGAATCACCCATTCCCAAAATTCAGCTGGAACCATTTCTGCCATATCACAACGGAATCCATCCACTTTTTTTTCACACCAATACAAGAGGATTTCTAATAATTTTTGCCATGTGCGAGGGATCGGATCAAAATGCGTTTGATGAGGAGGATTTGGATCCACTCCGAAATTCAACTTAATTGTTTCAAACCAATCGTTGGAAGAAGGGTGAGCTGAATAAACATCGTTACCCGTTACACGAGCAGGAAATTCTGTAAAGTGCAAATAATTTTCTGGTAACGATCGACCATCAAGAGGAACATAATCTGCAGGAGCTTGAAATGCTTCGCCTTGCAAATACAGAAAATTATTATCGGGATGAAAAAGTACGGAGGTATCATCTCCTTCGCCAAAATCCTTCAAGTGTTTTGGCATGCAATCCGAATGATAACTTCTAGCTACATGATTGGGAACAAAATCAATAATTGCCTTCATACCCAGTTGATGCGTACGTTTTAACAAGGCATTAAACTCTGCCATTCTCTTTGCTGGATTCTTTGCAAGATCTGCACTCACATCAAAGTAATCACGAATGGCATATGGAGATCCTGCTCTACCCTTAACAATATGTGGATCGTCAGCGGTAATTCCTGATGCAGGATATCCACTCAAGGTGGAATGTTCTAAGACGCCTGTAAACCAGATATGTGTTATCCCTAATTCCTTAATCGATTTTAGTGCTTTGTTATCAATATCGGCAAACTTTCCGACTCCATTTTGTTCTAGCGTTCCATAAGCAAGATTCGAATTGTTTTTGTTGCCGAACAAACGCACCAGCAACTGATAAATTGTAATTTTATGCGACGGAGATGTAAATATTTTCTGAACCATATTCTGACTGGTGAAAAGATAAAGGATCTAAGAATTGCTGATGAAGAACAATATCGATCTTATGAACAAAAAAGTGTTACTTCTTCAACCTTCATTTTTTTCAGAAAAGTGTTCGTAATTGAAGATAAATACCCTTAAGAAATGTAATTTTGCCCAAAATAAGTGGATTTGTAAGGATTCGGAATTTAAAGCTCCAATTTTTTTACAAATGGAATGTAAATTGTTGAAGTATTTTGAAAGGAATGATAAAGGTAGCTCCTAATTTATCATATTGATTTACAATTATTTTATCACCATATCGCTCTCAAAATTGGTGTAAGTACAATTCACTGAATACCCTGAATTATTTTATTGAAAACACACAATAAAATAATTCAAATTTCTACTAATCTACTTTTAAAACAATTTGTAATTTTGTTCGATTATTTGAAAAATTGAAAAATGGCTAAAGAAGACAGGAAATTAAAAATTTTAAATGCGGCTTCAGAATGCTTTGCCAGATATGGCTTTGAGAAGACCACTTTGGATGATATTGGAAAAATTGTTGGTCTCAACAAAGCATCACTTTATTACTATTACGTAAATAAGGAGAATATATTTTGTGACGTTATCTTTCGGGAAGCAGATATTTATATCGAAGAAATTCAGAAGAAAGTTAGGAGTGCAAGATCAGCGGAAGCAAAAATTTTAAGTTATCTGGGTGAGCGTTTAAATTACTATCGTTTAGTGGTTAACCTCCACAACCTTTCTATGGATACCATACGTAAAGTGGAACCTGTGTTTTCGGAAATTTACGATAAGATTCTTGCTAAAGAAGCAGCATTTCTTTCTCAATTAATCAAAGAAGGAGTTGATGATGGAGAATTTACAAAAACCGATAGTCAGAAATTAGCGGAAATTTTACTTACTGTTGCAACATCTATCCGCTACCGTGAAGTTCATATCTCCTATGTGAGAATGGCTGGTGAAGCTGACTATGTAAAGATCACCGACGAAGTAAAACTCATTGCTAAAATGATCCTCAAAGGAATCAAAGCCTGAAAATTTAAGTGTGAAATAGAGCTCCTGACTTAAAACCAGGAGCTTTTCTTATTGGAAGACCTTCCTCCTAATCCTAATACACCCAATAATCCACGAGTAACTTCACGCGCCAAAGTTCTGGCAACTTGCCGGCCAACAGTACTATCAACAATATCGCCAACAAGAGAACCTTCCTCCTCTACTTTCTTTTTCTTTTCTGTAGAAACCTCTTCGTCTTTTACTGGAGTAATTTTTTTCTGCAAGATTTCGAAGGCACTCTCTCGGTCTAATTCCTCATTGTATTTTTTTACCAAATGCGATTGAGTAATCAATTCACTGATCTCATCAGCATTCAAAATATCCATCCGAGAATGTGGTGCGCATAAACAAGTATGCACTAAAGGACTAGGCGCTCCTTTTTCATTAAGTACAGAAATAAATGCTTCACCGATTCCCATTTGAGTGATCAGCTCATCAACATCATAAAATTCAGTCTCTGGATAATTTTCAGCAGCGGCCTTAATCGCTTTTCTATCATTTGCAGTAAATGCACGTAAGGCATGTTGGACTTTCATTCCAAGTTGTCCGAGCACATCAGCAGGAATATCTGTAGGGGATTGCGTACAAAAGAAAATGCCAACCCCCTTCGAGCGAATCAACTTAATAATCGTCTCGAGCTGACTTTGCAGCGCTTTACTCGCTTCCTTGAAAATCAAATGCGCTTCATCAATAAATATCACCAGTTTCGGTTGATCTGCATCTCCTTCTTCAAGAAAAGTTGCATAAATTTCGGCAAGTAAACATAACATAAACGTCGAAAAAAGTTTAGGCTTATCTTGGATGTCTGATAAACGAACAATGTGCATATATCCATAGCCTTTATCATCGATCTTGAGTAGATCTTCGACTTCAAAAGATTTTTCACCGAAAAAAATCGTGGCACCTTGCTCTTCAATTTCGATAATTTTCCGGAGTATCGTAGAAGCGGAAGTCGTAGATATCGCACCATACTCTCCTTTTATTTCTGCCTTGCCTTCATTGGTAAGATACTGCAAAACTTTTTTAAAGTCTTTCAGATCTAGTAATGGAAGTTGCTGATCATCGGAGTATTTAAAAACAAGAGAAACGACTCCAGACTGCGTATCGTTTAAATCGAGAATCTTTGAAAATAATACAGGTCCGAATTCTGAAACGGTAGCTCTTAGGCGTGCTCCTTTCTCCTTGGAAAGCGTGAGTAATTCCACTGGAAACTTATCTGGCTTCCATTCAACGCCAAGTTTTTGGTGACGTTCGGATATTCTATCGTTTAATGATCCGGGCATAGCAAGTCCGCTCAGATCACCTTTGATATCCATCAATAAAGTAGGAACACCATGAGCAGAAAGAGACTCTGCAAGCACTTGTAATGTTTTTGTTTTACCAGTTCCAGTAGCTCCTGCAATTAAACCATGACGGTTAAAAGTTTTCAAGGGAGCTTTTACCAGCGCTTCTGGTAAGACGGAAGCTTCAAGCATTGCTGCACCAAGAATAATGGACGAGCCTTTAAATGTATATCCGGAATTAATTACTTCTTTGAATTTTGATTGGTCTGCCATTTTTTTTTCAGTGCTTAAGTGAATTAAAGATCAGAAAAATAAAATCAATTTTCAAGAAGAATGTTCAGATGCTCATCAAAAGGTTGCAAATTGATTAATAGTTCATCAATAAAGGCAGACCCAGACTTCGCATAATAATTGGAAAAATTAAGTACTCGTTCTTGTGGCTGGTTATCCGGCTTTACTTTTTCTACAGTGGTACGGATTAAATTAACGGCAGTTTCATGCTTACGCTTCAATGCTGCATTCATCTTCTTCTCAACATTATCCAAACCATTTAAACTCCTCTGCAGTTCGGCTTGTACACTTCCCTCTAAAGTAGGATCTAAAGCAGAGAGCTTTACTTTAATAGCTGTAAATATTGTATTCAAACTCTCACGCTCGGCTTCAAAAGACGAAGGTTGATCGGATAACGTTTTCAAGAAACGATTGATCAAATCATCCGTTGTGCTGAAAAGATCTTCTACATTAAATCCTAAAGACTTAAATTTTGATAACTGCTTTGTATTTAAAATCAATGCATGAGATCTTGGCACTACCATTGGATAAAACACCTCCAAATGATCGAATACGGATTTAAATTGCAGCCAGTAACTTGCTTCTGCTGGCCCTCCGATATAAGCAAGATTAGGTAAGATCATCTCCTGATAAACAGGACGTAGAATTACATTCGGACTAAATCGCTCCGGTTGAGATGCTGCCAGATCTAATATGAAATTATGACTGAATCGTAAATCAGTATTCACTACTTCGAAATCACCTTCTGGAGTTTTAACAATCCGTTCGCGTAATCCTTGATCTAAATAAAATAAGTTCAAAGGTCGAGGAGTCACTGGCAAAGTATAAGATTTCTCTAACGAAGCATTTACTGCGGTTACTTTTTCAAAGGTAAACTGTGTCGATAACTCTTCACGGATTACTTTACTAAATACTTTCTTCAGATTTGGTCGATCTGCATCAATTACTAATAATCCTTCTTTCGCGAAAAGACTTAAGGCTAATGAACGAGTAGCATCAGCAAGATTTGTATGCTTGGAATACGCCTCGTTGAAAATATTCATCAGTTCTCCTGTGTAAACATTTTCGCCAAGTGCGGATTTAATTTCTTCGAGTAATGGAAGTAGAGATGCTGTAGATAATCTTCCAGTAGCTCCATTATCTGGCTTCGACCAAGTAATGGAATTCCCTAGAATAGTTACCTTATTGATTTCTTCGAAATCGTGGTCTTCACTTGCCAACCAAAATACAGGTATAAAATCATGATCCTTAAATCTTGCTTTTAATCCTTTTGCCAGATTAATCGTGGTAATAATTTTATAGAGAAAAAATAATGGCCCTCCAGCTAAACATAATTGATGACCAGTTGTAACAGTGAATGTAGTTTCCTTTCTGAGTAGATCAACTTGATTCTTTAACTGGGCATATTGCTCATAATATTCTTGATGTTGCGTATCCAGTTCTTGTGCGAGTATGTTACGATCGATAGGAAATTTCTTTCTACTTTCAATCAGTTCAGCAAATGAAAGCCAAGCGGGTGGCCAAGA
Organism: Bacteroidia bacterium; assembly: GCA_038320345.1. GTDB lineage: Bacteria > Bacteroidota > Bacteroidia > AKYH767-A > OLB10 > JBBQED01. The sequence goes on from JBBQED010000003.1 coordinate 238,051, forward strand.
AAAAAGTGAATTTAATGTGGGTTTTCCTTCTAGATAATCATTGATCATCCGGTTCCTCAATCCTGTGACTGATAAATCAATTTTTAAGTTTTCCATAACTAAAGAAGTGCTTTAATCTGCTACAATTTCTCCGAACAAATCAAATTCAGCGGCATCTAGCATCTTCACATTCGCAAAATCTCCGATACGTACATATTGATCCTTTGCAGAAACCAGAACTTCATTATCTACTTCTGGTGAATCATACTCAGTACGACCTACAAAATTCTCTCCTTCTTTTCGATCAAATAACACCTTCATAGTTTTACCAACTTTTGAGGCATTGATTTCTGCTGAAATTTTCTCTTGTACTGCCATTACAGCCTGCGCACGTTCTACTTTTAGCTCTTCACTTACATCATCTTCTAAAAGATAAGCATGCGTATTTTCTTCGTGAGAATAAGTAAAGATTCCAAGTCGATCAAATCGAGTATCCTCAACAAAGCGTAATAAATCTTCATGGTCTTGTTGAGATTCTCCTGGATAACCAGCAATCATCGTTGTACGAATTGCAATATCTGGAACCTTATTTCGGATGGTATCTATTAATGCATAAGTCTTTTCCCGAGTGGTTCCACGTCGCATGGACTTAAGCATTGTATCACTGATATGTTGTAGCGGCATATCGATGTAATTACAAATATTACTACGCTCCCTCATCACCTCTAAAACATCCAAAGGAAATCCAGAAGGGAAAGCATAATGCAAACGAATCCACCCAATTCCATCTACATCACTTAATCGTTTTAATAACTCTGCTAATTTGCGATCCTTATAAATATCAAGCCCGTAATAAGTTGAATCTTGCGCGATCAGTAACAACTCACGTGTACCCTCTTTTGCGAGGAGAGTAGCTTCCTTCACCAGATCCTCCATTGTGCGGGAGATATGCTTTCCCCTCATTAAAGGAATAGCACAGAAAGAACAGGGACGATCGCAACCTTCCGAAATTTTCAAGTAAGCAAAATGCCTTGGAGTAGTGAGTAATCTTTCTCCAACCAGTTCATGCTTATAATCTGCTCCGAGTGTCTTTAAAAGTAATGGCAAATCACGCGTTCCAAAGTAAGCATCTACATTGGTAATTTCTTTTTCTAAATCGGGTTTGTAACGCTCCGACAAACATCCTGTTACAATAAGTCGATCAATTTTACCTTCTTCTTTTTGCTTCGCGAAGTGCAAAATGGTTTCGATACTTTCCTGTTTGGCATTGTCAATAAATCCACATGTATTAATCACTACAATTGCAGCATCCGTTTCATCACTTTCATGAGTTACTTCAAATTGATTAGCGCGCAACTGACCCATCAGCACTTCGGAATCTACCAGATTCTTAGAGCATCCAAGTGTAATTACATTAACTTTATTTTGCTTGAGGGTTTTTGTCTTCACGATTAATAGAATGCCTTAAATTTATTAATGTCATAATTAATTTTCACTTCAGCAGGTAGCATAGTATTCAACTGAGTAATCAATCGGGCATACAAATACACATACGCATTAGTAGCTGCCGACTCATACGTGCTATCGCCCACAACAATTTTCAATTCAAACGCTCTTGGTGCATGATCAGCATCAATAAATTGAAAATTATTATACTCGTTGAAATATAATTTCTGAATACTATCGAGCGGAAAAGCTTTCAAATATTTACTCATTCCAATTTTTTCATCAGGAGTGAGGCTTCTGTTGAGATAGTTCACAATACTTCTACCATAATCGGAGCGGGCTACAATACTCAAGCTATCTTGAGTCACTTTAAAAACATTCTTCTGTTCCATCACACCATTGTTATCGCTAAGCTCCAGCGAAAAATTCTGAGCAAACGTAATGCGCGTAACGAACATCATTACAACAAGTATCCGCAGTTTATTCATCGAATTTAATTTTCATTAAATAAGGATTGTACAAATTCAGTTCTGTCGAAGAGTTGTAGATCTTCCATCTTCTCTCCCACTCCAATATATTTCACTGGCACTTTAAACTGATCTGAAATACCAATTACTACTCCGCCTTTTGCAGTTCCATCTAGTTTGGTTAATGCCAATGCATTTACATCTGTTGCTGCTATGAATTGTTTCGCCTGTTCAATAGCATTCTGTCCAGTGGAGGCGTCTAACACTAATAATATTTCATGCGGTGCATCAGGAATTACTTTTTGCATGACTCTTCTGATTTTCGATAATTCATTCATCAGATTTACTTTATTATGCAATCGTCCTGCTGTATCAATAATACAAACATCAGCGCCTTGAGCTTGAGCAGAAGAAACAGTGTCGAACGCAACAGAAGCGGGATCAGCGCCCATCCCTTGACTAATAATCGGGACATCAACTCGGCTAGCCCAAATGGTTAATTGATCAACAGCAGCAGCACGAAATGTATCCGCAGCACCAAGCACCACATTCTTTCCTGCTTTTTTAAATTGATAAGCAAGCTTACCTATTGTTGTTGTTTTACCAACGCCATTTACTCCTACTACCATGATCACATATGGTTTAGCAGGTAAATCTTTTAATGCGCCGAAATCATTTTTACCGGTCGATTTATTTTCTCCTAATAAATCTGCGATTTCTTCTTTCAAGATCCTGTTGAGCTCACTTGTACCAGTATACTTATCTCGAGCCACACGTTCTTGAATCCGCTTCACAATTTTTAAGGTGGTTTCAACACCTACATCACTGCTTACTAAAACCTCTTCTAGATTATCAAGTACCTCATCATCGATAGAGGATTTACCTAAAATAGTACGTGTTATTTTTCCGAAAAAACTTTCTCTTGTTTTTTCTAGTCCCTTGTCAAGTGACTCTTTTTTCTCTTTATTGAAAAATCCAAACAATCCCATATTCGATGTTAAGGTTAAAGGTATCAAAACAAAAAAAGCCTCTTTCGGTGGAAAGAAGCTCTAAGGCGGTTGATTGCCAGTTTTTAATTATTTGTCTTTAAGGAAATCTTTCACGTGGTCGTTATGAACCACTTCTTCCTTAAATGTATAAGAACCAGTGAGAGGTGACTTCACCATCTTAATTACTTTGGAGAATTCTTTGCCTTTTCCGGACTTCAGGGTAGCAACTACTTTCTTTGCCATGTGGAATCTTGTTTATCGGATTAACCCGGATTATTTAATTTCTTTGTGTACAGTTACCTTTTTCAGAACGTTGTTGAATTTCTTCATTTCCAATCTGTCTGGGGTATTCTTTTTATTCTTTGTGGTGATGTAGCGTGAAGTGCCTGGCATACCGCTATTCTTATGCTCGGTGCACTCCATTATCACTTGAACTCTGTTACCTTTCTTTGCCATGGTAATTAGGTGTAATTAGAACCCGTTTTATAGGGAGGGCAAAGATACGTCAACAAACAAGGAATTACAAGTCAATTCTTCGATAATCCTTCACTTTTTTAGGGACTTCGCAAAAAAGGGACGTTGAAGGTTTTGAAAATTGTCGCAAAACGTTAAATATTAACGCCTTATGACGAAATAAATATGACTCATCGGTCATGGTTTTTCTTTAAGATATCACTTGTTTACGCTAAAAAAACGGGTTTTTGGGTCATTTAAAGACGGGTTCAAGTTCTCCAGTCTGCTTCATAAGCAACTCCAAAGCATCAATTTCTCTTGGAAGTGCGATACTTAAGACCTTAAATCCTTCTTCTGTTATCAGCACATCATCTTCTATCCTCACTCCAATATTCCACCATTTCGGATCACAAGCCGATCCGCTAGGAATATAAATTCCAGGCTCCACCGTAATTATGGTTCCAGGTTTCAAAGATCCATAAGTACCAGCATCATGAACATCGAGTCCTAAATAATGTGAGGTACCGTGCATAAAATAGATTGTTACATCTTCTGGTTTTGTGATGATACCCAGTTTCATCAATCCTTTTGCGATAACTTCTTTTGCAGCAATTTGAGTTGCACTAAAAATATTTCCCGGACGACAAGCATTGAATCCTGCATTTTGAGCATCTAACACTAATTGATAAATGGCTCTTTCTTCCGTAGAAAAATTTCCATCAACGGGAACAGTGCGGGTGATATCTGCAGTGTACCCATGATATTCAGCACCCATATCAGCAAGTAACATATCTGTTGCTACTAATTCTTTCCGATTGAAAGTATAATGTAATACACAAGAATTTTTTCCTCCACCAGCAATCGAACCATACCCTTGATATTCGGAACCATACTTCTTCATATAAAATTCAACAATTGCTTGTGCTTGATATTCGGTCATACCAGGCTTAATTATTTTTATCATCTCCGTGAATCCTGCAATGCTAATGTCAATAGCTTTCTGTATTAGGATTAATTCTTCAGCTTGTTTTACCTCTCGCAATTCTGCCATGAATCTTTGGAGCCGTGAAGAATCTACCGCGGCACTTTGTTGCGCAGTTTTAAATCGAAACTGATTAACGAGATCGGCTAAATCAGCATTATCGTTTTTTTCCTGATTCGGAAATTCAGGAAAACCCACAAAGATTTTTTCGAACTTACTAAAGTCGATTCCAAACTCATTAAAATCTTTTCCGTTGTACACTGCATTTATTCCGAGGAGTTTTTTTGCTCCATCCACACCAAGCCTTTGCCCGGTCCATATTTCTTCTTTTGCATTTCTCTCTTGCACAAAAAGAATTTCATTCACTTGATTGCCGTCAATATTCCGCGGTTCTTTAAAAATCAGAATTAATGCGTTAGGTTCAGTATAACCAGTGAGGTAATAAAAATTGGGATTTTGACTGTATTGAAAATCGACATCATTAGAACGATTGCGCACAGGATTAGCAAAAAAGACAGCGCAAGATTTTGGGGGGAGTAATTCTCTGAGCGCGGCTCTTCTTTGCTGATGAAATGCTGTACTCAACTGGTCTTTATCATCCCATTGAGCACACAGCAATAATGGAAATAAAATAAATGATAAAATAAAAGCCGGTAACCTGTGATTCATGGTTCAAAATTAACCAATCAGACAGATAACCGGCCTATTAAGCCTAGAAGAAAAAAACTTAAATGGTACCTTTAATGATAGCGCGGGTAATTGCTTCCGTGATACCAATTTTATTGATGGTACGAATAGCAGAAGTGCTCACTTTCAACGTAATCCATTCGCCAGTTTCAGGCATGAAGAATTTTTTCGTTTGGAGATTCGGGTTGAATCTACGCTTGGTTTTATGGTTAGAGTGGCTGACTCTGTTTCCAGAGATGGCTTTTTTTCCTGTTAAATCACAGATCCTAGACATGGGAATTTTTCTTTTTAAGAGGGGCAAAGATAATTAAAATAAGTTTTCAGACAAGCATTTACTTCAACAATGCCTTTCTCAACATATTTATTCCGGTGGCTGCGGCTACTTGTATGGTTCTTAGCCGATTATCACCTAAAAGTACTTTTTTGGCGATCGTCCCATCCGGTGTAGATACTGCAATCCAAACTGTTCCTACTGGTTTTTCTGGAGTTCCACCACCAGGTCCTGCAACCCCTGAAGTTGCTATTGAACAATGTGTTGAGAATTTTTGCTTTACATTTTCCGCCATCATTCGAACTACTTCCTCGCTAACCGCTCCATTTTTATTGATGAGGTCAGCGGGAATACCTAAAATCTCTGTTTTGCTGTTATAAGAGTAAGTTACTGTACTGCCTTCATAATAGGCCGAACTTCCAGGCACAGAAGTTAAAAGATGAGAAACGAATCCACCCGTGCAACTTTCTGCGGTAGACACTTTGTAATTCTTTTCCATCAGCATCTTCCCAACGATCTCTTCTATGGTGTCATCATTAAATCCATAAAGGTATTCCTCGATCTGAATGCTCAATTCTTCTACAAGTTCATTCATCTTTGACCGGATGAGTTGCTCCTCACCAGAGGCACTCAGCCGAAGGCGCACAGCACCTGGCGAAGGGAGATAGGCTAATTTAAATCCGGAAGGAAGAGAATCTTCAAAAACTGTAATTTTCTCTGATAAAAAACTCTCTCCTATTCCTTGAGTTAAAAGTGTATGATGCAGTATAAATGGCGTTTTAAATTGCGCTTTAATTTTAGGCAATACCATTTCCGACATGATGTGCTTCATTTCATAGGGCACACCAGGCATTGAAATATACACTATACCCTTTTCTTCAAACCACATTCCGGGAGCAGTTCCAACTTTATTATATAGCGTTGTGCAATTGGAAGGCACTTCAGCTTGCAGTCGGTTGATTGTAGTAACTTCTCTTCCCCGTAGTCTAAAAAGACGTTCTACATCTTTGTACGCTTCCGGATCAAATACCATCGCAACTCCAAAATACTCACACAACGTCTTTTTGGTGATATCATCTTTGGTGGGTCCGAGTCCACCAGTGATCAAAACAATTTGCACTCTGGCAGCAGCTTCCTTTAAAGCATTCAGAATATGCTCACGATGATCAGAAACAGAAGTGATCTGATGCACTTTTATCCCTTGAAGATTCAATTGCTGTCCAATCCATGCAGAATTGGTATCAACGATCTGTCCTATGAGTATTTCATCCCCGATGGTTATAATTTCTGCCAGCATAATTTTAAAATCAGACGACAAAGGTATTTAAAGAGGCTGAATGCTGAAGTTAAGATGAACGATATGTATACAATTGATAGCCTCGCATCATGAATGGCAGTAAATTTGTTAGCTCCGCAACCAAACACTGTATTATGAAAAAGTTAATTTTAATTTCCTTCCTCTTTTCTAGTCTGATTTCTCAAGCGCAAACCGACTTAAACGGACTCCTTAACACTGTTAATTCTGCACTAGGACATGGCTTATCCAATGATGACATCACTAAAGGACTAAAAGAAGCACTTAGTGTTGGATCAACGAATGCAGGTTCTAAAGCTTCCAAAACAGATGGATTTTATAAAAACCCCGCCATCAAGATTCCTTTTCCATCGCAAGCAAGAGATATGAAAACCACTCTAAATAACCTAGGCATGAAAAGTCAGGTGGATGCTTTCGAAAAACAATTGAACCGTGCTGCTGAAGATGCTGCAAAAAAGGCTGCACCAATATTTATCGATGCTGTTAAAAAAATGACCATCAATGATGGATTAAGCATCTTGAAAGGAAAGAATGATGAAGCCACGCAGTATTTAAAGAAGAATACAAATACCAGTCTTAAGAATGCTTTCACACCGATCATTTCAAGTTCTCTTAAGAAAGTTCAAATCACAAAATACTGGAATCCCCTTTTTAAAAAGTATAATCAAGTGCCCTTCGTAAAAAAAGTAAATCCTGATTTGAATGCTTATGTTACAGAAAAAGCAATTGAAGGTCTCTTCAAATTAGTGGCTGAGGAAGAATTGAAAATAAGAAAAGATCCAGCAGCAAGAGTTTCTGATATTCTCAAGAAAGTATTCGGCAGTTAATCGTAGCACCAAATAAAAAAAATCCCGCTATCTAGTACAGATAGCGGGATTTTTTGTGACGCTTCAGTCGAAACTACCACACTTACACAAGTTTCCCTTCTGCCGTAATGGTAGCATTAAGTAATTTTGAAACTGGGCAATTCATTTCTGCATCTTTCACACACTCTTGAAATTTAGCATCATCGATTCCCGGAACCTTAGCATTTACAGTAAGCTTAGAAGTGGTGATCGCTCCATTGTCCAAAGTGATTTCGCATTTTGTTTCAAGTTGCTCAGCAGTAAATCCTGCAGCACCAAGTGAAAAAGTTAATTTCATCGTGAAGCATCCCGCATGTGCTGCAGCAATCAGTTCTTCAGGATTTGTTCCAGCCCCTTCTTCGAATCGTGATTTCCAAGAATACTGCGTTTTATTTAATGTGTTACTTTGTGTGGTTAGATGACCACTTCCTTCTTTTCCTGTACCGTTCCAAACGGCCGTTGCATTGCGTATCATAATTTAAGATGTTTACAGTTTATTTTAATTTGGATTGTTAAAGATATAAATTTACAAGTGTTGTTCTTGACTTTTAAAATTTTCGTGGCTCACTTAAAATATTTTACCTACTCATTCCAGATGAAAATATCTTCCTTGTTTTTAGGTTGTTTGCCCCCTAACCATTCGAAGCCTTTTAACTTCAGCTCATTCGGACTTAATTCTTTTACTGGAAAAAGAGTTGCATCAGGTCGGTTCAATAATGATATTTTCTGAATCGAATTTCCACCCAGATAAATCATCATATCACTACAATCTGCTTTGTTTACTCCCGTTAATTGTTTCTTCTTATTTCGGAGGTAATATACGGTTTGACCATTACCTGTTACTTTAATGGATGTTAATTTATTGTCAATGAAAAATCCAGTCATATCGCGACCTTTAACCTGATTAAAACGAAGCGAATCTTCTTGCCCAGCGATAAATGCATTAGCTGATAAATTCAGCGTAGATAATTTATTGTCAGCGATTTTCAAATAGATCAAATCAGCGGTAAGTTGGTTTTTATTATTCCATAAAATCGGAGCACCATAAAACCAAAGGGTAGAATCTCCAGTACTATAGATTAACGAATCACATTGTCCTTGCAAATCAGTTTTGAAAATTCTGGTATGATGATATGCAAAATATTTCTTTTCCTTAGTTGCCGAATCCTGACTAGCATACAAAGTATCGGCATGCATAAATAGACTATCGGTCTCGAAGATTTTTGTAAGCATACTCTTGCCCGTCACAAAGGATGTTCCTTGTTTTTCATCGAGGATGGCATAATCACCCTCGATAATCATCTTCTGAACAGAATCAGAAACCTGAACATTATTCCAAGCTCTTCCAATTCCATTTTGTCGGTCGTAGATAACACTATCTCCTTTCAGCCTATTCTCCTTTGCTTGCACGTATGCATTCTTGCTAAAATAAGATTTTTCTGTCTTGGTATTGTACCATCCATTCTCACAATAAATAAATGTACTATCGCTACCCAAACTTCGGATTGTACTGGGTCCAAAAAAGTAAGCTTGTGAATTAGTTGTATTATATTTCAATGTATCGGAATTCATTACGTACTTCGGATTGGTGAGCTCAACACTATCTTTAAAAAACAACATTCTTTCGTTACTATAATAATATCCCTGACGGCTTGTCAATACATTTTGTGACTCTACTACTCTTCCTCCCGTAGAATAATGTCCAATATTATTCGCCAGATCATAATTCATTGCAGTAGTCGTTAACACCATTTTATCATCGGTCATGCGGACTTCCTTTCCTGTGATTACGGCTTGTTTTTTATTTCCATCGTAATGCAGCACATCCCCATACAACTTTGCTTTAGGTCCCTCGATGCGAATAGTTCCGAAAGCATCAATACTATTTGTAGCCTCAAAAAACAAAGCACTGTCGCAATACATATAGGTGTCTTCTTGCTTAAAAACCACATCTCCAACTAACCTTCGAACTTCCACTCCATTACTCTTAGATCCCTCTAAAGAACCAGCTTTCACAATTTCAATCTGTTGGCTTTTCTGCGCAGAAGAAATAGTGACGAAACCCAACAAAAAGAAGAGCGCCATCACTCCTGATTTTTTAAAATCACAAGATAGATGAGTGAAAACCAATATTTTTTCTTTCATGAATAATGAACCTTCGGCTATGTTAAATCTACCTGCAAAACTTGCGGCAAATAGCGGATGATAAAGCCGGGTCATGAACATGAACCAGATCTTAAATATTAACTGAGTGCAGTCTGACGTAGAAGAGTTTGTTTACGATCAGGGCCAACCGAAACAATGGTAATAGGAAGTCCAGTCGCGTTCTCGATATAAGAAATATAAGAATGCATTTCAGCAGGCAAGTCATCAACGTCTGTTAAACCGGTAAGATCCTGATTCCAGCCCTTCAATTCATCATACACAGGTTCCATAGGTTCATTCACGACATCGTATGGCATATAATCAATACGCTTTCCTTTATAACGATAATGTGTGCATATTTTGATGGTTTCAAAACCACTCATTACATCCGGTTTCATCATGATGAGTTGAGTTACTCCATTTAACATGATGGCATATTTGAGGGCAGGAAGATCGAGCCATCCACAACGACGCGGACGACCAGTTGTTGAACCGAATTCATTTCCGTTTTTCCTTAATTGCTCTCCGGTTTCATCCATGAGTTCAGTTGGAAATGGTCCACTACCCACTCGCGTGCAATATGCTTTAAAGATGCCATATACTTCCCCGATTTTTGTTGGAGCAATACCAAGGCCAATGCAAGTACCTGCAGTAATTGTATGCGAACTGGTGACAAAAGGATAAGAACCAAAATCAACATCCAGCAGTGACCCTTGTGCACCTTCGGCAAGAATTGTTTTCCCTTCGCTGATGTAATTATTGAGTTCGTATTCACTATCTATGAGGGGTAATTCACGAAGCAAATTAATCCCTTCCATAAATGCAGGTTCGAGATCTGCGAGATTGTAATCGTATTTATAATGCGCCAGTAACTCTTGATGTTTTTGCACAAGTGCTTGGTAACGCTCTAAAAACTGAGGATGCTCGGCATCACCAACACGCAAACCATTTCTTCCGGTTTTGTCCATATACGCTGGACCAATTCCTTTCAACGTAGAACCGATTTTTTCTTTTCCTTTAGCAGCTTCAGAAGCGGCGTCCAGTAAACGGTGAGTCGGTAAAATTAAATGTGCCTTACGAGAGATGTAAAGATTTTTTTTCACGTCTACACCTCGTGCTGCTAACGCTTCAATTTCCTTTTTAAAAACTACCGGATCGATCACTACACCGTTACCAATCACATTAATTTTTCCAGGATGAAAAATACCAGAAGGGATCGTATGCAACACATGTTTGATTCCCTCGAATTCTAACGTATGACCTGCATTTGGACCGCCTTGAAAACGCGCAATCACATCATAACGAGGAGTGAGTACATCCACCACTTTTCCTTTACCTTCATCTCCCCATTGAAGACCTAGTAATACATCAACTTTCATAGTCGTAAAATAAAAAGGTGTTTCCCGTTAATACGAAAACACCCTTGAGAATTATTTAATTAATTATGGAATGCTTGTGCAGCAAGTTCTTCATTGTCCACTACAGAAAAAACATTCACGAGCTTTGTAATAACTAGCAGTGATTTAATTTTTTCAGGTACGTCACAAATAACAGCTTCACCGCCTGATTTTCTCGCTTTCGACAAAATACCGAGCAATACATTTAATCCTGTACTGTTCATGTATTTAAAATCCGACAGATTAATCACGAAATTACTTCCGTCTTTATCTGTAATTTGATTGATGTCATCCATCAGTTCATTCGCCTGATTCTTTTCGATTAGATTGCCGGTGAGTTTCACCAAGGCATACTTTTCCTTTTCTTCGATATTATATCCGAACTCCATAGTTTCAAATTAGCTCTTTGCCAAAGTTACCTGTTTTTTCTTATCCATATGCTCGCAAGAGCCTGTAGATGATAGTTTGTTGCACTTCCCAAAAAGGTTCAAACTATGATTAATCACTTTAAAATCAAGAATTTCGCCCATCATACTTTGGATTTGCTGAATCCGAGGATCACAAAATTCTAGCACCTTTTCACAATCCTGACAGATCAGATGATCGTGTTGCTTGTAGGCATACGACTTTTCAAACTGTGCCATATTCTTCCCGAACTGGTGTTTAGTAACCAGGTTACATGCCAATAGGTGTTCGATGGTATTGTAAATGGTAGCTCTACTTACCTGATACTTTTTCGTTTTCATATGGAGATACAAGGATTCCACATCAAAATGTTCTTCGATAGAATAAATCTCTCTTAAAATTGCAAAGCGCTCGGGTGTCTTTCTTAGGGTATGCTGTTCAAGATAATCGGAGAAAAGTTGTTGTACTTTATCCTTAACATCTTCTAGATTTTTTTTCTGAATGGAATTGCTCATGTATTCGCGTCGATTCTTGTTACTTTAACTATACCCGGAAGTTTCGATAACTTCTTCATTAGGTTGGTGAGATGCTCGGTGTCGTGTACAAAGAGCATAATGGTGCCTTCAAATAATCCATCAGTACTTTCGATATTCAAAGAACGGATATTTACTTTCAATTCGGAAGAGATTACTTTTGTGATATTGTTTACCACGCCAACATCATCCATTCCTGTTAATTTTATTCCTGCAAGGAATGCAATTTCTTGTTGGCCGAACCAACGCGCTTTTACAATCCTGTAAGCATAATTCGACATTAACTGAATTGCATTCGGGCAATTGGTACGATGAATTTTTATACCATCGCTGATCGTAATAAAACCAAAAACGTCATCACCCGGTATAGGATTACAACATGGAGAAAGTTTATAGTCGATCTTATCCATTCCCTCTCCGATGACCAGCATATCACTCTTGCCACGGATATTTTTTACCATCTCCTCGAAAGTCTGCTGATCTGATTTTACCGGAGTTTTTAATTTCCCCGCTAATTTCAATTCAAAAAACTCTCTTAGATTTTTTAGGTCAATGGCACCTAATGCAATGCGATGATAGAAATCACTCGCACTGGCCACTTTATAAAACATCAACAGATCATTGATGTTAAAAGAATGTTCATCTTCTTTCAGATGACGTAATTTTCGTTCAAATATTTCTCTGCCATCATCAGAAAGTTTTCGCTTTTCTTCTTTGAGGGCAGCTTTGATTTTCGATTTTGCTTTTGCTGTGATGACAAATCCCAGCCAATCATCTTTGGGATGTTGTTTTGAAGAAGTCAGAATTTCAATTTGATCTCCTGAATTCAATTTATAACTGATAGGAACTAGACGGTGATTGATCTTAGCGCCAATACATTTATCACCAATATCGGAGTGGATTTCATAAGCAAAATCTAGAGCAGTACTTCCAGAAGGTATAGTTCTGATTTCACCACTTGGCGTGAAGACAAAGATTTCATCCGAAAATAAATTCAGCTTGAAGTCATCAATGAAATCCAAGGCATTGGAGTCAGGACTTTCCAGCATTTCTCTGATTTTCTTAATCCAATCATCGAGTGCACTTTCTTGGTTGGATTCTTTGTACTTCCAATGTGCTGCGTACCCTTTCTCCGCTATTTCATTCATGCGTCGAGTGCGGATCTGCACCTCCACCCATCTTCCTTCCTTACTCATCACGGTAGTATGCAGTGATTCATACCCATTCACTTTGGGTGTGCTGATCCAGTCGCGGAGCCGATCAGGATTAGGGGTGAAATAATCAGTAACGATAGAATATACTTTCCAGCAATCTGACTTTTCAGTTTCGTAAGGCGAATCTATAATAATCCGAATTGCAAAGAGGTCATAAATTTCTTCAAAAGTCACGTTTTGCTTTTTCATCTTCGTCCAAATGGAGTTGATGGATTTCGGTCGACCTTTGATTTCAAACGTATAGCCTTCTTTTTCTAATTCATCTTTTATCGGCTTTGTAAATTCCTGAATAAATTTATCTCTATCTTTTTTGCTTTGTTGTAGTTTCAAAGCAATTGTTTTATAGACTTCGGGCTCGGTATATTTGAGCGACAAATCTTCTAACTCAGTTTTAATGGCATATAAACCTAAACGATGCGCGAGTGGTGCGTAGAGGTATGCAGTTTCAGAAGCAATCTTCAATTGCTTATCGCGAGGCATGGAACCGAGTGTACGCATATTATGCAAACGATCGGCGAGCTTAATCAGAATAACTCGAACATCATCACTCAACGTGAGTAACATCTTTCGGAAATTCTCTGCTTGTAATGAACTGCGGTGATCGAAGACTCCTGAAATTTTTGTTAAGCCATCAATGATCCCGGCAACTTTTTTATTGAAAAGTTTTTCAATATCATCTAATGTGTAATGAGTATCCTCCACTACATCATGCAGTAAAGCGCAAACGATTGCGAGAGCACCTAAACCAATTTCTTCAGCAGAAATTTGCGCAACAGCTATAGGATGAAAAATATAAGGCTCACCTGATTTTCTACGCATACTACTATGCGCTTCCAGTGAGATGTCAAATGCCTTTCGGATTAACTTACGTTCACTTTGTTCGATATTGGGTTTACAGGCTCTTAAAAGAGCACGGTAACGCTTCAGGATCTCTTTCTTCTCCTGCTCTGGATCGAGCACTACGGGCTCTTCTGAGTTATCGATCTTATTTGTCTGCGGATTGGGTTGCGACATAGCTTACCTCACAAAGTTACGAAATCCGAAGGGGTGTAGCAAAGTTTATCTCTTTAGATTTGCTGCTGATTTCATCGGATAACTAATTAACAAAATAACAAGTCCTTCTGTTTCAATTCTTCTGCAAATGAGTACTTACAAGTGTTCCCCATTAATTCATTTTTGACTCCCTTCACATGCTTAAACACTTACGATTCTTTCTCTGGATGGGTTTGGTCTGTACTCAAAGTGTGCTGATCGCTCAAAAAAGTGCTTTTTCAATTTCTCCTGACTTCACTAACGATGAAATAAAAATTACTGATACTCTTGAAAATGAGCGAAGTTCGTTGGTAGAAACGAGATCTGATAAACTATCGATGTTACATTCCTGGTTCGATCCGGTGATCTTAGATTCCCTCTCAGCTGAACAAGTCTATCTCTACCGAACGGGGAATCGACCATTTCATTATAAGCTCTTGATCAAGAATAAGCTAAATTGGACAGCAATCCCATTGAATTCTTTCGAGGATTTTGAAATTCCTGTTATAACAGCCGTGGATGCGAATCATCAAGGAAGAAATGAAGTCCTCATTTTAGCTCACCAAAGAGATCAGCGTTTTCGAAATCAGGATGACCATACGGGCGGAGCAATACTTTTTGATCTGGGACTTTTAGAAATCTGGGACTTAGATCAGCTATCGTGTTTTCTGAAACAAACCGGAGAACTACATTATGAAATTACGAATTTCAATAATTCAGTTGATTCGATTGCTACAGGAAAACAAAACAAAGGAACTACTGATACTTTTCATCAACAAATGAAAATCAGATTTGTAAAAAAAACAATGGAATTGCATTTCAGTTATCAGAAATCAAGGATTGCCATTCCGCAAGGAGGCGAACAAAAAAAATCCTCAGAACTGCAATTGAACTATCATTATAGAAAATCAAAGTGGATTCGGGAACGACATTAATGAATGTCCTCCTAGCATAATTTAATGTGTAGAAAATAAAATCATCGGGCTACTATAAATCTTTTATAAGAGCGATTTCCGTTTTGACTCAATTCAACGAAATAAGTTCCTGAACTTAAATCGGTAACCGAGAAAACATTTTCTAAATCGGTAATTTCTTTTTCCAATAATAATCTACCCTCCGCAGAAAATAATTTCAATTGGTAGGCTCCACTTTGTTTGACATGGAGATGCAATGCATTATCGACAGGATTCGGACTTAGTGTCCACCCTATTTGCTGATTTACCTCGTCAAACCCAGTAAAAGAAATATGATTTCCGCATGGAATTCCTCCTCTAGTATACCCTATTAAATCGTCATTACATTCAAAACCAAAAATGGCTTGTTCATTATCAATATAATTTGTCTGTCCGAGGCCAGGAACAAAAGTATAGGTGTACATAATGGGCTCAAAAGGAGGCAAAAAGCAGGTATCAGTATTGAATTTTGAAAAAGTGCCTATCGTATAACTTAATGCAAATTCCGAAGTGCAAAAATTATTGACCGGATTAAGGCCATAAGAATAAAGATATGTGTAATTGGATTGAAAATTATAATCCAAAATAGCTTCGTCGGGCCATGCATTGAATAAAGGCGTTGACAATTGATCAAATTTTATTGAAGTTACAATTTGATTAAAGCTACTATCAACATGTGGAAAAGGATTGGGGTTAAATGTTAAATTCAATACACTTTGCAATACCGTGTAAACCACACTATCACCAGCCGGATAATCCTGACGACTTTGGATTTGCAATTCAGTATAGCTACCAGGATTAGTTCCACCGAAAAAGGTAAAACAACTGGAATGATGTTGAAAAACATCTCCTGGCTGGTAATCATAAACTATTCCTCTAGTAGGAATTTGTACATAAGGAATTCTATCTACCGTTGCGCTATCATTCGGGAATAAGTAAACATTCATGAATTTAATCCATCCTGAATCTTGAGAAAGAACCAGTTCCTTTCCATTCATAAAATCATTTAGTGGATTTCCAATACTATCAGTTCGATCTAAAGTAATGGTCTTCGTTACATCATTCGGATTAAGTACACTTCCTGTTCCAATTCCAGTAACTGTCGCTCGCATAACATCACCATTGGGATAAATATACATATCCCAGTATTGATTTAGGATTGCCTGTGTTTGAACAACAATTGGTTCGTTTAACTGATTGGAATAAATCTGAATCCCCGAACCCACATCTATAGCATCTGATCCGAACCATGATTTTCCCGCACTATCGATACAAGCAGCCGAAAAATTATCAAAACGAATACTTCTGAAACCAGAATACTGAGTCGTGGTACCATTAACAACACTATTATTAAAATGCATTACTTTGATTGATGAAGGATAAACATACAGATCAAAACTGTTAATATTCCCCGTAAAAAATTGTGCTTGTTGAGTAAAGAGCGAATTGAAGTTTCCCGATTGCGCAACAGCAATAAATGGAAAGAGGAAAAAAATGATGGTAGCGCTTCTTTTCATAAAAGTTAGGTTTTGGTCTATTAAAAGTACTATATAATTCCCCTCCCGTTAAAATTTAAATGTAAAATTTTCGACGGCAAGTAGATGATATAGAGCAATCATAAAAAAGCCCCGGAATTTCTTCCAGGGCTCTCTAATTAGTAGTATCCACTTTTAATTCATCATTACTGGCATCACCAGCATGAGAAGATCTTCATTGGGATCTGATTCATCTTTTGGAGGAGAGAGCAATCCTGCACGGTTCGGCAACGACAATTCCATCAGCACATTTTCTGCCGACAAATTACTCAACATATCACTGATGAAACGTGCATTGAAAGCTATTTCCAGATCTTTTCCTTCATAGCTGCACTGCAAACGCTCATTGGCATCATTTCCAAAATCCACATCTTCTGCAGAAATATCAATTTGACTTCCTGCGAGGCGGAATTTCACTTGATGTGTAGTTTTATTAGAAAAGATAGAAACCCTACGAATCGCATTCAGGAATGACATTCGATCGATGGTAAGACGATTAGGATTATCCAATGGAATAACTGCCTCGTAGTTTGGATAGCGTCCATCAATTAATCTACAGATTAAGTGGATATTCTCAAAACTAAAAAAAGCATTGGCTTCATTGAAATCTATTTTTACCTGAGTATTAGCTCCTGCAAGTGCCGACTTTAAAAGTCCCAAAGGCTTTTTTGGAAGAATAAAGGAAGATTCTTTGGCGGCACGAATATCAGTGCGACGGTAACGTACCAAACGGTGAGCATCAGTAGCAACGAAAATAGATCCTTCAGTACCTATCTGACAGAAAACGCCAGTCATTACGGGGCGAAGTTCATCATTACCTGTTGCGAAGAGCGTACGATTGATTGCCTCCTGCAATACTTCACTCGGCATCGTAACCGTGTTTGCTTCACTGTTTACTGGGAGCTTTGGAAACTCATCACCACTTACGCAAGTAAGTTTGTATTTACCAGCTTCAGAACTAATTTCTACCTGAGTGATATCAGCATTGATCTTAAAAGTTAGTGGTTGCTCACTAAATGTTTTTAATGTTTCCAGCAAGATCTTCGCAGGTACTGCTACTTTTCCGGATTCCTTACTATCGACCTCGAGCATTGTACTCATAGTAGTTTCGAGATCAGAAGCAGACACTTTCAAGGAACCTGCACTTAACTCAAAAAGGAAGTTTTCAAGAATAGGCAATGGAGTACTAGCCTGCAGGGCTCCGCTGATAGCTTGTAATTGCTTCAGCAAGGTGGTAGAAGAAACAACGAATTTCATAGAATAAGCGAAGATTGTATTTTCCTTCTGCTACATGCAAAAGAGAATAATGATTCCCGAACCTCAGGAATTCAGCAAATATAAGTGTTGCTTGCTAAGCTACCCGTTTTCTGATCGCCTAGTTTTTAACAAAAAACTTTAATCAAGTCCTGACAACTAAACGACTAATATCGATCCTGAGGTGCGGTTGCATCCTTGCCTGCCTTCAGATTCAAGGGGTTTTTCAGTACTTTATCAAAATGATAATACTGGCAGATATACCAAGTTGTATCCGTAGCTGCCTTCAAATAAAAACGATCCATATCGAAAGGCAATTGCTTTCCTGTATCGTCCATAGGATTTCGTGTCGATTCACTAATCGGCTTACGATACATCAGAACAGATTGACTCTGACCACCTTCGTCTTTTATGTCGAGTGAAGCAAAGGGTCCTACTTTAATTAAAGAGTCACGGGTAAAGGGCGATATTTTACCATCTATTTTCTCATAGTTGGTATTCTGAAAAGCCGTTAAATAGGTTCTCAGTTTCAGCGGATCGAGAGGTGCTACCTGCTGATTAGTTGAAAGCTGGGTCACCCTATAGGTAGAATCTGGATTGCGACGTAAATCGAAGGAACGTTCTGGCTTAACAGGAACTTGGATTCTGATCTCCACAATTTTCCGGGGATCATATCTAAATACCGCCCTTTCCTTCCAGCTTTCTTCTCCCGTAAAATAACGAGTAGTGAGGTAACCGTTAAATCCAGGAATATGCATGATAAATGGAACCGTAGATCCTTCTAAGTACATGAATGTTCCAAGATTATCCATAGTAGGATGTCCCACATAATAGGTTTTCGCCAGTTTACCTTTCTGATAAATTTCAATTTTTGTGGACTTGGAAGCCATCATTTTCATGGTATTGTTGTAAAGATTCTTCCCTACCGGAGATCTTACTTCAATATTTCTCATTGTATAAAGCAAGCCGTTGATTCCATCAGGACGAGCAGCATACTTTCCGTTCACTAACCAAAGCGAAGGAGATTTTCTTTCAAGCAGAACGGAACTACCATCGCGATCCGCAAGGAAAATTTTATCGACAGCAGCAGTATCCGACACGGCAAAATCTCTCAGCTCTACCTTGATGGTACTTGCTGTACGACTATACCAGAGCCAAGCTGAAAGAGCAACAAGCAATACAAATACAAATAAGGTAATCTGGTTTTTTTTCATCGCACCTATCCATCAAATTTTATAACGCCTGCGTCGCAGGTAAAATTTTAATAAACCGAAAATCAAAATAAAAGCAATAGGACCTCCTGTATTGATCGCTTTTAACCCATTCGTATTCCCCTCCAGAACAGTAGGGTCAATCAAACGTAATTTCAATTCTTTATTTCTTACTGCCATCAATCCAGTATCATCGCAGAGGTAATCAATGATATTCTGAATAAAATTTTTATTGCCGTAAGTAGTCTGTGTATAACGATCCAATCCTAGTGGAGCGGGACTTCCTTTTTGAACATCATTACGAATGATATCGCCATCACTGATAACTACTTGCTGACTGAACTTACCAGAATCTCGGAAAGCAATTTCCTTATTGTCGGAAATTTGTGGTGGAATTCTATTTTTATAAAGCGATGTAAAACTTCCTTCCAATAATAATCCAGTTGTTAGATAATGTACGGGAAATTGTTTTGGATCTGGTTTATACTGCATCACGCCAAGACTTACTCTCGCTGGTGCCGATTGAATTCTACTATATTTTGAAGTAGTAAGCAATACACTTTTTGAAACGCCTTGCACTGAAACAGAATCAATAGAACTCACGAATTGTCCTTTAATAGCATTCAAGTTATTGACGATAGGATGACCGGACATCGGTGTCATTAATGGAAAATAGTACCAAGGCATTAATTGCTGTTTGGGTTGATTACCGACATAACCAGTAACGACTGGAATGAGCGATGAAATCAGATCTTGAACCAGATCATAATTAATCCTGCAACCATAGCGGAATAGCATATCATCGATATTGAGATTTCGCGCAAGACCAATTGTTTCCCCAGTTCGCTCTAAGCTATCCATGGTCACTTGCATCTGATCAATCAACCAGACCACTTTACCACCATTCATGATATATTGATCGATGATAAATTTATCTTTTTCATCGAATGCCGAATCTGGTTTCGCAATAATGATCGCTTTATAATTATCCAATGATTTCAGTACTCCTTCAATTCTGACTCTTTTAATCTGATAGGAAGTACGTAATGAAGTGGAAATATCTCCTGTTTGCAGATCAGTTAACTCTCCATGACCTTCGATAAAAGCAATAGAAGATTGCAAAGGACTAGTGGCTTTACGAATTCCATTTACCAATTCATATTCCAGATTCTGGATGGAATTATTAAGCATCACTTCGGGAGGAGCGCCCATTTGATCTTTAAGTAATTGCACTCCAAGTTCCATATTGGAATAACTGATTACCGCACCGGGGAAAATATACTTTCGGTTGATTCCTTCGTTCGTCCTTTCTTCAAGTGTAGTAGGTTGAATCCCTTTCTGATACAATTGTCCGTACAATTTATTACGTTCCTTTTCATCAGGATTTACGGAAGGATCGATGAATTCATATTCGATATTTCCTTTTGAATACGTTCTTAATTCATCGAGCAACTCTTGCGTGGAGTTTCTTAATTTTTTGAAACCGGGAGAAAAATCTCCTTCAAGATATACTTTAATATAAACTACATCCTTGAGATTCCCGACCAGTTTTTTACTGGCATCTGAAAGAGTAAATCTTTTGTCGGAAGTGAGATCAAATCGCACAAAACGAAACGAACCAATGAAATTTGCAAGCACGAGAATTGCAGTCAGCAGGAAAAGCTGCAATAATGCCTGCGTCTTCAAATTCTTCTTTTTATTTTGCTGGGTCCCCATTACCATTTACGACTTTCAATAATAGTACGGGTGAGTAACAAAAAGAAGAGAATCAAACTGAAAAAATAGATCACATCACGAGTATCAATTACACCACGACTCATACTCAGATAATGCGCATTAATGCCAATATTAAACAGGATATTATTGACAGTTCCAGAACCGGAAAGGCCGGCGAGTGATTCAAATCCTTTAAAACAAACTAGGCATAAAAAGAAAGAAATAATAAATGCGACCACCTGATTATCTGCTACCGAAGAAGCAAAAACACCAATCGAAACAAAAGCCGCACCCAGAAACAGTAATCCGATATAAGAACCCCAGATGGCGCCAGAATCAACATTGCCTGCAGGAAGACTGATATGCGAAATAGAATAATAATAAATCAGTGTTGGAACCAGACTAAAAATCACAAGGATCAATCCCGAAAGATACTTGGCCATTACAACTTGCAATTCAGTAAGCGGCCGAGTTAACAAGAGTTCCAAGGTTCCAGTTTTTTTTTCTTCGGAGAACAACCGCATGGTAATGGCTGGAATCAACAAAAGATACACCCAAGGAGTTATTAAGAATAAAGGATCAATATTCGCATAACCGGCATCCAGAATATTGAAATCGCCATTGGGGAAAATCCAAAGAAATAGACCAATCGTCAACAGAAACACCGTAATTACGATATATCCGATGAGGGAATTCAGAAAGCCATTAATTTCCTTTACAAGAAGGGCGTACATAAGACCGACGAAATTAGTTCATTCGAATGATTCAGGAAGGTTGGAATAATGATCTGTTTGCAAAATCTTCATGAAATCCTCTCAAAATCATAAAATAAGGAATGCAAAACATCATCCGCATCTATTGATACCGACAACTATTACCCTTCATCGCCTTAATGATAAGATACAGAAAATACTGTTGATGCCTCTTAGTATTCTGTAAACGGTTGTCGAGGTCGGTTTTATAAAAGCTTCTATAACGGAAGAAATTCGTAAGCGGCAACCGTATAAAATTCTTCATCGAAATCCTTCCTTCGCACGTGCAAATACATTCGGCGAAGTAGCCACTTAATTATGCATTGTAGGAGGAAAATTTATTTCTGTTAGACTGAGAATCAATGCGAACCATATTAAACCCATAAGGGAAGGAGCAAAAATGCAAAGAGCTTCCTCAATTCACGAAGGAAGAAGTAATCCTATCAGAAACATCAGCATTAGAGATCCAAAAGGAAATTTAGGCTGCATTTCGCGATTAACACTTGTAATCCTTCCTTGAAATTAAGAACAGAAGGCAGGGATAGTTAACTTTGCCGACTTAGCCCCTCCTAATATATGTGCGGTATTGCCGGCGCTGTTTCCTTTAAATATCCTGATCATTTCTGTTTGCAGCGTTTTTCGGTTGCATTGGAATGTCTTGCACTTCGCGGACCTGATTCTCATGGAATCTATAAGGATGGTAATTTAAGATTAGGTCACCGGAGATTATCCATTATTGATACGTCTAGTAATGGAAATCAGCCAATGACGGATCCGGGTAACCGTTATACCATTGTATTCAACGGCGAATTTTTTAATTTCCTTGAACATCGTCAGGAACTTGAAAAGAATGGAGTGCAATTTCAATCGCATAGCGATACTGAAGTCTTGTTACACCTTTATATGAATGAAGGTCCGGCATGTTTGAGTAAGATCAATGGTTTTTTTGCTTTAGCCATTTATGATCAACAAGAGCAGACCTTATTTTTAGCTCGCGACAGGATGGGCATTAAACCGCTACTTTATTTTAAGCACGATGATTACTTTGTTTTTGCATCCGAACAAAAAGCATTAACCGCATTAGGAATTCCACTTGAAATTGATCCGATAACACTTCGTCATTATTTCCAATTAAACTATGTACCCGGACCTTGGTCGATGGTTAAAGGAGTAAGGAAATTACAACCTGGTCATTATTCCTTATTACATCTTCAGCATCCATCAAAAGGAGAACATCAACCCGAAATAGCATGGTATCAAATTCCTGAATTACCTACAAAAGAAGGTGTAAAGTTGAGTTATGATAAAGCCTGTGAGGGACTCTATGAACGATTGGATGCTGCTGTTGAAAGAAGACTTATAAGTGATGTGCCATTAGGTTCTTTTCTCAGTGGTGGAGTCGACTCTTCTATTGTATGCGCACTAGCCGCAAAGCATGTGAAAAAGCTGCATACTTTCTCCATAGGATTTTCTGATGAACCCCATTTTGATGAAACCAGATTTGCAGAAGAAGTTGCAGCACATTGTGGAACTGAACATCGCGTATTCCGTCTCAAAACGGATGACTTACTGGATGATTTAAACGAAGTACTAAATTATCTGGATGAACCATTTGCAGACTCTTCAGCACTTGCAGTTCATATTTTATCTAAAGAAACTCGAAAAGAAGTAACGGTTGCTTTATCTGGTGATGGTGGAGATGAACTGTTCGCAGGATATCAAAAACATCGTGCAGAATGGATGATTCGCCAGCGCCCTGCAGCGGCTTTTGTAGCTAGAAGTATTGCTCCTTTTTTTGGATCAGTAAAAGGATCTAGGCAAAGTAAAATCGGAAATAGAATTCGGCAACTCCACCGCTTTGCAGAAGGATCAGCATTAAGTGCGCAGGAAAGATATTGGAGATGGTGTAGTCTTGCTACTGCAGGTGATGTTACGCAATTACTCCTTGCCAATCAGGAAGAATTTTTATTTCATAGCAACGAAAGGACGGCTCATCTTACTCGATATATGAGCAGTGATAAAGATTTTAATCAAGTATTATTAAATGATACTTGCTTGGTGCTGCCCGATGATATGTTGACTAAGGTAGACTTGATGTCGATGGCAAACAGCTTAGAAGTAAGAGTACCTTTTCTAGATTACACTGTAGTAGAATGGGCTTTTTCACTTCCATCTGAATATAAAATAGATGCAGTACACCAGAAAAAAATACTGAAAGATAGTTTCCGACAGCTACTTCCCACGGGATTATTTGAAAGAAAAAAACAAGGTTTCGAAGTGCCCTTACTACGCTGGCTCAGAGGAAATCTTGCTCCTTTGCTGGATGAACTATTGAACGAACAATTCATCATTGCACAAGGAATTTTTAATCCAGAAACGGTTCGATCTTTGAGGAGGCAATTACATAGCAATCAACCTGGAGAAGCCACCGCCCGGATCTGGGCATTACTAGTTTTTCAATATTGGTGGAGAAAAACGATTAAAACCTAACTATGCCCCGGGTACTCAGAATTATTAACCGACTCAATCTTGGCGGCCCTACCTACAACGCAGCGAACCTAACTGCACACCTTGCTCCAGAATTCGAAACGGTTCTGATGGCAGGCATGAAAGACGATTCCGAAGAAAGTTCTGAATTTATTCTTGAGAAAGCCGGTATTCAACCTGTTTATATCAGCAATATGAAACGTGAGATTGATGTATGGAATGACCGAGAAGCCTATCGACAAATCGTTAAATTTATCCGTGACTTTAAACCAGACATCGTTCATACTCATGCTGCTAAAGCAGGTACTTTGGGTCGTATTGCTGCTTGGAGAAATAAAGTTCCGATTGTAGTTCATACTTTCCATGGACATGTTTTTCACAGTTATTTTAGTCCAACAAAAACTAGGGTTTTCTTGGAAATTGAAAGGATGCTTGCAAAGATCAGCACCGGTATAATTGCAATTTCTGATGATCAGAAAAATGATCTCGGCAATATATATAAGGTATGTGCCCCAGATAAAATTAAAGTAATTCCCTTAGGCTTCGAACTGGAACGATTCAGTGAAGCAAAACTGGAAAAGAGAAAAGCTTTTAGAGCACAATACCATTTAGAAGAGGATACACTAGCAATCGGAATTATTGGAAGATTGGTGCCGGTGAAAAATCATGCCTTATTTATTCAAGCTTGGAAAAATGTACATGCTTCTTATCCAGGAAAATCCCATGCTTTTATTATTGGTGATGGTGAAGAACGTCAACATTTAGAAGCGCTTTGTACATCAGCAGGGATAAATTTTGAAACCCCCGAAAAAGAACATCCGAGTGCGGAACTAACATTCACTTCTTGGATTCATGATATTGACCGCGCAATGGCTGGACTAGATATTATAGCATTGACCTCCTTCAATGAAGGCACTCCAGTTAGTTTGATTGAAGCACAGGCTTCAGGCAAGGCGATCGTAACTACTCAAGTTGGTGGGATAGGCAATGCCGTTATTCCAGGTACGACTGCACTACTTTCGCCATCCGGTGACGTGAACGCATTCAGCAAAAATTTATCAGCGCTTATGAACAATCCGGAATTGAGAGGGAAAATGCAAGAAAGCGGCCCTTCATTTGCTGTGAAAAAGTTTGGTTATGAGCGACTGATCAAGGATATGCGTGAGTATTATCTGGACTTATTGAAAATCAAAGGCTAAGACTTTAAGGCTGGACAAAAAATTTAACTACTTTTGTCGAGTTCATAAATAACTACTAAATTCTATCATTCTTTTTATGAAGCGGATCCTATTCCTGCTCTGTGGATTGTTAACACTTAGCTCCTGCAACATCAACCCAAGTGTAATGTTCAAAGTTCCAAAAGACTATGAATATGCTAACGACCAAACCATTGGTAATGTTGAATATCGCATAGCCCCGAACGATATTATGGGTTTTAGCGTTTATACCAATGATGGGTTTAAACTTGTTGATCTTACCACATCCGCTACGAGTGTATCGGGGTCAATCCAAAACTCCAACAGCCCCCGTTCGCAAACAGAGTTTTTAGTAGAACCGGATGGAATGATTAAACTTCCCATTATCGGAAAGTTTAAAATCGCCGGAATGACAGTCCGAGAGGCAGAAAAGGCACTGGAACAGCAATACGCTACTTTTTATAATAAGCCATTTGTCATGATACAAGTACTCAACAGAAGAGTGCTGGTATTTCCAGGATCCGGAGGCGCAGGTCGTGTTGTAAGTTTAACCAATGAAAATACTTCTTTAGTCGAAGCTCTTGCCCTAGCTGGTGGAATTACCAACACGGGAAAGGCTTGGAAAATAAAACTGATTCGTGGTGACCTCCGCAATCCAAAAGTGATGCTCATCGACTTGAGCACTATTGAAGGTCTAAAGCAAAGCAATACTTTACTTCAAGCAAACGATATTCTTTACGTAGAGCCTGTTCCACGATACTCCCAAGAGATCTTTCTACAGTTAGCACCACTCGTTGGAATAATTACCAGTGTTGCACTTGTAATTAATATCGCAAAAGGGCTTTAATTCCCACCCTACACTTATCTGTTTCCCGAACTAAACTATGGCTAAAAAGAAGATCTCTCCTATTAATGAGGATTTTGATTTTAAGCTATTTGTAACCATAGCGAGGAAAAACATGTTATGGTCTTTTCTGATCATGCTTACTGCAGTAGTTTCAGCATTATTAATTCTACGCTATACTGCACCGGTTTATGAAGCGATTACGATTATTAAAATTGCTGATGAAAACAGAGCCCAGAATGTTTTAGGGATCACAAGCAATAATAGAGGCGGAGGATTAGATGACAACAATCAGATAGCCGGTGACATCGAATTAATCAGATCGAAAGTTATTGTTGAACGTGCGATCGCCAAATTGCCACTGCAAGTATCTTACTATGCCAAAGGCGCAGTCTTGATCAATGAGCTCTATAAGCAGTCCCCATTTAATGTAGAGTTCTCCATTCGTGATTCTCAGATCTTCGGATCCAGAATAATGATTGACTTCACCGATAACAATACATTTCAGCTGAGTTACATCACTCCCGGTAATGGCATGAAAAATACTTCTACCCATAAAATTGGGAGTTGGTTTTCAATGCCAGAAGCGGATTTCAAAATCAATGTAAGTAATTTTGCAGAAATTAAAACGGTACAAAAAGAGTTCAGTAACGACGATGCTTATTTTTTCATCCTAAACAAGTCTTCGGATCTTTCAGATAATGTATTAAAATACATCTCTGTTCTAGTTTTAAATCCGGAAGCAAAAACAATTCAGATCAAGTTACAGGAAAAAAACCTGGGTAAAGCCTCCGATATTGTAAATGCAGTAGCCGCTGAATTTAATAAGTACGATGTAGAAAAGAATTCAGAAGTTGCGAATAAAATTCTCGACTTTATTGATAATACCATTGCAAGTATTGATCTCGAATTAAGTAATTCAGAGAGTTCGCTGGAGTCTTTTAAAAGGACGAATAAGATTATTAGTCCTGAACTTACCATCACTTCCGTTTCTACAAAGCTAAGTGACCTCCAAACCACGAGGTATGCGATTCTTCATGAATTAGCACTCTATAAAAAAATGCGTTCTGATATCAATCAGAATAATGATCTTGGAAAATTCCTCTTGAGTATTTCAGGTAGTATCAACAACGATCTCATTCTTAATCAACTGACCAGATTGCAAGTACTGATCGATGAACGTGATCAAATCAGAATTCAGGCTACTGAGAGCAGTGAAATTTATAAAGCTTCTGACTTAAAAGTTCAAAGTCAGATCGGCTTATTAACGAATACCATTCAAAACGAAGAAATACAATTAAAGAATAATCTTGCGGAACTTGAAAATCAGGTTTCAGATTACGAAAAAAAATTCGGCAAAATCCCCGGTCAACAAGCGGAGTATGGAAGGCTGCAACGGCTCTTTACAATCAACGAGAAATTTTATTCCATGCTGCTAGAAAAGAAAGCAGAATTTTCGATTACTAAAGCTGGTTATATTCCTCAACATGTAATTCTGCAAGAAGCAAAATACAATACCCCTCCAGTATCTCCCAATCGCTCTCTGTTAATTAGTGCTTGTTTGATGATCGGATTCATTGCAAGCTTTGTGCTGATCCTTACGCGCTATCTGCTATATAACGAAATCAATGCGCTGGAAGAAATCGGTCAATATACGGAAGCTACTCTGCTGGGAATTATCCCGAAATATAAACGCGAGATTCCGGTATCACAATTACTCGTTGATAAAAATCCCAAATCTGTAATTTCCGAAGCCTTCCGTTCCCTACGAACCAATCTTCAATTTATTTCTAATGAAGATGGAGCAAAAATGATTGCATTTACTTCTACTATCTCTGGAGAAGGTAAAACATTTAACGCGATTAATCTTGCCGGGGTAATTGCCTTCTCAGGGAAGAAAGTAGTGTTACTAGATCTTGATATGCGGAAACCTAAGATTCACCTTGGTTTCAATGTTGAGAATAATCATGGTATGAGTACTTTGCTTATCGGTAAAGATTCTACAGAAAAATGTATCATTCACAGTTCACTTCCGAATCTTGATTTCATCACTGCTGGACCCATTCCCCCAAACCCTGCAGAGCTGATCATCAATCCAAAGATGTCCCAGCTACTAGAAAAACTGCGTGGCATCTATGATATTATTATTGTGGATTTACCGCCTGTCGGAATTGTAAGTGATGGCATTCCAATGATGCAAATTGCCGATTATCCATTGTATATCCTTCGTGCTAATTACTCTCGTAAAATGTTTATTGCTCAAATCAATAAACTCATGTCAGAGAATAAAGTAAAAAACTTATCCGTCATCCTGAATGGTGTTGAAATGTCGAAACTGAAATATGGTTACGGCTATGGTTATAGTTATGGGTATGGGTATGGGTACGGGTATAGCTATGGTTACGGGTATTATGAAGAAGATGATAAGCCCGGAACCCTTATTGATAAATTCAAACAAATGATTCTGCGCAGGGAATCCTGAAATTATGGAAATTACAAGTTTTGATATTGAAGGTCCCCTATTAATTAAACCCCGCATTTTTTTTGATGAAAGAGGTTACTTTTTTGAATCCTACAACGAACAGCAATTTAATAAAGCAGGACTAAGCTGGAAGTTTGTGCAGGATAATGAATCTAATTCCAAAAAAGGTGTGCTAAGAGGATTACATTTCCAGCACCCACCATTTGATCAAGGCAAACTTGTTAGAGTACTGAAAGGAAGTGTGATGGATATTGCTGTCGACATCAGAAAATCATCACCGACCTACGGAAAATATGTATCGGCCAAATTATCAGCAGAAAATCATTTAATGATGTGGATACCACCTGGATTTGCGCATGGTTTCATATCTTTGGAAGACGATACATTGTTCTTGTATAAGTGCACGAACAATTATCACAAAGAATCGGAAAGTGGTATTCTCTGGAACGATCTGGATCTTTCAATTGATTGGGGACATCCTTCTCCACTGGTGTCAGAAAAAGATCTTGAGCTTAAACCTTTCTGTGAAATTGAAACAAGATTCTAAATAAGTAAACCAGCCTGCTGTAGTATGACGGAATGGTTTGTAAATAACGCAAGCATTGTGCTATATGCCACTTTTACAGTGGTAGCATTCATCTTTTCAATGATGATCAACGGGCTATTTTTGCGCTTTTTCAAAACGCTAGGAATCAGAAATAATGAAGATGGCACCATCATCAGATGGGGAGCGCTCTCCAAACCTTCTGTAGGCGGAATTACATTTTACATCATGTTTCTGTTGGCCATAGCCTCCTACTCTATTTTATTTGAACCCACTCAATCCCTCTATCAATATGGATTTGTGGGACTGTTGATCGCTTGCGCTTCAGGATTTATTATTGGACTTGCAGATGATGCTTATGATACAAAGCCTTTACTCAAATTTGGAATTCAGTTTCTATGTGGCCTTATTCTGATCGGTTCCGGAATATGTATCAAGATCTTCCCTTATGCTCTCGCCAATTACATCTTTACAATCTTCTGGGTAGTCGGAATTATGAATTCAGTAAATATGCTGGATAATATGGATGGCATTACCACCATAGTTTCGATAGGAGTTATCTTCAATACCATTTTCAGAATTGTGATTAATGGTGATATTACCAATATGCATTTACTAGTGCTCATTGGTGTTGGTGCTTCTTTACTTGCCTTCCTTCGTTATAACTGGCATCCTTCCAAAATGTATATGGGTGATACAGGTAGTCAGTTTTTAGGTGTGTTCCTCGCAACGATGGGGATCATCTATTTCTGGAACGATCCCTATGAAAGTGCCGCACCTGCGACCGGAAGATTATTTGCAGCTACTGTAATGACATTCATCTTACCAATTTTAGATACTACCGTTGTTGTAACAAATCGATTAGCGAAAGGACAAAGTCCATTTGTGGGTGGAAAAGATCATACTACACATAGTCTTGCATATCTAGGATTGACGGATCGTGGTGTAGCGTGGGTATTTATTGCGCTCGCCGTTTGTTCATTCTCCCTGAATCTGATGATCGAACTATTCTTTTCTTCTTGGACCACTGGACTAACGATAGGATTTGCAACCTACTTTTTAGCATTGTTAATTTTCTTTTTCTATACCACCAGAAATAAAAGAGTGCAGAGTCGGGAGCGATTGCATAAAATAAAAATGTCGCCGCCAACAACGATGGCAGATCATTGATCTTTCTTTTTCAAGAGTTCGGGTCTTCTTGCTTTTGTACGATCTACAGCCTGCTCATATCTCCATTGTGCAATGTTTAATTCATGACCAGACAATAAAATATCAGGCACTTTCCATCCTCTAAATTCTGCTGGTCGAGTATAAACAGGAGGAGCAATTAAATCATCTTGAAAGGAATCTGATAAAGCTGATGTTTCATCATTCAAAACACCAGGAAGTAATCTAATAACCGCATCACATACAACGGCTGCTGCTAGTTCACCACCCGACAAAACATAATTCCCTATACTGATTTCACGAGTGATAAAATGTTCACGGATTCTTTCATCAATGCCTTTGTAATGACCACATAAAATAATGAGGTTGCCTTTTAATGATAATTGATTTGCCAAAGACTGATCAAGCATTTCACCATCGGGACTCATATAAATTATTTCATCGTAAGTACATTTTGATTGTAAATCTTCAATACAAGTAACGATAGGTTCAGGCATCATTACCATCCCCGCACCACCGCCGTAGGCATAATCATCCACGCTTTTATGTTTGTTAAAAGCATAATCACGGAGGTTCACCAAATTAACTTCCACCAACCCTTTCTGTACAGCACGTTTCAGGATAGAGTGACTAAACGGACTCTCCAATAATTCAGGTAAAACAGTAATGATATCTATACGCATAGTACAAAGGTAATACGACTAATCCTTAAGCCGAAAGAACTTTCTCCATTTTATAATGTTGAATTGTTTCATAAAGCAAAAAGGTTGTAGCAGTAGTTTGATAACCACAACGAACATAAAAGGGTACAGCGTTTTCGCGAGCTTGCAAAAACACTTTATTTAAGCCCCATTCCTGTGCTTTGGCTTCCAATGCTGTAAGAACAATCGCTCCAAGTCCTAAACCCCTCGCAGCTTCATCAACGGCCATATACCGAACTTGAGCTGTTGAAGCATCAATTTGTTGAATCCTACCGCAGGCTACGACTTCACCATTGGCACGCTGAATCATCAAATGAAATGAGCTGTCTTCTTGATCATCAAATTCGGTGCCTCGAGGTTGTTGCCAAGGTTCACGCAATACCTTCCAGCGCAGCTCCAAATAACGAACGAAAGCTTCCTTCCCTTGAGGGGAAAGTAAAGTATAGCCTTCGGGTAAATTTTTAATCATATTCCTGTAAAGTAAATGCAACTGTTTTAACACGTTTACTGATACTTCCGTCTGATTCGTTTTGAACTAAAATCATTTCAGCTGCTGAAGTAGATTCGAAAACCTGCTTGATGTTCATGATTTTTCCAGCAGGAATTTTTTCTGCGTTTAACTTTTTAAATATTTCTTCCCAACTCAGTTTCGAGAATTTTTGTTGTAAGATTTCCGCAAGGATCTTCCGATGAATGACTCGTTCTGTATTCTTAGTAAATCGAAGGTCCACTAAAAGTTCAGGGAGATCTATAACTCCACATAATCGGATAAATTGTTGGTCAGTACCGGCAGCGATAATAAATTGAAAGTTATCTTCACTATAGAAAACTTCTCCATAAGGTGCAATATTAGGATGTAAAGATCCTGAGAGGCCCGGAACCATTTTATTATTGAGCCAATTCGCGGCTTGATTCGCTAAAGAGGCAAGAGCGCTCTCGTACAATGATGTTTCAACAATGGATCCTTTTCCTGATTTCATCCGATGAATCATTGCACACAAAATCCCTTCCTTAAGTTGATGTGCAGCTAAAAGATCAATCAATGCAACAGGCATTTTCAGCGGACCACTTTCAGGAGTTCCATTCATCGACATAAAACCTGTTTCTGCTTGTAGAACGGCGTCATATGCCAAACGATCACTATCAACAAATCCTTTAATGATAGCAATGATGAGCGAAGGAAACTGTTTCTTTAATGAAGCGGGATCCAAGCCAAACTTAACATCATCCCCAGATTTAAAATTGGAAATCATGATCTCTGCATCTTTCAATTCCTCGAAAGCCTGTTCACGATCTTTCTCATTTTTTAAATCCAGAAAAACTACTTTTTTATTCCAGTTAACGGAGTGATAATAGGCAGAAATATTTAATGTTGCTGGTTCTCCTGGTTGCTTCCAACTACGGGTAAGATCGCCGCCGTTCTTATTTTCAATCTTAATAACTGTTGCGCCCAGCTCAGCAAAAAACATTCCCACTGCGGGACCAGCGAGTACACTCGAAAATTCGACAACTTTAATTCTTTTAAAAATTTTATCTGTCATTTAATTAGGATTGAATTTCGGGTAGAAATATTTCCGCCATCATACATCTTACACTCCCTCCTCCTATTGCTTCAATGACTGGAATAGGTACTGGAAAAAGATTGGTATTTTCCATCAATGTATGCAAATGATCATCACTTAAAGCATCGAAAGCATTTGCGGAAATTACGGTAATCAGATCCCCATCATTATTTTTAACTTGCAACATATTTCCTGCAAATTGATTCATCTCTTCCATATCAATCTCAAGGACTATTCTTCCGCTTTGCTTCAAGGAATGAACTACTTGCTCACGTTCATGGCTATCCGAAATAACATCTGCACAAACTACAATATACGTTTCGCCGATATGCATCATTACATTGGTATGATAGAGTGGCGAACCATCTTTACTTCGAGTATGAAATCCAATTGGGGTATAATGCATCAACGTACAAAATCGTTCAAATACTTCTTGATCTGTACGCGGGCTATAAGCAGCGTAGGCGATTTTGTTTTTATGATCCAATACCATGCTTCCAGTTCCTTCTAAAAACTTATTTTCGTTTTCAAAAACAGAAAGATCATGGATCTGGTTGACAACAAATTTCTGTTTAATTTCCTCCAGCAATTCAAGATTTTTTTCTCTTCTGCGATTTGAGGTCATCATCGGATAAATTACAATTGTTCCATCCTCATGAAAACTGATCCAGTTGTTAGGAAAAATTGCATCCGGTGCCAATGGATCATTAGAAGCAGTTGCAATCACTCGGATTCCCGTTTCCTTCAATCCCGAGAGCATACGGTCAAACTCCTCTAATCCTGCATGATGAATAGCTTCATCATCGGCTTCCAAAATCGTCTGAAATGAATTACTCGCCGCCGTCTCCTTGTTATTCCCAAAAAAAGCAGGCCGAATCATCCAAATCGCTGCTGCCGCTTGAACTGAATTTTTCATCTTGCTAAATTGCAGAATTCCCTCATAAGGTTTTCCGAAAAATTCAACTATCCTCATAATTCTCTACTTTAGTTTCATGCAAAAATGGAAATACCTGTGCCTTGGCTGCTTGAGCTTGTTCATTGTGATCCTACTTTTCCCGCTGACAGGAAGAATGAACGAACGGATTGATCTTTCAGGATCACTTCGCGATACCTTAGTTAAACTTGGAACTTATGCAGCGGCTCATGGTGATGTACCCGTTTCAGCTATACTCACTTATAATGATCTAATTATTGGAACAGGATGCAATGACGTAATTCAAGCGAATCATGTTGGTGGACATGCTGAACTAAATGCAATTTCAGCAGCAATAAAAAAATACGGAATGGGTGAATTTAATCAGCTAGATCGAAACTACCTGCGACTCATTACAACGTATGAACCTTGCGCTATGTGTAGAGCAGCAATTGCTGAATATCGCATTCATGATATACGCGTACTCAAATATAAATCACTAATACAGTATTGGAAAGAATGGCTAAGCATGCAAAGAGTAATCATCAACAGTCATCCTGCTGGTGAATCTTCCATGCAGGATTCTCTCTTTCGCCTTCATCCCGGATTCCATGAAAAAAATTTGGAACAATAACAAATTTATAAAAAGTGTCGTCTGAAAAACAGAAGACTCCTAAAGGCAAAAAGTGCTAGCAAGCCGAAAATTTCTTCCCCGTTTATTCCCACGTTCAACGGATTATACATAATGAGTCGGATCGTGCTTGAAGTATCAATAAAAAATACTACCCGAGCTGCAGCAGATTCACTTTTGGCGGTTATAACATCCCAACATGTTTTGTAGATTTCAAATCGATATCAGCCATCAAGGGGAATTTCATCAATATCACCAGATCCTTATTTGCATTTTGTACCCATGAAATATGGGAATAGACGTTACTATTGAATTATTAGAAAATCATTTCAATGGACGTATAACTATTTAGTATTCAAATAAATAAAATGTTGAATGGCGAGTTCATATCCCTGAAGTCCGAGTCCTGAAATCATTCCAATGCAATATTTAGCCATCAGACTTTGTTGACGAAACTCTTCTCTTGCCATCAAATTAGAAATGTGGACTTCAATAACGGGAGAAGTTATAGCGGCAATAGCATCGGCGAGTGCTACCGAAGTATGCGTATATCCCCCACCATTAAAAATGATCCCATCCGCAGTAAAACCAACACTTTGAATTTTGTTAATCAACTCACCTTCCACGTTGCTCTGATAATAATTCAGCTGTAGGTCGGGATAATTGACAGATAGTTGCTCAATGAAACTATCAAAGTTTTGTGTTCCGTAAATTTCCGGTTCTCTGATCCCTACTAAATTCAGGTTCGGACCGTTAATGATATGAATCGTCATAATGCTAGCTAAAGTATAGTTTTCAGATCAATTGTACTCTAAAGATAAAGCAAAATACCTGTTCATGAAACAATGCATAATTCCAAATTGCCAAACACGAATTCAATAACTTTGTTGTACAATTGAAAGAGATATGAGGGCATGGGATCCTTACTTAAAGGGCTTTAAAAGTTATTTGCGGCTAGAGCGATCTCTTTCTGCGAATACACTTGATGCCTATCTTTTGGATCTTGAAAAATTGATTCAATATCTCGATGCCGAGCAGATTAAGCTGTTACCCGAGCAAATTAAATATGAGCACCTGACGAAATTTATTCAGTGGGTGCACGAACTGGGAATGACATCACGCAGTCAGGCGAGAGTACTTTCAGGCATTAAAGCATTTTACAAATACCTGCTGATGGAAAATCTGATTCAGGATGATCCAACTGCATTAATAGAAGGCCCTAAAATCGGGCAGAAACTTCCTGATTTTCTTACAGTAGAAGAGATTAATAAAATACTAGATGCGATCGATCGTAGTAAGCCAGAAGGAGAACGGAACAAGGCACTTCTTGAAACACTGTACTCTTGTGGATTGAGGGTTTCCGAATTAGTGAATCTGAAATTAAGTCAGACTTTCATGGATATTGGATTTGTTAAAGTAACTGGCAAAGGAAATAAAGAACGTCTGATCCCTTTAGGAAATTCAGCCATCAAGCAAATTAAAATTTATATTGAATCCTATCGTAATCATCAGAATATTCATCACGATCATGAGGATTTCTTATTCCTAAATAGAAGAGGAAAAAAATTAACACGAGTGATGATCTTTACCATCATCAAAGATTTGTTGAAAATAACTGGCTTAAGGAAAACAATTAGTCCTCATACTTTCCGCCATTCGTTTGCCACGCATTTGATTGAAGGAGGAGCTGATTTGCGAGCGATCCAGGAAATGCTTGGACATAGTAGCATTACGACCACCGAAATTTATACGCACCTCGACCGCGACTACCTTCGATCTGCGATTCTACAATATCATCCAAGAGGATAAAATCTACCTGCGGTACAAGTCTAAATGTCAGATTATTACAACAGTTTTTTAATCATTTCCGCTGATTATTGAATCCTTTGAATAGCTTTTTTATTTTTAGAAATACCCATAAATGATCCTAGCTGAAATGAAATAAACAATTTTTTTTATACATTTAGCAAACCTAAAAAAGTATATATGGCGTACGAGTTTCAGGAGGCAAGTATTGTAAAAATCATCGATGAAAACGATGTTGTAAAAAGGTATTTTATTAAAGTACCAGATACTGTTCCATTTAGCTTTAAAGCT
The DNA here is from genome assembly GCA_038320345.1 of Bacteroidia bacterium. Taxonomy (GTDB): domain Bacteria; phylum Bacteroidota; class Bacteroidia; order AKYH767-A; family OLB10; genus JBBQED01. The sequence continues at coordinate 274,256 of JBBQED010000003.1, forward strand.
GGGCAATTTATAATGCTGAATCTACCCATTCCTACTAAATATACTAATCGCAGTTATTCCATTGCATCTGCTCCTTCCGATGATAATATATTTGAACTGTGTATTGTGCTCAATCCTAACGGTCAGGGCACCCCGCATATGTTTGAAACATTTGATGTAGGGACAAAAGTGATGATATCAAAAGTACTCGGTAAATTTGTTATACCTGATCCCATTGAAAGAGATCTCTGTTTTATTTGTACAGGAACAGGAATAGCACCTTTACGTTCTCAAGTCGTGGATATTTTGAATAAAGGAATTCCGCATAAAAATATGTACATGGTTTTCGGCAACCGCTGGGAAAAAGATATCCTTTATCGCAATGAAATGGAATCACTGCAGGAACAGTATCCTTCCTTTAAATTTATCCCTGTGTTATCGAGAAAAAATGAAGGGTGGCAGGGTAAAACCGGTTACGTACATAGTATCTATGAAGAAATATTCCACAACCGTCAACCTGCATACTTTTATATCTGCGGATGGGCCGATATGCTGAAAGAAGCTCGTCAAAGAATAGAAGCTATGGGCTACGACAGAAAATCGATTCGTTTTGAATCTTACGATTAATCTACCCGCTCAAGTTTAGAATATGATAAAAGTTATCCTATTTCTTGAGAACATAATAAATTATTTAGAAAAGCGTTGCTGAGTGATTCTTGCTCAATGCTAGAAGTTTTAGTTATTTTTACAGGAAATGATCTCCAATTCTTTTAAAACTAAATTAAAGAACATCCGACGACGTGCGGATGCTCCTGAATTCGGATTTGGGAATACTACCGCTGCTGCAGGGCAACGGATCCTGAACAGAGATGGCACCGCAAACATCCACCGATTAGGTGAGCCTCGTTACAATGCAGTAAATATCTATCATAGTCTTGTGACCATGTCATGGAGGAGATTTAACCTCATGGTATTTAGCATTTATCTGGGAATGAATATGATTTTTGCCTGCATGTATTATTTTATTGGCGGTGCGGAAATCGGAGGCATGGTATATCATACAGAATTTGAAAGATTCATGGAATACTTTTTCTTCAGTGCCCAATCATTAACTACTGTTGGATATGGAAGATTGAATCCTGTGGGAATGATTGGAAGTACGATTGCAACATTTGAATCGATGCTTGGATTGTTAGGCTTTGCATTAGCTACAGGATTACTTTATGGAAGATTTTCTAGACCGACTGCAAAACTTTTATACAGTGAGAATATAATTATTGCACCTTATAATCATCCAGTAAATAGCTTAACTGCTCCCACAGCTCTGATGTTCCGCATTGCAAATGCTAGAAAAAATCAACTGATTGAAGCGGAAGCACAAGTTTTATTTACGTATAACGAAGATGCGAACGGAAAAATAGTCAGGAGATTTCAAGTACTCAAACTCGAAATCGAAAAAATAAGTTATTTGGCAATGACATGGACAATTGTACATCCCATCAATGAAGATAGCCCTCTCTTTGGACTAAGTCCGGAAGATTTGCAAAATGTAGATGCAGAATTTATGATCAACATTAAAGCTATTGATGACACCTATGTACAAACCATTTATGCACGCTCATCTTACAAATGGAATGATGTTTTAGCCAATGTAAAATTCCATCCAGTTATTTTGGCAAGTGACGATGGTCGAGCTACAATTGACTTGCGCAAATTATCAACTTATGATCCGATTAACTAATGTATAGATTTAAATTTCTGCTCTTAGCAATACTGTTCATTTCAAAATCTGTCTTTTCTCAAACCGCAGACCAGAAAAATCAACAACTTTATAATTATGCGGTCAAGCTTCAGCAGGATGGAAAATTTGATGATGCCTTAACTGTTTTCAAAAACCTTTTAAAAAGCGATTCCTCTAATGTAGCTTATCTGCATCATGCGGCATTTCTGTATGCAAAATCTGGATTCAATCAACCCACAGAAAAAATAAAAACTAGTTTTTTCAATATTGCAGAATATCTTTCCCTCAAAGCCATAGCGATCAACCCGAAAAGTGCAGATGCGCATTATACGTATGCACTCACAGTTGCAGGAAAAAATGAATTCGCTAGTAACCGCTCCAAAATTGAAAATGCAAGGCTTATCAAAACGGAAGCTGAAACTGCAATCCGTCTTAATCCAAAATTAGCGGGTCCTTATCATGTGTTAGGAAGATGGCATCAAGCATTAGCTGGTTTCAATTCCTTTGAAAGAGGAATGATCAAGGCTATTTTCGGAGGCCTTCCCGGAGGCTCCTATGATGATGCTATCAAAAATTTCGAAATGGCTATTCTTCTTGAACCTCTCAACGGGTTACATTACTATCAACTTGCGATCTCCTATCATTTGCGCGATCATGAAGGAGATAATAATCAAGCGATCAACTGGCTAAAAAAAGGGATACTGATTCAAATCCGTAATGATGGAGAAATCAAATCCCAAAAAGATATGGAAGACCTACTTAAAAAACTTAGTAGTAAATAATTTCGAGTTCTTTTTCTGGAATTAAATATCTACTTAATTCCATACTATAAAAAAGTATCTTTTATCGCGATAAAAATTTTGCTAAAGTCGCTTTCCTTACTTAAAAGGATTACTGTTTACTTTTCTTCCACGGAAGTAAGTGATGAAAATCGGGAATAATATTCAAGAGGTAAACCGCCCCCAAGTAGCTCACGGAAATAACGAAAGAGTGATAAGCAATATTCACCACTTTATTATCCAAATCAGGTAAGATCATACCAATAAAATAGAGCACGATAATCAAAGCAGCTACTTTCAGATTTTTCGCATCAAAAGGTTGAAGTTTAAAGTGCTTCAGTACATAACCAAAAAGCAAACTATTATAGAAAAGGGAAGCCAGACAAGTGGCTAGCGCAGCTCCATTCATTCCATATCTTGGGATAAAAACGGTTTGCATAAACACTACTACTATCGCTAAGGAAATTAGAAATACAGCTCCGGTTTTATATTTATCAGAATTAAAAAGTATTGGAGCATTTAATCCTGTAGCCATATTAAAAATAGTTCCTACGGATAATATTAATACAATACTTTCTCCAGCTTGGTATCCATCTGGCAGGAAAGAAAATAAATCGTGGATGTTGATATTTACATTCAGGAATAAAAATCCACCCAGCAAAAACATATAGAGCGATGATTTCTCATAAATCTCTCTAATCTCTTTCATGTTATTCTCTGCCCATGCAAACGCGATTTTTGAAGCGGCGATCTTTTCAAAAGCATTCAGCGGTGCTTCAATGATAGTTGGGATAAAGGCAGCTACAGTATAAATACCGACAAACCCCAAAGGCATATACTTTCCGATCATTACCGAATCAAAATATTTAAGTCCGATAGATGCGACACTTGCAAACCAAAGTAAAAAACCGAAACTGATAAGTTTCATAAATTTCATTTCCCGGAAAAAAGGCCAGTCGATTTTGAAACCAGGTCGATCGAAGATGAAAATATAGCCTACCAATAAAATCAATTGAATGCCATAAATTCCTGTAAATGCCTGAATGAACTGATCCAGATTTAAGAACTTCAAGTAATACAAGGAGACCACGGCAATCGTGAGGAGGCGCACTCCAATATCATTGAGATAGGTAGGAATAGTTGACTTGAAATTGGAAAAGCAATATATATTGAGGATCGCAATAAACGACACGAAAAAAATCATTGGAAAAACGTAATTAAAGAACTCCGTAAATAATGGAGATTCTTTAATATATTGAGAAACAATAAGATCTTTGAATAACCAAATCACTAATACCGTTAAAACGAAGCCAAAAAGAGGGAAAAGCATCATAAAGCCGAAATAACCATGATGCCTTTTATCAAGGTCTTTGAATTGAGGAAAGAACCTGACCGTTGCATTTCCGATCCCAAGAGGGACAAACATCGCAATCAGCAGTGAAAAAGAGTATAGAATTCGGGTTAATCCCAACTCTTCTTTAGTCAGGAAATGGGGCTGAATAACGATTAGGTTCAAAAACCCGATCACAAACCCGATATAGGTGGCAATCGTATTTTTTATACCCTGACGCTTGATTACTCCCATAATTTGGTGATTAAAATTAATAGTTTTAAATTAGCTTCAAATATCTTAAAACCAAAACCGATGAAACCAATTCGACACCTATTTTATTGTTTTTTACTAACGGCATTAGGGACAACTTTTGCTTTTGCAACTACTACTTATGTCTGGACTCAAAGAGCAGATGTTGGTACTGGTAACCGATATGCAGCTATGGGATTTACTGCTAACGGTAAAGGGTATATTTGTGGAGGCTATAATTCTAATGGCTTAGATGATCTTTGGGAATACGACAAAGTTAATGATACATGGACGCAAAAGGCAATTTTTCCGGGAGGTGGTACTTGGGCTGGATCTAGCTTTTCGATTAATAACAAAGGATATATTGTTTTAGGAACTGGTGGATTTTCATATTCAAATAATCTTTATGAATATGATCCAATCGTTAATACTTGGACTACTAAAGCGCCATTCCCAGGTTTAGGTCGACAAGATGGACATTGTTTTTCAATTGGTGACGACGGATATATTGTTGGGGGATGGAGATCAAGCAACTACTTATCAGATGTTTACAAATGGAATTCACTGAATAATACATGGACTTTAGTGGCTCCATTCCCAGGCGGAGGAAGAGATGGATTAAGAGGATTCGAAATCGACGGAATTGCTTATGTAGGTGCAGGTCAGGCAAGTGGATCTCAATATAATGACTTCTATGCATATAACCCTCCAACTAATACATGGACTCCAATTGCAAGTTTCCCTGGAATAAATAGAAATTCTGCAACGGGATTCACTATTGGCTCAAAAGGCTATTACGGATTCGGATATGACAACTCAAATGGCTATTACAGCGACATTTACGAATATGATGCTGCACTAAATAACTGGACTCAGATCCCATCATTTAGTACAGCTGCAAGAGCATATGCAGTAAGCTTTAGTCTTGGAACTTCCGGATATATTGGAACTGGGCAAGTTCTTGGTGCAAATAAAGTAAAAACCTTCTGGGAGTTAAACGTAATTGAATCAGTTGGTCTTGATGAAAATCAAATTTCTAATATTCAGACCAACTATAATAGAGAAAATCAAACCATTACGATTAAATCTGAAGTTACTATAGATAATGCAACGGTAACCTTATTTGGAATCTCTGGTCAGAAATTAAAAGAAGTAAATTTGACGATAGACAATAATTCGTCAATAGAATTTCCAAATGCAACTGCTTCGATGATACTATTTTCAATAAGTCAAAACAACAAACCCATTAGCACAGGAAAGCTAATGATTAAATAATTTAATTTTAGATCATTAAAAAAGCCCGTTTTCAACGGGCTTTTTTAATTTTATACCAGTTATGTTAAAAAAAATTGCCAGAAAATTTGTATTCCCTCTAGCTTTAAAATCAGGGGTAACTAAAATTTTAAATAAATTTTCAAATCATCAATACATGATACTTAACTATCATGGTGTTGTTGAAAAAGAAGATCCGCAAATTTCTGCAAACCACATGAGTGTAAAACAATTTGGTGATCACATAAAATACTTATCAGACAATTATCGTATTGTCCCTTTAGAAAAGATAGTGGAAGAAATCAAATTAGGATTTAATCCTCCGAAAAAAACTATTGCAATTACATTTGATGATGGTTATGAAAACAATTATCAATTTGCTTTCCCAATACTAAAAAAATACAATGTCCCAGCTACAATATTTATAACTACGTGCTATACCGACACTCAAAATATTCTTTGGTATGATGAATTAGATTTTATCAAAAATTATATTAATGTAGCAGAAATTAATCTAAATGAAATAGACTTACGCCAAACTTTGAAGATAAAAACTTTATCATCTATATCAGCCTTAAAAAATCTCTTCAAAGAATTAATTCCAGAAGAAAAAATGAAATTTTTGAAATGGTTAAAAACAAAATTTGAAATTGTCTCTGATAAAGAAAATATAAATCCCCAATTTTGGAAACAACTTAGTAGCAAACAAATAATTGAAATGAGAGATTCTGGTTTGATTGATTTCGGATCACATACAGTTAATCATCCTAATCTTAATCTTATTCCAACGTTAAATATTCAAAAAGAGCTAGTAGAATCCAAGCGTAAATTAGAAGCAATTACACAATTGTCGATTACAAGCATAGCCTATCCAGATGGTGCTTATGACGACGAAGTAAAATTACTTTCAAAAGAAGCTGGGTACACTGCTTTATTTGCAGTGGATTACAAATGCCTAACTGATAATGTTACAAACGGAATATTTAAAAGGTTCAGTATTAGTAACACTACTACATTTGAATCAGTAATGCTACAAATAAGTTTAGCATTTAATAAAAGTGGTCATTAAAAAGTATCCACATCGGCGAAAACAAACCCTAATTTTTCAAGGTTAGCATCTGATCCAAAATTGCAATATCCATATGGAAAAGCTTCTTTAGGTTCCATTATAGATCTCATTTTCTTATCGAGAAAGGTTTCTTGAGTAGTCTGAAATATCATTACATCAGCCCCAGTTAAAAAACAAAATTTCTTTAAAGAGTTAATGACTTCCCCCACATCTAGATTAGATGTTCGATCTATATCGCCAATATACATAAAACCATCAGGTTTAAGCCATACATGAACATTACCTAAAAGTACTAATCTAGCACCCCCGAAATTTTTATACTTAACAAAAACTTCCGATCGCCGTACACCACCTACTCCTGTTTCAATTACAGAGCTCTTGAAAAAGTTCACTTTAGGTTTATAAAATGCAGCAATAAGTGAGAAATAATATTGGTAAAAAAAATTAAAAAAAGAAACTTTTTTAGCTAACTTTAATAACGGTAAAGTTGGAATTTTAAATCGATACTCCACCATATTGCCAGGACAAATCCAATTGAGTTTTTTGACAAAACCCGGATAAGAGTTATAGTTTGGAAATCCAAATACAAATGAAACTCCTTGTTCTTTACACAGGGCATAAGTAGCCTTGGCTAAACTTGTAAATAATCCTTTTCCAGTATGCTCTTTATGAGTCATAGTATCACCGGATTGGACAGCCTTATACACTTTCCCTTCTAATTCAACTTCACAAGCATATACGCCATAAAATGCTGCTGGAACTCCACCTGCTGAATACGCAATATATCCGAGATAAGGTTCTCCGAATGATTTGGTATCGTTTTTTTTAATGTAGTAATCTTTAGTAGGCTCAATTCCAAAAGCACTAATTGAAATTGCAATCAAATCAGGAATCAAATTCTCCGTCAATCGTACGAATCTATACTCATTGGGCTCAAATCCGGTTACATCCATCTTTCATACCACATTTGAAAGGTAAATATATTCCATAATTTTTGAAAATTTATGGGCTCTCCACGATGGTACGCATTAAGACTAGAAGTTACAATTTCCGAATTAAAGCACCCCGACCTTTTTATTTTTCGAATTGAAAGTTGATCATCAAAGATTTCTTTCAATTCGCTTCTACACCATTTCTCTAATGGAATACCAAAACCCATTTTAGGTCGTTCCATCATTTCAGATGGAATATATTTGTGGACAATTTCCTTAAGAATCTTCTTTTGACCATTAGCATCAATTAGAAATTGCTTTGGAAAACTCGCTACTAATTCTAAAATACGATGATCCAAAAAAGGCTCTCTTCCTTCAAGGCTTACAGACATTGTTGCCCGATCAACTTTTGCTAGGATATCATCAACTAAATAGGTTTTAACTTCTGTTGAAAGTATTGATTTCAACGCATCATTTTTCAATTCATCCTTTAATTTTCTTGAAAATCCCGATTTACTTTCTACAGTAAAATTTGGAAATAATGCTGTACACTCCGCATCCGATAATGTCTGATTAATTATTGAAAAAATAGTAGAAGGAACAAATTCAGAATTTACAACTTGATTTAACTTATCAAATTTATTCGATTTTGATAGCCCTCTTATCCCAGATCGCTTTGTAAATTGATTGACAAAACCAAGTAAACTTTTATACTGAGTCATTCTAGAAATCGACTGTAAACTCTTCCGATGTCTTGGATATCCTGCAAAAAGTTCATCCCCTCCATCTGCTGACAATGCAACTGTGACGTACTTTTTAGCTATTGCACTTACTAATGTAGTTGGAATTGCTGATTGATCACCAAATGGCTCGTCATATATATCAGCTAAATTCGGTACGATGTCAATAGCATCCTTAAAGCTACAAAAAAACTCTAAATGGTCAGTACCTAAATATTCAGCAACTCTTTTCGCAAAGGGTGCTTCGTTATATCCTTCCTCATCAAATCCAATTGTAAAGGTTTTTAACTTAGCGGTATTGTTTTTTTGCAATAAAGCAGCAACGCAAGAACTATCATAACCACCGCTTAAAAATATACCTACCGGTACATCTGAAACCATTCTATAATTAAAAGCTGAGATCAGAATTTTTTCCAATTCATCAATAGCTGTTTTGAAATCAAAATGATAATGATTATTAGTATAATATTTATCTGAGTCCCAATAACAATGTTCAATTGTTTTACTTGAATTAATATCGTATTCGTAACAATACCCTGGTTGAACTTTAACACAATACTTAAAAATTGAGTTTTTACCAGTAATATAATCGTACTTCAATAAAGACGATATAGCTTCGTTTGAAAGCGTTTTATCAAATGATGGCATCATGTGAAAAGCTTTTAATTCAGAAGCAAACATCATCAAACCATTTTTCTCATATAAATACAAAGGTTTTACTCCGAATCGATCTCTGAAAAAATAAACTTTATGATTATTCGGATCATAAACTATGATCGCAAACATGCCAATAAACCTTTCAACACAATTCTTTCCCCATTTTGTAAATGCTTTCAAAATTACTTCTGTATCAGAATTACTCTTAAAAGTAAAACCGTCTTTCTCCAACTCAACTTTGATTTCACGATAATTATAGATTTCTCCATTAAAAATCAAGACCCTCCCTGACTCAACATCTATCATTGGTTGATGACCCGCGGCAGATAGGTCTATTATAGAAAGGCGCCTAAACGCCATACCTATTTGATAATCATAGGCTTCATTAAAATAGCTTCCAGAATCATTGGGCCCTCGATGTAAAAGAGTTTGAGCCATTCTATCGAGAATCTCCCGATTGGCTTCTTTTTTAAATGATATAAATCCTGTTAATCCACACACGATCCTCCAAAACTAGTAAAATAGATGTTGCGCAAAATACTAATTTTAGCCCCAATGATTCCTTATATCTCACCCATAACTGGTAACCCGCTAATAACTGAAGGTAATTTACTCATAAATGATCAAGGCGAATCGTACCCAATAATAAAAGAAATCCCAAGATTTGTAACTGAAGACAATTATGCTGCTGCATTTGGTCACCAATGGAAGACATTTGCAAATATTCAAATTGATTCCAAAAATGGAACTTCTATTACACGTGAACGCGTAGAACGATGTCTTGGCTTCCCAATAAGTGATCTAAAAGGAAAAACATTATTAGAAGTAGGATGCGGAGCTGGAAGATTTACTGAATTATTAGTGGAAGGACTAGCACTTGTTCATGCCATCGATTTAAGCGTTGCGGTAGAAGTCAATAAAGAAATTGTAGGCGAAAAGTTTAATTATCAGGTGGCACAAGCGAGTGTATATGAAATCCCTTACCCTGCAGCAAGTTTTGATATCGTTTTTTGCTTAGGCGTAATTCAACACACTCCTAACACCGAAAAAACTATTGAATCCTTATGGAATATGGTGAAACCAGGAGGCATTATGGTGATTGATCATTACATCTGGCGAATTGGTTACTACTCTACGCTAACACCATTATACAGAGGGTGGTTAAAAAGATTAAAACCACAGAAGTCGATGCCAATCGTAAAAAACTTAGTGAATTTTTTCTTTCCAATTCATTGGAAACTAAAAGATAAAGGGATAATTAACTGGTTGGCTCATCGAATTTCGCCTTTAATTGTATACATCAAAGAGTTCCCTGAAAAGGATTATAAATTCCATTATGATCTAAGCCAGCTCGATACTTACGACCAACTTACAGATTATTATAAACATCTGCGGACTCCAAATCAAATCAGAAAAACATTGGAAGATTTAGGGGCTACGAATATCTGGATTAATAAAGGTGGAAATGGAATTGAAGCAAGATGTAGTAAAATAAAATAATGGAGAATGTAAATGATAAAGCCGGTTCGGAATATTGGACATCTTTCTGGAGTCAATTAGAAATTCCCGAACCTATTAATGTTTCAAAAAAAACAATTAGTAATTATAGTGTAAGAAAGTTTCATGAAAACTATCAAGAGATTTTTAAAGATTATAGCACTTCAGGAAAAAAATTAATTGAATTAGGTTGCGGAAACTCTGTATGGCTAAGTTACTTTCATCAGCAATATGGATTTGATATTACAGGACTTGACTATTCAGAATATGGTTGTGAACAAACTCGTAAAATCCTAAAAAGAGACAAGATCTCTGGCACTATCATACAAGGCGATATTTTTTCGCCTCCAATTGAATTGATTGAACAGTTTGATATAGTATGTTCATTTGGTGTCGTTGAACATTTTGATGATACCAAGGCTGCGATTTTAGCGATGAAAAAATTCGTTAAGCCAGGTGGTATGATTATACTCACGGTACCTAATTTAAAAAGTATAACAGGTTTCCTACAAAAAATAATGAACAAACCTGTTTATGACATTCATGTAGCAATGGATAAAAATTATTTAACGGATAAAATAACTCAATCAGGATTTAAAGTTATCAAAGCAAATTATTTCATTCCAATCTCTTTTGGTGTTACACTTGAAAAACATGAAAATCAAAAAGTAAATTATCTTGGAATAAAAAAAGTGATTCTGAAATCTTTTCAAGTTATTGAAAAAATAGCATGGTTAATTGATGATAACGTTATTAAACTTCCTATTTCCACCTACTTTTCTTCAGGAATATTTACGGCTTCTATATTACCCGTAAGTGAAGAAAGCAAATGACAAGTTTGTTCTTCCATACTGGCTCATCATCGTTCGCAGATAAAGATGAACTAATTTTAAAGAAATTAGGCAAGGTTTATGTTTTTAGTTTTACTTCTACTTTTAAATGGTTGACTCCACTTATATTTTTAAAGCAATTTATTTTTATAATGAAACACCTTTTTAAAACGAATTGCTATGTCTCCCAATTTGCCGGGTATCATTCTTTTTTACCGGGTATCTTTTCTAAATTAACTGGTAAGCCCTTTATAATTATTTCCGGTGGAACAGATTGTGTTTCCTTTCCATCTATCCGCTACGGTAATTTCTACAAAACAGTATTAGGACTTTTTACAAAATGGAGTTTTCAACTATCTACGCATCTCGCTCCAAAACATCACTCGCTTTGGAGTTGTGATTATTCTTATGAAAAATCAGATCCAAATCAACAAGGCATTGCTGCCTTTGTTCCGCAGTTAAACAAACCCGTTACGCCAATTGCTAACGGATACGATGTAAATTTCTGGAAATCCAATGTTCCCAAAAAAGAAAAATCATTCCTTACTGTTTCAGGCGGATTTCAATATCCTTTCCAGGTGCAGTTAAAGGGAATTGATCTAATTCTAAGTGTTGCCCCTCTCTTTCCAGATTGTACGTTTACTATTGTTGGAGTTCCCGATTGGAAGAAACTAGCTATAAAATCTTCTAATATCATTATTCTTCCTCCAACTAAGAACAGTGAATTGTTGCCACTTTATAGTGAAGCTCAATTTTACATGCAGCTCTCCATGGCAGAAGGCTTCCCTAATGCACTTTGTGAAGCGATGTTATGTAATAGTATTCCGATTGTTTCTGATGTTTTCTCAATGCCGGAAATAGTAGGTGAATCAGGGTTTATTTTGAAAGAAAGAGATATGGATCAGCTGACTCAATTGATCCATCAAGCACTCGCGAAGTGTTCTAATGAACTGGGAAAAAAAGCCAGAGAACAAATCACTTCCTCCTACACTATCGAAAGAAGAGAACTTGCATTAACTGCGTTGCTAGAAAAGGTTATCTTAAAAGTGTAACGAATCCTTGTACTTCTACTGAACCGGTTACCAAGAATACATATACCCCTTCAGGCGAGACTTGCCCATTAAAAGTGCCGTCCCAACCACTTTCAACATCATAGGTATCTAGTATTTTTTGACCCCATCGGTTATAGATCTGCAGATGATAAATTGCACATGAAGCAACTCGTCCGAAGTTGAAGCGGTCATTTATTAAATCATTATTCGGCGTGAAGCAATTCGGAATAAAGATTGGAGTGGTCTCGCCTGGCACGATGGAAATGGAAACATAAGCAGAATCGGCACAAGGAGAATTAGGTTCCAAAATAAGGGTAACTGTATAAATCCCAGTATCGGAATATTCATGGGTTACATTTGGACCAAAGGAAGTTGTTCCATCCCCAAAAATCCATGAAACTGGAATTAAAGAATCTACACTCGTAGAAAAATAAACTTTCTGTTTACAGCTATCTACAATAGCAATTATAACTGGTGAAGGTGTTGTATTAACGGTTAATACTTGGCTGATAGTATCCTTGCAACCTACAACTGAACTGGCCACTAAAATAACCGGGTAGTTTCCTGCAGTGCTATAAATATGTACTGGATCAGTGAGTAAGCTGCTATCTCCATCGCCAAATGTCCAGTAATACCCTGTAGCACCTATACTCAGATTCTGAAAAAGCGTAGTATCACTGCATCCACCATTAAAGGTAAAATCAGCCACTGGAATTTCATTCAAAGTAAAATTAGCAAAAGCTGAATCCGAACAAATCCCAGTATCTGCAATTAGAACTACCGAGTAATTTCCACCGGAAGAATAGGTATAAGAAGGTTGGTTGACTATCGAAGTAACACCATCACCAAAATCCCATAAATAAGCGCTGCTATTGGTAGAAGTATTGAGGAATGCAACTTGTAATCCACAAGCAGGAACTTGAGGAGTAAATATGGCAATCGCCTTTTCTCTAACATTTACAGGAGAGATTGTAGTATCCGAACAACCTTGAGGAGAGGTTACAATAAGAGTTACATTGTATATTCCTGATGTTGCAAACTGATGCTGATCAGCAGAAAGAATAGAACTATCTCCATCACCAAAATACCATTGGTAGGTATTTCCTCCCGAATTCAATCCAACAGGTTGAAAGTAATGTAATAGATCACAACCAGAAGAATCTGAAAGTGTCGCGACTGGGGTAGGTTGAATCTGGAGTTGCGCAGTGTTGGTATCGGCACATGCTCCATTGCTAGCAATCATTTGCACTGTGAATAAACCTGGATTCAGATAATTATGAAGTGGAGAAGCGAGAGTAGAAATTCCCCCATCACCAAAGGTCCATGCATAGGTACTTGCAATAGTTCCATTCGCTGTAAACTGAACATTTCCTGCGCATAACGGTGATGGATAGGTGAAATTAGTGACTGGGGTTTCCTGTACGGTAATATTTTGTTGCAATGTATCAAAGCAATAACCTCCATTACTCACGAAAAGTGATACGAGATAATTCCCTGCCATGGTATAGGTATAACCAGTTTGTAATCCGCTTGAGGAATTAGCATCTCCCCAATTCCATAAATATGAAGTAGAATTAGTACTGAGATTATTAATACCAATTCCAAGAAAACAGTCGGAAGTGATTGTACAAATTGCCTGAGGGATATCAATCAATGTTACTTGTTTAATGAGCGTATCCGCACAAACTGTAGTGTCGGCAATTAAAGTAATGGTATAGGTTCCAGAGAGGGCATAGGTATGAGAAGGGGCTGCCAAACTACTTGTATTAGAATCACCAAAGTCCCATTGAAAGTATGAACCGGTAGATGAATTCTGAGGAACTATCGTCAAGCCGCAGATCGTATCAGGTATTGAAAAAGCTGCGTTTGCGTTAAGGGGGATATTTATATTCTGAATCAAAGTATCGAAACAGAATCCAGCATTATTCACAATAAGCGTTATTTGATAAGGACCAGGTGCAGCATAAGTATAACTAGATTGCGTCCCTGAGGTAGAAACCGAATTTCCCCAATTCCATAAATATCCTGTAGCATTAGAACTTTGATTATTAATACTAACACCCAAAGCACAATTAGTTATGTAGCTACATACAGCTTGAGGTTCATTGAGTAAGGTCACCTGTGCAGATAAAGTATCGGCACAACCCGCAGTATCTACGATAAGTGTTACATTATAAGTTCCTGAAGAAGCATAGGTATGAGAGGGAGAACTCAAAGTACTAATAGTATTATCACCAAAGTTCCAATTATACAAAGTACCTGTTGATGTATTCAGTGGTGAAATATCCAATCCGCATAGGGAGTCTGGCAAGGTGAAAGATGCTATTGTTGCTGAAGGAATATTAATATTTTGCACGATTGTATCAGAGCATCCGTTGGCATTCAGGACGATTAAAGTTATAGGTATCGCCGATCCAGGAGTATTAAATTGGAAGTTTACAGTATCTCCTGTGGCTGATCCTAAATTGTTGAAATTCCAGTTTGCAATTGTATTTGCAGCAGTATTGAAAAAACTTACTGAACCAGTACAGCTTATCTGAGCATTAAAAGATGCAATGGGATCAGGATAAATAATTACAGTACGAGAAATTGTATCGTTCAAATAACATCCACTGCCAATTACTATTAATTGAACATCGAATGTATCAGCATACAAATAAGTATGAGTTGTATTGAATGTTGAAGAAGTTCCACCATCACCAAATGTCCATTGGTAACCTGAACCATTTATTGAATTATTTGTGAAATTTAGTAATTGTCCTATACAAGCTGATAATGGTGAAGCAAAAGACGCTGTAGACGGTGTTACAATTCCTGCCTCCGACATTCTTAATACAAAAACATCTCTTGAACCATTAAAAGTAGGGTCACTAGAACCAGCGGTAGTTGGGAAATTATTAGAATATGAAGCTCCTGCAATTAAGAAATCAGTTCCGTCCCTAAGAATATTATATCCCTGATCATCACTTGAACCCCCAATGTACGTACTGTACAACAAATTTTGTCCGGAAGCATCAAATTTTGCAATGAATGCATCATCACCGAAATTATAAGTAGAATCATAAGTACAAGAAACTATCGGAAGACTTATTCCAAACTTACCTGTAATACACGGTTGAATACCATCTAATACAATTCCCCAACCTTCATCATCACCTGATCCTCCAAAATAAGTACAAAAAGACAAAGCTGTTCCTGTACTATTAAGTTTATAAAGAAAGGCATCAAAATTACCTCCGCTATAGATATTTTGATAGGCCCCAGCGGAAACCGGCCAATTATTTCCACTTGTATAACCAGTTACATAGGTATTTCCTGAAGCGTCAATTTCTAAGGAATTCCACATCCAGTCAGCTCCACTCGATCCGACATAAGTCGAAAAAATAAGATTGGAAAGTGAATTGTCAAATTTCGCTACATATGTATCTAGCCCACCTCCATTATATGTATTATCATATGTTCCGGGAGTAATAGGTAAGTTGCCAGACGTAAATCCTCCAATATAAACATTGCCAGAAAGATCTACTTTGATTGAATGACTATGATCATCGCCAGAACCGCCATACATAGTTGAAGCTAACAACGAATTTCCATTACTGCTAATTTTCGCAATAACAACATCCCAGGGCCCCTTCCATAAGTTGTTTGATATGCCCCGGGAGTAATGATGAAGGTATTATTTGATTGACCAACAGCCCAAATAATTCCTGTATTATCTACGACAACCGAAGCGAACAAATCATTAGCAGTATTTCCAAACAAACTAGAAAAAACAAAAGCACTTCCCGTTGCATTTAATTTAAAGACAAAACCATCATATACACCTCCCCCATAAGAAGTTTGATATGCTCCTACTGTTACAGGGAAATTACTGCTTCCAGTAGTTCCGGCAACTACGACTTCACTGGTAATTGGATCTACCGATGTAGTATAACCTGCATCTACATTACTACCACCTACATATGTTGAATACAATAATGTTGAACCAGAAGGATCGAGTTTAAATACAAAACAATCCAAACCTCCTCCATAGCTTATTTGAACCACACCAGGTGTTACTGGAAAGTTACTACTTAAGGTTCGCCCTGTAACATAAATATTTCCAGAATTATCTTTGGACATTCCCCCAGTATATTCAAAATCATCATCATTGCCTCCTACAAAAGTTGAAAAAATTAAAGCTGGATCAATTACAAGATCAAAATTTTTATCATAGCTACCAGCTTCAAAAGTGATTTCTTTATCATTACAATGCTTATAAACTACATCGATTAATAATTTTTGATCGTTTATTTTTTGAAATGATTCTGGCATCTTATCCACGAACGAAAAATCCTTACCCCCTCCAGTAAATTCATTTGCTTGGGTTAGATTTAACTTCGGAAATCCTTCAAATGATAATTTTATATTTTTAATTTCTGCTTTTGGATGCAAAATAAAATCATATTTAAGTTGCCCGTTCATGGTATAATATTTCAAATCAATACCGGGATAAAGATCTTTATAGAGTAATTCCTTAAAATTCGAATTAGTTATTTTATTTTGTTGAGCAGTATTACTAAGTATATAATTAGTAATTCCACCATTCGGTACTAATCCACACAATTTATGGTCCTGTAAGTTGTCTTTAAATGATGCACAATAATTAATTACATTGAATGATTCTGGTATTAAATAACCTACAGGTAACAACAAATCTTGTATTGCGCTAATAGATTTAATAAACTGATAAGTCACTTTCCCTTTCTCGAACACAACAAATCCATGTGGAATTCGGTAAAGAAAAATAGGGTGATCTGGAGTGCTTTCAGGACTTTCTACAAAATAATTTTGAGTTGAAATCGGAATTGAAGGTACTTCTGGAGCTGGAGTACCCCTCACAAATACTGTATTTCCCAGTACAAGTAATATCAGAATAAAACAGCGGGCATAAAATCGCTTCATATATAGGCTATATATAGCCAAATGTACGATAAAAAGCTGGAAAAACGTATATTATAGATTTCGCAATAACATAGAGGCATTTTATTGTTATGCACTTCTAGTAAACCAACAAGTACAGCTATTCTGTAAGCACAATCCTTTTAGTAATCGAAGATTCATTATCAAATTGAAAGTGAAGCAGATACAATCCATTTTCCGGTTTAAATTCCGGCAAAGGTAATGTCAAATTTTGTTCACTATTATGACTTAAATTATAAGACCAAGTTGAAATTAAACGACCTTCCAAATCATTTAGCGTTATTCTAACAAAGTTCGCAGTGCTCCTTATAAATTTAACCTGTATATCCTGTATTGTTGATGGGTTTGGATAAACAATAACTTCTGGAAAAGAAGAGACAAAAGTATTATTAAGTCCTGTCAGAACTTGACGGTAACATACTTGTAATGTAGGCTGCAAAATACCTTGAGCATAATCACTCGAAGCAAATGTCATTGATGTATATCCGGATTCATTAACTAATTTCAATAAAAATCCATTGGAGGGTACACCTGAATTTAGGATATCAAGAATAAGATTTTTGATATCAACATTCAAATAGTTCTGACTTGCACTTGTACTTTGCAAAAGAGATGCTTGGTTTACCGTAGTTGTGAGGGGTTGAGAGTTCCATGTAACTGTGTTTTCTATCCATGGTGTAATTACTCTTTGAATTACAGATGCATTATTTCCCTGCATTGCTACTCCATTACCATTTCCAGGATTAGGGTTTGCAAAAAGGTCTAATAAAGCAGAATAAACATATGCATTGGAAGGAATTACACTAAAATCAAAATTAAGTAATCCTCTTGCCTTACAAGGACTACCACTACAAGTCCAAGATAATCCTGAAAGTTCAGGATGAGAACCGTAATTAACTGAGGCTGCGAAACTAGCTAAAAACGCATCGGCACCATTACTACCCGAAGTTGTCAGCACTATACATGTATCTTTTATTATACTTGAATCCAGCGTGTAATTTATAATTAATTCTGGCCATAATAAAGAATCCGAAAAATCACTAGAGGCGAATGTCATAGTATTATACGGAACTTCATTCAATAGCTTTAACAAAAATCCGTGATTGTTTATAGGATTAAGAGTCATATCAGCAACCATATTAGTAACGTCAACATTTAAATAATTCTGATTGCTGAAAGTACTTGTAAGAAGATTTACACTGTTTACAGTAGTGTAAGTAGGCTGGTTCGCCCATGTAACGGAAGATTCAGTCCAAGGGGAAGTAACTTTGTAAATTCGGGCAGCATTTGCTCCTTGCATAGCCAAACCATTACCATTAACAGGAGCCGAGTTTGCATAAAGATTCAAAACTGCGTTTATAACTATTGCACTTGAAGGAATACTTGATAAGTCGAACGAAATTAAACCCCTGCTTGTACAATTTGTTGCTCCGCATGTCCAGCCTTGTCCAGCAAACTCCGGATGATTTCCATAATTCGCGCTAGCACCAGAGCTAGCTAAGAATGCATCATTCCCAGCAGCAGCGTCTGGTTTTAATTGCAAAGTAACAATTTGCGCAGGGCTATTTCTAAAAATAAACATCATCAATACCAAGGCTAAAACAGTAATATGTCGCATAGAATGAAATTATTTGATAAATCAAAAATAAACTAATTAATTTAATAAATCAAGTAAACTAAATGTTACCTTGTGTATAAATTCTTGAAAGTTGAATATTAAATGTATCACTATCAATACCTGTCAACCCTTTAACTACAAAACCTGTTCCTTTTCTAGCAAAGTAAAATCCGGCACTTTCTAATGCAATTACTTCATCTTTATGTAGTTGCGTATGTTTAAAGCCCCAAAAACGAATTATTGAGGTTCGCCCATCTTTCTTAATCAAAATAATTGCCGCGGTGATCATTGCCCGCAGAACATTAATGTAATCTGCGCTATCATAAATCATCTGACAAATATATGCTACTCCCTCAGAACGAATATTATAAATTAAATTACCACAAATAATACCTTCTTTATTCTTAATAGTAATTTCTCTATAATTGTTAGAATATGGATTATTAACAATTCTCCATTCACAATATTTTCTATCCTCATTCAACATCCAATTATTGTTTTCTTTAGATAAAAATTGCTTTATCAATGTTGCTTTATCCTCTAAGCACTCTTCATCTATTGAATATCCCTCAGGAATTTTCTCTCTGCCTCCTAAGATGCCTTTTGCAAATGAAATGAAAGTCAATCCAGCAATTTTAATTTTATCTTTCGTTTTGTTTAATGAATTCAAATTGGATAGGTATCGGTATGAGTTAAGCGGGTTAATTACAAGTACACCACTTATACTATCAAATGGAATTTTAAAACCGATATTTAAAAACGGTTTTTTTGCATAAGTAAAACCCCAGATTGCCTTTATCCCTAATCGCTCACACTCGCGAAATAATAAATCATACATTTTATTAAATAATCCCTGACCGCGGTAAGCAGGGTCAAGCAAAGTATCTTCCGACTTTGACATCATCATCAACTCTCCAGCTGCGTTAATCATTTGCATCGGAATCGCCGCTTGAGTTCCAACAAGTTTATCTCCATCAAATGCCCCTACATAAATAGCAGAACCAAATGGTGCATCCACAAATTCCCAATTAAAAAATGAGTCTTTTCGGTCTTTTTTATAAACAGTATGATATAACCTGTTTGCTTGGATATGATCACTTTCAGTCAATAATCTGATTGATATGGCCATTACTTAAATTTTTTAATGATGTTTTCGGGATCAATCGAATTTAAATTATTCTCATTAAGATAGTTGAGCAAGTCTAAATATGTTCGGTAATAATCTCTATACTTGTAATCAGAAATAAAATTATTATGCCAAAGTAAGCTAATAATAGCATTACTTTTATTTTGATCTATAAAATTACAAATTGTCTTATAAGCATCTGCTGCTTTCATTTTTTTATAATTAAAAAAAGTGGTATCCATTACATTTAATGGACATTCAATAAAATTTGCAGCTCTCCGTTCAGTAAAAAGATATGGATGATAAGGTAACGCATAATTATTCCTGAATCCAAAACTTTCTGCATATGCTAAACTTGAATCCACTTGAATCCCAGCTTCCTCAATTTTAATAAAATCCGAATGCGGATTGAATGCTAAAAAATGGTATCGATTTACTATAACATTATGTTCAAACTGTTTTATCTCTTCTTCAAAGGTGAATTTTGAAATACTTTTGTGTATTCCATTAGTTCCCCCTTTTTTAGTTACCAAATTTATTTCATCTTTAATTATAGAACTTTGAATATCGTAATCTGCATTCATCACGTCAAATTCAGATTGTCCTTTTACTGGCAACCAGAAAAAGGTGGAATTCACTTTTGCATTTTCTTCTATTTTCAAAATCCGATCTATGTTCAGCCATTGTGCTTTCTGCAATATATTAGAAAAAATACATTTAAAAAACCCTCGAAAATTCAAATCTTTAACAGTATAGAATGTATCCTGTAACAATGACCCATAAACTGTGTCAATATCATGAGATATAAATACCTGTGAAGGCAGTATTTGTACAGCGCTTTGAATTCTAAGGATCTCAAAGGAATTCAAAAGTGCATCAAAACAATCTTGAACGAGATTCTTTTGATAATTTTTCATACGGTACTGATAACTTTCCTTATAAGGGAATCGATCATATTCGTCCCTAATTAAAGAACCTAGCTCTTGAGCACAACTTACCATAAAAAATGCAGTAGCTAATAAATCTTTAGTGCCATCTTGCAATAAAATGTAACCTCCGTTTCTCTCGAACAAATCAACAGAAGGTTTCTTTTCGATCAGAGATGCATATAAGTCAATTTGCACTTTTAAATGACTATCTTCTGATATTCCGATTTTAAATTCGGCATCTTCAACATTATCTGACTCTAAATAATTAATTTTTTTATTGGAACAAAATAGATTCCATATATACTTAACTTCAGGAAAAAAAACAGGATTCTTCTCTATATAAACTTTAATCATCAGCTTATGATTGATTTAACCAGTAGTTTAACAAGGCTAAGCGCCACACTAATCGTGAATTTCGATTATTACCTTTTTTATAATCACTTACAACTTGATTAACAATTTGATGATTAAGAAAGTCCATCTTTCGAAAATCTTTTTCAATTAACCATGAAAGGTGGCCCCGCAACCATTTATCTTCTCCAGGAGTTACAAAACCTTTTTTGTCCCGCCGGTCATAAACAGCTTTTGGCAATTGACTTTTTAGTGTTTCTCTAAGTATAGATTTTGTTTGAGTACCATTAAGTTTTTCACTAGTAGGGATCGAAAATGCAAACTCTATTAAACGATGATCGAGAAATGGTACTCTAGACTCTACTGAAGATGCCATAGTCATTCTGTCTACATAATGTAGAATCGTCGGCAAACTTGTTGTAAATAGTGAATGAAACAAATAATTATCTAGTTTATTCGTACCAAAATCTTGCAATTGAAACGGAGTGTCAGTGATCATTTGCTTTTGAACGACGAAAGGGTAATACTTTGAGTACTCTGTTTTATACAATTGATGTTCACTCATAAAAGTAGATAGTAATCCTTTGCCTAATGCCTGAAACGACTTGCTGATTCCAAATTCTTGTTCTTTTTTCAAATTCTTCATCATCGAATTTAATTGATGAAATTTACCACTTCCCATAAGATCAGCCATCCTCCTATAATATGCAGGAATATAACCAGCTAGATACTCATCAGCTCCTTGTCCATCTAAAACCACTTTAATACCAGCTTCACGAATTCTTTTAACAAGATAGTAATGCGAAATTGGTGACGATCCGGTTATCGGAACATCAGATTTATACACAACATCATTAAAAATATCCTGGATCGCGGATTCATCTGGCATGTAATAGTTAGGATCAACTTGAGGATATTTCTCAATAACAGCCTGCATAAATGGACGTTCATCTACCTCTTTCTTTCCATCATAATATATAGAAAATGAATGAAAACGTTCTTGGGGAAACTGTTCAGCGATGAGTGCAGTAAGTGACGACGAGTCAATTCCTCCACTTAAACAGACGGCAATTTCCACATCACTGCGCATATGTATTTTTACAACATCTGACAATAATTCTTTAAATCGCTTGCGCCTAATTTCAGTATCAGAAAAAGTATCGGGCGAAATTGAAAGACTCCAATACTTTGAAATGGTAATTGCCCCGTTTTTAAAAATAAGATTACTTGCAGCGGGAAGTTGTTGGATACAATCATAATAGGTTTCATTCTTATAACCAATCCAACCAAGTTGCAATCCTCTTGCAATTTGATTAATATTGAGATTACTCTTAAATATCGGAGCAATTTTTAAAGCTTTATATTCAGATCCAAAATAAAATTTACCGCTCTCCAAAATATAATAAAAAGGTTTAATCCCAAAACGGTCACGCGAGCAAAACAATTCTTTCTTTACATTATCCCAAACCGCAAAAGCCCACATCCCAAGGAAACGTGTTACACACTTTTCACCCCATTCCAGATAGGCTGCAAGAATTACTTCAGTATCAGATCCAGTATGAAAATCATGACCAAGTAGCTTTAGATCGTTTCTTAATTCAAGATAGTTATATACTTCTCCATTAAACACAATACTTAAGTGCTTATTATGCATGGGTTGAGCGCCGTCATCACTTAAATCCAAAATTGAAAGACGGTTATGACCTAAAGCTGTTGAATTCGAGAAAAATTTCCCTCTTCCATCTGGCCCACGATGTGCAATTTTCTCAAGCATTTGCTCTAACAAAGCATTGCTCGAATCCCCGCTTAATTTGTCGTCAATAAACCCTGCAATACCGCACATATCAAATTATATTGAGTACTAAATTAACTAAACTGAAAATTAATAAATAAATGATCTGGACTGACTCCATTACTTTTTTCAAAACAATTTTACCAACTTTTCGGTGAGCTTTTTACGTTCATAGGGAGCTGCGGTATAGTTTTCAATACCTGCTGTCGATCCATTATGCATTACGTCTTGTAACCAAGCCTTCAGAGTCTCCTTTTCGTTGCGTTCGAACATCCTTCCTGCATTACACTCTTTGATAATACCAGCTGCATCACCTTGCTTTGGTCCTAAACCTAGAATCAACCGACCGGTTCCCATATATTCAAATAATTTTCCTGTCAATATTCCTTCCGCCCCCGGAGCATCTGGAATGATGAGTAAAAGCACATCTGAAATCTGCATATAGCGAATCGCCTCATCATGATTTACATGACCGATCCATTCACAGCTTGCTTCAATATCTAATTTCTTCGTAATCTCTTTAACCGTCCAAGGAATACTGCCAATAAATCTGAAGCGAATTTTCTTTTCAGGAAACTGTTGAATTAAAGATTTGAGCACTTCAAAAAAGACTTCCGGCTTATAGGTATCTGCCATCGTTCCTACATAAGTAATGTAGAAATTATTTTTCTCTGTCGCCTCTAAATTTTTAAAATCATCTTCATCAAAACCATTTGCAATAACTTGGATCTTTTGAATATCAATATGTGCCGATTTACTTGCAAATGCTTTTCGGATGGAATCACTCACAACAACAATCTGATCAGCTTGTTCCAATACCATTCTTTCATAACGCGCATCTTTGCGCTTCGCAGGAGGAGTATGCAACAGATCTTTGTAGTAATAAATATCAGTCCAAGGATCACGCATATCGGCAATCCATCTTAGGTTAGGAAATTTTTTCTTAAGTGCTAGTCCGATTAACTGCGTACTATGCGGAGGACTTGAAATATATACTGTTGAAATATTTTCAGATTGGATAATTTCAGTAGCTTTTTTCAATGCATACTTAACCCATCCTATTCGCGCATCAGGAATAAAAAAATTGCCCCGGATCCATCTTAATCCAGTTTGAAATAAAGTCTCCTTGTTCTTATTGGCAAAACCTCCATAAGGGACTTTGTTTTTTCCCACCAGATTTCCTAAAATATTCAAAGGCTCAAAAGAATCAGTATAATAGATTTCTAGATCAGGAGCTACATCTTTTTTCAAGGTTACATCGACAACTGGATAACTCGCTTGCTCAGGATCTACCGTAATCACAACGGGATGAATACCGAACTTTGGAAAATACTTAACGAACTTTAAAGTACGTTGTACACCAGCCCCTCCACTTGGTGGCCAGTAATAAGTAATTACCAGTATTTTTTTCACAATTCAGCGTCACCCTTTCTTAATAGCAGTTTTACTTTTATCAGAACTTTTCACTTCCATATATCCGGCTCCAACAAATAGTAACAATACTGCAACAGATCCGAATAAGGAAATTTTTTCTCCTTTACTATAAACTTCAGGTTCGAATTTAAAATCAATAGTATGCTTACCTGAAGGAATTTTCATTCCTCGTAACACATAGTTTACTTGAGCATAAGGAGTGAGTTTTCCATCGATATATGCATTCCAACCTTTCGGATAATAGATTTCGGAGAATACTGCAAACTGGTCTTTGCTAGTGCTCGAAGCATACTTCAATTCATTAGGTGCATAGGATGTTAAAGAAATCGTTCCAGTAGTATCAATTCCAGGTGTTAAACCTTGAACTACACTCTCGAAGCGCTTATCAATTACTACATCTTGCTTTGTATTAAGACTATCCAATGCTTTCATTTCAGCATCTGCATTAGGAACAATTTTCCAATCATTCACGAACCAAGCGTTTCCTAATGCTACAGGATTTTGTTGCGCAACTGATTGTTGCTGATCCTGTGGATTTCTCACAATAAAATATTTTGTATTGAGCATATTCAAAACACTCATATTCCCTTTTCCAATCTGAAATTCGATGAGTTCTTGATATCGCTTCAGCTTCGCTCCGTGATATCCACCAATGGACTTATGAAAATAAGAAGTGCTGGCATCACTAAATGCATCTACCGTTGTATTATAGACTCTGTAATAGCTTTTGTCCTGTAAGATCTGTTGATCTACTGCACTCTCGGTAAATGGACGATCCGCAGAACTTTTTGTTCCCGTAAAATTATCGTTGTTCAGATAGCGCTTATCTACTCCCCACATATCAATCAGAATAAATAAACATAAACCCATTAGCATCATGCTGAGATTTAATTTATCCTTCAACCAAAACCATAATAATGCAAATCCTACTCCTATGAAAAACAATGAACGCATCGCATCCATTCGTAAGATGCTTTCTCTGTCGCTTCGCAATGCAGTAAGCAACCAATCGTATTGCTCTAGTTGCTTATCACTATTACCAATGAAATCACAAAACATACCGGGAACTAATATAAAGATCAAACAAAATCCTCCTGTGATATACAAAGAATACTGCAATGACTTTTTCAGTCTTTCTTTATTAATTGATCCATCTGTAAATTTCATAACGGCAAGCATAGCCGCAAATGGCAAGGTAAACGATGCCAGTACTAACATCATTGATACAGCTCTGAATTTATTATAACCGGGAACATGATCGAAGAAGAAATCTGTTAACGGTAAAAAATGCCTTCCCCAAGCTAGCATTATTGAAAGTAAAGTCACTGCTATCAACCACCACTGCATATATCCTCTCAAAAGAAAAATCGACAATACGAAGAGGAAGAAAATGATAGCTCCATTGTAAACGGGTCCTGAAGTAGAAGGTTGATCGCCCCAGTAAACAGGAGCTTGTCGAATAAACGATTTCGCCTGACCTTCACTTCCAGTATTTTGTACTAATGCTTGATAAGTTTTTGATTTTTCATCGAGTTTATAGCCTGAACTTCCACCTTTAAAATCAGGAATTAATAATGTCATGGTCTCGAGTCGGCCATAGCTCCATGATAATGCATAGTCTTTATCTAAACCAGTACTCACTTTTTTCTCACTTAATTCAGATGCACCTCTGGTGGAATACTCACCGTATTCATACGTCGACCATAGGTTCGTAATATTCGGGAGTACAGCGAGTGCTGCTGCAATACCTAGAAAGGCACTTGCCTTCAGGAAATCGGGAAGCTTTTTATTCATTACTGCTTGAATTCCTTCGCATAAAACCAGTACTCCAATCGCCATGGCGAGGTAATACGTAATCTGTAAGTGATTTGCGTAAATCTCAAGCGACAATGCTAATGCAGTTAATGCAGCACCAAATACTGCTCTTCCTCGATAAGTCATCAATACTCCAGCAATCACCAATGGAATTAATGCAATTGCATGTGCCTTGGTATTATGTCCTGCAACAATGATGACAAAGAAATAGGAGCAAAATGCATACGCAATAGCTCCTGCAATTGCCAACCGATAATCGGCTCGCATGGTAATCATCAAAATATAAAAACCCAATAAACAGATGAACAAAAGATTGGCAGGAGAAGGTAAACCGAGGAAAAGAGCATCGTTTACATACTGTATTAAATTAGCAGGATACATCACGGAAATCTGATACGCGGGCATCCCTCCAAACATAGAGTTGGTCCAGAGTGGTTCAATGCCGGTTTTAGTGCGGTAATCCGTAATCTCCTTCGACATCCCAATCCACTGGGCAATATCATGTTGTCCTAAGGTTTTCCCCTGAAAAGCAGGTGAAAAATAAACAACGGTGATGAGCAGGAAAATTCCTAGTGCAATAAGATGAGGTTGAAGTTTCTTTAAGATGTTGTCGTTCATAAGTGGAGCCTCTAACGGGCTTCCGAAAATACGTTAAAAATGAAAAAGAGACCCCCGTCTCTTAGTCTTTCACCTCTTCGTAATCAACATAATCTCCACTAGCTGGAGAATTCGGATTTTTTGCTGAACGATTATCTTCTACAGTTACTTGACCTTCAGGCTTTGTGTATTGATTTTGAGCCTTTTGCTGCTGGAACTGATCCATCCCTTTCATAATCTTTTTGGAAAAAGCATTTATGATCAAGAAGAAAATATACCTCCGGAAAACCGAAAAGACAAGGAAAATAACCAGAAGCACCATTAAGAAATCACCCATACTACAAGCATTTATACTAGTACAAACGTTAAAGTCCTTCTACTATTTTATCATTTTGCGTTTATCTCGACAAATACAGATTCCTTTCCCCGTAAACTTGTTGAAAGAAATCGTCTTCCAAATCATCAATAAAATAAATTGCTTCTCCTGTCGATTTCATCTCTGGACCTAATTCTTTATTCACATCTCTGAATTTGTCAAAAGAGAAAACTGGGATTTTTATAGCATACCCAATCGTTTTAGGATTGAAAGTGAAATCACTGAGTTTTTTATCTCCTAACATCAACTTGGTTGCATAATTAACATAAGGTTCATCATAGGCCTTAGCAATAAATGGAACCGTTCGAGATGCTCTAGGATTAGCTTCAATTACATAAACCACTTCGTTTTTGATAGCGAATTGAATATTGATGAGTCCTTTCACATGCATAGCTAATGCGATCTTGTGAGTGATGTCTTCAATTTGTTTGATCACATGATCGCTCAAATCAAATGGAGGCAATACTGCATTACTATCACCGGAATGAATTCCTGCTGGCTCAATATGTTCCATGATTCCGATGATGTAAGAATTTTCACCATCACAAATTGCATCGGCTTCTGCTTCTATCGCTTTCTCCAAAAAGTGATCTACCAATACTTTATTTCCTGGAATATCTTTGAGCAGATTTACAACATGCGTTTCTAACTCTTGCTCATTGATCACGATTTTCATGCTTTGCCCACCAAGTACATAACTTGGACGAACTAAGAGCGGGAAACCCAATTCACGAGACACTGCAACTGCTTCGTCGGCATCTTCAATCACACCAAATTTAGGATAAGGGATGCCGAGATTTTTCAGTAAAGTGGAAAAACTTCCGCGATCTTCTGCAAGATCTAATGATGCGAAACTAGTGCCTATAATTTTAATTCCGTACTTATCTAATTTCTCTGCTAACTTCAATGCAGTTTGTCCGCCTAACTGAACAATTACACCAACTGGATTTTCGTGTAAAATAATATCATAGATATGTTCCCAGAAAACTGGTTCGAAATATAATTTATCGGCAATATCAAAATCAGTAGAAACCGTTTCTGGATTACAATTAATCATGATGGTTTCATAACCGAGTTCTTTTGCGGCTAACACACCATGCACACAACTGTAATCAAATTCAATTCCTTGTCCGATCCGATTAGGACCAGAACCTAGAATGATCACTTTCTTGCGATCAGATGAAACGGATTCATTTTCTGTTTCGAAAGTAGAATAATAGTAAGGTGTTTTTGCTTCAAATTCTGCTGCACAAGTATCAACCAGTTTATACACCCGATGAATATCCATCTCCTTACGACGAGCATGCACTTGACTCTCTAGGCATCTTAGCAAATGCGCAATCTGACGATCGGCATAACCTTTTTGCTTCGCTTCAAGCATGATCTCCCTTGGAAGATTATCCAATGTATGTCGCTCGATTTCACTCTCCAATACTACTAGTTCTTCAATCTGATTTAAGAACCAAGGATCAATTTTCGTAAGCTTCTGAATTGTCTTAAACTGAATACCCATTTTAAAAGCATCGTACACATGGAACAATCGATTCCAGCTTGGATTTTTCAGGCTTTCTAAGATCTGATCTTGATTCGTGAGTTCTTTGCCATCCGCTCCTAATCCATTTCTTTTAATCTCTAAACTCTGACAAGCTTTTTGCAAGGCTTCTTGAAAACTTCTTCCAATACCCATTGCTTCACCAACGGATTTCATTTGTAATCCGAGATGACGATCAGTTCCTTTAAATTTATCAAAATTCCAACGTGGAACTTTTACAATAACATAGTCAATAGTTGGTTCGAAAAACGCAGACGTACTTCCGGTAATTTGATTTTTTAATTCATCAAGATTATAACCGATTGCAAGCTTCGCTGCTATTTTCGCAATTGGATAACCAGTAGCCTTAGATGCGAGTGCAGATGATCTGGATACACGAGGATTAATTTCTATTACAACAATCTCTGTTTCATTTTCTGGATTTACTGCAAACTGAATATTACATCCTCCTGCAAATTGTCCAATGCCATTCATACACATAATGGCGAGATCGCGCATTTGTTGATACGTAGTATCGCTCAATGTCATTGCAGGAGCAACAGTGATGGAATCTCCAGTATGTATTCCCATCGGATCAAAATTTTCGATGGAACAAATGATAATCACATTTCCAACAGAATCACGAAGTAATTCCAATTCAAATTCTTTCCATCCACTAATACTTTGTTCAATCAAGACTTCGTGTACGGGTGATGCATGTAAACCATGATTCAATGCCGCATCAAATTCATCTTTCGTATCTACAAATCCTCCACCCGAACCTCCTAGTGTAAATGAAGGGCGAATTACTAACGGAAATCCTATCTCTTGAGCTATTTCTTTCCCTTCTAAAAATGAAGTCGCAGTTCGTCCCTTACAAACATTGGCTCCCAACTCTAGCATCCGTAAACGAAAACGTTCACGATCTTCTGTAGTTTTGATGGCATCAATATCAACTCCAATAATTTTTACACCAAACTTATCCCATATCCCGGCTTTCTGACAATCGATACAAAGATTTAATGCCGTTTGACCTCCCATCGTTGGAAGCACTGCATCAATTTTATGCAAAGCGAGAATCTCAGCAATTGATTTTTTTGTGAGGGGCTTCAGATAAATATGATCCGCAGTAACTTTATCAGTCATGATTGTTGCCGGATTCGAGTTAATCAGAACAACTTCAATACCCTCTTCTTTCAAAGAACGGGAAGCTTGACTTCCTGAATAATCAAATTCACAGGCCTGACCTATAATGATCGGACCACTGCCGATAATGAGTACTGACTTGATGGAATTGTCGCGAGGCATTGGCTAGGGATTATGCTATGGATTGAAAATCTTTCGGTGTAAATGATAATGATTGATTTCTATCCGATTCTTCCATCTTGTAGTGGGATGGGCGTGAAAAGGAAATATAATGAAACAATCGGCTGGAAATCATTAAAGTAAGTAAAGAGCCGTGTTGCATTTTTCTGAAATCTTGCAAATTTAAGGAAAAGCATGCCTGCTAATCCTGCTGTTGATAATTTCCTATCGAAAAAGGAGACGATATTTGTGAAATGAAACCTCCGTTATTTTTTCTGGAAAAGGATGGATTTCGGCTTCCTTACCGGAAGTACGGGCAGGGTCACGATTTATTACTTGCATTTCATGGCTATGGACAAAAAGGGGATGATTTTGCTGTATTCGAAACTGCGCTAGGAAGTAAATACACCATTCTCGCCTTTGATTTCTTTTATCATGGGGATGAACCTACTGGATTGGATATTCAACTTCCTCCATTTACTTCTTCTCATCTGGCAGCGATGGTAGAACAACTGCTATGGGAGCAACGCAAAGTTAGTTGCTCAATGATCGGATATAGTCAAGGTGGCAGACTAGTGCTTGGCATCATCCATAGAATGCCTCAACTGATTCATGAGATTTTCTTGATTGCACCTGATGGACTAAAACCTAATTACTTACATAAGTTTATCTCCGGTACGCTCCTTGGGAAAAAAATAGGTTGGTTTACCGTGCAGCACCCCAAGATTGCATTAAATCTAGTGCACCTTTTTCATAAAGCAGGTTTCATGCATCAAAAAGTGAGACAACTGATCTTCAACAACCTAGAAGATAAATCTCTAAGACTAAAAGTTTATCGAACGTGGTTGCTTTTGCAGAAATATCATCCCAATTTGAATCTGGTGAAACATTACCTGAACACGCGACCAATACGTTTGGAAATGATTTTCGGGAAATATGATACCATCATTCCTGTGAGGCTGGGCAAACTATTTATCCGACCACTTAAAGGAAAAGTTCAACTTCATATTTTGGAATCTGGTCATCAATTACTCCTCCAACACGAGGAGATCAGTAAGATCATACTTGACGACGGAAAATTAAATCAAAAATAAAGCGGGTACTCTTTTGAGAATACCCGCTACAAGGAAGAAACGATTAAGCTTCTACCTGATTATTTATTCGCACCGATTTCATCAGACACAGTCAACTTGTGACGGCCTTTTGCTCTGCGGGCTGCAAGAACCCTCCGGCCATTAGCAGAAGACATACGCTTACGGAATCCGTGTTTGTTTTTGCGTTTACGTAAGGAGGGTTGGAAGGTCCTTTTCATTTTATTGTTTATTAAGAGATAAGGGAGCGCAAAGATAGAAAAAAAGTGATTTCATCAAAATCAGGACACAAAAATTAAATGATTTGTCGTGCAAGGTAAATTACCACCTTTCCTTCAAAGTATTCACCAGGGAAAATTTTGCTAACCTTCTGAATATCAGGCAAACGTCCAAAAGGCTTAAGCTCTTCTTTCAAATCTCCTCCTTTTAAAACCACCCATCCATTAGGCAAACTTCCCATTTGTCCGGGCAATAATTGCTTCCGACTCCATTTTACAAGATCGGGCATGGGTGCTGTAGCCCTGCTTACTACATAATCTAGTTTCAGATTTTGTTCCTCCGCTCTTCCTCGGATAACAAAAACATTTTTTAGCCCGATTCTTTCAACGATATCTTGAACTACCTTGATTTTCTTTTCAATGGAATCTACAAGATAGAATGTGACTTCTGGAAATAAAATTGCCAATGGAATCCCAGGAAATCCTCCTCCTGTTCCAATATCCATGACCTGAGCACCAGCATCAAAACGAATCACTTTAGCGATTGCAAGAGAATGTAGAATATGCTTTTCGATGAGATGCTCGATGTCCTTGCGGGAGATCAGATTGATCTTCTCATTCCACTCTTCATATAATCCCGGAAGTTTCGAAAATTGCTTCTTTTGTTCGGAAGTGAGTTCCGGAAACTGCTGTTCTATAAAATAAAATTGCCCCACGCTTTCTTGCATGGGGCAAAGGTATGATTGCTTTTAACTATTTCTGCGATTAATGCTGAACGTATTCAGAGTTTTTCATGATCTGATATAAAAATTCGCGAGCGCGGAATAATTGTGCTTTTACAGTTCCTAATGGAAGTCCGAGTTCAACGGCGATCTCCTCATAAGATAACTCCTGATAATATCGTAACTCTACTAAACGACGGTAACGCGGTTTCAATTTATCCACCACATCGCGCATCATCAATACTTTTTGCTTTTTCATCATCACATCTTCTGGATCAGGTCCTTCAGATTTAACTTCAAGCGACATATCCTGTCCGTCTTCATTCTCAAAACCACGGTCAATAGATAATAACAGTTTACGCTTTTTACGAATAAAGTCAATACAATTGTTCGTTGCAATTTTAAATAGCCATGTGCTAAATGCATAATCCGGAGTGTACTGGCGGATATTTCTGAATGCTTTGCCAAAAGCTTCAATCGTTAAATCCTCGGCATCATCACGGTTATTCACCATTTTGAGGAGCATATAATAGATCGAATCTTTATAGCGTGACATCAACTCTGCATACGCTTTCTGATCACCTTCATCACAGGCCTTTTTTACAAGCCGGAAATCTTTGATCGCTTTATCAGACAAATGCTGAATTTCTTCATCGGAAACAATTACCTGTGGTTTAGGTTGCTCCATAGTGCTGGTTGGGGTTGAGGCGATGGTGGTTTTGGTTCTCCTTGATTGAACCTTGGTTTTTGTGATGATGGTGGTGGTTGAGGCCATTTTACTTCCAGGATTTGGTTTTGATAAAGAGGTTAGATACGGCCAGTACTGGATAAATGATCATGGTAAATAAATCAAAGAAGGGTACTAAGAAAACTAGGTCGGTTTCACCCAGCTTTTTAAATCCTTTCCAATAGATCATCATTTGTACGATTAGCCTGATTGCAACCATCAATACGACCAATTCAGGATTAAGTTTCAGAATTAACGAAGCAATTACACTCAACCAAAAGAGAAACTGGCTTCCGAAGAAGATTCCAATCAGAGAACGATCACGACTCCGGTAGAATTTTCCACTACTCATATGGCGTTTCTTTTGCCAAATCCAAGTACTCATACTTGACTTCGGTTTCGAATAAGTAAATGACTGACTATCAAGAACCACTGCAACATTTGAAGGGCTTGCCGTCTCATTTACAAAGAGATCATCATCCCCCGACATGAGATGATAATGGCTTGCAAAACCTTTATTTTTAAAGAACAGATTTCTAACATAACTCAGGTTCCGTCCTACACCCATATAGGCTTTCCCTTTCTTTGCCCTCGATAAGAACAAGAGCGCATTTTGAGCGGTATCAAATCGAATCCATCGGTTTAATACTCCGGCCTCTTTAAAATACGCACCATAACCCACTACAATTTCTTTCCCCGGAGCATAAGCTTTCATCATCGAACGAATCCATTGATTACCTGCCGGCTGACAGTCTGCATCCGTAAAGAGTAGATGATCGTATTTTGCTCCTTTAATCCCTAAAGTTAACGCGAATTTTTTACCATGTTGGTATTTCTCTTGCTCATTCAGCGTTACTACTTTCAGAACAGGAAATGCATCTTCCATTTCCTCCAGATACTTTGAAGATTCATCCCACGAACAATCATTTACTACCACCACTTGAAATTCAGGATAATCTTGGTCGAGTATTGAAGGTAAAAAGGATTTCAGGTTTTTAAGTTCATTGCGCGCACAAATCACCACCGAAACAGGAGGTAATTTCCCTGCAGGCACATCTTTTAAAACAGAAAACCCGACTGAACTAAACTCAAATATCAGGTAATAAAGCTGAGTGATCAAGGTGATTCCAAGCGAACCCCATAACACCATCTGCAGCCATTCAGGTAATATAAACATAGATCAGTAATAAGCCCCCCCTCTATTTACAAATCTAGGGGAAGGCATATCCTGCCTTTTGAACCTGCACGTTTAAATATTAACACCGCATTCTTAACAACGGCTGTTCGATAATGCTATTGCCGTTTATCCCTTATCACCTCAACTGCTTGAGATTAGATCAAAAGAAATCTTTCTCCGTGGAAACAATCGAGGAGTTAAATCGCTAAAGTTCTGATAACTCAGGCTTTTTCAGCAGCCATCTCTTTGATCGCCGTTCGTCCAGGATAAACTTTCAATGCTTGTTCTAAACATTCCATCGCACTTTTCAGTGAATCTAGTTTTAAAACATAAGCTATGCGGACCTGATGACGACCTAACTCGGGCTTCGAATAAAATCCAGTAGCTGGAGCAAGCATTACAGTTTGATTTTTGTAGGAGAAATCTTCCAGCAACCATTGACAAAAATGATCAGCATCTTCAACAGGTAATTGCGCCATGCAATAAAATGCTCCACTTGGTTTTGGACAAAATACTCCATCCATTTTATTGAGCGCTGCAACTACTAAATCACGGCGCGCAACATATTCCTTAGTAACTTCTTCAAAATAAGAATCCGGTGTATCAATTGCTGCCTCACCTCCTATCTGTCCAAATGTGGGAGGACTCAAACGAGCTTGTGCAAATTTTAATGCAGCAGCCATTACTTCTTTATTTCTGGAGATGAGTGCACCTATTCTTGCTCCGCAAGCACTGTATCGTTTAGAAATACTATCCATCAACACTACATTTTGATCCATTCCCTCTAAATGCATTACCGAAACATACTCACGTCCATCATAACAAAACTCACGATACACTTCATCGGCAAACAAAAACAAATCATACTTCAACACTAACTGTTTCAAAATCTCAAGTTCTTCACGAGTATATAAATATCCAGTTGGATTACCTGGATTGCAAATCATAATCGCTTTTGTACGAGGGGTAATCGACTTCTCAAAATCAGCAATTGGAGGTAAGGCAAATCCTGTTTCAATGCTCGATGGTATCGGCTTTACAATGACATTAGCTTGTATAGAAAATCCATTATAATTTGCATAATAAGGTTCAGGAATGATGATTTCATCGCCCGGATTTAAACATGCCATCATGCCAATTTCAATGGCTTCTGACCCACCAGTAGTAATGATAATATCCTGCCAATCGACGTTAATTTTATTCTTCTGATAATATCCCGCTAATTTCTTTCGATAAGATTCAATTCCGGCAGAATGACTGTATTCCACTACTTTCAAATCATTGTTCCGAATCGCATTCATCATTACTTCCGGCGTATGAATATCAGGTTGTCCAATGTTCAGATGAAAGATCGAAATCCCGCGTTTTTTTGCTTCTTCAGCAAAAGGAACCAGTTTTCGAATTGGTGATGGAGGCATTTGCTGCCCTTTGTCGGAGATAGTTGGCATGGGGATGAATTAAAATAAATAGTCCCGGCCTATTCAGACCGGGACTACAAATTTAAGCAATTACCTTGATTAGTTTTTAGGAGCCATTTTAATTGGTTCTGTAGCAGCAGGAGCTGGCATTTCAACAGTTCCTTTTAAGTGCAGCACTACAGGGCTATTTTTAGCATTTGAAGTGATAGTTACTGTTTTGTCCTGTAAACCACTTTTTCCAGCTGAATTGAAAGTTACTTTAATCACAGATTTAGTACCTTTTTTAATTGGCTCTTTAGGATAAACTGGTACAGTACATCCGCAAGATCCTTGTGCATTGGTGATGATAATATCATCTTTTCCAGTGTTTGTGAATGAAAATTCGTGAGTTACTGATTCACCTTGTTTAATTGTTCCAAAGTTGAATTCGAGTACTTCGAAAGTCATCTCAGCAGAACTTGCAGGAGCAGCAACAGCAGCTGGAGCAGGTGCTGGAGTCATAGTTGCAGGTTTGGTAGGTGCGGCTTTGTCAGTTTGAGCGTTCGCTGCAACTGCAAAAAGCAGAGTACAAGCAGCTAAGAGGATTGATTTTTTCATGTTTTAATTAATTTATTTAGTTTTTATTTGAGTTTACTTCGTTTTATTTACTCTGCCCTTCCATTGGTGATAAACTATTGGATTTACGAATCGGAGTTAGGTCTTCTGTTTGTTCTTGTGTTTTAACTACTCCTTTGATAGTCAGAACCTTGGTCGGAGTATTCGCATTTGAGGTGAGCGTAACCGTCTTTGTAAAAGGACCAGGACGTTTTGTATCATAAGTCACCGTAATGAAATTGCTTTGTCCTTTCAAGACTGGTTCTTTAGGCCATTTCGGAACTGTACATCCACAAGAACCTTTTGCATCAGTAATGATTAAAGGATCTTTTCCCGTATTGGTAAACTTAAAAGCATAAGACCCATCACTGGCAAATTCGATAGTTCCGTAATCATGGGTTTCTGACTCAAATTTAATTTCAGGTGAATTCGGATTTACGGGTGCCTTATCCTGTGCATTTAAACTGAGATGCAGGCTTCCCAGGACGAACAATAGAGTGATGATTTTTTTCATAAAGTAAATGATGTAGTAGTTTGAATTTAACGAAGTCTGCGAGTCAAAGT
The DNA here is from genome assembly GCA_038320345.1 of Bacteroidia bacterium. Taxonomy (GTDB): domain Bacteria; phylum Bacteroidota; class Bacteroidia; order AKYH767-A; family OLB10; genus JBBQED01. Next base: position 310,733 of record JBBQED010000003.1, read on the forward strand.
TCTAACATATAAATGAAATTAGAATGAAAGCCTAATTAACTCATTGTCTGATACATAAACAAGACTTTTACGGCTATAGCATGAATCAGACCAGAATCTAGGTACTTCTGGAATGAACAAATATAAATTTAAAAGAAAATACTTAATAAGAAAGTGGTTTAGATATTTCAACAAATGTCTTAAAAGTTATTGATGTTGAGATCTGCTATTTTTACCCGCCATGATAAACCTCTTTTCTCTATACCGTCAAGCGTTTTCGAATCTTCAGCGCAACATATGGATTCTGGCAATTGTAATGTTTATCAATCGCAGTGGTTCGATGGTATTGCTTTTTACTTCACTATACATGACCCGTGAATTACATTTCACGATAGCTCAGGCCGGAATAGTGATGAGCTGTTACGGAATCGGAAGTGTGTTAGGGAGCTATGTGGGAGGTTGGTTGGCTGATAGGAAAAGCTATTTCGACATCATGATTACTTCTTTAATAAGTAGTGGATTGATTTTGCTGTTTTTGTTGGTCGTAAAATCTATTGCAGGTATTGCTGCAATCATTTTTCTTTATGCGCTCACAGCAGATGTATTTCGTCCTGCGAATTCTAAAGCAATCGCAATTTTTAGTGATGCTGCAACTCGTACTCGATCGGTTTCATTGGTGAGATTAGCAGTTAATCTTGGATTCTCAGTAGGTCCTGCTATTGGTGGTTTCATTGCTGTATACCTTGGTTACAAGTGGTTGTTCGCAATTGATGCTACCACTACTCTATTAGCGGCAGGGATTTTATTTCTCAATTTACCAAAACAAAAAGCATCAACAATTTCAAAACAAAACGCTGTTTTAGATAATAGTAAAACATCTGCATATCGAGATTTTCGTTATCTATTCTTTATCTTTTTCGTGGCATTATACGGAACTAGTTTCTTCCAAATTTTTGCAAGTATTCCTCAATATTTTAGTAACGTTTGTCATTATAGTGAAGATACGATTGGCCTCTTGCTAGCACTGAATGGATTATTAGTAGTTTTAATAGAAATGCCCTTGATACTCACTCTAGAAAAAAGAGGCAAGAAAATTTTTCCATACATCATTGCAGGAACACTATGCCTACCCGTTTCATTCGCCATCTTGTTAGTGGGAAAAACGATGATTATCTGGTCGCTGATTTATACGCTAGTGATTAGTTTGTCGGAAATTCTAGCTATGCCTTTCATGATGAACTACTCTTTATCGAGGCCATTGAAAGAACGGCAAGGTCAATATGCTGCGCTTTACTCCATTTCTTATGGACTCGCTAATATTGCTGCTCCTTCTATCGGACTTGGAATAGCAGCGAAATATGGATTCATCAACATGTTCTATTTCTTAATTGGATTATCTTCGGTTACTGCAATTGGATTTATAGTTCTGAATGATAAACATAAACCAATTTAAGTAGGGTAATCAAAATTTAGTTGCCTACATAATCACTCTTTCAGCATTAATATACAGCTCAAAATGAAATAAAAAAGTTCTGCAAATATCGATTCTTAGCCTATTTTTGATAAACGATTTTACAATGAATGCCTCCCGATTTTCTGTCATCTTGGGATTTTTGATACTCTTTTTAGTGTATCATTTCCCTGAATTCTTCGATACCTTTTGGGTTTCTGCGGTCTTCAAAATTTTATTTCTGATCATTGCACTTTTAATTGGAAGAGTTCAAGGGTTTAACGGTCTATCAGGTTACGCATTACGTCTCCGAGAATCGTGGGGGACTAATCTATTGAAAGGACTGAGTATAGGAATACTATTTTTCTCCATTTCCATTTATTTATCTAATCTGTTAGGTTACACGAAAATTTATAGCATTGAAAATTTTAAAATCATTCTTCTCCGATTACCCTTTCTATTGTTAGTCACTGGAATTCCATCATTAGCCGAAGACATGCTAACACGTGGATATTTGTTTACCCATTATCGAAAAAAACTAAGTTCGAAAAATTGGATAATTTTTTCTGCAGTAATCTATACTTTAAATCATATCTGGCGACTTCAGGACGGTATTGCAGTGTCTTCTTATTTATTACTTTTTGGAGCAGTGCTAGCATTAATTGTTGTTCGAACTCAATCTCTTTGGTTAGCTTTTGGAATTCATTGGGGAGCAAATCTGACCTATGAATGTAGTAAATCGGTGATGGTAATAGATGATTTTTCTCAATATGATGAAAGCACATGGTTACTTGCATTAACGTGGTTAATTTTACTCATCATTCTAATCGTCACAAAAAAAAGTTCTAGGAAAACTTATTTTAGTAAAACCAATTAAAGAAGTTCGTTAGTAGAATCTTTGACAAAAAAATTCACCTCGTAGGAAGTAAAAAGATACATCTATCTACAGAAAATCAATATTGAAAATAAATGCAAATTGCGATATTATAATATCAACTACACAGTGTATTTACCTTGTATAGTGACTCGCCTTTTCTGGATTCTAAATAAAGCGTTAACTTAAATTCAATACTATAATATTGTAAAACTATGAATGCAAGAATTAAAAGTCTTTTGATTTACATTGCAAAATGTGTAAGTGGAACCTTACTTGTCTACTTGCTTTCTGCATTACTTGACTACAGTGATATAGCTTGGTGTTTGATCTCAGTGATTCTGGTACTATCGGCCGATGGAAAAGATTCAGTTCCTCTTGCGGTAACCCGTATAAAAGCAAATTTTGTAGGAGCCGCTGTGGGGGTAATTTGTTTGTTGATTTCGACAACTAATATGTGGATTTTAAGTGCCGGCTTGTCACTTACGCTAGCTTTCTGTTATATTTTTAAGTTGGATTCCGGAATCCGATCAGCATTAGCAGCTACAATCATTATTATGTTGCACGAAGATGGTAGACATGTTTGGGATTCAGCCATCATCCGCATCATTGCGGTTTTAACTGGATGTTTAATTGGATTACTGATCACCTATCTCTTCCATTTTAACGAAAAGATTTACACCAAAGCAACAGGTTCGAATCAACAAGAAGCATAAAAATGAAAATTAAGGAATCAGGAAGACCTCGTATTTGATTCAAAACTACAAGGTGTACATTTCATTGATTCATTCGAAAAAATCGTTAGGGCGTTGTTTCATAGCTCTCAAAATTCATATTTGCACATAAAGAGAGCTGCCTATCTCACAATCCAATAACCTCTAAATTAATCACTTTCACTATTTTTTCCAGAATATTTGCCTCGTGATTTATTTTTGCTAATTTTGCAACCCATTCAGAAAATGAATTGGCAAAGTTCCATTAAATCAGATAGTTAGGCTTTTTTAGTGGAATCGAAATGAAAGATTGACATTACGAGTAAATTATACCGTTGTGAAACGGTTCGGTAGTTCAGCTGGTTAGAATACATGCCTGTCACGCATGGGGTCGCGGGTTCGAGTCCCGTCCGGACCGCAAGGTCAAAAAAAGAGGGCTTCAGCAATGAAGCCCTCTCTCATTTAAAAATGTTTTTAACATGTTTCACGTTTACATTTTATTCTCTAAACATGCCACTCATGGTGGAATCGTTGGCAACTTCATGGTCTAAATAAAAGGAGCATTTCGGCTTCTTTTTATGAATAATTGAATCTAATTAATTTTTGATTCAATGATCCACTACAAACTTTTTAAAAATCATTTGTTCTCCGTAAAAACAAGTTAGCATGTAAATTCCTGCTGGCAGATTGGAAGTTGAGATTTTCAAATCATTAAATGAAACTTGGCTATATTCCTGACGAAGCATTTCTTTGCCAGAAATGTCATTGATAACGATAGTAATAGGAGACGTATTATTTTCAGTGCTAAATGAAAGTGTAAGCTCATCATTGGCTGGAACAGGGTACGCGTTCATGGAAAATAATACATTGGCAGATTCATCGGAAACGCGTGGGTTAGTTGCACCATATTTCCGTACTTGCCAGCGATATTCAAAGGCTTGAGAAGGTGGTCCATCATCACCAAATAATCTACCAGCATATGCTACATCCGATGTGCTCGAATTTATAGCTAGTGCATGTGGTGTACTAAGGCTTGCATTGATATATCCTGCAGGAATTGTTGTGGTTAAGCTTTCGGTCCAAATCGTAGTGCCATTAGAAGCATTGAGTTTTCGGAGCTTTGTTTGTATAGTAGAGGATTGCACAAACAATATGAAAAGTGAAGAACTAGAAAATGTTTCAAATGTTAACCCGAATGAAGTTTCTGGAGAAGTATACGTCCAAACTTTAGTTCCAGCTGAATTGTATTTATAAATGCGGTGATTTTGATTCATACCTCCTGCAGGTGCAACAAAGTCGGTTCCTAAATAAACGTTATTACCTGCATCCATTCTTAATTTAGTAGCATCAATATAAAAGTTTAATTCAGGAGTATATTGTTTCGAAATTTGTGTTCCACTTTGTTCATATTTAGCTAACATAATTTTACCAAAATGATTTGACTGAGAAACCTCACGCGAAACAGATGATGTTAGATAAAAAACTCCTGCAACTGTACATTCTATTTGCGGAGTTCCAATGGAACTATATCCAACTGGAATTGTACAAAACCGCTTCCATAACAACGAACCCGTACTGGTGATTCTTGCATACATTACATAATCTAAATTTGATGCATCAGAAGCCCTAGCAACCACATTTAAATTCAAACTAGAATCTACACACATGTCGCTAGCATCTTCAATCGTTTTTGATGAAACCTGTGCAATTGATCTAGTAAAAAGTACTGTACCTGCTGAATTAAACTTTCGTATTACAATTTCTTCGATACCTAACAAACTAGGTTGCGACCATGTGCCCGCTACATAAATCTCGTTGTTCTTATCTAGTAAAATTTTTGCTGGTTTATCATCATAATTTTGAGTAGGTGATCCAGAATTATAAATGTACTTTTTCCATTGCTGTGTCAGCGAAGAATTATACTTAATCAACACCATATCATGGGCGCGTGTACTGCTGAAATATTGTCGACCGAGCACATACACGTTTCCGCTTGCATCAAGCACGATTCCGACAGGGTAATCTGCAGTTGTAGTTCCAACAGCAACAAAATATGAATTAGTAGCAGTTGCAACTAAAGTTCCGGATGAATTATATTTTCTAGTGACGATTAAAGTCTGCCCGTTTGCATTCGCCTCTTTACCTGTTACGAATACAGTTCCGTTTGTGGAATAAGCAATGGATTGTGGAGACCTGAATACATCATCTGGATTAGATAATGCCCCGTTCGTCCAAACAAGTCCTGCTAGCGCAATTCCGGAACTAAAAATTACCAGAAGTAATGTGCTGATTAGAATTTTGCGATTTTTCATAGTTGATTTAGGGGTTATCAAAATTGCTGACAAGTTTAACAGCGTGCCCATGGTTAGAAAGTGGTTTTGAGTTTTCATCATTTTGAATTAAAAGGTTAGAAATCATGAACAGAGACAAGTGGATACTACCTATCATTTCATGCTTGCAGGTTTGAAAAAAATAGGGGAATTACAGAACAAAACTCTTGTTTCTTCTCTTTAACAAATGAATTGAGAAAAAACTGTCGGTAAACCTCTCTAAAAAAAATTAAAAATGCAAGTTAAATTATTGCTTTTGTAAAATTGAAATTTTATGCCTTAAAACATTAATTATTAACGTATTACAAACATAATTTTACTATTTCGTAATTTATAAATCATGTTACTCCCTATTAATAACTTATTTAGTTTTAACTGTTAGATAGTGACACAACTGATTGTATTAAAACATATCAATTTCATAAATCGGATTCTAATTAGGAATACCTCTACCCTCCCACCCACTTTTAATCCGCATTCGGATTCTCAATTAATTTTGGGTCGTGATTTAATTGCTACTACTTCAGCCTTTGTGAAACCTAAGTGAAAAATAGGTACAAGCAACACAGAGTTACAACAATGAAGTTGGATTATTTCGTTCCTCAATGCTTGCATCTACAGATGGAAATAAAAAAGAGGAGGAAAAAAAATCAAATTAAACTGTTTTAAAATACCAGCCTTAATACATTTTACTACGCTTCATCAAATAGGGCATCAATACCTGCTGATAACCTTTATTAATATCGGCTTCAATAAAATCGATCCTATACTGAGCACATTTCAACTTAAGTTCTTTGTGAAAATCACCCATTGCTTTTAGATAAGATTCACGTACTTGTCCAGAGTGAACTTTTACTTCTTGTCCCGTTTCCAAGTCTATGAATTGATAGGGTCGATTCTCAAATGCAAAATCAATCTCATGTTTCTTATCGACTACATGAAATAAAACTACCTCATGTTTATTATAACGCAAATGCTGCATTGCACTGAATAACTCCTTCGCATCCGCAGTATTTTCAAACATATCACTAAAAATAATCACCAGCGAACGTTTATGAATACTCTCAGCAATTTGATGCAAGGCAGCCGCAGCGGATGTACCACGTGTTGTTTTACCTGAATCTATTGCTTCCTCCAGCTTATGAAATAAAAGCTTCTGATGTACAGTACTTGATCTAGCAGGTGTACTTAATTCGACTTTATCTGAAAAAATACTCAATCCCACCGCATCGCGTTGCATCTTTAGTAACTTCATAATTGCTCCAGCACAATGTGCAGAGAAGCTAATTTTATTAAGTACCTCCGGCTTCTTACGATCATATTCAGGATAATGCATCGACGAAGAATTATCGACGATCAACTGACAACGCAAATTGGTTTCTTCCTCGTACCGCTTTGTAAATAATTTATCTGTACGTCCAAAAAGTTTCCAGTCAATATGTCGAGTTGGTTCTCCTGTATTATAAATCCTATGTTCAGCAAACTCTACAGAGAATCCATGAAAAGGACTTTTATGTAATCCGGTAATAAATCCTTCTACTACTTGACGGGCGATCATTTCCAGATGTCCGATGTGCTGAAATTCCTGTTGATTTATTGCCATTCTGTTTAAAGGTGCCGAACTACGAAACTAGTGTAATTTAACTATGCTATTAACGTAATATTTTAAAATCATTGCATAAAAATCGATGCCGGTTTGCATTCACCTGTAAGCACCCAATTCAAAGGATTACAGAAGAAGTCAAACCGGCATTCGAACCGTATTAACCATTAACTAATAATCATCCATTACTACATTTGCGCTTCCAGCTTACCAGCTAAAACCGTTTTTGGAACTGCGCCAACTTGCTTATCAACTACTTCTCCATTCTTGAAGAACAATAAAGCCGGAATATTACGGATCCCGAATTGCATAGAAATTCCGGGGTTGTTGTCAACGTTTACTTTTCCAACTACTGCACGGCCTTCATATTCTTTAGCGATTTCTTCTACAAACGGTCCAACCATACGACATGGTCCACACCATTCAGCCCAGAAATCTACCAAAACTGGTTTATCTGATTTAAGTACGAGTTCGTCAAAATTTTGATCTGTGAGTTCAAGTGCCATTTTATCTGTTGTTTTAATGTTTTATTTTATGATTCCTGTATATACAATTATTGAGCCATCAGGTGTTTTGCTGCGATTTTGTCAGATGTTCTACTGTTAAGAACGTTTAACTCCTGTACTTATGTTAATCAAGCTATAGAAATATCTCCATTCGTGAGACTGCGAAGTTCTTCTACTAGCTTGATATTTACTTTTACTTTATGATTGCGGGCCATAAACGGAATATTCCAGTTTCGGTCCATATCTACAATGTGCATTTTGACAGGAACACTGCCTTTATGACTGGAGAGCACCTCTCCCAGCTTGTCGATCAGGTTTTTATTGACATCCATCAACCTCATTTTCACCACTAACTGTTTGGTCAGCTTTTCACTTACATCATGCAGGAACTGGATGCTATGTACTTTCATTTCCCAATTATCGGGTTGATGGAAACGATTTTGGACTTTAGCTCTTATAAATACCAGACTCTCTGGTTCCAAGAATTGCTTCAACTTTCCATAATCTTCTCCAAAAAGTGTCATCTGCAATGTTCCGCTGAAATCCTCAATCGTGAAATTTCCGAATGGTTTTCCGGTTTTACTCATGCGATGATTCACTTCCGTAATAATTCCTGCAAAAGAAAGATCTCGGTTTTTCAGGATTTCAATGTTCTGAAGATTTACAATTTCATGAGAACAAAAGTTGTTGATTTCAAAACGGAAATCATCCAGCGGGTGTCCCGAAATGTAAAAACCTATTACTTCTTTTTCTTTTCTTAATGCTTCCAGCTTGCTCCAAGGTTCAGTAATCGGTAATGATGGTGAGGTTACTTCTTCTACCAAGACTTCCCCAAATAAACTTGCTTGTTGATTCTGTGCCTGCAGCGCTACTGCATTACCAAAACGAATTGCTTTTTCAATTCCAGAAATAGATTCCTTAGAATCAGGTTCAAAATACTGTGCACGATGTGTTCCAGGAAAACAATCGAAGGCTCCTGCTTGTGCTAAACTTTCGAGACATCGACGGTTTAGTGATTTTCCCGGAACTCTCCGTGTTAAATCAAATACATTACTGAATGCACCATTTAAATTTCGGTCTTCAATTAATGCATCAACAGCAGCCTCACCTACTCCTTTTACAGCACCTAATCCAAATCTTATTTGTCCGCGTTTATTGACTGAGAAATTATAATTTGATTCATTAATGTCAGGACCAAGAACTGGAATTCCCATTCTGCGGCATTCTTCCATAAAGAATGTAATCTTATCAATATTACTTAAGTTATGTGTCATCACTGACGACATATACTCAGCTGGATAATGCGCTTTGAGATAACCAGTTTGAAAGGCTACAAATGCATAACAAGTACTATGTGATTTATTGAATGCATACGATGCAAAAGCCTCCCAATCGGTCCACACTTTTTCACAAGCTTTAGGATCATGACCATTTTTGCCACAACCTTCCATGAACTTACTCTTCATTTTGTCGAGTACTTCCTTCTGCTTTTTACCCATCGCTTTACGCAGGGTATCAGCTTCTCCTTTTGTGAAGCCCGCCAACTTTTGCGAAAGCAGCATCACCTGTTCTTGATACACCGTAATTCCATAAGTTTCCTCAAGGAATTCTTTCATCGCATCGAGATCGTAGGTGGTAGCTTCGCGACCATGTTTACGGTTGATGTAATTAGGAATGTAAGCAAGTGGTCCTGGACGGAACAATGCATTCATTGCAATCAGATCTTCAAACTTATCAGGCTTTAGATCTTTGAGATACTTCTGCATGCCAACGGATTCAAATTGAAAAGTACCGTTAGTTTCTCCTTTCTGATAGATCTCGAGCGTTTTAAGATCATCTAATGGAATTGTATCGATATCGATGACGACGCCGTGATTTTGTTTGATCATCACAAGTGCATCCTTGATGATCGTTAAGGTTTTGAGACCCAGAAAATCCATCTTAATTACACCAGCATCTTCAATTACTTTTCCATCGTACTGTGTAATTAGTAAGTCGGATTCTTTAGAGGTAGCAACGGGAATAATTTCAGAAAGATCTTTTGGTGCGATGATAATTCCAGCAGCATGAATTCCAGTATTTCGAACTGATCCTTCGAGGATAAGTGCTTCCTTTAATACTTTTGCTGATACATCATCACCTTTCGCAATTTCACGAAGTTTTTTCACCAACTCCATTTCATCACTATTCAGATTTTCTTTTTCCTTTAGGCTTTTATCCCCTTCCAAAGGCGCTAGAAGCACTCGGTTCAACTCAATTCCCGGCTTATCAGGAACAAGTTTAGCAAGTGCATTGGAATCTGCAAGAGGAAGATCTAATACACGCGCTACGTCCTTGATGCTCATCTTAGCAGCCATCGTTCCATAAGTTACAATCTGTGCAACTTGGTTTCTGCCATATTTTTCAACAACATAATCAATTACTTTCTGACGACCAACATCATCGAAATCGGTATCGATATCGGGTAAGCTCTTACGATCAGGATTGAGAAAACGCTCAAAGAGTAAGTTGTATTTCAGCGGATCGATATTCGTAATTTTAATACAATACGCAACTGCAGAACCAGCTGCAGAACCACGACCTGGTCCAACGAATACTCCAATATCACGACCCGCTTGAATGAAATCTGCAACGATCAGAAAGTATCCTGCAAAGCCCATCGTTTGGATGGTAAACAATTCAAAGTTGAGGCGTTCTTCTGTGGGCTGATCAATTTCACCATAACGGAGACGGGCACCTTCAAAAGTAATATGCCGCAAATATTCATCCTGCGTAGTGAAATTAGTTGGAATGGTGAAGTGAGGTAGCAGAATATCCTGTTTCAATTTAAGTGTTTCCACTTTACCAACAATCTCATTCGTATTATCAATTGCTTCCGGAATATCGCTGAACAACTTCAGCATTTCTTCTCCGGTCTTGAAATAAAATTGGTCGTTATAAAACGCAAAACGTTTTCCTCTAATCATGGAATCATCATCCGAAAATTCCTTCATTGTTGGTGTACTTTGCTTTTCACCGGTATTGATGCACAATAAAATATCATGTGCATTAGAATCTTCTTGATCTACATAGTGTGAATCATTAGATGCAATAACTTTTACATTGTATTTAAATGCTAGTTTTAAGAGGAACTGATTTACTTTATCCTGCTCTGGAATTCCGTGACGCTGGAACTCTACATAATAATCCTCACCAAATAAATCGAGCCACCATTTAAATTCGCGCTCTCCTTCTACTTCTCCTTTTTTGAGAATTGTTTTAGGAACAGAAGCACCCAAACAACAAGTTGTAGCGATGAGTCCTTTGTGATATTTTACGACAAGTTCCTTATCGATGCGCGGATATTTTCCGTACAGTCCTTCCATATACCCCAACGAACATAGCTTAATCAGATTCTGATAACCTTCTGCATTCTTGGCAAGAAATAATTGATGATATCGAATATCCTTATCCTCTTTTGTAAACTGACGTTTTAGTCGGTTTTCTACAAGATAAAATTCACAGCCGACAATCGGCTTGATGACATTCGGATTTTCCTTCGTATTATATTTGGAAGCTTCAGCAACAAACTTGAATGCGCCAAACATATTTCCATGATCAGTAATGGCCAAGCCAGGCATTTTATGCTTGACTGCTTTTTTGTACAAATCGGAAATATCCGCCGCCCCATCAAGTAATGAGAACTGAGTATGGACGTGGAGATGGGAGAAATCTGGCATTGGGAGGATTGGAACCGGAAAGCAAATTTACTCCTTCCCAGCCGTTTTCCCTGATTAAATTTTAAGTTAACACCCCTTTCAATTGCTAAGAGGCTCTGAATGAAGGTCTCCTGATTTTTAAACAAATTTCAGAGTGGGATGTGGATAAATCAGCATAAAACAAACCTCCTGATTATGAACACTGAACAAGAAATGGTGAAATTGGCTGAAATACTTCTTTCTTCATTTTTTGTTCTACAAGCAAAAAAGCACCCCTACCGGAGTAAGGATGCTTCATTTTGGATTTTGTTGTTTTTTGCTCTTTTAGTCCATAGGCTAAGCAGGATTAATAATTAGACAATTGGTTTGTTTTGTTTTTTCTCGTTTTTCATATCATAGGCCTCGCCGGATTAAAAGATTCTTAAAAATTCACTGTGATTTCTTCTTTTTTCTAAGCCATAAGCATAAGAGTATTAAATTATAGGATTGTTATTTTTGTGTTTGGAGTTTAATTTTTTTTCAAGCCATAGGCAGTATTTTTTGTTGGATGATTTGTTTGCTTACAGGACAATGATAAGCCGAGAATTGAAGATAGTTTGATCGAATAGCAGTGTTTTCTTACATCTTTGCAGAAACTAATACTTCAAATCGTGAAAATTCGAATCCTGTTCTTATTTATCCTGCTAAGTTCCACTCTCAAAAGTCAACAAGCATGGAACAAATACCAACAAAACAAAACGGTTACGTATGATGAAGCAGTTCGTTTTTATCAGGATATTGATAAACAGTATCCAGAGGCGAAACTCTTGAATTATGGGTTAACGGATTGTGGCAAACCCTTACAGTTAATGATCATTAATAAGGATAAAATCTTTAATCGTGATAGCTTAAAAAACAAAGGATATCTGGTGATCATGATCAATAATGGTATTCACCCCGGCGAAGCAGATGGTATAGATGCCAGCATTATGTTAGTGCACGATATTCTTACTGGTAAAGTGAGTTTACCTGCGAAAACGGTGTTGGCTATCGTACCTGTTTATAATATCGATGGGATGCTGAACAACAGCTGTTGTACGCGTGCAAATCAAAATGGTCCAGATCTGATGGGCTTCAGAGGCAATGCTAGAAATCTGGATTTGAATCGCGATTTTATAAAATGTGATTCTGAAAATGCAAAGAGTTTTAGTAGAATGTACACTGCCTGGGATCCTGACGTTTTTATCGACACTCATGTAAGTGATGGTGCCGATTATCAGTATATAATGACTTTAATTGATACGCAAAAAGACAAGTTGCATCCTATTATCAGTAAGGTGATGCAAGAACAATTACTTCCGTTACTTTATGCAGGAATGGAACAAGAAAAATTTCCAATGTGCCCTTATGTGGAAGAAATAAAAGACAATCCGGAAAATGGTATATCGGGATTTTTAGAAACTCCCCGATACAGCAGCGGGTATAGTGCCTTGTTCAATGCGTTTGCATTTGTAACCGAAACGCATATGCTAAAACCATTTCCTCAACGCGTAGAATCTACTTATAGTTTTTTTAAAGTTATGATTGAAAGCAGCAACAAGTTGCGAAATGCAATTCTGACAGCACGATTACAAGCATCGAAAACCATCATCGGACAAGATGAATTTCCGTTGCAGTGGCAATTGGATACTACCACTTATGATACCCTACTTTTTAGAGGATACAAGGCGAAATACAAGGAAAGTAAAGTTACCGGATTACCGCAAATGTATTATGATCAAAAAGAACCGTACACGAAATACATCAAACGAAAAAATAATTTTAAAGTCACTGCATCAGTAACAAAACCTTACGCATACATCCTACCTCAGGCATGGAAAGAAGTGATAGAACGCATGCAAAATAATGGAGTCAAAATGTCGAAGCTAACGAAGGATACTTTGATGGACGCGGAGATGTATTACATCCGTGATTATAAATCTGGACAACGTCCCTATGAAGGACATTATTTGCATACTGGAGTAAAAACAGAATCCACCATGCAACAAATTCAATATCATCAAGGAGATTATATCATTGTCTGCAATCAGCCCTGCAATAGATATATTGTAGAGTGCTTGGAACCTACAGGAGTTGATGCATTTTTTGCTTGGAATTTCTTCGATCCAATTCTTCAACAGAAAGAATGGTTTTCTGATTATATATTCGAACCTACTGCGGAAAAAATTCTTGAGAAGGATAGTACGTTGCGTCGAACTTTTAATGAGCGAAAAGCGAATGACAGTACTTTTGCCAACGATAGCTGGGCAATGCTTATTTACATCTATCAGCATTCAACTTGGTATGAAAAGAGCCATTTACGCTATCCGGTAGCCCGGATTAACCATTCGATGCAAATTCCCATGCTTCCAGTAAAAAAAGAGGACTTGACTGATTATCAGCATCTTGAATAATAATTAAGTTGATAAGTATATATGGTTATTCAGCTAATTTGATTGAAGATCAATGAATTAATCATTACTACTTCCAGATTATTAATATTTTTAGCATCTTTGCGCCCCCTTCTTCACGGAGGAGAAGGGGATTAAATAATTTACATATGCCTGTAAAAATCAGATTGCAACGTCATGGTAAGAAGGGTGCGCCTTTCTTCCATATTGTGGTGGCAGATAGTCGTGCTCCGAGAGACGGTCGTTTCATTGAACGTATTGGAGCTTACAATCCAATCACCGACCCCGCCACAATTGAATTGAATGCCGACCGTGCTACCGAGTGGGTAATGAAAGGAGCTCAGCCATCAGAAACGGCTAAAGCTATCTTGAGTTACAAAGGAGTACTGTACCGTGTTCACCTTAACAATGGAGTTAGCAAAGGTTCTCTTACCCAAGAGCAAGCTGATGCCAAATTAGCTTCATGGCTTGAGGAAAAAACTAGTAAGATTACTGCTAAGAAAACGCGTATCGCGGATTCTGCATCGAAATCGAACAGCGCTCGTTTGACTGCTGAAGCGAAAGTAAGTGCTGACCGTGCGGATGCACTGAGAAAGAAAGCTCTTGAAGCTACTTTCACTCCAGCTGCTGAAGAAGAAAATGCTGCTCCTGCCGCTGAAGAAAGCGGAGAAGCTCCAGCAGAAGCTTAATCTTTACCC
>JBBQED010000004.1:0-321698 GCA_038320345.1 Bacteroidia bacterium
GAATTGGGTAAAGATCTAACTTTATTTTAATTGCATTGTCGCTTTTGTGACCTACTCTCGAGCCTGATACAAGTGCATCATGCACTTCCAAATCAAGCATGTTACGATTTTAATCAGTTCTAAGAATTTAAACGAATATAAATAATTATCTCCCGATTAGCTATTTTAAAATTAGGAAATTTACTGCGGGGTGGGAATCATAGATTCCCCTTGAAGATAATTAGTATAAATTCATTTTTTTAATGGTTAAACTTTAAACATTTAATACGAAACTTTAAACTCTTTTTTTGCGCTAGGGATAGTAGCGGTTACCCCGCAGAACGGCTTTAGCCGGGCGAGGAGTAAGAGCGGATAGCCCAATGCCCTGACGCAAAATGGTCAGGGCAGGCCCCCACGCGAAAAGGTCAGGGCAAGCGCCCACGCAAGATGGTCAGGGCAAGCCCCCACGCAAGATGGTCAGGGCAAGCCCTGACGCGAAAAGGTCAGGGCAAGTGCCCAAATAATTAAGAGACTAAAAGCCGTTGGTCAACTTTCAATTTAGCAAATAAATTCCTTAAAAAAATTATCTCAAAAAAAAACGGATGACAAATTGCCTTCCGTTTTAAGTTACTTGATATTTATCTTAATCTACTTTCAGCATTTTAGAAGTCACACCGGATTTAGTTTTTACGGTAAGGAAGTAATTTCCTGGCGTAAATCCATCGAGATTAATTGTACAAGAAGTGGTAGTACTCACAAAATTTTCAGTTGACATTAACTGACCCATTACATTATACAATTCATAGGATTGAAGTGGATCTTTTCCAGTACTTACTTCAGTAGAACCAGAAGCAGGATTAGGGAACAAGACAAAAGCTGAGTTCTCTTTAATTTGATTGAGTCCTGTTGTAAAGCCATTCACACTCGCATTAAAGATGCTGAATGAAGTTCCGGAAGATTGAATAGGTGCAAGGTTACCGGGAGTAACGGTTCCATAAAAGTTTCCAGAAATATTTACATGACCGGTATTATCACAGATGATTACTTTTCCGATATCATCATTCGTGCTTCCCATCGTTACTGACCACATCAAAGAGCCATTCCCACTATATTTAGCGGCAAATACATCTTTACCACCTAATGTTGCAAGTGAAGCAGTAGGGGTAACAGTACTACTCAAAACAGCAGTATTATTAAAATATCCTGTTACATATACGCTTCCTAAGAGATCTGCACTTACTGAAGTAATCATATCAGGAAACGGACCACTTACTTTACGAGCCCAAACGGCAGCACCAGTAGATCCATTGTATTTAACAACAAATCCATCACCATAACCTTGAGATTCAGACATTGTAACTCCAGGTCCAAAGACCACATTGGTACCATAAAAAATTCCTCCGAGAAAGCAATTTCCAGATCCATCTTGAGTAACGCCTAATGCTTGATCGTTAGATTGCTTACCAGCAGATTTCGCCCAAATTACGGTTCCACTTGGATCAAGTTTCGCAACAAAAGCATCATTAGCTCCCAGAGAAGTTAAATTAGTGCTACCGAATGCAACATTTGATCCTGCAAAATAACCCGCCATATAAATAGATGATCCATTCACACTCAAAGATGAAGCACGATCAGGTTGAGTGCCTCCAAATTTAACTGCGTTAATACAGGTTCCGCTAGTGTCATATTTGGCAAAGAAAATATCTTGTGAATTTGAGATGGTAGCCGGATAAGTGACCGTTCCATCTGTAAAAGTTTGAGCATAAGAACCTGCAAGGTAAATTGTTGCTCCATCTACAATTAATGTAGAAGGATCTTCATCACCAGGGCCACCAATTTGTTTACTCCATAACACATTACCCAATTGATCGAGTTTTGCAAGAAACATATCCTTCTGACCAAATGAAGTAAATGTATTTGGACCGACAATCATAATATATGTAAAGCTTCCAACGATATAAGAGTTTCCACTTGCATCAACACCAATTGCAGCAGCTTTAGCAAAGTTCGATTGACCTCCAAATTGCACTGACCAAGAAATATTTCCAACTAAATCAGCTTTACTAACGAATACATCATTAAAACCAATAGGGGAGAAGGTGTTAGCACCAACGTTTTGCACTCCTTCAAAATCACCAATAGTATATATATTGCTGGAAGCGTCTTTTGCAATTCCGATACTACCATCGGCACTAGTTCTGCCAGCCTGAACATTGGCCCATTGCCAGACAGGGGCTTGAGAATACGTAATACCGGTAACAGCCATGAGGGCCGCGAATAGAATTTTTTTCATAGTTATTTTGGAGTATGGCACAGTTCCCCGATTAGGGAATTGCTAAAATACGAAAATCAATGGTTTCTTGAAAATTGTATTTTCCTAATCGTAAATAATCAAAATTTGATCAATAAAAATCTGATTTACAAGTATTTAGCATTAGAATGGAGCAACAATACGTTCTATCGAATAGCTACCTCGTAAACCGAAAAAGCGTTGCTTCCAGAAAAATTAAAATTGAATCCTAGCTTAACAGGAAAAGTGCCGCTCTAAATAGGCATTAGCTATGAATCGCGCGATTAGCTGTAGCTGCCAAGCAAGCTTCGCGAAATACTTCGGTAAATGTGGGGTGAGCATGGCTGATCCTTGCGATGTCTTCTGCAGATGCTCTAAACTCCATCGCCACTACAGCTTCTGCAATCATATCCGCAACGCGAGGACCAATCATATGAACGCCTAAAATTTCATCGGTTTTTTCATCTGCGAGAACTTTTACCAAACCATCGGTATCCATACTTGCACGAGCACGAGCACTTGCTTTAAAAGGAAAAGAACCGGTTTTATATTTTACTCCATTTTTTTTCAATTCTTCTTCGGTATATCCAACAGAAGCTACTTCAGGCCAAGTATAAACAACACCTGGAATGAGCAAATAATTAATATGCGGTTTTTGACCCGCCATAATTTCTGCTACATACATTCCCTCTTCCTCTGCTTTATGCGCTAGCATTGCACCTTTTACTACATCACCGATAGCATAAATTCCTTTCACAGAAGTTTCGAGATGTTGATCAACGGTTATTCTTCCTCGCTCATCTTTTTGGATGCCGATATTTTCCAATCCAAGATTATCTGTATACGCCGATCGACCAACACTGAGCAAACAATAATCACCAGTGAGAATTAATTCTGATTGATCTTTTGCCGACGTTGCTTTGAGGGTTACCGTTTTACCTTTTACTTCCACACTAGAAACCCCATGTTGTAGATAAAAAGTAAAACCAAGTTTTTGCAATACTTTTTGCAACTCTTTACTCATCGTTCTATCCATGGTAGAAACAATAGCATCTGCATATTCTACCACTGTAACTTTAGAGCCAAGTCGAGCATACACAGAGCCTAATTCCAGACCAATTACACCAGCACCAATAATTAATAAATCCTTAGGAATTTCTTCCAACACGAGTGCTTCAGTAGATGTGATCACTCTTTTTTTATCAATCGTTACTCCTTTTAGTTGAGTGGGTTTAGAACCTGTTGCAATGATTGTTTTTTTTGTTTTCAGCTCTTCTGATGATCCATCATCTTTTGTAACACGAATAGTTGTAGTATCTACAAAACTTCCCATTCCCTGAAAAACATCAATCTTATTTTTTTTCATCAGGAACTTCACTCCATCCACAGTTTGTGCAACAACTTCTGATTTACGCTTAATCATTTGTGCAAAATCTAAAGAGAGACCTTTCACATTTATTCCATGTGTTGTAAACTGATGTTGTGCTTGATGATAATGTTCGGAAGAATCGAGCAATGCTTTGGAAGGAATACAGCCCACATTTAAACAAGTGCCGCCTAAAGCCGTATACTTTTCTACCAGTGCTGTTTTCATTCCCAACTGAGCGCAACGGATTGCTGCAACATAGCCACCCGGGCCGGAACCGATAATTACGACATCATACATAATGGAAGGAGATATAAATTTCAGAGTGCAAAAATACAAGTAATCAGGATTCAGCGGAACGATTTTCTAAAACGTTGAATAATAGTAGCTCCCGCAAGTAAAACAGAAATCCCCAAAGCAATACGACCTAAATAATCCCCGAATCGGGCATAAAATGTAATGCGATTATTCAAATTCAATTCTTGGCGAATAACTGCTGGAACCCACCATCCCGTTTTCTGAAAGAGGTCGCCTTTTTGATCAACGAAACAGGAAATTCCAGTATTGGCAGAACGAGCAATACTTCTGCGCGTTTCGATAGCACGAAGTCGTGCGTATTGACAATGCTGACGATAACCGGGAGTATCACTCCACCAACCATCATTGGTCATGATACAAATAATGTTTGCTCCCTCACGAACATACTGAGCGAGATAATCGCCATAAATTGATTCGTAACAAATAACGGGTGCGGCAGAAATTGAATCACCAGTAAATACAGAAGGATGATCTTGTACACCTAAACTCCCTGCAGTACCGCCAAGATCAATAGCGAAATCGCCGATATAACTAAAAAGTGCAGGAAAGGGCATTTTCTCAACACCGGGTACTAACTTTGATTTATGGTGCAACTGAACTTTTCCATCCGCGCCTATTTGCATTCCAGTATTGTAAGCATCAAATGAATCAGTTGTTTCACCATACTGTCTAGCAGTCAGGCTAACTTTTTCTCCTTGCTGATACATTTTGAAGGAGGTGAGTCCAGTCAGTAAACGTAAACCCGGATGCAGGCCCAGAAATTCACGAATGCGTTTAATCTGACGATGTTGCTCCATATGTTCTTCCCAAATTCCATCTGGCAAAGCTGTCTCTGGAAAAATTACTAAACGTGTTTTTGGAGTAACTAACGTAGAGGCTAGCCGCAACATCCTATTGAGTTGCTCATCACTGTTTCCGGAAAATTTTTCATTGTAAGGATCCACATTTGGCTGAACTGCGACAACTTCAACAGGACGCACTTCTTCTTTATAATTCCATCTGATCGTCCATGAAATTATGACTGGAATGATTATCAATCCTAGAACACAAATCAATTGCTTTCGCTTCTGCAGTGAAGTTCCAGTAACTACACTGAACAATAATATATTCACCAGCCAAACCCACAATGTACCGCCTAATGTTCCGGTGTATTCATACCATTGAACCATATTCGCCCAAGCAGCGAAACCATTTCCGAGATTCAGCCAAGGCCAGCTAAGATCCCAATCCATGTGTAGCATTTCACCAGCCATCCAGTACACAATGAGCGATGCATATCCCCAATTTACGCCAAGTCGCCGTTTAGTAATATGAAATAATTGAAAAATGATAGTCATGAGTAATGCATTCGCCATAACGGCACCGAACATACCAAAAGGACTAGCGTACCAAATCCAGAATGTAGTAATGAGATTGAACGTAAAAAAGGAAAGATAGGCATACCAAAAAAGGTTGATTTTTTGCCCTTCCTTTTTACTAGATGCAATAGATTCTTCCAATAATAATAATGGAATGAGTGCAATAAATAAAAGTGGGGCGCATCCACCTGCGGGCCAAGCAGCCCAGAGTAATAAAGCAGTTAATAAAGCGAGGAATACTCTTCCCGGAATTGTTTTCAGATTAAACCACATAAGGACAAAATTATAGTTCTGTATTTACTTTATTGGAAAATTCAGCACTTTCTTTTTCTCTACTAAACAAATGCCCCAAGTAATGAGTAATAAAGGATAGACTGCAGTGCGGAAACGAGCGCTGGCGGATGGTCCGGTCAATAGGGCGATGTAGATGACCATTATTGAGATGCCAATCCTAATGTGCTTGGGCACTGAATGAAGAAAAATAAAACGGATGAAGCAGATGAGGAGAATAAAATTCATCAGGATGGTTAACGCCAAATATAAAACCAGTAATGAAGAGAATCCCATAATATAGTGCAAGGCTCCCGACATTCCATCTTTTGTATAAACGCTACGTAGATTCACTGCATTGAATTCATCTGTTTTTCCAGTAAAGAATTGATAGAGATCCCATCGACCATGATCCAGAAAAAAACTAATTATTCCTTTGAAATGTAATCCAATATATTGAACGGTTTGTTTTTTAATCCATAAAAAGCATTGCTGATCTATAAAGCGCGCTCGTTCCGGATAATTTAGAGTAGCAGCAATACTTTGAATGCTATCGATTTCAGTTTGTGTGATGGATTGATCTTGTTTCAGATTTAACAACGCAGGAATATTGTAATTGATCATCAACTTACGTTGGATGCTTGAATATTCTGCCACACCGGTATGTTGAAAGTTATATGCGATCATCCCAAAAATCACCAATAGCGGAGCAATGAAAGTTATTAGAATTTCTGATGGTAATTTTTCTTTTTTAATCAGATAAAAAATAAAGGGAATACTAACGATCGGAAAAATAAAAGCGACAGGTTTAATCAACATAGCAACACAAATCGAGAACTGATGTTTCCATAAGTCAGCAATTTGATGGGCATAGATAAAACGGATTAAAAAATAAGCAGCAATCATCCATGCCGATTGAAACAAAATTTCCGACATCAACATATTAGCATAAATAAATTGAGAAGAGAAAAAAATGAGTGGCAGGAAGAAAACAGTAGCTTTCATTTCCTTACCAGAGATTCGTTTAAATATATTCCAAGCCAGTACACAATTCAAAAATGAAAGCAATGATTGTACGATTAATACCAATAGAATTCCTGAAAATGGAAACTCGGTAAATGCTAAAAATAATCCATACAGTGGAGGGCGTTGACTTAGCAAGGCAGGATCAAATTCTTGGTTCAGATCACCGCAATACCAAGAACCGGAACTTCTCAAATTATCCGCTTGCAGTAAATATTCAGTTGAATCTTTAGTGGTAGAATGTCCAAGATTCAAAGCGGCGATGATAAATCCTAGCTGAATTAAAATCAGGAATAAAAAGGCAGGATTCTTTTTTAATAATTGCATCTTGAAGGTGAAACTGCCGGATTCGTTAAATTTCTAAAAGTTACTGCCGTCTAATTAAGCTGTGAATGTAGTAAAATCATCAATATTCAGGATTTGCTACGAACTAGTTATACATGGATTGTATCTTCGCAGTAGATCCAGGAAATGAACCATTTTATGCAATTACAGATTACTGCTATAGCTTATCAATTAAAATTCAAACATGCTTTCGGACTTTCTCACAGCTCCCGGAATTTTACAGATACGCTGTATGTAAAAGCAGAATTTAACGGGCTGACAGGATACGGAGAAGCAGCGCTCCCACCCTACCTGGGATATGATGTGAATGATTTAGTGGCACATTTTGAAGAGTGGTTTCCTGAAAGGGTACAGGGCGTAGATGGAATTACAGAAACACTTGCTATCCTTAAAAGGAATGCAAATACTCTACCTACTCCTGTAAGAACAGCAGTAGATATTGCCCTAATGGATTTATATGGACATCTAACGGGTAAGTCTGTCCGTAGTTTGCTGGGATTACCATTAACCTCCGACACATTATGCACTTATACATTGGGTGTAAGCAGCACGGAGGAATTAATTGAAAAATTAAAAGAAGCTAAAGATTTCCGTCTTTTCAAATTAAAACTGGGAGATGCTAATTACCGGGAAAGAGTTTTGGCATTCAAAGCGAATAGTCCTTATCCTTTTTGTGCTGATGCCAATCAGGGATGGAAATCTACAAAAGAATCATTAACTGAAATAGTCTGGTTGAAAGAGCAGGGATGTATTTTTATTGAGCAGCCTTTACCGGTAACAATGAAAGCCGAATTGAAAGAAGTCCATAGTAAAAGTGTATTGCCTGTTATATTGGATGAATCCATTCAAAACTTACAGGATTTAGAAATGATGGCAGATGCATGTGCCGGTATCAATGTGAAACTGGTGAAATGCGGAGGAATGGAACCAGCAATGGAATTAATTCGCAGAGCAAGGAAATTGAACAAGAAAGTATTGGTAGGATGTATGTCGGAAAGCAGTTGTGGAGCGGCAGCGGCGGCACAATTATCCGGCTGGGCCGATTGGGTGGATCTCGACGGACCAGCATTGATTGAAAATGATCCTTTCGAGGGTGTTAGTTATGAAGATGGAAGGATAGTATTAGCTGGTAATGTAGGAACAGGTGCGATTAAAAAATAATCATTACAGATTCTTTTACTTATCTGGATAAACGACTTTTACTAATTTTTAATTATCGTTTGGAAAATTTTAATTTCTAGCCCTTCTCAAAAAACTTTCTGCATAATATGCACGCTTAAATATCTGCCGAATTTTTTTCCTACTTCTTTTAAGATGCCCACATTCTCGAATCCCAAACGATCGTGCAGATAAATACTTTTTTCATTGCCTTCAGTGATACGGGAAATCAAGGAATGCAATCCTGCTTTTTCACCTTCTATAGTGATTATTTCCATTAAGCGTTTGCCTGTTCCTTTATCGCGGAAATCTTTGTGTACATAAACGGAAACTTCAGCAGTACTATCATAGGCCGCACGTTCACTCCATCTACTCAATGAGGCCCAACCGATAACATTGTTTTCAATGACAGCAACAATAATAGGATGTGAACTATCATGATTTTTAAACCAAACTAATCGTTCTGCAATTGTTTTTTTGTCGGTATCAAAAGTGGCGGTACCAAATTCAATGGCTTCATTGTAAATATCGGTGATGGCTGGAATATCATTTTCGGTAGCCGGACGGATTTGAAGCATAACATTAGGTTTTATCCTGCGAAATTAGAGAAAATATAGTTCATCCGATTATTGTTAGCACTCTGTAGTCCTGATATTTAAGGAACTATAGCTTACTCTCGAAATTCTATACCTTAATCGTATCTTTGTACTCTTCAAATTTTATCATGGCCAAAACCAAAACCGTATTTTATTGTCAGTCATGCGGGGCTCAAGCTCCTAAATGGATTGGCAAATGTCCAAGTTGTAATGAATGGAATACTTATGTGGAAGAAGTGGTACAGACTTCAGTAGAGCATAATAAATGGAAAACTGAAAAAGTAAAAGAGAGCAAGGCAAGTAAACCTCGTTTAATTACAGAAATCGATTTAGAGCAAAGTCCGCGGATTGTTTTGCCGGATGAAGAGTTAAACAGAGTATTAGGCGGAGGAATAGTTCCCGGCTCTTTAATTTTAGTTGGAGGTGAACCCGGAATAGGAAAGTCGACATTACTATTACAGTTAGCAGTAAATCTTGCCGGAAAAAGAATTCTCTATATCAGCGGTGAAGAAAGCGAACAACAAGTGAGGATGCGTGCCGAACGTATCGGAAAAATAAAGAGTGAATGTTATATCCTCACTGAGACTAGCACTCAAGCTATTTTCAAACAGATTGAACTACTAGAACCGGAGATAGTAATTGTAGATTCTATCCAAACTTTATTTTCAGCAGTTTATGAGAGTGCACCGGGAACAGTTTCGCAGATTCGTGGATGTGCTGGAGAGCTCTTGCGTTTCGCAAAAGAAACTGCTACTCCTGTATTACTCATCGGACATATTACCAAGGATGGAACCATTGCCGGCCCGAAAGTTTTAGAGCATATGGTTGATACCGTTTTGCAATTTGAAGGCGACCGTCATCATGTGTACCGGATTTTACGGGCTGCTAAAAATCGTTTTGGGTCTACTGCAGAACTGGGGATTTACGAAATGCAGGGAGCAGGGTTAGTGGAGGTGGCAAATCCTTCACAGTTATTACTTTCCCAAAGAGATTCGAACCTTAGTGGCACGGCAGTAGCTTGTACACTTGAAGGTGTACGACCATTTTTAATTGAAACACAAGCACTGGTGAGTACTGCAGTTTATGGTACTCCGCAACGAACAACTACAGGTTTTGATTTACGCAGATTGCATATGTTGTTAGCCGTATTAGAAAAACGATGTGGATTTCGATTAGCTGCGAAGGATGTATTTTTAAATATTGCAGGAGGAATAAGAGTAGAAGATCCTGCTATTGATTTAGCAATTATTTGTTCTATTTTATCTTCCGCAGAAGACATTTCCATTGATCCCTTTTATTGCTTCGCAGGTGAAGTAGGTTTAACAGGAGAAATTCGTCCGGTAAATAGAATAGAGCCCAGAATTAACGAAGCCGCAAGGCATGGATTTAAAAAATTATTTGTGTCGAAATATAATTTACAAGGACTCACGATTAAGAAAGAAATGAATCTGGAAGTAATCGGAGTAGGGAAAGTAGAAGAAGTATTTCAACATTTGTTCGGATGAACAAATTAGCTAGGCATCTTTCTAAATCTTCTTCTTTCTTTGCTATTTCCCTCCTTACTATTCAACACAAATAATAATCGTTGAGAGGCACTGACAATCCGAAACGAAAGCCAATTCTTAAAACGGGTCCACGTATTCAGTTCTTTTCTAAAATTCTCTAATGTTACTTCAATGCACTGATCCGCCATTACGCTGATGAGTTCATGTGCAAATTTTTCAGAAAAATCAAGATTTAGGATTTCAATATTTAATTCTACGCTGATAAATTCACTCAGATGATTTAAATTATGAGATCCAATACTAGACCATTCCCGATCCACGACACAAACTTTAGCATGAAGAACGGATTCATTGTATTCAAAAATTTTTACGCCTTCTTGCAATAATTTCTCATAGAGGTAATTCATTGCCCCTTTGATAAAAGGCACGTCACTATTTCTCGAAAGTACAATCTTTACATCACGTTTTCGAGAGGCTGAATAAAGAAGAATACTAAGGAGTCGACGTGTAGGGATAAAATAGCTTGCTACTATCAAAATTTCCTTTTGTGCAGCATCCAGCATTTGTTTATAAGCAGAGGAAATCTGATTCAAGCGACGAAACCAATCATTCTGACTAACTCTTAGTTGTACTCCTGTATTTGATTCAACCTCCAATTTAACATTTGCATTGGTATATTTCCTGAATCTACGTTTCCATATTTTTTGACATATAAGATTCAACTCCGCACAAGCAGGTCCTTCTATTTCGACTGCATAATCAAACCAAGCTTTTTGTTTTTCATCACCTCTGTATTTATCGGCGATATTGATTCCTCCCACAATAGCTTTTTGGGCATCCGCAACACAAACTTTTTGATGTAATCTTCTACCTGCTTGCGTAATTCCTGGAAATGGAAGTGGGGAGAAGTAGCGGAAATAAACATTACCAGATTTTAGATTTGCTATGAACTCTTTGGATAGATCCTTTGCTCCAAATCCATCCACCATCAAAAAAACATTCACACCACGTTTAGCAGCAGCTAATAATGCACGTGCAATTTTACGACCTGTGGTATCTTCCTCGAAAATATACACCTGCAAATGTAGTACATTTTTTGCCGAGTCAATTAATTTCACGAGCGCATCAAAATAATTCTCTCCGCTATGTAAGAGCTTAACTTGATGTCCTGATATGTAAGGTTTCTTCGACAAAAAAAAATTGTTTTTCACTCATGAAAGTAAACTCGCTTAACCCTTTCTGAAATACTCGTCAACACTTCATAGGGTATAGTTTCCATTTGTTTGGCAAGATCCAAAATAGTGTACTCTTGACCAAACACCACAACTTCAGTGGACTCCCGCGCTGGGATTCCCGAAATATCAATCATAGTCATGTCCATACAGATGCTCCCAACAGTTGGAGCATACTGACCCATCACCAACATTTTACCCACTCCATTTCCAAGTCGTCTACTTAAACCATCGGCATAACCAATTCCGATAGTAGCAAGCGTCATGTCTTTATGCGCAACGCCGCGACGACTATACCCAATTGTTTCCCCTAATTTCACTTGTCGGACTTGAGAAATAGTAGTCTTCAATGTAGAAACCATCTGCAACTGACGCTGCTCATTAGGAGTTGCAGCAATTCCATGCAAACCAATTCCTAATCGCACCATTTCAAACTGCGCTTCGGGGAATCTGAGGATCCCAGAAGAATTGAGAATATGACGCGTAATAGGATAATTAAAATGAGACTGAACGATATCACTCATTTTAGTAAACAATGCAATTTGTTCTTTAGAAAAAGTATCATGCACAGATTCATCACTAGCAACAAGATGTGAAAATACAGAAGCAATGCGGAGGTGGCGACTATTTTTTAGTCGAATAATTAATTCGTTCAACTCCGACTCTTCGAAGCCCAGCCGTTTCATGCCAGTATCGAATTCAAGGTGAATCGGGAATTTAAGCGTAGAAGCATCTTGAGAACGACGACGTAGTGCTTCTGTGAAATGATTCAAAACTTTGAAACTATAAATCTCTGGTTCGAGTTTATAATTAATCATTGCATCAAAACTTTGCTCCTCAGGATTCATCACCATAATCGGTAAAGTGATTCCAGTTTTTCTGAGTTCTACGCCTTCATCTGCATAAGCCACTGCAAGATAATCTACTCGATGAAACTGAAGAATATTAGCAATCTCAAAACTTCCACTACCATAAGAGAATGCTTTAACCATCACCATGAGTTTAGTTTCAGCTTTCAATCTTGATCGAAATAAATTCAGGTTATGGACTACAGCATTGAGGTTAATTTCAAGAACTGTTTCATGCGCTTTCTGCTGGAGTGCTTTACTAATCCGCTCGAAGCCATAAGAACGAGCGCCTTTAATAAGCACGGTCTCATTACCGAAATCGGAATAATTCATCTCCCGAAGAAAATCATCGGTACTTGCATAAAACTTCTTTTCCAAATTGAAAAGATCTTTCTGATGCTCGATAGCAGGACCAATTCCGATCAAACGATTAATTTGCTTCTGACGAATGAGCGATTCTACTTCTTCGTACAATAATTTTTCCGCTCGCCCACTCTGTAAAATATCACTTAATATCACTGTTTTACGTTTGTGCTGTTTCTGCTGATTCATGAAATCAAGAGCGATCGTCAGCGATCCGATATCCGAATTATAGGAATCATTGATAATCGAACAATTATTAATTCCTTCCTTCATCTCCAATCGCATAGCTACTGGACTTAGCAATTCCATTCGTTGAGCAATGACTTCAGGTTGAATCTCCAGAAACAACATAAGTGCCCAGCAATGAATCGCATTTTCCACGGAAGCTTCATCAGTAAAGGGAATGCGGATACTTAGAAATTCATTTTTATATATTCCTTGAATTTCTGTTTCATGTTCTTGACGTGCAATCCTTCCGATCTGCAAATCTGCTTTCATTTTCCTCGACCAAGTAAATGTAGTGAGGTAATCAGGCAACACTCCTGGCTGTGAAATCTGCTCTTGAATACTCAGGTAATCACGGCAATAAATTAATTTATTACAATGTGAAAAAAGTTGTAACTTCTCTAGAATTTTTTCTGTAAGTCCAATAAAATTTTCATCGTGAGCGACGCCAATATTTGTAAAAATACCTATGGTTGGAAGAATTATTTTCTCCAGATGTTCCATCTCTCCGGGCATCGAAATTCCGGCTTCAAAAATTCCAAGATTATGTTCTGTTGCAATCTGCCAAACGGATAAGGGAACACCGATTTGGGAATTATAACTTTTAGGACTACGGACAATATGATAATCTTCTCTTAAGAGTTGATATAACCATTCTTTGGTAATTGTTTTTCCGTTACTACCAGTTACACCAATCACAGGAATTTTAAACTGCTGACGATGCCATGCCGCAAGTTGTTGCAGAGCGAGCAGCGGATGATCTACCACTAGAAAATTAACTTGACTATCGGTAGGAATAATTTCACTTCTACTGATGACGAAATTCTTCACCCCAGAATCAATCAAATCAGGAATAAAATCATGACCATCACGACGATCACCTTTGATCGCAAAAAATAGCGATTGTGTGGGATTAACCACCTTTCGACTATCCGTAATCAAATCAGAGATACCGGCATTTTCCGGATCAAATTGATTCAGTACTGCCCGAATAATTGTAGCAACCTGCTGAATAGAATAAACCGGGTGTGACATAATTTCTACACGCTAATCAGACCGTAGGAGTTAGGGAAGTATTCAAATGCATTTCTCTCACGAAACAAGATCTACAGAGCGGGATATAGCTTTCTTTTTCTCCCAATAATACGAGAGAGTCATCAGGAACTGTACGGAAAGAATGAGTTGCCAGATCACCACAATGCATACAGATAGCATGTACTTTACTAATATAATCAGCAATCGCTAAAAGCACTGGCATAGGTCCAAAAGGTTTTCCCATGTAATCCATATCGAGACCTGCAACAATAACACGTGTGCCACTATTAGCTAATTTCTCACAAACATACGGTAACTGGTCGTCAAAAAACTGAGCTTCATCAATACCGATGACATCGACCTCATGACCTAATAATAAAATATTTGAAGATGATGGAACAGGAGTACTCTGAATATAATTGGAATCGTGAGAAACAATATTCACTTCATCATAACGACGTTCGATGGCAGGCTTAAAAATTTCCACCTGTTGCTTTGCGATTTTTGCCCGCTTTAGTCGACGAATCAATTCTTCCGTTTTACCGGAGAACATACTACCTGTAACGACTTCAATCCAGCCCTTACGTGGACTATGCTTTTTTGTTTGCTCAAGAAACATGGTAACGATTGTTAATGCTATAAAAATATTAAAGATCGCTTAACATTCGTCATCTTGTTAATAAACGAAATAGGGCGCCTTATTCAGGCGCCCTATAAATTATTTATTGGATTACTATCCTACTGACCTGCCGTTCATTACCTTGAGTAACGACTACTTGATACAAGCCTGGCAATAAATATTGCAGATTCATATCCACAGCCTGAACACCACTATTCAACTGAATGGTTTGTGTTTCAAACTGACGACCTGAAACATCACAGATCATTAATACTGCTTTTCCAGCTGCTTTTGCATCCAGCATTAAGCGAGCATTTGAGCTAGCGGGATTCGGGAATATTCCCAATCCTGTAATCATACCTGTTTCACTGATTCCTGTTGGAGTTGCAGGTTCTTGATCGAAGTAAAAATTTCCATCAGCCGAACCACCGAATCCTGTAAATATGATTTTCCAATAGTTGCCTTGACGATCACGAAGGAAATAACAAGTAGAATCGGCGATGGTCCAAACATTCGTATTGAAATCATAAGCTTTCCAATCATATCCGATTTTATTAATTTCTTCACCGAAGATCTGCCCAGTATTTGTGGTACTCGCAACATCTACCGGATAAGCTTTTGCAGCACTAACGCTATCATTACTTAAAACACCAGTAACTTTATAAATGAATGGAGTTAAAGAAAGATACTGCTGAAGTGTTAAATCCCAAGTATTGTAAACGGGTTCGCGATCAATCGTTGTATTGTTAGCGATGGATTGATAAACAAAAAATTTACCTTGATACGTTGATTTATTAATATAACTAGAAATCTCATTAGCACCATCTAAATCTGCCCAACGGAAAGTATAAATCCCTCCAGCCAGTGATTCCAGCCACAATTTTTTATAATCACCATTATTTAGTTTCAGAAAATAAATTGAGTCGCCAGTAATTGCATGGGTATTGAAATCATACAAACCCCAACCGAGATCAAATGCATTTGCAGTGTCATTCGTTCTGTTGAATGCACCAAAATCCCATGAGATATCAGAATTAAATAATTCATAAGATGGATCGCTGATGATTCCAGTTGTATCGTAAGATGTCATTGTGCTCCATTGGCTGATATCTTTATTAGCACGATAGAGATGCACATTATTCTTAGAGTTAATTAGAATAGACGCAGCAAATCCACGTAGTTGAAATCCTAGATCCCAATCGGTATTAGAAACAGAACTCAGCACTCCGTTATTCATGCTGTAGAATGTTTGATTCGTGTAACCTGTAGAGATACTAACAGTTTGACTCGTCATTTGTCCAAAACCGTTCAGTGTAAACATCACTGCTGCTACTAAGAGCAATTTCTTAAGAGTAAAGATTGATTTCATTATAATTTATATTATTTGTAATTTAATTTTGCTAGATGCGCTGATACTCGAATGTGATGGTGCCTTTAAACCCTTGCTGATCATAGAAATCGAGCATGCGGATTTTATAATAAAGACCATCTTTATCTTTAATGATATAATACTGATCAGGCCGAATGTAATACCTGCTATTATTGAAGTCATAATACTTCCAATCGAAACCAATGACGGCAGCATCATTACTGAAATTATAATTACTGACATTCGCATACTTCAGAGTATCAAAAACTTCATAATTCGGCAAGGAATCTTTTTTCAGCATGGATCCGCTGGTATTATTCCATACATTCAAAATTGCGCCATTAACAGAGTAATATCGGAAGGGAGATCCAATTGGTTCTTCAAAATAAATATGCGTGTACTTTGTAAATAACAGATCCCAATCATTTTTTGCTGGGCCCTGATTTACCATTTGTCCACCACTATCAAAACTAAAATACATCAACGAATAATCATGATTTTTAGGAATGGTAAAATCAGCAAGTTCAGAATTATCATATTTAGAATAACGAATATGATACGAAGAATCATCTACACTAACAATCTGAATTTTTCTGAATCGATTTGCTCCAGTAAAATCATAACGACCACGATCAACAACAAAAACTTCACTCCCTCCATTTATTAGCGATGCATTATTCCACCACGTACGGAAGGCGGAACTGTCGGGATGATAATGCTCTTGATCAACTGCCCATTCTTTTCCGGTAGAGTCTGCTGTAAGCATATCCGATGAATGAGTATTCGCTACAAACATCAGTTTGCCATCGTTCACGTATAATCTTATTCCACTTTCTGAAGCTTCAAAAGCAAGGTCATAAGGACGATAAGGACGAGTTACTGCAGTTCCTTGAGAGAGACTTACATAAATCTGATTATCATAATTAGGGCCCATCACCACCGTCATTTGCTTTACATTACCAGGAGGTGGCAACACCACTGCCGTGTCTTCCTTTTGACAGGAAATCAATGCTAATGAAAGTGCAATAAAGAAGAAATAAATATTTTTCATCAGAAGGAAAGACTAAATTTTGCAAACATAGATGTACCCATACCTACCGGCGTTTCACCACCAGAACCTCCGCTATGCGCACCACCGGAATCAGTAGCGCGAATATTTTTTACATCCAGAATATTTTTAAGACCAAGGGTAACAGCAATTTTATCTTTGTGTAATTGTTGGCGAAGACTAAAGTCCAATAATTGATAAGGTTCTCCCAAATAACGCGCTAAATTATTTTGTGCTTCGAGACGATAGACTGGCTTTTCACCGAGATACTTCCAGAACAAAGAGAGTGTAGTTTTTGTTTTAGAGAAAGTATAGTCGGTAGCTGCATTCATCTCAGCGAACCATGCAATATTAGGCTGATCCACGGATCCCTCATACGAACTCCATGTACCCGTATATGCTCCACCTACCTGTAAATGAAAATCTCCTTTGGTATATCTCACTTTTAACTCTGTTCCGCGAGAAGTATACTCATCCAGATTGATGTACGTATACAATGTACTTGTGGGATCAAACTCCACTAATGAAATTCTATTTTTTATTTGATTATAAAAAAAAGAAGGTTCAACAGCAACTACACATTTGTTCAATGGCAATTTGAATTCTAGAGAAGCCAAATAATGATTTGAGTTTTCAGCTTTCAAATCAGGATTACCTCTCACATTATGAATTCCATTATCCACAAAGTTTAAGTATTGTTCCTTTAAAGAAGGAGCGCGAAATCCTCGGCTCCAGCTTCCACGAATACTTGTATTTTTACCTAGTTTATAAAGCACATTTAAAGAAGGAATTAATGGTGCTTGATAAAGTGAATTGTAAACAGCACGAATAGATGGACGAATCGTAAGCGCTTCAACTGGTTTAAAATCGGTACATGCAAATAATGCGATATCCGTAACTGCATGTTCACTATTATCAATACGTCTTCCAATTGCAGATTCAAAATTTACCTCTGAACCGATTAAAAAATTCCATTTTTTATCTTTAGTAGCGAGTGAATAGGATAGGCGAGAAAAGAATGCATTAAAGCGAGTAGTATCATCATCTAAAGTGTCAGGAGTTAAAGCTTCAGTTAACGAAACTAAATTTTTGATATAGGTATTCTTGATATACTGATACGTTGAATACGCAGCACTAAAATTTAAATTACTTGTTTCATTCAAACGTGTTTCAACGTACAATTGATTATTAAATCTTTGGGTATGATAATACTGATCAATTGCATTTGCGTAATAAGGAGTAATTACAGGTTCTGATTTATTCGTTACAACTTCCTGGAAATAACCACTCTGATAGTTGAGCTTCACATTTTTAATTGTATGAATAGCTTTCAGATCAACAGTATATTGTTCCTTAGGCTTCCATTGTTGCGATCTCGAAGTATCTTGTTCTGACCAGCCATCGAAAAAAGTACGACCAGCACTTAGATTAATACTTGTTTTTTTAAATCCCCATCCCGCAGTAGCATCTACATTATATTGTCCAATCGTTTCATAATAAGAATTAAAACTGCCACTTAATTTCTGATGTGTATTTGTTTTTGTAATCAGATTTATCACTCCACCTAATGCATCGGTACCATATAAAACAGACATAGGACCTTTAACAATTTCAACTCTTTCGATATTGGACAAATTCAACTGACCTAAATCTATATTCCCATTCTGGCGTCCGATTACAGGTACTCCATCAATTAGGAATTTAATGTTTTCACCACCCGTTCCTTGAATACTCAAACTACTTCCCAGCGAAGGATCATTGGAAATCCTCATGTTAAGTTCTTGACCCAAGAGATCTTTTACGGTATTGGCTGCTCTCTTTTCAATTTCCTGACGACCGATAACCTCTATATCATAGACTGAATTTGACTGATAACCAGGCATGTAATTTCCAGTAACGGTCACTTCACCCAAGCTTTTAGAAACTGGCTGCATCACTATTTCCGTTTCTGCGGAAGAATGCAAAAGAGTATCCGTAAGCGAAGAATACCCCATCATCAGAATTCGGCGAACGGCAGGATAAGTTAATTTAGGAGTGGTGAATTCTCCACGATTATCAGAAATCAGTAAAATGCTTTTATCAGTTCCGGAAACAGTAATACTCACCACAGCGCCTTCCAATACCTGACGGTTTGGAGAGAGCAATTTGACAGTCTGAGCATTAGAAAAGTACAAAAAACAAAGACTGAAAAGAATAGTAAGGCACCAATTAATTCTGAACACGCTGCAAAAGTAAAGTTGATACTTTTGAGGAATGTTGCTACGTTGACTGATCTGTGTCATAATACAGGATTTCTGACAAATAACTGACAATGGGTTAGCTTAGAAAAATCCTATTAACGTGTCTCTGTTGAAAGGATCCTCAAGGGGTAGCGTTTTAACTACATAAAAATGGCAACTTTGCTGAAAGATCACAATAAGAATTAAGCCTTCTAGTTATATTTATTAGCTATGTCAACACAAAAAGAACTCATTCTCCAGGAAATCGAACACCTTCTGGAAACCATACAGGAACAATACGCAGATGCGCGGCTCCATTCGGGTGCGATTCCACTCATAGAAATGGACCTGATGAAGCAATCGGTCAGAAATCTATATCAGCAACTCCATTATTTAGGACAAAGAAAAAACTCAGAAATTGAGCTTCCTGAGGTCAGTGCTCCGACTCCTGAAGTGGCTTTTATCAATTCACCACTTAAAATAGAAGAGGAGTCTTCAAGACCTGCACCTATTCCGATGCAAGAAACGGAGAAAACGCCAACTCCACTTATTCAGCAGGTTGAAGCTGTTGTTACTTTTGAAACTGAAATCACGCCCTTAATATCTATCCAATCCGAACCTGAACAAATTGCAGAAGTTATTAGTTATGAAAAGGAAGAAGAAGAGCTCATTGAAATCGAACCAATTATTGCCTCTTTAGAAACGGTTGAAGAAATCGATACAGAAATTATCATTGCAGAATCACTACCGGCTCCTGACATGACCTACAGGACAACTGTTTTAAATCCACCGGCAGCAGCACCAAAAACCACAGTGGCGGAAGTAAAAAAGCAATCCGCAGTAATGGCTTCTTTATTTGATGAGCCTGCACCCACAGTAGCAAGTAAGTACAATCAACAGGATACGATTTATGATAAGTTAGCAAAAGGAAAAAACGATGAATCAATCGCTGCGAAACATCAACAACAGCCGCTCACCGATTTAAGAAAATCAATTGGTATCAATGAACGTTTTTCGTTTATCAATGAATTGTTTAATGGGAATCAGAAATCATATTACGAAGCGATTGATCGCATCAACAGTCTCCAGAATTATGTAGAAGCCCGTACCCTCATTCATGGAGAATTAGCGGTACAACTTAACTGGAATCCTGCTTCTTCGAGCTTTGTGAAGCTAGATGAAATGGTAAAAAGAAGATTCAGTAATTAATGGTGAAATTTAAATTAGTAAGTATTATACTACTACTTTTCTCTACAACCAGCTGGAGTCAGGATAGTTTATATACGCGAAAAGTTATTAAAGAACTCACTTCTGAAGACTATAACGGTAGAGGATATGTGCAGAATGGAGATAAAAAAACTGCAGAATTCCTGCGGAAACAATTCCAAAATTTCGGATTAAAACCATTAGGAGATAATTATTTTCAGGACTTTGTGTTTCCTGTCAATACTTTTCCCGGATGCATGGAAGTAAAAATCAATGATCAGCAATTAGTACCGGGACAAGATTTCATTGTGGATCCTGGTGCGCCTTCTATTAGTGGCACCTACAAAATTTTCATTCTAAATAAAACAGTATCTAATTTTGAAGGAATTGATTTCAACCACTCCTTTTTGGTGATTGACACGCTGAACAATGAAGGGAGTTACCAGAGTGAGGAACTTGTGTCTTGGATGAAAAATCCTTCCAAAGGTGCAGGCATAATTTATCTGGAAGAAAAAAAATTGACATGGTCTGTTGAAACTGCCCAAAATAAAATCCCAGGGCTTAGAATTTTGAGGAATGCTTTTCCAAAAAACGCATCTAAAATCACAGTATCGATATGCAGTAAATTTGAGAAAGCTCATAAAACACAAAACGTAGTTGGATATATTCCTGGAAATGGAATGGCGGATTCACTGCTTGTGGTGACAGCACATTATGATCATCTGGGACGAATGGGATCGAAAACATATTTTCCAGGTGCTAATGATAATGCCTCTGGAATTTCCATGCTGCTCAACCTTGCGAAGTATTATGCGATGCCAGAACATCGTCAGCGTTACAGTATGGTGTTTATATGTTTTGCCGGTGAGGAAGCAGGATTAATCGGTTCACATTTTTTTACAGAATACCCATTGTTCCCACTTCACAAAATTCGCTTTCTATTAAATCTTGATTTACTAGGAACGGGTGACGATGGAATGATGGTTGTGAATGGAGTTGTTTATGAAAAAGAATATGAAGTACTGATATCACTGAATGAAAAGAATCACTACCTACCGTCGATTGGGAAAAGAGGAAAAGCAAGTAACAGTGATCACTACTTTTTTACTGAAAAAGGAGTTCCTGCTTTTTTCTGTTATACTACCGGAGGTATTGCTGCATATCATGATATCTATGATAAAGAAAGTACTTTACCACTTACTCGGTATAAAGAAGCCTTTCATTTATTTTGTGATTTCCTGAATCAGTTGGATGATGTTAGCCAGAACTAATCCATAAAAAAAGGGGAGTGATTTTAAATCCTCCCCTTTTCAATAATACCAGATATTACTTTAATTTGTTTCTGTAATGCGTGTCTGATAGCGCTGATCATCACACCATAAGGTTACGTTATAAACACCAGAAGGTAATCCATTATTTTTCGCTGAAAAATTCACTGAATAGCGTCCTGCATCCTGCAATCCTTGTTGATATTTTTTAATCATTTTGCCTTGTATATCCGTAATTTCTATGGTAACGATGGAAGGACGACTTAGAATATAATGAATTGCAGTATTATCTTTGTATGGATTCGGGAATACTTCAAACACCGCCATTCCTTGCTCTTTTATGGATGCTGCAACGATGGCAGAAAGAGAAGCCTTTCCATCGATATCGATTTGTTTCAACCGATAGTAGTAACGGATATTGGGTTGAATTTCCTTGTCTTCAAAATGATAGTTATTTAATTGAGAAGTAGAACCATGTCCATCAACAAATCCAATGGACGTAAACTTATCAGGATTTGTAGCTCTTAGAATTTCAAACCCTTTATTATTTAATTCACTCGCAGTAATCCACGAAACAATTATACTTGAAGTTTTTGGCTCTGCTATTAGTGAAAGTAAAGTTACAGGTAACGCTGATGAACCTTGTGCAGTACCAAACAGCACTGCTTCATTGATTACGAATGATTGTTGAATACCATTCCGTAGAACTGCAGTTACAGGAGGAGCAATACATCCACCACTTTGAATGGAAGGAATAGACCACACTCCATTTTCTAATTTACGATCAACAGTGTAAGCATTCCCTGCATTTGTATATCCAGTATTGTACAATGTCATATGGAAACTAGTTGTGCCATTTGCCTGCGGCAAAACCGACCAAAAGCCATTATTCAAACCAATATTCGTAAAACTTATTCCGCAAGAAGGATCCTGACCCATAGGTCCGGGAGGTCCACTAACATAGGGCGAGAAATGTACACGAAGCGAATTAATTGCTGGATCCGCTCCATTATAAAATGCCATGTTCATGCGTTCGTAACCAGTAGTTGAATGTCCTACAGGAAAATCATAAGCAATTGGAGCTTGTACTAAAGGAAGATACCTTCTAAGATATCCTTCAACATAACTGGTAGCATTTCCTGAAGTAACGGCAGAAGTAGAAGTGTTGGTGCAATTAACTTCATAAGATGTGGTTACAATCTTCCCGGAATTCAGTGTCAGTATTCCAGCTGATTCAAGTATCATGTCCGATTCGAGGACAACGTTACCATTTAGTTTTTTCAATTGAACACTATTTACTGAATCGATATTAAGATAGGATTGATCAACGGTTCCATTGAAAATTAATAAACCATTCGTAGCGGCATTGAAGGTACCTGCAACATTACTAAAGTCACCTGCAAGTGTTATTGTTTTACCACTTCCATTAAATGCTCCGCTAGCATTCATGATGGTGAAATCTTCATTGACCTGCAGATCATTTTGCAAAATTGCGATTCCTGATGCTTTATTCACTGTGAAATTTGCGATGGCGCTGTTATTTAAAAGATAGCCAGAAATTGTTTGATTACCAGTACCCGTAAGTTCAATTGTTGAACCTGTTTTAGCAATCAGATCTCCGTTATTAGTCAAATCTTGACATACCGATAACTTTTGATTTGTGCCAATGGTAAGACTCGAACCAGGAGCGATGCTCAGACTTTTACAAGTAGCACCTGCAGCATTAATTACAGGTTGATTTGAAGATGCAGGAGAAATTTGTGCACTGATTGTACAATTCGGAATTTGACATCCACCCCAATTGGCCATTTTAAACCAATCATTATCCACACCACCCGTCCATACTACTGTAGAAGAGGAAGGTGTAAAATTTATTGGTGATGCTGCATCAAAAGAAACTGTAAATCCTGAAACGCTATTCGAGAAATTCGAAATCATCAACATGTATTTTTCTCCGGCAGCAACAGTTAACTGGGATTGAAATCCAGGACCAAATCCAGGGTAAGCAGCAGGAGCTGTACCGTTTGCATTGCTAAATAAACCAGTGACGCCAAGATTACTATAATTACATTTTATAGGTGTACTCCCACTACTAATATTTGCGCAAGTCACAGCACCAGTGCCTGCAGTTTTCCACATTGCAAAATCATAATCGGTACTTTCCAAACTTGGAGCACCGGGCCAATCGTTAGGAGTAATAGTGAATTGAAGCACACCTGCACTTTGGATCAGGATTTCGTACCATGCTGAACCCCTTTCACCAGTAGCAATACAATTAGTTCCAAATCCAGGGAAGTCGCATTGATTTCCAAAACTCTGAAAACCGGGATCTCCAACAGCAATCACTCCATTACAAACTGGAAGCGGAACTGGACATTCTTGACCTGTTGCAGGAGGAAGCACTGTGGATCCATTAATCACCATGATACTGAAAGATCCGGTAGTAGAACCGAAGCCATCCACTGCAATAAAATATTGTGTTCCTGAAATTAATCCAGTTAGATTTAACTGCGATGTATAAACGGGAGTAGTATAAAAGATATTCCCACAAGATGGAGCATTATCATTACAGCCTACTAACGTCATCGTATTACCGCAAGTACCTTTGTACACTGCAATTTGTGTATTTCTTAAAGTTCCTTGAGTAGTTCTTATCGTTGCTGTTGTTGCTGCAGCCGTAAAACTGTACCAAACAGTATTCAATGTATTAGGCAATGTCCAGCATGCTGGTGCAGCAGGTTCGGATGCAGCTGCAGAGCAATTATTATCGCCGGAAACATTCACACTAAAAGCAAGCGGAATGGCGTCACAAGGGCTATCATTTATTACTGTTGTACCATAAGAATTTACCTCTAAAGAATACTGAGCTGACATAGGGTCAGCCCAAGTATCTATAATGAGATAATAAGTTCCGGCCGCAGGTAATGTAATACTTCCCGAAAGTGTTCCTCCATAAGCTCCTCCAGCATAACCAATACAAGTTCCGCCAGCACCAGGAACACCATTGTAAACTTGAAAGCCTATAGCATTTGTACTTGTCCCTTTAAGTGTGATACCTAAACATTCCGAAGCAAGCGCTACATATTTATAAACTTTATCTTCTCCTGATTCATAAGCAGAACCGCAAGAACCAGTAGTATAATTACTATAATCATTTCCGAAACAGGCTGTGTTTTCGTTGACAGCTGAAAAAGGAAGTGCACTTATTACAACAGGATTTGCGCACGTAGCACCTGTGAAATTAGAGGTAGGTGCTGTAATGCTGATCGAATATGGAACACATCCACCCCAACTATCTACTACGAGATAATAAGTGCGCCCAGCGATTACATAACCACAAATTGATTTGTTTCCGGAAGCATCATTAGCATAGCCTATACATTTATTTCCAGTGCCTGCACAATAGCTAGCAATAGGACAACCCTCGTACAAAAATAAACCCGTATAGGTGGAGCCCGAAACGATAGTCGCTGAGATGTTTCCAGAGGTAGTCGGTGTAAACACAAACACTTCATCTTCTCCGCTTAAATAAGAAGTATTTCCACAGGATATCGTATTGTTTCCAGTCACCTCATCACCTTTACCACAAGTAGTTCTACCCGAATTGGAATACGGCAAGGAGGCTACTGCAATCGTAGTTCCCAAACTACATGAACTAACATTGGAAGGTGCAGAAATAGTAAGATTGGAATAACTAAAATTATTCGTAGGTGATTTTGAATCGATCTCTACATAATAGGTTGTACCCGCTTCAAGACAAGCCGTAAGTGTACGATTGCCGTTTCCTTGCGAGTATGATAAACAAGAACTATTGTTACCTTTTAAAGGACAACCTTTAAATAATGCCAAACTAACTTTATTTGCACCAGTATTCAGATTAACTGTAACAGTACCGGCAACAGCTGGAGTAAAACTCCATACACGATCTTCTCCAGCATAATAATTTCCAGCACCACCAACATCAATCGTATTTGAATTGAGATCATTAATTTGACCTGAGGTAGAACCTGCTCCAGTACTATATGGTAGAGAAGCTACTGTAGTCACTCCAGAACCTAATCCACCCGGACAAGTTGCAGGAGTTGACAATTTGTAAGCTAACGTTCCCATATTGTTGCGCGACTGGCAGGAATATTCTGTAAGAAGAACACGAAAAACTCCAGTGGCAGGACAGGTCCAAATAACGTAAGCCTGAACGCCACAATAGTCTTCACTGAAGCCATTTGATTCGTTCAATCCGAAATTATTTAGAATAGAAATCTGCGTATCAAAGGAACTACTTCCACCATTTGCAGCACAAAAAGTAAAGTGATATAATTGTCCGGCAACTGCATTAAAAGTATAATACGTTCCACCATTTACATATGAAATAGTTTGAAATGCGGAAGTAATGGTAAGATTACCAGCAAGCGTACCACCGGTACATTGTGCTTGGGCATGCTGCTTAAAACTAAGCAACAGGAATATTAAAACGATT
This sequence comes from Bacteroidia bacterium, assembly GCA_038320345.1. GTDB lineage: Bacteria > Bacteroidota > Bacteroidia > AKYH767-A > OLB10 > JBBQED01. The sequence continues at coordinate 26,118 of JBBQED010000004.1, forward strand.
AGATAATTTTTCTTAATCATGATAGTTCTTGTTAGCTCCGTTTATTCGATTGTGAAACTAGTTTGAATCTCTTCTTGCGTATCGCAGGCAAGCTTTGCTTTATCTATGGAGATTTCCTTTTTTACAAAACAGATTAATCCCATTTCCCTGAACATATAAATTAATTGTTGCTGAGTCTGTGAATCAGACTTCAGGAACAACAATTTTCTGCTATCACAAAATCCTTCAAAAGAAACTTCTGTGAAATCTTTGAGATGCTGCTTGATTAAGGGAAGTACTTTTGTAAGATCCGCTTGCGGAACTTCTAGAATTAAATCCTTCTTTGGAGATGGATTTACAGCTGCGATTTGTGCATTTAATTGACAACAACATAGGATGGTGAGCAAGAAAATGAGGAGCGTTGATTTGGTATACATGGGTTTAGGTTTCGACCCACTCTTACGCAAATAAAACTGTAAGGTTTCAGAAAAAATTAACTAGCCTAAGGTTTATTACCTGTTAATCAATACTTTGAGATGCACTTTTGTTGATGCTGTTCTGATTACTAAGTGATACCAGCCCGGTTCGACTCCCAAAGAAGCCGGTCGGATGACCCATTCCTGCCATCCTTTTTGAGCAGGCGAGTCTCTAAAAATATACACTTCTTCTCCTAAAACATTAATTAAAGAAATTTCAACTGGCGACTTCTCATTCAGATAGTAACTTAGCACTGCTTCAGTAGAAAATGGATTTGGATGCACGGATGCTGCATATGAATTTCCATGAATCATTGCTGATTCTATTTCGGAATATTCGAACCGACCATCAAAATCAATTTGCTTTAAGCGATAATAATACAGTACTTCCGCTTTAATTTTATCATCGATAAGTTCGTAAAATACTACATCGCTTGAATTACCAGCACCATCTTCCCAACCGATTTTAATAAAATTAATTCCATCTTCTGATCTTTCAATTTCAAAGCCGCGGTTATTTTCCTCGCTGGCTGTTGACCATTTCAGCAGTATAATATTTTCTTGTGCATCCGCATTAAAATACAAAAGAGATACTGGTAATGTACTTGGACCTTGCGCTGTTCCAAACTCTCCCATTCCATTCATAGCATTTCTTCTAACGGCAGTAACGGGAGAAACAACGCAATTTCCATTACCCATTGTCCATCCGCTTCCCGTATTTCGCATGATCGTCCATACCGATGCTGCATTGGTATAATTAGCATTATATAAAGTGAGATCAAAATTTCCGGATGTCGGATTGTTAGACGCTGTGAAGGTCCACTTCCCATTATTTAAAGCACTAGAAGAATAAGTGATACTACAATCAACAGCTCCCAGTGCAATAGGCAATGCAGCATACGGAGCAAAACTTACTGACAGATTATCAATAGCAGTAGCATTAAGCGGATATGAAAAATCAATTCTAGCACGCTGATAACCTTTCGTACTTTCTCCAACGGGAAAATCATAAGAACCTTGACTATTGATATAACGACGAAGGTTTCCTTCTACATAACTTCCCGCATTACCACTATTCACTGCGGTTCCGGTACGGTTTAAAACATCAACAGAAAAAGCAGCTGTGATAATTTTTCCATTTAACAATTGCAAACTTCCTGTAGTATTCAATTGCATATTGGAGAGCAATGATAAATCAGCAGTAGATTTATTCATGATTACATCTTTCAAGGCACCAATACTAAAATAAGTTTGAGGAGTAGAACCATTAAATTCAATCACGGAAGGAATATACGTTCCATTATTAGTAAAATTTCCTCCTTGCTTATGATACTTCGAATTGGTATTAAAGACCGAAGCAGCATTCGCAATTAAGAAACTTCCTTTTACATCCAAATTCTGAAGAATATTTACTGATCCTCCTGTCTTACTCACTGTAAAATTCCCCGGAGCATTACTTCCATTTAGAGTACCATTTAATTGTTGAACAACACTACCATTGGGGAAAATTAACGTAGAATTGACAGCTGCATTAAACAATCCGTAGTTGGTAAAATCCCCACAAACGGAAAGAGAATTTACGGGTAACAGTGTAAGTGTTGCGCCAGGATTAATGATTATTGATTTACAAAATGCAGCTCCATTAATGGAAGGTTGTAACACAGTACCTCCGTTAATGATGGCATCACGCGAACAATCAGGAACAGGACAACCACCCCAATTAATTTTTTTAAACCAATCGGAATCTGCACCTCCCGACCATGTTGAAGCAGTACCAACAGAAGAATAAGAAACAGGCGATGTATTTCCAAAAATAATATCAAAGCCAGAAGTGCTATTTGAAAAATTACTAATCACCAGAACATATTTTTCTCCGTTAAGTACAGGAATTGAAGCATTAAATGCAGCCGAAAAACCAGGATATGCGGCAGGGTTCATTCCTGTGCTAGCACCAAAGCAACCGGTAACGCCGAGGTAATTATAATTACAAGAAACAGGAGCAACTCCTGTTGCAATTTGTGCACAGGATACTGCTCCGGTACCCAAAGTTTTAAATACGGCGAAATCATAATCAGTACCAGTAGTACTTGGAGCACCGAGCCAATCTTTAGGGATGATAGAGAACTCCAGATTACCGTTTGCGTTAATCGGAATTTCGAACCATACTGAACCGCGTTCGCCGGAAAGTAAACAATTACTACCGCTTCCGTTATAATCACAATTATTTCCAAATGATTGAAAACCCGGATCACCGAAGCTCATGGAAGTATCGCATACTGGCAAAAAATTGCCACAATCCTGACCATTCGATAATGCAGGTAAGGTAGCAAGTCCGTCGATGGCAATCACACCAAATGTGCCTGTCTGATTGCCATATCCATCCACACTAATAAAATAAGTTTGACCTGGTATTAATGATCCAATTAATACTTCAGCAGTATTATTTGACGATGATCCGCAACCTGCTGCATCATCATTACAAATTTGTTGAACCATGAAATTACAGTTCCCACTAAATAATGCAACCTGAGGATTCGTCATAGTTTCCGGAAGAACACGAACTCTTAATGAACCAGATGCAGGAGCTACTGCAGAAAACCAAACTGTATTCAGCGTATTGGGTATTGACCAACAAGAAGGAACAGGTTCACTAGCACCACCGGAACAATTATTTGCACCCGTTACATAAATTCCAAGAGGAAGAGGCGTAGCGTTACACGCCAGATCATTGATAGCTCCTGCTCCGAAAGAAGTAATCGAAATATTATAGGAAACATTATTTGGTGGAGCCCATGAATCTACGATGATATAATAAACACCAGCACTAGGAAGCGTTACACTGCCATTCAAATTTCCTGAACTTGCACCTCCACCATTTCCAATGCAAACCGTACCCGCTGTTCCTGGGCAACCACTATACACTTGAAATCCGATTGAATTACTACTAGCTCCCGACAAATTAATGCCTAGACATTCAGAAGATGATGCGGTGTATTGATACACGAGATCTTCACCACTTTCATAGAATGTTCCACAAGATCCAGTTGATGCGCTTGAATAATTATTTCCAGTACACGATGTAGATTCATTAGAGCGACTGAATGGCAATGACGGAATTACGATTGCATTCGCACATATTGAACCAGCGAGAGAAGGAATAGGAGAAGAAATACTGATATCATAAGGATTACAAACTGGAGTGCTCCAAGAATCAACCACTAAATAATAAGTTATGCCTGCAGTAACTGCTGCGCATATCGATTTACTTCCGGATGAACTTTGTTCAAAGGTTACGCAAGTACTTGCAATGCCAGTGCAGGAAGCAGTTAACGGGCATCCTGCATACAACATCAATCCAGTATACGTTCCTGTAGATGTAAGATTAATATTAATATTTCCTGTAGTAGCTGCTGTAAAAATGAAAACTTCATCTTCTCCAGTGAAATAAAGACTACTTCCACAATTTACCATATTTGCTGAAGTAAGATCATTTATTTTTCCGCAGGTAGTTCGTCCGTTGGAAACATAGGGAAGTGAGATATTATTTACACCACTACCTAACGAACACCCGCCCAAAGAAACAGGAGCAGAAATGGTGAGATCCGTATAAGGATTACAAATTGGTGATGGAAGATTATCGAGAATCAAATAATACGTAACGCCTGAATTTACACACGCAGTAAACGACTGATTGCCGGCGCTGCTTTGAGAAACTGCAACACAGGTTCCGCCTTGTCCTATTAGTGGACATCCTCTGTAAAGCACCAAACTATTTCCTGTTCCCGAAGAAGTAAGCGTAACAGTTATCGTCCCAGTGATTGCAGGAGTAAAGATGAAAACCTTATCCTCACCACCGAGATACGTGGTATTTCCACAAGCTATTGTATTACTAGAATTAAGATCATCAACAGCACCGCAGGTTGTACCAGCTCCGGCAGCAAAGGGTAGTGATGGAACATTTACCATCCCTGCGCCTAAATTTCCGGGACACGATAAAGGTGCAGTGAATCGATAAACCATCGTCCCAAGATTTGCAAGTACTGCACATCCTGATTTAGTCGCCAGAATCTTATATGTTCCAGACGAAGGACATGTCCATACGAGGTAACTTTGAAATCCACAGAAATCATCATTATAAGCACCTGCTACAGGAATTCCGAAGTTGGTGAGCAGGGTGAGTTCTGTATTTTTTGTAGATACTCCCCCATCAGCAGCGCAAAAGCTAAAATAATAAGTAAAGCCTGCTGTTGCTGCAAAGGAATAATAAGTTCGTCCCGGAACGCTAGTAGTTCCTGTAGAACTCCATGCATTCCCAATTACAATTGTTCCACCTGAAGTTCCAGTTACACATTGTGAAAAAGTATCACCACTGCCGATCAACAGTAGAAATAAAATACAAAGATATATCCGGAAAAATAGTTTCATAGTCAGCGTGATCGAAATTAATTACTGATCGAATTATAATTCTGATGACAGATGTCTGTCATTTGCGACTCTTCTATTTCATCTTTAATATAAATGATCAAACCTAGGTCTTTAAAAATCAGATCCAGAATTTTATCATCAGGATATTGAAAGCGATTTAATTTAAATGCCACAAGATTTTGATTATTACAATACCCAACGATTCGAACTTGTGCATATTCTGCAGTTTGTTGTTGTAAGAGCGGAAGGATTTTACCTTCTGAAAAATTACGTACTTCAATAACTACAAAACGGTCGTTTGTGATGGTTTGAGCTTGTGTTGTAATGCTACAAAGAAGGATCAGCGCCAGATTAAAAAGCAGTTTCATTATGAAATAATTACTTGAGGCAGATTTATTTTTCATCGATCAGTATTAAAAATCACCCCCTGCAGGAATCATTCAAATTATCCGAGTAACAGTAATACAGGCAGTTAAGCAAAATAAACACATTGAAAGCCGTGATTTTCAGTTGCCACGCTGCAGATTGAACAATCCGGTGTTAATAGCGTTTGCATTAAGAGAGGATCATTTTACATCTTTGTAGTATGAAAGCAATTGCCATTATCGCTTTAATGCTCCTGATCAGTTCAGGAATATTTGCACAAAAATTCAGGGCTGAAATTCAGGCTGGGGTAGCCGGGTCACAGGTTTCTGGAGATGAACTCAGTGGCTTCAATAAAGGTGGTCTGCTGGTTGGTGGTGGAGTAAGGCTAAAGATGGATGAAAAATGGAGTTTTGGATTACGCATGCTCTACCTCCAGAAAGGAAGCCGCAAACTCAGTAAACTCGATAAAGGAGACCCAACTACCTATCTTTTACGATTGAATTATCTTGAATTTCCGTTGTTGTTTCGCTACCAACTCATTTCTAAATTGTATGTAGAGATCGGACCTTCACTGGGTTACCTCGTGAAAAGTTCTGAAGAAAATGAAGATGGTGAAATAGAAAGTAGAAATCCTTTCAAAAAAGTGGATTTGAGTATTGCAGGAGGAATCGGCTATCCATTAGGAAAAAATTGGGATATTCAGATGTCGTTTTGGCAATCGATGCTCGCCGTGAGAGAACATACTGGAGGAGCTACTTACCGATTAAACCGTGGGCAGTATAATTCTGTTATAGCAGTAACTCTGATGCATACTTTCATGCCATCAGCAGAGAAGTAAAACGAAATCCCGTGAAAAAACAAAAAGTTATCGTTGCAGTTACTGGTGCCAGTGGATCCATTTATGCAAAAGTGCTCTTGGATAAATTGCTCCAATTAGAAGCACAAATTGAAACGGTAGGATTAGTAATGAGTGATAATGCCCGTGATGTGTGGGAATACGAACTCGGCAACCGTGATTTTGAGAAACTGCCGTTTACACTCTATAGCAAGAACGATTTCATGGCACCCTTCGCCAGTGGATCTGCCCGTTTCGGAACTATGATTGTATGTCCTTGTTCAATGGGAACGCTTTCTAGAATCGCTCAAGGAACTTCTAATGATCTGGTAACCCGAGCTGCAGATGTTATCCTGAAGGAGCGCCGGAAGCTAATCCTGATCACCAGAGATACGCCTTTAAGTTTGATCCATATTGAAAACATGCAAAAGGTGACCCTCGCTGGTGGAATTATTGCGCCGGCTTCCCCTTCTTTTTACTCTAAACCCGATAGTTTTGAGGCTTTAGCAGCTACAGTAATCGACAGAGTACTGGATCTGGCAGGTTTTGAAAACGTAACATACAGATGGAACGAAGATTAAAAGTTTTGCACCATTTCCTGTGTAAGATTTTGAAATTTTATTCGTTTCTTTCCTAAACAGGTTTGTATTTTAGCGTTCCATTCAATCACTAGCCAATAAAGAATATGTTCGAATACTCAAAAGAGATCCTTACTAAGGTAAGTTTCGATAAGTCTCTTTTTACCAAAGAACTCAGGAAGGCAATCAAGTGGCTTAAAAATGATGAACGAAAGATGCTCATGATATGGTGTCTAGCAACTTTCGGAAATAAATATGGAGATATTATTTCTCAGGCGTTTCGTCATGTTGTGAAATAAATTTCAGATTTTTTTTCAGTCCATCAAAACCGGTGCGCAGGATCGGAGAATTTTTAAATACTTTTTCGAAAACATTTTCCGTAATTTCACTCCACTCTTCTTCACTCATCTGAACTAAATCCTTATTCGCTTGAAAATCTTTTTCAGCAGTAGGTTTTGAAAAGCGATTCCACGGACACACATCTTGGCATACATCACAACCGAATGCCCAGTTATCCATTTTCCCTTTCATCTCCACCGGAATAGCATCACGTAATTCAATGGTGAAATAAGAAATGCATTTACTACCATCTACAATTTGAGGAGAGAGAATTGCTTCTGTCGGACATGCATCAATGCAACGTGTACATGTTCCGCAGTAATCACGCATAGGAGCATCTGCGAGTAGTTCAAGATCGATGATTAGCTCAGCAATAAAAAAGAAAGATCCTTTTTGTGGATGAATGAGATTTCCATTTTTTCCAATCCATCCCAGTCCACTTTTTTTTGCCCATGCACGATCTAATACAGGAGCTGAATCAACGAAGGCTCTGCCATTCACCTGACCAATTTCTGTACGGATAAAATAGAGAAGCTCTTTTAATTTTTCTTTGATCACATCATGATAATCGCGACCATAAGCATATTTTGAAATCTGAGGAGCATCTTTGCGCTGCGTTTCCGCGGGAAAATAATTTAACAAAAGCGACACTACCGTTTTAGCTCCCTCAACAAGTAAACGGGGATCGAGACGCTTATCGAACCATCGTTCCATATACGCCATTTTACCATGATGATTTTGTGCGAGCCATTGCTCCAAGCGCGGTGCTTCTTCCTCCAGAAAATCTGCTTTGGAAATACCCACCTGCTCAAATCCCAGGCGATGAGCTTCCTCTTTTATCCTGAGTGTATCTGAACTTACCGACATTCTACAAATCTTCGAACAGTGTACCTTTCGATTTCCCGAATATTTTTCCCAAATGACGGTAAGCCTTCTCCGTTACTTCTCTTCCTCGAGGAGTACGCATTAAAAATCCTTCCATGATCAGAAAAGGTTCGTATACTTCTTCCAAGGTTCCGCCCTCTTCACCAACAGCAGTTGCGAGTGTAGTAATACCTACTGGACCACCTTTAAATTTATCAATAATGGTAGTCAGAATACGGTTGTCCATTTCATCCAATCCAAACTCATCAACATTGAGAGCTTCGAGTGCGTATTTGGCAATACTCATATCTATACTTCCATTGCCTTTGATCTGTGCAAAATCGCGAACTCTACGCAACAACGCATTTCCAATACGTGGTGTTCCTCTACTTCTTCTTGCAATTTCATAAGCCGCTTCATCTTCAATGCCGATTTTTAAAATTTCCGCTGCACGAAGAACGATCAGTTGTAATCGTTTTGCATCATAATACTCGAGTCGGGAAGTAATTCCGAAACGTGCTCTTAATGGTGAAGTCAGTAAACCAGATCGAGTGGTTGCCCCTACAAGTGTAAATGGATTGAGATTGATTTGTACCGACCTAGCATTAGGTCCACTTTCAATCATGATATCGATGCGATAATCTTCCATGGCAGAATAAAGATATTCTTCCACAATAGGACTAAGGCGATGAATTTCATCAATGAACAGTACATCATTCCTTTCAAGATTAGTTAATAATCCTGCAAGATCACCGGGTTTATCCAACACCGGACCGGAAGTAGTTTTGATATTACTTCCTAGTTCATTTGAGATAATGTATGCGAGTGTTGTCTTTCCCAATCCCGGAGGTCCGTGCAGTAAGACATGATCCAGCGCCTCACCACGCTGCTTCGCTGCGCGAACAAAAATGCGAAGGTTCTCCACTACTTTTTCTTGCCCTGTAAAATCCCCAAAATCGGAAGGGCGAAGAACTTTTTCAAGATCATTCTCTACAGAACTGAGCTTCTCTTTTTCAGGATCAAGATTCTGATTGCGCATAGTACAAATGTAAGCAAAGGATTCAGGCTTCTGACAGTGACCAACCCATCACATTCCGATCATCACCAGCCGAAAGCAGCATATTCTGATAAGTGGTCCAAAGTAATTTATTTACAGAGTGTTGATGTCCTTGAAATTTATCCCGATCGATCCGATGTTGTAATTCCATGGTATTCGCATCCCAGATTTTCACTGTTTTATCGCGACTAGCGCTGGCAAGCAAAAGATTATCGGGACTAAATGCCAGATCATAAATGGCATAATTATGTGCAGGAATACTTTCTAGCAACGAATAATCTTTGGTCGCATATCTATTGAGATGAGCATCTCTAGAGCCTGATAATAGCACTGCTCCATCCGGTGTAAAGCATACGGTATTCACCGAAAATCCTTCTTGATGTGCTTGCCAATGATGCAGCGGTAAAAGTTCGGGAAGACTAAAAATCATAATCGATCCATCACCACATCCTATTGCACAACTTTTATGGTCAGGATGAAAACTAATACTTCTAAGTTTACCTTCAGAAAATTTCATACTGCGGATAAGCGTCAGATCTTGCTGCTGTAAAACTGCACATGTACCATCAGCAGCGAGGGTAAAAATTAACTGATGAACAGGATGATGACCAATGAAAAAGATGCCGCTTTGGTGTAATTGCAACAGACGTTCTTCTTGTCGTGTTTGAAGATTTACGATGTGCATACCTCCACTCCCATTTCCAATTAGTAATTTCTGATCTTCATGGAGGTATCGAAGTGCGTAAACGAGATCGGTGGCTTTCACCAACACTTTTCCTTCAGCAGGATTTCTGAGATCCCATTCGGCGACAATGCGATCACTACCTGCACTAAAAATTTGCCATGGATCGGCGCCTTGTTCTAATGCGTACACGGGACCTTTATGTCCTGATAGTTTGAATACCTGACGTGGAATAATCATAAATCTAGAGAGCAAAGGTAAAACTCTCCTGCTTCCAAGGCTTGCTGTTTGATGAATATGTTACTATTCGGGTACTAAGGCTGCATCTAAAATGCACTGCTTACCTTTGTAGGATGAAACCAGAAGAGAAATCAATATTAAGTAGTTTCGTTCCTCCCTTGATTTTTGTGGGTTTACTCTGGCTCGTGAAAGGTATCGAGATGTATTTTCATATCGAGTTACACCACTTCGGGATCTTCCCAAGAGATCTATCCTCACTGAAAGGAATCTTAACGATGCCTTTTATTCATGATGATTTTAAGCATCTTTTCTCTAACACGTTACCGTTAGTGGTGATGGGTGCAATGCTCATTTATTTTTATAGAGCTATCAGCACCAAAGTATTTCTATGGATTTGGCTTTTGCATACCGTATGGTTATGGATTGGAGGCCGACCGGCATGGCATATCGGAGCAAGTGGAATCGTTTACGGACTAGCTTCGTTTCTTTTGTTCAGTGGTGTATTGAGAAAAGATATTCGCTTGATGGCATTATCTATGCTCGTGATATTTTTATACGGTGGAATGATCTGGGGGATGTTTCCGATTTTTTATGGAATGTCGTGGGAAGCTCATTTATTTGGAGCGATGTCGGGATTTTTATTGGCATGGGTGTACCGTGAAGAAGGTCCGCAACGAAAAGTGTACGACTGGGAATCAGAACCGGAAGAAGAATTTACACAGCCCTTCTCGCAAATATCAAGCACTTCAGATCTAACTCCTTTTACAGAGATAAAAATAAATAAAGAAGAAGAATCCTCAGAAGGTAAGCTGGAATGATCCACGGATTCCAAACTTCGCAATATTCCGGTTTTCGAGATATGCAAGTCGCCAGAGAAAATCGATGCGAATGATTTTAAAAATATTTTCAACGCCAGCACCTACTTCCATGTAAGGTTTTTTATTCAGCGTATAGAAGGCTTCTTGATTAACATTAACCTCCAGATTTTTATCTGAAAGTTGACCCCATACTGCTTTTGCTTGAACAACTTCACGCCATTTCAATTTACGCAGTAATGGAATTTTATCGAGGAAAAATCCATCGAAGTGATGCGTTGCAAAAGCACTAACATAATAATCACTGGCGAACTCAAAATAGTTCATCATATTAAATGCAGCATAATCATAGAAATAAGTTTCATTACCCGGATGCAATTCTAACAACGGATACGGAACATTTCCCCAAGTATGACCAGCAGCAACAATATAGTAGGTGTAACCAAAAGGAGGTAACTTAATACGATCATCAACTTTGATGGTAAGTTTATCATACGTAAATCCTCCGTCTAAAAATCCTTTCAGTCCGTGTGCGTAGATCACTTGTAAAACCGGATAATCACTTCCTATACTTACACGATCTACTTTACCAGTAACAAACTTCTCGCGATACGCGAAGCGTGTATAGAATGAAACTTCACTCACATTATAATTCGCTTTCACTTCGGTATGAGCATCATCTGCATAATACCGAACATCTAGTTTTCCTAGAGGACTATATAATCCTCTAGAAAGTGTAATCTTATTAGAGAATCCCGGCACCCATTCCATCTCATACCAGAATCTTTTAATGTCGACGGAATTAAGTTTAGATGCAGGATTTCTCCGAAAGAGAGAGGATAAAATATTATCATCCTGAAAAGCGTTTTCACTTTGTCCTAGCTGCTGAACATCATTCTTGAAAGAAAGACCAATAAACTGTCGTGGTTTCTTCGAGAAATTATAGCGTATATTTCCTCCGTATTTGAACCGTTGATCTTTGGTACCATAAGCGAGGTAACCATCAATTAAAATTTTTGTACTTAAATCATCACTCGTCCTAGCTCCTATCCTAAAGCGGTTTCCTTCAATCTGATTAAAACTATACAACGTATAATACGGACCTAGTTCAATTTTACCAATATCACGATAACCTGTAAAGAATAAGGTGATGATATCTACATAAGTTCTAAATGCAGGTAATGTTTTTATTGTATCCACCATATGGTAGATGATCTTCTCTCTACTCGATAAACTATCATGCCGCGTTTGTTGCCAATAATCATCTTTTCTGCTCAGTGCAGAATCACTGACGACAATATTTTCAGATCCTTTAAATATTCCTTCAGGTATTGCCTCGTTAATTTTAAAATCTTTATACGATGTAGTTTTCCTACCAATAAAACCAAGACCGTCATCCTTAGCAGCAAAATCTACTACTAACAAATCCTTACTCATCATCCAGTTGGCATTATTCACTCTGGTGAATTCCTGGACGATTGCCATATCTTCCACCCAATTAATATTCGCATCTCCTGCTATGCGCATATTGATTTTCTTGATCGCAAAGGTGGTATCATGTACCCAGAATTCTCCAACGAAGGTTAGTTCCTGTGGACGACGTGGTTTAAACTTCAATTTATAACACCATTGATCTTCGAGAAAAGCACTATCTAACAAATAATATCGGTAATAAACTAAACCTAAATCAGAGATCGGACTAACAAAACTTTTCCCAAAGAGATCAATGAAGTTGAGATAGATATTGGTCCGTTGATACATGTCGCCAAGAAACTGTGTAACGGAGGCGTTCTCCAGACCAGAAACTTTTGAACCTTTGATAATTTCTTTTTTATTCTGAGGACTATTCCGGTAGTATAAATCAGATATCGTTTCAGAAATAAAGAATGGCAGAAAGGGTCGACTATTTGTTTCGCTACTATCGATATTTTCAAAAATAAAAGAGAATGGTTTAAGGATTTTTCTATTCTTAAATTTTTCAGTGATGTTTGTTAAATCGAATTCGAGTTTATTATAGACTTCGTACTGATAAGAATCCAATCGACGTAAATCGTTTTCATCTTTATGCTTAATGATATTCCGAAGGATAATATTAGCAGGATTTTCACCGGCATTAATCGTGACTTCTTTCAGATCAATTTTACTAGCTTTCAAAACAATATTGATGACTTGAGTTTGACCTTTCTTTACTCGCATTTTTACCTGCTGATAACCTACCATCGTGGCGAGAATAGAATCAGTAGGTTCGGTAGTTGTCAGCGTGAAATTTCCGTCAAAATCAGTATTGGCACCTATGATTGTGCCCTTAAAAATTACGGTTGCAAAAGGAATAGGCTCATTGGTAAGTACATCAGTTAACTTGCCAGTAATGCGAGTTTCCTGCGCAAATGTTACCCATGCCATCAACATGAAGCCACAAAGGAGAAAACTGCTTTTTATAAGAGAGGAAGAAAGTGGCATAGTGGGTTAAATCCTAATATCTGGATTTTTTACGAAATAATTATTTCAAAGTTATCAATTCTTCCCAGTACTCTAGGGCTCTACGGGTATGAGGGATCACAATTGTGCCACCAACAAGATTGGCGACCGAAAAAATCTCGAAGAGTTCTTCAGAAGTGACGCCTTCATCATGGCATTTTTCAAGATGATAACGGATGCAATCATCGCATCTGAGTACCATCGAAGAAATTAATCCTAGCATCTCTTTGGTTTTCACCGATAATGCTCCCGCTTGGTATGTAGAAGTATCCAACGCATATAAACGTTTGATGTTCACATTACCTCCGGCCAGAATTTTTTCATTCATTCGAGAACGGTACTCATTAAAATCTTTTACTAATGCCATCGTCCGATTTTTAACAAATTTATTATTGTACTATTTAATTCACATTTAAAAGATACTGTAATGTAAAAAATAAAAGCTTAACTGTTTATTTTTCTTGATCAATTATGCTGCGACTTCTTTTTTTCCTCGCTCTACCATCATGGAAACATAAATACTAATTTCATATAAGATAAAGAGTGGAATCGCTACCAGCATCTGACTGGTCACATCAGGGGAAGGAGTAATTACTGCTGCCAGGATCAGATTTATCACCATGGCATGTTTTCGATATTGGCGCATAAATTTCGGGGTAACGATTCCCAATTTACTCAGGAAATAGATGATCATCGGTAGTTCGAAAACAAGGCCGGTTGATAACGACATTACCGTTACTATATTGATATACGAATCTAGGCTGATTGTATTGCTCACTTCTGCACTTACTTGATAATTTCCCAGAAAACTAATCGACATGGGTGTGATGAGATAATAACCGAAAAGCAAACCAAGGACAAAAAGTAACGTTGTAAAAAATACGATTCCGCGAGAATACTTCAGTTCCTTGTCGGAGAGTGCAGGTTTGATAAATCTCCAGATCTCCCAGATAAAATATGGAAACGCCATAATAAAACCCGCCATAAATGCAATCCACATATGTGTGGTAAATTGCCCACTGATACTAAGATTCACCACTTTGAAATCGATACGATCGAAACACATATCTAAGTTGAACTTTTGAGAAAGCTCGCAAAGTACTCTGTAGGTCCAGAAATTACTGTTTTTAGGAGCGAGGATTATTCCATCGAAAATAAGTTCCTTATTGAGAAATGCTATCAGCGCAAACACAAAAATTGCAGCAGCGGAACGAACCAGATGCCAGCGGAGAGCTTCTAGATGATCCAGAAAATGCATCTCCTTACCCTCACCTCTTGAACTAAACTTCATCTTTTCCTTTCGCTTTTTAATGATTAACCCGCTGATCTTCTTTTAACTATGATTAAAGGGCATTTAAAGAATGCCTTCTCTGAGCAAATCATGGAGGTGCACAAATCCCAGAAACTTTTCTTTATCAGTCACTACCAAGGCCGTAATATTACTGGCTTTCATCATTTGAAGTGCCTCAACTGCCATCATATCTTTTTCTGCCTGTTTTGGATTTTTAGTCATGATATCTTTGGCCCTTAGTTTATCAAATTGCTTTCCGCTCTGCATCATCCTACGGAGATCTCCATCCGTGATGATACCCAGCAATTTCTTTTTTTCGATCACCGCTGTACAGCCTAAACGATTGGAGGAAATCTCCAGAATCACCTCGTTTACAGTAGCATTAGGAGAAACTGCAGGTTTGGCATTATTCTCCCAAAGGTCATCCACTTTAAGATAAAGACGTTTGCCGAGAGCTCCTCCAGGATGATATCTGGCAAAATCTTCAGAAGTAAAACCTCGAAGATCCAATAAACACACCGCAAGCGCATCGCCCATTGCTAACTGAGCTGTTGTACTGCTTGTGGGCGCCAGATTATTAGGACACGCTTCTTTTTTTACCGAGGTATCTAAAAGGTAATCAGCATGTTCGGCAAGATACGATGTTTTATTTCCAGCCATTGCGATAAGTGGATAACCACCACTTCGAATCAAGGGTACGAGGACTTTAATTTCCGGAGTATTACCACTATTGGAAATTACAATCACAACATCTCCCTTTTGCACCATTCCAAGGTCGCCATGAATTGCATCTGCGGCATGCATGAAAATGGCTGGCGTTCCCGTCGAATTAAAAGTAGCCACTATTTTACTAGCGATAATGGCACTTTTCCCAATTCCGCTGACGATGACACGACCCTTCATGTGAAGAATAATCTTCACCGCCTCTGCGAAATCCTTATCCAGAGCGGTTTTTAGTCCGCTGACTGCTTCTGCTTCAATATCCAGCGTTTTTCTGGCTAGCGTGAGTATTTTACGATTATCGCTCATCCGTTCAATATCATCAGTGAATTATTTCATGATTTCGACTCCACTATTTTCAAAATAATTATTCGGAATTTGAATCCAAACAAACTTCGAAACTACTTGTAATCTGCTTTCTAAATCATTATCTTCACCAAAGTATGTAATTAAATTTTATGTTATTACGTGAAATCAAAATGAAACATCCTGAAGAAAACAGATTGAAGCCTGAATTCGCTGACAAAAATAGACTAAATTTGTCGTCCTTTAATTTCCTGTGTACATGTTAGTGGAAGAGACAACGCTTATAGATGCGTTAAATAAATTCTTTGGTTACGAATCATTCAAGGGCGAACAGGAGGCGATCATACGCAATGTCCTGGAACGCAAGAATACCTTCGTAATTATGCCTACTGGAGGTGGCAAATCAATGTGCTACCAGTTGCCTGCTCTGATGAGTGAAGGTACCGCCATCATTATATCTCCTTTAATTGCGCTGATGAAAAATCAGGTGGATTCCATCCGCGGTTTTAATACTGAAGATGGAGTTGCACATTTTATGAATTCGTCGCTAACGAAAAATGAGATTACAACAGTAAGGAAAGATATCTTAGCAGGAAAAACAAAATTATTATTCGTGGCTCCCGAGTCACTTACTAAAGAAGAGAATGTTAAATTTCTTCAGGAAGTAAATATTTCGTTTTTTGCGATTGATGAAGCACATTGTATTTCAGAATGGGGTCACGACTTCCGTCCTGAATACCGTCGACTTCGTCCGATTATCGAACAAATTGGGGAAGTGCCCATCATTGCATTAACCGCTACTGCAACAGAAAAAGTACAGGCTGATATTCAGAAGAATTTAGGGATGATGGATGCATTGGTTTTTAAAGCATCTTTCAACCGCCCGAATCTCTATTATGAAATTCGTCCGAAGTTGAATGTTTTAAAAGAGATTATCAAATTCGTAAAACAGAATACTGGCAAATCAGGAATTATATATTGCCTCAGCCGTAAAAAAGTGGAAGAGGTTGCACAAACACTTACCGTAAATGGAATTAAAGCTCTGCCTTATCATGCAGGACTGGATGCCGGTACACGTGCTACACATCAGGATAAATTTCTGATGGAAGAAGTAGATGTGATTGTTGCGACCATTGCTTTCGGAATGGGAATCGATAAACCAGATGTTCGCTTTGTAATTCACCATGATATTCCAAAAAGTCTGGAAGGATATTATCAGGAAACTGGTAGAGCTGGTCGCGATGGACGTGAAGGAAAATGTGTGACTTTCTATAGCTTCAAAGACATTGAGAAGTTAGAAAAATTCATGAAAGGGAAGCCTGTTGCAGAGCAGGAAATCGGAAAACAACTTTTATTAGAGACTGTTGGTTATGCCGAAACTTCCGTTTGCCGACGTAGAGTACTCTTAAATTATTTTGGCGAAAAATATGATCAGGATAATTGTGGAGCTTGTGATAACTGTCTGCATCCTAAACCTCTGATTGAAGCACAGGATGAACTTGAACTCTTACTCGAATGTATCCTTGCTGTTAAAGAAAAACATCAGGCGGAGCATGTCGTGAATGTGCTGATGGGCAAAACAGATCAGCAAGTAAAAACATATAAGCACGATAAGCTGGAACTTTTTGGTGACGGCGCAGATCAAACCGATCGTTTCTGGACCGCATTAATCCGTCAAGCATTGTTATCTGATCTGCTTGGAAAAGATATTGATAATTACGGATTGCTGAATGTGAGCGAAAAAGGACATGCTTACATTAAAAATCCTACCTCCTTTAAGATTGCTCTCGATACCAACTTCGATAATACGGAGACGGATGAAGATGATGAGTTTTCAGGCTCAGGAAGTGGTGGTGCTGCCGACGAACAACTTTTTGAGATGTTAAAAAATCTCCGGAAGAATGTTGCCAAACAAAAGAACCTCCCTCCTTTCGTTATTTTTCAGGATCCTTCGCTCGAAGAAATGGCGACGAACTATCCTATCACCATTGATGAATTAAAAAACATTACCGGTGTAGGATCAGGAAAAGCTGTAAAGTATGGTAAACCTTTTGTGGATACCATCAAAAAATATGTAGAAGATAATGAGATAGAACGTCCGATGGATCTCATTGTAAAAAGTGTGGTGAATAAGAGCGGACTAAAAGTGTATATCATTCAGAATATAGATCGTAAGATTTCTTTGGAAGATATGGCTGTTGCAAAAGGCATGGCGTTGAAAGAACTGATCGGAGAAATTGAAAGTATCGTGAGTTCCGGGACAAGAGTAGATATCAGTTATTACATCAACGAAGTAATTGATGAAGACCGCCAGAGCGAAGTATTCGAATATTTCGGTACTGCAGAAACTGATTCTGTTGAAGATGCGCTGAAAGACTTAGGTGAAGATGATTACACGCAAGAAGACGTTCGTTTGATGCGAATACGCTTCATGAGTGAAGTAGGAAACTAATCACTTAAAAAATAATTCTAAAAGCCCTAACAAAATGTTGGGGCTTTTTTGTGAGATAAAGATTTTTTGTGTTTAGAGAAAGTACCCACCAATCAGATTCTAGCATTTATAAAAAATATTATTGGTGGATATTTCTAACTATCTAAAGACTGTAGCATTTAGCCTTTTTCATTTTTTTTTGATATTTTCAAATTAATTTTTTATTTTTGATTATTCTTCATCATGGATCAAATTGTAGACTTTTTCAGAGGATTATTCGATACCACTGGCTTTCCTCCCCGCTGGCATTGTGGAAAATGGACCGAATTTCACGGTTGGTTTTATATTATCAGTGATTTAATGATATGGTCAGCTTATTTTGCTATACCACTTCTGATAATAAACTACATTTCAAAACGCAAAGAATTAAAGTATTATAAAATCTATTTTCTATTTGCAGCTTTTATTCTATCGTGTGGACTTACTCATTTATTGGATGCTATCATTTTCTGGTTTCCACTTTATCGCCTAAGTGCTTTAATTCGATTTATCACAGGTGTCTTAAGTTGGTTTACTGTGTATCATCTTTTTAAAATGCTTCCGGCGGCATTTTCTTTAAAGACATCTGAGCAGTTAGAAGCGGAAGTTACCCAACGCATAAAAGTTGAACAAGAATTGAAATTAAAGAATCAACAATTAAATGAAGCACAAGCCATTGCG
The DNA here is from genome assembly GCA_038320345.1 of Bacteroidia bacterium. GTDB lineage: Bacteria > Bacteroidota > Bacteroidia > AKYH767-A > OLB10 > JBBQED01. The sequence goes on from JBBQED010000004.1 coordinate 44,720, forward strand.
CGAATAGGCAATTGGGAGTGGGATGTCACAACCAATATTATTTTATGGTCAGATGAATTATTCAGGATTTTTGGGTTCGAGATCTCAAGCGAAGGGTTATCTTATGAAAAATTTTTAGCGAATATTCATCCTGAAGATCGTCCTAATGTAGAGGCAATAATTAAGCAATCACTAGATGAAAAGCATTTCATAGAATACTATCATCGACTCGTTATGGATGATGGACAAATAAAAACTATACATGCCCGCGGTGAGGTAATAACAGATGAACATGGTAAAGCAATTAGAATGATTGGAACAGGTCAAGATGTTACCGAACAGAAAAAAGCAGAAAGGGAAATTATCATAAAGTCAGCTGAACTCGAAGTGAGGAACGAAGCCTTGCAAAAATTTGCATATTTGGCATCTCATGATTTACAGGAACCATTACGAAAAATTAAAACGTATATTTCTCGCCTTCAAAGTGCCGGAGCAGAAGAAATTGAAGAGTCACAGAGAGTAAAATATAGAGATAAAATAAAAGATGCAGCAGATCGAATGCATAGATTAATTGATGATATCCTGAATTATTCAAGGATGGCCTCGGATGCTTCTAGTTCTGAAAAAACAGATTTGAATCTTATTTTGTCAAATGTACTTGAGGACATGGAAGTAATTATAGAAACCAATAAAGCAAAAATCAACGCTGATCCTTTACCCATAATTGACGCGAACAGTACACAAATGGGTCAGGTTTTTCAAAATATTATTGCCAACGCAATTAAATTCAGGAATATTGATACTGCCCCTGAAATTAATATTCAATGTGAGGACATTACTGGCGCGCAAATAAAAATGGATTCACAAATGAAAGCACATTACAAATTTTCGGGGTGGGATGAGAATAAATATTGGCCACGTGAAAAATTTTACAAGATCACTATCTCAGATAATGGAATTGGTTTCGAATCTAAATTTAGTGAGCGGATATTTGAAGCATTTCAAAGGCTATCAACGCGCACAAAATATGAAGGTTCAGGAATCGGATTGGCAATCTGTAAAAAAATCGTTGAAAATCACCATGGGATCATAAAAGCAGATAGCGAAGTAGGTAAGGGAAGTACTTTTACCATTATTTTGCCACGGTCCCAATCAAACTTTGAAGTTATTCAATCTTAGATAATACTTCCTTTATTATATTTGTTCAATATCTATTAACCTATGTTCAACATATAACTTACTAAATTATGGACACTGTTCATTTAGATCATAAACTTTTGGGAATTTTAAGTAATTTATTCAGCGCTTTAAAAAATGAAAGCAAAATGAATAATGAAGATAAAACAGCTTTAGCATCTCTGATTGCAAATAACTCCTTTCACATATTACTTGTTGATGATGATGAAGATGACCGAGATATTTTTAAAGAAGCTATCGAGGAAATCGCGCCATCTGTAAAAATAACCACTGCTACAAATGGAGTAGAAATGTTTCTTATGCTCGAAAAATTAAACAATGATTTACCAGATTTAATTTTTCTTGATTTAAATATGCCTTGCAAAAATGGTTTTGAATGTTTAGAAGAATTAAAATCGGCTAAGGAATGGAAAGATGTTCCAGTATTTATTTATTCCACAACATCGAACCCAGAACAAATAAATCGCACTTATCATAATGGGGCTAACCTGTACATTCAAAAGCCTGATTCTTATCCTGGAATTAAGAATATTCTAAAAAAAATCTTGGAATTTGACTTCGAAGATCTTTTTCTTCAACCCGAACGAGAAAATTTTGTTTTTAAATAAAATAGTGAACTTTTAATACCTTCTGCCTTTAGAATTGGAAGTTAAAGTAGTTCCTGTAAGTGTTGGCTTATCATCCGGTTAATGTTTTCCGTCACCATAAAGCTTATGGTTACAACAATCTATTTATTTCGCGATAGTACCTATTTCTTTTGGTAAAGCGGATGATTTGCTAATATCTTTTCGATAGTTCCTGGATTCATATACCTTTCGTCTTCGGTATTGAGTGACAAAGTTTCGGCTCCTTTCCAACTTGAACTTTTTAAATTTTCGCGTACGTTAATACTCCATGCTAAAAGTTGATAACCAAGACCATGATCAATGCAACGTCTGTCGGTATTAAATTCAAAATGGTCCACATAATTTTTGGATAAATGTCCGAATACCACTTTACACATCCCACCAAACCCTTTCTTTGCAAAATCCGATACGTGGCTTAATTCATGACCTAAAACTCCTATCTGAGCATTGTAATTTAAGTTCTTTAGAAGGATGGTATCTAAAAATGCCCTACTCTTGTTACTGATGGTAATGATGTAGGTTCTCTTTTTTGCAGAGCGGAGCATTCCACCATAGGATGGTCGAGTAGCAAGTGGAGTAGTTTTATGTTTGATTCTGAATTTAATTTTCACATCTTTCAATTCAGGATAATAAGACAGCGCAATCAATGTTTGCTTTTCAAATGTTGCAGGCAATATCTTGTTCTTACCACAATTCTTCTCCAAATCAGAAAAACTATTATGACTCAAACTATCTGGATGGAATTTTTTCTCGATGGTTTGGGCTTGTGAAAGATTTATTGCAAAACTTAAAATGCCAAAAAGCAACAAACACAACTTACTCCTCTCCATGAACTCTTTAATCCGATTATTCTTCTTAGTAAAAATTACCGCCATCTTCTGTACCAAAAAATGATTACTAGGTTTAGGTTCCATCATAAGAAAATGCACTTAACTGTTTTAAAATATTAATGCTGCACAACAATTTTTCCCTGTGCCATTGGTGCTCCACCTTCTGTACCAATCGTAAAAAAGTAAATCCCTGATTGCAAATTTTCAGTACTCACTTCAAAAAAATTTTCTTTGGTGGCCAGTGAAAAAATATTTTGCCCATGAAGATTATAAATAATGAGTTGAGATAAAATATTTATATTGTTGTCAAAATAAATCTTTGCATAATCAGCAATAGGATTGGGGCGAACTTGAAATCCATTTTCTATCGCAATGATCTCAATGGATAACACTTCGGAAGGTCCGGTATTGCCAAGTTCGAGGCGGTAATAATTGGTTTTATTCTTTACCGGATTTTTGTCTGTAAAATCGAAATTCTGTGGAGTAGAGATATTGCCACAAACTCCTGGAATATCATGAATCTGTGTGAATTCTAAACTATCTGTAGAACGCCAAATCTGTATTCCGTTACAATTGCTACCTGCAATGATTTGCCAATTTAGATAAACGTTCCCCCTATTTTCATACAAACTAAAATCACCGATGATAGGGCTGATTTGCGAAAATGAAACGGTTGTCCCGAAAAAGAAAGAGCATATAAGGAAGAGTTTTGTAAAGCGGTCTTTTTTCATTGGCCTAACCTAAAAAATTGCAACATCTCTAAATTTTTAAAAGAAATTCTAATTTTTATACAGAATAACAATATTCGCCATCGAACATTCATGAACTGCAAAGCACATCACAACTATAAAGATCAACGTATTTTTCGCTTCACTATTATACTTCAATTCGACTAATTTATGGAGTACGGTAATACATAGGTATTATCCTGATGTATTTTTCGCATTAATTTGCCTCCACTCTAATTTACGCAAAAACCCCAACCAAAGGTTAGGGTTTCTTCCCGTTAGGGCTGTTCATAAGTAATTTTCCTGTTTTCCCAGAAAAAAGGACTGTATTTTTCTCTAATACTCGTCTTCATTAAAGAAAAAGTCATCCTTAGTAGGATAATCTGGCCAGATCTCTTCGATTGTTTCATAAGGTTCTCCCTCATCTTCCAGCTCTTGAAGGTTTTCAATCACTTCCATCGGAGCACCAGATCGGATAGCGTAATCAATAAGCTCATCCTTAGTAGCCGGCCATGGGGCGTCTTCTAGGTGTGATGCAAGCTCTAAGGTCCAATACATGGTATAGTATTTAATAATTGTTATTCAACGTGTTAAGCAAAACTTTGTTTCACTCCCTCCGGTTAAGAGGGCTGCAAAAGTAATAAAATAAAATTCAGATAAAACAAATTGTGTTTCCTTGATTTTTTCACATTCTGGGTGTCCAAGGTTGTTCCTGTACATTCAACAATTGAGCATAGAAGCGAGAGAGGGTAAATAAGTAATCAGAAAGTCGGTTGAGATACACCGTTATCATAGGATCTATGCTATTGGCTTCAGAAAGCAATACCACGAGTCGCTCTGCCCTACGGCAAACACATCGTGCTAAATGGGTATATGATACTGCAGGATGTCCTCCAGGAAGGATAAAAGACTTCAATTCGGGCAAGACTGCTGTCATGCGGTCAATTTCCGTTTCTAGCAGCCGAATATCCTCCACTTCGAGTTCAGGAAGTTTCATCCTACTCTTTTCAGGATCACTTGCCAGCAGACTTCCAATCGTAAACAAGCGATCTTGAATCCCAAGAATGATCGTTACAGAGGCATCGTCCACCTTTTGATCTCTCACTAAGCCTATCCATGAATTCAACTCGTCCACAGTTCCATAGGCCTCAATCCGATCATGGTATTTGGGTACACGAGTACCGCCGATCAAAGAGGTCTGGCCCAGATCTCCGGTCTTGGTATAAATCTTCATACTGTTGCTATTTTAATCTGAGGAATCACAATATTCTCATTAGGGCCATCGGTCTCTACTAAACCATCTTTTAAGCGCACAATACGATGAGCATGTCGAGCAATATCTTCTTCGTGCGTCACTAAAATCACAGTATTGCCCTTTTCATGAATCTCTTTAAAGAGGTACATAATTTCTTCTGATGTTTTTGAATCCAGGTTTCCGGTAGGTTCATCAGCCAAAATAATTGCTGGATTAGTCACCAAAGCCCTTGCAATCGCTACACGTTGACGTTGACCACCAGAAAGTTCATTAGGTCGGTGGGTCACACGATCACCAAGACCCACATCTTGAAGTGCTTTCAAGGCACGTTCTTCACGATCCTCCCTATTCACACCGGCATATACCAATGGCAGGGCTACATTATCGAGAGCAGTACTACGCGGTAGCAGGTTGAACGTCTGGAATACAAATCCAATCTGACGGTTCCGGATATCGGCTAATTCATTATCCGTCATGCGGGCAACTGCAATTCCATTGAGAAAATATTCACCGCCGGAGGGCGTATCCAAACAGCCTAAAACATTCATTAGTGTCGACTTGCCAGAGCCAGAAGACCCCATGAGAGCTACGTATTCATTTTTCTTAATATCGATGGAGATCGATCGCAATGCATAAATGGTTTCGGTACCCACTTTATACATTCTGGAAATATTCTTTACGTTAATGATAGATTCCACTGGTAATTTGTGTTTGCTCAAATGTAATAATGAAAAGAACACCCTAATTGTTTTTGAGAAAGTGAGATTAACGTTTCAACCAGTTAATTCTGCTATTTGAGCGTCTGAATACAATTTGTGATTACTTCTCAAGCTAAAGATTACTTTAGATGAAGATGTGTTTTAGAAATTGCATCACGGAGTTTTGGAGTAACATTACAATCTTTTGCAAATTTTTTCCATTCACTAACAGTATCATTTATTTCTTCGATAATCATTTTTGCTTTTTTACACTTAATGGATTCACCAATTTGAAGCAGGTCATCTTTTGTAATATCTTTTCTTTTATTATTTATACTTAATGCATGTTGACTCACCCAATCACTTCCGGGACGATATGCATGACAAACATCATAAGCCGGAGCTAACTCCCATTTTCCATCTTTTTTTAATTTAAAAGAAAAGTTTTTGGTATGATCATCACAATTACGTGCAATCACATTAAACACCATTCGCTTAAACATTTGCTCGGCATCCTGATAATTTAATTTCAATTCTCGCATAGTCTGAAACAATTGTTCATAGCTAAAGCTGTTTACTAAATTGAAATCGAAATGTTTTAAGGCACAAAAAGTTTGTATATGATGTTTCATTTCTGCGCCTTTGCGATCGAATCGTTTGGTCATGAAATGAGCTCTGTTATTTTCTTCCAATAATTTTGAAGGCATCATATCAATTCCACAAGTGATTGCCATATTATAATAAGCCATTTCCACACGACCATATCCATTACTTGCTCCTAGTTGCACATCACTTACACCATCTAATTTTATCAACCAATGTTCATAGCCAGCCGGCGCTGATGATTGTCCTGATTTTACTTCACCTGTTTTTTCATTGTAAGCAATTACTGCTTTTGGTCGCGCTCCTCCTGCCGATGTTCCTATTCTTAAAATTTCCATCACTGCTGTTTTTGTATTCTTTTGCAGATTAGCAGTTAAGGATTCTCTATGGCTGAGCATTTCTTGAGCTATGTTTACAAGACTATCTATTTCAACCGTGAAAATTTTATTGTTTTCTATTTTAGCTGGTGGCAGAAACTCTAATGCTCCCATTCCTCTGCTACCAATAAAGCAAAGCATTTCAACAGGATTCATACTGTCTTGTGCTCTACCTTGTTGAGCGAGCCAAACATTGATCAATTGATTCCCATATTTATCTGGTAATACATCTGCTAACAAACCGGGTAAACCTTTAAAGGTATCAAATTCAGCATTTTTATTTTTACGTAATTCCGGAAAAGTAAATATTTTTTTTGCTGAATTAATTGGCATTTTGAACGGCGACAAATCCAAGTTGAGTTTTTTGAATTTTGGATCATATTCGAAATTTGCACGCCCTGACTTTTCATCCCAGGCAACTGCTCCAATTAATTCTCCCCAAATTTTTACTTCTGCGACATTCATATTTCAACAAATTATTTCAATTAATTCGTCTTTGTTCTACTTGCTCTTTTGCGATTATACTTTTCCATTTTAGCCATTGCCAATGGACTCATAATTTGCTGAACCAAAAAAACTTCCATTACATTCAGTTGTTCCAATACTCTTAAAACCTGAATCAAGGTGGCAATAGTTACTGTTTCGCCTCGCTCCAATAAACTCAATGTAGAACGACTGATACCGGCGGCTTCTGCAGTTTCCTCTTGTGTTTTATTTTGCTCCAGACGATGATGTTTAACAAAAGCACCTATTCGCGCAGCTAATGCACTATCACTCATGGATTCCCAATTCATGTATGAATTATCCGTCATAAAGTAGAGTATTTAAAGTTAGTGAATGAATACTCATACAAAATTAAGGAGTTATTTAGAGAAAAGCAAACTTTGTATGAATAATCATACAAAAGCAATCATTTTCACTAATAGTGAATGATTTATCATACATCATCTTTCTTAAATGAGTAATTGTAAACTCTTGAGAATATTTAAGTGTTAAAGACTACACACTAAGATGCAATTCTAACCTTTTGATTTTTCAACTCAATATGGAAACTAATTTTAGCTTTTAAAGCAGTAAACACACGCAGGATGGTATCCATAGTGACATTGGTAGCATTGTTTTCCAACTTTGATATTTGTGCTTTTTGGACGCCTATTAGTTTTCCAAGTTGATCTTGGGTTAAGTTACGTTCTAATCTCACCTGTTTGATCATATCCCCAAGCAATTCCATTTGCAAATCTTGCTCATACTTTTCACGCTTGATCGTGCCACTTTTGCCAATGAATTCATCTTTCACTTGATCCATTGTGTATAGTTTCATTTTAATTTTAGCTGCCATGATTTTATTTTTTTAACTTATAATACAATTGCCTTAGTCTTTCAGCCTTTACAATTTCTTTATCTGGAGGTTTGTCTGTTTTTTTGACAATCCCATGCGTTGAAATCACTAGTGTGCTTCTTTTATCCGAGTTGTCCCAAAAAGCAAATAGCCGATAATAAGTACTGTTATACAAAGTTCGGAACTCCCATATTTCATCCTGCAACTTTTTAAAGAGCACTTTGTCATTATAGTGCCTGGCCTTATCAATATTGTAAAGAATTTTATTTCGAGATTTCTCATCAAGTTCAGCAAGGAACTCATGGACTTCCTCCATGAATAAAACATCAAATTTAGGCTTATACAATGTTTCCATACAAAGATACAATAAAAACGTTAATTTAGCAAGTAAAGTTTCTCTAAAAGGAAACTATTTTTTATTAGATTTTAGCCTACAGGATCAGCCAATTAGCTGTAACTCCAAAAGGAAGTAACTTTGTCTTTTATGTACAACACCTTCAATGTTGCCGAATCTTAACACTCAGTTGCAATTAAATCTTAACAATCGTGTTAGAGACAATAACTAGGCAACAATTAAAAAGATTACCGATTAAAGACTATAGTTTTTGACATTACTCAACAAACCTATACAATAAAAAACCTATAATCCGAATACAAATATTTAATACCGGATACTAAACTCTTGCTTTGAAAATCCCGGATTGATGAAAACAATTCCAAGCATAAAAAGATCAATACTTATAGTAACACGGGGATGAGCTTTGATTTGAGTCCAAGCTTCGCGCATTTCCTTCGACCAATTAATATCGTCGATAATGATTACCGAATGATCATGCATCTTACTCAAACATTCATTGAAATAATTGAGTGTAGGTTCTAAACGATGATTCCCATCAATAAAAAGATAATCGAGACGAGGTAGCATTTCGAGCGCTGGCTTTAACGTTTCATCGAATGACCCTTGGATCAATTCAATACTTAAATCGGGGAATTTATTGAAGGAGTATTGCGCCAATGCGGCAGTATTTTCACATCCTTCCAACGTAATCAATTTGCCTTGAGGATTAGCAGCAGCCTGATACAAGGCGCTGATACCGGCAGAAGTTCCGAGTTCTAGTAAATATTCGGGATGCAAATATTTTACTAAACGATATAGTAAACGAGCATAGCGAGGGGGTTTGCTTGAATTTGCAACGATGTAAGATACTTTCCTTTCATTGTATTTAACTCCGGAAAACCCTGCACCGAAATCGCGTACCCGAATAATTTTATCGTTGCGAAGTAATTCCTTACGATGAAGTTCGATGGCATCACAGATGTGATCTGATGAATCGGTTCTGAAAACTGCTTCGTTCAAATGGTAGATAAAGGGAGCTTGCAGATCATGCCGATTTTCTGCTTGCACATAATACAAGAGATAGCGCAATACTTGATCAATCTGTTTAATCATTTCTCTTCCACATTCTTTTCTGTGATATAAATGGAAAGTAAAATGCTTAGCGCCAACACAGATAATACAACAATCAGAGCAGTAACCGTAGGAATCGGAAAATAATGAGAGATCAGCATCTTCACTCCTATAAAAGATAAGATAACAGCAAGACCGTATTTCAAATAACGAAAGACGCCCATCATCCCTGCCAAGGCAAAATACAATGCTCTCAGTCCAAGAATTGCAAACACATTACTCGTGTAAACGATAAAAGTATCTTGCGTAATGGATAACACAGCAGGAATCGAATCCACTGCAAAGATCACATCGGTAAAATCTATTACTACCAATACTAGCAATAAAGGAGTAGCAAACCATTGAGCATTTTCCTTCACAAAAAATTTCGGTCCGTGGTAATCTTCTGAAACGGGAAAGAGTTTTTTACACCATCTAACGAGTAAATTATTATGTAAGTCGGGATCAGCATTATCATCATGAAACAGCATCTTAACACCCGTAAAAACAAGGATCGCTCCAAATACAAACACCATCCATTCAAACATACTAAACAAGGCTACTCCAACAATAATAAATGCTCCGCGTAGCACTAATGCGCCAATAATTCCCCAGAACAATACCCGATGTTGGTACTGTTTAGGAACATTAAAATAATTAAATATTACAATAAATACGAAGAGATTATCTACACTCAGCGACCATTCAATCACATACCCGGTTAAGAATTCAAATGCTTTCTCTGGTCCACGCCAGTAATACACCAATCCAGCAAAAATAAAAGCGAGTAAGGTCCAGAAGCCAACCCAAAGTAAAGATTCTTTAAATGAAATTTCATGTTGACGCTTATTCAATACTCCAAGATCGAGTACTAACATTGCAACGATAAACACATTAAACCATATCCAAAAACTCATTGGCTCCATTCTGAAAATCAGTTTTTAATTTTCAAAAGTGAATTAAATAATTCAGGAAGAAAGTTGTTCCTAATCTCCCATACAATTGAAAAGTCTATTCCCATATAATCATGAACTAGTCTATTTCTAAATCCAATAATCCTATACCAGTCAATACTGATATGAATGTCCCTAAATTCTGATGGGAGCCGATTTGCAGCCTCTCCAATTATTTCAAAGTTTCTAATTACTGCATCTATCGTTTTGCTATTAACAATAAATTCATCATAAGACATACCATCTGTATAAGAAAGGATTTTATTTGCACTTTCAATATTATCCTCAATAAGAAGCTGAGGTTGACGTTTAGACATACCCTATATCCTTTTCTATTTGAAATAGATATGCTGGTTTTATCCCTTTCTTTGAAACTAAATCAACAGGGTTTTGCAATCGAAGTTCGATGTAATTTGCCAAATCAATAAATTCTATTCCTACTGGCTGGTCAAAATCAACAATAATATCAATGTCACTTGTTGATGAAAAATCGGTCCTTACTATAGATCCAAATAATCCTATAGAACTTACATGGTATTTCTCCATGAGCTCCGGCTTTAATTCAGTCAAAGTTTTAGTAATCCTTTCCAATGTTGACATAAAGCAAAGGTAAGGATTAGATTCAAATTTTCTTATTCAATAGTGAGCATGAATACAATTTACGTTTACTAACGCATAGTGGAACCGGCACTGAAGTTTTGAAAATATTAAAATTCAAGATTAATGCGCCTTAATGGGTCAAGAATAACAAGATCCATATTTAGCAGAACCTTATTTCTTCTCCACATAATTCTCAGGGTTCAAAGCGGAGGGGCTCCACTGAGAGAAAAATTCAATAATTTTTTCCTCTGAATATCCATCACCATCTTCCAGATATCCTGAATTTTGGGTGTGAATACGTTTTCCATCAGCATCAAGGATTACAAAAACAGGGAACCCGAATCGCTGAGGAAAATTCAGTTCAGCAAGAATATCCAGATTTTTATTTTCCTTACTATAATTCAGATGTTCGAAAACAAAACCTGATTTTAGTGTTGAATCAATCTTCGCATTGGCATCAATAAATTGCTGAAATCTCCGGCACCATTTACACCAATTACCACCAATCATCAGTACAACATTTTTATGTTCCAGCTTCGCAGTCTTAATTGCTTTGTTCATCTCTGCACGAGCATCTAATTCAGGATGATAAATTAGTGGTAGCGGAGTTGTTGTAGCAGTCGACTGCGCATTCAGAGCGGTGACAGCGCAAATAAAAACGATGAGCGAGAATAATTTTTTCATGTCGTAATTTTTAATAAAAATTTTAATTACTTACTCTTTCTACTCTCATTCCCACATCCATAATTCCTTGAAGAGGATTCATCCGCATGGCATGTGTTAATTCAAATCGATATTCACCCGCTTTAGGAAAGCGTACATTTTGTTTAAACAAAACCTGATTATCCCAGATGTCCCCTAAACCTTTCCCCATCCATTTACCTTCAGGAGTAGCGAGCAACACTTCAGCAGTATCTCTATCCATTTGACCATCCGGCAAACGCGTATTTACAAATAGAAAAATATTACTGAAAGGATAAGTTCCTGCATTTCTGAAATTGATAAATACATTATGCGGATTCACCGTATCGGTAATCACGGCTGTAATTACAACGGGCTGATCCATATCCCATAGTCCCTTTTCAATTTTCTGATTTTGTTCGAATACTCTATTACGATCACAGGAAACAAACAATATCGTTATTATAACCACAAATAACTTCAGGTAACGTGATTGCATCTTAATTTTCGGTAATGCCTAAGCGTTAGCTATTATCATTATTCCCACCTTCCTGACGAGGACTAATTCGTGGAGGTCGGTTGGATGGTGTTGTAGGAGCCGATGGAGTGGTAGAAGGCGGAACTGGTGCAGCAGGTTTTGTATCAGGAGCCGGTGCAGGATTTGAAGCTTGAGGCTTTGGTGCATCAGGAATTTTCCGTTCTACACGTGGTCCTGAGGGCTTATCCGCAGGATTACCCTGTGATTGCTGTGGTGGCTGAATACGTGGTGGAGTATTTTTTGGAGCGTCCTGACGTGGTTGTTGAGGACTAGCCGGTTTCTCCTGTTGTGGAGAAGCAGTTTTCACAGGTTGAGTGCCTGCAACCGGAGCATTTTCCTTGTTAGGCTGAGGAGCAGGACGCGGCCCTTGTTGATTAGGACGCGGTGTTTGTTGCTGTGGACGATTATTTTGCTGAGGCTTCTGCTCTTGTTTATTCGAATTTTGATCAGGACGTTGTTGAGGCGAACGATTTGTGCGAGGAGGAGGCGTAGTTGTTGATGACGCAGCAGGAGCAGCTGATTTAGGAGCATCAGAAGATTTCTTTTTCTTCTTTTTCTTCTTCACACGATCCATACGTGTCAAGCTATCTTGACCTACTACATCTTTGTAATCAGTATCATCTTCGATTTCCTCAATCTCAATACTTCCAAATTCTGCAGGTTTAATATCCTGTTTATTAAGTTCAATAATTTCTTTTACACGATCAACCGCCATCGGCACCCATTGATCGGCACCCATAAACGGACGTTCTTCCCCTTCTTTCACTTCAGGTAATACCGAGTACCACATGATCCGTTTGAAAATATCGGTCTTGCGGTGCATCATAGATCCCTTCGCAGTATACAAGCGAATATTTGATTCTGGAATATCACGAATAGCATCGAGATAAGTATCCAACTCATAATTCAAACAACATTTCAATTTACCACATTGACCAGCGAGTTTCAGTGGGTTGAGGGACAAATTCTGATAACGAGCGGCGCTAGTAGAAACGATTTTGAAATCGGTAAGCCATGTAGAACAACACAACTCGCGTCCACATGAACCTATCCCGCCTAAACGTGCTGCTTCCTGACGCATCCCAATCTGGCGCATCTCCACACGAACTTTAAATTCTTCAGCAAGTTTTTTAATCAGTTCTCTAAAATCAACTCTTTCATCCGCAGTATAAAAAAATGTAGCCTTTTTTCCATCGCCTTGAAATTCCACATCACTAAGTTTCATTTTCAGACCGAGCTGCATAGCAATGGTACGTGAACGGTGCATGGTATTAAACTCCAGCTCTTTCACTTCATTGAACTTTTCAACGTCGGCAGGTCGAGCAGTACGATAAAGTAGTTTTATATCCGCAGCGTCCTCTTTCACATTGTGTTTTCGCAACTGGAATCTCACCAGTTCGCCCACAAGGCTAACTTCCCCGATATCATGACCGGGATTACCTTCTACGGCAACCATTTCTCCAACCTGAACTTCTAGGCTATTTACATTCCTAAAGAACTCTTTACGACTTCCTTTAAAGCGAACCTCCACAATATCGAAAGGCTTATGCCCTTCGGGGAGAACCATATCAGAAAGCCAATTATATACATTGAGCTTATTACAACCACTGGTGCCACAAGTACCATTACTTTGACATCCTCCGGGGGTTCCGGTGCTGGTGGTTGAACATGAACTACATCCCATATTTTCTTCTACGGTTAATGTTCCAAACCACTTATAGTTATTGCCTGCCGATCCATCAGATATTACTTAATCTGCAGGATTCTGCTGACGTTTAAGGACAAATCTAAGAAAAGGATCTTAGGATTGGCATTCCTTTCCACATGAGTATGTGCTTCATTGAGTGCCTGGATGAAAGGATGCATATTATTTTGATTCACGAATGGCAGAAATTTCACCATCGATTTCAGTTGAGAATCATCCAGTTTTACGAGAGAATCATCACCTATATTCACCAACATACACTCTCTCACCATGCGCATGCAGGAGAATAAAAATCGTTTTTGAGATTCGCGTCCTTCTTTTGCCATCTCATCTACCCAAGGCAGTAGTTTTTCCATGCTTTTCATGGGATTGAAGCAAAGTCGCATCCAATTCAGAAATTCCTGTTCATAGCTACCCTCGCCTCTTTCTTCAGCGGCTAGATCGAGTGCGATGCGGAAATCTCCGTCGGCTAGACGGGCTAATTCCAGGGCCTGACTACTCTGTAAATCGAATTTTATTCTCAACGCGTCCGCCACCTCTTCATCCTTTAATCGGTTTACTTTTACGAGCTGGGTACGACTTAATATAGTAGCTAGCAACTGATCTCTCTGCTCGGAAGCAAGAATAAAAATGGTGTTGTCGGGAGGCTCTTCAAGGCTTTTCAGGAGTTTATTAGCAGCCTCAATCCTCAACTTTTCTGGCATCCATATCACTACAACTTTATAGGGTGCTTCAAAGCTTTTCAAGCTGATTTTCCGGATGATATCATTGGATTCTTCAGCAGAAATAAATCCCTGTTTCGACTCTTCCCCAACAATATATTGAATCCAGTCGTTGAGGTCTAGGTAGGGCTGATTAAATGCCAATTTCCGCCAATCGTCCACAAAATCAATGCTTTTAGGATTTTTTACATCCTTCACTGTGGCGATTGGGTAGATAAAATGAATATCAGGATGTATCATTTTCCTGCTCTTAATACAGGACGGGCATTTACCACAACTATCTGATTCACCGGGATTTTCGCAATTCAGAAATTGTGCAAAAGCTCGAGCCATCGGTAAAGTTCCTGAGCCTTTAGGACCAAAAAACAATAGCGCATGACTTACCCTACCTTCTCGGGTACCAGAAATCAAGCGTTCTTTCACAGCAGCTTGACCGATAACATCACTAAACAACATATTTGCAAAAGTAACCAAATTGACCGCCGGAAAGAAGCCTCTAAATCGATTAAATTTGCCAACCTTATTCTATTATCTATGCAAATCAAAACAGTAGACCATTTCAATTTCTCAGGTAAAAAAGCTTTAATCCGCGTTGATTTTAACGTCCCTCTTAACGCTGCTTTTGAAGTGACTGACCCTACACGAATCCGTGCTGCGATTCCGACCCTGAAAAAAATTCTTAGCGACGGAGGGAGTGTAATTCTGATGTCGCATTTAGGAAGACCGAAAGAAGGTCCGACGGAAAAATATTCACTAAAACATACCCTTGGTGTTTTACAAGAGTTACTTGGACGACCAGTAAAATTTTCTAATGATTGTATAGGTACTCCTGCAAAAGAGGCGGCGGCGGCTTTGAAGTCGGGTGAAGTTTTACTCTTGGAAAATCTTCGGTTTCACAAAGAAGAAGAAAAAGGCGATCCCGCATTTGCAAAGGAACTCGCTTCATTGGGTGATGTGTATGTGAACGATGCATTTGGTACTGCTCACCGTGCGCATGCAAGTACTGCTGTTATTGCTCAATACTTCAAAGGGAAAAGTATGTTTGGCTATGTGATGGCTGGAGAATTGGATAATGCAGAAAAAGTTTTAGGCAATGCAGTTGCTCCGTTCACTGCGATTATGGGTGGTGCTAAAGTGTCGGACAAAATTCTCATTATAGAAAAACTGATGGAGAAAGTAGATCACCTCATCATTGGTGGAGGAATGGCGTATACCTTTATCAAAGCGCAAGGTGGATCAATTGGTTCTTCTTTATGTGAAACGGATAAATTAGATCTTGCACTCGAAATTTTGAAACGTGCCGAAGGAAGCGGAGTAAAGATTCATCTCCCTGTTGATTCTGTGAACGGAGATAAATTTGATAAAGATGCCAATGTAACAACTACGGATATCCGAAGAATTGAAGATGGCTGGATGGGACTTGATATCGGTCCGGAATCAGTGAAAGCATTTTCTAAAATCATCACCGACAGTAAGACCATTCTGTGGAACGGACCGATGGGAGTTTTTGAGATGCCGAAATTCGAAAACGGAACAAAGTCGATTGCAGAATCAATTGTTGCTGCCACTAAGAACGGAGCATTTTCACTGATTGGAGGAGGAGATTCAGCAGCTGCTATTAATCAATTTCATTTCACCAACGATGTGAGTTATGTTTCAACTGGCGGTGGTGCATTACTGGAATACATCGAAGGAAAAGTATTGCCAGGAGTGCAAATGGTAATTGAAGCAGGCTTAGATTAACTAGTCGATGAAAGCGTATTTTTCTGTGCGCTCAAAATAAACAGACACCAAAAAAGCGCTTTATTCCAAAGCGCTTTTTTGATGTCCACCATCCGAATTAAATTTTCATCAATAGTTGAAAAATAAAACTTCGTGGCGGTTGAATATCTGCTGGTCGCGTCATAAATTCCTCATTAAATACATTTTTCACAATGAAGGAGAAGGTAAATGATTTATTCAAGAGGAAGGCTAATCGAGAGTCGAAGATCCAATCGCCATTATGATTTGCTGCGCGATAATGTTGAACTCCAGGAATGGTAACTTCAAATGCTTTATCAATATTTTCCATAAAACTATAATAGCGGGAACTAAATCCAAACGCTACTTTTTTATACGTCCACTCCGCATCAAATTTGAACATCTGACGATATCGATACTTCAACACATTTTCTGTAGAGGAATTCACGAGTGTATCTTTAGCAGGATTAAAGTCATCTTGCACCGGATCAATCCATGTATAACCCATCATCAATTGCTGCTTTATCTTTCCAATCATTTGCTCACCAGTCACTGAAATTTCAAATCCAGAAATATTCGCATTTCCAATATTGGTAGATTTAAATCCTAGTCCGAAAAAAGGATCCACACCAGGAACTCCCCATCCACCAAAAGTAAACTCCATCATATCGCGATAGTTCGTTTGAAAAACACTTACATCTACCAAGCCTCTAAAATTTCCAATTTTAAAACCTTGATTCACTCCAATCTCAGCCGACCAACCCGTTTCAGTTTTTAGTGAATCATTGGGGTAAATCACAATATTTCCGACTTGCGTTTTAATAAATTTCTCAGCGATGGAAGGAAAACGAAATCCTTGTCCGTAAGAAGCTCGGAGATAAGTAAACTTCAGCAAATGATAATTCGCTCCTGCTCTAAATAGCTGTTGCGCATCCAGACTCTCCCCAGAAATATGTCCCTGTTCATTTCTAACTCCTACCGTTGCTTTAAGTCTTTTATATCCTCCATCTACTTGAGCATAGATTGCAGTGTTATCTCCATTCTGTTTACTGTATAAATCACCATTCACCGTCGTTTTTGAAGATGAAATACCCGCAGTGGTAGTTAACCATTCAGAGAAGTGGTACTGAAATAAATATTCTCCGAAATAAACTTCCGCTCTTGCTTCTTGATTCGTATTATTTACGTTGTTGGTGAGATAATATCGTGTACGTAGTCTGTGACTGGCTTTTTTTCCAACGTAAGTAATGTATGGGTCAACCGTTGTTCTCTTGGTAGTATACAAACTTAATGTGGAAGTGGAATCACCTACACCACCCAATGGCAAAAGTGTACCGAGACTATCATCCTGCCAGATCAAAAAATTACCACCTACCGACTGCTGCGTATTTACTGCAATGCCCGCTGAGAGTCCTTGCACTTTTTTAAAACGATATCTCAGATTAATATTACCACGTTTGCGAATTTCAGATTCTCCATCTCGGTACCCATCATCATTAAAATAATTTCCACCCAACACCAAATCGAATTGTCCAAATTGCTGACGATGAGAAAATGACATTCCTGAAGTTCGTTGATCATTTCTCTTCCACCATTTTGTAAACTCCCGTTTTGGCGTTCCATACCAGCCGGAGAAAAAAGTAACTTTCGTTTCCGGTTTATCTTTAGGGTAAGCAGTGCGCATATTAATCACACCATTCAATGCAGAGGATCCAAAGAGAGCTGATGACGCACCTTTCAACACTTCTATCTGCTCTACATTTTCAATTGGAAGAAAACTCCACTTTACATCATTCGCATCTCCTGCAAGAGCAGGCAAATCATCTACTAAAACAAGCACTCTACTTCCCGCACCATAACTAAATCCACTTCCTCCACGAATATTCGCTTGACCATCAATTACCGTTACACCTGGCACTTGTTCCATCGCCGTTTCAGCTGTGGTCTGATTACTATTTTCAAGATATGCAGTTTTCAATACAGCCATCGTCACACTTACTTCTTCTAACTTTTGCTCAAATTTTCCAGCACTAATTACCGTGGTACCCAATTCCTTACTGATGGGCTCCATAGAAATATTCAAAACTTCTTGCCGACCAGCGTTCAATGAAATCTTTTTTGAGACTACCTGATATCCCAATGCACGGAATTCAACCGTGTAAGCACCCGAATCAAGGTCGATTGAAAAATTACCATCCGCATCGGTGTTCACTGCCTTTTGCAAAGGAAGCACCACTACAGAAATTCCCGGAATACCTACTCTAGATACCGCATCAGTGACCGTTCCTTTAAGCACCGCAACCTGAGCATTGGCGATGGAATGTATGAGGCAAAAGATTGCAATAAGGAAGAATTTTGATGAAGAAAAGAGCTGATGCTGGCACTTATTTCTCAGGGAATTCGTCATACACATTAAGGTCAGGTTTCGACGAAGATACAAATTGATAAATGCGGAACAAGAAAAAGCAAAACCAAAATTCGGAGGAGGCTTAGTGATGAATGAAATTTATATCTTTGCTCTTAAACCGGTGGTGATTTTTCAAATCCTGCCCTTAAATTTTATAGCGTATGAAGGATCAACAGCAATTGTTGTATCGTATTGCACTTACTATGATTCCAGGAGTGGGCTCTGTACTGGCAAAAAATTTAATTAGCTATTGCGGAAGTGAAGAGGCTGTCTTTCGTCAGAAGAAAAAGTTACTCGAAAAAATTCCAGAAGTAGGTCCAAAGACTGCAGCAGTAATCAGCCGACATGATCCTTTTAGTATGGCCGAAAAGGAAGTAGAATTCATCCTCAAACATAAGATCAAAACATATTTTTATCTCGATAAAGATTTTCCTCAACGATTGAAACATTGTCATGATTCGCCTATCCTACTATACTTCAAAGGAGAAGCCAATCTGAATAAACCACGCATGATTTCGTTGGTTGGAACTAGAACGCCTACTGAGTATGGTAAAATGGTTTCTGATATTTTAGTAGATCAGCTTGCTGCATTTGAGGTCACCATTGTAAGTGGATTAGCATATGGAATCGATATTCATGCACATCGTGCAGCATTGAGAAATAATATGCCAACGATTGGAGTTGTAGCTCATGGACTTGATCGACTGTATCCCGGATCGCATCGCAGTACAGCCGTCAGAATGATTGAAGATGGAGGAATAATAACGGAGTATCCTAGTGGTACAAATCCTGATCGAGAAAATTTTCCTTCACGAAATAGAATCGTAGCGGGCATGTGTGATGCAGTAGTTGTGATTGAAGCTCCTGCAAAAAGTGGCGCACTCATCACCGCCGATATCGCACAAAGTTATGACAGAGATGTGTTCGCTATTCCTGGAAGAATTGATGATCCATTTAGTATCGGATGCAATAAATTTATTATGCAAAACAGAGCTGCGCTCATTACATCAGCCGATGATATTGCATACTTGATGGGTTGGGATAATGAAGCCGAAGGGTCTACTAAAAATATAAAAGGAACTCAGCAACAACAACTTTTTTTTGAACTCAATACAGAAGAAACCGTCATCATGGAATTATTGAAAGAACATGAAAAACTCGACATCGATCTGATCATGCTGAAAGCTAAAATTCCGTTTAGTAAATTATCAGGTGTCCTACTTGGACTAGAAATGAAAGGTGCCATTCGGTCGTTGCCAGGTAAAGTTTATCAGCGCATATAAAATTCGACCATTCACCTCAAGTTATTTGCTGACAATCAGTTGAGACAAAAATCAGGACCTGCATTGATCTAAGGGTAGCTCTGGAGAAGACTGAACGGAACAGAAACACCTACTTTTCTTTAGTTTTGCATCCACAAACTAGAAGAACAGATCATGTATAATACCTTGAAACCAGCCCTTGAAAAAGAATTGCAGGAAATCAAAGAAGCAGGCCTTTATAAAACTGAGCGCGTAATATCATCACCTCAGGCTGCTGATATAGTTGCGAATGGAAAAGAAGTGATTAATTTTTGTGCAAATAATTATTTAGGACTTTCATCACATCCGAAGGTAGTTGCTGCTGCAATTGATGCTATTCATACACATGGATTTGGAATGTCGAGTGTTCGGTTTATTTGTGGAACACAGGATATTCACAAAGAACTGGAATCAAAACTTTCCACCTATTTAGGTACAGAAGATACGATTTTATATGCGGCAGCATTTGATGCCAATGGCGGAGTATTTGAACCTTTATTAAATGATCAGGATGCGTTGATTAGTGATGAACTCAATCATGCTTCGATCATCGATGGAATCCGTTTATGCAAAGCACAGCGAATGCGCTATAAGCATAACGACATGAATGATCTTGAAGAACAGTTAAAAGCAAGTCAGCATTTACGTCATAGAATGATTGTTACCGATGGAGTATTTTCTATGGACGGAACAATTGCACAACTGGATAAAATATGTGACCTCGCAGATAAATACAATGCATTAGTTATGATCGATGAGTGTCATGCTTCTGGATTCATGGGCAAGACGGGCAGAGGAACACATGAATACCGCAATGTGATGGGAAGAGTAGACATCATCACCGGTACTTTAGGAAAAGCATTGGGAGGAGCGATGGGTGGTTTTACTTCGGGTAAAAAAGAAATTATCGAAATGCTTCGTCAGCGTTCACGCCCTTATTTATTTTCCAATTCTCTTGCTCCATCGATTGTGGGTGCATCCATCGCCGTTATAGATATGTTGAGTGATACCACAGCATTGAGAGATAAGCTTTGGGATAACACTAATTATTTCCGTACTGAGATCACCAAAGCAGGATTTGATATTAAACCCGGCGAACATCCTATCGTTCCAATCATGCTTTATGAAGCGAAGTTGGCACAGGATATGGCCACCAAATTATTGGAAGAAGGTATCTATGTGATTGGATTCTTTTATCCTGTTGTGGCAAAAGGGAATGCCCGTATTCGGGTGCAGATTTCAGCAGGTCACGATCGTCATCATATCGATAAAGCCTTAGCTGCTTTTAAGAAAGTAGGAAAAGAGCTGGGCGTAATTAAATAGTTACAAGATCGAAAGAAGGCTAAAGGCATTGATCTTGAATCACTAGGAGATCAAAATTACGACGCATTGCATTTGATAGGGCAGTAATGCTTGTCTGTATCTCTTGATTATTTAATTTTGCAAATCCTTATAAAAAAGGGCCTATAGCTCATTCGGTTAGAGCAACAGACTCATAATCTGTGGGTGCCTGGTTCGAATCCAGGTGGGCCCACTCTCACAAAGCCTTCTCCTTGGAAGGTTTTGTTGTTTATAGCCATGAAGAAGAACCTGAAAAATATCATTATCGATCTGGGTGGTGTGATCATCAATCTGGATTACCATCGAACAGCGCGAGCCTTTCAAGAACTCGGCATCTCCGACTTTGACGAAATCTATTCTAAGGCAAAACAAAGTTCACTCTTCGATGATTTTGAAAAAGGAATTCTTAGCAATGCAAATTTCAGATTAAAACTTCGAGAATATCTACCCTCCACAATTACAGATGCGGAAATTGATCTTGCATGGAATGCGATGTTACTGGATATTCCAAACAACAGATTACAATGGTTGCAAGAAGTTGCGAAAAAATATCGAATTTTTTTGTTGAGCAATACCAATATGATCCATGTAAAAGCTTTTACAAAAATTGCCGATGATTCTTTTGGCGATGGTGTTCTCGAAGCAACTTTTGAAAAAACATATCTTTCTTGCAAGATCGGTATGCGTAAACCAGATGCTGAAATTTTCGAAAAAGTAGTGACCGACAATCATCTTGAAAAAGAAGAAACACTATTTATCGATGATAGTATTCAGCATATTCACGGAGCAGAAAAGGTAGGTTTACCTGCTGAATGGCTGAATATCGAAAAGGGTGAACGTATCGAAGAAAAATACATGCAACTGCTTTAATAGTATTTCGTTTTCTTATCGGATTTCCTGACACAGCTCCACTAATACACCATTGGTTCCTTTAGGATGCAGAAAACAAACTAATTTATTATCAGCACCACGTTTCGGTTCTTTATTCAGCAAAGTGAATCCTTCTGATTCTAATCGTTTCATTTCTGATAAAATATCCTGCACTTCAAATGCAATATGATGAATTCCTTCTCCTCTTTTTTCGATAAACTTTGCAATTGGACTTTCTGGATTACTCGCTTCAAGTAATTCGATTTTGTTTTCACCAGTTTTGAAAAAGGAAGTAATCACCCCTTCAGAAATTACGCTTTCTGATTTGTAAGGAGGAGTGTTAAACAATGATGTGAATAATAAATTTGATGTTTCCAAACTTTTTACCGCAATACCGATATGTTCAATTCTAAGCATGATCAATTACATATAATTTGTGTGACGAAGATACGATCTGCACTGAATAAAAATAGCCGACTACATCTGAAGTTGGCTTCGACTTCATGAATTTCCTCAACAGAACTAATTGTTTTACAAGATCGTACCTCTAAGAATAAAGAAACCAATATCTTTGACCTATGATGATACTTCGCTCAGAAAATCTGGTTAAACGATATAAAGGAAGAACTGTAGTTGATAAAGTTTCCATAAAGGTTAGTCAGGGTGAAATTGTAGGTTTGCTGGGTCCTAATGGAGCTGGTAAAACCACTACTTTTTATATGACCGTTGGAATGATTCAACCCAATGAAGGTCAGATTTTTTTAGACAAAACAGAAATCACGAATGAACCCATGTACAAACGTGCACAGATGGGCATTGGATATCTTGCGCAGGAAGCTTCTGTATTTCGTAAATTAAGTGTGGAAGATAATATCAAGGCTGTATTGGAGATGACGAAATTATCGAAAGAAGTTCAGCGAGACCGACTTGAAGTATTGTTGGAAGAATTTGGTTTGAATAGAGTGCGAAAAAGTCGTGGTGATGTATTATCAGGAGGAGAAAGAAGAAGAACAGAAATCGCAAGAGCTCTAGCTGTTGATCCAAAATTCATCTTGCTAGATGAACCTTTCGCTGGTGTGGATCCTATTGCCGTAGAAGATATTCAGAGTATCGTTTATAAATTGAAAGCAAAAAATATTGGAATCCTGATCACTGATCATAACGTGCATGAAACATTAACAATCACCGATCGCTCCTATTTACTTTTTGAAGGAAGAATTTTAAAAGAAGGTACTGCTCAAGAGCTTGCCGAAGATGAGCAAGTACGAAGAGTTTATCTAGGACAGAATTTTGAGTTGAGAAGCTAGAAACTATTTTTAGACAAAAAGGTAATTACCAATAAATATCTTTTAGAATGACAATCGAAATTCTAAAAGATATTTTCTATTTCGACATTCATCCTTTTATCTTTTAATCAACTTTTTCTGGTCTAAAATAATTCCTTCAGCATCCTTCATCATTAAGAAATATATTCCGGATGATAATTGTTCTTGATAAAAAGAATAATTCATTCCATGGAACTGCTGATTAAACATAGACCTTCCCGACAAATCTAATAACTGGATTGTTCCATCAAATTCTTTATCGAAATCAATTGTAAACATATCTGTAAATGGATTTGGATAAACACTTGTTTTAAGTGAGTGAACCTCTTTAACTCCCAATGCTGTATTAATAGTATTCAATGTAGTATTCGTAATTACAGGAGCATTATAATCGAAATAAATAGCGGCAGTATTTTGAATCTGTGTTCCGTTAGAAAGATTTGGATTTTGATCTATCTCATAGGCAAAGAACCCATGACTCATCATTTCATTGGCACCACTATCCGGTAACTGAATATTCACAAAATCAAATTTCAGAATATGCCCGTCGATGATGTACAATTGCATTGGATATGTTGAATATAATACTTGGAGAGTGCTAATATCAAGATCCGCACTTAATGTATCCATCACATAAACATGATCTGCTGTAGCTGTTCCTGTATTCTGAAATCCGATAGTATAGGTTAATTTAATATTTGGTGCAATCGCTCCGGTAGCACCGGCACCAACAGGATCAACAGTCTTGAAGTTAGGATCAACGGCACTAACTACAGTTCTGCACAAATTACCCGCATTATTAGAAGGGTCAATATCGCCTGCAACAGGGCTCACTGAAAATGAATAACAAAGTATATCTCCAATTTGTACAGATGGGTCCATATTAAAATACATTATATTACTTGCTGCACCTAGTCCGTTTCCAACAGTTAACAAATTAGAAAAACTCCAAGTGTAAGTTGAACCGGAACCGGATGTAGGAGCATTTAAAGAATTAACAAAACTTAATTGAGGATCCAAATTAAGGGTATATGTACCCGACATTGGAACACAAGATATATCTCTTATTCCCACCACTGCGAAAATTGAATTTCCAAGTTTAAAATTAAAACTTACTCCACTATGTATACTTAAATCATAATTCGAATTACAATTCACAGCAAAATTGAGTGTATCCGGACCATTATGAGTAAAATTAATCATACCCGAAGCCGGACAGACCAGATTATATCCTAATTGTTGAATGGGTAATGGATCAACTGTTGCTGTAAAATTAACTCCTAATGGTGCACCTATAGATTCATTAAATAAATATGAATTTGGAGTATAAAAAGGAGATATACCATTGGAGATACTATAGCTTACATTCGAAATTGCTGAATCGCCGGCATCAAAAACACAATTAGAATTATTATCCACAAAGATTCTTGTAACTATTGGTGCGCAATTGGAATTTAGGTACACTTCGGCCGGATGAAAGAGCGTATCTGCGTTTCCATATTGATCACTTATATAATAGGTAACATCAAAAATTCCGGAAGACAAATAATAATGATTAAAATGATTATGAATTTCTAATTGTCCATTATTCATTTCTAGAGTACCTCCTAGATTTGGGTTATAATAACAAGCTTTAGTTTGATTAGTGCCATCACCAAAATCAGCTTTAATAAAAAATGTATCAGTTAACGAATAATTAAAAAGATTTTCTTTGAATATGAATCCGACATTATACGGAGGTGGATTCCCATTATTACAGGTGAAAGTATGAACAGTGTCACACACATAATTGAAAACCATACTTTGTTGGTTATAACCTTTAATAGTGCAGAGAAAAAAACATAAAATAAGTAGATATTTTTTCATGGGAAATGGTTTTGGAATAATAAAGGTAGATAATTAAAGTATCGAAAATTTTTATTAAGCTGATATATTGCAAATAATCGCTTTAAAAAATTACGCGCCCAAAAGGAAAAAAGACAGCCAATACCTACACTATTTAATTGCAAAGGGTTTAAATATAGCCAGCCCTGAAATAAAAAAGGCTGATCTAAAGACCAGCCTATAAATTTCTTCTGAAAATAGATTACTTTGCTTCTTCCAACACAAATTCGTAAGTCTCCATAATCGGATTTGCCAATAATTGCTTACACGCTTGCTCTACTTTTTGACTTGCCGCGTCTTTGCTTGCTGCTTCAACTTCGAGTGTAATATGTTTACCAATTCTGACATTTCCAATTTCCGGAAGATTCAGATTTTTCATACTTGAGCTTACTGCTCTTCCTTGAGGATCCAATAGCGCCTTTTGTGGCATTACGGTAATGTGGGCATTATATTTCATACAACTTGTTTTTTATCAGGTGGAAAGATGAGCGACAAAATTAAGTAGAAGATCACTACCAAGGGAGGACCAGCATAGCGGAATGCAATTAAAAGTAACAATGCTCCGAGGATCAATAAATATTGAGGTCGATTATCATTCCACTTTAATGATTTGAATTTCAATGATATAAATGGGATTTCGGCAACTAAAAGAAAAGCTGATAAAGAAGCAATTCCCACTAAAATGAATGGATTCAAGATGAAACTTCCCAAGCCAAAACTATCATGACGGAGGATTAAAGGTAAAGCCAGGATCATAAAGGTATTAGTAGGCGTATTTAATCCGATAAAATAAGTAGTCTGGCGAGGGTCGATATTGAATTTTGCCAGTCGTAAACAGGAAAAAAGCGTGACAATAAACATATAGTATTTAAGCACTGAAAACAAAAGACGACTTTCAAAAGTGGCGAAATAACTACTCTGCAACATAAGATTGAAGAGGATTACACCGGGCACTACGCCAAAAGTCACCATATCCGCCAGAGAGTCGAGTTGTTTACCGAGTTCTGAATGTGCATTCATCATTCTCGCTACAAAACCATCCAAAAAATCGAGGATTCCAGCTATGACCACGAGTATTGCGGCATGATCTATCCTACCATGGAAAACACTTACCAATGCTATACATCCGCAAAGCAGATTCAGCAGAGTCATGATATTAGGTAATTGCTTCATTCGGCAAATTTAACCGGATCCCTGATTCTTCGTGAATTCCTCAAAGATATTTAACCTGGATAGGCTCTTAAATTTCGGGTTTACCAACAAATTGACACTTCCAGTTGTTAATTGAATTGAAATTCTATGACGATCATTGATTTAATGTTACTTAACTTTGGATTTCTAGAACCTTAGAGGCTGTTTAAGAGTATATATTACATTGAAAAAAATACTTTTTGCCCTTAAAAATCGTTCTGGGTATTCAACAACCTGAAATATGCACCTTAACCGATTACTCACCATTCTTTCAGCAGCCTTTCTACTCCCTGTTTGTCTGCAAGCACAAACATCAACACCGAAATATAGCAATGAATTTCTTGCGATTGGTGTAGGAGCTAGAGGTCTCGGACTTAGCGGAGCCATTTCTGCTAGCACCGACGATGCAACTGCCGGTTATTGGAATCCCGCTGGGCTTACTCGCGTTAAAGGAAACATACAGATTGCAGCTATGCACAGTGAGTACTTTGCAGGAATTGCGAAATATGATTATGGCTCCATTGCAGCTCCCATCGATGCAACTAGAACAGTTGCTTTTTCTGTAATTCGTTTTGCGATAGATGATATCATTGACTCTACGGACTTGATCGATAAAGATGGTAATATTGATTATGATCGATTGAAATCATTTTCTGCCGCTGATTATGCTTTCTTGTTTTCTTATGCTCAGAAAATGAAAATTGAAGGTTTACGGCTAGGCGGTAACGTTAAGGTTGTTCATCGTAAAGTTGGTGATTTTGCCAAAGCGTGGGGATTTGGTATAGATGTCGGCGCGCAATATGATTACAAAAAGTGGCAGTTCGCAGCAGTAGGAAAAGATATCACCTCCACCTTCAATGCATGGAGTTATAATACTTCTAATTTGGAAGAAGTTTTTAATCAAACTGGAAATGAAATTCCTGAAAATGGTCTCGAGATTACTTTACCACGACTAGTTTTAGGAACAGCATACAAAACCAATATCACCAAAAAAATTACGGTGATGCCTTCTATGGATCTGGATGTAACTTTTGATGGGAAAAGAAATGTACCTATCAAGAGTGATCCAATCAGCATCGATCCCAAATTCGGATTAGAGTTTGCCTATGAAGATTTTATTTATCTCCGCGCAGGACTTGGAAATATTCAGACTGTAAAAAATACGGATCTCTCCACTTCCACCACTGTTCAACCCAATATGGGTGTTGGTCTTCGATTGAAAAATGTTACCATTGATTATGCCCTGACCAACATCGGTAACAGTGCTCAAACCTTGTACTCTAATGTATTCTCCTTGCGCCTGAATATCTTCAGACAGAAACCGCAGGCTGCAAAATAAATATCAACTGAATACACATTTACCTATGCGTAAACTTTACTTTATACTGCTCATCTGTTTTACCTTTCCACTTTTAGTTGCGGGTCAGTCCTACAACAATGAATGGATTCCGTTTGTAAGCGGACAGCCCTATTCAGCACAGCAATATTTTCGCGTAAGTGTATGGAAAGAAGGAATCTATAGAATTACTTATAATGACCTTCTTCTCAATGGCGTTAATCCATCCAACTGGTTTAATCCAGAACGCTATCAGCTTTTTGGAAATGGAAAAGAGCAATTTATTAAAGTAGTAGATGGAAATACTCAAAATGTTTTTGAGCCCGGTGATTATATAGAATTTTATGCAAAAGGAACTGATGGCAAATTAGATGGTCAACTGTACGACACTATTACCAGTCAGCCAGATCCTGGTTATAGTTTATTCAATGATACAGCCTCTTATTTTCTGACATACAATATTTATTCAACTACGAATAAAAGAATGATTGTTGAAACGGATATCAATTTCAGCGGGTACACGCCGGAATCTAGTTTCATCCACGATGAATATCAAGGCTTTCATGGTTCTTATAATATTGGTTACAGAGATCAATTTGGAATTGCAGATAATTCCTATACCGCAGGTGAAGGATCTTATATCGATAAAGTTTCTTACGGAAACTCCGCAACAGCAGCCTTCACAATTTCGAAGTTTATTGCAGGAGGCGCCTCGCCAGAAATTAACCTGAACGTTATGGGGCAAAATGCTAATTCTCATCCTTTCGAAATTAAAGGTGGAGGTAGCACATTACTCAATTCCATTTTCTACGGATACACATTAGAGTTTCATAAGTTCAATCCTACCAACCTTCCGGCAAGTGGAAATTATAATGTACAGTTGTTTCCATTACAAGATGTAAATAATCAGTACAACGAAAATTACATGCAGTGGAGTTTTGTAAAGATGAGATATCCGCGCAGTTGTGATTTTAACGGAGAAGGTTTTCCTCAATACTTGAATATAAATGCTGCCACTCCAAAAGCTTATCTTGAACTTCCAAATGTAAGTGCCGCAAATCCTTTATTTTATATTGTTGGATCCGATACTGTTCGACAAATCACGCTCAATAATAACGGAACTACGGTACGTTGTTTAGTTCCAGTGAATGGTGCAGAACAACGGTGTATGTTATTAGATGCCTCGCAATTGTATAGTGCCACAGGAAACCTAATCATCAAAGCAGTAAATACCGATCCTGATCCTTCTAAATTTTCACGTTTCAATAATTTCTTAGTGAGTGGCGCGAATGCAGATTTTCTGATGATTTCAAATAAAGCTATTTGGTCGGGAGCATTGGATTATTATAATTACAGAGCTAATTCAGGACATACTCCATTGTTGGTGGATATTGATGAACTCTATGATCAATTTGCGTGGGGAATAGAAAAACATCCTCTTGCGATCCGCAATTTTGCAGACTACATGATTGACAATATTAATCCCGGACCTAAATTTTTATTAATGCTTGGGAAGTCGGTTGTTTCTATGGATGCACGAAGTGGATCTGCTTATGCAAAAAATTTAGTTCCCACATTCGGAGAGCCTGCTTCAGATGCAATGATAACTGCACGTTTAAATTCGAATGCGTTTAAACCTGAACTCGCAACAGGAAGAATTTCAGCAGCCAATAATGCAGATGTAACGGCATATCTCAATAAGCTAATAGCATTTGAAAATAATCAACTTCAACCTCCTGCTCCATGGATGAAAAATGTTTTGCATTTTGGTGGAGGTACTGATATCACCGAACAACAATCACTGGCAAATAAACTTAATGTCTATAAACAAATTGTAGAAGACACTTTGTTTGGTGGTGTGGTTACTACTTTTTTGAAAAGCTCTACCGATCCGATTCAAATTAATCTGAGTCAGTTTTTGCAAGCTAAGATTGACAGCGGATGTAGTATGATGACTTTCTACGGTCATGCAGCAGGAACATCATTTGATATCGCTACCGATCAACCGGAGAATTATAATAACAAAGACCGTTATCCGGTGCTTCTTGCAAATTCTTGTTATGTGGGCGATATTCATAGCACTGGAAGATTGCTGAATGAAAGATTTGTACTTACTCCCGATAAAGGTGCCATTGCTTTTATTGCAGTTCCGGATAAAGGAATCGAAAATGAACTTGATGCTTATTCGTTGCAATTTCATCAACTGCTCTTTAAATCACTTTATGGAAAGTCGGTTGCCGAATGTATGAAAGCAACGGTAGATTCAGTTATTACTATAAGTCCCTATTTTAAAAATGTGTGTATGAACATGACTTTACATGGTGATCCAGCACTCATCATGAATAGTTATGCATTGCCTGATTATGCAATCACAGATCCAAATATTTTCTTCGAGCCTAAAGTGGTAACTAGTGAACTAGATTCATTCACTGTAAAAATTGCTATCGCCAATCTTGGAAAAAATACGAGTGAGTCGATGCATGTTTTACTCGCGAGAACATATCCCGGACAAACAACTTCGAAAGACACTATCTTCCAAGTTCCTTACATCACAAATCAAGACACCTTTGCAATAAAATTGCCCGTTGATATTTCAAAAGGTGCTGGATTTAATTTTTTCCGGGTAACGGTAAACGTATTAAATGAAGTAACAGAATCAAATCCGGTAAGTAATAATACGGCCTCTGCTACCTTACAAATAAATTCTACTGATATTGATCCTGTCTATCCTCAAGAATTTGCTATTATTCCGGATGCACAACCTACACTAAAAGCCACTACTGCTGATCTCTTTGCAAAAGCAAAGAACTACCGTTTTGAACTCGACACTACCCCATTTTTTAATAGTCCATCATTACAAACCTCAACAATCCAAAATGCATTTGGAATTATAAGCTGGCAAGTAAATTCAACCCTTGATTCCAACCGAGCTTATTACTGGCGTGTTGCCAATGATTCAATTCTGAGTGCAGACACAAGTATCTCCAAAAGATTCCAGTGGAAGGTTAGTTCCTTTCTTTATAAACCCAATACTACGGGATGGTCACAGTCGCATTGGTATCAGTTTAAAGGTACTGAACTCGCAAATATGATCCGAGTGGATTCTACTAGGATGTATAAATTTGTGCAGTCGCAATATGCTTTAGTAATGACGCATATCGGGTACAATCCTTCGTATGATATCAATGGTGTAAATAAAGATTATGGTGGTTGTACCGGTGCCCAACAGATTGGCGTTGCAATACTTGATTCCATCGATTTTGAAAATCCTTGGGAAGCAGATAGCTGTGTCCGCTTTTTTGGAAACTATAACTATTACAATTGCAATACTGGAGCCGGTTGTGCAACGAGAACTAGACCTGATCGCTATTTCCTTTTTGATACGAGTCCTGCAGGACAAGCAAGTTTGAATAACTTAATTAGTTCGCAAATACCTTTAAACAACTATGTACTTGCGTGGAATGTTTGGCCCACATCTTTCTCCACCAACCCTGGCATTGTCAATACTTTTGTTTCAAAAGGTGTAATTCAGATGGGAGGTATTGCCGACAATGAGAAATTCATGCTCTTCTATAAAAATGGTGATCCATCGACTGTAATTTTTCAGAAAGGTGTGTTTCCTGATAGTACGCTACGAATTAATTACAGCTTGACACGTGACTGGGATAAAGGCTATATGAGTTCTACCAAAGCTGGCCCTGCATTACAGTGGACTTCGGCACATTGGGCGTACAATTCAACAGAGCCTTTCAATTCTCCTGATAGCATTAGTTTGCAGATTATCGGAATTACAAAGGGAGGCACTGAAACAATTTTGGTGGACAGTATTGCAGCAACAAATACTGATTTTGCATTGAGTAGTATTGATGCTAAAATTTATCCTTATCTGAAATTCAGAGCCTACAAACAAGATTCACAATTCAGAACACCACCTCAGATTAACCGCTGGCAAATTTATTACGAACCCGTTCCTGAAGGTGCACTAAACACTGCATATTATAGTTTTTACAAAGACAGTATTCAGGAAGGTGATTTTGTAAAAATTGATATGGCCTTTAGTAATATCAGCAATGTTGGTATGGATACGCTCCTCGTTGATTATTATTTGTTCGATAGCAATAATAACCGACATAACTTAGGTTCGGTAAGGCAACGCCGTGATCTCCCTGCTGGAGATACCATCATGACGCATTTCAATTTCTCCACTAGAAATTTAGTAGGAACCAATGTGCTTTGGATTGAAGCCAATCCAAATTTTGATCAACCGGAACAATACCACTTTAACAATACTGCAAGCCTACGATTTAATGTTACTAAAGATATTACCAATCCATTACTCGATGTAACCTTTGACGGAACACATATTCTTAATGGAGATTTGATTTCTGCAAAACCAGTTATTCAAATTAAATTGCTGGATGAAAATAAATTCATTGCATTAAATGACACTTCTAATTTCAGGATTTCACTTAAGACCCCAAGTGGACAAGTACGCTATTTAAATTTCGAGCCATCCATCGGTGCAAATACAAGTGCTGAGTTATTAAAATGGCAGCCCGCAGCTTTACCTAAAAATAGTTTTATCATTACTTATTCTCCGAACTTTGCTGAAGATGGAATCTATGAATTAACAGCGCAAGCGACAGATGAAAGTGGAAATATCAGCGGTAATGTTCAATACCGTATCCAGTTTGAAATCGTTAATAAAAGCACCATTACTTCTGTAGTAAATTATCCAAATCCATTCTCTACTTCCACCCGATTTGTGTTCGTCTTAACAGGCTCTGAGATCCCCACCGATTTCAAAGTACAGATCATGACTGTGACTGGAAAAATCGTTCGTGAAATAACCCGCGATGAGATTGGAGCTATCCATATTGGAAGAAATATTACCGAATATGCATGGAATGGAAAAGATGAATTCGGAGATCAGCTTGCTAATGGAGTTTATATTTATCGTGTAGTCACCTCACTCAATGGAGCGAATATCGATAAACGTGAAACAGAAGCCGATAAATATTTCAAGAAAGGCTGGGGTAAGATGTATCTCTTGCGATAATTATTTATCGATCACCATGTAGTTTTGAAAATGCTAATGGCTTTTCATTGATCTCATCAAATTCCTGACGTTTCAGGAAAATATCACAAGCCAGATAAATAGCCTGACGGAAAGATTCTTCGTTAGCAATTCCTTTTCCAGCAATATCATACGCAGTTCCATGGTCCGGCGATGTTCTCACAAACGGTAATCCCGCCGTGAAATTCACACCACTATCAAAGGCAAGTGTCTTGAAAGGAATCAATCCTTGATCATGATACATCGCAAGTACTGCATCGAATTTATGGTATAATCCTGAACCAAACATTCCATCGGCAGAATACGGTCCATAAGCCATAATTCCTTTGTCGTTGGCTTCTTTCAATGCAGGTGCAATAATCTCGAGGTCTTCGTTTCCAATAACTCCATGATCTCCTGCATGTGGATTTAACCCTAACACTGCTATGCGTGGTTTACGCACGCCGAAATCACGTTTAAGAGAACGATGCATCACTTGAAGCTTGCGCAAAATATTTTCTTTGGTAATCAACGATGCAATTTTTGAAACCGGAACATGCTCCGTTACCAATGCAACGCGCAATCCATCTGCAATCAAAAACATGAGATGATCCTCAACATTAAAAGATTTCGCCAGATATCCAGTATGACCAGTAAATTCTTCTCCCTCCACTTGAATCGAATGCTTATCGATTGGCGCGGTCACCAGCACATCAATATTTCCAGCTATCAGATCAGTAATTGTATCTTGTAAAGCTTTCAACGCATAAGAACCAGTTAACGTTGACGGCTTACCGATCTCTATCTTTATTTCTTCTTCCCAGCTATTAATAAGATTCAATTTTCGAGGAATAACTTCCTTAATATTTCGAACCGTATTATAGGTAAATTCCTGAATGTTGAGTGCCTTGCGATGAAATGAAATCGCTTTTCCGGATCCATAAATTACAGGAGTACAAACCTGCATCATTCGGGTATCCATGAATGTTTTAATAATGACTTCTGGACCTATTCCACTTACATCTCCAATACTAATTCCTACTTTTATTCTTCCTTCTTGATCGTGACTCATAGTATATATTTCTGAACTGAACACAGCATTTCGACGCTGTAACCAAGTACTATTTTTATTTCGAGCGTTTACTTAAAAAATCGAACATGAGACGAACACCTACTCCAGTTCCATTTTTTCCTCTATAACTATCATTGCTTTTAGTGAATGCAGGACCTGCAATATCAAAATGCATATAGGGGTAATCCACAAATTGAGCAAGGAATCTTCCAGCTGTAATTGCACCACCACTAGCACCGCCAACATTTTTAATATCGGCAATATCGGATTTAATCATCTCATCATACTCTTCCCAAAAAGGAAATTCTGCTAGTCGCTCGAAAACATTTTCGCCTGAAGCATGCAATTCTTTTCTGGTACTTTCTTCGAGTTTACCCATGCATACGATTCCGTAAGGACCGATCGCTGCAGAAGCTGCACCTGTAAGTGTAGAAAATTCCATCACTAGTTCTGGAGAATATTTTTTGGCATAATGCAAGGCATCCGCCAGAATAAGGCGACCTTCAGCATCCGTATTTAAAACTTCAACGGTCTTACCACTCATCATCGTGATTACATCTCCCGGAACATAAGCATTGCCATCCGGACGATTATCTGTTGCTGGAACAAGTCCGATCACATGCACATTCAATTTGGCTTTTGCAATTGCAAACAATGTTGCACCCACAACAGCTCCTCCCGCCATATCACATTTCATATAGTCCATTGAATTCGCTGTGGGCTTCAAGCTCATTCCACCAGTATCATACACCACTCCTTTTCCAACTAGAATAATCGGCTTTTTATTGACCGCTTTTTTAGGCTTATACTCCATTACTGTAAATGTTGGAGGGTCGATACTACCTTGATTCACAGCAAGTAAACCACCCATTTTCAACTGACGGATCTTCACTTTATTAAATACTTCAACTTTAAAACCGGCCTCTTTACCAAGTGCTTTAAACTGATTTCCAAGTTCAGTGGCAGTTAAGAAAGATTGCGGTTCATTCACCAGATCTCTTGCTATACAAGTTGCTTTAACAGCAATTGAAAGTACTGCTACTTCCTTGTCTGTTAACCCCTTACCAACTAAGCTAATTTCCTTTAAGGTCGATTGCTCGGTTTTTTTAGCGGAGCGATATTTTAAAAACTGATAATTCCCCAGTGCCATACCTTCTGCACAAGCCAAGAGCAATTCAGTACTCCCTTTAGTACTGATTACTACAGCAGTATGCTTTGCAGCTTGAATCCTACTGCAGAGCGCAGCCCCAGTTTTTCTAGCAATTTCAAGTCGATGAGCCTGCGATTTTTTGGTTTCATCGAGGATTTGCAGATAAACCATTCGATTATACTGATTAACAAGGATCAGCTTCTTGCTTGCTGCACGCTCCTTTTTGATAAATTTTTGCTCGTCCGCTGAGAACACTTCAGAAGGGATGTGTGAGTCTTGTTCAGCTAAGATAACCAGGTGGTCATCTTTACGTGCCGCTGACAGGCGTTTCATGGAGATTTGCATCAGAACTGTTAACTTTGAGGGCATGAAGTTAAGGAAAGCCAATCTCTTCATCAAATCGGAGCCTTTTCATTAAACTTTATGGCTCATTTCCGGTTTTATGAGAAATAGTTTTCGACCTTGTTAAAAATATGAATAGCGACTCTCTCTTACAACGTGCCCTTGACTCCGACTTTCTTTCTGCAGAGGAAGGAAAATATTTATTCGACACTGTTCCTACGAGTGAACTGATGTTTGTTGCCAATGAACTTCGTAAAATCCGGAAACCGGATGGAAAAGTTACTTGGATCATCGATCGTAATGTCAATACTACTAATGTTTGTATCGCCAATTGCAAATTCTGTAACTTCTACAGAATTCCAGGACATGCTGAATCTTACATCACCACTACTGAACAATACATTCAAAAAATTGAAGAAACATTTCGTTTAGGTGGAGAGCAATTATTATTGCAAGGTGGTCATCATCCTGACCTTGGATTGAGTTTTTATGTAGATCTTTTTAAAACACTGAAATCACTTTATCCAAATTTAAAACTGCATTCACTAGGACCACCAGAAATTGCACACATCGCAAAACTGGAAGGAAAAACGCATACTGAAGTTCTGACAGCACTGATGAATGCTGGACTTGATTCATTGCCAGGTGCAGGTGCAGAAATTTTAAGTGATCGTGTACGCAGAATGATTTCTAAAGGAAAATGTAGTGGTGTAGAATGGCTGAATGTAATGCGCGCTGCACATCAATTACATCTTACAACATCTGCAACGATGATGTTCGGACATATCGAAACTTTAGAGGAACGATTTGAACATTTAGTAATGTTACGTCAGGTACAATCAGAAAAACCTGTCGATGCGAAAGGGTTTATTGCATTTATTCCTTGGCCATTTCAAGATGAAGGAACACTACTTCGAAAAGTAAAAGGAATTCGGAATGAAGTGACCGGAGATGAATATATCAGAATGATTGCCATGAGTAGAATAATGCTCCCGAATATTATAAATATTCAGGCTTCATGGTTAACCATTGGAAAATCTATTGCACAGGTTTGCTTACATGCAGGGGCTAATGATTTCGGATCTATTATGATTGAAGAAAACGTAGTTTCTGTCGCAGGAGCACCTCACCGATTCACTTCTAATGGAATTCAGGAAGCTATCCGCGAAGCAGGTTTCGAGGCTCAATTGCGCACGCAGCAATATACCTATCGTGACCTTCCTGTGGAATTAGAACAACAAGTGATCACATATTAACGTATATATCCGTATTAACGGAATTTCCATACTAATGAAAAGAATTCTCCTCCCCTTGCTGACTTTTATGCTGATTTTCAGCACAGCCACCGTCATGGCTACTCACAACCGCGCAGGCGAAATCACCTATCGTAAAATTGGAACTTATCAGTTCGAAATAAAAATTGTTACGTACACTAAAACTTCTAGTCCTGCCGACCGCCCTGAATTAGAATTCTGGTGGGGCGATGGTGACCGAGATACTTTACCTCGTAACCAAATCGATCTGAATGTTGGTCCGGATATTCAACGAAATACTTATTTCGGAACGCATACTTATCCCGGCAATGGGTCGTACACGATGTATTTTATCGATGAGAATAGAAATGGGGGAGTTATTAATATTCAAGGTTCAGTAAATATTCCCTTTTATGTAGAAACGAGATTGATTATTTCTCCTGCCATTACCACCAATAATTCTCCACAGTTATTACAGCCTCCTATTGATGATGGTGCCGTAAATCGATTGTTCATTCATAATCCGAATGCTTATGATCCTGATGGTGATAGTTTGTCATATGAACTTGTTCCTTGTAAAGGTATCGGCGGTCAACCGATTCCAACATTCTCTTATCCTGCAGCGAGTGTATCTTTTTCACTAGATGCAATCACTGGTGATCTCATCTGGGATTCCCCACAAAGTATTGGAGAATATAATGTGGCGATGATCATCCGTGAATGGAGAACAATACCTGGAATTGGTTTACTAAATATCGGATATGTAACGCGGGATATGCAGATTACTATTTATCCTCCAATAAATGATCCTCCCGTTATAACTGCTATCAACGATACTTGTATCGAAGCAGGTACTACATTAACTTTTACCGTTACTGCTACTGATCCGAACGCTGGTGAATCGGTAACACTTACTGCATCAGGAGGACCTTTCAATGTATTAACAAGTCCTGCTACTTTTATCTCTACTCCAAATATTGGTACTGCCACTGGAGATTTTGAATGGAATTCAACATGTGCGCATGTAAGAAAAAATCCTTACGCTGCAGTGTTTAAAGCGAAGGATGATAATTCTCAAGTTCAACTTGCAGATCTGGAACAAGTTTTCATCACTGTGGTGGGCCCTTCTCCCAAAAATCCATTTGCTACTCCTCTCGGGAATTCATTAGTCTTGAACTGGGATCAGAGTGCATGCTCAGAAGCAATCGGATATAAAATTTATCGAAAAATAAGTACGTATGGTTTCACGCCATCACTTTGCGAAACTGGAGTACCTGCCTACACCGGTTATGTTTTCATTGCTACCGTTAACGGCTTAACGAACTTAACGTTTACGGATGATAACAACGGACAAGGATTAGCGCCGGCAGTGAATTACTGTTATATGGTAACGGCATATTATCCTGATGGTGCAGAGAGTTATGCATCGGTTGAATTCTGCTCAAAACTCATACGTGATTTACCGGTCATCACAAATGTTGATGTTTCGGTTACGAATACAACTACAGGAGAAATTAAAATTGCATGGGGTAAACCTACTGAATTAGATTTCACACAAACTCCTGGTCCTTTCCGTTATGTCCTACAACGATCTGTAGGAGGAGGAGCCTTTATTGATGTTGTTACTTACAACAATCTGAATGATACGCTTTATACTGACCTCGCATTAAATACTCAAAATACACAGTATACCTATCGTGTTCAATTCTGGAATGATACTCCC
Source organism: Bacteroidia bacterium (assembly GCA_038320345.1). Lineage (GTDB taxonomy): Bacteria > Bacteroidota > Bacteroidia > AKYH767-A > OLB10 > JBBQED01. The sequence continues at coordinate 82,989 of JBBQED010000004.1, forward strand.
GGAAATACTTTCCAGATTGGGTTTACTCAAACTGCGACAAGCATTTTTCTTTCTATCGCTCCTGGCGATGAAAAAAATAATTTGAATTATACTTTAAATGTTCCATGGACCAATTACATTTATGTGATTTATCGTCAGAATTCTTTCGGTACTTTTGATTCAATTGGAACAAGTACAACTTTGAATTATACCGATGATAGTTTAGTGAATGGTTTGAATTATTGCTACTATGTTGAAAGTAGAGGAGCTTATCAGGATACAGGATTGGTAAATCCTATCATCAACCGTTCTGAAATTTTCTGCAGCACTCCTATTGACAATGAAGCACCTTGTCCTCCTACATTATCTCATTTCCCCTATTGCGAAGAACTCACAGATACTTTAAGTTGGATCACTGATCCTCTTTGTGCATTTGATGTAGCTACGTATCAGTTGTATTTTAGAGCAGTTGGCACCACAGATTTTATCTTGATTGCAACACTTCCTGTTGGAACTAATTCGTTCATCTTCACTGATCCTATTTCTATCGCAGGTTGTTATTATATCACCGCAACCGATAGCACTGGAAATATTGGTCTTCCTTCCAATCAAGTTTGCGAAGAGAGTTGTCCTTCTTACGAATTACCGAACATCTTTACTCCTGATGGTAACGGCATCAATGACACGTTCCATCCTTTCCGTCCTTACCGTGATGTAAGAAGTGTGGATATGATTATATATAATCGTTGGGGAGCACAGATGTTCAAGACCAGTGATCCTGAAATTGGATGGAATGGTAAAAAAGATAATACCGGAGAAGATGCACCGGATGGAGTCTACTTTTATATCTGCAAAGTTTACGAACAGTTTCTTGATTCTAGTAATACCAGAATCTTGAAAGGTTTTGTACATATCACTCGTGGATCACAAGCACAATAAGGCATGAAGATTTTAGGGGTAATCCCTTCCCGTTATGCTTCTACTCGTTTCCCGGGAAAGCCTTTGGCGCTCATTGCTGGAGTAAGTATGATTCAGCGTGTTTATCAGCAAGCGAAAGCTGCTTCTAAATTGAATGCTGTAGTAGTGGCTACCGATGATCAACGAATTGCGGATCATGTAAAATCATTTGGCGGTGAAGTTGTCATGACTCGTGATGATCATCCTAGCGGGACAGACCGTTGTGCTGAAACATTGAAGTTGTATGGCGAAGGATGGGATGCAGTAATTAATATTCAAGGTGATGAACCTTTTATCGCTCCCGACCAGATTAATCTTCTCGTTTCTTGTTTTGAAGATCCTTTAGTGGAAATTGCGACGTTAGTTAAAAAGATTACCTCCAATTCTGAATTGCTAAATCCAAACAGCCCTAAAGTAGTTTTAGGTGATAATGGCAATGCGCTTTATTTTTCAAGGCAGGCGATTCCTTATAATAAAGGTGTGGCTCTCGACATCTGGCAAAATGAGCATACTTATTATAAGCATATCGGGATTTATGGATATCGGGCCGATATTCTTCCTCTTTTAACCCTCTTACCTCAGGGCAAACTCGAAAAAGCCGAAAGCCTCGAGCAACTGCGATGGTTGGAGCATGGATACCAAATTATGACCCGGATTACTGATTTTGAGACCATCGCCGTGGATACTCCCGAGGATCTTGAAAAGGCGCAAATCCACGCTGGCTAAGGGTTTCGTACCGATCCTTCATTAACTTGATTTTGCTTTCTTTTCGCCGTATCTTAGCCCACGGTAACCTACATATTGTGCAACTAGACCCCTTCATCAGCGAATTACTCTATACCAATGATTGTGTGATCATTCCGGGATTGGGAGGCTTTGTCTCCAATACCCGCAATGCCTTTTTGAACCCAGCGCATCATACTTTTTCTCCTCCATCTAAGCGCGTAGCTTTCAATGCAAGCTTGAAAATGAATGATGGTTTACTGGCCAGTCATTTAAGTCGTGAAGCGGGACTTACTTACGCTGAGGCACTTAGCGCCATTGAACATTTTGTTGATGATGCCTTCCTCCTTTTAAATGCTGGAGAAGAAGTACAAATAGAAAGAGTTGGTCTGTTTAGCTTGGATATAGAGAAAAATCTTCAGTTTGAACCAGATACCTCCGTAAATTATCTTACTGACTCCTTCGGACTGACCCCAATTCACTCTCCAGCGATCAGAAGAGAACAACAAGCAAAAGTTAGATCTCTTCGAAACGATAAAAAGAAAAGTAGTCGTACAAAAATTTCGGTTTGGCGCTTATTGGAAATTGTTCCTGCAGCTGCCATTCTCACTTTGTTGGCATTGAATCCAAATGTAATCAGTCAGGTAAATACTAATCTCGGAAATTTAAACATTTTCGATACGGGTCCTTCGATTTATGTTCCGCTTAAAAAACGTCCGGAGCCTGCTAAATATCAGTACTTCCCACAAAAAGAAGAAACACCTGCTGTAGAAAAAACATCTTCCGCTTTTAATAAAGATAGTGCAATAGCCTCTGATCTTTTAGCGGATCCTGCAAAGGAAGAAGTTACTGCTTCAAAAGAAATTACTCCTACAGCGATACCCGTTCCAGAAAAAATTGCACCAACAGCAGTACCTCCAACTCCCGTTGCTGAAATTAATACCCCACTTACTTCAAGAAAATCTTACTACGTAATTGGTGGTTGTTTTTCGATTGAAGAAAACGCAAATAAGTTTTTAGACCAAGCTTTAGCGGATGGTTTTCAGGCAAGTATTATTGGGAAGAACGATAAGGGCTTAACGATGGTAAGTTTATTTACTAGCACAGATGTAGTTGCTGCGCGTACTGAAATGAGTCAGATCAAAGAAAAATTTCAATCGGGTGCTTGGTTGCTGAAAAAGTAATCTCACTTAACTTATAGTTGTTTGCAGTGCACCAATTTTGATTGGTGTTCGACATTTTTTTATCGGTCATCAATAAAAAGTCACCTTGATTTTAATATCCTTGTTTCTTCCTTTATCATCAGAACAAGAAATTTTCATCATCCCTTCTTCAGGCATAAAATAAGCACTTTCTCCCGGCTTGGCTTTTCGAATAAATCGATCGTTGATATACCAGAAAACAGATTGTACATCTGCCGATGCGGCACATTTTAATTCTAGTTGCTTTGGTTCTTCCTTTTCAATTAAATATTCTTGATCGGCATTAAGAGAAATTATCCGTGGTGCTTTACCTTCAAAGATGCGTTCACATTTTTGATTATGTTCGGGTGCCAGGCTTACTGGAATCTGATTGTCGGTATAATATCTCAGCAATTCGGGAGGTGGATTTACATATAACTTTTTCTTGTATCCTGCTTCAGGCATACAGTTAATGCAGTAAGAAAATTTTTCATCTGCAGAAACAGCAATTTCCTTTAAATGATGACAAGGCTCCATCGAACTAACACCTGGTATAAAATAATCCATCACCTTATCCGCACATAAATCTCCAGGTATCATTCCCGTTTCCGGACAAACATAGCGGAGATCAACTTCCGCTGGCGCAGCGAACCATTTATTAGTTGAATTATAATCAATACTGTTAAATACTTGAAACAATAATGGAGTCGCCATATCCGCACCAGTTAATTCGGGCACTCCAGTTCCATCGAAATTGCCTGCCCAAACTCCAACAGTATATTTCTTATTAAAGCCTATACTCCATGCATCTCTCCGACCATAAGAAGTTCCAGTCTTCCATGCAACTTTAGGAATATGTAAACTGCTTTCAAATAAATTTGGTAAATCAGGCCGATTGGGTTTAGTGAGAATCTCAGTAAGGAAAAAAGCTGCTGCGCTCGACATCATCTGTTTGTCGGTACTGCGTCGCCGTGAGTCGATCGTGTACACCAATGGACGATACTTTCCGTTGTTGGCAATTGTACAATAACTTGCAGCGAGTTCTTCTAGGGTTACCCCACACCCTCCTAAAATAGCTGACAATCCTAGTTGTGATGCCTGCCGCTGAATTCCAACAAAGCCACAGGAAGCTAAACGAGAAGTAAACGTTGGTACAGTTACTTTATCGAGTAAATCCACTGCAGGAATATTCAGAGAAAAGGCGAGTGCTTGTTCTGAAGTTACTTTCCCATTGAACTTTGAATTAAAATTTTCGGGACTATATCCTGCAAAATTGACAGGCACATCATACACTACTGATTTAGGAGTAATCCATCCCGCATCGAAAGCCATTCCATATACCAAAGGTTTCAAGGCGCTTCCTGGTGAACGAATACTATTAACTCCATCCACCTGACCTGAGCCTATGCGGTCATTAAAATCCTGACTTCCAGCATACGCCAAAACTTCACGCGTTTCATTATCAATAACAATGATTGCCGCATTGCGGATATTGTATTGATGTAATCGCTGCACATGATTATAACACAGTTGTTGTACCTTTTGTTGGATGCTGTTATCAAGGGTGGATTGAATAATTATTTTCTTATCCTGACTAAAATGCAGTCTTCTACAAAGATGTGGTGCTTCGGCAGGAAGATTTTTTCTTTTTAATTGTAATGGCTCGGCAAGTGCGTCTTGCAACTGCGATGGTGGCAATGTTTGCTCAAGTGCAAGTCGCGATAACCATTTATTACGCTCCGCCAAGAGGAAAGCGTTATTCTTTCCTGGTCGCAATGAGGAGGGACGATTGGGTATTATGGTTAAGGTTACTGCTTCAGCAGGACTTAATAACGCTGGTGGCTTACCGAAATAAATATAGGAAGCTGCTTTTACTCCTTCTACGTTACCGCCGTATGGAGCAAGCGAAAGGTATAATGCAAGAATCTGATTTTTGGAATAATGACATTCGAGTTGTACGGCTCTGAAAGACTCCATCATTTTATTGAGTATGGTCCTATTTCTAGGTTCGAGCAATCTTACTACCTGCATCGTAAGTGTTGATGCTCCCGAAGTTCTTCTACCTTGGAATAAATTATTCCATCCTGCCCTGAAAATTGCAACAGGGTTTACTCCAGGATGGAAATAGAAAAATTTATCTTCTTTTTGTAGAAGTGTTTTCAGTAATAGCGGATTCACCTCTTTCACCGTGCATGGCATCCTCCATTTATCGTCATCACTCAAATAAGCTTGCAATAATCTCCCCTTACGGTCATAAATAATCGTAGAATACTTTACGGCAGGATGAAAAGGAAATGTAGCATCTAGAACTGCAAAAATAAGCAACAAGCCAGCAAGACTAATAGAAAGTACTGCTAGCCTGCTTTTAGTTTTAACAGTCATGAATCTAATTTCACGTTCAACGACATAGATTTCATAGATCGATCAGGCAACACCTAACTTATCGATAGCTTTAGAAAGCAAACGATCTTTGTCAGTCACAACATCTCCTGCATCATGTGTATTTAATCGAATACTTACTTTATTATACACATTACTCCAATCAGGATGATGGTTCATCTTATCAGCAATCAATGCTACCTTTGTCATGAATGCAAATGCCTCCACAAAGTTTTTGAAAACAAAATCTCTGCACAAATAATTATTTTTTTCTTCCCACATAATTTTATCGGTTTTTAAAAAGATTTTTTACTTTGCGCGTATAATAACTCTTCCAGCTCCATTAATTGAATGATACTCGCCGGCATACATGGCATCGGCACTTACAGGACCCATTACAAAATTTCCAGTACTCACTGCACGGACGAGGTAGTAGAAATTCAATGGCTGACTTCCAATACTAGTGTAGAGATTAATTCTATCGTCGCGGATATCCATATTTTCTGTGGGGGCATTGTCTTTAATCCATGCCAATTCTGGCACTGCACTAACTCTCGGATTTTCGATTTCAAATCCAGCAGGAAGAATATCCGTCACCACAATATTTTCAACTCGGTTTCTAGCCGAATTCTCTAAAGTAATCTTCACTACCACGAGATCATTTTGCAAGAATGTAGTACCACTCAATGGTTGTCCAAATCTATTTAGGAAAGTCTTACGCACCTTCAATATTTTATCTTCCTGAACAAAACTTCCATCTTTGGTTAAGCCGCTACTCTTCCAGAAATAATACAAATTACCTTTCCCACTAGCGGTAACTGTCAACTTATTATTCGTAACACCCTTGTCAATTACGAGATCGGATCCATTAAAAGTATATTGCTTCCCACCATCGCTATTCACAGTTGCAGTTACGGTGCTTGCGTTGGCCATCTTGCTAAACTTGCCAAGAGCGAGAAATGCAAAAGCGCGTTCCTGAGTACTCATCCAGGTCTGTTGCTTAATTTCAGTACTCAGTCGCTGCACCATCTCTGGAATCTGGATATTATCAGGATCCGCCATCAACAATGCATTCAATGAAATCGCTTCATCACGAATATAGCTATAGTAGTTTCCTCCACTTGCATTGAGCGACTTCTCCCCTGCAAAAGTTTTCGGAAGTACTTCCGCATAACTCTTACGATCACCACTTAAAAGGTAGGCTGCAGCTAATAAATAACGAGAATCAATCGCTAAAATATTTAACTGTGTTTTATAGTAATTCATCGCAGGTTTATCTGCTCTGCCATTTAAAGCGAGAACATATAAAGTATAGAAAACATCTTTAGCAGGAATCGTTTTTTGTTTGACTTGATTATTCTGATCATAATAATACAACTCTTCCACTTGCTTGCTTTTAGCTTTTATGGCGAGGTAATCTATGAGCTTATCGAAGCCATTTTCATTTACAGCATACCCAGAATTTTTAGCTTCCGTCAGAAAATGTGCAACATATACGCTAGTCCACCAGTTTTCATCATTGGCACCCGACCAAGTACTGATTCCACCATTATAAACCTGCTGACTTTGCACTTTAGCAATTGCAGCATTCACATTTAACTGCACATTAATAATTCTTCCTGGCTTATTAAGAATTGATTTTGCAAGGTCAGGATAATACAATTGTGGAAATGCAATCGAAGTAGTTTGTTCCGCACATCCATGAGGATAATCGAGGAGATAACTTAACTGATCCGCAAATGCGACAACAGGAGATTTACTGAGAATCACCTTCGCAACTGCAGATGACGGAATAAAACCTGTATTCAAATCAATCACTCCGCTTTCACCACCTTTGATAACCCCATTTCCATTTCTCACTTGCAATCCAGCGGCAGGACGAACAGTAATATCCGTCAGATCGGTATACTCAACATTACCTGTTTTCAATTTCACCGTGAAAGAAGCTTCACCTGGCATGAGAGGCGCTACCAGTTTACAAGAGATTCTATTTTCTGCTGAAGCTGCTAATGCAACTACAGTGGAAGAAGAACTAACAATTTTTAATCCTACTGCAGTGAAATTTGGAGTTACGGTAATTGCAGCATTTGTAGTATTCGTTAAGGTCACTGGCACGATAACGGTATCACCCGGACTAACAAATCGAGGTAATGCAGTACTAATTACCACTGGATCTGCAACTTTAATATGAGCTTCAGCACTTCCGAAAGCATTATCCTTGTATGCCACAGCCATCACGCGTAAATCACCACTAAACTGAGGGATTTTCATCGAATATGTTGCAATACCAGCACCGTTAGTCTTAAGAATTCCACTCCATGCCGCAATGAGTTTCACGCGTTTATTGGTGATTGGATTCACTCGTTTTGCAAGATCATAACCATCACCACCGACACTAGATCGTTTCAAAGAAAGATCAGGCATCACGTAAGGATACACATCATAAGCAGCGACTTCTAAGGCACGCTTCTGATAAAAATATTCGTAGGGATCAGGAGACTTAGTATTCCTCAATTGCAAAATTCCTTCATCCACAACGGCAAGCGTAACTTCAATATCCGATAATGGTTTTGTTTTCACCGTTATCAATTGAGTTGTACTACTCTTTGATTGAGTAGCCACTTTAATTTCTACGGGCAATTTATTAGAAGCCTTCTGTACATGTACCGGTATCACACCATGAGCAACAGTTAGTGGAATTGAACCATTATCGAGTGGACGAAATAATGTTGCAGTAACATATACCGTAGGAAGATGCTCTTCGGATATACACAATGATAGTTCAGCAGTTTTTTTATCCGTTTGCAAATAGTGATATTCCATTACTTTATTCCGCTCAACAGTAACTAACAGCCTACCGTTGAATGGTGTTTTGAAAAGTAATTTCGCTTTATCGCCTGGAGCATAGTTTTCTTTATCCGTGCTGATATCTACAGTACCTTCTGTGTTCACAGCAAATGCTCCACTTTGCGTATAGCCCCAACCGTAAGCATAAAAAGTTTCTTCTACATAACGATCAGAGCCTTGGTTAAACAAACGAATTCTATATTCCCCAGATTCATTCGGAATAAATGGAATTGTCATTCCTTTATTACCAATAGTCACTTGACTCTCTTTCAAAATTCTTTCCTTCGACTGAGAAACATAATGATAGCGATCGTCATAAGTGCGTTCCAGAATATTGTTGTAATCAATTTTAAGGATCTGCATTTTCGCACTTGAAGTAACTGCCTTTTCCTCACCATTCATTGCGATCAATCCTAACTGCATAGCTTGCCCTACTGCAGCATAGTTATCACTGGTCTTTACTCCTAAAAATACTTCCTGTGTTTGAACAGTAAATCCTTGTACCCGGTTTACTGGTCTTCCTGTTTCATCAAAAACGGTCATAAACACTTTACCGGACAACAATCCTGTCTCTTTATAATCAGGATTTATATAAAAACTTTCTATCACTGACCCATCACTTTCGGTTTTTCCTTCGCGGTTTGCAGAAGGGAAACTAATTTTATCTGTTCCTTGAATCCCAAAATTATATTCCTCATAACCCTTTGCAGTAAATGCGGATCGGTTAAGATTAAATATTACTTCATAATTCCTTCCCGCTGCCGGTGGTCCGAATAAATTCAATGCTTTTGCAGTAACGACCACAGAATCACCTGGAGCATACTTCTCCTTGCTGACATTCGTCTTGATGGAAATGCGATCCGGAATAAACTCTTCTACCTGAACAGTTTTGCTAGATAATAAAACATCATTACCCGCATACAATTCCAGTGAGTAGGTTCCAGTGATGCCTCCCGCAGGTAATACAAATTTGGAATCAGCTGCTCCTTGCTTATTCAAATTCTTCCGAACAGTATTTAATTCTCGTCCATTCGGCATCAGTAATTTTAACTTGACTGGCAGATCAGCTACAGGTCCCCATTTAGCATTTCTCACAATGGCATTTGCATATAAAGTATCACCGGGACGATAGATTTCCCGATCCCCATAAAGGAACGCCATATACCCACCAGAAACTGGCCGATATCCCCCCGTTTCAAATCGCGAGAGTTCCACATTCGCATCATTGAGTATCATGAAATTGAAGTCGGCACCAGACTGTACAGTAATCAGCCCCGGTGAAAATCTTGGGAACTTAGTATTCAACCCAGTAAATTTCACCATGCCGTCACCGTTAGTAGTTCCAGTAAACAGCACTTGATTATTGGTACTCGTAACTTTTACTTTTACATCATTCAAAGATGTGGCATCCTTAATAGAATTCGCAAATATTGTTACTTCACCATCACCCCAACGAGCTATGAGTCCAATATCAGAAACAGAAATCAACTTTGTTGCTCTCATCCATTGATTATCGGCAGCACGTACACTTACCAAGTACACTCCTTTAAATGGAATCTCATCATCAAAATCGAGACTTAACAAATTTGTTCCATTTAACCGAGGTAGATTTTTCACATCGTATTCTTTATTGAAAACCTCGTCACCATATTGTTCAAGTGCGTAATCGCTGTAACTAAACTCTCCATTACCTTCCTCTTCGTAATCATTGTAACGGTTGCGTTGCATAAAAGCGAGAATATTATTCTCATAGATCTTCACAATGTTTACCTGAACCTTATTGATATTAATAATCTTCACACCAATTTTTCTACTTCCCTTCGAAGAAAGATACATTCCTTTCGAATTCGTAAATACTAATCCTGGCTCTTGCTGGCCGAAGCTTACCGTCTGTAGAAACATTCCATTCATCTTTCCCCCTAACTGACCACGAAGGGTGCTGTCGATAGTAATTTCATACGTAGATCCCGCAGCAAAGGCACCGCGTAAAATAAATCCCGATTCCATAAGTTCAATCTTGTATTCAGGAGAAGGATTCACTTTAATCTTTGAGGCTAAACCCTCTGCCATGATCGGCTGATTGGTATATACTCTTATAAATCCTTCTGCTTGTTCAAACGAAGGTTCTACTTGCGAAATCGTAAGTTCAGAAACAGGTGTTAGAAGGATTGATGACATTAACTCCATCATCGTTTCTTGTCCACACTCCATACATTTAATTCCTTTTTCAATCATCACCTCTAGTTTCCCAGAAGCTGCTTCAGCCTGACTTACTCCTTCGGCTTTGATAACGATATCAGTTCCGGGAGTGGTAGTGATGATCTGCGCATTCAGATTTCTGCCATTTACGGTAAGGCGTAACCGTTTGGAAAGATCAGTGGGCTGAATTGCGAAATTAAAATTCAACGTTGCCTGTAAAGTTAGGTTGTCGGGAGAACCCGTACCCATCATCCAGGAAGTTTGTATTCCCATGATCGTAAGCGAGGGAGTTCGAAATTTAATAGGCTCTGCACTTAACTCCATCCCTTTCTTTGCATGTTTCAGCAAAATTGGATTCAGCTTTATCGTGTATGCCGTGGCAGGTTTGAATCCTCCTTCCGGACTAAAAACAATCTGCCGTTTACTTTCCCAACGGAACAATCCTTTGACTGCTGGTTCAATTTTAAAGTAAGCAGTGGAATCCCATTGGGTTACCAGACTGTCAGGAACAAGATCCTGACTAAAAGTAATCGCCAGATTTTGCTGGACCTCTATCGTATCACCGAAATTGGTATCAGTAACCGATACTTTGTTAAGATTTGTGCAGGAATTTAAGGCGACAATAAAAAGCAGGCTTAGTGCCGGCATTAGTCGTTTCATAGGTTGGGAAGGTTTTAGGGCTTGAAGGTATAAACGCAAATCCTTATTTGACAATATATTCGGAATAAAATATTTATTTCTACCTTTAATTTGGTATTTCTCATAACCCAAAGATGATATTTATCATTGAAAAATCCTCGTCAAAAACCGTTCTTGAATCGCTAAACTAGTAAGTGTAATCCTTAATTTTGCACCACCATGAATCCACGACTCATCAGTATTTTTAAGCAAAAATGTCCTCGCTGCTTGGAAGGCGATCTATTTATTGATCCGAATCCATATCACCTAAAAGAGACTTCCAACATGTACGAACATTGTCCGAAGTGTAACCTTACTTATGCGGCGGAACCCGGTTATTGGTATGGCGCCATGTATGTGAGTTATGCTTTTACGGTTGCTCTGGCAGTTGGATTATTCCTGCTGTATTACCTCTTCTTCAGTTCCCTAGGAATCGCGTGGTACCTTGGAGGATTAACTGTTACCTTATTGGGATTAGCGCCATGGACTTTCAGAACATCGAGAGCGATTTGGCTAAATTTCTTCAATAAATATCATCCGGAAGTGAGAGCCGGCATTCTGAAAAAAACTTAAAATCTTTCTTTAAATTTATCAGAAACAAAGTTGATCGTATCGTCTAATCTACGGAAGTGAAAACCCAAGCTTTCCATTTTTGCTGCTGAATAACGGTAAACTTGTTGCGATGATCGCGCTGATTCTTTCGTGATAAAGGGTCGCTTGCCCGTGATGGCGGAGCGCAAGGATTCTAATCTCCAGATAACAGCACTTTGCCATTTTCGCACTTTGATAGAAGGAGCCTTCACTCCAAAGGCTATCGCTATTTTCTGAAAGAGTTCTTTGAAAGATAAATTTCCTCCATTCAATATATATCGTTCACCAGTAATTCCTTTCGATACCAGCATGCGCATTGCAGCACTTACATCTCGCACATCAACAAAACCGCTCATGCCATCTGAATAAAAAGGAAAACCCTTCCATACTTTATCAAACAAAGCTCCACTACCTTGACTTCGATGTCCTGGACCTAAAATGATGCTGGGATTGACCATCACAGCCGGCAGACCTTCAGCAATCGCTCTCCATACTTCTCTCTCCGCACCATACTTAGATACCGAATAATTTGAATTATGATTCCCCGGAACCCAATGTATATTTTCATCAATTTGCTGAATCTCAGCATTTCGTCCTAAAGTTGCAACGGAACTCACATGACAGAAAATTTTTAGGTCCTTTTTATCGATACACAAGTTCACCAAGTTGGCTGTCCCCTGAATATTAATCTGCTCCATCTCTTTAACATCCTTGGGATCAGAAGAAATCACCGCAGCGCAATGGTAAACGGTATCGACCCCATCCAAAGCACGGCTCAAGCTTTCAGGATCAAGTAGATCACCTTCCACCCACGCTAAGTTCGCTGAAGAAACAGAAACAGACTTAGCCCAGCTTTCAAATAGAGCAATGGAAGAAGAAGGTCTTTTTAATGCCCTCACTTGCGCCCCCTCTTGCAGGAGATCTGCCAATAAACAGGCGCCCACAAGTCCTGTACCTCCAGTTACTAAGATCATGTTGCAAAATTCAGCCTAAAAATCGGGATAACCTAAACACGAAGTCGCGATTGCCTTGTTGGCACTTATTATCTTTGCCGGCTATGGCCATGACTACTGATTTTATTGAAGAACTCCGCTGGAGGGGAATGCTGCATAATATGATGCCCGGTACTGATGAACAGTTTCGCAAGGAAATGACAACCGCTTATGTTGGATTTGATCCCACTGCCAGTTCATTGCATGTTGGAAATTTGGTTCCCATTATGTTGTTGAAACATCTTCAAATTAACGGACATAAACCCATTGCGTTGGTGGGTGGTGCTACAGGAATGGTGGGTGATCCATCCGGTAAAAAAGAAGAACGGAAATTGTTAAGCGAAGAACAATTGAATTATAATGTAGAATGCACTCGTAAGCAACTTTCTCAGTTTCTGAATTTTGATACCGGCGTGAATAAAGCAGAGCTGGTAAATAATTATGACTGGTTTAAAAACTGGAGTTTACTGGATTTTTTACGTGAAGTGGGTAAACACATCACCGTTAGTTATATGATGGCTAAAGATTCTGTGCAGAACCGTTTGGAATCCGGAATTTCTTTTACAGAATTTAGCTACCAGTTAATTCAAGGCTACGACTTTTTTCATCTTGCAAAAAATCATAATTGCAAAGTGCAGATGGGTGGTTCCGATCAGTGGGGAAATATTACTACCGGTACTGAATTAATTCGTCGCATGGATGGTGGTGAAGCCTTTGCTATAACTTGTCCGTTGATTACGAAAGCGGATGGAAGTAAATTTGGTAAGAGTGAAAGTGGTAATGTTTGGTTGGATGCAAAGCTAACTTCTCCTTATAAATTTTATCAGTTCTGGCTTAATGCAAGTGATGTTGATGCTGCAAAATATATTCGAATTTTTACGTTGCTGAAGAAGGATGAGATTGAATCCATCGAAGCAAAACATGCTGCTGCACCCCATGAACGCGCTTTACAAAAAGCACTAGGAAAAGAAGTTACTAGCATGGTACATTCCGAAGAAGCATGGAGAGGAGCGATTGAAGCAGCTGAAATATTATTTGGAAATGCACCATCCGATACTTTAAGTAAACTGGATGAAGAAACTTTATTAAGTGTGTTTGAAGGAGTACCTCAGGTTAAAATTCCACTGAATGATTTCGAAAATGGAATTAATTTAATGGACTTACTAGTTGATAAATCACAGGTGTTTCCATCACGGGGAGAAGCAAAAAAAATGATTCAAGGAGGTGGCGTGAGTTTCAATAAAGAAAAGATTACCGACGCTACGCTTACTGTGAATGCTTCGCAACTGCTAAATAATAAATACTTGCTCGTACAAAAAGGAAAGAAAAATTATTATTTGTTGATTGCCGGTTAACCATCAAAGATCTTTCTTTTTGTTCCATAGAAAAATAAATCCTACACCTATAATAATCGCCAATGAGAATACGAAATTGGTCCCTAGTGTAGTGATATCCTGTTGCGTCAGTGGCTGCCCTCCGCGTTTTAGTTTGTAAATGAAGTACGACAATACCATTCCGAAACCTACGGACATTACAATGATGATGATTCTCCTTTTATCTGACATCCTGCAAAATTAAGATTAAATTGTATTCCACAGCAGGTCATTGATTCAACAATATGTCCTCTAAAAAAATTCGGCAAGGATTATTACTCATCCTCCCCTGGCTTCCTGCGTCGGGAATGGCGATTTTTCCCTTTATACTCCTTCACAGAAATGCTCTGCCTGCAGGTGAACGCTTGTTGAATCATGAAAGAATTCATCTTCAACAACAACTTGAATTACTCATCCTTCCCTTTTATCTCTGGTATCTGTTGGAATACTTGTATCTTTTACTGATATTTAAAAATCATCAACAAGCCTATCGGAATATTAGTTTTGAAAAAGAAGCTTATGGCCATGAAATGAATCTGGATTACCTTCAACATCGAAAAAGGTGGGCTTTCTTATCGCATAATTAAACACGGCATATTCTTTTACTTTTTCTTAATTTCATTTGTATAATTTTACCTCTCTCAAACTCAAAAAAATCTAAGCTATGCCGATCCGAATGATAAAAGATGATAGTTCATCGTCGAATGATAATTATCCCGGAGGTGGCGGTGGTAACAGAGGTGGTGGCAATGGTTTCCTCGGTATCATCCTCATGCTCTTTTCAAGGAATCCAAAGTTGATGATCGTTGCCGCAATTCTTTTTGGTGGATATTATTTTTTTGGTGGACAATGTAATTCTGCTAATCCTACGAGTAAGATTAGCAAAGTATTTAATCTCGGTGCCGACCTTGATCCCAAAGTGTACGATCAAGCTGAAGTGTACGAACCACTAGCAGATAATAGAAGTAATCCAATGCCCGAATCGGTGAGTTTGGAAAAATATTGTCCTCAAAGATTAAATCAAGGACAACAAGGTTCATGTGTAGGTTGGGGAAGTACTTACGCGGCTAGAACAATTCTACAAGCGAGAGCTAGTGAACAAGATCCCAACACTGTTGCGTTCAGCCCCGCATATGTCTACAATCAAATTCACCTCGAAGATTGTCAGGGTTCCTACATCTTGAAAGCAATGGAGGTAATGCAAGAAAATGGAGCGCTTCCTTTTGAAAAATTTAAATATACTGATCAAGATTGTAATCGCAAACCGAATTCCATGGAGCGCAAGGAAGCAAGTGCTTTTAAAATTAAAGGTGCCGATCGCTTATCCAAAAATGGAGATGATTATAAAACAGATTTACTCGCTATAAAACAGCATCTCGTTCAAGGAGCTCCAGTAGTTGTAGGTATGATGGTAGGAGGTACGTTCATGCAGGAAATGCTCGGACAAAAAATATGGATTCCCTCGAAAGAAGATTATGATATGCGTGGCTTCGGTGGACATTGCATGTGCGTTGTAGGCTATGATGATTATATGGAAGGAGGTGCATTCCGCATCATGAATTCGTGGGGTGAAGAATGGGGAGAAAAAGGATTAGCATGGATTCGCTATAAAGATTTTGATTGGTTTTGTAAAGAAGCTTATGGCTTATATCCCATGGGTGGTGGTGATCAAAATGCAAGTGGAGATCTCGATATTCAGATTGGATTAATTAGCAATGATGATGGCTCAACCATTGAACTACAATCGGTAGATGAAAACAAATGCATCACCACTTCTCCGATAAAAAAAGGCTCGAAATTTAAAATGGAAGTAAAAAATAATATAGCTTGTTATACGTATGTTTTCGGAGAAGAAACAGATGGTAAAGCGTATGTTTTATTTCCTTACACGAAAAAACATTCTCCTTATTGCGGAATTACGGGAACACGATTATTCCCTAAGGATTATTCTATGCAAGCCGATGCAGTGGGGAGCAAAGATCGTATAGCCATAGTCGTTAGTAGGGAGCCTTTGGATTATGTACAGCTTAATGAAGCTATGAATGCTTCTAAAGCAACCGATTTCGAAGCTAAATTAAAATCCGCCTTGGGCAACAAACTAAGTAATCAAATCAATACTTCTGGCACTGGAAAAATTTCCGCCAAAGGACCATTGGCAGAAGGAAATTGTTTTGAGATCATAGTAGAAATTGCTAAGAATTAATTTTTTTAGGGCGCCTGCCCTGGCCGCTTAGCGTCAGGGCACCAGGCAATCCGCTCTTACTCCTCGCACGGCTAAAGCCGTTCTGCGGGGTATCCGCTACTGTCCTTGGCGCATTATTATAAATGCTCATTCCTTTCAGAACGCAGTCATCAAAAATAAAAATTTTAAATAGGCGTTTAAAACAATTACTACTTTAAAAATTTGAACGAATTGTACACTGCATAATGCATCAGGTAACTAAAATATTTAATCCATGAGCAACACTATAAAATTATAGCAATAATTTTGACAAATTAATGCCGCTGCTCTCCACAAAAAATAGTACTATTGACGATCAACAAATAAATTAACTGGAACTTCCGCATGAAATTTTTAATGTTATTTCTACTTTTTTCAAGCATAGGGGCAACATTTGCACAAACTACTCTTTCTTCGCCTAATAAAACTCTTTCAAATTCTAATGTTGATTTTTTATTAGGTACCTGGATAGCAGATGCTGCGAAGTATGGTATTACATTCAATTTATTTCTAAATGCATTGACGCTAACTCAAGAGGGAAGTTATACTTATAATTTTCTAAAAACAGATTCATTGCCGTTGACCGGGGTTTCTATGACCTGGCCTCCTCATAAATGTACGGTGGTCAAACTAAAAGAAAACCATATTGAAGTAGCATATAAACTTTTCGGTGACACTATTCCATTTCTGATACAATACACCAAGAAGGATTCTTTGTAAACCAAAAAATAGTAGCAAACTCTTAGTAAGAAAATAATTATAGAATCATTTTACTTTTACAAGTGCATTGCTGGATAAACAACTATTACTTCCATGAAAAATAGCATCTTGAAAAAACATTTCATCTTACTTCTGTTTTTGGTGGCTTTCGGTGGAAATAGTTTTGCCCAGAAAAAAGTAGAAAACAAAATTAATCCCGATAATTTTTATACGTTCCTCGTACCCAAACAAAAAGTCTACTACTTGAGTGAAGCGGAAATTGAAATAATACTTCGCGGAGAACTAAAAGGATTAGGCATGACTCTAAAAAATTACCATTGTGATTTTTTGATTATTGGTAAGGAAAAGTCGTTCATCGATAAAGATAAACATGGAAAAGTTATTGCATGGATAGAAGGGTATCCGGCTTTACATGGTATCTTTCTGGAAGAAGGCAAATTATCTACAAGACCAGAAATAAAATTGAATTGTCAAGTTGACACTGCAGCTTTTAAATGCAAGGAATCATTTGACCCTATAGACTTTCCTTATCTCACAATCAATCAATCCAGATATTGGTACCAACAAAAAAATGGAAACCAACATGAAAACATTGTTTCGCGGACTGAAATAGTTGCCATATTAAGATCCGACATTAAAAAACTAGTGGAAACAGTAACAAAAAGGTAAGCTCTTCCCTCCCATTTTCATCTTCATTCGCCTTATTCTGTCAATAGCTCATAGTCTCATTCTTTACTATAACTTTGCCCTGTGGCAAATCCTATCATCTCCGTTAAAGACCTGAAAAAATCCTACGGGGACTTTCAGGCAGTAAAGGGTATCACTTTCGATGTAGCAGAGGGTGAGATTTTTGGTTTACTGGGTCCAAATGGCGCCGGCAAAACTACTACCCTTGAAATTATTGAAACCCTTCGTGATAAAACTTCCGGTCAGGTGACTGTTGCCGGATTGAATATCGATTCCCATGCAAACGAAATTAAACAACTCATCGGCGTTCAACTTCAGGCTTCGGGATATTATCCAAGCTTGAAACTTACTGAACTTGTGGATCTTTTTGCAGGCTTGTACAATATGCCAACAGATGCATTGGCTTTATTGAAATCAGTAGGACTCGAAGATAAAGCAGGTGCTAAGTTTAAAGAACTTAGCGGAGGACAAAAACAAAGATTTTCTATTGCAAGTACCCTCATCAATAAACCGAAAATTATCTTCCTCGATGAACCTACTACAGGGTTAGATCCTCAAGCCAGAAGAAATCTTTGGGATCTGATTCGTGATGTGCGTAAGATGGGTGCAACGGTGGTGATCACTACACATTATATGGATGAAGCAGAACAGCTTTGCGATCGTGTTGCTGTGATGGAAGGAGGAAAAGTAATCGCACTCGATTCTCCTGATGCACTCATCGATAAATTAATTGCGTCGGGATTTGAACGTAAAAAAGAAGTGAAGGCTGCTAACTTGGAAGATGTATTTCTCTCTCTAACCGGACAGGAATGGCGCGATGATAAATAATAATTAATTCAGTTTCTTTATGTCAGAGATAAAGTACAATCAATATAAAGCGATGCTGGCTATTGCGAAAGCTAGTTTCCGTTCCATACTACGTAGTCCTTCCGCAGTAGTTTTTACACTCGTCTTTCCCCTCATCTTTATCATGGTATTCGGATTCCTTGGCGGGAATGGTATACGTTTAGATGTTGCCGTTTCTCCTGTTAGTGATCGGCAAAATGAAATTTTTGATACTATCGTTTATAATCCTGCTTTCAATTTAATCTTCGACATGAACCAGCAGGAACAGCAAGTGGCCTTACAAAAAGGTAAAATTGATGCAATCTTAGAAGTAAAATCTTTTCCTTCAAATTCAGGAAAAAAATATCAGGTGAACTTATACACCTCTTTATCATCCGCCGAAAAAGGTATGATCAGCAGATCGTTGTTAGAACATATAGTTGATCGTTATAATCTCCGTGCAGCTCATGTGAATGAACAAATGGCAGAGCTAAAACCACAGTTGGTTCAAGGTAGAGCATTTAAAACCATCGACTTTATCTTACCGGGTCAATTAGGATTCTCTTTGTTAAGTTCCGGTGTATTCGGAACAGCATTTGTATTTTTTAATTTACGACAAACGCTGGTGATCAAACGTTTTTTTGCTACACCAATTCGTAAACCTTTTATTGTGCTGGGTGAAGCCTTGAGCAGATTAGTATTTTCATTATTAGGTGCTGCATTTTTATTATTACTCGGTCATTTTGTTTTTGGATTCACATTGATTCATGGACTAACTACTTTTCTCATGATGTTATTACTTTCCGCCATCGGACTGATTGTATTCATGGGATTTGGATTTGTAGTTTCCGGAATTGCAAAAAGTGAAAGTACGATACCTCCATTGGCAAATATTGTGACCTTACCACAATTCCTTTTATCCGGGACCTTCTTTAGTATCGATAATTTCCCAACGTGGTTGCAACCGATCTGCAAAGCATTGCCGCTTACTTACCTGAATGATGCTATGCGTAAAGTAGCTTTTGAAGGTGCTGGATTTGCCGAAATCGCTACTCCACTGCTCATTATCATTGGCTGGGGAATCCTGATTTATGCGATCGCCGTTAAGGTTTTCCGATGGGAATAAAGCCATCGTAAGACCAGCTTCAAGTTCTTTTCTGTCACAACTTGTTGAAAATGCGTGTGGCTATGACTAAAGTTACCTTTCCATCTGACGCATTGTCATAATTCACCTGATGGTATTAACTTTGCGATCGCGAATGGAATAAAACAAAAAGAACAGTTAGCCGTTCTTATCATAAAGCAACAATTTAACTTCATAAAATGTTAGGGATCTATTTAATTTCAATTGTGTTTATGCTGATTGGCTGGTTAGTAAGCCGACAGTTGAAAAATAAATTTGAACAGTACTCACAAACTCCAATCAGTTCCAATCTCAGCGGACAAGATATCGCTGAACGTATGTTACATGACAATGGAATTACCGATGTAAAAGTAATTTCTGTAGAAGGCCGATTAACCGATCATTACAATCCACTCGATAGAACAGTGAACCTCAGTCATGATGTATTCTATGGTAGAAATGCCGCTGCAGCTGCAGTTGCAGCCCATGAATGTGGTCACGCTTTGCAACATGCAAAGTCCTACAAAATGCTTCAGTTAAGATCTGCATTGGTGCCAATCGTAAGCTTCGCTTCTACGTGGGTCCATTGGGTATTACTTGCAGGAATCGTATTAGTGAATACCTTCCCAAGTTTATTACTCATCGGAATTATGCTATTTGCTTGTACCACTGTTTTTAGTTTGATTACATTGCCAGTAGAGTTCGATGCAAGTAACCGTGCATTAGTTTATCTTGAAAACAGTAAGATTGTAAGTTCACAGGAACATACATGGGCTAAAGATGCTTTATGGTGGGCTGCTATGACATACGTTGTTGCTGCTCTTTCTGCGATCGCAACCCTGATGTATTATGTAATGATTTATATGGGCGGAAGAAGAAATTAATCTTCCTTCAAAAGTTTGTAAGAGCTCCGGATATTCCGGGGCTTTTTTTATGCATTGTTTTAATCCGCTGATAAAGAAACTCCTAATAGTTGACTTTCATCATATTGATCTACCTCTGACCGCTACCGGTTTTCGAACTGAAATAATTATCTTCACCGCATGGACTTATCAGAAGACATCATTCAACGAATCAAAAAGTTAGAAGAAAAATACACTTCTATGGGGCAGGATCTGGTATCCTATCTCGATGGTTTACTCTATGCCGATTTCGTTACTTATTGGGATTATATCCATCTCGATACTTTACTAAGCCTTCAACATCCGAAAACTAGTTTCCCTGATGAAGAAGTTTTTATTATGTATCATCAGATCACCGAATTGTATTTCAAACTTTCCTTGCATGAATTAAAACAGGTCACTGAACATGCGTCACCTGATGCCTCGTTCATGGCAAAAAGAATTCAACGTGTTAACCGATATTTCGCCGTACTCACCAGTTCTTTTGATATAATGGTGGAAGGAATGGAGCCTGAACAATTTCAGAAATTCAGAATGTCATTATTGCCGGCCAGCGGATTTCAATCGGCACAATACAGAAGTATTGAAATTTTTGCTACCGATTTTCTTAAATTAGTTTCTAAAGATTTCCGTGATCAGTTTAAGGATAAAGAAAATGTTGCGATTAAGGAAATGTTTGAAAATATCTACTGGAAAGCGGGTGCTACAGAATTAGCTTCTGGTAAAAAAACATTAACCCTGCAGCAATTCGAACTGAAATACTCCAAAGATTTAATTGAACTAGCGGAAAGTAAACGAACAACCAATCTTTGGGCTTTGTACAAAAATCTTTCTGCTGCAGATCAACAAAATCCCGACTTGATAAATGCATTACGTCAGCTAGATGTTAATGTAAATATTAATTGGCCATTGGTGCATTATAAATCTGCCGTTCGGTATTTACAACGTAATCCTGAAGATATCGCTGCTTCCGGCGGAACCAATTGGCAGAAATACCTACCTCCGCGCTTCCAGAAACGAATTTTTTATCCTGAACTTTGGAACGAACTGGAGTTGGAAGAATGGGGAAAAGCATGGGTGGATACCATCCGACAGGGAAAATAATCTCGCTTTCTTCCAGAAGTTCCCGTACTCAATTTGAAAATTTGGCACCTCCGAGGCAAGCTCGGAACAAGTCACGCTAATTTGAAAAATGGGGCTTACGCAAGCATTTTAATTTGTTGATTTCTATCGAAAACTATTTGATTCCCGATAGCGATCGAGGCTTAATTTTTTTGAAAGGAATTTTAAAAGACTTCCGTCGCAACCACGCCCATAATTGATTAAACAATAACTCAGAGATAAATCAAAAGCAATTTCAATTAAAGTATTAAGTACAATGAGTAAAGAAAGACATAGGCCTTAAACAAGCGCTTGGAATATGATTTGATTTTGAGACGAGAAAAAATGTGATGATGTTCTATATTCAAACTAAAAAAGACAAGCTTGTTTTCAGCCGGATAGGTTTGTTTAATCAATTTCGAAGTAAGAATTAATCCACGGAGTAAGGCCTTGGTTGCGACTAGCCTTTTTCGGTTCCTTTTGGGGCAATGCCAAAAGGAACAAAACAATGATTGAAAAGCTGGCTTTTCAATCATTTCGGAGGAAGAAATAATTTCTAAAGAATGGCCTTAGTTGCGACTAGCCTTTTTAGCTATCGCTAATTGAAAACTATTTTTTTGAAAATAACATTAGAAGACATCCGTCGCAACCCAGCCCATAATTGATTAAACAATAACTCAGAAAAAAATCAAAAGCAATTTCAATTAAAGTACTAAGCATAATAAGTAAAGATAAATCTAGGCCTTAAACAAGCGCTTGGAATATGATTTGATTTTGAGACGAGAAAAAATGTGATGATGTTCTATATTCAAACTAAAAAAGACAAGCTTGTTTTCAGCCGGGTAGGTTTGTTTAATCAATTTCGAAGTAAGAATTAGTCTCCGGAGGATGGCCTTGGTTGCGACTAGCCTTTTTCGGTTCCTTTTGGGCCAATGCCAAAAGGAACAAAACAATGATTGAAAAGCTGGCTTTTCAATCATTTCGGAGCTCAATAAATCCCAAAGGACGACCTTGGTTGCCCGTAATCTAGTAACTACCTAAAATTTATGTACTGATTTTCAATCAATTGTACTTTATTAAGAAATAATTATTTGGTTTATATTGTAAACTACTTCATATTTGCAAAGTCGTTTACAAAAATCAAGAACCCTGATTATCTGATCAAATAATCAGAAAACTTGAAAAGCAATCGATAAAAAAACATAAAATCTAAATTATACCTTAAAAAATGAAAACACTCTTTAAAATCCTGATGCTTTCAATGCTCATCACAATAAGCAACAAAAGCAACGCTCAACAATCTCAAGCAAGTCGTACTGAAAAATTTCTCGAGCGTTATGTAAGTACACTCGATACTGCTAAAACAGACAAAACCTGGGACAATTTAGAAAATGGGTTTGATCGTTTAGCATCAACCGAGTCAGGCAGCTGGTTAAATAATTACTACGCTTCGTTTACGCATGCAATTCAATCGACTCGCAAAAAAGAAAAGTCGTTACAGGAATACGAACTCAAACAAGCAATGATGTTTATTGTACGAGCAGATTCTATTAAACAGAACGAATCTGAAATTATTAATCTGAAAGCAATGATTACGGCGATGTCAATTAGTTTACATCCTGAAAAAGCGATGGAACTCGGACCTGAATCCACCGCATTATACAATCAAGCGAAAAATTTGAATCCAGAAAATCCACGAGTGTATCTAGGACTAGGAGAATCTGCAATGTACACACCAGAACAGTATGGTGGTGGAAAGAAAAAAGCTATTGAAATCCTCACTACCGCTACTGATAAATACAAGAGTTTTGTTTTACCACAAAAGGTGTGGCCTCATTGGGGTGAAGATCGTACAAAGATGTTATTGGAAAAATGTAAATCATTATAATAACTAAAAATCAAATTGAAAATGGAACAAGAAAAATCAATGAGCAACGAAGAAAGTCTTCGCCTCATTCAGTCCATGATACAATCTGTAAAGAAAGATCTTGAAGACGATAGTTTCTATTATTTATTCTGGGGATGGTTAGTGTTTGCAGCAAGCATGGGACATTTCATACTGTTAAATATAGGATTTGAACATCCAGAAATAACTTGGATGCTAATGCCACTTGGAGGAATTGTTTCCGGAGTATATGGGTACAAACAAAACAAAGAAAGAAAAGCGAAATCCTTTGCTAGTTCGTTCCTTAATTATCTTGCGCTCGCATTCGTAGTTTCTTTGTTCATCACGTTGATCTTTATGCAGAAGTTGATGCTTGCTACCTATCCCATAGTTATGACGTTGTATGCGATATTTCTTTTTGTATCGGGAGGAGTCTTACAATTCAAGCCACTTAAAATCGGAGGAATCATCAACTGGATGCTTGCTGTAGTAGCCTTCTATGTAAGCTTCGAAATGCAACTCCTTGTGCTGGCCTCGGCAGTATTGCTCGGATATATTATCCCCGGATATCTTTTGAAGAGCAAGTATAATAAATCAATGAATCCACATTCAGCCGTTGTCTCCTGATCGCTCTTAAACTAAATACCATGTTTAAAGAACTCGATCCCCTCCTGCATCAGCAACTGCGCCTCTCTCTGGTGTCTATTTTGGTGAGTACTCAAGAAGCTGAATTTACTTATCTTAAAGAAAAGACTGGAGCCAGCGCGGGAAATATAAGCGTACAATTAAATAAACTTGCCGAAGCAGCGTATATCAAAATAGATAAATCCTTTCGTGATAATTATCCGCTTACTACGTGCAGCATTACACAGAAAGGACTCAAGGCTTTTGAAGATTATGTTAAGGCATTGCAAGACTACTTACAAATACCTGATAAAAACAAAAAGACCGGCTCATAGCTGGTCTTTTTTTATTGATTCCTATCACATGGATCAAAAAATAAATTTTACTGCACCACCAATTTTTTTATTGCCTTAACTTCCTTGCTTTCTACTTCCAGTAAATAAATACCCGGACTTAATTTTTCCTTGAATGCAAAAGTAAATTCATGTCCATAATTAAAGATCTATGTTATCATTCTCAAGATCATTAAATCTGATTGAACGTGGCTGACAATTTCGACAGTTTGTAAATGTAGTAATGATATTAAAGATTTGCAATGTTGAACTGAAACGGAAGCTGGCTCTGCTGAGGAGCAACCTGCCAGGGGTAAGTTCATCCGACGGAATGGTGAAGATAAGATAGGTATCAATGGTTGAAAAACATTTTTGAAGTACTCCCCCATTACAAGGCTAACAAACTCCACGAACTCCTTCCTTAATCCATTTTACCTTTTTATATTTATCAACTATGTACTGTAGTTGGTCGGATGTATACGATATATGTAAAAGACCAAAATGGATATAATGGGTAAGTTTATTACAAGTTTGTAAAGTTCATTGATAAGTTAAAACTAGAAAATTTTTCATTTCTCTCAATTCATTATTCTCTTGCTTTGGAATAATCAAACTTGAAAGATCTCTTAATTGCTATTCATGCACTACAATAAACTTTATACTTTTTATTGTGGTTTTATCACTAACTGTTAAAAAATAAAGTCCATTTGAGAAATTTGATACATCTATTAGAATGCTGCCATTTTCTGAAGTTTTAGCTAAAATTAACCTACCATCAGGCGTCTCAATCTTTATTACTCGTTTTTTGTATATATTTCCAGAATTAATCTCAACTTTAACTTCAGTTGTAGCTGGATTCGGATATAAATTTAAAGACAAACTCACTTGTTTAATAGGTTCTTGAATGCCAACAGTCAATGTATCACAACCACTTCCTACAAGCGGTCCTAATTTATAATTGGTAAAGTATGGAACTGAGCCTGCATTTGGACTTGCAATTGGGAAATTACCTGTTACTACATTACTTGTCCATCCTGCGGAATCAGGAAATTCAATTGTACTTAAACGATCACAAGAATGAGTTGAAGAAATATAAATTTTATTATTAAGAGCGAGCCTTGCAGCAGAGCTATAATACACAGGAAAATTCAACGGTGCACAAGCTGTGGTATCTGAATCAGAATAGGCAACAATCATAGCTGAGTTTTGAACAGCACCAGAAGTATTATAATTTAACAGGTCAAATTGACTTATAAAATAACCAGTAGAAGCATATAAATACCTTGAATTGGCAGAAAAAACAATTTGTTCACACCCATATAGTCCAGAAGGATCCAATGCCAGAAGATGTAAGTAGTCAGTGAAATTTCCCGTACACCTATCAAAATGAAATAAAAATATATCATAATTTCCACGACTTTGTCCGTAAATCGTTCCGTCTGGACTGAAAATAGAAGGTGCACCAAGAAAAAATTGATTGTTAGGTCCTATTGCCTGATTACCTTCATAATTTAAGCCTGATGGTGTCAATAAAAATTTGTGGTAAATATTTTTGTAATGTTTTTTTACGATTATCCAATAATCCCGACCATTTGCATGTTTAACTACAGCTAAGCCACTTCCACTTTGACTTAAAGTATCTGATATAGCAATATTATTTGCAGATAATACGCCTCCTAAACCACCATTCAAGGATTTATCTAAGACTGTATAATATAAATGTGTTGGCAATGGGAAGGGTACCCATCCTCCTGCTCCTGTTGGCATTAAATACTCCTTAGTTGTATAAAAAAGTACAAACTTATTGGTATCACCTGGGTATGGAATAAAAATAGCTTGTTGAGGTTGATTTAATCCAGTCTGAATATATTGTGCAGTATATTGATTTTGAACTAGTTGTCCGCCAGCAATTTGATTAAAAGTGCTGTCATACAAATTTATTCCATTGGTAATAAATAATAGGTTTCCTATTGAATCTGAAATACATGCATTTGTCTGAACAAGTGGAATGTTTGCATTTACTGCAATTGATGTAGAAGATGTAGAGTCAAAATGAACTATACAATTATTATAACCAGTACCACCACCATTACCAATTAGCCAATTGGCATCATATGCCTGAGATAGGCATATGATGCTATTGAATAAAATGAATATGTTAATTAGGGAAATACGTTTCATTATATTACTTTACAATAGCTAATTTACACACTTTTTGAATATTATCATAATTAATTTGCACTAAATATAATCCTGATAAAAGTGAATTAGTATCAATAAGTTCGTCTAGAGAATTTAAACTTAAATCTACAACTGAATAATAAAAACCTGAAAGTCCAGTTACACCGACTGTAAATAAATAAAATCGATTTATATTTCCAGGATCAGGGACAATAATCATTTCCTGATACCATAAATTTGACTTAAGGCTATCACCATTTTGCATCTTTTGGTGATTTTTATTAATGACATATCCAAAATCATTAATTCCCGAATTCAACCACAAATCTACATCAGGAGACCCGGCATAAAATAATAAGTTACCGGTACTATCACAAATACTAACACAGGTACCCCTCGCTCTTAAAATACTATGACCGGGCACCGGAATATTCAAACTGCTAAAATCTATTCCTGCGCTATCTCCAAAACACCAGTATCTATCGGTGAATTGCCCATGAACATCTGAGCAATTCACCAACACAAGTAATAAGAATGAATAGAAGACAATTCGCAAATCTATTTTACTAAACTAATTTTCCAATGCATCTTTTTACCGGAAGAGGTCTCAACAAGAAATGTGTATATACTATTTTGGTTAGAACCTATTTCAAAGGTACTAAATGAGGAGTCCTGTACCAAATTCCCATTATTAATAAAATGACCAATGGCATCATAAATTGCCCAAGAGGCAGCTTCGTCTTTTAGTAGGTAATAATGAATTTTAAATTGACCACTAGTAGGATTTGGCTCAACTAAAAAAGCAGATTCTGACATCTCTCCAGTCCCTGCCATTCGAAAGGCAATATCCGTTTCATCCGTAAAACTCCGGTAAGCATTACACAGAAAGGACTCAAGGCTTTTGAAGAATATGTGAATGCGTTGCAGTCTTATCTTAAGATTCAGAAATAAATTAAAAAATTTCAATGAAGAAGTATGGGTTATTCAAATCCATACTTCTTCATGTATTTATGATAGAGTTGAGTTTGAATATTGTCAAGATTAATTTGCTTACCGCGAATGAATGCCATCGTAACATGATTGGTTTTCATATCTAATGCGTCTCCATCAGATACAAAGAGTGTAGCATCTTTTCCATCCTCTAAACTTCCTACCGTTTTATCGATTCCTAAAATACGAGCAGAACCTAAAGTGATCATAGTTAAAGCTTCTTCTTTAGTAATTCCATATCCCGCAGATGTGCCTGCTTCAAAAGGGAGATTTCTTTCTTGCCAGAATCCTTCATCCGTAATCGCAACTTCAACACCTGCTTTTTTTAGCAATGCTGGCAGCTTATAAGGTAGATCAACATCATCATCTTCTCTGGATGGAAGTGTATGCGTTCGCATAATGATAACCGGAATATGATTTTCTTTTAACAGATCAGTTTGTCGCCAGCTATCTGCTCCTCCACAGAGAACCATTTGTATTCCATACTCTTTACAAAACTGAACAGCTGCAATGATCTCTCTCACAAAATCACATTTCACATATAACTTCTTGGTGCCGGTAAACAATCCACGCATCGCCTCGAGATGTTGATTTTCTACAAGGGGTTTAGGTTGTAAACTATATGCTCTCGCTTCATTGAACAACAAATTCAGATCTTGCATTTGCTTTTCATTTCTAACTTGCTGCTCTTCCTCAGGATCAGCCCACCATGCCTTATAAATCCGCATCGAGGGCCAGTTCATCCAAACTCCTTCATCCATTTTATAAGCAGCATCTTCCCAGTTCCACGCATCAAGCTCGACTACCGACGAAGTACCGGAAACTAGTCCACCAACAGGTGCAATTTGCGCCATCAGAATTCCATTAGATCGAACTGTTGGAGTAACTTTTGAATCTGTATTATATGCAATGATGGCTCTCGCACTAGGATTTACCGAACCTGCTTCCCGGGAGTCAATTGTTGATCTTACTAACTCAATTTCATTCATTCCAATTTGGGTATTCATCGCAATGAATCCGGGGTAAATATGTTTCCCAGTGAGTTCAATTAAAGTGTCAAATGAAGCCATTGCAGGCTTGTAGCCTTTGGCACTCATCACAAAAGTAATTTTGCCATTCTCCATACCAATAGCACTGTTCTCCAATACGTCACCGTTACCTAGATGAGCTGTCGCTCCCCAGAGTAAAATTCTTTGTGTTTTGGAAGATGCAGGAACAGGATTTTGCGCTTGCAGCATTCCACAGCAGCACAATACTAAAATAATATATAGGGTGGTGTTCTTCATAATTTTAGTGAGGTAAGTTTTCCATATCATTACAATGAAATAATTGCTCCAATGTAAATGCGGGCTTTTGTGTGGATGAACCTGATGCTTTATCTTCTATCATCTCTCGGATAATTCTCAGTCGCTCTTGCTCATTTCTTTTTCTCAGTTGCTCATCTCGAACAATATCATAATAACAAATTCCATCAACGAAAGTCTGGAGTGGTTTTGCATATACTGACAATGGATTATCATTCCAAATTACCAGATCTGCATCCTTGCCCGCTTTAATACTTCCAACTCTATTATCTACATGTAAAAGTTTAGCTGGATTTAGAGTTACGAATTTTAATGCTTCTTCTTCACTTACATTACCATACTTCACGGCTTTAGCAGCTTCTTGATTTAATCGTCGTGCCATCTCAGCATCATCTGAATTGAAAGCCGTAGTTACGCCGACTTTATTTAAAATAGCTCCGTTATATGGGATCGCTTCTATTACTTCATACTTATAAGCCCACCAATCCGCGAAGGATGATGCTCCAGCACCATGCGCTTTCATCTTGTCCGCAACTTTATATCCCTCTAAAATATGTGTAAACGTATTTATTTTAAAACCG
Source organism: Bacteroidia bacterium (assembly GCA_038320345.1). Lineage (GTDB taxonomy): Bacteria > Bacteroidota > Bacteroidia > AKYH767-A > OLB10 > JBBQED01. The sequence continues at coordinate 112,364 of JBBQED010000004.1, forward strand.
AACGTATCCGCAACATGCATCAACATATTGATTTCTCCTTGCTGATAGCTATGACAGGTTATAAATCTTTTACTATTAAGAATTTCTGCTAAGGCATCTAATTCCAAATCTCTTCTTGGCACATCCCCCTTCGACTTATCCTTTAATGATGAAAAGGATTTCCAGCGCTGATCATATTCCTTCGCTCTTGTAAATCCATCAATATAAATCTGCTCTACTCCCATACGGGTTTGTGGATAGCGAATAGTATTGTTATCGCCCCAATTACTTTGTTTAACATTTTCACCAAGCGCAAATTTGATGAAACCATCTGCCCCTTCAAACTTCATCGCTTCGGCACCTTTTCCCCAGCGAAGTTTTACAAGAATGGTTTGTCCACCCACTGCATTAGCGCTACCATGTAATAGATGAGAAGAAGTTACACCACCGGCAAGCTGTCGGTAAATATTAATATCATCTGGATTAATCACATCTCCAATTCTAACTTCTGAAGTGATGGATTGTGTTCCTTCATTTACTCCAGAACTTATCGCAATATGAGAATGCTCATCAATGATTCCTGCAGTTACATGTTTTCCTGTTCCATCAATAATTTCAAGTCCGCTAATTTTTAGTGCACCTGCATCAATGCCTTTACCTACTCGTTCGATTTTGCCGTTGTTGATCAACACATCGGCATCCGTCAAAATACCATCACTTTCATTTGTCCATACTGTTGCATGTTGAATGAGTATAGCATGAGTTGTAGGTAACGAATCAAATCCGAAAGCGATATTTGGATACCAAGGCTTCGCAGTATAAACCGGTAAATCTTTTTTTGATGTATCTTTTTTTGCTGAATCCCCCATGGCATACCAAGTAGCTTTCCATTTCATCCAAGTGCCGTCCGGCGACTGCCCATCACCGCTCAGAATTTTTGATCCCGCATAACTAAGCATCCCATTTAAACGATAAGCACCTTTGCCTTTCTTCAATTCAAATTTGAGAGTGATTTGTTGTCCGTCTCTATCAAAGTCAACTTTAATCTTAGTACTCGAATCTTTTTGCAGTGTCCAATCAGAATTCAACTGATCTCCGGTGGTAATCAAATTCCATCCTTTCAGCGTATCCATTTCAAAACGATATTTACCTCTGAAATCTAATGAATCAGCCTCTTTAATGACATATCGCTTTCCTGCCACCCAAGTCTCCAGCATTGTATTTTCTTTATCGAAAAAATCTTTACTACAGATAAAGAAATTTGCTTGCAATCCAGTTTTAAGACTTCCTGTTTTATCTGCAATCTTCAATAATTCAGCAGGGGTTTGTGTAAGTGCGCGCAAAGCTTGGTCTTTGGGTAATCCATATTGAACCGCTTTCAAAAGATTCTTTATAAATTCTTTTCCATCTTTTGATCCGTAAGATGTAATCGCAAATTTCACTCCTGCTTTATTCAGAATTGATGCATTTGCAGGAGCAAGTTCCCAGCTTTTCAATTCACCGGTGCTGATGTTGAGCGCATCGTAAGGATTAACTACATCATACGCTTTTGGAAATGTTAAGGGAATGATAAAAGCATTACCGGCCTTTTTAATTTCATCAACTCTGCGGTATTCATCACCAGCACCTTTGATAATATAATTAATACCAAACTCATCCCCAATTTTATCTGCACGCAATGCCGATAGATAATCCGTTACTTCAAAAATTTGTGGCAACAACTGATTTCCTATCCAAGATTCTAAAGAAATATCCGTACTTTTTTTAATTGCCTTTTTATACCAGTCCGCATCATAATAAGTCTGTCGCAATAATGCAATTGATCCCATCAAAGAAGAAGGATAATCTTGTCCTGAACTTCCTTTGTTGAATGAATAACAGGCAGCGGCTCTTTCTATTAAGAGCATCTCACTCTCTTTGCTTTCTCCTAATTCAACAATAGCAGCCGTTCCTCTTGCAATACCATCATCGGATAACGTTAATACGGTACCGAAACCCATTTTACGCAGATCACTAGCTTTCTTGGTATCAATTACAAAATTCCGATAGGTATCGTATTCAGGCTTGATCGCTTGATTCCAGTTATAAGCTCCTTTTGTATTTGAAAATACTTGAGGTCCAGATTCCCCTCTTTTCTTATCCTTACCTGATGTTGTTTGTCCGTAAGTGGTGTACATATCAATAAAAGCGGGATAAACACTCTTCCCTTTCAGGTCATAAACTACAGCATCGGCAGGGATCGCAACGCCGGTGCCGACCGCAATAATTCGATCTTTACGAATTAGCAAAGTTGCATTTTCGATTACCGTCGAAGCATCAATGCAAACTCGGGCATTCTTAAAAGCGTAGGAGATTTCCCTTTCATCAGAGAGTCCGTTCACAGGTGCCGTGGTCTGAGCCTGAGCGATAGTCTGGAACAAACAATACGTGAATAACAATGTTAGTATTTTTTTCATGCTTGGCGGATTGCTGCGCGGCGAAGGTAATAGTTTTATGCTGTTACCTGAACTGGTCCTTCTAGCCAAAGAAAAGAAGTAATTGCACTCTATAAAGAAGGCTTTCCAACAAGGGTTTAACTCCTATGCAAAGTACACAAGCGCTCTCCGGCCAGGGTCTGATCAACCTGCATCAGTTACCCAAAGACAAGCCTGTTCTGGACTTTGTACTCAGCCGGCTAGGGAATAATAGTAGTCCGGAGCGTTTCGAAATTATCTCCAATTTGCTGGCGATGTATCGTACATCGGCTGGTTTTGATCCAATGGCTTTATCAAAAGGCCGAATGCGTAGAGTGAAATCTGCTGAATTCAGGAAGTTACTCACTGAAATAGATCATGAGCTTGCGCTAATTCTAAATTCTGAAGAATACCGTCAACTGGTTGCTAAACAAGCCAGCTTTGAGCCGCTATTTCAGACTTACACCACCTTGTCAGAATCTTTAGCGGTGTATCCTCCTGCCTCTATGGTGCATGAAGTGGAGCAGTTTGAAGAAACGCTCAAACGTCATGAAGCGAGTGAATTACTCCTGAGTTTTTATCGTCAGCATACCAATTTTTTTGAAGAGATCAATCAGGGAGAAGCCCTTCAAGAATTTATCAAAAAGTTTGATCATCTTACCGAACGGAATCAGCAGTTAAACCGACAAACTCGTGCTGAATTCCTGCTTGCCTCACTAGAACATTATGCGTTCAAAGGAAAATTGAATTACCCTCATCTTGAGGAGCTGATGGAAGAACTTGGCATCTTACTAACTGCCGAGGCTAACCGCTATACACAGTTTGAACTGTTACTTAAGATTATTCGTGCGGGTCGCCTGAGTACCACGCCAGCACGTAAACTCAATAGCTACCTCCGTTTTATAGCCGAAAATATCAACGAAATTACACGGTTGAATGCGAAATGGAGTCCTCTGATTTTATCTTCTCTTGCTCTGTATTTTCAGGAAGCTAATGAAGAAGTGCGTCAACAATGGTTAACTACTGCTGATCATGAATCTAAAGAAAATTGCAGGGAAGAAGAACGTGCTGCCTATCGATTAATCCGCACATCAATAGCATGTGAATCGGGAAATTGGATGCAAGCACTCAAACATCTGAATGAAGCAGAGCATTTAATTCATAAAGTTCCGGGGAAAAGTGTTCCTGCCAGAAACACATGGATTACACTTTGTGAATGGAGAACACTTTTATTGGCTTTAGTACAAATCACTAAAATAGACGAAGTAGATACCGAACAATATCGAATTCATTTAACACTTGCAGAAGATCTAAGTAAACATCGAGAAGATAATTCTCTGATAAGCATTCAACTTAAAATGATTAATGCTTTTGTGAACCGTGATTGGGAAACATCATTGGAACTTGCAGAGCGAATAGTTAATTATCGTAAGGATCATCCTGATCATCCTTGGAAAATGATGGCTCTTGTATTCGTTGAAATTATGAAGAGTTCCGGTAAAAAAGATAATAGCCTTGCAATGACGGAAGCCTTGTCTTCCCTAAATGAACCTTTCTATTCCACTACAGGACCAGCTCTTTTGAGAGGAGCGCGGCAGTTCTTTATGGAGAATAGTCGAAAAAAGGTTAGTACAAACTGAGTATAGAATATCAGTGGTGAGAATGACTATTCTTTTCTTTACGGAGCTCCACAAACAATAACCTCGTATTTTTGTTTAAATAACTTTTCAAAGCTGATATCTTACAGGATCGTATTCGTAATTTCAAATTCTACTATATTCGTGAATCATGAAAAAGAATTGTAAATTTAATGGCCTAGTTTCTCTCACTGGTTTATGTATTGCCATAATCCTATTCTCCTGTAATCAGCCAGCAAAAACTAAAGATGATAAGATTAAAATAATTGGTTTCTTGGACTATGTGGAAGACCCCACACTTGCACTCTCAAAAAAAGGGTTTTTAGATGCATTAGCCGATAGTGGTTTTTCAGAAGGGAAAAATACTTTGGAAGTCATTTATAAGAATGCTCAGGGTGATCAGCCGACACTACTTCAAGCAGCAGATTTATTGATCTCCAAACATCCAATACTGATTGCTACCAACACCACACTTGCAACTGTAAATACAGTTCAGCGAACCAAAGAAATTCCAGTTTTTATGATGGTCTCTCCGCGTCCGGATATTGCTAAGCTTACGGATACTAACGGTAAAGCACCTGCGAACTTATTCGGAATATATGAAACGTTGGATTATATCGATACTTCAGTGACGTTAATCACCAAGTTATTTCCAAAAGCAAAAAAAGTGGGCACAGTATATAGTCAGTCGGAATCACAATCCGTGGATGCGTTGAACCGTTTAAAAGCAGGATGTAGTAGAATGGGATTACAACTCGAATTGCTTCCAGTAACTAATTCCTCAGAAACACAATTGGTTGTACAATCACTCCTCAATAAAAATATCGATGTGTTTTTTGCATTACCTGATAACGTAATTTTTTCTTCCTTTGAAACGATTGCAAGAAGTTGTAATGAGAAAAATATTCCTATCCTTACTTCAGAGGCAGGTTTGGTTAGCAGAGGTGCAATAGCGAGCTATGGTGCTGATTTTTACCAGTGGGGATATCAGTCGGGGTTGCAAGCTGCACAATTCTTAAAGCAAGGAAATAGCAATGGTATTGCTCCTGAAATTGTACAACTTCGCAATAGAGTTTACAATCCAGAAGTTGCAAAAAAATATAATGTAATTCCGGATAGTAGCTTTTCGATCATGAAATAATTCTAGAACGATGGATTTTATTTTAACCGCAGTAGTTCAGGGGATCGGGTTTTGTGCTCTGGGTTTCGGAATTTTTATGAGCCTGCGGATCTTTAATATCCCCGATATTACCACTGATGGTAGTTATACCTTAGGCGGAGTAATTACCGCCGTTACATTAACATCAGGAATGAACCCTATATTAGCGATGTTGCTTGCCATGTGTGGTGGGATGATAGCAGGAGCGATCACAGGACTTATTCATACCCGATTAAAAATTAATGCACTGCTTGCTGGAATTCTTGTGATGACTGCACTCTATTCCATTAATTTGATGATCATGGGCAGATCGAATCTCCCGCTGATAGGCATCACAGGTTTACCAGGGTTGCTACCTATAAAAAATCTTTTTCTTAGTACGATGGTCTCCTATTCTATTTTCATTTTATTACTCTTGATGAGTTTAACGTGGTTGCTTAGGACTGACTTCGGTATTGCAATGCGGGCAACTGGCAATAGTGATACGATGGCAAAGTCGATGGGTATTAATACAAATCGGATGAAAATTATTGGGCTTGCCTTAGCGAATGGCTTCACTGCTTTGAGTGGATTTCTACTTACACAATATCAGGGATTTGCCGACATCAATATGGGTATCGGAATAGTGATATCAGGATTAGGATCAGTGATGATCGGAGAAACACTAATGCGTCTTTTGAAAAACCGTACTATTTTCATTCAGCTACTTTCTGTAATTGCTGGTTGCATTGTATTCCGATTAATTCTGGCATTTGCATTATCCGCTGGCTTAGATCCAAATTACTTGCGGCTAATTACTGCAATCATTGTACTCATCATTGTTGCGGGAGGTAATTACAAAACACTCACGCGCTCATGATTCAGCTCGAAAAAATTTGTAAAACATTTAACAAAGGAGAAGCGGCTGAAATCAAAGTCATTCCTGAACTTTCCCTCACGATCGCTCCCGGAACTTTCTGTGTCATTGTGGGTGCAAATGGATCGGGGAAATCAACATTATTGAATTTAATTGCCGGTACGTTCTCTCCTGATTCAGGAAAAATTATTTTAAACAATACTGATGTTACTGCTCTCGCCGATTATCGACGAAGTATTTTCATCAGTAGAATATTTCAGAATCCCTTGCAAGGAACAGCGCCTGAATTAAGTGTGCTAGATAATTTTAGGCTCGCAGCTTTGCGAACTCAACCGAAAGGATTATCAATCGGTACTACTAATTCTTTTAAAGATCTTGTCGCTGAAAAAATTAAAATACTGAAACTCGGTTTAGAAGATAAACTAATGCAATCGATGAGTAGCTTATCAGGCGGTCAGCGCCAAGCGCTTACTCTCGTGATGGCCACCATGGATGATTGCAAAATATTACTGATGGATGAGCCTACTGCCGCATTAGACCCTCGATCCTCTGCATTAGTAATGGAGAAAGCAGCGGAAATTATCAAACTCAATCAACTTACTGCAATTTTGGTCACTCATCAGATGAAAGATGCTTTGCGTTATGGTGATCGTCTTATTCAATTACAGGAAGGCAATATTCTCCGAGATTTATCAAGAGAAAATAAGGAAATCTTGAAAAACGAAGAACTTTACTCTTGGTTTAATGATTAATCCTGTTAGGATACGCTAATATTTGCAACAACTTTAGCTCGATAATACATGGAAATTCTGTTAATAAAATCTGTAACAATACAAGGTCTTTCATCGTAGTAAGGAGGACCTATTGAGTACCTTCGTCAATCACTATTCACTACGCCCTTGAAATTCATTCCCTATTTATTTTTCCTATTCCTCCTTCCGTTAATGGGTCGGGCTCAGCAATTTAAAGATGCTAGTATGCCCCCGCCACAAGACTGGAAGGGAAAGATTTTTAGTTTAAGTCAAGACTATCCAAAGCAGCCGGTTACAGAAACTGATACCCCGTGGATGAATTTTGATTTCAAAAAGCAGCCTCTCGAGTACCTGATGGCGGTTTATCGATATGCTTTGCAAGGAAATACTGAAGTGGATTGGATTGTACAAAACAATAAAATCCGGAAATGGTATCATGCACCTTGGATGGATTATCGTTTACAAATGGACATAGACATGGGCCGTGAACCAATTACGGGTCTTACACGTGAACGTGATTCTCGTCCGCATGAATTATCTCCAGATCAAGAAACTATTTTCCAAAACTGGGCAATTGGATTTTATAATCCGTCCGGCGGTTATGTTATTGGACAAGTATGGAAAGATCATCAAAATCCCGATGCGTCAAAAGCAACATTTCCTTTAAATACTGTGACTGCTAAAATTATATATACAGAAGCAGATTCACTTCAGGTACCTTATCTAAAAGATGCACCCACAACTACCGCGTTGGTGTATCGAAAATCAAGTGACCCTTTGCATCGTACACTTAAAACGCTACGCCTTCTTCAGATAGATCTTGCAGTAAAAGATCCAAGAGCTGCGAATGAATCAGGATGGGTAATGGGAACTTTATTTTATCAGGGACAGATGCCCGCCGAGAATCCTTGGGATCGCGTTTTACCTGTTGGAGTGAGCTGGGGAAATGATGTAGGAATAACTCCAGAAAACGTAGCTTCACAACCACTTCACGAATGTTATGTAAATCCTGCTGCTAAAAATATTGCACTCCTTGGATGGGCAGGTAGAGTGAATGGATTTATTGATAATCCTAACTCCTCCTGTATCTCTTGTCATGGTGCTGCTTCTTATCCAATGCTAGCGGATGCTGCTCCCGATGATGGAATGAGCACAAAGGAAAGATTGCATTGGTTTAATAAAACAGCTAATACAAAACAATCGTATTTTTCAGGAGTAACTTCTCTTGATTATTCTTTGCAGTTAGCTACTGGTATTCAAAATTTTTATGATTGGAAACTTAAACATGAAAATCGCTCTGTCTCAGAGAAAATTATCAATCGTTTAAAATCTTGGTCCTACCCTCCGGTAACTATTGCTACAGTATTGGTACTTGTAGGATTATTTTATTTCATCCGCAAAAAACCGGATTGGGCTTATCAGCATCTGAGTACTGGTAATGATAAAGCGATTCTTTTTCTGAGAATTCTGATCGGAATTATAATCTTGATTCATGGAGTTCCCAAAATAATGGGAGGACTACAAGGATGGATCCGTCTCGGACAAAGCCTTGCCAACTTCGGAATTTATTGGCAACCTGCAGGATGGGGATATATGTCGGCAGTAACAGAAACTTTAGGCGGACTACTATTAATTACGGGCCTTTGCTTCCGTCCTGTAGGTCTTGTACTTTGCTTCAACTTATTAGTAGCGGCTATGAAACATATTTCAGCGGGACAAGGGCTTGAAATTGCTGCCAATCCATTGGGACTGATTGCCGTGATAATTTTTCTCATAGTCACGGGACCAGGAAAATATAGTATTGATCAATATTTGATCTCCCAAAAAACATTTAGCCGATGATGTCAAATTTCGACCGGCAAAATTTTGATGATGTACTGCAAGCACAAGTAATTCTTCAGACATTTAGAAAGCGGGATTCTTACATGGTAGAATATCCCTCCGATCTGCAATTACTTTTGTATGGTGAGAAAGAATGGCTCCAGCAGTTATCAGTATTGTTTGATTCAGGAAATTATGTGACCAGTCCGATAGAATTGATTGATGTTCCTAAAGGCAAAGGAATGATTCGTCATTACGTTCACATGAATTTTGCCGATCAATTATATTACACTTGGTTAGTCATAAAATGTTTTCCCGCTATTCTCTGTAAAATAAATCCCACAATAACTGATCCTGCTTCCATCCTGAAATCCTATGGCTCGGATTCTGATTGGATGAAAAGAACCTTCAGAAATAATTTGGATTTAATAGGAATGCAACGTGCTGCATTAAAATCACAGCATGGATATATGTTTAGTACGGATATCACGAATTTTAGTCCGAGTATTGATCATCAACTTCTGTATTCAGAATTAATAGCTGCAGGAGTTGAAGCTCGTTATGCGGAAATGCTAAAGATCGCACTGAGCAGTTGGTCAAATCTTTTCGGCAGAGGACTCCCTCAAATCTTCTGGGCTTCTGATATCATCTCTGAATTTTATCTCTATCCGATGGATGAATATCTTCGTCAGAAAGGTTATGCCTTCACCCGCATTTTTGATAACGTTGAGATCTTTGCTAAAGATGAGTCTACTTGTAGATTACTTTTTGCAGATCTTATCAAATCAAATTCAAAACGAGGATTATATTTCAATGAATCGAAAACGGTATTTGAAAGTACCGAAGGATTAAGAACCTTTCTTTCTGGCAAAAAAACTTTGGCTCAAAATATCAAATCGAAATTTAAAAGCTTTCCTACAGGGATTGCAAAAACCTATTATATGGCGGAAAGCTGGATTGGAGATTCAGATGTAACGCAACGCCTTAATAGCAGACCAGAGGATACACTCCCCTACATCAAACATTATAGCGATTTTCAGATCGATATTGGAGATAACTTAGCAACCTATATTATTAATGAAAATAACCGTTATCCTTATCAGATTTATTCTATCCTGAGGTGGTTGTCAGATCATCCCGATGAAATTACTCCAGGTCTATTTAAATCATTCACTAAAATAATTAAGGAAGAAAAGAAACCGATTTACATCATTTGCTTGGCCGCTGATCTATTGTTAAAGTTTGGAACGATTGAAGACTTCAATTTTATCCGTAAGCAAGTAGAAAATTCTACGCAAGATTCTATTAGAACAGAACTTGCAGCAATGATCAGGATCTTTTTTGCGATGCATGATAAAATAGATCTTTCATGATCTATCTAAGCGAACTATACTGTCCTATTTTTTTAATCAATAGTTGCAATTACTTTTAGTTCAATTGCGATCGGTGTTGGCAAACAATTTATTTCGAGCGTAGTTCTACAAGGTAGATTATCTTTAAAATACTCCGCATATAATTTATTGTAGATCGGAAAATCATCTTTCATATTGGTAAGAAAGACCGTTACATCAACAATCTTATCCCAACTTGATCCTGCCTCTTCAAGGATATATCGAATATTACGAAATACCGAGTGACACTGCGCTTCAATATCATAAGCAATAATCTTCCCATTCGCATCCAATTCAACTCCAGGAATTTTTTTCATCCCTCTTTCGCGAGGACCCACTCCAGAAAGAAATAATAAATTTCCTACACGACGGGCATGAGGATAAAGACCAACAGGCTCTGGAGCTCTTGAGGAATTGATTTTTTCGTTATCCGACATCTTTACTGTTTTTTATACTTATTATTCCGCTGTAATATCAGTTTCAAGTTCCCAGTTTGCTCTTAACTGAACATTTCCTGCTGATACATAAACTTTTTCGGGCTGAGTCATTGTACCTAGTATTCCGCGATCCCATTTCCCATTTTTATTTTCATCTTCTACTAAACGAATCCGGTATATTCCTGCTGGCACATACGAAAATAAATATTCGCCATTTTCTTGAATGATAATTTGCCTAACAATTTCAAATTTCGATGTACAAATTTGAAGTAAATAAGGGCTACTAGATTTGATTCCGCTAACCTTCACAGAAACTATTGCAGTATTTTCATTGGTCGGGACTTTAAAATTATTCAAGATAGAATCATTTGTTATTCCATAGGCATCACGTACCTGACCAGGCAGTAAAAGCACTTTGTAAGTAGATCCTGGTTTCCATTTATACGTAACTTTTAATTGGCGCTTACTCACCGCATCATAGTTCAGTGAAATATCTTTTAGTTGAACACTATCCTCTGAAATTTGAAGTTCTGAATTAACTAAAGTTACACTGCGAGAAAATTCAAAAATCAAACTACTATCGGGTCCTGAACTTCCAGGATTTTCTATGATGGAATATGAAGGTGGTGGTAATGGTTTGCTTCTAGATTCTTTAATGACACCCATAAATTGCATCACCGTATCCTTTAAAAATTTTCCATCACTTACAATCAAATTTAACGAATCCGTAAGTGTATCAGGCATAAAAAGATAAAGACTATCCATGCTTTGAGTCCATCGATAATCTCCTTTCCATTCATTTCCCGAACGAAGTTCAGTGAGTGAAAGATTTTCCACTGACTTATTAAACTGAAAAAGAACAGTTACTTTATTCATTCGGTAAACTTTTCTGAGGTAAACCATATTCCCATCTTGTATAGAAGTCTTCAAGAGCAAACCTGAATCAACAGGCATTACCAATGATCCCGCCATAAATGCAATCGCTTCTTCGGAGATATTATCACAGATATAATTACTGTTTTTATCATCTAACGCGAAAATCTTATACTTGCCTGCCGCAATATTTCCAATTTGGAATTCACCTAATTCATTACTCTTTGTAAAATACTGAGGTTTTCGTTTGAAGATTAACGAGTCAGCATTCACATTTCCCGAATCACGGTAAAGCGACACCGTTAGTCCCTTTGCTGGCTCCATCGTAGCGGCATCCAGCACCTTTCCTCGGCTAAGGAGTGAATCCAGAAATGATCCTGTAGAAAAAACATACTGATAAGCATCGAAGGGGTTTCCTTCCCTGAGATCTTTAATCGCCTTGCCGAAATTTAAAGTGTAAGTAGTATTCGCTTCTAAATTTTTAGGCAACTTGATAAACACCGTTTTTTTGAATGCTTTTATATCCGGTTTCGGATCCATAATCGGTGAAATCACCAATTGATTCTGGAGATCATCCAAAACGATATACTCATCAAATTTCAGTTCTATATCTCCTCCACGAAGATCTGTTGAAAGATTCGCCGGAGTAGTAGTAAGTAGTTTTGGTGGAGTGACATCTTTTTTTCCTCCAGAAGGAGTTACCCGGTTTGCACAGGAAGAAATGACTACGATCAAAATAAAAAATGTTGCTTTAAATATTTTCACTTGCGCACTGGAGTTTTAATTAGTGATTCAATTATTCGCATCACTTTACCGAGATAATGCACATCGTCATCTTGAAAATCATTTGGAAATTCACTATCCACATCCATTACCAGATAAACTCTTTCCTGATGAAATGCTGGTAAAACTATTTCAGATTTAGAAAGCGAACTACAAGCGATATGACCGGGGAATGCATCAACATCAGGAACAACAATTACTTTACCCTCTTTCCATGCATTGCCACAAACTCCTTTTCCATATCCAATCCTTGTACATGCTAGTGGTCCCTGAAAAGGTCCAAGTACCAACTCTTCTCCTTTTACAAAATAAACACCGACCCAAAAGAACGACATCGCTTCTTTTAATGCTGCCATCAGGTTCGCTAAATTGGCAATGAGATCGCTTTCCCCTTCCACCAAAGCAACTAGCTGTGGGAACAATGTTTCATACTGCTCTTTCCGTGTAGCTTCTGTAGATGCCTTGACTATTGATTCTGCCATTCGAGTAAGGATATGCTGCAAAGATACATTGCCAGCGCAATCTCCATCCGAATTCACAGGGTTTGAATCATTATTCAGCTCTAAATGGCTCGAAAAATATAATTTCAGGGGATTTAATGAATTTCAGCTTTAAAATTTCAAGGTTTTTAAAACATTGACCTAGTTCACTTCTCCGCAAAAGCCATACTCACCACTAAAACTTTCACCCCTTCCAGTTCTAATAAGATTTTGGCACATGCGGTAAGGGTAGAACCCGTAGTAATGACGTCATCCACCAACAAAATCTTCTTTCCTCTTAACTCATCAGGATTTCTGATCAAAAATACTTCAGCTACATTTTTAAATCGTGCAAACCTACTTTTCTTGGTTTGGGTGTCTGTATGTTTTTTTCTTTTGATAGCCTTAGGAAGATGAAGGATTCCCATTGCAGTTGCTAGTCCTTCGCCAAAACAAGCTGCTTGGTTATAACCTCTTATCCTTTGCTTTTTAGGATGCAATGGAACTGGAATCACCATATCTGCGGAAGCGTATTGAGAAGATCCCAACAAATCAGCGCCGCACAACATACCCATTCTGACACCCACTTCAGGAGAATTTTGATACTTCAATTTATGTACAAGCTGTTGAACTAACTCTCCTTTATGAAAATGAAAATATGCAGTTGCAGCTTCCAAATTTACTTTACCCCAAAACTGCTTGGCAACCGGATTATGTTCATCTAAATGAAAAGCAGTGCGTGGAAGTTGTATTAAACATTTGGTGCAAATTAAATCTTCACCTCTCACCAACAAATCATCGCACGCAGCGCAGAGCGAGGGATAAAAAATACTAAGCGTATCCTGAATCAGAGATCCACTATTTATTCTTACATTAAAATTAATCATCGGCAGAAAAAATTTCTGCCAAACTACAGGTATGAACCGGCAATAGTTAATTGTAAGTGTTTAATATCGGAAAAATTGAAGAACTCTTATTCCTCCTCTGTATTTTCTGCAGGAAGGTTGTGAGGATAACGGATAAAATGCGTCTGCTTAATTAATCCACTGAGCGCAGCTCTCAATTCATCTATATTTATTTTCTTAGAAGCAGAAACAAAAATAGCCGAGTAATTCGTTTTGCCCATCCATGATTTTTTCAACTCCTCCAAGGAAGTATTTTCCTTCACGGGAGGCGTTAAATCAAATGGATCTTTCTCAACAAAATGATAAGCATCAATTTTATTGAAGACCATCAAAACAGGTTTGTCGATTGCACCTATATCTTGAAGCGTCTGATTCACAACCGTGATCTGTTCTTCAAAATTTACATGTGAAACATCCACTACATGAACAAGAATATCAGCTTCACGTACTTCATCCAAGGTGGACTTAAACGACTCTACGAGATCATGTGGCAGCTTGCGGATAAACCCAACAGTATCCGACAACAGAAACGGAATGTTTTCCCAAACAATTTTCCTAACTGTTGTGTCGAGTGTCGCGAACAATTTATTCTCTGCAAAAACTTCACTCTTGCTAAGCAAATTCATGAGCGTACTTTTACCTACATTGGTGTATCCTACTAATGCAACGCGCACAATCTCTCCTCTGCGCTTACGCTGAATGAGATTTTGTTTATCGATTTCTTTGAGCTTATCCTTTAAACGAGAAAGTTTTTCGCGAATGACTCGTCGGTCAGTTTCAATTTCCGATTCACCAGGACCTCTCATTCCTATACCACCTGCTTGCTTCTCAAGGTGAGTCCACATCCGTGTTAAGCGAGGTAATAAATATCGGTATTGTGCTAATTCAACTTGTACTTTACTTTGTGCGGTTCGAGCGCGATTAGCGAAGATATCGAGGATGAGATTCGTACGATCCATCACTCTGCATCCAATTATATTTTCAATATTTCGGATTTGAGATGGAGATAATTCATCATCAAAAATGGCAATTTGAATATTATCAGTTTTCACAAAGGAAATAATCTCCTCCATCTTTCCTTTCCCTACATACGTACGTAAGTCAGGATGATCCAGCTTTTGAGTAAATCGCTTAATCGTAATTCCGCCTGCTGTTTCAGCAAGGAATGCTAATTCATCGAGATATTCATTCAGTTGCTCCTGATCTTGCTGACGCGTATTCACTCCAATCAGAATAACTCGTTCTGCAACTTTCGGACTTGTAGATTCCAGTCGGGCCAAAGTAGTATATTTAATTAATTTAATTCCAGACTAAAATTTTGTGGTCCGGTTTTCTAGGGTCAAATTTTTATTGTTAAAACCAACTTCGCCCTTCACCAACAAGACGGAATGGCCAAGGAATTGAGGCAAGGATTAAAATTAATCCGATAGTAAACCAGATGGCAATCGCTTTAAATTTAGCAGCGTCAACCATTAATTTTTTCGCTTTGACATGACCTATGGTAATAAAAATTACAGCAATTACCATCATAGCAAAATGTTCTACCACCCAGAAACGCAATACTCCATCTTTCATAGCTGAACCCATATTTGATCTTGCGGCTTCTACAAGTGGACTGATGATATACAAAATCGCACCAATCACTATTTGACTATGTGCAAAGATGAGTGTCAATAAAGTTCGCTTACGATCCTTATCCGTAAAAACTGCTTTACCCGACATACCAGTAAACGCTTTTATTACTGATGCTATAAGTAAGAACAAAAGAATCCATCTCAACAAGGAATGGATATGAAGTAAACCGATGTACATAGATGTTATTTATTCGTCAAAGGTAACAAACACTACTAAGCTTCAAAAGCAGGATTCAAAATGATCCACTTCTATTTCTTACAAATCTCTGACCTCCTTATGGAATGTTAATGGAATCCACATCGTTATTACAGTAACCTAAAAAATACTAACGCTATGAATCTATTACTGAAAAGCTGGGATAATCCCACCTCCCAAGAACGTCTTGAAGTTGTTTTTGAAGGCCGCAATCATAATTACGGCGCTTACACGATCAGAAGAGAATATGAAAAAAACATTGTAAAGGCCCTCTTAATTACTTGCTCGACAGGACTTTTGCTAGCATTTTCCCCTATCATTTACAAATACCTTAACCCACAAGATGTATTACCGCTGGAAGCAACGGAAAGAATCTTTACCATTGATCCAATTCTTCCTGACAAAACCCTTCCTAAAGAAGATATTCCAATACCCGCAACCCCTCCTCCACCGAAAGAGCCAGTTCAAGGGTTTTCAATCCCAACGGTTACAGATCTGGATATCAATGATTCCGTACCTACTCAGGAAAATCTATCCCATACCAATATCGGAGTGATTACGGATACTACTTCAGGAATAGATACCAGCAGCATCTCGCCCGACTTACCCGATGTTGGTGGAACGAAAGAAGCGGTGAGAACTATTCTTGATGTACAAGAATTACCTGCATTCCCTGGAGGGGAAGTTGCTATGATACAATTCCTTGCACATAATATTCATTATCCAGGAAATGCAAGACAAAGAAATATTCATGGAGTTGTATATATCAGCTTCATTATAAATGCCACCGGTGATTTAGAAAAAGTTACTTTACTAAGAGGTATTGGCGGAGGTTGTGAAGAAGAAGCACTTCGTGTGGTTAATAAAATGCCCCAATGGAGGCCCGGTAAACAAAATGGGCGACCAGTTCCTGTTCAGTACAATCTCCCTATCAGTTTTACTTTAAGAGATAACTAATTCTTCGAAACGCCTCGGTCAGTCCGGGGCGTTTCCATTTTGTGATCTTCTCATTCTTAAAGCCTATTTTTGAGGTTCATATAAAAAGTAAATGAACTACCCTCGGATATTTCTGTTCGCCATTATTACGCTACTTACATGTTCTTGTAATCCTTCCAAAAAAACTCAGGTAACTCACCTCCCACCAGTAACCATTCAACCTGAAGTTAGCCAACAGAAAATCTATCACGGATCCACAACAATTTCTCATGATCTCGTAAATACTTGGTTGGATGTACGCTTTGATTATAAAAAATCCTACCTGTACGGGAAAGCAGTAATTACTTTACAACCTCACTTTTATCCTAGCGATTTTTTATGGCTCAATGCAAGAGGGATGGAAATTCTTGATGTTCGTTTAATTAATGGAAATGATTCAATAAAATTAAAATATAGTTACTCAGCAGATAGTTTAGGTATCACCCTAAATAAAATTTATAATAAAGGAGAGCAGTATAAAATCTTTGTAGATTATATTGCTAAACCAGATGAATTAAATGACGTAGAAGGAAGTGCAGCGATTACTTCCGACAAAGGACTTTACTTCATTAATCCGCTCGGAACTGAGCCAGATAAGCCAATACAAATCTGGACGCAAGGAGAAACTACTGCCAATTCAGTTTGGTTTCCTACTATTGATTCTCCCAATCAAAAAATGACGCAGGAGATTCATATGACCGTAGATAGTATTTACAAAACACTATCCAACGGACTTATGATTAATAGTGTAAATAATAATGACGGCAGCAGAACCGATACGTGGAAGCAAACACTCCCACATGCTCCCTATCTCGTAATGATGGCGGTGGGCGATTTTGCAGTGATAAAAGATAAATGGAGAAATAAAGAAGTAAATTATTATGTTGAACATGACTATGAAAAAGTAGCACGTAAAATTTTCGGGAATACTCCGGAAATGATCGAACATTTCTCAACTCTACTAGGTGTAGATTTTGCTTGGGAAAAATACAGTCAAATTGTGGTGCGTGATTATGTAAGTGGAGCTATGGAAAATACAACGGCAACACTACATGGTGAATATTTACAAAGAGATGATAGAGAACTTCTCGATGAAACGAATGAAGAAACTGTTTCCCATGAATTATTTCATCACTGGTTTGGAGATCTGGTTACCTGCGAATCTTTTGCCAATATTCCGTTGAACGAATCCTTTGCTACTTATGGTGAATACCTCTGGAACGAATATAAGTACGGCCGTGAACAAGCTGATTATGCACATTTGAAAGACGTCAACAATTACTTGCGTGAATCGAAAAGTAAGCAGGTTAATTTGATCCGTTTTTACTATGACAATAAAGAAGATATGTTCGATCGACACTCCTATGAAAAAGGAGGATGTATTCTTCATATGCTGAGAAAAGAAGTTGGAGATGAAGCATTTTTTGCAGCGCTGAAAAAATATCTGGAAACTAATAAATTTAAAACTGTTGAAGTACATAATCTTCGCCTGGCGTTAGAGGAAGTTACCGGTCGTGATTTGAATTGGTTTTTTAATGAATGGTTCCTTGATAAAGGGCACCCTATTCTGGAAATGAACTATAGCTATGATGCTGCCAACAAGAAAGCAAGTGTAACAATTGAACAGCAACAGGATTTAAGTAAAACTCCTTTGTACACATTACCGATGCAAGTTGATGTGTATGCTGATAACAAAGTAACACGAAATAAAATTACTTTGACACAGGCTAAGCAGACGTTTTACTTTAATTGTGATACTAAGCCAGAACTGATTAATACCGATGCTGAGAAAATGCTCCTTTGTGTGAAAAAAGATAATCACACCAAAGAAGAGTGGATGACAATGTATAAGAAAGGGAAATTATATCAGGATCGCCTTGAAGCATTAATGGGCTTAACTGAAAAATATAATGCTGGTACACCAGAAGCAAATCTAATCATCACTGCAATGCAGGATCCTTTTTGGGGAATCCGAAAATTCGCCATCAGCAAAATTGAAACTATTGCTAAATCTGCTGATAGCTCCCAAGTCAGAAAACTGCTGATCAATCTTGCACAATCAGATCCAAAATCTGCAGTAAGAGAAACAGCTTTAAGTACACTGGGTGAAAACTTTAAAGGAGATGACTTGACCTTGTTGTATATTAAGATGACCAATGATAGTTCCTATGATGTTGATGGAACCTCATTGGAACTACTTGGCGCTAACGACGAAAAATCTGCATTAAAAACAGCTAAACAATTTGAACAAACCAAGCATTATGAAGTTCGCTATATGTTGTCATCGTTATATGCCGATTATGGTAATGATCAACAAGGAGAATACATGAGAAATGCAATGGAACAGGCTAAAGGTTTTGAAATATATACCATGTCGAAAACATACAGTAAATTTTTACTCCGTTGTGAAAACGAAGAAACAATCACTTCCGGTTTAAAACAAATTTACATGTCTGGAAAAACTGTGGAGCCTTGGTATGTGAGGCTAGCAGCGGCTCAATCGCTCGCAGAAGTAGGGAATAAATTTGGTGATAAAATCAAAGCAGCCGAAAAATCTGGTGATCCGATTTCAGCAACAAAATATACACATATCCGTGATAAAGCTAGTGAATACCTGGAGGCGATGAAAAGCGGAGAAACCAATGAAAAATTATTAAAGATTTATAGCAACGGGAAATAAACAACAATATTTTTGAAATTTTCTAAAGTACTTTTCTAATGAATCAATACTGTCAGGAATTAGCGCTCTCTTAAATTTATGTTACGGAGAAAAAATGTTGTGATGAGCAGTTACGCAAAAAAGTAATTATACACCCAACAACCTGCGAGTACTAGGAATGATAATTCCATAAACCAGGCTTTTCGCCCCGACATAAAATAATAGGCCAAGAAAACGGAAACCGGCATCGCCAGAATACTGAAACGATACGGTAATTCATCGTGAGATATAACAACCATTACCAATCCGAGTACAATCAATAATATCAACAATTGCTGTATGAGTCGTGCCTTCGTTACGTTTTTGTAATAGTTGGTTTGTAAACGTAAAATCGACACAATAAAAAGAATGATCACCCATATCACACTTACGATATACTGATAGCTGAATAAATGCTGTAGGTCAATTTGCTTTTTAATTCCACTTACAAAAACCCTTTCGTAGAAAGTGAGTAATTCATTATTCATGAAATAATATAGAAATGCTAGAAAAAACGGAAATACAAATCCCATAATTCCTACTACCCAATCGCGCCAGGAAAAAGGACGTAAAATGAGAATACTTAAAGCAAATAGAATGAACAATAATAACGCAGGAGGATAAAAGAGTGAAGCGAGGGATAAAAGAAACGCTGCATCAAAATCCAATTGTAAAGGCTCTGGATTTTTATACAATTGAAACACTTTATCCAAGGCAAACATCAAAATGGTATTGACGAATAAAATTGGGTGAAACCATAAAAAAGAAGGAATCAAGGACGCCATAAAAAGATACATCAACGATGGTAACCACGATTGCCGATAAAGAATTTCATGCTTATTAATCAGGTAATTCAGATGGATAGCTTGGGTGCTCAATAAAATGAAGCCACAGAGGGCATACACTTCTTTAGGCATCCCATTCAGCAGTTTCAAAACCAAATCATACAAGGGCATTCCATTCGCTTCCAATACCCGAAAATGCATCGTCCACGAAACCAGCCACATAGCAAAGGAAATAACTACTACAAAAATCGCAGTGAACGGTTGAGTTGATTTAAAGGGACGAATCAGCATTTTGAAACTTAGACAATTTGTAGGCGAATTAATGAAAAAGTTTAACTTTGCGCCAAATTACATCAAAAAATGGACGCAATCTGGCACGGAATCGCTGATGCTGCAAATTCCTTCTTCATTTACTTGAA
The DNA here is from genome assembly GCA_038320345.1 of Bacteroidia bacterium. GTDB lineage: Bacteria > Bacteroidota > Bacteroidia > AKYH767-A > OLB10 > JBBQED01. The sequence continues at coordinate 132,596 of JBBQED010000004.1, forward strand.
ACCAATAGGTTTTACAATGAACTGGTTATTTGGGATCACTATCGCAATCGGGGTAATCTACTGGTTATGGTATGACAGCAAAGTAAAAAGAGGCGGAGCAAATTATATGGCTAATAAAGGCAAATAATTTTGACTTTATCCCAACAAAAAAACGCGGTTCTAAACAGAGCCGCGTTTTTTTGTTGATACTAGATCTTCTTTAATGCGCTAACATTAACTTGGCAATACAGGTACTTCCACCCGAAGCATCCGAAGAAATTACAATATAAACGCCGGTAGCAGCTTTTTCACCTTTGAAATTTTTTCCATCCCAAATAGCCTGACCACCCAACGCTTTTGTTTCATATACTAGATTTCCAGCAACGTCTGTGATTTTCACACTTCCATTTGATACCACGCCTTTAATTGCAATGGGTCCATCATACTCTCGCTTTACAGGATTGGGGTATACCACAAGATCAGTACAACCAGATTCACCTGCAATTGCTTCGGATTGATAACTGATTAATCCTTTATCAGTACCGATGTATACTTCTCCGCTTTTGTCGTCAATTGCTAGATAAGTAATATTGTTAGAAAACAATGGACTGTTCTCCGCTGTGAAATGATGAATTTCTTCCAGACCATCTGCAGAAAACAAATATAATCCTCCACTTTCTGTTCCTACCCATTTCCGATTGGCACCATCTACAGCGATAGCTGTCACACTTGCTGCCGCAAGTAAATACTGGTATGAACCATCCTGCTTAATTAAGATTTGCTGAGGGGAAACACTAGGAGGATAAAATAAAAACAATCCGCCTTCTGTGCCAGCCCAGATAATTCCATCATTATCAACAGCAAGACTTCTTACACGTTCTGATAAAATTGCAATGTCATACTCATCATCAGCAGTGTTATCAATAGTGTTATTATAATTAAAAACTAGAAGGCCATCCTTTCCTCCGATATTTTCAAAGATGGTAGTCCAGATGTATCCGCTCTTATCGATAACCATATCTCCTGTTTTGGCAGAAGTTCCGATTCGTTGTTTAAATAAAAATGTTTTCCAACTTCCATCAGTTTTTAAAACACTGAGTACATTATCAACTCCCGCATTCGATACCCATAAATTGGCATTGTAATCATAAGCAATCCCGTGAACTTTGGTTGCACAATTATTTCCAAATTGATTTTTCAAAGTGGAGTACATTGCTTGCTTGTAAGAATTACACGCGCCGGTGGAAGAAGTGCCTAATGTGTCTCTGTAAAAACCAATCGGTTGATTATCTTTAAAATTTAACAAACCAGGACCACTGGCTCCAAAAAATACATGATCACTATTTGAAGGATCGAGAGCAAGTGAAACAACATCATAAAAATTGTAAGTATTGAATAGCGGAGTCTTCTCTGATTTGCCATCATACGTTTCCCACTTTCCATCTTTGTAAGTTGAGAATCCCTGAACCTCGTATTGATTATTCCAGCTTCTGTTTCTCGGACCATGTGTCAACCAGAGTGTACCGTTTCCAGCCTGCATCATACTCACTTGAGCAGAGTTCGGACCATTCGGATAAATACTTTCTATTTGAGTGCCCACAACTTTTACGAGCCCTTTTTTTCTATCGGCTACCCACAATATTTGGTCTTTATCTACAGTGGCATCATAAATATCTCCTTCTTGAATTACAGATCCATCAACATAACGGGTACGGATATACGAATTATCGAAAACCATCACATAAAAATCAGAGCATACCAACAAGTTTCCTTCTGCAGTTCTCAGAGAGCGATTACGAAAATTCAACGTCAGCTCCGGAACCAATGGCACTCCCCAATTTCCATTCCATGCCATGATGGTATCACCGGTGCTCCTTGAATAATTTACAAATAAAACATTATTATAAACTAGTGCAAGATTAAAAGTACCAGCATTAGCGGTGTCATCAAGAATCTTTGACCAGTTATTAAAATCAGTAAGATCAATTCCATTTAATGAACCTCGGTATACCCCATTCTCTGTGGCCGCATAAATAAAATCATTATCCATCGCTACCTCATTTACAATTACTGACGTTCCATTGGTTCCGATGAAATAAGTTTCTTTAACTTCCTTTCTCTCTAGATCCATCACTACAATCCCAAATCCACATGCTAGATATGCAAAACGTCCTTTTATAAAAATCCGGTTTATGGTTTTATCTCCAGGAATATTTTTTCTTTTGATATCTGAAAAATTAAGAATGGTATTGTCATCATACACGAAATCAATATTGGAGGTAGTATAACCAAGAATAGTCAATTTATAATCGGTACTATACGCAATCGTTGAAATCCCAAAATCATTTAATCCGTTCAACTTTGAAAATCTTTCCAGACTATTATCATCGAAATGGTAGGCAAAAAGGCCTTCATCTGTAGCACAAAAAATCCTTGAAGGAGTAATAGCTAATGTTCTTCCATGCAGATATGGAAGATGTTCCCTCCAATTACCTATAGCAAAGGGTTGCGCTTTTAACGAGGAAAGCCCTGAAATACAAAGCATTAAGAGTAAAATGGATTTGCGCATATAATTAGTTTCGGGTATTAAATAACTCAGGAGCAGAAAGATTATTGCCAGAGGGATAAAATTAGGGAAAATGTAGGCTAATCTGTGATATGAGTATTTCAGCACTCTTGTTTGCGTATGAAACTCTTAACTTCGTAGCCCTTAAGAAAGAACTGAATTATGTTACGTACGCATACCTGTGGTGAGCTGACTTTAAAGAATGCTGGAACTAAAGTAAAACTGAGCGGTTGGGTACAACGCTCTCGGAATCTAGGTGGAATGACCTTCGTTGATCTCCGTGATCGTTATGGTCTTACCCAGTTAGCATTTAATATGGATACCAATGCTTCGCTTTGTGAAGATGCACGTAAACTGGGACGTGAATTTGTAATCAGCATTACGGGCACGGTCACTGAACGTGAAAGTAAAAATCTGAAAATGGCAACTGGTGAAATTGAAATCATCGTGGATTCCATGCAGATTCTAAATGTTTCAGCAACGCCTCCCTTTACTATTGAAGAACAAACCGATGGTGGCGATGATCTGAGGATGAAATATAGATACCTTGATCTTAGAAGATCCGTGGTAAGAAGTAATTTAGAATTGCGTCACCGCATCGCAATAGAAACCAGAAATTTTCTCGATAAGCTTCAATTTTTAGAAGTTGAAACTCCTGTACTTATTAAATCTACACCAGAAGGTGCGCGCGATTTTGTGGTTCCTTCAAGAATGAATCAAGGACAATTTTATGCATTGCCACAATCACCACAAACCTTCAAACAATTACTGATGGTTGCTGGATTCGATCGTTATTATCAGATTGTAAAATGCTTTCGTGATGAAGATTTAAGAGCGGATCGACAGCCAGAATTTACGCAGATCGATTGTGAAATGAGTTTCGTAGAACGTGAAGATATTCTTCAAACTTTTGAAGGATTGATTCGTCATTTATTCTGGAAAGTAAAAGGTATTGAACTAGCTGAATTACCTCGTATGACCTACGCTGATGCGATGAAATATTATGGTTGTGATAAACCTGATACTCGTTTTGAAATGCGCTTTATTGAACTTAATGACCTTGTAAAACACAAAGGTTTCAAAGTTTTTGATGAGGCTGAACTAGTCGTAGGAATTTGTGCTTCCGGCTGTTCAGAATACACCCGAAAACAACTGGATGAGTTAACTGAATTTGTTAAGAAACCACAGATAGGAGCTAACGGTCTCGTCTATGTGAAGTATAATAGTGATGGAACTTTAAAGTCGAGTGTAGATAAGTTTTACAACGAAGAAGAACTTAAAAAATGGGCTGTTGCACTAGATGCAAAAGAAGGAGATTTGCTCTTGATCCTAGCCGGACAACCTGACAAAACCCGTAAGGCATTAAATGAATTAAGATTGGAAATGGGCACTCGTTTAGGACTGCGTGATAAAAATAATTACCAGTGCTTATGGGTTGTTGATTTCCCACTTCTTGAATATGGAGAAGAAGCCAATCGTTGGTTTGCGATGCATCATCCATTTACTTCACCTTTACCGGAAGATGTTCCATTGCTGAAAGACAATCAAGGTGCTGTTCGTGCCAATGCTTACGATATGGTTATTAACGGTGTTGAGGTAGGTGGTGGATCAATCCGGATCCATGATCGTGAGTTGCAATCGGAAATGTTTAGCATTCTTGGATTCAGTAAAGAAGAAGCACAAAATCAATTCGGATTTTTAATGAATGCTTTTGAATATGGTGCTCCTCCACATGGTGGAATTGCGTTTGGCTTTGATCGTTTATGTTCTTTGTTTGGAGGTGCTGATGGTATCCGTGATTTTATTGCATTCCCGAAAAACAATAGCGGTAGAGATGTTATGATTGATGCTCCATCATCCATTCATGATGAACAGTTGAAAGAGCTTGGGATAAAAGTGAATCTTTAAAAAAATTAATTCAAATTAAAAAGGCGCTAATTTTTAGCGCCTTTTTAATTAAGCTTTTTGAGATCAAGGTTTAATCGTTATCCTGCGAGAAATATTTCCACTATCCGCTTGAATCTTCACAAAATAATATCCGGGCTTTTTATCTGCTAAATTTATTGTGAATGTATTACCAGAAGTTTTTTCAGCTTCATAACTACCTACCAAATTGCCTAGCAAGTCAAACAACTGAATTTTGGGATTATGGCTTTGGGAATCTGAAAACTCAAACATTACTGGACCACTTGTAGGTTGGGGATATACAGAAACAGTTACATCCCGGTTAGTTCTTAATGCTGTAGGAACTGAAATCATACTTTCCTGAGTTCCCTGTGCGAACATATCGATGCACTGAAAAAACATTCCTAGGATGCATATGATTAAGAGTAGGTTTTTCTTCATAAATGTAAATTTTAATCTCTTGAATGGTAATCGTAATAAATATTCAACGTACTTTTTTTATTAATCAAATTCCTTGCCGTTACTTATTGTTGTAGGCATTCATCGTAGGCTGAAGTCCTATACTGCAGAAGCTTTTCACCATATCTCCTGCAACATTAATCCTTTCTTGAAGCTGTTTGGCTTCTTCCGATGACCAGTGACCCAGCACAAAATCTACTTGACGCCCTTTGGGGAAATCACTGCCGATCCCAAAACGAAGTCGTGCAAACTGGTCGTTTCCAAGGCATTCGATAAGACTAGTAATTCCATTATGCCCTGCGGCACTACCAGCTGGTCGCATACGTAATGTACCATAAGGTAATGCCAGATCATCAGCGATCACCAATAAGTTCTCTTTCGGTATTTTTAATTCTCCCAACCAGAACCGAACTGCTTCCCCACTGAGATTCATGTATGTAGTAGGTTTTATCAGCACTAGTGTTCTGCCTTTATGACGGACTTCTGCCATCCAAGCTTTTTTTCCACTAGTGAAACTTACACCTGCTTCGCGAGCAATAGTATCCACCACATCAAACCCAATATTGTGTCGGGTATGAACATATTCGGCTCCGATATTTCCAAGTCCTGCTATCAGGAATTTCATTGAATCTATGAATCAGAACAGTGAAACTATTCAGTCAGACTGATGTGTTCCACCATGATTTATATAAATGACAAAGAGGAACCCGTTTTTGCGGATTCCTCTAAACTATTTTAAAGGAGTTAAATTATTTACCCTTTTCAGCTACAGCATCTGCTGCAACATTACGGGTCATATTCACACTAACAATAACATTGCTAGGCGAATCCATAATTTCAACACCGTCAATTTTCAAATCTTTCACACGAATAGTGTTACCAATTTTCAAACCGGAGATATCCACATTAATGGCATCAGGTAAGGTTGATGAAATACCACGAATTTTCAGGCGGCGAGCTTTTAACACTAATTTACCACCCATTTTCACACCTTCAGAAGCCCCGGTAGTGCGAACTGGAATACTCATAGTAACTGGCTTATCTTTAAACACCTGTAGAAAATCCACGTGATTAATTGCATCATTCACCGGATGAAATTGTACATCCTGTAAAGTTGCCATATACTCGGTTCCATCTACATAAATTTTCACCATGTATACTTCAGGTGTGTAGATCAGACCTTTAAAGTTGGCGGTTTCAGCAGAGAAGTGAATTTGCTCATCGCCTCCATAAAGTACGCATGGTACTTTACCGGAATTACGCAGGGATTTTACTTCCTGTTTAGTGATCGATGATCTTCTGGTGCCTTTAATTTCAAACGTTTTCATTGTAATAAATATGATTATGCTTTTACAAAGAGAGAACTAATGGATTCATACGCATAGACGCGTTGAATTGCTTTCGCAAATAATGCAGCGGTAGGCAGCTGCTTAATTTTATTGGAAGGTTTGCGTAATGGAATTGTATCGCAAACAACAACTTCAGTAAGAAGTGAGTCGTTAATTCTTTCGTAAGCCGCTCCACTCAAAACTGGATGAGTACAGAACGCACGCACACTTGCAGCACCATGATCTTTCAAGATGCTTGCAGCTTTTGTTAGCGTTCCGGCAGTATCTACAATATCATCAACTAAGATCACATCTCTTCCGGTAACATCGCCGATCACTTGCATCCCTTCAATCTCATTTGCGCGTTTACGTTGCTTATCGATAATTGCCATATCAGCACTAAAGTAAGAAGCGTAAGTACGTGCACGGTGAACTCCACCCATATCAGGAGCACAGAAGAGCATATTCGGCAAGTCCAATGTTTTGATATAAGGAACGAAGATGGCTGATGCATCCATATGATCTACAGGAACGTCAAAGAAACCCTGAATCTGAGGAGCGTGAAGATCCATGGTCATGATTCTTGTAACCCCTGCAGTATATAACAAGTTGGCAACAAGTTTAGATGCGATAGCAACCCTTGGCTTGTCTTTACGGTCACTACGTGCAAACCCGAAATATGGAATTACAGCAGTAATATAATGGGCTGAAGCTCTTTTTGCTGCATCGATGAGCAGAAGGAGTTCAAATAGATTATCGGTTGGTGAGAACGTGCTCTGAATAATAAACACATCACAGCCTCTCACACTTTCATCGAAAGAGGGGGAGAACTCACCATCACTGAATCTTGCCACCTTAACGTCACCAAGTGGCGCGCCATAGTGATCAGCGATCTGTTCAGCCAGATATCTGGATGTGGTTCCTGAGAAGATCTTTACCTGTCGGGCCATGTGTATATTATTGCTGGAAAAAGGGCTGCAAAGAAAAGAAAAAAGCCCTAGTATTCAAAATGAATTCACAACTCATTGTTGAAATCATTGTTCAGGTTGAAAAAATCTTTAATTTCGCCCTCCCATCAGGGAACAATTTAGCGTAAATAGATCAAGAATTGGTTGGGCGAAAAGTTTAAAAAGCTAATTATCAATTATTTAACTAACGGATTTGAACCACCTGCAAATTCCAGAGTTAGAAGTGAATTGGGAATCGTTAAAATGCCAAGCTGGCGGACCTGACCAAGGAAAGCCCGACAGCTGCGCGAAATAGTAGAAAGGAATTGCAATTAATGCCCAGCTGGCGGACCTGACGAAGGAAAGCCCGACAGCTGCGAGAAATATTAAAAAGGAGTTATAATTAATGCCCAGCTGGCGGAATTGGTAGACGCGCTGGTCTCAAACACCTGTGGGAAACCGTGCCGGTTCGACTCCGGCGCTGGGTACGAATGTCTAACGGCAGAGATTTTCTCTGCCGTTTTCGGTTTAAGTAGAAAAGATGAAAAGCAGAACTTACCTTCACAATTTGAAAAACTACCCTGAAATTGCTCAAAAGCTTATTATTAAATATTCTGTTGAAATTTGATTTTTTTTGCGCTGTCCCGATAGGTATCGGGATCAAACACCTGTGGGAAACCGTGCCAGTTCTCCCGATGCCTATCGGGATCCGGCGCTGGGTACAAATGTTTAACGGCAGAGATTTTCTCTGCCGTTTTTGGTTTAAGTAGATGGCTACTGTCTATATTTTATATTCGAAAAGTGCCGATAAATTCTATATCGGGAGTACTCTAGATTTTGATCAACGACTCGACTACCATTTAAATAAAGAATTTCAAAATAGTTTTACTGCGAAGTATCTTTTGCAATCCTTTTTTTCTCATATCGTTTTGGGACTAAACGCAGTGCAGGATTAATACCACTAATTTTGTTACGAAGCACAAATGTTCGAGCTTGCATAAATGCCACTACGAAGCATTGAACCCCGTATAGTCGTGTAGCTCTTGTTATCGGCTGCCTTGATATCTTTACGAAGCAATACTGTTTCAATTTATCATTCAAGATTGTTAAGATTATCAAACATGGAATCTTATTTAGGAATTTGCATACTCCAACAATGAAGTCCACCTCCGTTGTGGTTAGTTTCGGTTGTATTTATCTGGTAGATTTTTCTTCCAGGGAAATACTGTTGTAATATTTGTTTTGCTCTTTCATCTTTTACTTTTGATGATTCTGGTTTTCCTTCTAACCAGTATTTAGACTCAAATACAGTTTTATTTGTAATCAAAAAATTCAGGTAGCTACTTGAAGGAACAAAATGGACAGTATCTCCAATTGAAAAATCTTTTTGATTTTTCAATATTTTATAAGAGATTGATTTTATCTCATTATTGACACTAGTTGTGTCCAACGCAAAAGTCATATAATTATCGTAAGGAACCGGCATTTTAACAATTGTAAAAGGTTTTCCATCTTGGTCGGTGGAATTTTTGAGAATTTGAAAATTTATTTTCATTCTTTCAAGTGTGATTTTTTTAACCGGGTCATTTTCTGCTTCTGCCGAATCAGGAAACGAAATTAGAATGGTACTATCGTTTACAAAACGACAAAACTCATCTAAGTGCCCATTCACTCCGATGCCAAAGTAATTTGATACGATCTGTGTTGCATTACCGGAAGGATCTTCTGCAGCACCTTCTTTCAGCCAGATTATTTTCTTTGCATTTAGTGTTTTCTTAAGCTCCGCTTCCTGCAGCTCCATTGTCATGTTGGGGTTACGATGCATGTTCACCGACTCTACCTGCAGGATAGTGCCTTTTCCGTTTGTTTCAATGGCACCTCCCTCATTAACCATAGTAGAAGAGATTACAGGATTTGGAAAAGTATTGCGCATCACTTTTACATAAGCAGCCCTACTTATTTTATCTTCTTCCATAAATTCTTTAGCTTTCGGTACTAAATACCAACCGTAAGCATTCCATTGAAAATTTACCAGTTGTTTTTCACCCGCCTCGTTTTTCATAAACAAGATACCGTCACGCTGTGCATACCAGAAGTCTTCTGAAGAAGTTATAAAATAAACACTATCTACAATTGCACCTGCATCGGCAAGTTTCCTGCGGTAAGTTTCTTTCATAGTATCAACTACGAGGCAATACACTTTCATTTCCCTGCTTAGTTGTGTTGCCATTTCAAAACAGGTAGTATCATCCAGTCCACCAACAATAACTCCCGATTGGTTTTCCCATTCAGCTGGAAGATAAAATTCGGTTTTGCTTTCATGTTTACATGAGCAGAAAGCAGTCAGTAGAGTAAAGCAAAGTAATGAGTTAAGTATTTTCATAATTGTTTCTCTTTTGTTATAACTGTTTGTGTTAGCATTGTTGGGCAATCGGAGCGTTAAGGTTGCCGATTCCAAATAATCTGCGGTAGTAGTCGTCTTGTTTTTTCAGCATTTTTTTCCTTAACTTATCGTCATTTTATTGTATTTATTACGGTATTCTATTGGTGTTAAACCAGTGATTTTTTTAAATAAGTCTCTGAAAGCTTTCGTATCAGTGTAGCCAACGTCATACATAACTTCTGTTATATTTTTACGACTCGATTCGAAACTACGTTTAGCAGCTTCAACTTTGACCCTTTGAATATATTGGATGACGGTGTTACTTGTGGCATTTTTAAATCTACGTTCAAATGTTCTTCTGCCAATAAAAAATTTGTCTGCTAATTCATCTATAGTAAATTTATCTTGGATATTGGCTTCGATAAATTCTTGTGCCTTTTTTATTTCAATATCAGTATGATGTTTTTGACCCGTAAACATTGCAAATGCCGATTGACTTTCTCTATCAATATCGATGGCGAAAAACTTTGAAGCAAGTATGGCAGTTTCTCGATCCGTATATTTTTCTAATAAATACAATAATAAATTCCACAATGAATTTGCTCCGCCGCTGGAATAGAGATTTCCTTCATCTGTTATTACAGATCCATCTACAATTTCCACTTCAGGGTAGCGTTCTTTAAACTCGTTATAATAAGCCCAATGTGTTGAACACTTCTTTCCATTTACTAATCCTGTTTCTCCTAATAAAAAAGCGCCAATGCACAAACTTGCCACTTCACTTCCGCTATTGTGCATAGCTTGAATCCAAGGAATAGCTTTCTGATTGGCTTTAAGTGCAATACCTATATCACCATATAAAGCAGGTAGAACCACTAAATCAGTTTTTGTAACATCTTCTATAAGACGATTTATTTTGATTCTGTATTCTCCATCATTGGCTTCAACGAAGTTGTTCAACCCCACATACTCCACTTCAAACAAAGGCTCTTTTCCACTAGCTTGTAAAAACTGGTTCGCAGATGTAAATAAACGATACGGTGGACTTATCGCTTCTATTACTGCATTTTCAGGAACATAAACAGATATTTTTTTCATTGACTATGGAGCAAGGTTTCCCTGCAAAAATAAAACATTCCTTTGTCATAATCAACCCCCAAAGTTGTCATTTATACCACTCACTTCCTTCGGATAATCGATGCAAATTTGTAAAATAAAATTTAACCAAATTATTTACAATTTTCAAAAATGAAAAAACAAATCTTTATCAATTTGCCAATTGCAGACTTAAAAAAGTCGATGGCATTTTACACACAACTTGGGTTTACAAATAATCCTCAATTTACAGATGAAAACTCTGCCTGTATGGCTTACTCCGAAGAAATTTTTGTAATGCTATTGACACATGAGAAATTTATTGAGTTTACAAAAAAGAAAATTGCTGACACAAAGACTACTGCTTCAGTAATTAATTCCTTAGCTGTTGAAAGCAATGATGCCGTAAATAAATTTATGACTGCGGCTTTAAAAGCTGGTGCTACAGAACCTAATGAAGCCAAGGATTACGGGTTTATGCAACAAAGAAGTATGGCTGATTTAGATGGACATCTTTGGGAAGTATTGTACATGGACTTAAGCAAATTTCCTCGAAAATAAAACTACTCCTCTTGGCCCATCTAATAACAAATGTATATGACCTGATGGAAATGTTAGAGTAATTGCAAAGCGCAATTGATCTATAAGGAGTGTTTAAGTAATCCTGAGTTAGAAAAAAATATGTATTCAACTTTCAAGTAAATAAAATTGGGTATAGAAAAATTAATTAACGTCTAAATAAAATGGAAATAATAGAATTTTCAATAAAAATTCATGCATCCAAACAAAATGTTTGGGCTTCCTTATGGGATGAAGCTAATTACCCGAAATGGACCTCCGTTTTTGGAGAAGGAAACAGAGCCATTGGCGACTGGAATGAAGGAAGTAAAATTCATTTCATAGCAAAAGATGGTGGTGGTCTATTTAGTGTCATTGAAAATAAAGTAATTTATGAGCAAATTATTTTTAAGCATCTTGGCGAATTGAAAAACGGAGAAGAAATCATTAACGAATGGGCTGGTGCTAAAGAAAAATATTTCTTAACTGAAGTGGGTAACACTACCGAACTAAAAGTTGAAATGGATATCAAAACAGCATACAAGGATTACTTTATCGATACTTTTCCTAAAGCCTTACAGATTGTAAAACAAATTTCCGAAAACAATCAGTAATTAAATGATAAACATTAACTCGTACTTAAGCTTTAGTGGAAACTGCCGTGAAGCGATGACCTTTTACAAAGAATGTATTGGCGGAGAACTCATATTTCAAACCATAGGAGATTCCCCAATGAACCATACGATGCCACAACAAATGAAAAACAGTATTTTACATGCTACTTTAATAAATGGTGGAGTTATAATAATGGCTTCTGATTTGGTAAACGAAAATGGATTAACGAAAGGCAATGCTGTTTCTTTAATGTTGAATTGCAGTAGTGAAACCGAAATTAGATCTTGTTACAAAAAACTTTCGGCAAATGGCGCAGCTCATCATCCTTTGGAAGATACATTTTGGGGTGCTGTATTTGGTGACCTTACTGACAAATTTGGCAATCATTGGTTACTCAACTTCACAAAAAATAATAAGAAATAAAAAATAGTTGAAATGAAAAAGACAAAAACTCTATACTGGATTTTCACTGGATTAATATCTTTAATGCTTTTTGGCTCAGCCATTCCTGATGTGTTAAGTTCTGAAATTGCGGTTAAAGGGATGCACACTGATTTGGGTTATCCGATTTATTTTATTCCATTTATCGGAGTTGCTAAAATATTGGGAGTAATTGCTATTATAATTCCCGGATACCCACGAGTTAAGGAATGGGCATATGCTGGACTTGCTTTCGATTTAATTGGAGCTACCTACTCCATTATTGCAATTGGTGGAACACCTGATCAATGGGGCTTTATGGCAATACCTTTAATTTTACTAAGTCTTTCTTATATTTACTATCATAAAAAATTGCAAGCAACTTTATTTAACAATTAAGCAACTAAAAAAAATATGGCACAAATTAATCCCCACATTAACTTCAACGGAAATGCAGAAGAAGCTTTTACGTTTTATAAATCAGTATTTGGCGGCGAATTTGCAAAGATCATGCGTTTCAAAGATTTATCTAGCCCGGAATTTCCTGTATCAGAAAATGAAGCAAATAAAATAATGCACATTGCCTTGCCCATCGGAAAGAATATTCTCATGGCCAATGATGTTCCAGAAATTATGGGACGAACAAACGAGCATGAAAACAGAAGCAAAATTGTAATTAGTGCCGAAAGTAAAGAAGAAGCAGACAAATTATTCAACGGACTATCAGCAGGCGGAGAAATTGAAATGCCTATTGATGACAGTCCCTGGGGTTCCTATTTTGGCATGTTTAGAGATAAGTATGGAATTGAATGGATGATCGATTTTGACGCAAAGTTCCATAGCAATAATGTCACTGAAAAAACATTGGGTTAATATTAATCAACTTAACTAAAAAATTATTTCGGAGTGCTCAGATTAATTCTTCTAAAAATTAATCTGAGCACTTTTGTCTATCATTACATCGCTTTTACTTTCATGAATAGTGATCGAATTTAACAAGAATAGGATTTATCTGATTAATACCAGCTGACTATCTTCAATTCCAATTACCCAATGTTTTACCATGGGTTCAATACGATAATAATCTCCTGGTTTCATATTTTCCTCTGCTCCTTTTTCGTTTTCAAAAAGAACATTTCCACTAACACATAGCAACATCGCTGGGACTTTCGTAATATGTTCCTTTAATTGCGCTTCCTTTAACAACTGGATAGCATTCAACACTCCTTCTCCGCCTTTAAAAAGCGCAGTTGCAGAAACTAATTTTTCTTCCGGATGTAAGTCTTTAATATTCATAGATAAAATGCTTTTTTAAAATCGTCATTGAATCTTGTGAAAAAAAAATGACTTTACAAATTTCATCAATAAAATCTATAGTTCACATATAATCGAGCAATTATATGTTTAATCACATTTGAGTAGAATCCCTGATAAATATCACAATTTCAAATTTTAATAGATGATGTTTGTCAACAAAGGGAGTTAAAGTGATTACTTATGATCACAATCATAAGATTCAGGAAGTAATACTGGCAATTTTACACCTGATCAAAAAAACGACTATGAAAACTCTTTCTATTTTAACATCCATCATTATCGCAATGGCCATGACTTCTTGTGGTGGCAGTTCTGATAAACCAGCAGAAGAACCTACTACACAAGAAACTTCCTCCCCAACAACTAATGACCCGAGTTCATATGATCCGAAACGGGGTGAAGGGAAATTTACAGAGGAGATGCTTTCCTTAACGGACAAAATTGATGAAGCAAAAGCAAAAACTGGAGAAAATCTAGCAAGTGTAAAATGTACTTCTTGTCATAAAGTAACAGAAGAAAAACTTGTTGGTCCTGGTTGGAAAGGTGTTACTAGTCGCAGGACTCCAGTATGGATCATGAATTTTATTACGAACCCTGATCCGATGATTAACAAAGACCCGCAAGCACAAGCGATGTTAGAAATTTGTTTGGTTAGAATGCCAAATCAGAATTTAGCAGACGATGAAGCCCGGAGCATTCTAGAATACATGAGAAAAAATGATGGACTTAAATAATACCTGTTTATACTACCTAACCTATGAAAAATAAATTTAAAATTATTGCAATTGCGAGTTTATCAATTACATTAACGCTGCATTCCTGCAAACCAAAGAATACCAGTAATGCGGTAAGTGGCGATGCGGCTGCTAAAGCTTATGTAGCACCCGGAAAATATGATGCATTCTATAATTTTGTAAGTGGAGGCTTCAGCGGACAATTAAGTTGTTATGGATTACCGAGCGGAAGACTACTTCGTGTGATACCTGTATTCTCAGTAGATCCAGAAAAAAGCTGGGGATACAGTGAAGAAACTAAACCCATGTTGAATACCTCACACGGATTCGTTCCTTGGGACGATCTACATCATACAGAATTATCACAAACAAACGGTGAAGTCGATGGACGATGGGTATTTGGAAATGCTAACAATACTCCAAGAGTAGCGCGCATTGATTTAAAAACATTCCGAACTGCAGAGATCATTGAGCTACCCAATAGTGCAGGAAATCACTCTTCCCCTTTCATTACTGAAAATACAGAATATGTAGTTGCTGGGACGCGTTTTAGTATTCCACCCGATGATGTAAACGGCGATGTACCCATCAATACCTACAAACAAAATTTTAAAGGTTATATAAGTTTTATCAGTATCGGAAAAGAAGACGGGAAAATGGATATCGCATTCCAGATTCAATGTCCAGGTGTTAACTTTGATCTGAGTCATGCTGGTAAAGGAAAATCAAACGGTTGGTTTTTCTTCTCATGCTACAATACTGAACAAGCAAATACTTTATTAGAAGTAAATGCATCTCAAAAGGACAAAGATTTTATAATGGCGGTGAATTGGAAAAAAGCAGAAGAATACTTGAAAGCTGGAAAAGGAAGGAAGCAAGCTGTTCGTTATGCTCATAATATTTACGATGAATCTACACATACCGCGAAATCAGAAATCAGAACGGAAGTTACAGTTCTCAATTCAAAAGATTTACCCGACTTATGCTATTTTATTCCTTGCCCCAAATCTCCTCATGGCTGTGATGTTGATCCAACCGGTGAATATATTGTTGGGAGCGGAAAACTAGCTGCGCTAATCCCGGTATTTAGCTTTGATAAAATTCAGACCGCTATTGCTAACAAAGAATTTGACGGGGCTTTCGATGGTATACCTGTGATTAAATATGAATCCGCGCTCTATGGTGAAGTTAAAAAACCCGGACTAGGGCCACTACATACAGAATTTGATGGCAAAGGAAATGCATATACCTCATTCTTTGTATCTTCAGAAGTAGTGAAATGGAATATTAAAGATTTGAAAGTATTGGATCGTGTTCCTACTTTCTACTCAGTAGGACACTTGTGCATACCAGGTGGAGATAGTAAAAAACCATTTGGAAAATATCTAATCGCTTATAATAAAATCACTAAAGATAGATTCCTACCTACAGGGCCGGAACTGGCACAGAGTGCACAAATCTTTGATATCAGCGGTGATAAAATGCAAATGATTCTTGACTTCCCAACTATTGGTGAACCTCACTATGCACAGGCCGCACCAGCAGAATTGATTACAAAGAATCAGGTTAAAATATTTAAAATTGAAGATAATAAACATCCTTATGTTTCTAAAGGAGAAGGTGATACCAAAGTAGTGAGGGAAGGAAATAAAGTGCATGTTTATATGACTTCTATCCGTTCACATTTCGCTCCTGATAATATTGAAGGTGTTAAGATGGGAGATGAAGTATATTTCCATGTAACGAATCTTGAACAAGATTGGGATGTGCCTCATGGATTTGCTGTTAAAGGAGCACTTAATGCTGAGCTATTGATAATGCCTGGTGAAACATCTACGCTTAAATGGATTCCAGATAGAGTTGGAATTTTTCCAATGTACTGCACAGATTTCTGCAGTGCTTTGCATCAAGAAATGCAGGGTTATGTAAGAGTGTCACCTGCTGGAAGTAATGTTCCAATCTCTTTTAGTGTTGGTAAAAATTCTTCAGATCCCAACGCACCAATTAAATAATTTGAATGATTGAAACGAGGGAGTAGAAAAATTTCTGTCTGCTCCCTCTTTATATTCCTAACCCACTTTCATTATGAATAATTCTATTAAAGAAACCGGAACGTTGACTCGAGTATTGCTTTTTGCAGCCAGTATTTTCCTCTTGGTTTCTATTTTCACGCCAATATGGATTATTGAACTTAGTGCACCACAATATCCCGAAGGTCTTGCCTTAAAAATCTATTCTAATAAATTAGGTGGAGAGGTTGAAATAATCAATGGGTTGAATCATTATATTGGAATGAAAACCTTACATGCAGAAGAATTTATTGAATTTACAGTTTTACCATATATTATTGGAGCTTACGCTCTTGCTTGTTTACTTGTGCTGTTTTCAAAAAAGAAGAAAATGCTTTACTTTCTTTTTGGAGCATTAGTAATTTTCGGAATTGTTGCTATGGCTGATTTCTGGAGATGGGAATACAATTATGGTCACAATTTAAATCCCAATGCTGCGATAATTGTACCTGGTATGGCTTATCAGCCTCCATTGATTGGATACAAACAACTACTTAATTTCGGTGCTTATTCCATTCCAGATATTGGGGGTTGGCTAATTTTAGGTTCTGGAATTTTATTGATGATAGGAGTATTACTTGAAACTGGAATATTACACAAAAGAGCAAATAAAATGGCTTTTAAAGTTGTGTTATTGCCAATAATATTACTTTTTAATTCTTGTGAAAATAATAAACCTGAAGCCATTCATTACAATTCCGATAATTGTCTGTTTTGCGGAATGACAATTAGTGATCCTAAATTTTCTGCAGAAATTGTAACTGCTAAAGGACGAATATTAAAATTCGATGACATTATTTGTTTGCATAATTACAACACTGAAAATAAAGATAAACTTTCAGGCGCTCAGTACTTTGTATCCGAGTATTCAGGAAAAAACGACCTTCAACCCGCAGAATCTTGTTTGTATACCGTTGGTGGTAATTTAAAAAGTCCAATGTCGGGTAATACTGCTGCCTTTATAAATAGTGATAGTTGTAAATTTTATACCGCGAAATACCAATCAGAAATTATAGGATGGGCTTCTATTCTTAAATAAGATGAGATATTTACTGGTAGTATTTCTTTTATTTCTATCGCAGTTTGTAATTGCAAGCAAATTCGTAGTGGGAAATAATTTATCTTATCGCACAATAAAATCTGCACTAACTGTCGCAATGGAGGGAGATACAATCATCGTTCAAGCCGGACATTACAGTGAAGGAAATATCATTATTGATAAAGCGGTAACGATGATCGGAAAAGGATTTCCAGTACTTGATGGGGAGAAAAAATATGAAGTAGTATCAATTAAAGCTAGTTATGTTTGGCTTGAAGGATTTAGAGTAGACCATTCCGGTTTTGCTACATTAGAAGATCCAGGTGGGATTAAAGTATATGACGCGCACAATGTTACGATAACAAATAATATTCTGGAGGATAATTTTTTCGGAATCTATCTTCAATATTGTAAAAGCTGTATCATCAGGAATAATTCGATAAGAGCTTATGGGACAGAAGAACAGCAAATTGGTAACGGTATTCACTGTTGGAAAAGTGATAGTTTACAAATAATTGGAAATACAGTTTCGGGTCATAGAGATGGAATCTATTTTGAGTTTGTTACCCACTCTGTGATTTGGAGAAATATTTCCACGCAAAATATTCGCTATGGATTACACTTTATGTTTTCCAACGATGATTCTTATATTACGAATACTTTTAAAAATAATGGTGCAGGTGTGGCGGTAATGTTTACCAAAAGAGTCAAAATGATCAATAATTGTTTTGAAGATAATTATGGTGATGCCTCATACGGGCTATTTTTAAAAGAAATCTCCGATAGTTATATTCATGGTAATCGATTTCTCCGCAATACTTCGGGTATACATATGGAAGGTACTAGTCGCATCAAGATTGAAAAAAATATATTTGAAGCGAATGGCTGGGGAATGAAGATTCAAGCTAGTTGCATGGACAATGAAATAGTATCCAATAATTTTCTAGGAAACACTTTTGATATCAGTACTAATGGAACGCTCGTTCTCAACACTTTTAATGGCAATTATTGGGACAAATACGAAGGTTATGATCTTGACCATAATCATATTGGAGATGTTCCATATCATCCATTAAGCCTCTTCTCTGTAATTGTGGAAAACAATCCTCCTGCCATGTTACTCTTCAGAAGTTTCATGGTGACCTTATTGGATAAATCTGAAAAAATGATTCCAAGCCTAACACCAGATAATTTCATTGACAATGCTCCATTATCTCAATCCCTACCGTTATGATTGAGATCAGTCATCTATCAAAATTCTTTGGGAAATTAAAGGTACTTAAAGATGTAAACCTCAGTTTAAAAAACGGTGAATGCATTGCACTGATAGGTCCTAACGGTTGCGGGAAGACTACAATCATCAAAAGCATACTGGGAATGGTCCTTCCATCATCGGGTACAATAACGTTCAATAATAAGAATATTGCGAATGACTTTACATACCGATCACAAATAGGCTATATGCCTCAAATTGGTAGATATCCTGATAATATGAATGTGGGTCAGATTATCGAAATGATGAAAAATATCCGACAATCAGAAGCTGAGACTGATGAGGAAGTGTTAGAAGAATTTAAATTAAAGGCGTTATACAGCAAACGAATGCGAACACTTTCTGGAGGAACTACTCAAAAAGTAAGTGCCACATTAGCCTTTCTATTCAACCCGAAGGTGTTGATCCTTGATGAACCTACAGCAGGTTTAGATCCACTTGCTGCTGAAATACTAAAAGAGAAAATAATCTCTGAAAAGAAAAAAGGCAAATTAGTAATCATCACTTCTCATCTCCTCAGTGAACTTGATGACTTGGTAACAGAATTGGTATTTATGCAGGACGGAGAAGTAGCATTTCACAAGACAATTGAGGAATTGAAAAATAATACCGGTGAAGAAAAAATTTCGAAAGCCATAACTAGTATTTTAAAAGGCCAAACGAAATGAAACAGATTACAAAGTATATTTTTCTGGACATTCTCAAAAATAGAATTGTTCTATTCTATACGCTAATATTAGCGATTTTATCATGGAGTGCGTTTAGCTTAGAAGACAATAACACGAAAGGTCTTCTTACGCTGCTAAACGTCATATTGCTTACAGTTCCTTTAGTGTCTGTGATATTTTCTACGATTTACCTATATAACAGTAATGAATTTATTGAACTGCTTTTAAGTCAACCTATAAGAAGATCGAAAATCTGGATTAGTTTATATTTTGGACTAACTCTCTCCTTAACATTTTCATTTCTCCTTGGTGCTGGAATTCCAATTTTGATCTATTCTACTACTGATGTTGGACTCATGATGTTAGTGGTAGGAATTTTAATTACTTCTATATTTACTTCGATCGCATTTTTGAGTTCCGTGTTTAGCAGAGATAAAGCAAAAGGGATTGGCATATCAATCATGTTATGGCTCTTCTTTGCCTTGCTTTTTGATGGACTAATTCTATTTCTCTTGTTTCAATTTGCGGATTACCCCATAGAAAAAATGATGGTTGGAATCACCGCTCTTAATCCAATTGATTTATCCAGAATTTTAATCCTGTTGCATTTAGATGTCTCTGCAATGATGGGTTATACCGGAGCCATCTTTAAAGATTTTTTTGGAACACAATTGGGATTAATCATTGCATTTTTTACACTTATAATCTGGGTAACAGTACCCTATTACATCTCACTTCGTAAATTCAAAAAGAAGGATTTGTAAATGTTTAGTTTTTAATCGATAATAATGACCAATAATTGATTCCATGAAAAGAGATATTAGTAACCGCAAAGATATTGAACTCATGGTCAATACATTTTATACTAAAGTAAAAAAGGATCCCACTATCAGTAAATATTTTACGACAGTAATTCAAGTAAACTGGGAAAAACATTTGCCTGTGATGTATAAATTCTGGGAAAACATTGTTTTTTCTACAGGTGAATACGAAGGAAATCCAATGAAAAAACATGTTGCTATACATGAGAAAAGCCCCTTATCGATGAATGATTTTCAACAATGGACATTGCTTTTTAATGAGACCGTTGACGAATTATTTGTTGGTGAAAAGGCTGAATTAATTAAACAACGTGCCATGAGCATAGCAACAGTAATTCAAGTAAATATATTCAGCTTAAAATAGTACTATGCTAAATTCAATTCCAATTTTTTAATAAGTTTAAAAAGTCATCTTGGATTGCATTTGTCTTATCCCTTGTGTACCACAAATGAAGGATTTCATGAAATTTATCTTTGGAAATTTCCGGTTGCAACCCTTTGAGATCACGTACTAATTTACTAATCTTTTCAGGTCGCAGACCCCATAATCCTACTTCAATTCCCGATTGTGCATCGAATACGATCAACTTCGGTATTGCCCTTGCATCATTGGTCAGATAGCGGTTCATAATTACAGGATTCTCATCTCTCAGGATAATTCTTAAGTTGATCTTATCTGATTGTCCAGCGATTCCTGCAATAACTGGAATGCATTGTGCACCGTCACCACACCAAGTTTCAGTTAACAACACCCATATCAAGTCTCTCGTAATATGCTGTATCTCCAATAATAACTGTGGGTTAAGCGTTAAGTGCTTATTTAAACGCTTTAGTCGTTGCGCATTTATTTTTGTAGCTTCAATGTGTAGAATAGATTTTTCTCCAGTAATACTACCGGACTCTGCCAAATGCATAGCCAATTCCAGATACTCTTTATATGAATAACAAATTACGTCTTCCAGAATTCCCAATTTACACCCCCTACTATCTAGATTCATCTTTTATATTACGTGATAATTTACTTTCAGATTACCAGCTTCATACTTGAACTTTAATAAGAGAGGGTCATTCGCGTGAATGACCCTCTGCAATTAATACGAGAATTCGTGAATCTATTGAGCAGGTGGCAAGAGCACTTCGTCAATAACATGAATGATTCCATTTGAAGTAGGAATAGAAGCAATGATATGTGTTTTACCATTGATAACGGGCTTACCATCTACTATTGAAATCTTAATATTACTTCCATTCACTTCTCCAAGTGATTGTCCGTCGATGAAAGACTCCGCTTTATAAACACCAACTGCAACATGGTATTGCAAAATATCAATTAAAGTTTCTTTCTTTTCAGGCTTTAATAATCCCTCTAACGTTCCTGCCGGGAGCTTATCGAAAGCAGCATTTGTCGGTGCGAAAACAGTGAAAGGACCTGCATTACTGAGTGCATCTACTAATTCAGCAGCTTTAAGGGCAGCTACTAATGTGGTATGATCTTTACTACCCACAGCAACTTGAACAATATTTGGACTCGACACATCATCTTTTACAGCAGATTGCCCTGATACTACATTTTCGGATTCGATAGGAGCATCGGTAGATTCAGATTCAGGTGTTGAATTGCATCCTGCAATAAAAACTGCAGCAACAAAAATATACTTGAAAGTTGGTTTCATGATCTTCGGTTTTTTAGGTTACTCAAAGGAAGAAAATTAACACAATATTCGTTATGACCATAGTCATAATAGATCCAACAAAAAACATGATATACCACAGCTTATTAAATTTGAAATTCCAATCCTTCATTATTAGCTTTTGCTCGAAAAATAAGATCTTTCTAAAAAACTTTTTTAGAAAGCTGCGCTTTAACTATTAAAATAATCGAAAACAAAATTAACAAAGCAATACAGAAAAGCACTGTATTAATGAAGGGTACAGGCAGATAACTAAATGCGGCAACTCCCTGAATTGCCAGTACAAACTCATTAAGAAAAACACCAATCATAAATAATATTACCCCAATATCACTTGTTTTATTTCTTTGGATAAGATTAGAAAAACGAAGGAAGCCAATTAAAAAAACTGATATCACGGCTAATAATACAAGATGTAAATAGGCAATTACTACAGGACGGAATCCGAAAGCCAGATTACTCACTACTGGAACTGTTGAGCCTAACTGAAGCATTAATTTAATTAAAAAAGCAATACCAACGAATAATAATACTCGCTTTGAAAGAGCATCAGTATCAGCAAAAAATAATAATTGCTTCCTGATTGTTTTAAAAAGGAAATATCCACCAATCGTTTGCATAAAAGCTGCAATTACAACCATTACATAAAGCCAGGATGGCAAATCAGCCCATAACGTCGACAAGAAATATGCAGGGATCAGGGCATAGAAGAAAAAATCAAAAACTCTTTTATCATGTTTCAATGATGGATTTTTAAATTGAAAGAGCGAATACAATAATCCTATTATTGTAAAAATAAAAAAACCATTATATTGAAAGTGTAGATAAAAATAGACCGATGCTAAATACCAACTTTCATTAAAATGCTTTGTTACCATCATAAAAGCCAGGTAAAAAGTTCCTATAGAGGACAGAATGCCAAACCAAATTGCTGATTTAAACCAAGCTTTTACAGGATTCTTCTTGGGTAGCTTTTCGAGATCATTTAAAAAATAGTAAGCAAATATGCCCATAATAACCACTGAAAGTGTAGAAAAAATAATGGAAACAACACCATAACCTTGCACTGCAAAAGAGATCAATATTCCATAAGAACAAATCAAGTTTGAAATTATAATTCTATTATAAGACACTACACTCTTCGTCACCCCAATTAAAAGTAAGTATCTAATCATTAATACAAATAAAGTATTTGTAATCCAGCCTGCAAATGCAAAATGGCTGTGCGCATGGAGGATATTATGCTGATCAAAAAACGGGAATTCAAAACCAATCTTATAACGCATCAAGACTCCTAACGATGCCACTAAGAGCAAATTGAAAAGAGAAAATCTTAACCAGAATTTAAAATCAAAATCCATTTTAGAAGATAAGTTTCCGCTCAATGATATCAACGGAGTTAGATGTTTTCATTTTCGACAATGTACGGATCACTGTTTCTACTCTCAATCCGGTATAGTTGGCTATTTCTTGCCGTGTATAAGGAATTACTATTTTCTCATTTTCCATATTTAATCGCTTTTTGTAGGACTTTAGAAATGCGAGTATTCTCAATTCAGGAGAGTTATTTACCATTTCCTTTGCTGCTAAAGCTTTATCATAAATACGTTGTGCGAATAGGGTATTAAATTTAAGATGCAAGCCTGGATACTCGTCAAGGATCTTCAAAAATTTATCCTTAGATATTTTTAAAATTATTGAATCACAAGTAGCAACTGCGGATGCAGGGTAAGGTTTGTTAATGAAAAGTGGAGGTTCCCCAAAACTACAGCCTTCCTGAAAATCCCATTGCGTAAACTCCTTTGCTGCTGCATTTACATTGAACATTCTTACAGATCCTTCTTCAATCTGATGATAAAAACGAGCTTCATCGCCATCATGAAAAATGAACTCCCCTTTTTTGTATTTTTTTGCAATGCCACCCCAAGTAAAGAGAATATCAGAATTGATGAACATAACTTAAATTTAACTGGTTAATTAATACTTCGAAAGTCGTACAAATATGCAATCTGAATTTTCTGTTTCTTTCGAATACTTTAAACCCTAATTCTGTTGATTAAAATTTATTTCATCGTCAATCTTAGATTTTTCTCTGATCTGAAATTTAGAACTCGTTTAATTCTCTTGCATCTTCGGGGATAGGTAAATAATTACCTTTAATGCATTTTTACTGAATATGCTAAAAACAATATCAAAATCCGATCTTCTAAAGCAAAGCTATATAACTAATCAAATACTCCTAATTACTTTAATGATCCCTTCACATGATCTATATCATTGTAATTTTGGTTGTGCAAGATTTCAAATTCCTTCAGGTGATGTTAAACCCCTAAGTAACTCAAGCTGACCATGGTTATAATCCTACTAGATTTCATGTACTAGAAGTTTGATTTGCACCCTATTAAACTACACCTTACAAATCAGTATCTTTGAAGAAAAATAACGTCTTTCTTTTTAATTTAAATTCAAGTTATCAAAACTGCATCCCCTGTGATTTCAATTGGCAATACTCTTGTTTCTTCAGAAGTACTGGAAGAACATTTTGTTTGTGATCTAGCAAAATGCAAAGGAGAATGTTGTATTGCCGGTGACTCTGGCGCTCCTCTCGAAGATTCCGAGCTAAAGGAAATAGAAACCTATTATCCTGAGGTGAAAGCTATGTTACAACCAGAGGCTATTGCATCTATAGAAAAACTTGGGGTATATCTAAAAGACTCCGACAACGACTGGGTAACACCACTTGTTAATGGAAACAGGGAATGTGTTTATACCATATTTGAAAATGGTATTGCGAAATGTTCTTTTGAAAAAGCATATTTTGAAGGACGGATTCCTTTTCGAAAACCCGTTTCATGCCATTTGTATCCTGTAAGAATTACAAAGTATAAAGATTTTGATGCTGTTAATTATGATCGATGGGAAGTGTGTGCACCTGCTTGTACGCTTGGCAAAAGCTTAAAAGTTCCAGTATATAAATTTTTAAAAGATTCCTTAATCCGAAAGTACGGCGATGATTGGTATCAACAGTTGGTAATTGCGGCTGATTTATTGAAAGAATCTAAGGAAAAGTAGGAATTAGCAAGCGATAAACAGGAGTCCATTTGATATTTCAAAGCCTTAAATTCAACAAAAACAGGCTCTTAACGATCAAATATCACCATCATTCGTCACTGAATTCTAAATGATAATATTCAATAATTATTGATTATCAATACTTTAAGTTTTCAGAAATTGCTATTCACCAATTTTTCTATGGAAACTAGCTTGTCCGTTTTATCTTGCTAGCGATAAGAAAAGTCTGGAATTTCAACAGATAATATTCTAAATTGCAACTTAAATCTATTCTGGGATTTAAGGCATATCATAAATTATCTTCAAGCCGAATATATACGCGGCTGATGAATAATTTATATTGCTTATTAATTAAATAGAAATATTGAACCAAATACCTAACAAAATCCACAATTCAACGTCATGAAAAATTCTATTTTCAGGTTATTTCCTTCTGGCAATTACAAATTAATAATTGCACTTGTCGCAGCATTAATCTTTCAGGTTAATGGGAACCAACTTCAGGCCCAAGCTAACGTTCTGAATTTCGAGAACCAATCTCTATTTTCTGCTGGATGGATTGAGAACGGATACAATTGGCAAACCGTTTCCGGAATTGGTTATATTAATAATCTACAAGCCTATTCAGGGACCAACTCTTACTTTGTGTACAATGGAAATGCTCGTTTATCTTCCTGTGCCCCGATAAATCTGGACTCCATATATATGCAGCTCTATAATTTTCAAGGTGGTATTGATTCAATTCAGCTTGGGGGGTATGATAATAACGGAGTATTAACTGATTCTTTAGTAATCAAAGGACCTCAACTAAATAATTATATTACTTGGGGCTTAATTGCATTAAACTGGACGAATATTAAAGATATAGAATTTCAATATTTTGCTCCTAACTCACCTTCAGGAGGATTATATTTTGATAATTTCATTTATACTGCAATTCCTTGTATGCCTCCCACTGCCTTACTTCCTGACACTACTTCAGCATATGATGGTCAGGGTGCTCAGATTAATGTAGTTTCAAATGGTTTCTGTTTATCCTATCAATGGCAAGTAGATACCGGTAACGGCTTTGCGAATCTAGTTGATGACCAAACTTATTATGGAACCAATACTGATTTTCTTTCTATTTCTGGAATAGATATTTCATTTGATAGTTCCTTTTACCGTTGTTTGGTAACGAGTGCTTGTGGTGGTGTTACTATTTCAAATTCAACATTCTTGGATGTTTCTATTTGTACTTTTCAAGTTTCCGTAACTACTAATGATCCGGACAGTATTTATTGCCAAGGATCAAATGTAATATTGACAGCTTCGAATGCTGATAATTGGTTTTGGTCAAATGAATCCAGTGGACAAACTTATTCTTTCACAGCAAATCAATCAGGAAACGTTGTTGTTTGGGCTGATAGTGCAGGTTGTAATTCACAAGCAACGATATACATTGAGGTAACGAGCCCTCCCGAAATTTCTTACGAAGAAATAAGCAATGCATATTGTTATGGTGATCTAGTAGAAATTTCTATTTATGGATCTGGAGGTACTGGACAAATTACTGGTACTGGAATTTTTGCAAATACCTTTTCTGGTACTGACACTACGATAACTTATACGATTACGGATGAGCAAGGATGTACTGCTTCAACCGACGTATTTATGACTCAACCCTCGTTAGTAGATATTGGTCAAGTTTCAGTAAGTAACATCTCTTGTAACGGTTATAATGACGGGCTAATAAACATTTCTGGCACTAACGGAGGAACATCTGGCAATGGCAATTACAACTATTATATAGAATATGGAGAATCTTTTAATCAAAACTTGGAAGGCAACTTCCCTGATTTGTATGCTGGAACATATACAGTATATGTAGAAGATGATTTAGGATGTGTAGGTAACTCAACTAGCACTATTGTACTAACTCAACCTGCACCTCTTTACATTAATATATCACCTGCAACACAAGTGATATGTCCTGGCTCAACAACTTATGTTATTCAGTCAGGTTTTGGTGGAACACAACCTTATACTTTTTCCAATAATAACTTTTCGAATTTATCTGAAGGAGTCTATTCCGATGCAGCTACTGATTCAAATGGATGTATTTCTTCCACTTTTTATTATAGCGTAATTGAAAGTGCATTGCCACAACCAACAATTACAACCAGTGGATTACTAAATGTATGTGCAGGAGACTCCACCGTATTAAGTGTTTTAAATAATGGAGGATCGGCATTACATTTTGATGGAATAGATGATTATGCTGAAGTTCAAATTCCAGCTGCTCCACTAGGAAATGATCAAAAAACAATTGAGTTCTGGTTTCAATCTGATGGCATTACAAACAGTCCTTTAGTTTCTTGGGGTGAAGACAATAATTTCGACGGATTGTATTATGATAATGGATTCCTAAATCTTTCTTCTGGAGTAAATTATTTGGGCGGCTCCACCTATATTGTTCCTGGCACTTGGAATCATGTAGCCATTATTTTTGATGGATTAAATCAAACTATTTATTTAAACGGGCAATTAGACAATACTTTTTCTGCCACAAGTATTACTGCAAATAACATTTATAGATTAGGGCGACGTTTTGAAAATCCTATTTCACAATATGTAGGATTTTCGGAATATTTTACTGGAACCATTGATGAGTTTCGCGTTTGGAATGCTGCATTACCGCAATCACAAATTCAGCTCCAAATGAATTATTCATTACCGGATACCGCTGCAAATTTGATCGGTAATTACAGAATGAACGAAGGAAGCGGATTAACTTCTGCAGATGCAAGTGGCTCTGGAAATATCATCGATTTAATTAATGGAACGGAATGGTTCATTTCATCTGCGCCGATCAATAACAACTATGCAAATTTCCTGTGGTCGAACAATGCAATAACATCTTCCACTTCTATTTTCGCTTCCGGCACTTATTCTGTAACAGTTACTGCGCCTTCTGGATGTAGTGCAGTTGCAAGTCAGACTATTAGCGGAACCGGATGTATCTCTCCATATTATCCACCGCCACCAGGAGGAAAAGTAACTGATAAAATTGGTGCCGAATTAAATTCGTTGTATGCCAATGCTGATTCATTACAACCAGATTCCCTGAATTTTATTTA
Source organism: Bacteroidia bacterium (assembly GCA_038320345.1). Lineage (GTDB taxonomy): Bacteria > Bacteroidota > Bacteroidia > AKYH767-A > OLB10 > JBBQED01. Next base: position 160,654 of record JBBQED010000004.1, read on the forward strand.
CCTCATCAGTGCAGACAGTGTATTGATTGAAGTAATCGCAAACTCTGGAAAATACGATAGTTTATCTAATCTTTTACAGACAGCCCCTTATGGAATGACTGATTTAGTAGATAACGGACCAAATACATTTATCATCACTGGTAAATATCCAATCGATAACCTTAAAAAACTGGATAGTATCCCAACGTTAGTAAATTATTGTCGTCCTTATTATCCACCCGTTGCAGCAAGTGGTATTGCTTATTCCTTGGGAGATGCTGCTTTATATGCAGATTCTGCCCGACATGTATTCCAGGTTGATGGAGAAGGTGTAAAAATCGGCGTTATCTCTGATAGTTATAATACGATTCCAGGTAATCCTGCACTAACAAATGTGGTGAATGGAGATCTTCCAGGAATCGGAAATCCTCAAAGTTTAATTGATCCAGTAGATGTTTTAACAGAATATCCTTATGGCAGAAGGACCGATGAAGGACGCGCCATGTTACAGATTGTACATGACGTTGCACCAAAAGCAAAACTTGCATTCCGTACAGGATTTATTAGCGCTGGTGATTTTGCAGAAGGAATTAAAGATCTTGCAGCCGACAGTTGTGATATCATTGTAGATGATGTGACCTACATCACAGAACCATTTTTTCAGGATGGAGTTGTTGCACGTGCTGTGGATTCTGTTACCAATTTTATGAATGTATCTTATTTTTCAGCGGCAGGAAATTACGGATCTAAATCATACGCTGCTAATTTCACTCCGGCAGGAACACCAGTACCAGCAGGTATTATTGGTTCTGCGCATGATTTTGGTGGAGGTGATATCACGCAGAGTGTTACATTACCTGCTGGAACCTACACCATCGTATTGCAATGGGATGATTCAATTTATTCACTCGGACAATTACCGGGAACTGCGAATGATCTCGATATTTATTTGACGGACAATGCAGGAAATCCATTATTTGGCTTTAATAGAAATAACCATTGGGGCGATCCTATTGAAGTATTGCCATTCACAGTATCAAGTGCTACCAGTGCAAATATTATGGTAGTGCGTTCTTTTGGTAATGATAATATTGCTTTCAAATATGTTGTATTCAGAGGTGAATTGGTCATCAATGAATATAATTCTGGTACTGGAACAGTAGTTGGTCAAGCAAATGCTGCTGGTGCGATGGCCGTAGGTGCGGTACTTTATACTAACACTCCTAAATATGGAGTAAATCCTCCAACGATTGCTTCGTTCTCTTCAAGAGGAGGTGCCCCAGTATATGGTATTACACGTGAGAAACCAGACTTCACTGCTCCAAACGGAGTAAACACTACTGTTGCACTTGGTGGTGTCAATATCGATGCAGATCCATTCCCTAATTTCTTTGGAACATCCGCTGCTGCTCCTCATGCTGCAGCAACTGCTGCATTAATTATCCAGGGCAAAAAGAAATTTTATAATAGCCAAATGACTCCTTCTGAAATAAGGACCGTTATGAGAAATACTGCTATCGATATGGATGGCGCTGGCTTTGATAATAATTCGGGTTATGGATTTATTCAAGCTGATGCTGCACTTGAAAGTTTTGCAGCACCAACTCCAGTTATTACGGCATTCATCTTACCTAATCTAATTGATACTCCAGGATTGCAAGCATTTACGGTAATGATTGAAGGAAATTATATCCGCCCGACTACTGTAGTTTACATGCGGAATCAGGCTTTACCAACTACAGTAATTAGCTCATCACTTGCAGAAGTGGAGATTCCTGCATTCATTGGTAATCCTCCAATCTATGCTTATACTCCTCCTGTGACTCCAAATCAAAATGATGGTGGAAATTCTGATACTCTCTATTTCTTTAATCAGATAAAAACTCATATTATCATTAATGCAAATGATACTTCAAAAAGATTTGGTGAATTAATACCTCAGTTTACATCAAGTATTCTTGTGGACAGCGTTCCATTTGAAAATACAGGACTTACACTTGCTGAAATCGGATTGGATAGTATTTATTATACTACTCCTGCTACAAACTTCAGTAATGTTGGCTTGTATTTCATACATCCACAAATGGCTACACTTAATTTGGCTGATACCATTGATCTGGCACTTTCTGAATTATATGATTATACCTTTAACGATGGATTACTTAATATCATTAAGATGCCACTCGTTGTTACACCGCACGATACGATCGTATCATACGGAGACAAACTTCTGGGTTTCCAATATAGTTATGATTATCCTGATAGCTTAATTAGTCCAGCGGACAGACCCGCATTCCTGAGCAATTTGGAAACTGAACATGATACTTCACTTGCACAAAATGCAGTAGCATTGGTTGATGCGCGTGCATTAGTAAACGGACGTGCATTGGTGAATGCAGATATTGAAAATTTAAGTTTCTTAGTCAGCGCACGAGCCTTGGTAAATGCGAGGGCATTGGTTAACGCTAGAGCACTGGTGAATACAGTGGAGTTTGATACAACTAACCTCGTAGATGTAGCAGTGGCCTCTATATTTAATTATCAGGATGATTCTGCTACTACTAGTCTGGTAAGTGCGCGTGCATTGGTTAATGCTAGGGCTCTTGTTAATGCTAGAGCATTAGTTAACGGTACAGCAGTGGTTAATGCCAGAGCTTTAGTTAATGGTTCTCCAATAGTTAATAGTAGTTCAGTGGGTGATAGTAGTAACGAAAAAGTTGTTGTGGTTATTGACACCTTAGATGTTGCTGCTCCAGCTGGTGATTCCTTAACAGGATTTAAATCAATTACCATGATTACTGGTACAACTGTAGGAACTCATTCTATCGTACCTGGTGCTTTGATTTCTGAAAATTTTGATGTGAGTTACGAGCTTGGTGTATTAGTAATCACCGCTGATACATTAGTAATAACGGCTCTAGATACTGTTGGTGATTGTACAGATGTTCCTTCTTTCACATCTGTCATTACAGGTTATCATTACCAAGATGTAGATAGCCCAATAGTGGCTTCTCCTCCGATATATTCTATATTGGATTTCTTAAATAATCCTGTAGGAAATAGTAATCTTCCTTCAGGTCTCTATCAAATTGTTCCAAGTGGAGTCGTGCTCAATCAACCTGCAAATTACATCGTAAAATATGTTAATGGTGCTTTAACAATGCCTGTTACTTATTCTTATTTTGTTGATGCAGATGGCGACGGATATGGAAGCAGCACTGAATTAGCAGTGGTTAATTGTATCGCCGTGCCACCAGTTGGGTACGCGTCAAATAATCAGGATTGTAATGACAATGATTCTGCAATTCATCCAGGTATTACAGATCTCTGTAATAATAATATAGATGACAATTGCGATGGTCAAATTGACGAAGGTTGTTTCTGTCCAAATCCTCCTACAGCTTTTGCAGGAAACAATCAAAGTGTATGTGCAAGTAGTCAGGTAGTTTTAAATGGTATAATTGGTGGAGATGTAACGATCGGTACTTGGAGCACTTCAGGGACAGGGTCATTTAGTCCATCGGCAACTTCCCTTAATGCAACCTACTCTCCTTCGGCTGCAGACATCAGCAGTGGAAACTTATCTATCACACTTACTACTGATGCATTATTCACCTGTCCTGTTGCGTCAAGTTCATTCCAGTTAACATTAGTTCCAAACACATCTGCTGTAGGCGCTATTTCTGGACCAACCACATTATGTAATCCTATCGGTCTTGATTTAACCTATAGTGTGAGTCCGGTAGTTGGTGCTACTGTTTACACATGGACAGTGCCTAACGGAGGATTTATTAAATCTGGTCAGGGAACAAATTCAATCGTAATAAATTTCACAAATGGATCTATTCATAATGGAATCAGTGGACCAATATGTGTTTCTGTAAATACACCACCAGCTAGTTGTGTAAATAATAGCAGTTGTTTAACAATTAATATACAAGCTGTAGCGCCTGTAATTCCTCCTTCTATATCTGGAGCCAATAAAGTTTGTCCGGGAGAAAATCAGATTTATTCTGTAGCTCCTGTACAACGTGCTACCTCATATAACTGGACTGTACCCGCCGGTGCAAATATTATCAGCGGACAAGGAACCAATATTATTTCAGTATCCTATACAGGTGCATTTACGACAGGTAATGTTGCCTGCGCTGCAATCAATCAATGTGGTGCAAGCAATTACCGTACACGTAGTATCGGTCTGAATAATTTACCTGCAACATCTGCAATTACTGGACAAGCAACTGGAGTATGCGGACAACTAGGTGTAGTATACAGTATTTCAGCAGTGCCTGGAGCCATCAGTTACCAATGGACTTTACCAACTGGTGCTTCCTTCAATGGACCAATAAATGGAACCAGTATCAGTGTAAATTATACTAACACTTTCATTTCAGGAAGTATTACAGTTTCCGCTTTAAACAGTTGTAGTGTTGGTAGTCCGAGAAGTTTGACCATCACTGGTGCTCCTGGAATTGGAGGAACTATTAATGGACCAGTTACTGCTTGTATCGGTCAGATTTATAATTATAGTGTAGGTACTATTGTAGGAACTGTGACTTATCAGTGGTCGGTTCCATCCGGATGTACACTCTTAAGCGGACAGGGCACAAAAAATATCAGTGTTCAAATGGCAGCTCTTCCGGGATCCAATAAAATCATTAGTGTTACGGCAAGTAATGAATGTGGTGCTGGCCCAGCTAAGCGACTTGCTGGAATTAGCTTAGTTGCATGTCCTCGTATTGGTGATCTTAGCAGTGATGCTTCGGTTAATGTGTATCCAAATCCTGCTAATGATCTGTTGAACATAAATTTCTATTCTGAAAATGATGCGCATTGTACCATTCAACTTATTGATGCATTAGGAAGATCAGTATTATTGAAAGATATAGTGTCAACAACCGGAAAGAATGAACTGACACTCGATGTGAATCACTTTGAAAAAGGAATTTACATCTTACAATTCAGCATGGCGGACAAAACGGAAAGAATCAGAGTCGTGATTGAAAAATAAAATAATTAAAGCTTATAAAAAATGCCGCTCATTCGAGCGGCATTTTTTTTTGCGATATAGGATTACTTTCCTTTATTGTATTCAATAGGAAACCATTCTAGAAAACCTGTTTGCTCAAATTTCTCCCAAATGGTAGAGACAGGTATAAAAGAAGCAGGCTTAGCGGTATAAAATGAAAGTGAATCTTTAAACTCTTTGATATTATTAAATCTAACTTCTGTAGAATCTCCTGGAACCAAAAAAGCCCAGGAAGCAAGCGTATCTGTGTTTGATTTCAGTTCTGGTTCGTGATAAATAATAATCACGCTATCCAACACATTTAATTTTTCCACTTTAAATGAATTACCATCAATCATGTATTCATACTTAAACTTCAGCGACCAATCACCGTCGGTTCTCATTACATGATAAGGCTTAATTAATGGAATACGTTTATAGTCCATTGCACCCTTATTGGTATAATAGATATCTGAAGTAAAATAATCACAAGAAACTATTAAACTGATTCCAATGGCAGCGAACAAAAAAATTCTCGACATGAATATTCGATTTTTAAAGTATAAAGAATTAATGGAAACTAATTTCTATGTAGCGAATTTCAACACTTATTATAAAATGGTATGCAAAGTTAAATCTTTTTCTACTAATTGACATCTCAACAAATACAGATTATTGTTATTATAGTCTGGGATTAACAAAAAAAAGAGGAGCAGACTTTCATCTTCTCCTCTAGAGGTTAGGTAAATAATGAATCTATGTCTATTTAGAAATGATCAACTTACCCCATTGAAGATTTTTAGAAGCATTACCAATGCTAAAAAGATACATTCCTTCAGGCAAATTTGGCAACGATAAAAGTTGGGTTTCAGGCGAAATTTGAGTTGAAAAAATTTCTTTTCCATTGATATCAATCAATACAAAATCAAAACTTGTTTCTACGCTATTGATAAATTTCAAATGAAGTTGATTACTTGTAGGGTTAGGGAATATATCTAGGAGATGAACATTCCCTGTCTCTTCAATACTATTACAAACTACAAAATTAACTTGTGCCGTATCAAAAACTACACATCCATAAACATCAGTAATCGTCACATTATAATTTAAGGATGCAGTTACTGCACTTGAAGCAACAATTGTTCCTGTAGTATCACCAGTACTCCATAAATAATCAAAAGTAAGACTAGTCAATGGATTCAATGTAACTGTTTGATTTGTGCAGATGGTAGTATCTGAAACCAGTTGAGATATCGGTGCGTTTACTTTTATTGCAAGTACGGTATCTTTTGCGGTAGGGCATCCTGGTAAATTACCATAGGGTAAGCTGGTATAAATATAACTTCCTCCTGTATTCACAGAAGGAGTAAATGATCCAAGATAACCACCTGTTAGCACTGAAGAGCCTGACCATGTTCCAGTAGTCACAGGAATGCCAGGAATTACATTAAACAGATTAACCACGGGAAGATTATTACATACATAACCGACAGTAAAGCTATGCGTATTCGCTGTTAAACATTGCTCAAGTAATAAATCATCCATTGACAAATCATTCCCATTTCCTCCATCTACATTGGTATAAAATTTCAATATGACATACGATGATGTAGGATTCAAAGTTCCTGAAGTATATTGCGTCCAGGTTGGTGCATAAGGGGCCACAAGGTTAGGAGTGGTACTTAAAATTATACCAGAGGAATCCACAATATCTATTCTCACATCACATTGAGTACCGGCAAATGAAGTTGTAAACCATGCAGAAAATCTTATCGGAAGGCCTGCACATACCGGAACAATTCGTTCGTAATATTGATCACCAGCACATGTTCCTGTTCCTCCATTGCAATTAATGAAGTTTGCATACAATGAACGGGCTCCTGTTCTAACAGCATATGTTTGCGGCGATGTTTGAAAAACAGTGTTCGGCAAAATATCTGGACATGGAGTGGTATATTCAAATCCATCATAGAATTGTGTTGTCCAAGTACATTGGGCTTTACTTTGATTTATCCCTGCAATAATAAATAGGAATGTAAAAAATGCAGTAAGTGTATTGATTCTTTTCATAAAAGTAAAAATACAGAATTAGCAGAAAAAAATCGGCAATCAAGAAGAATGTAGTCATAATTCTACAGCTAGAAGCAAAAAATAAAATCTTCTCGATATTCTTTTAGGCTAAAAATAAATGATGATCGGTATTCACTGACATCATTATCACCCGCTCCACCACCTTTGCCAGATACATCATTAACCCTGCATTATCTTCTTTGTGAATGATCAGATCTTTTGATTGATCAGAAAGTGAACCAACCTCAATTTTATAAGCAGAGGTGTTCACTGTAGAGGAATAGTCTTCGATGGTAAATTTCCGTTTCAATAATGGATAAGACACTCCCACGCAATAATAGTTTGCGAATACTGCGAAAGTGATTTTTCCATCCTCCTCTTTAATCTCTGTAAAACACTTGCGTGGCTTGAGTAATTCAAGGTAATGAACAGACTGGTCTTTTAATTGGCGGGCAATCTCAGGTAATTCCATTTTGTTTGTATTACGATCATTTTGAATGATTGCAATATAGACATTATTTTTAAATAATTCAAAGCAAGTGCCCCAATATCTTATTGGACGAAATTCATTTTAGTTGTATTTATTTCGTTATCAGCATTTTATAAGTTTGTAAAAAGATAAATAAATCTTATAAAATGTGATGCGACAAACGATCTCCGTTCCCAAAAAATAGGCAACTTTTAAAAATTTATCTAAATAACCTGTAAAAAACCAGTACTATTCGCTATTCCTAGAGTGCGTTAATAATATCAGCGAGCTGGTATTTCGTTTTACCTAGTATAATTTGGATTCGGTTCAGCATAACAGCTTCTTTCCCAACTTCAAAGTGAAGGTCCGCTTCAGTCAACATCGAAAATTGCGCTTTCAATTTAACTTTCTTCGCGTTCCAATTATCAGTAATGGAAGCTGGCGTGCCTGCTGAATCAGTCATTAGTATAGAATTTATAAGGTGATGAGATGCAGAAAAATAAAATGCATTTTTGTAAATGTAATCAATAAAAGTCATGAAAACTCGCTTTGACAGTATTAAAATTATAGGGCAAGGTTTATCAGTAAAAAAAGAGCCAAAGGCAAGATAAGCGGTTGTGCAAGACTACAATTTTTAATGAGTTTGCATAGGAAGATAATATGATCAAGTTTAACTACATTCGGTAACCGAAACATGACTAGAAAATATCGATCTCGCTTTAACGGAATACTTGAAGTAAATGAAGTGAATGGTGAGAAAGTGCTTGATGGAAAAAGCGCCAACTATTCTTATGGAAATTTGAAAATAGTTTGGGATAAAGGACTTCATAAAATTGGCATTGAAAATGTTGAAAGAGTGCTAGTTTTAGGGATGGGAGGAGGATCGGTAATAGAATTGCTACGAGAAAAATATAATTTCAACGGTAAAATAGTTGCCATAGAAATAGATCCTGTAATTATCGAAATTGCAGCTCATGAATTCGGAATCACCAATGATAAATCACTTCGTATTGAATGTATCGATGCGGCTGAATATGTTACAAAAAGAACCAGTAGGTTTGATTTAATCCTTGTGGATCTTTTTATTGATGATAAAATCCCAGGCAAATTACTTTCTGTAGAATTCTGGCAATTGCTAGCAGGTAAAGCGGCTATTCACTGCAAAATTCTTTTTAATGCTTTTGAAGATACTGGCAAATTAGAGGGAGTAAAATCAGCACTCCTCAATGCGGGGTTTACCATCAAAATTTTTAAGAACGTAAACGGAGCTAATCTCATGATTTTTGCAGTGCGTTAATAACAAACTACTTTCTTAAAATTGTGAGATCGAAAAATCAAGATCTTCAAACTACTATTATTATTTTTCACAATATAATATCTTTCAGGAGATTAAGCCACTTCTAAAAACAGATTTCTTGATTTAACCTAAAAGCACTCAAATAGCATGTGAATGCTATAATTAAATGATGCAATGCTGTAACACCTGTGAATATTTAATTCATCAACTTTGTTTGAGCCTGATTACTCTCATTTAGTAAACATATTGTATGATCATTTGCTTCTAAGATTAAATTCAGAAAAGCAATACTAATATTTGACAATATCCAATTGCATTATTTTATTGGTTGCATCAACTTAATACTATCGCAAAAATAATAAGCATTTACTAGTAGCTTGAAGTATTCTCCTTTAGTTAATATAATTCGTAAAACACGATGCATATATCAAACATCCTCTTACAAACGATTCTTAGCAAATTACCTGAGATCAGTTCAACGAACTATGAAACGTTAAATACATCACAAATAAGTTTGTATGTTTTCTCCAACCTTTCGCTCAGTTTGATTTTTCTATTGCTACTTTATTTTCTCATCAAACTAAAAACCCAACGATCCGAAATTAACTTTCCGAAGGCTTACTTTTTTCTGATGGGACTTAGTATCTTAACCAGTCTTTTTTTCTTTTTAGAAGGAGTACTATTCATAATACCCGGGTCTGTCTCTGATACTACTTTTAGGCTGATAATTGTCGTACTATCCTCAGCAACACTAATTGGATTACTCCGCGTGTTTCCACAGTTGGTTGCTTTAAAAACGGAAAAAGAATACAAAGCCACTTTACAAAAACAAAAACTTACGGAAATAAAACTTCATAAGGCTCATGACGATGAAATGGCATTTGCAAATTCATTGAACCAGCTAGTAGAAGAACTTCGTCATTCTAATAAAGAAATAGAGCAGTTTGCCTATTTAGCATCGCATGATCTACAGGAACCTCTCCGTGCAGTTACTAAGTACATCCAAGGATTTGAAAAACACCAAGAAAACAATATTGATTCCACCTCTACACAATATTTATCACTTGTTAAAGATTCGATCCAACGAATGCATTTCCTCGTAGAGGATCTTCTTGAATACTCTAGAGTTGGTAAAAAAGAAGACGAAATGATAGCTATCGACTGCAATAAGCTACTAGATATTGTATTAGAAGATCTTTCTGCAACTATCGATGAAAATCACGCTTCAATCCGTTATGAGTCTCTCCCTGTAATTAACGGCTATTTTGTTGAAATGAAATCTCTCTTTCAAAATCTAATCAGCAATTCCATTAAATTCAGAAAATCAGGTTCAATACCTGTTCTAAATATTAGCGCAATTGCACAGGGAAAAGAATGGATCTTTTCTGTTAAAGACAATGGAATAGGACTCAAGAACATTTATTATGACAAAATCTTTAATATATTCCAACGCCTCCATACGCAAGATGAATACCCAGGAAATGGAATCGGATTAGCACAATGTAAAAAAATTATCGAAATGCATCACGGAAATATATGGGTTGAATCGGAACTTGATTCAGGAAGTGTATTTTACTTCACGATCCCAATTTTACCTAGTATAAACAATAATTAATATATAATTTTTAAAAAAAAATTATTTCTATAAATGCAAACTCAATCAATTTCGCACAGAATATGGAATACCATTTCATTAAGGATTCCATCCCATCTTTTAAATTTTTCTTCTATTCTTAACTTCTTTAGTCTCATTGGAACGAACTTAATGGATAGATCATTGACTGAAATCCCCTCAGATCATAAATCCAACAAAAAGCTAGAATCCAATCTTCCTCTACCCAAAATCAAAGTACCCGTAAAGATTAGGATTCTACTCGCAGAAGATTCAGTATTGAATTCTGGCATAATACGATCCGTTCTGAAAGAAAATGAGTTTGAACTTGACCGAGTTGAAAACGGGAAAAAAGCAATTGAACGCCTTGAAAATAATCATTACGACTTGATTCTCATGGATTTAATGATGCCTGTAATGGATGGTTTTGAGGCTACGACCTACATTCGTAAAGAAATGAATGCTTCAAAATCAAAAACGCCTATAATTGCACTAGTTGCGGATATTACTAAAGTAATTGCAGTAAAATGCGCCCAAACAGGAATGAATGACTATATTACAAAGCCTTTCAACGCCAATGAGCTGCTTACAAAAATAACACGCCACCAACAAGGTTGAATATTCAGATAAAAAGAAATTATTGTCTGCGTCCAATATCAATTTATTCGTTTAATTATACTTCTTCAAAACATCACTAATTATTAAATTATTAAGTATGACAGGACATAAAATCATAATGATTGTAGACGATGACAGTGATGATAGATTATTATTTTCAGAAGCTGTGGAAGAAATGAATTCTTCCTATTCATGCATTGAGGCTAAAAATGGTGTTGATGCTCTAACGATTCTTAATAAAGTAACAAAACTTCCTGATTTTATATTTCTTGACTTAAACATGCCCTTGATGAATGGGAAAGAATGTTTAATTGAATTAAAAAATAAAGTTCGTCTAAAAAATATTCCTGTCATAATTTATTCTACTTCCAAATACAAGGGAGATCTTGATGAGACTAAAATTCTAGGTGCGGTGTACTATCTCGTTAAACCAAATGATATTGCCGTTCTACCACGAGAAATAAGTAAAGCTCTTCAATTCGCTGGTTTAAATAAAGTCATAACTTTTGATTCCTTAAATTCTGACATATCAGAAAAGTATTAGCCTTTAAACTTTTTAATATTTCAGTATCAGGATGAAGGCACTCAACTGATAATATATAAAATCTTTTATTTATGAAGCCCGACGATAACCCAGGTAATCCTCCTGAAAGTAACCAGGATTTCCCAATTATAGGGATTGGTGCCTCTGCCGGTGGACTCGATGCTTTTAAAAAGTTGCTTAAAGCTATCCCGATAAAATCGGGGATGGCATACGTCTTAGTTCAGCATCTTGACCCCAATCATGAAAGTTTATTACCGGAAATTTTAGCGCGGATAACCGAAGTCCCCGTTAATGAAATTACTAATGACATACATCTTGCTCCAGATCACATATACGTGATTCCGGAAAATAAAATTCTCACATCAGAAGATGGCGTTCTAAAACTTGCTCCCAGAGATAAGAACAAGATGAATAAGGCTATTGATGTATTTTTTACTTCATTGGCTGAAGTACATAAAGAATTATCCGTAGGAGTAGTACTTTCTGGAACTGGTCATGATGGGTCCATTGGATTGAAATCAATTAAACTTCATGGTGGGACAACATTTGCTCAAGCTACGAATACTGCAGCTTATCCAGATATGCCACAAAATGCCATAAACAGCAATGTTGTAGATTTCATACTTCCCCCTGAAGATATACCACTCAGATTAGTAGAATTGTTAAATGTTGAAAGTTTCGACAAAAATGAAAATGCACAACCCAATGAGGATTTATTTTTCAAAAAAATAATCCGCTTATTAAGTGAAAGCAACGGTGTGGATTTTACTTTTTACAAGCAAACAACTATCCGAAGAAGAATAATGAGGCGTTTTGCCTTGAGTAATAAACCAACCTTAAATCAATATGTAACTTTATTAAATTCGGATAAAAACGAACTGGAGAACCTTTTCCGTGATGTCTTGATCCCTGTTACCAGTTTTTTCAGAGATGCAAAAATTTTCGCTACAATCAAAGAACAGATTCTTCCATCTTTAATACTTGAGAATAGCAGTTCATTGCCAGTTAGGGTATGGATTGCAGGATGTTCCACCGGTGAAGAAGCTTATTCCTTGGCTATTTTAATACAGGATTATTTAGAAAAAATAGGATCGAAAAGAACTATACAAATTTTTGCTTCTGATTTATCATCAAATTCTATTATGCATGCACGAAGCGGCTCATATCCATCTGCACTCATTAAAAATATCTCCGAAGACCTACTTAAAAAGCATTTCGTTAAATCAGGAGAACAATATCAAGTAAAAAAACACATCCGAGATATTTGTGTATTTGCCGTTCATAATTTCTTAAAAGATCCTCCCTTTGCAAAGATGGATCTAATAAGTTGCAGAAACGTTTTGATCTACATGGATAATTTTCTGCAAAAAAAAGCACTAAGTACCTTTCACTATGCGCTAAATGAAAGCGGATTCCTTATCCTCGGGAAATCAGAAACTACTGGAACATCTTCAGATCTTTTTCAATCAGTTGCCAAAAGCGATAAAATTTACTCAAGAAAAAAAGTATCCAGTCATTATTTATATCAGGCTTATAAAAATGGGGGTTTACGATCCGGCGATTCTGAAATTAAAGAATCGAATACTCAGCATAATTATATAGATTTCCAGAAAATTGCAGAAAGCATACTATTAAAAACTTACACTCCCGCCAGTGTTGTCATTAACCAACAATATGATATCGTAAATATCAATGGAGATATTAGTCCGTTTCTCAAACATAACCAAGGTAAACCAAGTTTCAACTTATTGAAAATGGCAAGGGAGGGACTCGTTTTTGACCTTCGTAATCTCCTCAATAAAATTGGGACGTCCAAAGAAACAGTATCAAAGAAAGGAATTTATATTAAAAATGAAGAAGGGCATGTAAAAATCAATATCGACATCGTACCACTTCCTGATACAATTGAAGTTTACTACCTAGTTCTTTTTAAAAAGGAAAATTTAGTTCGGAAGATTAAAACACAGTCCTTACTAGAAAAACAGAATGTTTCAGAATACCTACAGAGGATTAGTCAGTTGGAAAATGATATTGCAAGCTCTCACGTTGATGTTAATTTAATTGCTGAGCAACATGAAGTAGCCAACGAAGAGTTGCAGAGTGCCAATGAAGAATTACTTAGCGGTAGCGAAGAGCTTCAAAGTCTTAATGAGGAATTAGAAACATCAAAAGAGGAATTACAATCGAGTAATGAAGAATTAATCATTGTAAATCAGGAATTAACTGATAAGCAAGTTGAAATAAATAATTTGAGACTCTACTCTGAAGCCATTATTGCAACTGTCAAGGAACCACTTGTGGTAATGGATAAAGATCTCATCATAAAAAGTATAAATAAATCTTTTTACGATAAATTCAACATCAATGAATTAGAATCAGTTGGAAAATATATTTACGAACTACAGCACGATCTATTTAACACACCAGAACTAATAACTTTACTTGAGGGTGTTCTAGGAAGACGCAACGAAATCAAAAATTATGAAATGCAAATTCAAATTCCGAAAATTGGAAAATGTTTTATTTTAGTTAATGCACAGAAGATTAACAATATCGGTAATAAAGAAGCCTTAATTTTGCTCTCCATTGAAGATTATACAGAACGGAAATTAATCGAAAAAGAACAACAAAAATTAGCGGATGACTTATTAAAAGTCAATACCGAAATGAATGTCCAGCAAGAAAAAATTAACTTTTCAAAACAATATGTAGAAGCCATTATCGGAACGGTAAGAGAACCATTAGTTATACTTGATAAAGATTTAAGGATAAAAAGTATAAATAATTCGTTCATAAAAGTTTTCAATATCAACGAACTGGAATCTTCGGGACAATTATTTTACGAAGTGAAGGATAATTTATTTGATAACAATAAATTGCGATCGCTATTAGAAAAAATATTAACCAAGCGGACTCAGATCAATGATCACGAGATTACGATTAATCAACTGGGAATTGGGGAGCGATCTTTTTTAATTAACGCAAGGCAAATAATTAACGAGGTTAAGAAAGAACAACAAATTCTACTTGCTTTAGAAGAATATTCCGATCGTAAATTACTTCAAACTCACAACCGCTTACTATTTGAAGAACTGGAATCAAAAGTAAAGGAAAGAACAGCTTCTCTTGAACAAAGTAATATTCAATTGGAACAATTCGCACATACTGCTAGCCATGAATTTCAGGAACCACTCCGGAAAATAGTTACTTTTTCCAGAATACTTCAGACAAAGTCAGAAGAGAATAAGAAAGAGGAAGTTAAAAATTATCTTGAGAAAATCGAAAAATCATCTTTACGGATGTCAGTTTTGATTCAAGATATGCTAAATTTTTCTGTTGTAAACAATCATACCAAACTAGTAGAAAGAACGGATTTGAATAAAATTTTAAAAAATATTTTATTCGACTTTGAGTTAAATATATCTGAGAAAAATGCAATAATTACGAGCGATATTTTGCCTGAGATTGATGCGATACCTTTTCAAATGAATCAACTTCTATATGATATCATCAGTAATGCTCTCAAATTTTCAATTCCTGGAGTTCCGCCAGTAATTCGAATTTCATCCAAAAAGTTAACGTCTGATGAATTAAAAATGTATCCTCATTTAAATTTGAACATGAATTATTACCGGATAACTATTAAGGATAACGGAATAGGATTTGATCAAAAATATGCAGGACAAATCTTTACCATGTTTCAACGGCTTGATATAAGCGGGAATTATCCAGGCACTGGCATGGGGCTAGCGTTTTGCAAAAAAATTGTGCATAATTATCATGGTGAAATATATGCTCAATCTAAAAAAAATGAAGGGACTTCAATACATGTTATTTTGCCAGGATATGCAAGCACCGAAATCTAATATGGAGCTAAAATCAGAATAAATTAAGTTATCACTGCAAAATTATGAAAATCCATATCAAATATGATATAAATTTGGCTTGCAAAATAATATTGCAAGAACAATTAGAATTATTGGGCGCAGATTATCAAATTACTGGTTTGGGTGAAGTAGACATAAAAAATAATCTAAGCAAAGATCAGTATCAAAAACTCAGCACTAATCTTAAAAAATATGGTATTGACATCATTGAACATCCCAAAAGCGTTCTTATTCAGAAAATAAAAGACACAATTGTTGATCTTGTTTATCTTCAAGAAAAATTACCCAATTCAAATATTTCAACTTATTTAGCAGAAAAGCTAAATCATAGTTATGGATATTTATCTAATCTGTTTTCTGAACTAACATTTTCGTCCATAGAAAATTTTATTATCCTTCAAAAAATCGAAAGGGCTAAACAACTTATCATTGCAAATGAATTAACACTGACTGAAATCGCCTGGCAGTTAAATTATAGTAGTGTTGCACATTTGTCCAATCAATTTAAAAAAACAACTGGTCTTACTCCTACCGCATTTCAAAGAATAATTAAAAATAGAAATGATTCTGATAGTACTGATAAATAATTTCTTAAAAGTAGAAAATAAATTTATTTAGTTCAGTAGTTGAATAATGACCCATACAAAGGAAATTCGATAATTACCATTAACATAAAACCAATAAAGAAATGAATTCGGATGCATTAAATGTTCTTTTAGCTGATGATGATGAAGATGATCGTTTGCTTTTTAAAGAAGCATTAGGAGAATTAAAAGTCAAAACCAACGTCGTCTTACTTAACGATGGAGTTCAATTAATGAATTTCCTTAATGACCCTGCTACACTCCTTCCGGATATTGTATTTCTAGATTTAAATATGCCGAAAAAAGGGGGGATGCAATGTTTGCAAGAAATACGATCCGACAAGAAACTAAAAGACTTATCGATAGCCATTTATTCAACCTCTGCGTCGGAAAAAGATATAGAGGAAACCTTTATAAAAGGGGCTAACGTTTACATTAAAAAACCGAATGATTTTAGCTCACTGAAGAAAATCCTTACTGAAGTGATTAGTATGAAATGGCAATATCACACATCT
Source organism: Bacteroidia bacterium (assembly GCA_038320345.1). Classification (GTDB taxonomy): domain Bacteria; phylum Bacteroidota; class Bacteroidia; order AKYH767-A; family OLB10; genus JBBQED01. The sequence goes on from JBBQED010000004.1 coordinate 177,237, forward strand.
GGTTTAAATAAAGAACACTTTTTGTTAAGTCTTTAAAAATCACTTTCATGAAATTGATTAATATTTCTCCTATCTATATCTTAGGACTTTTCATCATTTCTGTCTTTTTACTATTTTTTATTAGTAGTATATCTTATCAGCAAATAAAATCTCTTGATGAGTCCGGCAAACTAGTGGCCCGTACAAAAGATATAAATGCTGAATTAGAACATTTATACGGACTAATTGAATTTGCGCAATCTACACAGCGTGGATACCTAACCACGAATGATTTAGCCTATCTGGATCCTTATTACTCTGTCCCTAACAAAATAGACACTTGCATACACAATCTTCGTCTATTAATGGCCGATAATGTACATCAGCAAGCGAATTTAAATGTAATTACAGTACTTATTCATAGAAAAAATGCAAGTCTTGAAGACGAAGTAAGTGCTAAAAAAAATAACATTTCAAATGCTGAATTAGTAACTCAAATACAATTTGGTAATTTGCTCATGGATAGCATTAGAGTGAAGATAAATGATATGAATTCACTCGAGCTAAAATCATTACAAAGTCGAGAGAAAGAACATGCTCATGACGTAAAATTAACACCTAAGTCCACGCTAGTATTATTGTTTTTCTCACTATTTATTTTCATTTTCTCTTTTTATAAGATCAACAAAGACAGGATTAATTTAAAAAAGATTAACAATCAATTGTTGATCACAAAAGAGACATTTGAACATGCGGAACAAATTGCTGAAATCAGTAATTGGTCATGGGATATAGATAAAAACAAATTGTCGTTTTCCAACAATCAATATCGTTTACTTGGATGTCAGCCGCATGAATTTACACCAAGTGTTGAGAATTTTCTTGAATTTGTTCACCCTGATGATAGAGCTATAATTCTGGAAGGAAACAATAGGGTTCTTGCTGATGCCCAACCTTCTGTTTCCTATTTTAGAATCATCAGGAAAGATGGTAAACAAAGATATTTTAAATCACTGGGTAAATTAATCTCTGATAGTTACGGAAAAAAAATAATGATCGGAATAAATTCCGATATCACTGATCAATATAACAAAGATAAAACGCTAGAGGAAAAAGTATTTGAACTAGAACGGTCTAATAATGAATTATCCGCATTTAATCATGTTGCCAGTCATGATTTACAAGAACCTTTACGGAAAATACAAACATTCATATCCAGAATTGAAACCTCTGACTTAGAAAATCTTTCAGAAAGAGGTAAGGATTATTTCAAACGGATTGTATCTGCTGCTAACCGTATGCAAGTTCTTATTGATGATCTGCTTATGTTTTCCAGAACAAATAAAGCCAATAAAGTTTTTGAAATATCGGATCTAAATGAATTGCTATCCAGTTCGAAACAAGAACTTATGCAATCTATTGATGAGAAATCAGCAAATGTTACTTCCGACCGGCTCCCTACCATCAATGTTATTCCCTTCCAAATAAGGCAACTTTTTTTTAATATTATAGGCAACTCTCTAAAATATTCGAAAGCCGAAATAATTCCAGAAATCAATATCACGTCTAAATTAGTTTCGGGAAAAGATATTCCTGATGCAAATACGGCAAATGATAAGCCCTATTATAAAATTTCTATCACTGACAACGGAATAGGATTTGAACCTAAATATGCAGACTCCATTTTCAACCTATTTAACAGGCTACATGAGGATAAAGAATATTCAGGAACAGGCATAGGGCTGACTATTTGCAAAAAAATTGTCGAAAATCATAAAGGTTTTATTAGAGCTCAGGGGTTCCCAGATAAAGGCTCCATTTTTGATTTTTACCTTCCTGTCGATTAACGGAACCTCGTAGGGCCTCTACTTTTCTTGCCTTAGCCTAACTAAGGAGGGATTTCTGTATCTACTCTAAGCAAAAACTATTTAAAGTCGTTGCCCGCTTTGTTACATCATAAATATGTAATAAAATAGATAAATTTTGTAACAGCCATTAAAATCACTTAACGCAACTTTGTCTCAGAATAAATTACAATAATATTTAACAATTTAAATCTATGAAAATGAAAAAAGTAATCATGATCCTTACTTTGGCTATTACCACTAGTTTTGGTGTTGCCACAGCACAGAAAGCAGAAATAATTACAAGTGATAAAACTGGCTGGCATAAAATTGGGGAAACAACAGTTGATTTTCAAAAAGAAAGTGATGAAATTCTCGTTATGGGTGCCGATAAATTTGCAAAAATTCAAATTAAGGTTACAGAAGCTCCCATTGATTTGATTTCTCTGGATATTTTTTATGAAAGCGGAGATAATCAAAGCGTTAAAATTAATACTCCTGTTAAAGCACCAGGCGAAAGTCGTATCATTGATTTGAATGGTAGCGAACGGAGTTTGAAAAAAATTGTATTTGTGTATAAAACATTACCAAATAGAAAAGACGTAAAAGCCAAAGTGGAAATTTGGGGCTTGAAGACGAATACTGATATGAAGTAGGCTAATATCAGGTTATTTTTCCAGCTGCTCTGTAACAACAGAGCGGCTTTTTTATTTTAGGAAATTCTGAATTCTATAACATTTTCACCAAATTCTATAATGGTTTCTCAATATAACTTTATCAAATTTGCATATGAACTTATCTATACTGTTTTACTTCATAGTGTGTTCAAACTATAAAACCAATTCTTAAATGTTTCTACGTTTGATTTCTGTATTCAACAAATCCTAAAGTGTACAACACTTAACACCCAATCAATATTTTTATACTATTCCTTTTAACAACCCCACTACGATGAATACTCCACTGCAAGAAAAAATCCAAATGAAAACCATGGTTGACTGTACGAATATGCTTGATAAATTGGGCTTTACGTCACAATTTAAAGCATTATCTAACGGTCTAAAATCTCTGAAAACAAATCAGATTTATTCATCTGCTGACATCAAGATAGTGAATTTTTATCGATTTGAAGGAGAATCTGATCCATGCGACAATTCAATTCTTTATGCGCTTGAATCTGCCAACGGAGAAAGAGGCACGTTAACTGATGCATTTGGCCCATATAGTGATACCAATGTTACGAACTTTATCCAGAGTGTAGAAGAAATTCAAAAGAAAGTAAACAAACATGAAACATTATAAGGTAGATCCCTTCACATTTGATTTTTTTATCTGTGAAATCTAATCATGGCAATCCTACAAGTTTTTAGTTCCGCGATGTAACTAAATATTAATCGTTATAGTTGACCTTTACATCTCTTAATGCCTATAAATCTAATTCACTAATAAATACCTTATGAAAATAATAAAATTTCTTATTTTAATGCTAATGATCCCAGCATTCTCTTCAGCTCAAAATAACAGTCGTTTTGGTTTAAAGGGTGGCGTTAACTTATCCAATCTGTATTCCGACGACGTTTCTGATAAAAACTCACAATTCGGCTTTCAAGGTGGGCTTTTCCTGAAAATAGCATTAACTGATTATATTTCGTTTCAACCTGAAGTTATTTATACTATGAAAGGGGCTGAATTGAAGTACGAGAATGATTTTGTAACAGGAACAGCCAATTTTCGTCTAAACTATATTGAAGTACCAGTTCTGGCAGTTATTAATCTGACCACAAAATTTAATGTCCACGGAGGGTTTTACATCGCTACGTTGTCAGATGTTAGTGTTAAAAACGAATCCAGTATAGGGGCTTTCGATTTTGAAAAGGAGCTCAACAAAAATGATTTCGAAAAAACAGATTATGGTTTGGTAGCTGGTATAGGTGGTGATTTCGATAAAATTAGTGTTGGTTTACGTTATGATTACGGTTTAAGATCAGTTGGAAAAGAAAAAACAATTGGCGGACAGACAAGACGATTCCCGGATTCCAAAAATTCAACTTTACAACTTTATGTTTCAATTAGCATTCTTTAATATATTAAACTATTTTTTAATCAATTAATTTAAAATCTAAAATCTATGAATACCAATCAGAAAACGGATCAAAAGGCGCAAAGTACGAATGGAGATCCCAAAAACAATGATGGTCAGCAAGACCAAAATCAGCAGAATAAGCAAGGTAATTCTGAAAATTCCCAAATAGAGAAGACTGGTCAAGATAAGGAAAATGAAAATTCGGAACCTAAAAATCCAGGCAAAGAGCATAGCGATAAAGGTCATGAACACGAATCTAAAATTCCAGTTGCTGGTTCAAATCAAGATAAGTAATCAATGAAGAAGTGAAATCATTCCGATTCAAACTTAGCTACTAGTCCATCTTAAGGAATAGTAAATTTTGATTCAAGCATATAAGATCAATAGAAATATTTTATTTAAATAAATAAGAAAAAGAGGTGAATCTTTTCAGGCTCCAAGGGATCACATTCACCTCTCCTATTAAAAAATTCGTTAACTTTAAAAATTATAAACTATGGGAAACTTACTATATGTAGTAGCAGTAATAATGATCGTAATCTGGGCGGTAGGGTTTTTTGCCTATAGTGTCGGAAGTATCATTCATATTCTACTGGTAATCGCCTTGATTTCTATACTGCTTCGTGTAATACAAGGCAGAAAGTCTATATAAAACTCTAAAAAAATATTATGAAAAAGATCTGCTTAATTATTCAGGTATCTATGTTGTTAACTATCGGAAGTATAAATTCCGTTAATGCTGACAATCTAGTTACTAATCGAAACCCGATTTCTGTAGTAAAAATTAATCCTGAAACAGCGAAAGCATCAATCTTAGTACAAAGGTTAAATGAAATTAAATCCATGAACCTTGATAATGTTAGCACATCTGATAAAAAAGAGTTAAGAAAAGAGGTAAAAAATATCAATACTGAATTAAAACATCTCGGGAATGGTTTCTACATTTCTACTGGTGCGGCCATCATTATTATTTTATTGCTAATTTTAATTCTTTAACTTGTTTAAGTTGAAATTTGAGAATATATCTACACAAATGAATACAAATAAATTAATTGCCGGAATAATCGCAGGTGCTGCTGTGGGTGTTGCAATTGGCTATATTGTTAATCCCGATAAAACTCTTCTAAAATTAAATCAATTTAGAAAAAAGGGCAAGGACGGTAAAGAAGATATTAAATTCAAATTCAATGATGTTTTAGGGAATATTTCTGATGCTGTAGAAGCTGCAGAAGATGAAAAAGACGAACTTTTCGCAACTGGAAAGCGCAAATTTCATCAAGTAAAAAGAGAAGTAAAAAGTGCTCTTGACGATCAGTCCATTTAGTACATATAGTTTATCAGGTAATGTTCCTGCTTTTCTCGGATAAAGGCTAGTGCTTCATAGTGAGATAGACCAACAGTTAGTAGTAATTAAAGATTCACAGAATGGACTCCTATAACCCTTCTTCAATCACTTTCCATTTAATTTATTCACTTAAAAAATCCAAATATATCGTGCTATTCTGAAAGGATATATAGAGATTGTTTGTTTGGTTTTCAGCAATAATAAATGTAAAAGAGGACTTATTAATTTATGCTGTTAAGAAATATTTTTATCGTAGAAACTATCAATTATAGAAAATGAAAGAGGATTCTTCCGCTTCAAAGCAAAATTTCTTTGAAAAATTATCATCAAAAGTTACTAAAGCCTCCGGCAGTACTTATGCAATAGTTTCTGCATTTAGCATTGTTATAATCTGGTTGATTTCTGGGCCCTTTGCTAACTACTCTGAGCAATGGCAACTTGTAATTAACACTGGAACAACTATCATTACTTTTCTCATGGTGTTTCTGATTCAGAAATCACAGAATAAAGATTCTCTCGCTATTCAGTTAAAATTAAATGAATTGGTGGCTGCTAATGAAATGGCAAGTAATCGCTTAGTAGATGTTGAAAGTATGACTGAAGATGAATTGAAAATAATACATCAATACTACCATAAATTAAGTGAGATAACGAAAAGCGAAGGAAATCTTCTTCAATCGCACTCTATTGATGAAGCTCAGAAACATCACCGTATTAAAAAAGAGAGAGCTTTGCAAGCCGCAAACAAAGCTATGAAAGAATCGGACAAACGAATAACTGACACAAAATAATAATTAACGATATAAGATTTGTCTCATTACTCCGGTAAGTTAAAATAATACACTTATCAATCTCCTAGCATCGATTATTTGTACTGCGATCATAACTTTTATGAAATCCGTAAGCTATAGAAATTCACATGAGGCACTTCCGAATTAAGCAAAATGGTAAATCAAGATGCAGCAAAGTCAGTTCATTCTGCGTTAAAGTTGTATTATAATTCTCCCAACAATTCACACTAAATATTAGTTGTTAATGAAGTCTTTAAAAAATATAAATAGGAAATGGAAAATTCTTTTATTTACAATTTTACTGCTAGTAATTGTTAGAATTTCACTTCCCTACATCCTACTTCATTTTGCAAATAAAACACTTGGTGAATTAAAAGGTTATTACGGGCACATTGATGATATTGATATTTTCCTCTATAAAGGAGCTTATCAAATCAAAGATTTTTATCTTGACAAAACGGATTCACTTAGTAAGAAAAATGTCCCTCTAATATCATCTAACAAAATCGATATGTCCATCGAATGGAAATCACTAATCAAAGGAAGATTAGTTGGAGAGATGCATTTTTTTAATCCCCATTTGAAGTTTACGCGCGATAAAACTGATCCAGCAGCACTTCAAAAAGACTCCAATAACTTCAGAGTTCTTCTAGATAAATTTATGCCGCTCAAAATCAATAAACTTGAATTCATCAATGGGAAAATTCAATATGTTGATCTCAATTCTACCCCAGTAGTTAATTTAGAACTCATAAAGACTAATTTATTGGCTCAAAATCTTCTGAATGTAGAAGATACGGCTATATTACCAGCAACCATACAAGCAAGTGCTGAATTATATCAGGGCAAATTAAATCTCAATATGAAATTTGATCCTTTAGCAGTGAAGCCTACATTTGATATGAATACCACACTAACGAATACAAATCTACCTGACTTAAACAATTTTTTCAAAGCATATGCAAATTTCGACGTTAATAAAGGCAACTTTGGATTATACACTGAAATGGCAAGTAAAGACGGCAAATTCGTTGGATATATTAAGCCCATTATTAAAAACCTTGATGTAGTAGGGAAGGAAGATAAACATGATAGCTTTGTGAATAAGGTTTGGGAAGTCATGGTAGCTTCGGCTGGGATTATTCTTAGAAATCCAAATAAAAATCAAGTTGCTACAAAAATCCAAGTGGAAGGTAGAATCGACGGTCCTGCAGTTAATCCTTGGGAAGCAATTGGAAGCTTGCTTAACAATGCTTTTATCCATGCGTTGAGTCCAGAATTAGAAAATCGTATTTCTCTTTCTTCCATCGATGAAAAAGAGAAGAAAGAAAAGAAAAACATTTTGCAGAAAATATTTGGTAAATCTAAGTCCGAAAAAAAGAAAGAAAAAGCTAAATAAAAAAACAAGGATACAGAAAAAGCCACCCCAAGTTCCAATTAAATATTTTTCGAAATAAGTTGTATTTCTTTTTCATTTCAATATAATCAATCACGGTTATTTGCTTTGTACAAATCTTGGTCAACACTTTGGGATCTCGTTAATCCCCTAAAGGGCTATCATAACACCGTTCCAACTCTACTAATATCCCTTAAAATTCAGAGAACTACTTATTCTCTATTTTCGAAAAACTTTATTCAACGCATCTGTTCTTGAATTTACTTGTAATTTTATATAAATATTACGGATATGAGTACGGATTGTTTCAGGGCTCAGAAATAGCTGGTCAGCGATTTCTTTATACCGTAATCCTTTGGAGAGCAAAGCCAATATTTCTCGTTCCCGCTCTGAAAGTTTCTGTAGTTCCACATTATTTTCCTCTGAAAAAGTAAGCACGATTTTCCGTGCTATATGACTACTCATGGGAGAACCTCCTTTGGAAACATCCAATAAAGCTTCTAGAATTTTAGAAGGTTGAGTCGTTTTAGTCAGGTATCCAGTTGCTCCCGCTTTTAAAGCATTGAAAACAGAATCTGAATCTTCAAAAGAAGTAAACATAACAAATTGAGTCAACTTGCAAAGTGGCTTAATCTCACTAATAAAGTCTATACCCGTTTTTCCACTTAAATGAATATCCACTAGAACTACATCCAGCTCTAATAATGGCACATTCACAATGGCTTCTTCAGCGCTTTCGAAAGCATGACAACAGGAAAAACCATCGCTTCCATTGATTAACAACATCATTCCTTCGCGAATACTTCTTTCGTCTTCTAAAATCCCTATTCTTAAATCCATGATTCAAATGTATTTATCATTGATTAATAAACTATCACATGAAAGTAGTAATTATGAAACCACCAGTTTATCTACCGGCACAAGAATACAAACTATCACTCCTCCTGAACTATTCTTCCCGATGGAAAATTCCCCACCGATGCCGATAATTCTATTCGTCATATTACTAATTCCATTCCCTCTAGCAACTTCATTTACAATAAGTCCGATTCCGTTATCTATAATATGAACAATGAAGCCTTCATTTTTTATTTCAATCAACATGGAAACCATAGTAGCTTGAGAATGCTTTACTATATTATTCAGACATTCTTTGACGGTCATAAATATTTCTCTGTAACTTTCTTTCGAAAGTACAAGATCAGGAGTATGCTCAGGAAAATCAAATTGAATATTCATAGGAAACTCTTCCAGATAATCTGAAGCGAATTCACGTATGCGTGCTACAAGATTCTCCAAAGTAGTATTCTCTGGATTCAATGTCCATATCAGATCCCGCATATTATCTACAAGATCCTTTGAAGTTTCACTGATTGATAAGACCTTCTCTGTATTAGATGGGGAAAGCGCATTACTACTCACTAATAAGCTGCTTAAAAAACTAATTTTAGAAAGACCGGATCCTACATCATCATGCAGATCACGAGCAAACCGTATTCTTTCCTTCTCTTCCGTTCTCTTAACAACAGCTGCTTTTTCAAGAACGAGCGCCAACTTTTGACGTTGAGTAGCCAAATATATTACGAAACCTAAAAGTAAAACGATTATTACTCCAGAAATAATAATGGTGTTACGACGATTAATTTGATTTTGTTGGTCGCTAATCTCTAATGATTTGATCCTATCATTTTGCTGCAAGGAATTTAGAACCACCTGTTGTTTCTCTGATTCATATTTATCCTGTAATTCCGCAAGCTGTCGGGTATAGGCAAGTGGTTGTAGGGTATCTTTTAAATGGTAAGCTTCCAGCAAATTTATATAGGCAGAATCAGTATTTCGTATACTATAAAAAACCTCAGACAATGATTTTCGGCAATCCATAATTGTAGTTTTATGATTGATACTGTTAGCGAGGTCTAAAGCTTTATTTAAAAAAATAATAGCTTTTCCATACTGCTCCAATTCCCCATAAATGTCACCCAATTGTTGAAAGGTAGTGGACTCAATTAATTTATAATCTCCACCTTGAATTGTAGTCAGCGTGAGATTCGCAAAATAAATTGATTGTTGTAGTTCATTTTTTTCAAGAAAAACTCTACTCAAATTCGCATAACAAATAGCAATTCCATTACTATCACCAAGCAGCCGATAATTCTTTAATGCCCTATTATAATACAATAATGCACTATCATCTATGGCATTCATATACCAGGCATTTCCGATATGAACTTCGGATATAGCAATGCCTGCAAGATGATGGATAGATTTAAAAATAACCAAACTTGCCTGATGAACTTCTAAAGCTTTATCATACAATCGCTGCGATTTCAAAATCTCGCCTTTAAGATCAAGTGACAAAGCCCTGCCTTCCATATTTGCAGAATTTTCAAAAATCCGTGAGGATTCTTCACTAACTGTTATTGCATTTTTCGATTCGCCTGAACGAAGGTAGACTCTTGCTAATTGGTTTAATTCGAAACCAGCTCGAAGTTGATTTCCTATGTTTTGGAAAATGTGAATTGCTTTTTCGAAATTCACTTTGGAAGAATCAAAGCTACTTAGGAGATAATACGTCATGCCTTTTGCGGCAAAGATTTCAGCCCAGCTTGCTGAGTCCATCCGAGCTTTAAAGTCAGTTTCTAAATTTGTAAGATTTGACAAAGCAGAATTACTTTGGTTAGTTCGTGCTTTCACAATACTTTCCAAACAAACGGCTCTGATAATTCGATTAGTGTCGCTGGCATTAATTGCAATTCGCTTAGCATTTCTTGCAGAAAGTAAAGCCTCCGCTAAATTTTTATTAAGACTATTTTCCGCTGACCTAAGTAAAGAATCAATCCTAGAATTCAACAAAACAGTACTGTTATTTGCTTGAGAATTGCCTGGGTGTGAATTCAGAAACATTAGAACTAAAAACAAAATAAGATACTTCACCCCTTTTCTATAACTCATAGTACTTGCAATTTCGGATAAGATACAAAAGATAGCAGCAATTATTTTTAAGCGCTCAATAACACTGTTGCTTAATGCTTTATGAGATATAAGTCGAAATAAATCAGAACTTCTTAAATAGAAATCACTTTTAAAGACGCTACGATCCTGCCAAATTGTACAGTTTAACCTTCGCTTATTATGCAAAAGAATCTAGGAAAAAGGGGTCATCCAAGATTTCTCGCTAGAATCAAATTCACACTAAAGTAGTAGTGAGCCATTCCGCATAACTCATCAAAGTAAGTAAGCCATAAAAAATCTAACCCTTTTTTATAGAAAGACTCACCTTCTGAACTAACTGTTTTATTCACCTGCAAGTCTTCTTGATACTATGTGCTGCTTAGATAATTCACTGAAATTAAAGATTCACATTTAAGTAGTATAAACCAGGTCTTGTTCTTTTAAAAGGAGGTGATACTTTTAAGAAATGAAAAGTGGAACCGTTTATCACAATAAAAACGGGGCAATACCGGGAAGCCGAAGTTCCGGGAAAAAAAGAAATCCATATGAAAAGAATTCTCCAATTCAGTATTTGCATCGTGTTATTAACTTCAATAGTTAATGCACAAGAGCTAAAAGAAGTAGTACAGCCCTTAACATCAAAAGCAGCCAATGGTTATGTTTATGATATCAGAAAAGATGAAGCGGGAGTATCATTTGTAACGTATAAAATAAAAGGCGCCAAAAAATCTGAAGAAGTATTTTATGAAGAATATAGTTTTGACAGTAATTTAAAATTTTTAGGCAGCAAGGATGTACAGGAAAAGAAAGAGCAAAAGGAAGATATTCAAAGGACATACTATTCTGCTTATGTTGGAGGAACGACCTCTTTCGATGTTCTCAGTATGAAATTAAAGCTTAACAAGGTAGTTCAGCTTCTAACTTGGAATCATGAAAAACAAAAATATATTGCAAAAAAAACTATCTCCCGAGAGAATGTGAAACCCAGAAATGATGCTGGAAGAGTATATAACGGTTATGCCTCATATAGTTCGGATATAGAAACTGAAAGTGATGTATTTACGATTGCTAAAGTAGAATCAAAGGATAAAAATCAAGCGGACAAATTCTTAATTCTAATGTTCAATGATCAGCTAGAGATCAAAGAAAAGCCCATTGAAATGTCTGGGAACTACTCATTAGTATATTGTGATCACATGAAAAGTAACCATGTAATTGCAATCTTTGCTCCTGAAAAAGGGAATGGAGATCCATCCAACTACCTCTTCTTTGAATTCGATATCCAAGGAAATATTCTCAACAAAATTCCATTTAAGAGTCCGGCATCCGCTCTCCTATTGACTGCTGCATATGAAAATAATGGAAGTATTTATTTATTCGGAACTTCTGCCAAGTCCACTGAATCATTTGAAAAAGTATTCCACGAATATGCGCCAATATTTAATCCTGGCTACACAGAAGGTGGTGATAATCTAGTAGATTTTAAATGGAGAAAATCGCTAGAAGAAAGAATGGAAAATTTCCACCTCTTAAAATTCACTGGTAATCAAATGGTATTTTCTTCAACTACTCCTGTTGATGAATTCAAAAGTAAATTCAAAACTGCTCCTGGTGATAAAGGTGCAAGCCCTTATAAAGGAAAACGATTTATGATCGAAAACTTTTTCGTAACCCCTTCAGAAGATTATCTGCTAGCAGGACAATTAACGAGTACTGTTAATTTGGGAACAGGAAATAAAGTTGATTCCTATGAAGATATAGTATGTTTCCAATTTGATGGGAAAGGAGCGTTGAAAGCACAATACGGTCTTGGAAAGATTAATAATGATAAAAAGAGTGAGATTTTTCAGATGTTTCAAAATTTATATTTGTCACCTGATGGCAAAAGTATTTATTGGGAAATCCTAGAAGTAAAAGGGACGAAGGGTTATGAAGATTTTCTATCAGCATACTATGGGGTACCATCATTCTATCCTTTATACTATCCAAGAGTAGGCAAGATTGACCTAGGATCCACTTCATTAACTGCGTTTAAATCGATGGGAGAAGGAAAATACTATTTGAAAAGAGCTTTCACCAGTACCTTTGATCCTAAAGAAGGTACTGTAACTTATTTTGGTCATGATGAGGACTACAAAAAACTATGGATCGGAAAATTAATGATCCAATAAAGAACGTTATCCGAAGACTTTAAAAAAGGCCTCATGAAAATTAATTCATGAGGCCTTAATATTTTTTTTAAAATGATTGAAATTACTAAGCTGGAATACTGAAATGCTCTCTAACTTTAGCTACCATTTGATTTTCCGTGAGCTTGTCGGTACTTTCAACTTTAATATGCTTAAGTTTAAAATGCTGATCTTCTGTCAAGATATTATTTAGTTCATCCTTTGCTTTCGTAGGGCCGAATAAAAAGATCGTATCATATTCACGAAGACGATCCGCTAAAATTTTATAATAATGATGCATGATATCTTGCTCACGATTGTGCTTTTGATGCTCGTTATTTGTAGAGCGGTTATTCCCCAGACTCATACCATCACCAGATTCACCGGGAGTACGTAATTGTGATTCCTGTGAAGAGTGCACTGTTGTAATTGTAGCAGGCTCTGTAGTGATATCAATAAAATGGGCATCTGCATGATCAAGACATAATCCGATTTTACCTTCAAAATGATTTTTCATAGTTTTTAGATTTAAAAATTTAACGTAGATATATTTAAAAAGAATTTAAGCGAAAAGACAAATGAATTTTAGCTTTCTTTAAGAGTAAAGTTAACTTAAATAATGCATAAAACGTCCTTTTTTATTAGAATCTGATTAAGATAGTCATGAAAATCATTTAAGTGTAGCAGTGATCGTCTTTCATAGCTTAAAATAGATTCAGAAAATCATCCATTATAGCCAATTTAAAATATTGCATAAAAGTTGAAACATACTTTTGAACCCGTTCAGCGCTTTAAATGCCGTCTCGGGCAATTATTATTTTCCTAAAGATTATCTATGTAATACTTTTAATTCAACAAACTACATTATGAAAACGTCAATCATTAGTTTATTCGCTGTAATTCTGGTTGCCATCACCGTTTTGCAAAGTTGCAAAAAAGATGATAATAGTCAATCAACGGCATCCACAGCAACCATCCTAAACGAAGGAACTTGGAGGGTAAGTTACTACCATGATAATAGTAGCGATCATACTAGTGAATTTACCGGTTACTCATTCACATTTTTCGCTGCAGGAACAATGAGTTCAATGTGCAACGGTATAATGAATACCGGTACATGGAGTTGCGATGACAGTAGCAAAGAATTTCATTGTAATATTGGAAGTACAAGTCCCTTGAGCGACCTTGACAAAGGATGGATGCTTACTTCAAAAACCAATAACGAAATCATCCTCAAAGATGATAATTCGGGGAGTTTAGAAGAACTTCATCTTACAAAAAATTAATTTTTGGGATTAGACCATTTCCATTACACAATTCCAATACTGCTGAATTCTGACAATCGCAATTTCTTTTCGAAAATATTTTTCGTTAGCTAGAAGGGAATGACTTTTCTGCTAAATTGTATTCCTTCGGAAATGTTTTTCGACCCAGCTAGAAGGGAATTACTTTTCTGCTAAATTGTTTTCCTTCGAAAATGTTTTTCGTTAGCTAAAAGAGAATGACTTTTCTGCTAAATTGTTTTCCTTCGGAAATGTTTTTCGTTATCTAAAAGAGAATTACTTTTCTGCTAAATTGTATTCCTTCGAAAATGTTTTTCGTTAGCTAAACGAGAATGACTTTTCTGCTAAATTGTATTCCTTCGAAAATGTTTTTCGTTAGCTAAAAGAGAATTACTTTTCTGCTAAATTGTTTTCCTTCGGAAATGTTTTTCGTTAACTAGAAGAGAATGACTTTGCTTCTGAATTGTATTCCTTCGGAAATGTTTTTCGTTAGCTAGAAGAGAATGACTTTTCTGCTAAATTGTATTCCTTCGGAAATGTTTTTCGACCCGGCTAGAAGGGAGTCACTTCGTGCCTCCCTTCTAGCCGGGTCGGGAATACGAAAACCAACCCTACGGGTTTGTTTTATTTTTTAAAAATTTTCCTTAAAGCAAGCTTTGGAAAATTTTTTAAAAATAAAACCACAACTTTCGTTGTGGTTTTCGGTATTCACCAGTGCACCCGAAGGGAGTCGAACCCCTAACCAACAGTCCCGGAAACTGTCATTCTATCCAATTGAACTACGGGTGCAATATTTATATCAATCGACTTTCTCTTTTTACTGTATTGATTTTGAGTAATTTAAAAGAATTTTAAATGCTCTTTTTCTTAATAGTTCGACAAAATTAATGCTTTTAACGTTTGTCTACCTTTGCACTGTTAAAACAATTGTTTGCTATGAAACCTAAAAATCCTAAAGACAGTCTTGCAATTCATACTGAAATCGTACTTCCAAATGATACTAACGTACTGGGTAACCTGATGGGTGGTCGTTTGCTTCATTGGATGGATATCACTTCCGCCATCGCTGCTCATCGTCATTGCAGTCGTATCGTTGTTACTGCTTCTGTAAATAATGTTTCTTTTAATCAACCTATCAAATTAGGTGATGTGGTAACACTTCAAGCAAAAGTATCTCGCTCTTTCAATTCTTCTATGGAAGTTTTTATTGATGTATGGGTAGAAGATAATATGCGGAATATTAAAATCAAATGCAATGAAGCAATCTTCACTTTTGTTGCAGTTGATCAACTAGGTCAGCCGATTAATGTTCCTGAATTGATTCCAGAAACAGAAGAAGAAAAATCTAGATGGGAAGGTGCACTTCGTCGTCGTCAGTTATCATTAATATTAGCAGGTAAAATGAAGCCCGCAGATGCTACTGAATTGAAAGCACTCTTTATGGGAGCAGACGCTTAACAGCAGCTACAATAATTTCTTCTTGCTGTAGATTCATACATTTAAAATGTTTCTGAGGACATTTATCATATCCGATCTTTGAACAAGGTCGGCAAGAAAGTCCTTTGACTTCCATTATAACTGACTGCTCTTTTTGCTGTGGGAGATAGGGATACATGCCGAACTCTGGAACAGTGTTTCCCCAAAGCGAAACTATAGGCTTCTTTAAGGCTGCGGCAATATGCATTAATCCGGTATCATGAGAAATTACCAACTGTGATTGATCAAGAATTGATGCAGATTCACTAAGCTTAAATTCCCCGCAACTATTATAAACAAGATTTCCTGCAAGCCTGACAATCTCCTCACCTTTTTCCTTGTCTTCCACTCCACCCACTAAAACGATAGGGAGGTTTAAGAGTGAAATTATTTTAGCCAACTTTCCGGAAGGCATTATTTTAGTTGCATGTTTAGCTCCAATCACCATCGCAATAAATCCTTGCCGATGTGATTCAGGTAAGCGTTGCATATTCACTTTCTCATTCGCTGAAATAAAATAATCAAGACCCTTACTATCATTCTTGACTCCCAAGTGCGCTAATGTTTCTAAGTAACGATCAACAATATGTTTTGCTGGAAGTCGATTAATATTGAGTTGAACCAATAACCATTTTTCAAGATTTAACTTATTGAATGAATGAGCCTCAACTTTTAACTGTTGCTTTAAGCGAAGTGATCTTAAATTATGATGAAGGTCTATAATCTCCTCAAAATTCTCCTTTTGCAATTGAGGAAGAATTTCATCGATTTCTTTTTCTATAGTCCAGAGTTTATCGATGTAAGGATTATGTTGCAGTACCGATTGAAAAGAGTTCCTGGTAATAAAATGAACTTCGGCTCCTGCCACTTGCTGTTTCAAACAACGGATAAGCGTCGACGTTAGTACAATGTCGCCGATGGAACTGAAACGTATAATGAGAAATTTAGCCACTGGAATAATTAAGAGGCTAAAGATAATCAGTGCCGGAGAATAACAGGAGGATAGGTGCTCAGGAGTTTTGGTGTAAAGGAAATCAATCTAGCAGCTTCCGGTAAAGATCAGAGTTTCATTACTTTTGTGGTATTATGCATTTGATTGATACCCATATTCACTTATATGCCGAAGAATACGATTTAGATCGTAAAGTACTGATAGAACAGGCTGTTGAAGCAGGCGTAAGTAGGTTTTTAATGCCCAATATTGATACTACTTCAGAAGATGGCTTGCATTTGCTGGCTAAAGAATATCCAGGCGTTTGCATTCCTATGATGGGTCTTCATCCTTGTTATGTGAAGGAAAATTATAAGGACGAACTGGAAAATGTTTACCGGCATTTGAAAATCGGAAACTATTGCGCCATTGGTGAAATCGGTATGGATAAATATTGGTCAATCGATTTTATTATTCAGCAGGAAGAAGCATTAAGGCAACAATTAATCTGGTCACATGAATTGAATTTACCGGTGGCATTACATACTAGAAATGCAACGGAAGAAGTTGTCAATTTGATTCAAGACTTAAATTTAAAAGGATTGAAAGGAGTCTTTCATTGCTTCAGCGGAGATCTTAATAAGGCAGAGCAAATTACCGGAATGGGATTCCATTTAGGTATCGGAGGTGTGCTAACATTTAAAAATTCTGGACTCGATAAAGTAGTGGAAAAAATTGCAATTCAGCATTTAGTATTGGAGACCGATGGACCGTATCTTGCTCCTGCTCCTTATCGAGGCAAAAGAAATGATCCTGCGTATATTAAATTAGTTGCAGAAAAAATGGCTCAGATCAAGAATATCAGTCTGGAAGAAGTTGCGGAAACAACTACAAAAAATGCTAAAGAACTATTTGCATTATGAAAAAAATTCTGATCATTTACACCGGTGGAACAATCGGGATGCAACATAATAAGAATGGCGTTTTAAGTCCTTTTGATTTTGGGAAAGTAACAGAGCAGGTTCCGGAGTTAAAAGAGCTAGGATGTAAAATTTCACATCATGTTTTTAAAGAGCTCATCGATAGTTCTAATGTCACACCCGACTTTTGGGTGAAGCTGGCAAACACTATTAATAAAGAATACAGCAGGCACGATGGATTTATCATTTTGCATGGTACAGATACCATGGCTTATTCAGCATCTGCATTAAGTTTTATGCTGGAAAATTTAAACAAGCCTGTCATCTTCACCGGTTCTCAACTACCGCTTGGGGCTATCCGAACAGATGCAAAATTGAATTTACTTACTTCCGTAGAAATTGCTGCAGGAGACCTTACTATTCCGGAAGTTTGTATTTATTTCAACAACGAATTATTCAGAGGAAACCGTTCTGAAAAATTTACGGCTTCCAAGTTTGATGCATTTCATACCCTCAACTATCCTGCATTGGTTGAAGCTGGAACAGAACTTCAATACAATGAAGCGTATATTGAAAAAGGAAACAAAAAAAAACTGATTGTGCATACGCAACTCGATCCTAACATCGGACTTTTAAGAATATTTCCGGGCATCACGAGTAATTGGTTGGAACATGCAGTAAGTGTTCCTGGTTTAAAGGCCCTTGTACTAGAGACCTATGGTAGTGGAAATGCCCCTACTGAGGAATGGTTCATTGAGCCGTTGAGAAAAGCTATCAAGAAAGGGCTGCTCATTGTTAATGTATCGCAATGCAGCGGCGGAAGGGTTGAAATGGGCAAATATGAAACGAGTCATCGCTTAAAGGAAATTGGCATAATTAGCGGGAGTGATCTCACTACTGAATCGGCAGTAACGAAATTGATGTATTTATTCGGTGAGTACGGCAATGACCTTAAGAAAATCAAGAAGCTGGTTCAGAGTAATTTAAGAGGAGAAATGAACGAAAAGTAAGCGTTAAAGCTCATTCTTTTCAAACCAATATTAACGAGCCAAATAGGCTCTGCCCTTAAATTTTGTACCTTTGCACCCTTCAAATTCAGTAGCCGCTGAAATTTCATTTCAGCAATTCCGGAATTTAATAGGAATAAAATCCCGCTAAAAATTCATCTCCGGAGACGTGTCCGAGTGGCTGAAGGAGCACGCTTGGAAAGCGTGTGTACTCCAAAAGGGTACCGTGAGTTCGAATCTCACCGTCTCCGCAAATCAAATCAATCAATGCCCCCAACGGGGCATTTTTCATTTGAAAATTTTCGCCGAGCTCGCTCGAGTGAAAATTCGAGAATGAAAATGAAAGTCGACGGCGTTGATAGGTTTGATTTAGCCCCCCTAAAGTGATTAGCGAAGTTACTCTCGTCGTAAACAACTTACCGTTGTACATTTTATTCCAAGAATAATAACCTAGCTTAGCAATTCTGAAAATTGGTCTGAACAAATAATTATTAAGTATTTTAATACAAGAATTAAACTGCTCTCATTTCTAGATTTTCATTATTCTGTTTCGAACCAATTCGCAACACCTCAAACTGCCGTTTGGGATTTAATTTGACAAGAGAACACAAATATTATCAGCGGAGCCGCAAATCAAAACACCGCACAGTTGGGAGCATGATACAAAGTTGGTTAGTAGATTGAATTTAGAACCACTTGTTGAACCATCGGGCAATACGGATATACCTTTTTAAATTCGCTTTTTAGAAATTTTGCCATCATAAATTTAACTTTTCGTTAAAATCGTATGAATTAAATCAACGACTCCTGTGAACTAATTTTTGACATTTAATAATTGTTTACTTTGGCATTTCAATTGCACGCTGCCTCAGCGTTGCGATAGCTACCTTCTTCTTTCATCTTCCTCTTTATCGCTAAAAAATGACTCCCTTATCATTTCTGCTAAAATATTTTCTGCTGCTCTTTTGCAGTCTTTTACTGTTACATACAGATTCTCCTTGTAGGGATTTAGGTACTAGTGAAACGATAATATTAAAACCAGACACTTTATTTCCTAATGATTCTGAGGCTATCAAAATAAAACGCAAAGATCGGCCATGGAAATATGACTACACCTTAAATGATGGGCGGAGAATGGTGTACTCTAAAGTAAAGCCGTTTGAATTTATTACTGATTTACCAAAAGACTTTATGAATTTTGGAAAATATTCTTTTCGGAAAAAAAGTCTGCCATGGTTAGCAGTAATTGCTGTAAGTACTGGTATTTTGATAAAGTATGATCAGCAAATTACCGATGGAGCTCAGAACTTATGTGATAGAAATAATTTTGCAAGAAAGAGCAGTTATCATGATATTTTCGCGCCCACAATTACCAATCAACCAGTGAGTATTATTAGCGCACCCAAAAATTTAAATACCGTTTTCTATACGCTAGGTCAAGGGTATCCTGCTCTAATTCTTGGTGGCGGATTATTGTATTATGGTTTACGCAATCATGATATTGGCGCAGTGAGTACTGCTAGTCAGCTTGCCGAAGCTTTTATCGCAATGGGATTTACAACACAAGTGGTGAAACGAATTACTGGACGTGAGACGCCGCTGGAAGCTACAGCGCCAGGAGGTAAATGGGATCCCTTTCCTGCCTTCACAGATTATCAAAAACATACGCCTAAATACGATGCTTTTCCTTCTGGTCATTTAGCTACCGCAATTTGTGCAGTTACAATTCTTGCAGAAAATTATCCCGATAAAAAATGGATTAAACCCGTTGGATATGCATTGAGTACACTCATTGCATGGTCGATGGTGAATAATGGTGTTCATTGGACTAGTGATTATCCGCTTGCCATTGGAATTGGATATGCTTTTGGAAAAGTAATTTCGATGAAGAGCAGGACTTTTGAGTTTACTCCCTAAAATTATTTTTGTTGAAATTTTACGAGTGTGTGAGTTGCATTTCTTGGAAGAAAAAGTAAACCCTTAGAAAGAGTAAAGAACCAAATTCTGCTTATTTCAGAAAAATACGAGCAGCGATCCATCCGATAACACACCCAATACAATTCGCGAGAAAATCAACCCAGTCTCCTGTACGGTCGGGAAGAAAATAGCCTTGATATAATTCGATTAAACCGCCATAAGTTGCCGAAGAAAAAACTGCAAATGAATACTGATTGCGAGTTAATCTCCCCAATGGTGCCTTCTTAAATCCTCTTACTAATAGATAAACGAGAATTCCATAGAAAAAAAAGTGAACTACTTTATCCGGAGAAAATAAATCAAAAAAATCTGGGATATAAATTTGGGGAGCGGAAATGCTACTCAGGATAAAAATCAATAAGGCCCAGCTGATGCCGGGCCAGTTATTTTTCAGTAAAGAATTTTTATGTGATAACTCAGGCACCAATCGCTGCGTTATACTGATCAGCAGTAAGTAAATTGCTCACCTCCGATGCATCACTTATTTTAATTTTCACCATCCATCCATCACCATAAGGATCTTTATTTACAAGTTCTGGTTCTGCATCCAATTTAGGGTTGAGTTCCAAAACTTCTCCAGATAATGGCATAAATAAATCAGAAACTGTTTTTACTGCTTCCACCGTTCCAAAAACCGCTTCATGTGCGATCGTTTCTCCTACTGTTTCGATTTCAACATATACGATGTCGCCAAGTTCACTCTGTGCGAAATCAGTAATACCTACAGTTGCTATATCGCCTTCGAGGCGGATCCACTCATGTTCTTTGGTGTACTTTAGTTCAGATGGGATATTCATAAGAGATAATTTTTACGAAATTACTATAATTAATTATTACTGGGAAAGGGAGAAACGAAGTTCGATACCGGCATTAATATTAGAGGTAGGGTACGACGTCGAAATAACTGGAGTGTTGATGGTTTGCTCATAGAACAACCTGATATTTACCCTGTCGCTCATGGCATAATCTGCAGCTCCTTTTATCGAGTATACATTCAATCCTGCGGTTGGTTGATTGATGCCTTCGAGCAATCTGCGGATAATCGTCACATTTTTACGAGCACTGAAATCAGCCGTTAAATTTAAACTGTTTCCTGCTGCACCTCTCGTTCCTCCTAAACCGAATGGCAGAATGAACTTTGGAATACGGTATCCAAAACCAAATGTTATTTCATTGCCTTTGGTTTCTGTGATCTGAACTCCAGCATACGTTAAAGATACGTTGCGGTCTTTCTTGAATTCAATTCGCGTTTGGATATTATTTTTCCATGTAACGTCAACACCGATCAAAGGTGCAAACTGTTCCGTAAGACTTGCCTGTGCTATTTCTTTACCCGGAATAAAATTTCCTCCCACATCTCTTACTACAGGAGTTTCGGCTTCCACATAGTTAGGATTACGCTGATAGGAATTAATATTAAAAGTTGAACGATAACTATGACTCAAACTAACATTATTAAAGATCCTTTTGAAGAGGGGTAACTTAGATAAACCGTCATAGGTAATTCTCCAGTTAGGCATCGGCGTTTTCAAGAATGGACTATTTCCCACTTTACCTGGAGACTTTCCAGTGTATGCCGACAAGAATGCCATCGTTAAAACTTCTTGCTGTGTTCCAGAATAACCATCGTTATATACGATTCCGAAGGTATCAGGAGCATTGAATCCCGACGAGTTTGGATTCTCCGCAGCAAGTCGTTCAGAGTATATTTTCCTATTCGTATTAAAGGTTTCAAACACTGAACTGGTGTAGTTGTTCTTATCATCTTTTACAAAAGCCGTATTCCAAGAGATCACAGAAATACTAAAATTCCCTGTTTGATTTATTCCTTGTGATTCGAATTTAGTTCCATTGTAACGGAAAAATTCCGAATTGTTTTTGGCATAAGTACGATTTGCTGTGAGCTCAATTTTTAATCCAGTCAATGGCTCAATAGAACTTCTTGCGGTGAAATTCTCTGTGTAGGTTCGAGCATATTGACTATTCAAGCTGGTATCATTTGTGATCCAATTATTGAGTACCGCTTTTTCGCGTAGATCTTTCTGACTACCGAATGCAAATCCAAGTCCCGGTGAATTCTGATCCAGATCTTGACCTAATAGTTGTGAGTAATTACGATAACCCGGAAGAATAGTACCGTTAGTAGTGCTATAGGTAAATCCTACAGTTTTTACCGACATGATGAGCTTACCAACAAACCTTACTCCATCAGGAATGCCTTTAGGAGGTTTGATTACAGGAGGCGCTGGCTTCTTACCACCGGCAGTATCGGCAGGGGTTTTTGGAAGATCAGGCTTTGGTGTTTTTGGCTTAGGCGGTGGTGGTGGTTTTGGCGAATTGATTTTCTTTAAATAAGGCACCTTATTATAAAGGGTCGTCATCGTAAAGTTTCCGTTCAGCGATTTGGTATTTGCATTTTGAATCGTACTTCCCGTTCGAGGATCTGTTCCAAAGGCATTCGTATTTTTATTCAATAGAAATTGCCCTGCGGTCCAGTTATAGGTGAAGCCGTATTTCGCGTTGAGCGAGATCCAATCGGTAAGGGGAAATTTATTCAACGGTAACTGATAACTCACATTACCTGCCTGTTGATATTGTTTATTCCTTCCGAGGAAATAATTCTTACCCCAAATATTACTGTTTACCGAATCACGTTCTCCACCGGTGTCAATTTTTCCTTCCGGTTCATCCACTACAGAATAATTGCTTGCATTAAAATCTACTTTTATAGAGCGCGTTAAATCATATTTAAAATCATAAATTCTCCGCATCTCAAAATTCTTGTTGTAGAATGTATCACGGATAATATCAGCAAACCCTGTATTATTCCGGAAGAGCTTCTCTCCGTAAGTTCTGGTAACATCATAACGGAAATTCAGACTTGTTGGAATGAAGTTGATATTGAGATCTTTTACCGGACGTAAATATTTTGATTTCAAAGCCGGAGCTTTGCCAAATGGAGCGATATATTTCGGTGTAGTATTGTAATTATAACCCAATGCTCCATGATGCGTTTTAGTTACATCATATTCGATATTGATATCGCGATGAAACGTTTCATCATATCCGTAAGTCAGGTTGAAGTTTTCAATATCATACACTTTAGGTTTACCTCCACCTACACGATTCTTCTTCACATTTGTGAAGTTGATACTCTTGTTACGAGTATAATCCTGACTTCGTCGCTTTATCTCTTTTTTATTTGAATTGCTATACGCATTATCAAGAGCAGTATTAAATGGAACATCCTGATCCAATGGATCGTATTGAGGATTACTTACCACCGTTCCATAATTCACATACATGGGAATATCGAGAGCTGCTTTTTCTGGCAGGAACTTACCGAGATATAAAGAAGAAGTTACGTTGAAAGAAGTTTCATCACTCCGTCGGCGTTCACTCACCTTTTGTTCAATTGCTCCAAAGCCTACCGTTTTATGGGTACCCGCCACCGTTAGATTACCAATATCTGCAAGTTTGGTAGTCACCCTTGAAGTTGCAGCCCATCCTCCTTTCTTATCAAAATTAGTTAAGCGCAATTCGTTCACCCATACTTCTCCACATTTTGCTGCGCCATCATCTGTTCCAGGATTCAAAGGATTCTGTTTAGGATTACGGATCCCAATCATGATAGTCCGAACATTACTCAATGAAGGATTTCCCTTGATGGTAATTTTATTCAAACCTTCCGCTTCAGAATAGGAATTGGTGATGTTTAATGTACCTCCAGATAATCGTACAGCATCATTTCTTGAGAGCTTGAGATTAACGAATTTATCAAGATCGAGCTCCAGCAAATTTTGTTCTGGCCAGATAATTTCCGGATCAGTAGTTCCCCATGGAGTTACTTTCAGCGGAATTTCGTATTCGTAATAGTTTTCTGTAAAATCATTTCCTACCCTTACAAAAGCAGTGAGATCTCCGTCTTTCAATGCATCTTCCACTTCAGAAGCTTCAGCATGCACAAACATTTTTAATTTTTTATACGAACGCAAATCCAGTTGCAATGTTTTGAATGCACCACGCGCATCTCCATCTTCCAAATTACAAACGCTCAATGATAAACTCTGCTCATTAATTTGTTGAAGATTGGTTGACCCTACATTTATTTCACGATCGATACCAGGAGGAATTACATAAGGGATAGGAGAACGATTTCCGTTTTCTTCAAGACTCACCGCAGAAACATCAAACGTGGTATTCGTACTTCCGCAACCCAAACATTCACCTGGAGTAAAGAGATCATAAGCATACTTCCTCCACTCACCACGCAGGAACTCCAGCTTTGCAAAACGCAAAACCATAGGTTCCTGATAACCCGTCATGAACATCCTGATAAAACTGATCGTATTAAATCCTTCAATATCTCCAAACTTTCTAATATTTGGATTAGTACCTTCTATATCACGAATTGGAATTTTAAACTGATACCATGTCACATCTTTTGTTGTACCATTCGCTAATTTCCATCCTACACGAGTAATTTTATCAACGATAAAGTTCTTGCCGATTTCCATTTGTGATGGATCGATATCCACTTGATATTCATAAAACTGCTCACTTGCCTCCTGATTAAAATCTTTGTTTACATCTTCAGCATCCGGTAATGTTGTAGATGCTGTTGAATAAGATTCTGGAGATTGTCCATCAGTAGGTGAGTTACCATCTGGCTGACTGAAATTTTTATATCGATTGAGAATACTTACTTGTTGAGCATCATAATCAGAACCACGGTAGTAGTGATAGTTATCAGAAGAAGGATCAGCTTCGTACTGAGCATAAGCAGAAGGAGAAATATTCGCACTCAAATTGTTCAAGTATCCTGAATAAAAAGAGGCTTCATTACTATTTTTTAATCCATCTAATCCTACATCTTGATACTGTCTTGCATTAGCATTATTATCGAAAGCATAAATAATTGGGGGTTGATTTTTTGGAACATAACCCCAAACGGTATTAGTAGAAAGAGTAGTATCTCCATCTGCAGGTAATCCATTTTCATATTCCAGTTTACCATCTTTCAAGATATCCTCTGAAATATTTCCCAGATCAAAATATAATTTACCACCTGATGTTCCCGGATCCAACTTATCACTGTTAAAAGGATCCATTAACCAGAACTGAATGAATTCAATATTTGCGGCATCAAAATCTGTGGTTTCCACACGACGCATAATACCACCCCAACGAGAGGCTGGACTATTTAAAAATCCATCCGCAGCAACTCCAGCCGAAATCCCGCCAATAGGTTGAACATCGAAGTTGTACGGTCCGCGCTCTCTTGGATAATATGAAATATTGAACATCGGCAGAATTACTTTCTGTCCATTCAATCCTTGCTTATTCGGGAAAATTTCGTCTTCTGTAATTTGCCGCACTAACTCATTTGAGATATCATTAGTAGTGATATGACTCGGACGAATTCCTGACGATCCATTATAAAACAAAGGATCAATTCTGTACCAAGAAAGTTTAGAACGATTAAATCCATTCGCAAGTGTTGAACTATCTGCACCAGGAATCTGACTTGTAGGTGCTGAAGCTAAGGTCCATGATCCTACGTTGGTAAGATCAATTGTAGATTGGCTTCCTTCAAAATCGTCGATATATGCTGTACCTGCGCGACCAATTGCTTTGCTATTTCCCGGAATCAAACGTGCGTATTCACCACTCACTGTAATATTCGAAGGTTCCTTCGTAGAAATGCCCGGGAGTTTATCTATGGCTCTTGTTAACCATCGTGAATCAGTTCTCCATGTTCCATCTACACCTACCATCGTATTAGCAATTGGTTCATCACCAACATTCACTTTAGAAGTGATCGGTCGTTCATTCAAACGAAGTACTGTTCCTCCCAGCACCAGATCTTTATTCACCACATAATCAAAGCGACTTCCTAAAAGTGTTTTCGATTGAATACTAAACAACGAATTACTTTCGAGCGCGATATTGATCGCAGTTCCTGAATTCAAGATACTCTGATTGATAATTTTTACGCGACCCAGATTATAATCAACAGTATAATCTACATTCTCAACCAGAGGAGCACCACCTGCAGTTACTTTCACAGATCCTTCAGGAATATTGATTGCATTCAGTGGAATATCAGACCCAAATTTGCTGATGTAACTTCCCTTCAAACTGAATTTATTTTTCTCAGGTTGTTGCAATGCAACGGTCTTTGTAGAATCGTACAAAACTTCATACACAAACTGATCGGCTTTCGCTTGATCAATAAATTGACTTCGCAAATAACTTCCAAAAGGCTCACGCACCGGGAAAATAATTCTACCATTGGAGCTATTGATCGTTACGCCTTCAATGAAATCATATTCACCATCCGGACGAGGATCATTATTTTGATTCAATTTATCCAAATTATAAACTCTATTCAGTGGCTTCGTATAGAGATTAGTTTCTGAAGATAAAAGTGGAAGGTAGTTTAAACGGTTACCGATGGTATCTACGTAGTACATAACATCCAAACGAAAATCCTTTTTATCAATTTGAAAACCACCTAAAGCATAGATGTTTTTCATCATCAGATCCCAGGTAGGTAATTTGGTATTCGTAATACGACCTTTCAGCATCTTTAGATAAAGCACGCTCGTAGGGTCGATACCTGAAGTGGTTAAGTCACCGACTTTATATACTTTATTGCCGATAGTATACTCGAATGCAACACCTAATACTTCGTTATTATTCAGCGCTTGATTGAGGGAGATATAACCTAAGCGAGGATTAAAAGTGTACTCAGTTGGGGCCAATTTTCTTGCATTCTGCACTACATCATAATCACGGGAAGAGGAAAAATTATTCTGCTGAGAAAGAATATTCTGTACCTGATTAATATCCCGAGTTCCTGTGATTGCAGAGATCTGATTATACAAACTATTGGTTGAATCTGTTGGATAAGTGGAGCCGTATGGCGCTCCAGTAGAAATTCCAAAATTCTGGTTGAAATAATTTGTTTCTGCAAGATCAAGGAGAGCAAGAACAGTACGTGTATTATCTGTACTATTATTTTTATTCGTCACCCATACTTCGAGACGTGTAATGTTAACTTGAGAATTTATAAAAGGCAGATCACTTAAAGCATTATCATAATTATCCTTGAAATAATTCGCAAGGAAATAGTGTTTGTTACCTTCATATTGATCTGCAGAAATATCAAATGTAGTCGTAGTAGCACCACTCTTCACTTCGATATTGGAAGCTTTACCTTTTTGTTGAGATAATAAAGTGGTAACGGTAAGCTTTCCGAATTTCAATTGTGTTTTTATCCCGAACAAACTCTGACTTCCTTGTATCAGTGTCGTATTCAGTGGCAGACTAACATTTCCAGCTTCAATTTTTTGAATGATTTCATCTTCATAGCCGGTATATTCCAGTTTAATCTGATTTTCGAAATCGAAACTCGCTTCTGTATTATAGTTTGTACTGATCTTTAATTTCTCTCCGATATTCCCAATAACATTCATTTGGATCTTCTCTTGAAAATCGAAGGTTGTATTTTTCCGTTGACGTTCAGGAAGTGTAGGATTATCGTATTTGCTGATGTTTAAACCGAAGCTTAGCGATGCAGAACCTTGCGGGCGAATATCTATGGTGTTACCTCCAAAAATTCTGTTGAAGCCTTCTCCACCAACATACAGTTTAGGTGCAAATGCATTTTTTCTCGCAACGATATTATCTTCGTTTGCCTTTTGTTTCCAGTAATTATTTGTGCTCTTATTAAATTCTGATTCTTTGAATTCTTCGAAGGTCATATAACTTGGAGCACGAAAAAACTGATTCCCAATTTTTTCATTCACATCATACTGCCGATCTTCTGGATTATATTCTATGGTAGTTTGAACATTGGAAGGATCATGCATATAAAGCGGATTATCGCTTTGTCGGGAGTTATATGGATCTGCATTCCGGTCATCAAATGGGTAATGAAGTTCAGGAGGAGGAGTGTCAATAACCAGCGCTTGAAGTGGAATATCAAAATCCGGAATAACAAAATCAGCACCTGAAGCCCAAACCAGAGAGATCAGCGAGAATATACCAAAGGCAAGAAGGGTATATGGTCGTAAATTTTTCAACGGGTAGTAGGTCGGTTAAATGAATGAATAAGGGCCCTAAAATAGAACAAAACCAGCAATAGAGGAGGGTCCTGGCCCTCTCTTGCGAGCCTTTAAAGAATTACAAACTAGTTCAAGATCATAAAAAGCTGAGCGCGGCTTTAATTAAATCCTCAATTCTGGCTTCCTGACCCTGAGCTTTGGTGGCCTGGATTAAAGCTTTTTCAGCATTCAACCGAGCAAAACCCAAAGTTAACAAAGCACTTAACGCTTCTTCACGAATGGTATTGTGCTCACCGGCTGGCATATTCACTGGTGCAGATGCCCCTTTGCGCATTTTATCCTGTAAATCAATTACAATCCTTTGCGCCGTTTTCGCTCCAATACCTTTTACTTTCTGAAGGGTAGCGGCATCTCCGGCGGCAATAGCATTTTTTAGTCCGGTAGTCGACATGGAAGAAAGCATCACACGAGCTGTAGTAGCTCCTACTCCATTTACATTCAGGAGTTCACGAAACATAAAACGTTCTTCTTCATCTACAAACCCAAAAAGAATATGTGCATCTTCACGCACCACCAAATGAGCAAACAGTTTCACTTGTTTTTTATCTTTTACAGCAGAATAAGTGTATAGCGATACCTGAAGCTGGTAGCCTACACCCTGACAATCAATCGTTACCTGAGTAGGATTAACACTTGCCAGATTACCCTGGAAATAATCATACATAGATTTTTATGGGATAAGCCTCTGAAAATAAAGGAGTCATGTAATAATTGAAATTAAGATACTGACCATCTTTTATACGAAATGGATTGGTCAAAGTTCACAAATTCCTTTCAAAGCAAGTTGAACAATTTGGAGTTCTTTCAAAAAATAAACAACAGTTATCAACTCGTAACAAGTCGCCTGTAAGCACCTTTTTTGTGGACGACTAGTGGACGACTATTTCATACTTATCGGAACTTTCTTCACTTCCAGATTTCCTTTCCTCGATTGTGCATCCGTAGCCGCTATTGTTACCATATTCACAATTTCCCTAACGCTGGATCCAAGTTGAAGTATATGCACTGGCTTTTTCAAGCCCAGTAATACAGGACCAATCGCTTCAGCAGCACCCGTAGTTTGCAATAGTTTGTACGCAATATTTCCAGAATCTAGGTTAGGAAAGATCAACACATTTGCTCCTGCTTCCGCCAGATCACTGAAGGGAAAGTTATCGCGCATCAACTGAGAATTAAATGCAAAATTGGCTTGCACCTCCCCATCAACAAGTAAATCAGGATATTTACTATGAAGAATTTCAACAGCCTGACGCATCTTCATCGCACTTGCAGTATTTGATGAACCGAAATTAGAATAAGATAATAATGCTATTCTAGGACGAATATTAAATTGCTTTACAGCAGATGCAGTGAGCAATGCTATTTCTACAATTTCCTCAGCAGTAGGATCAATATTGATTGTGGTATCTGCAAAGAAAACAGGACCATTTTTAGTGATCATAATATACATCCCTGCAACATGTTTCACTCCATCTTGAGTACCAATAATTCTCAATGCAGGTTTAATCGTATCGATGTAATTACGAGTTAAGCCAGAGATCAGAACATCAGCCTGACCTGTTTCAACCATCATTGCCCCATAATAATTACGCTCTTGCATAATTTTTTTTGCTTCATACAAAGTATAACCTCGACGTTGACGTTTTTTGAAAAACAACTCTCCAAATTCAGCAAGTGTCTGAGACTCTTCACGAGGGTCAATAACGGGAACACCTTCAAGACGCAAATTATGTTCGGCAATTAAAGCTTCGATTTTTTTACGATTACCTAAGAGAATCGGCTTTGCAATACCTTCCTCTTTCACAATCTGTGATGCCTTCAAAATTTTATACGTATCCGCTTCTGCAAAAACCACACGCTGCGGATTTTGCTTAGCCTTACTTGTAATTAATCGTATCAGTTTATTATCTAAACCAAGTCGATTCTTCAATTCGTTTACGTAAGTCTCCCAATTAGTAATTGGCTTAAGGGCAACGCCTGAATCAATAGCAGCTTTTGCAACAGCAGGAGAGATAGTATAAATCAATCGTGGATCGAGAGGCTTAGGAATTATATATTCTCGTCCGAATATAATATTTCGTTTATTGTAAGCAAGATTTACAATTTCAGGGACAGGTTCTTTAGCTAGACCAGCGATAGCATGCACTGCGGCAAGCTTCATCGCTTCATTAATCTGAGTAGCTCTCACATCAAGTGCACCTCTGAAAATGAATGGGAATCCAATTACATTATTTACCTGATTAGGATAATCGGAACGACCGGTCGCCATGATCACATCAGGTCGGGCAGCTACGGCATCATCATAAGTAATTTCAGGATCAGGATTTGCCATCGCAAAAACAATTGGATCAGCCTTCATCTTTTTAAGATGATCACCTTTCAGGATATTTCCTTTGGAAAGGCCCACAAATACATCGGCATTTTCAAGTGCTTCTTCAAGGGTATTAATATCACGACTTGTAGCAAAACGAATTTTATGCAGATCTAAATTTTCACGAGTATTGCGGATCACTCCAGTACTATCGAGCATTACAATATTTTCAATTCGAGCACCGAGTGTAACGAATAAACTGGTACAAGAAATGGCGGAAGCACCAGCACCATTGATGACGATCTGTACTTCCTCAATTTTCTTTTCAGCAATCTCTAGAGCATTGATCAATGCCGCTGCAGAAATAATAGCAGTACCATGTTGATCATCATGCATCACAGGAATTTTCAATTCTTCTTTCAGTCGACGTTCAATTTCAAAGCACTCTGGAGCTTTAATATCTTCGAGATTAATTCCCCCGAAAGTTGGAGAAATTGCCTTCACTGTTTTCACAAATTCCTCAACGTTGAGTTGATTTACTTCAATATCGAACACATCGATATCTGCAAAAATTTTGAAGAGTAAGCCCTTTCCTTCCATTACAGGTTTAGAAGCTTCAGGACCAATATTTCCTAGTCCTAATACAGCGGTACCATTTGAAATTACAGCAACAAGATTTCCTTTAGCGGTATATTTATAAACGGCATCCGGATTTTTTTCAATCTCCAAACAAGGAGCGGCAACTCCTGGAGAATATGCCAAAGCAAGATCACGTTGTGAACTAGTAGGTTTGGTAGGAACGACTTCTATTTTTCCGGGACGACCGGATGAATGATAATCGAGTGCTTCGTTGTTGAGGTCTTGCGCCATGCTACTTCACATTTTAATTAAGGTTACGAAGATACGAATCTCCAACGGAGAGAAAATTATTTCGGATCTCGACAATTATGATTCATCTCAATAGATCAATTCGACTAAAAATCAGAATACAGTTTTTTCATTAGGCGATATTGTATTCTGTTAAATTGAAAACCGGATGAATGCAAAAACGGGAAAGTGATGACTTTCCCGTTTTCGGTAATGCTTATCGTTAGTTATTAGTGATGAGAAACCACCAATTTTGAAGTGCTCTGAACTTTATTTCCGCTTACATAAGAAACGAAATAAACTCCTGCCTTAAGTTCTGAAGTTGTGATCATCAGCGTTCCGTTTTTACCAGGAAGATCTAATGTTTTGATAAGTGATCCCAGCATATTATAAATTACCACTTTATCTCCATTATCACTAGTCGGAAAATTATAAGTGAACAAAGTATAACTATCAGCAGGATTACGTAATGCTTTAGAAATTCCAAACTCTTCTTTATTATCGGCTAAACCTACCGCACAGAAGTTGAAATTTAAAGTAAGTCCAATAGAATCCGCAATATTATTCTGATCATAAAAACGATAATGCAAAGAAGCATTATCACATGTTGAATTCGGATCTACTTGTGCTTTAAAAGTAGTATTTGTTGCACCGGCAGGAAGCAATGTAGCATTACCTGCTACTGCTGTTCCCGGAGGGTAACACCATGCTCCGAAGCAAAATAACTCATACATGTTCGGATTAAAATTGTTGATGATACGTTCAACTCCAACGTTGACATCACTTGCACCAATATTTACAAGGGTAACATGAGATTCAAGAACTGTGGTATTCCCCGGATCAGAAACGGTTTGGGTAAAATTTGAAGGTGCCAATGATTGTTGAGCAAACACACTTAGGCCCGACAACAATAAAGTACATACAAGTAGAGTAGATTTTTTCATGCAATACAGTTTAATCACTATTCGTTTTGGTGGTCTAAAGATAACTATATTTATGTATGTCAAGCAAGTCCATCTTGAATATTGAACTATGATGACAAATCAATGACTAATTAAAGATTTGCTTATCAAGCCATTGAGATGATTTCTCTTACTAAGAATGGTTGGTTCCTAGGCTAATCATTTGACAATAAGAATCTTAAGTCCGGGATTATTTAAAATGGAACTCCTTATCGTAGATTTTTTACTGAACCTAGAAAATTCAGTGTTTTTAAGGAGTTTTCTTCATCTTATCTATAATTGATAAAACTACCTTTTGTTTACTTTTACGCATCGGGATCCCATTTAGAAACGCCTAAAGTTCTAATCATTACCTTAAGTTTTCAAGTGACTTATTGGAGATAACCCATTAAAAAAGAATAGTATCTGTTTAAATAGAACCTTATTATACTGATGAAAAAAACACTTCTAATTCTCTCCATTTGCCTGAGTGGCTTACTGGTAAAAGCACAGGATACCATCGTAAAAACGATTCCGGCAGCCCTCGTAAAGACGCTCGATGGAAAGAATTTCAACACCCGTGATCTCAACAATGACGGGAAACCAATGGTGATTGATTTCTGGGCAACTTGGTGTAAACCATGTGTTGCAGAGCTCAATGCCATCACTGAGGAATATGCTGAATGGCAGAAAGAAACAGGAGTTAAAATTGTTGCTATTTCTATTGATGACACACGAAATATGCTTTCAGTTGCGCCTTTTGTGTCCGGTAAAGGCTGGGATTATGAGGTTTATCTAGATCCTAACGGAGATTTCCGCCGAGCGATGAATGTGAATAATGTACCACATGTGTTTTTATTCGATGGCAAAGGGAATCTCGTATTACAGCACAATTCCTACTCTCCTGGTGATGAAGACAAGCTATACGAAGAGATTAAAAAATTAACCGGAAAATAATCTCCACTAATTTATTAAGCAGGGAACCCAATATATACGGTTCCCTGTTTTATTTTAGCTGATTCATAGTTCTACTTATCTACCTGATATGCTTATTAACAAACCCATAAGATCACTGGCACTTATTGCTATTTGCATCATTGGAACCACTTATTACAGTACAGCGCAATCGAGTACTGATCTTTCCAATCTCTCTGGAAATTTCGAAATCAATGCCCAATATTATCGGCCCGATTCAGCCATTGAAACCGTTGATGTTCCAGAAAAGTTATTAAGCAACGGATTTTTTAATCTGAATTACACGTATGGAAAATTTGCCGCTGGGATTCGCTATGAAAGTTATCTGAATCCACAACTTGGTTTTGATCCAGCCTATAAAGGAAGTGGAATACCTTTTCGTTTTGCGAGTTTTACTTCTGATAATTTAAAAGTAACAGTTGGAAATTTTTATGAGCAATTTGGGAATGGACTAATCCTTCGGATTTATGAAGAGCGTGCCTTAGGTATTGACAATTCACTTGATGGAATCCGTGTAGCTTATGAACCCATTAAAGGAATCATGCTAAAAGGTTTCGTAGCAAAAGAGCGCAAATTTTTTGAATATCCTGATCCAGTGGTTCGTGGTATTGACGGAGATTTTCAGCTCAATGATTTTGTAAAAGGGTTTGAAGATTCTAAACTGCGGCTAGGCGTAGGCGGTAGTTTCGTGAGCAAGTACCAAGTGGATGATAGTCCTAGTCGGATTCTTCCAGAAAACGTTGGTGCTTGGGCTTCAAGGGTCAATTTGAATTACGGAAATTTCGCACTTAACTCAGAGTTTGCGTATAAATACAACGATCCTTCGTATGATAATGATTTCATTTACAAAAACGGAGAATCATTTTATACCAGTATCACTTATACCAAGAAAGGAACAGGAGCTCGGTTAAATTTAAAACGTGTAGATAATATGAGTTACCGAGCTGATCGTAATGCCTCCTTCAACGTTCAAACGATCAATTTTATTCCTGCGATAAATAAACAACTAACCTACCGTTTGAGTACTTTATATCCATTCACTACTCAGTTATTAGGCGAGATGGGAATTGGAGGAGAGTTTTATAAAACATGGAAACCCTCAACTAAAATGGGAGGTAAACATGGTACAACTATTTCCATCAGCGGATCACTCGTTAACGATATTAAGCGAGATTCGATTGACAATGATACGCTAGGATATGCAACTGATTTCTTTACGATCGGACATAAAAAATTCTATAACGAGTTTGTGTTAGAAGTCACCAAGAAAGTTAGTCCGAAAAGCAAATTCATTTTCACGTATATCTACCAATTCTACAATAAAAAAGTATTTGAAGGATATCCCGGATTAATAACATCACATATTGGTGTTGTAGATTACACTTACAAGATAACAAAAGCAAAAAGTATACGTTTTGAATTACAACATTTGCTAACGGAACAAGATCGTAAAAATTGGGCCATGTTGCTTGCAGAATATAGTATTTCACCTAAATGGTCGTTTGCCGTATTTGACGAATGGAACTACGGAAACGATGATCCGGACAAACGGTTCCATTATTATAATGCAAGTATGGCTTTTACAGAAGGTCCCACCCGAATCAGCATAGCCTATGCTCGTCAGCGCGCAGGATTACTGTGTGTAGGGGGCGTCTGCAGACTAGTTCCAGCAAGCAATGGCGTTAATCTGACAATTACCAGCAGATTTTAATTGCAACAACCTTTACGAAACAATACCTTTGAACTAAGAATACATCCAATGAAAAAAATACTCAGCTTCCTTGCTTTTGCCGCTATCGCAACTTTCACTGCCTGTGATAAAGTAGAGGGTCCATACTCAGAGACATCAGGTGGTAATAATAACAATGGAGATTCCATCGTGAAAAAAGTTTTGTTGGAAGACTTTACGGGTCATACTTGCCAAGGTTGTCCAGCATCACATGCAGAAGCATTACGCTTACAGGGAATTTATGGAGACCGATTAATCGTAATGGGAATTCATGCAGGATATTTTGCAAAACCACAAACCAATCCTGATGGTTCTTATGCCTACGATTTCAGAAATCAAACGGAGACTGATATTGCAACTTTTTTTAATGTCATCAATCAACCTTTCCCAAAAGGGATGGTAGGTAGAGAACGCAATACAACAACTAATGCTCAAGATATCCTTGACTTCACTGCCTGGGAAGGAAGAATAGCTGCACAATTAGATGAACCTGCTTTGGCTGGATTAAAAATTACAAATACGTTTGATAGTGCTAGCAGAAATATCACTGCAACTGTTGAAACGAAAATGGTTTCTGCAATTAATGATCCTGTTAGGCTTTGTGTTTATATGGTTGAAGATAGCATTGTGAAGTGGCAGAAAGACGGTTCCACAAACATTGAATTCTATACTCATCGCCATGCTTTAAGAGGATCACTCAACGGAACTTGGGGTGATGCTTTATCAAATCCATTAACTGCAGGACAAATAATAAATACTTCCGTGAGTGGCTCATTAGTACCTGCTGATGCAAATCCTGATCAGTGTTATCTCTATGCAATTTTGTACAATGATGTCACTAAAGAGATCATTCAAGTAGAAGAGAAAAAGATTAAATAACCATTAAACACTACGAATTTTTTATACTAACACTAATTAACAAATTAGTGTTAGTATTTAGTTGATTTCAAATTACAACTATTAATATCTGATAGTATTTTAGCACCGGGATGAATGGGATTGCCACCCGATTAATATAGTGTTGTGCAAAGTTAGTGGCTAATCCTTTTTACAATCCAATTTTCTTTTAAGTGCACAGTCTGTTCATACATGGTTGCCGGAACAATTCCCTTTACAAAGAAACCGCATCTATGAAACAACAGTTAATAAGAAACATGAATTACTTCCTGCCTGGACGAGGCTAGGGTGCTTGCACCATTGATCCGTTTACATTGTCCTGTATTGCTCTGGGAGCGATAATGGAACAGCTATGCAACAGCGTAGAAGTTGCAAAAACTCAATCAACAATCTAATAAAATAACTTAAAAACAAACAACATGAAAACTCCCAAATTGTTAATTTTTATGATCGCTTTTGTGATGGGATTTTGTTCTATCATTCCATCAAAGTCAAATGCGCAAACTACCGAAAGGATTAAATTCAGATTCGGAACAAGATCACATCCTAATGCTTCCGGCGAAGGGTGCGAAGGTGATAAAGGAATTTGCATCATTCTAAATTTAAGCGCAAATAGATTAGCCGTAAATAATTGCGGCGTTGCTGATGTAATTATTAGCGGCAATAAAATGACCTTCAATATTGTGGAAGATCCATCCCCAGCGTTAGACTCTGAAAACTACTTAAATGTTTACGAAGATAAATCGCTTGATAATGCTACTGCAGAACAACTTGGTTATTCTTCAGTGATTATCAAAAAAGGCAGATATGTGCTGAATAAAAGCAAGAATAAATTAGGTACTGCAGAGGTAACTATTACAACTCGTTAATTTATTAACAAGAACGGGGCGGAAATTAATTCTGTCCCGTTCATTCATTTTATTAAAACCTTAACCATATGAAAACTCCCCGAAAAATAATTTTTCTGATTGCTCTTGTAGTGGGATTTTGCGCGATAGCTTCCACCACTATTTATGCTCAATCAAATGATCGAATAAAAATAATAATCGGACTCAGATCACATGCCAATTGGCTTGGTTATGATTGCGAAGGAAACAAAGGAATGTGCTTTGCGGTAAATGTATTTAACCGAAATGTCAACATTAGCAATTCAGGAATTGGAGAAATTAGTATTACTGGTGATAAAATGTTGCTGAACATCCTTGAAGATTCTTCCCCTGCTACGAATAGCGAAAATTATTTCTATGTCTATGAAGATAAGATTCTGGAAAGTGCGATTGCAGAACAATTAGGCTATACTACTATAACAATTAAAAAAGGAACCTATCCTCTGAATAAATCTAAAAACAGATTTGGTAGCGTTGAACTAAATGTTGTTACTCATTAAAAACCAACCCTCACGAGGCAGAATATTCTGCCTCGTTTAAAAACATTATAATGAAAAAAATAAACCTCTTTCTGCTGTTGATTATTTCCGTATTGCAAATAAGTAGCTGTGATATCGAAGGAAAACTATTTCGTGATAAAGATGATGGCACTTCTTCACTTAGCGATAACGATAAAACCAGAATTAATAAGTATGAAGGACAAAATCCGAAAGATTTGACTGGAGGTATTTATACCGTAAACAGCAATGATATAAAAATGATGAGTTCATTTCATGACTATAATTGGACAATGATAATGGCCTCATGGTGTCCTCATTGTGCCGTTGATTTTCCGTTAAAAGTAAAACTAACCGATAGTCTCTCACAAACAAAAGATCTTTTGTTTATCCCTGTTTTTGTAAATTATAATATGAAGGAAACAGACCGGATAATTAAAGAAGCTGGTTATAAAGGCCCGGTTTTTATCTTGAGCAACAGTTATTTGGGAACTAATGAAACAGCTAAGCATCTTAAGTTCGTTAAGGAAGTTTTTAATCATGATCAACCAAGTAACATGGTTCCACATCATCTTATTAGCAATAAAAACAACGAATTGTTATTTGAAAAACTTGGCGAGCTCAGAAATACTGACACTTTAAAAACTGTTTTTCATTAAAGGAATTCATACTCTTGATAAATTATTTCAAATTGTATCATTCTCCTATTCACTACATTTGAGGAACTGGAATTCCTATGAAAACTATCTCCTCCGTTTTAGTTTATCTTTTATGCGCTGTGCTTTTCTGCAGCTGTTCGCCAAAAACAGGATTTGCACAAAGGCTTGATGGTTCCGATCGTTTGAGTCATTCCGACAGTATGACCATCAACATTTATGACGGACAGCCTTTGAAGACCATGAGCTCAGGTTTTTATCTAATTAAAGCTTCCGACATCACACCCATGCTTAAAGAAAGTAAAATCACGTGGGTAGTAATTTTATCGTCCAACGACTCAGGAGCAGTAACTGACTTCACGAATTATACTGCCTTCTGGGATAGTATTCGACACAATATCAATATTGGGTTTATCCCGATTTTTTTGAATTATGATATCCAACAAACCCGTAAACTTCTCGCTGCTTCAGGTTATGGAGGAACAGTTTTTATTGTCGATGCAGGAGTCTATGGAAAAGATGAATCATCGAAACACCAACAATTTGTTAGCGAACTCTTTGGAGCACCATCTTATAAACTGATCTTCCCGGATCATTTTATTTGTGACAACACTTTAAAAATCAGGTATCATTTTAATGGTCCGAAGATTTCAGGGGCAGATATCCTTTCAGGGATCCTTCCATCTAAAAAATAAAAGGGATTAGTTTTTAAAATAATCCACCTCGGCTTTTTATACCTTTGCACCGTATGTATGTGCCTATTATATTGGCACCTTCAAGAACAAAACTATGTCAAAAGACCGCTTTCAAGGCCACGATTATTACCTTATGGATGAGTTACTTACAGAAGAACATCGCTTAATTCGCGATACTGTAAGGGAATGGGTGAAAAGAGATGTATCCCCTATTATTGAAGAATATGCTCAAAAAGCAGAGTTTCCGAAGCAGATTTTAAAAGGTCTGGCAGAAATCGGGGCTTTTGGTCCTTATATCCCTACTGAATATGGAGGAGGGGGGCTGGATCAGATTTCTTATGGTCTCATCATGCAGGAAGTGGAACGTGGTGACTCTGGAGTACGCTCCACTGCTTCGGTACAAAGCTCACTCGTGATGTATCCTATTTATACTTACGGAACTGAAGAGCAACGTAAAAAATATCTTCCAAAACTTGCAACGGGAGAGATGATGGGTTGCTTTGGACTAACAGAACCTGATCACGGATCTAACCCTAGCGGAATGATCACCAACTATAAAGACGCGGGCGATCATGTGATATTAAATGGTGCTAAAATGTGGATCTCGAATGCACCGTTTGCAGATATTGCGGTTGTTTGGGCAAAAGACGAAGCGGGTGATATCCGTGGACTTGTTGTAGAGCGTGGAATGGAAGGATTCACAACACCTGAAACGCATGGTAAATGGTCGTTGCGTGCATCGTCAACTGGAGAGTTGGTTTTCGATAACGTAAAAGTTCCTAAAGCAAATATTTTCCCAACTGTAAAAGGATTAAAAGGGCCATTAGGCTGTTTAAATTCTGCACGTTATGGTATTGCTTGGGGAGCCATTGGTGCTGCTATGGATTGTTATGATACTGCACTGCGCTATTCCAAAGAACGTGTGCAATTTGGTCGTCCAATTGGAGGATTTCAATTGCAACAGAAAAAACTAGCGGAGATGATTACTGAAATCACCAAAGCACAATTACTAACGTGGAGATTGGGAGTACTAAAAAATGAAAACCGTGCAACTCCTGCACAAATTTCTATGGCGAAACGTAACAATGTAAATATGGCGGTTCAGATTGCACGTGAAGCTCGTCAGATGTTAGGAGGAATGGGAATTACAGGAGAGTATCCAATCATGCGTCATATGATGAATCTGGAATCTGTAATTACCTATGAAGGAACGCATGATATTCATTTGCTGATAACAGGAATGGACGTTACTGGATTGAATGCCTTTACCTAATTCGTGAATAAATTAAATAGTTAAATAACTATTCTGAATTTTTCAATTTGTTCTTTTAGATTAGTATTTCTGAAATCAATATAGCCCGAAAGTGTAATTGCTTTTGGGCTTTTTTATTTCATGAATAGGGAGTTGTCAATTCAGCATTCAGCATTTTTTCAATCCGCTAATTTGAATTGGAGCAACTAGAATTTGATAAAAACATTCCAAAAGATTCTTTGCTTGTGGATTTACAAAATCGTGAATCCTGAGAAGCCTATGACTTATGAAATTAATTAGGAGTTATGAATGATCCCTACCAAAATAAAGTGGACTCTTCTAAACGAGTGTTTATGCAGACTAAATAATTAATTCTGGGAAAAGTCGTTCACAGAGCTACCGACAGAAAGGGGATTAAAATGAGAAATTCGCTTCCCAGGCATTAAAAAGTTCATTGAGGAAAAGGTTTTCCATTGGGGTCACATTTTTATCTGCAACTACCAGACGTACAGCCATATCCAGAAAATGAGTACGATCATCCGGAGTAGAGTCCAGATAGAAGGCATTCATCGCATCATTAAAGAAAACGGGGTAATCAGTGGGGTCGAGTGAGCTTAAAATTTCCATTTCCCCATCCAGATTAACACGACCAGGGAAGCTTTCCACCATATACTGTTTAATAACACTATCTTCCTTCGCATTAAAAATACCATCTACCGCTGAGAGAATCATCAACATACGGTAACCGGCAACAGTTTTATTCATCGTATTCATCACATACATCA
Organism: Bacteroidia bacterium; assembly: GCA_038320345.1. Taxonomy (GTDB): domain Bacteria; phylum Bacteroidota; class Bacteroidia; order AKYH767-A; family OLB10; genus JBBQED01. The sequence continues at coordinate 218,013 of JBBQED010000004.1, forward strand.
TTTAGTATAGCTAATATAACAAAAGTATCTGATTGTTAGTGTATTTCAGATAAAATTCTTTTTCAGGCAGCTAAAGTAGCTGATGTAGTGTAACATTTGGGCACCTGAAATGGTTAAAATAAATGAATCTTCATTCTTACTCCTTTGAAAGAGAAGATTCACTAGTTTTGCATCCGCCTTTCAAGGTATTGATACAAAATGGTCGTGTGGCCGAGCGGTTAGGCTGAGGTCTGCAAAACCTCCTACAGCGGTTCAAATCCGCTCGCGACCTCAACAGAAACATCCTTTCCCGCCTGCGGGAAGGGATGTTTTGCTTTTAGGCAAAGCCAAGCTCGCTTGAGCTGCAGAATAAAAGCAAAACATCCCTTGCACTTCGTGCAAGGGATGTTTCTGATTGATCGTACGGTGAATTTTATAAAATAAATGGATCTTCACTCCGGTCTAAAAAAATCTACAATCTCGCCGAAATAATTTTGTTGCCATCCTTCGGTAATATCTTCGTATGCTTCATCCGGAATATTAGTATGAATAACTTCGGCTGAGGTCCCTTGTTTATGGGGATGCAATTTAATAGTGACTATTGAATGTTCTTCTTGATCACCGAAATACCATTGTTGAACAATTTTTTTATCGATTTCGAATTCTAGATTCTTTCCTGTGATAGAGCCATCCCACAAAGAAAATTCTGAATCTGGTTCCGTCGACATTTCAGCAGGTTCGCCGGTCCAGATCTGAATAGTAAGTGGATTCGTCAATGCTGCATAAACATCCGAAGGCTCAGCAGAAACTATAAAGTAAGATTTGTAGTTTTTCAATTTATATAGTATTGAGGCCAGCCTTTATTTTTGCAAGAAGGCTCAACTCAAAAGTAGTAAAACAGTATGACTTCATTCATTCACTCTTGCTTAATGAAGAGCAAATTTTTCTTCATAAATCCAGAAAAGCCCAAACAGTGAATTTGGTAAGTTGTAACTAGATCTACCCTACGCAAGGTTCAACTCAAAGAAATTCGAAGGTTTGAAATTAAACCTAATCTACCAACTTATATCCACCCTTGATAGTCAAAATTGCTAAAATCTACATCCATAACTATTAATTCGTAAATTGTCCTTCTTTAACTTGCTAATTTCAACAAATTTTCTACCTTTATTAAGAGACTAGCCTTTCTTCTATTGAAACTTTTGATTTTCTGTAACCTAACGCACCTATGAGCATGAAAAAAGTACACTTCATCTTACCTCTTTTGATTTTACTAGGTGTATTAAAAGCGAACATCAGTAAAGCGCAATTTATATATATCAATGGTCCAGGCACTGACTTTTGCAACTCTCAGGTGGTAAACTATACTTTAGGAAATTATGATCCCACTTATAATTATGAATGGTATATATCTGCGCCTGCTTTCGATTATAGTCAAACAGGACTTTATACGGAAACATTCGTAGGTTCAAGTCAATCCATAACAATCTCAACTCCCTATAATTCGGGGCATGATATTCTCGTAAGAAAAATTGATCCTTCCACATTAAATGTAATTGACGGAGCTTCTTTAGCTGCTGTGGGGAACATGAGTCCTTATACTATTCCTTCCTATTATAATAATAATTCATGTGGTTATCTTGAGGTTCCTCATCCTTTTTCTATGAATTTCTTTGGTGCAGGTTTGCGTTGGTCGATGTGGTACAAAAACGGAGTTCCTACTGGTTGGCAATATCCTCACTTCGATGGGCCCTTTACAAACGGAGGAGTTTATCAATATAAATTATTATTGACTTGTGGAGACACATTATCTACAGCACCAATTACTGTATTAGGCGATCCAATACCTGTAGTTACCGCTTCGGGACCAACTATATTCTGCAATGGGGATTCAGTAACGTTGACTCTGCAAACACCTGGATTTAGTGTGTGGAATTGGTTGAAAAATGGAAATAGTATTGCTGGAACAAGTGGCAAGACAGAACTTAAAGTATTTGAAAGCGGCAACTATTCCATTCAAGTTTACAACGGGACAGGAGGTGGTGGAAATTGCTTTCAACTTTCTGCTCCTATTACTGTAACTAAAAATAGTGGGCCATTAATTACCAACGCTAGCGTCGGATGTACAGGGGATTCAGTATTGCTGCAATGCAATGCAGCAACGACTTATTTGTGGAAGAAAAATGGAAGCAATATCAGCGGTGCTAACACACAAAATATTTGGGTAAAAACCACCGGAAATTATCAGGTAGTAACTACAGGCTTAACATGTAATACGAGTGCTTCGAAAACCATTACCTTTTATCCTAAGTCAACAATAAGCGTTACTCCTTCTGGCTCCGTATCATTGTGTAACGGTAATGCAACTACACTAGTTGCTAGTGGAAATAATATTTTCAAATATGAATGGTATAGAAATAATATCGCATTAGTTGGAGCAAATTTCACTGCATTAACTGTTACAAAAGGAGGTGCTTATAAATGTGTTGTTACAAACGAAGTGGGATGTACGAAAACATCAGCTCCTACATCAGTTTCAATTCCTGCGTCAACGGCATTACCGGTAAACACTCTGACATTGCAACCAGATACAGCAGGAATTGACTCATGGGTAACTTGTGAATTTGGAAATTTTAGCACTAATTACAAGAATACTCCATTGATGGAAATTTCGAATTGGTATAAATATTTTCGTACTGCGGAGCGCATGGTCTTGAAATTCGATTTAAGTAAACTACCTGTTAATTCTCCTATAGTAAGTTCGAATTTGAAATTATGGATTGATACTATTGCTACCAAACATAATACAGCACAAAATTTAAATTTCAAGAGATTCATTCAAGACTGGGCAGAAAATACAATAAGCTGGAGTAATGAACCTGATTCCACTACTTTTCAATCAGTGATGATTCCACTTCAAACTCTTAGTTCGAAAACTTATCTCAATGCAAATATCATTGACTTTGTTAAACATTGGTCCTATAATCCGACTGAAAATTATGGCATGCTCATTCAGATGGATGAACTCTACGAATATGGATGGTGGATGGAAATTGCCTCCGGCGATAATGCCTCGGCAAGTCATCGCCCGAAATTAACTATTCAATATTCCTATGCGAAAATAGATAGCAGCGGACCGCTACATTTATGTACAGGAGGGTCGGTAACATTCACTACTAATGCAGGCTATACCTATCAATGGTATAAAAACGGAGTAGCCATCGCAGGAGCTACAAGTGTGAATTATACTACTTCAACCGCCGGAAGCTACTATGTCGTTCTTTCTAATAATAGTGGATGCTCTGTAACATCTTCAACGAAAATAATTACTATTAATGGAGTGCCTAATTCAATAATTACTGCAACAGGAAATGGCATTTTATGTCTTGGTAGCTCTTTAACTTTAAGCGTAGATAGCTTAGCGGGTTACAATTTTCTATGGAAACGCAATGGCAGTATAATCGCTGGAGCTACACAAAGAAAATACAGTATCACATTAGGAGGAACCTATTCAGTTACTATAACTAGCAACTGTGGAGTGAGCGCTACCGGAAGTTCAAATTATACGATGGTTTCTAATCCTACTGCAACACTTACGGCTGGTGGTCCTACTACTTTCTGTAATGGACAATCCGTTTTATTTACTGCTAATAATTATACGGGAGTTACCTATCAATGGAGAAAGAACGGCTTAGAACTTAATGGTCAAACCGCTCAATCTTATCTTGCAAATACAGCCGGCTACTATTCTGTAAGGGAAAATGCGAATGGATGTTTTAGGACATCCTCTGGAGCGGTAGTTACTATCAATTGCCGAGAGGGGAGTTTTGAAGAAAAGAATTCATCAATACTCGTTTTGCCTAATCCTTTTACGAGTTCAACAGAACTGATTGTACCAGAAGATCTCCAAACCGATCAATTAAAATTTATGCTTTTTGATTTGAATGGAAAATTAATTGTGGTGATTCCATGCACTGGAAAAAGTACATTTCTACATAGATTGAACCTTAAAGCCGGAATGTATCTCTTAAAAACATTTAATGATGAGCTTGAAATAGGGATTAATAAAATCCTCATCCAGGATTAAGTTAAAAAATCGAAAAATAAAAAGCAGACTATCGAAAAATGACAGCCCGCTATTTGAAAAAATACAACCGATTTTTAGTATTATTATTTTACTACTGTCAATTTGAGTTAATTACTATTTATTCGACTCACCTTCTTTAAAGGGTGAGCAGGTAACATTTAATTGAAATATTTTAAAAGGATTGACTGGTTATTGATTTCTTTCATTCCGAGTTCTACATTTTTGATCTCCTCGAAAAGACACAGCGTGAAACCAGTAGAAAAACCGGCAATCAGTATAATGATAAAAATTAACGGGTCGTTTAAAAGCAGTGCCGCAACGAGACCGACGAATAATCCAACTCCGCATGATACCAGCATAAAACCATGATCCATCAACGTTAATACATTCTTCCAGCTCTCTTTCATGATATTCTATTTTGAATAATAAATCTATTTAATACTACAAATAAAGGAATACATGAGGAACCGATATCCCCCAATCTATTGATCAGTAGAAAATCTTAGCATTCAGGGAAATTACTGAGAATTCGGCACCGAGTTGGTCTAGAATATTTCTTAAAATAATCATTAGCTACGCAATTAAACATCTCGTTAAAGTGCGAAGTACGTAATGATATATGTAAGAAGAAAGTAGAATCGGCGCAAAAATAAAAGAAAAATTAGGCATTCGAAATCTAAAAATCGCAATAATTTCAGATCAAATTAACGATTTGTGTTCAAACTAAAACTTATCAAATAGCGCGAAGAACTCTTCTCGTCTTGCACGAGCGATCGTAATTTGAGTACCGTTATTCATAATAACATATCCACCATCACTCCGCACAAATTTTTTGATCTGGTTCAAATTTACCACGAAAGAATTATGAATCCTATGAAAATCATTTCCTGAAAGTGTATCCTCAAATTCCTTTAAAGATCTGGCAAGCAACATACGTTCACCATTGGTGAGGTGGACATACGTATAATTACTTTCCGACTGACAATACATAATTTCATCTGTATTCACGAAAATTAATCCATCGCCCGTGGACAAAGCTACTCGTTGTGGCTTTGAATGCTGAAGCCTGATGTTTTGCAAGAGTAATTCGAATTGCTCTTTGTAAGGTGTATTATTCGATGACTGATATCTCTTAATAGTATCCTTTAAATCATCTGGATCGATAGGCTTTAACAGGTAATCTAAGGCACTATAACGAAAAGCCTTTATAGCAAATTGGTTATAAGCGGTAGTAAAAATTACATTAAAATGGATTTTTCCCAATTTCTCGAGCATTTCGAAACCATTCATCTTTGGCATTTCAATATCTAGAAACACTAGATCGGGCTTAAACTCTTGAATAGCTACTATTCCTTGTTCTGCGCTTTCACAAGTTTTATCAATTATCAGATCTGGACAATGCATTTGAATGGTAAGTTCCAATGAAGTGATGCATTGTTTTTCGTCATCGATAATTATACAATGGCTTTTACTCATAGCTTTCTGATTATGAACTTTTAAATTAAATATTAGTCGTGTTCTTCCGATTCAATTCTAATGATCACACGAGTTCCTGCAGAATTTCCATTATCTGACCAGAGATCTTCCATTTCTATGGAGAAATCCCTTCTCTCCTGCTCTTTCATCAGGTTCAAACGCTCTTGTGTAAGCTTTAAGCCTAACGACTTTTTTAATGCTGGTTTACTTGCTTTAAGTTCCGCGGACTTTAATCGACCTACCCCATCATCTTCAATGATACAGACTAGAAAATTATCAATTTGCTTAATATGAACCAGCAACTTACCTTCAGTTTCCTTATGTAACAATCCATGCCATATTGAATTTTCCACATAAGGCTGGAAAATTAGTGGCGGTAACATTACCGAATTAACCTCAACGTCCCTATCCACCTTGATTTCTGCTGTAAACTTCCCTCCGAAACGAATCGCTTCCATATCGATATATAGTTTCAAGGCATCCAACTCATGCTGAAGAGTGATTGATCGCTCATTGGAATTCTCAAGAATCAAGCGGATCAACTTAGCAAATTTAATGAGATACGTTGAAGCAATCGCAGCTTCATTCTTTAAGATAAATCCATTAATCGAATTGAGGCAATTAAAAATAAAATGCGGATTCATTTGAGCCCTCAATGCTTGCTGCCGCGCAAATGCCATCTGTGTTTTCAGATCTCCTAAACGCGCTTCTTTCTCTGTAATTTCTAGTTCTTTCTTTGCATTAATAATTTTAGTACTGGAAATAGACGCAATCGTAGTTAAGAGCCGAAGGTGTTGAGCAGTATAGAAATGCTTTGATGGATGTTCAGAGTCAATGACTGCAATTACCTTCCCTTCGTAGATAACAGGAACCGCAATTTCAGATAAACGTGTTAGATCATCTGAAATATACCGAGGGTCAATTGAAGTATCATTAACTATTTCAGGTCGGCCATTAATCGCAACAAAACCCACGATGCCACTTCCAAATGGAATTTCAAGAGGATTATAAATATCATTTTCTCCAACTTGCTTGTTCCCTACTGCTGCTTTTTGCACAAGCACTCTTCGTTCTTCGTCAACCACATAAATCACACAATCAACAAAATTAGAATGTGTCATAATATTATTTGCAATATCCCAGAGGATCTCTTCCACTCTATTTTTACCTTGCATTGAATTAGCAAAATAAGAAATTGCCTTATCGGCCTCTGCTTTTACTTGTTTCGATTTCCAGATTCGGAAATACCAATAGGAACAGATGAATAAAAGTCCGAGTAGTAAAAGTTTAAACCAAATTGTCGAATAAAATATTTTAGTCACTGAAATTTTCAAATCCGAACTAGCAGGCAACCATTTCCCATTAGGACCCATTACTCGAACGCTAAATGTATAATCTCCTCCAGGTAAATTGGAATAATAAGCAGATTGTCGCGAGCCACAGTCGACCCAATTATCATCCACACCTTCTAACTTATAAGAAAAGCGGATATTATGGTTATTGAAATAATTTAGGGTCGAAAAATCAATCGAAAAATCACTCCGTTCAAGCTGCAGGACAACAACGTTCTCGGCATTTAAAAAGGGATGAAAAATACTATCAGATACAAAGCCTGAAATTGTAACTGGACTAAATTTCGGTTGTATTTTTTTCTTAACGCCATCAAACAGTATAAACCCATTAAATGTTTCAGAAATAATTCTGCCATCCTGCAAACGGCAAAAGCGATTTACATAATCTGAAGTGCCCTTCGCATAGTCAATTTCAAAATTATCAGCAACTAGCGATTTTGCATCCAGATTTGTAAACTGGTAATAATACGCCATCCAGAGTGTATTATCTTTATCAGTGATGATATGATTATAATTCAAATTAGAAACGTTAGAATCTGAAGAGATCCTTATTGTAGTTTTTGTTTTCGGATTATATTTCAGTACTCCTTCAAGCATATTGATCAGCCAGAGATTATTTTCCCGATCACTGGTCATACTTAAATACACACCACGAGGCAGATGAAAGGATGAATCCCGCACCAAGTATTCAAAATCATCTTTACTTCTGTTAAAACGGATCAATCCATCATTCTCTGCGCAAAACCAAATATCACCGTTCGCACTTTCATGAATATCAAAAATATAATCATCAGAAAAACTATTTGCGATCTTTTGATCGTGAATATAGTGGTGATATTTTCCAGTATTCAGATCTAAATAAAACACTCCATTATGATGACTAGTAAACCAGAGTTCGTTTTTAGAAGTCAGCTGCATCATCAGAATATACTTTCCATCAATTCCCAGTGAATCAGGAAGCCCAACCATTTTATTGAAATGATCGGATTTCACATTATACACATAAAGACCATCCATCGTACCGAAATATAGATTATCGGCACTCGCCTCCATACTAGAAATCAGAACTCCCTCAGGATTATAATTTTTGTTACGGGGAAGAAAATCATATTTCGTATACTGACCCGTGTTAGGGTTGTATTTAAGTGCATATTTATAAGAAGGGCATAACCAGAGATTATTCTGCTGATCTCCGTTCAAAAGAAAACTAAAATAATACTTTTTGCTATGGGTATAGATCTCAGGTAACTCTACAATCGAAAAAAAATTATTTTTCATATTTATAGCACTAACTCCATTTACAGTAGCAAAATATATGGTGCCATCCTTATCCTGACATCCGTCATAAAAACTATTAGCAGCTATGGAATAAATATTTGTTGGTTCATTTTTAAATTCTGTGACTTCACCTGAAACCCCATCTTCAAAATAGAGATGGAAATTAATTGTGGAAATCCATTTATTATTATCCTCATCTATAAAAATGGAAGCTATTGTAAACTGCTCATTTTTTTGCCAAGATCCATAGGATTTTTTTTCCAGAAATTTGGTTTTAAAATCATACGTATAAATTGCCTGATCTTCGAAATCAGCAAAAACCAAACGGTTATTTCTATCCAGAACTACTGGTGAAATATAATGATCATTAAAAAAAGGAAGACTATCCGGGTTGTTTTTTTGGTTATAAAATCTTTTACTTTTCAAATCAAAATAATACAATCCTGCATTCGAACCAAACCAAATTCCATTCTTAAAAGGGTCTTCTACAAATGAATTTCTAACAATAAAATCAAAAGGCATTGTACCTGAATCAGCCTTTTCAGCATAATGAATAAATTTATCTTTTATAGGATCATAAATGTAAATTCCATTTTTAGATTGGGTAATAATCTCTCCCTTTCTGGTTTTGATAACTTCCAGTGTGGTACCGTATTCCTCTATACCTGAAACTGATTGGATCAGTTTATAATTCACGAATTTGTTGGCATACCTATTATAGCGACTAATACCCGCATCAGTAGCACACCAGATGTTACCATTATCTCCTTCGCAAAGTGCATGGATAATATTACTATTGAGTTTACCGGTTTGTGAAGGCTCTGCTTTCCAGATTTTAAAATGTGAACCATCGAAACAATTCAAACCATTGTAAGTCCCCATCCACATAAAACCCTGCTGATCTATTAAAATATCATTGATGATTCCATTTGATAGGCCTTGTTCTGTTTTGAGGTGTTTAAAATAAAACTGACTTGGTAAAGTTTGAGCTTCGGAGTGTTTTGAGAATAAAAACAAATGGTATAAAATGAAGACCTTAAAAAACAGGATATGCTTTCTTCGTATAGCATTGCTTAGATTAAAAGGAATATGCTGTAGCAATTTATACATACATTTTATTTGATGAAAATCCCAAGAGATATTTTAGATAGCAAAACATGAAAGAATTAGTAATTAAGGGCACTTCTAATGGAAATGCTCAGCACTCATCTTTAGGCAATTCAGACGAACTCTTCCACAAAGATAATCCGAGACTTCAATTCAAGAAACTGATGTTGCCAGCTAGTCGTTTTTCTGAGTAAATGGTTTAATTGCTGAGAATTTGGTTTAGCAATGGAAGCCTTTAAAAAATAGAGGAGGCAATATTAGAATAAGAATCAACTATCCTCCTGAAAATTTTCTCCCTAATCGCCCCAGAATTCCTCGTTGTGGGCTTACAAGAAATGAGCACTCCAATTTCAAAACTCAATTCTCCAAAAAAAATCCCCGCCTGATGATGACAGACGGGGAAAGAAAACAGGTTGGGTAAGGTTACTCTACTTCATCATAATTTTTTCGTGATATATTCCTGTTCCCGATTTGAAGCGGACTACATAAATACCTGACGATAACTGCTCATCGATTTGAATATGGTTCTTTCCGGAATTAATTTTCAATTCCTTAGAAACTACTATTTGCCCTACAGAATTCATTATTTCTAATTCCGAATTCTCTGCTGTATTTGAAATAAAATCCAGAAAGAATTGACCGCTTGATGGATTTGGAGATAATGATAGTGTACTTAAACCACCATTGGTAACTAAACCTTGCGGCTGATTTATATAAAATTGTTTCTGATAAGTATTTCCACCGAATGTAGCTTGCAAAGTCCACCATCCCGGAACCCACCAGCTATCCACGACGTATGGCCAGTAAGCATATGATGTAGCTGAGAATAACCATGGACTATTAAAATCCCAAGTGATCGGAATTTGCCCTGAAGGATTAATGAGATCAAAATGTGTTAAGGCATTGTTATCAAGATCACGATAATACAATCGAAACACCATCGAATCATTCAGTGTAAACGTATCTTTCTCATAGGTAATTTCAGGAGTGGGACAATTATAATATTCCACAATAGAAGAATGTGTAGAGATGTGATTGATGGTAGGCACCATGTAAGGTTGCTGATTTTGCCACCAAGAATTTGCATTGAATGAATTACATGATCCTTGCCATGGATCTATTAATGCAAGTGTACTATCAAGTACTTGAAAATGCACATGAGGCCAACTTGAACTACCAGAACTTCCTGCTTTACCGAGCAACTCACCTGCTACAACAGAATCTCCAACCTGCTTTGCAGTAACGGTACCATTTTTAAAATGCCAGTACCATGCTCTTGAACCATCACTATGTTGAATGATCAATCCATTCCATTGAGAATTTCCTGCATTCACACACATCCTATCAAAGAAACCATCTCTGCGTGTTAGGATAACACCCGGTGCAGCAGCAACAACTTCCATAATTTCTGCATCCATATTTTTCCATGGATAAGGCCAGAGTATAATATCTGTACCTTGGTGATCGCCCCCAGAATAATCATAGGTACGTGACCCACAATTATAATCGAGTAATTGATTTGGATTATTCAGATTATGATCCACCAAAAAATTTACGGTATAATAACCATAATCAGTGAAGCCGGCTTTAGCCTGAGTTGGCCAAATAAATGAAGGCGGCTGTGTGGAAGATCTTCTAAGGCTCTCGGGATTTTTTAATCTAATAAGGCGAGCATTTGCATCAGCGTCTTCCTGTGCTTCTTTAAACTCTTCGGCAGTAATACAAGGTCCTGCTTCAGGGCCAGATTTCACTAAGACGCCACCAGAAGGAGCATACCCTTGAGGAGCTTTCAGGTTTTTGATTTCCAACTGCACTGACTCATTTACCTTAGGAGCAACTTGAGCGTTCGCCTGAAATTGCAAAAAGAAAAATAGCAGAATTGCAAAGTTGCTTTTCAACAATAAAGTAAATAAGCGGTTAAATGTGTGGTAAAATAAATTCATATTTTAGAGTTAAAGTACTGATTATCAATAATAATTATGAAATACATTGGGAATACCTAAAATTGAGGAATTCAAAACTAAGCAACAATACTCAATTTGTAGTAGTCTCTAAATTCTGTTTGAAGTCTTGATCAGAACTCCATTCGCTCTTACCTCGAGTCTTCCTATCAAAATAAAGTTAAATTTGAAGCATAGATAAATTTGACATAAATGGGTGCAACTTCCCTGTTGATTCTAACGCTTGCTGCCATCGTATTTTCAGGTGGTGGAATTCTAGTTTCCCGAATTTTCGTAAAAGGAACACCCAATTCTAGAAAAGGTGAGCCTTATGAATGTGGAATCCCAACTGTTGGTCAAACTTGGCTACAATTTCAAGTAGGTTATTACTTATATGCCTTACTATTTTTAATTTTCGATGTAGAACTAGTTTTTCTTTATCCCTGGGCAACAGTAGTGAAAGAAATCGGATGGATGGCATTCGTTGATATTATTATTTTCTTCTTTATTCTCTTTCTCGGTTTCTTGTATGCTCATAAAAAAGGTGCGTTAAAATGGATGTAAATCAAACTAAAGAAAATTTTCCTGGAACAGTTCACGAAGTGCCCGGAGGCGGAATAATGCTTAGTAAATTTGATGATGTAGTAAATTGGGCACGGTCAAATTCCCTATGGCCACTGACATTTGCAACGAGTTGTTGTGGCATTGAATTAATGTCGGTAGCAGGAGCTAAATATGATTTCTCACGATTCGGTTTCGAAGTTGCACGAGCAACGCCACGTCAAGCTGATGTAATTATTATTGCAGGTACCATTGTGAATAAGATGGCTCCAGTATTAAGACGCTTATATGATCAAATGGCAGATCCTAAATATGTAATTGCAATGGGATCGTGTGCAATTAGTGGTGGACCTTTCTTCTACAACACCTATTCTGTTGTGAAAGGCGCTGATCATGTTATTCCGGTAGATGTTTACATTCCAGGATGCCCGCCTCGTCCGGAAGCATTATTGCATGCCTTAATTACTTTACAAGAGAAAATAAAAACTGGAATGACTCGTGATCAAATCAGAGATCAAAAGCCTCAGTAAAAGAATTGAAAAAGTATGACTAACGACGATCTGAAAACAAAGATAGAATCGATACTTCCAGATGCTACTTATGAAGAATCTACAGAGTGGCTAACTTTAAATACAATTCCGGAAGGATTTAAAATTTTTACACATACATTAAGAAATGATCCCGCACTACAGTTCGATTTTTTATTTTGTGTAACTGCCATCGATTGGAAAACACATTTCCATATGGTGTATCATTTTAGATCAACGACTTTACATCAAACATTAGTGGTAAAAGTACTGCTCGACAAAACAAATCCAACTATTGATACGGTTTGCGATATTTGGAGAACAGCCGAGTTTCATGAACGCGAAGCTTATGATTTGATGGGCATCACTTTTAACGGACATCCTGATTTGAGAAGATTATTTCTCGAAGATGAACATACCGGGTTTCCTTTGAGAAAAGATTATGAGGACGCCATAAATATGATCAAGCTATGATGATGTCGGAAGAAATTGGGATGAATGAAATGGGCGATATGATTTTAAATATCGGTCCTCAGCATCCTTCCACACATGGAGTATTGCATCTCATCGCTACTTTAAATGGGGAAACGATAAAAAAAATCGAACCGCATCTCGGATATATTCATCGTTCTATCGAGAAGATGAGTGAAAGTCTTTCTTACCGTCAGTTTATTTATCTGACCAGTAGAATGGATTATCTTTCCTCACATATCAATAATCATGCTTGTTCACTCTGTGTAGAAAAAGGATTACAGTTAGAAATTCCTCCTCGTGCACAGGTGATCCGTGTATTGATGGATGAACTCACACGCATTGCTTCGCATCAGTTATGGTGGGGAGCATTCGCAATGGACTTAGGTGCCTTCACTCCGTTCTTTTATGCTTTCAGAGAACGTGAAATGATCAACGAAATCATGGAAGAGACCTGCGGAGCACGATTAACGATGAATTATATTGTGCCCGGTGGTGTAGTTATTGATTTGCATCCCGATTTTCAGAAAAAAGTAAAAGAATTTGTTGCGCTCTTCAAAGTTAAGATTCATGAATATGATGAATTAGTAACCGGGAATATTATTTTCCAGAGCCGCACAAAAGGTGTTGGTACGCTTTCTAAAGCAGACGCCATCTCCTATGGTTGTACCGGACCCGTAGGACGAGCGAGTGGATTTTCATGCGATGTTAGGAAACATTTCCCCTATGAAATTTATGAAAAAATTGAGTTCGAAGAAATTCTTGAAACCGGAGGAGATGCTTACGCGAGATATAAAGTAAGAATTAGAGAAATGATTCAGAGTCTGAGAATCATTGAACAACTGATTGATGAAATTCCAGAAGGAGAATTTCAAGCTAAAACGAAAGCAGTAATCAAACTGCCGAAAGGAGATTTCTATAGTCGCGTTGAAACCGCCAGAGGGGAATTTGGAGTTTATATTGTGAGTGAAGGAGGAACAACACCCTATCGTATAAAATACCGTTCACCAGGTTTCTCTAATCTAAGTGCTTTGGATCATATGACGCGTGGAGGCAAAATTGGTGATCTAATGTCAACGATGGGAACATTAGATTTAGTAATTCCAGATATTGACAGATGAGCGCCTTCAAAAATTTCTGTAGTAAAATATTATACTGTAAAGTCATACGAAAATGCTGAGTCTTGAAAATTTAGTAATCCTCATTCAAAACTGGCTGCAACAAACTCTAGGAAGTTCTCTTGCGTTTTTTGTTGAATGTATACTAGTAGGAATCGCAGCCATCACTTTATTCGCTGTGTTAGGCTTAGCATTGGTATATATGGAGCGGAAAGTAGCGGCTTTAATTCAGATTCGCTTAGGACCAAATCGTGTTGGTCCGAAAGGAATTTTTCAAACTTCAGCAGATACGCTCAAGCTAGTTATGAAAGAGGGACTCACTCCTGATGGAGCTGATAAATTTCTTTTCAATCTAGCGCCATTCATAGTGATGATTGCTGCAATGTTAGTATTAGCTCCCATTGCTTTTGCAAAAAACTTTCAGATCTGGGATTTAAATATCGGAGTGTTATATGTGACTGCAGTTTCTTCAGTTGGAGTTATTGGAATTCTGATGGCAGGGTGGTCGAGTAATAATAAATATTCCCTATTGGGTGCGATGCGGAGTGCAGCACAGATCGTAAGTTATGAGTTATCAGCTGGACTTTCTATTCTTGCAATCATAGTATTAACGGGGAGTTTAAAGATTAGTGATATTATTATGTCGCAGGAAAATGGATGGTGGATTTTTAAAGGACATATTCCTGCAGTGATTGCATTCGTCATTTATTTAGTTGCAGTAACTGCTGAAACAAATCGTGCTCCCTTTGATCTTGCAGAAGCAGAGTCAGAATTAACAGCAGGCTTTCACACAGAGTATTCAGGAATGAAATTCGCACTCTTCTTCCTTGCCGAATACATCAACATCTTCATAGGATGTGCCATCGGTGCTATTCTTTTTTTCGGTGGATGGATGCCCTTACATATCGGACACTGGGAAGCATTTAACCACATCATGGATTTCATCCCTTCGTCTATTTGGTTTCTAGGAAAAACACTCTTTCTCATCTTTGTAATCATGTGGTTCCGGTGGACATTCCCACGACTACGTGTAGATCAGTTGTTGAATCTCGAGTGGAAATACCTCTTGCCAATTAGTTTATTCAATCTATTACTCGTCACCTTCATCGCCATCATGGGCTGGTATCTATAAGTTAATCCCAGTGTAAAAATGTTTCTCACAGAATATATCAAGACAGTTTTCGGAACAGTTCGATCCTTGCTAAAAGGCATGAAGCTTACCGGATATTACTTCACGCATAAAAAGGAAATCATCACTGAACAGTATCCTGAATTCAGACCTGTTCTCGCTGAACGATTTCGCGGAGAAGTAGTAATGCCTCATAATGCGAGCAATGAGCATCGCTGTACAGGATGTCAAGCTTGTGAATTAGCTTGTCCCAATGGCACAATAAAAATTGTTACTAAAAATGAAGTGAACGCCGAAGGCAAGAAGAAAAAAGCGATCGACACCTTCGTCTATCATCTTGAACTATGCACCATGTGTAACCTCTGTGTTCAAGCATGTCCATCTGATGCAATTATCATGGCGAACACCTTTGAACATAGTGTTTACGATCGTCGTTCGCTCACGAAAGTGCTTAATAACCCTGACTCTAAAATTATGGAGGGCGTTGAATAATGACTATGAGTACAATCTCTTTCTATCTCATTGCTGCTTTTATTCTGATCACAGGATTTCTTACAGTCACTACGCGAAGACTATTTCGTAGTGCAATAGCATTACTATTTTCGCTCATTGGAATTGCTGCATTATACTTCTGGATGGAAGTTGAATTTGCCGCTGCTGTTCAGATCATCGTTTATGTTGGTGGAATTGTAGTGCTGATCATTTTCTCGATCTTCCTGACTAATAACGAAGGTGTGAATATGTTGCAAGCCTTAAGTAAGCGATCCTTATTTTCGGGAATCGCAGTACTTTGTGCTGCTGCATTTACCTGCATGTTAATTGGAAATAATGAATGGTCCGCACGATCGGCTGAAGTTTATGATCCAGCAGTAAAAAAGATAGGATATCTCTTGGTTAGTAATTCACCACAAAGTTATGTTCTACCATTTGAATTAGTCAGCATTCTATTACTTGCGGCAATGATTGGATGTATTGTTATTGCAATGAAACCAAATTCAGAAGAACAATGAGTCAGATTCCGCTCACCCACATTATCATTCTAAGCACGCTTCTTTTTTTCATCGGCACCTATGGATTTCTCACCAGAAGAAACCTTATTGCCATGTTGATGAGCCTAGAGCTCATGCTGAATAGTGTCAATATTAACTTCATCGCCTTCAACAAATACCTCTACCCCGAAAATTTAGATGGATTAATCTTTATCATCTTCATCATTGCAATTGCGGCTGCGGAAGCCGCAGTGGCGATCGCTATTATCATCAACCTGTACCGTAATGTCCGCTCTATAGATGCAGAGGAAACTGATCATCTTAAAAACTGATTTTTACTGAATCCCGACTATGAATCTTCCTTTCAACCTACTGCTAATCCCTTTACTTCCACTACTTACTTTCGTAGTACTTGGCATTTTCGGAAGAAAATATCTATCGTCTATTTCCGGAATCATCGGAACTACTTCCATGTTTATTTCGGCAGTAATTTCAATTCAAACTGCCATACAGTATTTTGCTTCATCTCCAGAAATGCATCTTCAACAAATTGCATGGAAGATGGTGTGGCTTCCTTTTTCTGAAGATATTTCTATTGACATTGGATTTTTGCTCGATCCGATATCGGTGATGATGCTAGTGGTGGTAACGCTGATCTCATTTATGGTACATCTTTATAGTTTGGGGTACATGAAAGGAGAAAATCGTTTTGCAACCTACTACTCATTTCTCTCTCTGTTTACGTTCTCTATGTTAGGACTAGTAGTTTCGATTAATATTTTTCAGATTTATATGTTTTGGGAATTAGTTGGCGTTTCGTCCTTTTTATTGATTGGATATTACTTCGAAAAACCAAGTGCAGTGGCCGCTTCCAAAAAAGCATTTATCGTTACTCGCTTTGCAGATCTTGGTTTCTTAATCGGCATTCTGATACTTTCTTTTCAAGCGCATACGCTCGATTTTCAAACCCTTATTCAAAGGCTCACACAAAATGGATCTCCATTTTTACATGATGCCATAACGACTTCTTTCATGGGAGTAAGTGCTTTAACTTGGGGATTGTTGCTTGTCTTTATAGGAGGTGCGGGTAAAAGTGCTATGTTCCCATTGCATATTTGGTTACCGGATGCAATGGAAGGGCCCACTCCAGTTTCTGCATTGATCCATGCGGCGACGATGGTAGTAGCAGGAGTTTATTTAGTTGCCAGACTCTTTCCAATTTTTATTATGTCATGTCCAGTTGCACTAGAGGTAGTGATGTGGACCGGTGTTACGTCCGCATTATTCGCAGCAGTGATAGCTTGCACACAAACTGATATCAAAAGAGTACTAGCATATTCCACCATGTCGCAAATTGGATATATGATGTTTGCCTTAGGTGTTTCAGGATCAGGAGGAGAATCAGGATTAGGATATACAGCATCTATGTTTCACTTATTCACACATGCCTTCTTCAAAGCATTACTATTTCTTGGAGCTGGGGCAGTGATTCATATGATTCATAGCAATGAAATAAAGGATATGGGAGGATTGCGAAAATCGATGCCCGTAACTCATATTACTTTTCTCATTGCTTGTTTAGCTATTGCAGGGATTTTTCCCTTCGCAGGATTCTTTAGTAAAGAAGAAATACTCACCGCAGCACTTCATGCGAATAAAGTCGTATATGGGTTAGCGTTAGTAACGGCAGGCATTACCGCCTTTTATATGTTCCGACTTTATTTCAGCATATTTTGGTCGAAGGAGGCTAGTCAAGGTGATCATCATCACAGTGAAGGCACATTAACGATGAAGATCCCCTTAATTTTACTGGCAATTGGTGCGGCAACAACTGGCTTTATTCCATTCGGAGAATATGTAACCAACAATGGAAAGCCTTTTCATTCCAGTTTAGATCTGGCTGGTGCTATTGGTCCGGTCTTAGTTGCTCTTACAGGAATCGCAATAGCAATGCTCTTTTACAAAAAGCAAAATGATCGACCAGAAAAAGTGGCAACAGCATTGAGCGGACTATACGTTGCGGCTTACCGTAAATTTTATATTGACGAAATATATCTTTTCATTACTCGAAACATTATTTTCAATATACTCGGAAAATCAGCTGCTTGGTTTGATCGTACCATCATCGACGGAACCATGAATGGAATCGCATCGGTAATTGCGTGGAATTCGAATTTCATAAAGAATATCCAATCAGGAAAAATTCAGGATTACGCATTGTATTTCTTTGTTGGCGTATTCGGACTCACCTTGCTTGCGATTTATTTGGTAAACTGAACTTAAAGAATTATGAATCTTAGCCTCTTAGTCCTAGTACCAACGTTAACGGCATTTATTTTATTATTCTTCAAAGAATTGAAGAAAATAAGAATGATTGCCTGTATTGGGTCTGCAATCCAACTACTACTCACCTTTATATTACTATTTCAATTTAGTGGGTTGCGTGCGAGTGGAGATACTTCTGCAATGTTATTTTATTCTTCCTATGCCTGGTTTCCTGAACTTGGGATTGCTTATACCACAGGTATTGATGGAATCTCAATAGCGATGATCTTGATGGTTGCTTTTGTTGTACTTGCCGGTGTATTAGTTTCATGGAAGATGGAAAAGCTTTCTCGAGAATTCTTTTTTCTATTGATGCTACTCAGTGCAGGTGCCTATGGATTTTTCATATCGCTTGATCTCTTTACTTTATTCTTCTTCCTGGAGATAGCGGTAATTCCAAAATTTTTACTCATCGGAATATGGGGCAGTGGAAAGAAAGAATACAGTGCAATGAAACTAGCGCTTATGCTTATGGGAGGATCTGCCTTTGTGTTCCTTGGACTCATCGGTCTTTATCTTAATAGCAGCGATGCAAATGGAATGCACACTTTTGATATGATGGCAATTGCTCATCATGCTGTACCCTTAAATATTCAATTCATTTTCTTTCCATTCGCCTTCATAGGATTTGGAATTTTCGGGGCGCTGTTTCCATTCCATACTTGGGTTCCTGATGGGCATAGCTCAGCACCTACTGCTGCTTCTATGTTTCTTGCTGGAATCTCGATGAAGCTTGGAGGCTATGGATGTTTGAGAGTTGCCACTTATCTGATGCCAGAGGCTGCGCATCATTATGCTCCTATAATTATTTTATTATCCGCCATCGCAATTCTTTACGGTGCATTTGCTACCATGATGCAAACGGATCTCAAATACATTAATGCCTATTCATCCGTTAGTCACTGTGGATTTGTTTTATTGGGCATCGGAATGTTGAATCAAACCGGAATTACTGGAGCTGTGATGCAGATGATTTCACATGGATTAATGACGGCATTATTCTTCGCAGTCATCGGAATGATCTATGAAAGAACGCATACACGAATCGCTTCGCAATTAGGAGGATTGTTAAAAGTAATGCCCTTCATTAGTACCATCTTCGTCATAACAGGATTGTGTTCACTCGGCTTACCTGGCTTTAGTGGATTTGTTGCAGAGATGACGGTGTTCATGGGATCTTGGCAACATGCGGAGTCTTACTATCGCCTCGCAACAATTGCATCCTGTGCTTCGATTGTAGTAACTGCAGTATATATCTTAAATGCGACTGGTAAAGCATTAATGGGACCGATAACTAACGAAAATTATCATCAGTTATCCGATGCTACATGGAATGAAAAATTAGCTGCGGGATTATTATTGAGCGGAATTGTAGTGATTGGATTTGCTCCTTTTTTGCTCAACGACCTCTTAAGTCCTGGAGTGAATAATCTCATGACTAATATAGGTCGCAATTTATTACTTCATTAATTCAAAGTATGATTCACGAATTCCTTCTATTAATGAAACATGAGCTATTGCTCTGTATATTACTTTTCTTCATCCTTATTTTAAAAATTGCTGATCATAAAAAATCTAATGATCAATGGATCCTTATTGTAAGCGGATTACTCTTATTTAATTTCATAGCAGGATTTTTTTGGAATAGTGGTGGCGAGCTTTTTAATGGGATGTTCTTACTTAATGAATTAACTATTTTCCAAAAGAATATTCTTAATCTCGGAATTCTAGTAGTTTCTTTACAAGCGCAACCGTATCTCAAAACACATCGTCATGTTCCTGAGTTTTATATGCTATTGATATCAACTTTGATCGGTATGTTTTTTATGATTTCGTCAGGAAATTTATTGTTGTTTTATATCGGATTAGAAATGGCAACTATTCCGCTTGCTGCAATGGTGAACTTTAATTTAAAAGACCGGAATTCATCTGAGGCAGGAATGAAAATGATTTTATCTTCAGCCTTCAGCTCTGCGATATTACTCCTTGGCATTTCTTTGGTGTACGGCTTGACGGGTAGTTTATCTTTCGTTGAAATTAGTACACATCTCACAGATACTTCACTCCTACTCTTTGCCTTCGTATTACTCTTCACCGGATTTGCATTCAAACTTTCAGCAGTACCATTTCATTTCTGGACTGCCGATGTTTATGAGGGATCACCTGCAGTTGTTGCGGCTTATCTTTCTGTAGTATCGAAAGCATCAATAGCATTTGTATTCATTAGTGTATTGTATCATGTTTTCGGTTCACTAGAAAACATCTGGTATGGAATCATCTTTGTGACAGCAGTACTAACGATCGGAATTGGAAATCTTTTTGCCATCCGTCAGGATAATCTTAAACGGTTTTTGGCATTCTCTTCTATAGCACAAGTAGGATTTATTCTCATTGGTATTTCCTCAGGAACTCAGAATGGAGAAGCTGCGGTAATTTATTTCCTGTTGATTTATCTATTCTCTAACCTAGGAGCCTTCGGAGTTGTTACGTTGGTAAGTGCCATCAGCGAAAAAGAAAAAATCAGTGATTATAAAGGATTTTACAAAACGAATCCAGTGTTGACATGGGTGTTAACCTTATCGCTCTTTTCACTTGCGGGAATACCCCCTACTGCTGGATTTTTTGGAAAGTTCTTTTTACTGATGGCAGGAGCAGCTCATGGAAATTATTTACTAGTTGGCTTTGCTGCAATAAACATGATAATTTCCATGTATTATTATCTCCGTATTGTAAAAGCAATGTTTATGGATGTTAATGAATCACCGATTGAGCGTATAAAAATCGATCTGCTGCCGAGTATTTCTTTATTGATTTGTATACTTGGATTACTGGTTACAGGATTCGCTGGAACTTTGTACAGTTATATTCAAAATTTAAGTGCAGGAATTTAAATTCAGAAAAAATGGCCCTCAATAAAAATCATGAATTCGAAGAGCTGGATGGTGTTAAATGTTGTATTGTAGAACGATCGGTAACAACAAGCAGGGCGGAATTTTTAAGAACACTATTAACAGGAAATGGATTTACCGTCATCGTCAGTGGAATCGTTCCAAAAACTCCTCCTCCTACCGCAGTTGCAGAAGGAGAAACACCACTGCCGCCTGCACCCACTCCTGTTCCTACAGCGTTTACAGTGGGAGTAACTGGCATGACCTACAATACGATCAATGCAATATTTGGTCGTCAATTACGCACCAAGGAAGGACATGTTGTAACACTAGCTTATTGGAAACAACAGGAATTAATTTCGAATGAGGAAATTCCGTATTTTGAAAAGTAGGAATATTTTGAATTTATAATTTATTCAAACAACACTTTCAAATAAAATTTAGGATCCTTTAATCGTCCGCGCAGATCCAGATCTTCAAACATACAACTGATTGTTTCGCGCAATGTTTTACTTCGGATGGCTTTATTGACGATCATATTAAATAGCCAAGGGTACATTACCATTTCCTGCATTTTTTTACTCAGACTTAGTTCTGGCCATAGTCGTTTGTAAACTGAGGCATCATAGCTTTTGAAGGAAGAGGCGGAAAAATTTCTTGCGGGATAATTATCTATTATTGTTTCGGCAGCTTTCAATCCACAGATCATTGCATTACCGATTCCTTCTCCTGTAAATGGATCAATTAAAGAGCCTGCATCTCCCAGCAGCATAAAACCATCACCGGAAATACTTCGTTTTTTAGAACCTAACGGTAACCCATAGCCACGAATTTCTCCATCTAGAGTAGCCCCATCAAAACGTTTGCTAAGTACCGGATGAGTGGCAATCAGTTTCAACATTTCCTGTTTCAGATTCACCTTCTTTTTACTCACGACATCACTTCTCATTCCCACGCCCACATTTGCATCACCATTAGGGAGAGGGAAGATCCAGAAATAACCAGGTAAAAATTCTTTCAAAAAATGAAGCTCGATGAATCCCTGCTGATCGAGATCTTTCACTCCTTTATAATATCCACGTAATCCCGCACAGTAATGTTCGTCTTCCATATGGATGCCACCAACTTCTTTTGCAAAACGTGAATGTGCACCATCTGCAGCCAACACAACTTTTGTACGAATTACGGTTTCATTATTTTTATCACTCAAGATCCATTCCTCCTGCTCTTTCTTGAATTGAGTAATTTTTAAACCGGTAATTGTTTTTACAGATGGGCATGCAGAAGCTTTCTCAAAAAGCCAATTATCAAAATCAATTCTCTTACTAATAAATCCTGGAGGATCTCGCGGATCATTTTCTCTTCGAAACGGGACTTTTAACGACTTCCCATTTGGTGCTACAAAGGTTACTCCATGTGAAGGCAAAAATGTTGGAAGCAAATTTAATTCATTGGGTAAGTCATGCTGAATACGTTTTAAAGTAAGAATCACTTTACCACTTAAGGCATCACCGCATACTTTATCCCTTGGGAAAATCGATTGATCAATCAACAAACAGGGTATTCCTGCCTTTGCCAGAGCCAAAGCCGCTGTACTCCCCGCAGGTCCTGCTCCTAGAATTGTAATATCAGTTGAAAGCACGGTGAAAAGATAGGAATGAACAGCTAAAGTTCAGGGTATTCAGGAGTCCTTTTCTTTAACATATTGCTGGATCCTATTTCTTGCTTGTTGTTTTTGCCTACAAAAAACCTTTGAGCTATTAATGAAAAATCTAACTAAACTGCGAGAAGTACAAGGTTTTCAGGGTTTTAGCATGAATTAAGGGCTTTCAGTTCTGGTAATTATTAGCTTACTTTATCTTCCCTTTACCGAATCCTTACCAAACCACTATTACCCCCTAACTAAACACCATTATTATGAAATTATCCTGGCGCGTAGCCCTATGCTATGTGTGGTTCCTTATCGCCCTACCCTTGGGTTCATATGCCACACATTTAATGGGAGGAAATCTGACCTATCAGTTTCTGGGCTTAAACACTTCCACTAACCAATACGAATATACAGTAACTCTGAATCTATATCGATATTGTGCTAATGGTAGTTCTCAATTACCCGCAACCATGGATATCGGTTTATACAGAGACGATCCAAATAATCCTACTGGAAATAAATTAAGAGTAGTAGATACGAGTCTGCCTTTAATTAGTCAGCAGTTTATTACTCCGCCCAATGCGAACGATAGTTGCACCTTCACTCCCAATGTTTGTGTAGAAGAAGGAGTTTATCAGGCTGTAATTTCAGTTCCTGATTCACTAGTCAATTATTATTTGATTTCTGATCGTTGCTGCAGGAATAATAACATTGCAAATCTTGATAATCCTCAAGATGTTGGTCAGGCCTATTTCGCAGAATTACCTCCAGCCATTGAAGGTAACAGTTCTCCAACATTTGCCGTTGCTCCCGTGCCCTTTATCTGTGCTGGTGACACTGTAAGTATTTTAAATCAAGCGAGTGATGTTGATGGAGATTCATTGGTCTATTCTTTTGTTACGCCTTATGCAGGAATTAGTTCAAATGTTCAACCGAATCCTAATCCTCCAGCTGTTTACACATGGCCAATACCAGATGTTACTTACGCCGCAGGATTTAGTTTAGCAAACCCATTTGGTGCTGGTGGATATTCTTCTATTGAATCTACCAGTGGACTCACGTCTTACCTTTCACAGAATCAAGGTTTCTATGTAATAGCAATTGAAATCAGCGAATACAGAAATGGTGTATTGATCGGTATCACTCGTCGTGATATCCAGATTATTGTGATTACTTGTCCTGCGAATCCTGCACCAAGTCTTGCAACAGGAAGTACGCAAACTACTTACACCATTCAAGAAGGCCAAACACTTTGTTTCAATGTTGGATTTACGGATTCAAACGGAGATAGTTTGTTTGTTACCCATACGGGAGATATTTTCAATTCCATTCTTACAAATCCTGCTGCAACATTATTGAATGCTAGCGGTCTTGGAAGCGCAAGCAGTCAATTCTGCTGGACTACTTCTTGCAATCAAGGAAGAACGAATCCATATCAGTTTAGTGCGGTAGCAAATGATAATGGTTGTCCTGCAAAAACTACCAATGTTGTTTACACTATAAATGTAATTAATACTGCAAAGCCTACTACTTTATTTGGTCCTGATACACTTTGTTATAATGCGGCAACAGGTATTGCTTATAGTGTTTCTGCCAATCCGAGTTATACCTATAACTGGACTATTTCACAAGGTAGTCAGTTAAGCGGATCAAATACTGGTTCTATTACCGTAGGCTTTAATGCGACGGGGAATGCTACCATTGCTGTAGTTGCTGTTAATCAATATGGATGTACATCCGATACACTTAAGAAAACTGTATTTATTAAAACGCTACCCACTGCCATTGCAGGAACTGATATTCATTTCTGCTCAGGAGGAACTGCAACAATTGGTACAGGAACAACAGCTGGTTATACTTATTCATGGAGCCCAGCAACAGGATTGAGTTCAACTACAATTTCTAATCCTGTAGTTACCTTTAATAATACCGGCACTACTCCCGTTTCACAAGATTACATCGTAACAACAACGGCAAACGGTTGTTCTAATGCAGATACGATTACAGTGACATCGGATCCATTTCCAATTGCGAACGCAGGAAATAATGCAACTCTTTGTTCTGGTTCTAGTATTCCAATCGGTAGCTTGCCTACTGCTGGATATACGTATTCATGGTCACCATCTGGAGGATTAAGTAATAATGCGGTTGCTAATCCTGTGGTAACACTTACTAATGTTACGAATCAGCCAGATACTTTACTATATTATTTGATTGTACAAAATTCATTTGGCTGTGCCGACAGTGATACTGTTCAAGTTGTTGTGCGTCCAGTGCCAAATGCAGTTGCAGGCAGTGATTTAAGTTTTTGCTCTGGACAAAGTGGGACGATAGGATCGGGAACCATTTCCGGATACTCTTATAGTTGGAGCCCTACGGGTGGATTAAGTACGCCAACAACAAGTTCGACAGGAGTTAGCTTAACTAACTTAACTACGGTTAATGATACCGTTAGTTTTATATTAACTACAGGATGGTTTGGTTGCACGGATAGAGATACTGTTGATGTAATTGTTCGACCGAACCCGGTCTCTACCGCTGGGAATAATCAACTTTTATGTTCAGGAAATACGGTTCAACTGGGCGCTGCAAATACTGCTGGCTATACTTATTCTTGGAACCCTGCAAGCGGTTTAAGTAATGGTTCAATTTCTAATCCTACACTTACACTTACGAATACAAATTCTATTCCCGATACTTTGCAATATGTGGTCACTACAACACTCGCAGGTTGTGTAACAACAGATACTGTGCAAGTAATTTCTAGTCCTGTTCCAACAGCTACCGCAGGAAGTGATGTCACTTTTTGTTCAGGACAAACAGTAGCAGTAGGAACTGCTGCAGTGGGTGGGTATGCATATACTTGGAGCCCTGCAACTGGATTGAGTAGCGTTAGTATTTCTACACCTAATCTCACACTCACCAATCCCACCAACGCTGTTGATACCGTTCAATATATTATGTCGGTGAATTGGTTTGGATGTATTGACAGAGATACCGTTCAAGCATTTGTAAAACCATTGCCAGTTTCAGAAGCGGGAACAAATTCATCTCCATGCTCTGGTGATACCATCACACTTGGAACAGCAACCACAGCAGGATATACTTATAGCTGGACGCCTGCAAGTGGATTAAGTTCAACTACAATTTCTAATCCTGTTGTCATTGTAAATAATGCTGGACCAGGGAATACTACTTTAGGATACTTAGTGACTACTACACTCAACGGTTGCACAACAACTGACAGCGTTACATTAATTGTTAATCCGTTGCCGATAATTCTTGGTACGGTTAATCCGATCGTTATTTGTGTTGGAAATTCTGCAACATTGAATGCCGTCGGAGCAAATACTTATAACTGGGCATTACTTAGTGCTCCGGGAACTAGTATTGGAACAGGAGCAAGTTTAACAGTTAGTCCAACCACAAGTACATCTTACATCGTAACCGGAACAAGTTCCGCAACTTGTGTAAACACCGATACAGTCGCATTACAAGTTAATCAATTACCAAATGTGCAGTTAACCTCTGTTTCTGATAGTATCTGTGCTGGTGATTCCATTCTACTTAATAGTAACGGTGCAACGAGTTACTCTTACTCTATCCTTGGAGGCGGTGTGATTGGAACAGGTACATCGATCATAGTAAGTCCTGTGATTACCACAACTTATATTGTATCAGGAGCTGATGCTAACCTTTGTTCGAATACAGATACATTAACGATCAGAGTAAATCCAGCTGCAACAGTAAACGGAATTACTGGAACATTATCTATCTGTCCTGGTGTAACGGGCGTTCCATATTGGATAAATAATCCAAATCCGAATTCTTCGTATATATGGACCGTTAGTAATGGGGTGTTGTCTGGTGGACAAGGATCAGATACCGCTTTTGTAAATTGGGATTCATCGGGTGTTGGAGCTGTGACCGTTATCGAAATTACAGATCGTGGCTGTCAATCAGACTCCGTAATTCTACCCGTAAACATCAATGTTATTCTTACTCCACAAGCACCAACAGGCGCGAATGTGCTTTGCGCTAATCAAGCACAAGGAATCACTTATACTTTATTAAATACACCTGGCTCTACCTACAATTGGTTGGCGCAAGGTGGATCGATTGTTTCAGGTAATGGAACCAGTTCAGTAACGGTTGACTGGAATGTATCCGGACCAGCTACTGTAGCTTTATGGTATGAAGAAACGAGTGTTACTGCTGATACAGTTTGTTTCGGAGTTTCCGATACCTTCTTCGTAACTATTAATCCTATTCCTGTTACAAGTGCAATTACCGGGACTGGTGCAATTTGTGTTTTCGATTCTGCACAATATAATGTTACCAATGCTGCTGGATCTACATTCCAGTGGACAGTTAACGGAGGCAGTATTTTATCAGGTCAAAATTCTAATAGCGTAAACATTGCATGGAATGCAAGTGGAACAAATACAATTACTGTACAAGAAACAAATAGTTTGAGTTGTACTGGAGTTCCGGTAACATTAAATGTAACTGTGAATGCATTACCTACTATTTCTGCTGGAAGTACTGCTACAATTTGCTTCGGCGACAGCACTCAACTCAATGCAACCGGTGGAGTTTCTTATAACTGGAATCCTTCAACTGGTTTGGATAATTCCACAATTGCGAATCCGATAGCTTACCCATCAGTGACAACAACATATACTGTAGTGGGTACTGATATTAATGGATGTCAAAATAATGCGAATGTTGCTGTCAATGTTAATGCTCTTCCAATTGTTGATGCAGGTTCTGCACTTGCTATTTGTATTGGAAGTGATACCACATTAAATGTAACTGGTGGAACGAGTTGGTTATGGTCGCCTGCTTTAGGATTAAATGACCCAACAAGTGCAACTCCAATTGCTAATCCAGTAGCGTCAACGATGTATACTGTAATAGCCACAGATGCTAATGGTTGTAGTAATGTTGATTCGGTACAATTAACGGTGAACTCGTTACCAGTAGCGGTTACAGGAAGTAATCAACTTATTTGTAACGGAAGTGGAGCGCAATTAAGTGCTTCCGGTGGTGTAAGTTACTTGTGGAGTCCTTCAATAGGATTAAACTTTGACAATATTGCGAATCCAGTAGCGAGTCCTAGTGGAACACAACTTTATACCGTTACTGTTACTGATATCAACGGATGTCAAGATGATGCTCAAGTTGAAATTTCTGTAAATGATCAACCAAATGCTGAACTATTCATTGATACCACTGCTACGCTAGCATCTTGTTCCGGAGTAACTGTTACACTGGTTAACAACAGCACCGATGCACTGAACTATTATTGGAATCTTGGCGATGGTACATCAAGTACAGATCCCGGAAGTATTATTCATGAATATCCGTTTGCACAACAAGCTACAATAACTTTGATTGCTTATAATAATTTATGTAGTGATACTGCATCCATTCCATTAGACTTAAAATCATTGAATGATTACCTGAAAAATCTTCCTAATGTTTTCTCACCGAACGGTGATGGAATCAATGAATGTCTTAACTTAGGTAGTCAAACTTCATTTGAAGAATGCAGTTCATGGAAAGTATTCAATCGTTGGGGCAAAAAAGTATTCCAAAGCGATGCCAATAACCCTTGCTGGAATGGTAAGCAAGACAACAGTGGAGATCCACTTCCTTCTGGAGTTTATTTCTACATCTTAGATATTGGCAATACACAACATAAAGGGGTTGTAGAATTGATTCGTTAAACGATTAATAAACAACAACTTATTATTAAAAAAGGGATTCCAATCGGGATCCCTTTTTTAATAACCTTTTCTCAGGGTTCGGCGTATAAATCAGGTACAAATTTAACCTCATGGTTCGCCGCATCTTATTCATGATACTCTTGCTAATTGGCCAAAACAGGGTCAATGCTCAGGAAACGGGGCAGCTATCGTCATCGGGTTTTGATACGCTTTCGTTACAGGATTTACTGAACATTAAAATATCGGTAGCCTCAGTGAAAGCTCTTACTCCAAGACAATCTCCGGGAATTATCAGTTATTTTTCTGCTGACGATATCCGTAAGAGTGGAGCACGCGATCTAATCGATTTGCTAAGTACAATTCCTGGTTTCGATTTTGGAGTTGATGTAGAAGGTGTAGTTGGCTTAACAGTACGTGGCAACTGGGCTCACGAAGGAAAAGTAGTACTGATCATTGACGGACAGGAAATGAATGAGGGACTATACAGTACTATTCAGTTAGGCAATCATTATCCCATAGAAAATATTGAAAAAATTGAAATCATACGTGGACCTGGATCCGCATTATATGGTGGAAACGCAGCATATGCGGTAATCAATATTATCAATCGGAAGCCCTTATCGGGAAATGAAATTCAAGCCTCAGCGAATTACAGTGTAGCACAGGAAATTTTTGGCCGCAGAGGCGCCAACTTATACCTCGGTACCAAGAAAAATAAAAGCAATATTTCACTGCAAAGTAATTTCAGTGAATCGAATCGTAGTAATCATCAATACACTGATGTTTATGGAGCAAGCTATGATATGAAAGATAATTCTAGGATTAACAATATTTTTTTCAACCTAGGAGCAAACACAGGTAATTTAGGATTCAGAGCTATTGCAAATCATTACAGTATCGAATCTCGTGATGAATATGTAAAACTTCTAAGCAAACCCAACAATCTATCATTTACAAGCTATCAAGGTGAAGTAAACTATACACTTAAAATTGGTGACAAGATCACCATTCTGCCAAAAATTAATTTCCAACATCAAGTTCCCTGGGAAAATGAACCATTGAAACTATCTGGAGAAATAGCCCCCTTTAAAATCTCCAGCCAACGAACTTCTGCAGCAGTTACTGCAATACTTGAGGCTACAGATTATCTTAATATCACTGCAGGAGCCCAGTATTTTTATGACCGCTCTGAACATCTGGAACCTAATACTACATTTCAGTCGAATGAAAATAAAATCCTGAACTATAACAACTCAAGTGTTTTTGTACAAGGACTTATAAGTTCAGCAATTGCAAATATTATCGCAGGATTTCGATACAACGACAATAGCATCTTCGGCTCGACTATTGTACCAAGGGTAGGAATTACAAAAGAGTTCAGAAGTTTTCACGTGAAAGCCCTTTACAGTAGATCATTTAGATCACCAGGCACACAGAATATAGATCTATCGAAAGATATAATCCCAGAAAAAACTGATGTCCTTGAGGTAGAAACCGGATACAGCATCAATGAATATGTCAATGTCGTCGTGAATGCATATACGCTAACTACTAGAGATCCTATCATCTACTATTTTAATCCGACAACTAACTATGATGCCTATACCAATTCTGAACGGATCGGCACCAATGGCATTGAATTGACTTTTCGTTATAAAAAATCTAGAGGAGGAATAGATATCGGTAGTTCATGGTATCAAAGTAATGATCAAAGCAAAAACAATCCATATATCAATTTAATGGATGAAAAAGAACATCTTGGAATATCGCCTTTGAAAATAAATTTAAAAGTTCATTTTCAATTTCTTACCAACTTAACCGCTTATACATCGGCGGTCTACCTTTCAAAAAAATCAGCCATTACTGCTTTAGATGTTGAAACAAACAACGCCATCTACTCACGGTTACCTGAAACAGTAAACATAAATTTTACACTGGATTACAAATTCTTAAAAGTCAAAGGCTTTTCAGCACAACTGAGCGCATATAATTTATTAGATCAAAAGAATTGGTTTGTTCAGCCTTATAACAGTAATCATGCACCACTTCCAGGTTTGGGTAGAGAATTTCAATTAAAATTAATTTATCAGAACTTCTGAAATTGAAAGCGTTCCGAACATATTTATTCATGGTTAGAATGTTCATTCTGATGACCGCATTAATTCTATGCGGCATGAAAGCGGACTCTATCAATTCGGAGGGACAGGATGAATATACTGTTAAAGCGCTATTCGTTTACAATTTTATTAAACATATTGAGTGGCCTGCTCCTAAAAATCAAAGCTCCACATTTACCATATCCGTTTTGGGAAATTCTGAGGTCACTGGCAAACTTGAAGCATTACTCAAAGGGAGAAAAATCTTTGATAAAACTTTTGAGATAAGAGTGTGCAATAATCTGGATGAAACTGCAAACAGTCAGATCATTTATATCAGTAAATCCCAAAGCGAAAAAATAAGTTCTCTTCTTGAAAAACTTTCTGGCAAAGGTGTGCTGATCATTGCTGAAGACCGAAATATGGCGGCTCGTGGGGCTTGCATTAATATCATCCAAAGTAATAATCATATGCGTTTTGAATTGAATGAAAGCGCTCTTAAAAAAGAAGGACTTAAAATTTCCAATCAATTATTAGAATTAGCTACCGTAGTAAAGTAAATTAAGCAGCATGAGACAAAAAAGAGCTTTTAAGAAAATTGACTGGAGGATTTATACTGTATTCCTGATCGTTATAGCCATTGGAATTATCAATGCTGTAATCAGTACATATACCATCCGTAAAAGTCAGCAGATCACGAGTGATATCGTCAATAATACTAATCCATCATTAGATGCATTAGCAAAGATGAATTTACTTGTAACTAGGTCTCGAATGCTGGTTACAAACTGGGTTTATCTTCCAAATAACAAAAGCGACAAAGACAGTCTTATCGCATTGAACAATATTGATTATATCGAGCTTAGAGGCCGTTTCAATGGATTAATGCCTTACTGGAATCAGGAAGCCAATATGGTTGCTATGAAAGGGATTCTAGTAGAGTATGAAGAATTGATTTCCTGCCAGACAAAAATTACAAGGATCCTAAATAGTTTTGATGACTATCAAGATCCTACGAAAAAATTTGCAGCAGAAGATATTCTGGAAAGGGAAATTATTCCACGCTCTGAAAAAATAACAGTAGCGTTAAAATCCATCATTAATACGCAGACTACTTTAGCGCTAAAGGAGCAGGATAAGATGCTTTATAGCTTTAATTCGCTGATGGTATTGGTGCTCGGCATTGCTCTCTTAATAATAATTTCTATTCTGGTAGCTGCGTTCATTATCACTCGCTTTATCATTGTACCGATCATGCAGGTTCGTGAAGTAATCATGCAGATGGGGCGAGGTGAATTACCTGTGCTCCGGATGAAAATTCCAAAAAATGCAGTCGGCGAAATGTTTCAGGCTTTAGGATTTCTGATCGATGGGTTCCGGCAGACCTCTAAATTTGTTGAAGAAATTGGAAAAGGAAATTTTAATGTACAATATCAACCGTTGTCTGAAAAAGATATTCAAGGTCATGCATTACTTAACATGCGAAGCCAATTACAAGAAGCGGCCAATGAAGAAGCTCGTCGTAGCTGGATGTCGGAAGCGCTAGCCGACTTAAATGAAACGATGCGTACGAATAATGATGATTTCAATGTTTTATTAGATAAAATTATTGAATCCATCGTTGGAAACCTGAAAGTAGAGCAAAGTGCCATATTTCTTCTTCACAATGAGGATATGAATGATTTGCATATTCAATTGGGAGCCTACTATGCATTGAACAATCGGATTCTGAACAGCAAGCGGTACGAACTTAAAGAAGGTCTTGTCGGTCAGGCGATATCCGCAAACAAAGCCATATTCCTCGATTCTGTACAAGATGCTTACTTCACGATTGATACCGGTATGGGTGAATCGAAGCAATGTAGCTTGTATATTATACCCTTAAACACAAGCGGTAAGGTAGTAGGTGCGATTCAGATTGCATCACTCAAGCCTTTGACCTTAGCTCAAAGAGAATTACTTGCAAAAATGGCAGAACCAATTGCTGCAAGTTTGTTTAGTGTAAGAGCTAATCTCATCACCACTCAATTACTTGATGAATCGCGTAAGCAAGCAGATGAATTAGTTTATCAAGAACAAGAATTAAGAAAAATCAATAATGAGCTCACCAAACAATCACAACTCTTGCAGCAATCGGAAGAAGAGCTTAAAGAACAACAAGAAGAATTAAAACAAGTAAATAAAGAATTGCAGCATAAAGCAGCTCAGCTCGAAGAACAAAATCATGATATTGAAGTTGCTCGTCAGAGTTTGTCTTTCAAAGCAGAACAGTTGGAACAAAGTAATAAATACAAATCTGCGTTCCTTGCCAATATGAGCCATGAATTAAGGACACCACTTAATAGTATCCTTATCCTAGCTCGACTTCTTGCAGATAACAAAACAAAAAATCTCGAAGGCAAACAAGTTGAACATGCTAATATCATTCATAAGTCAGGTTCTGATTTGTTAATGCTGATCAATGATATTCTTGATCTCTCAAAAATAGAAGCCGGTAAAGTAGATCTTCAATATGAAGATGTGAAAGCAAAAGTCATTATAGATGATACTCGATTACTCTTTAGAGAACTGGCGACTGACAAAAAAATAAATTTTGAGATTAAGAATGATCTGAAAGAAGACTTTACATTTTTCGCCGATAAAACGAGAGTTGAACAGGTGCTGAAAAATTTACTATCTAATGCCTTTAAATTTACGGGACAAGGTGGGAAAGTCACTTTAAAGATAGGATTTGCATCATCTGATATTGTATTCAAAACGAAATCACTCTTGCAATCTGAGAAAGTAATTTGCTTTTCTGTAGAAGATACAGGAATTGGCATTGCAGAAGACAAACAGAAATTAGTCTTTGAGGCCTTTCAACAAGCGGATGGTTCTACCAGCAGAAAATTTGGTGGCACCGGATTAGGACTGGCAATTAGTCGTGAATTAATGTTGATGATGGGAGGAGAAATGATGCTGGAGAGTATTGAAGGTAGTGGCTCCACATTCATGATGTACTTACCTGCGAAAATTAATATTTCACCGGCAGTACTAACAATTCCAGAGGTTTTGGAAGTTAATGATCGTATGCCTGAAGTTCGCATTCCTTCTCCATCTTTCAATAAGCAACAATCTGGATATAGTGCAGATGAAATCCGAGACGACCGAACGCTTATTCAATCTAACGATAAGGTAGTACTCATCATTGAAGATGATTATGTTTTTGCAAGGATGTTGATGAATCATTGCCATAAGACAGGATTCAAAGCGATCATCGCATTACAAGGTGATCAAGGACTTGCTTATGCAACACATTATACTCCCTATGCAATTATTCTTGATTTACGACTTCCGGTAATGGATGGCTGGACTGTTCTTAAAAAACTCAAGGAAAATGCACTTCTCAAAAAAATTCCTGTACATATTGTTTCATCGCTTGATAAAAAACAACTAGGTCTTGATATGGGTGCTGCAACCTATCTGAATAAACCAGCAGGTAAGGAAGAAATGGAAATACTTTTTGAAAGTATTATTCATGAACCAATTTCACCTACACGGAAGCTATTGTACTTTGGAGATCGAAAAAATGAAATGAACAGAATACTAAACATTTTACATGAGAGAGAGAAAAATCTCATCATGGAAACTGCTGTCAGCATTACTGATTGTTCTGCAAAAGTTCAAGTAGGAAGATATGAATGCCTTGTTGTCGATTCAGGAGTGAATGAAGCGGGAACAAAAGAATTAGTACAACAAATTCGATCCAATGAACATCTTCGAAATATGCCACTCATCTTCTGTGCAGATAATGCAGACGAATGTTTAAGAGAAGTTGAAGAAGTGATGAATACTGAACAGGATGATCTCCGGAATGATGAATTAGATCAGGCAGGAAATTTTCTGAATACCATTAGTGAAGGAAAAGAAAAATTTGATGAAGTTCAAAGTAGGATGAATGATTTACTGAGTGGTAAAACTGTTTTATTAGTGGATGATGATATGAGAAATATCTATTCGCTAACACATATCTTAGAAAACGAAGGAATCAATGTAATTCCGGCATACGATGGAATTGAAGCTATTGAAAAATTAAAACAAAATGACCATACAGAATTAATTCTGATGGACCTCATGATGCCAAATATGAATGGTTATGATGCCATTGCTGAAATCCGAAAAGATCCACATTGGATGAATCTTCCAATCATTGCAGTAACTGCAAAAGCGATGACGGGTGATCGTGAAAAATGCATGGAAGCAGGTGCTTCTGATTATCTCACTAAGCCGGTTCAGGCAGATCAGTTGATCTCTTTGATGAAAGTATGGCTTTACAAATAATAAATCTCAATAACATGATGCAAAAAATAAAAATTTTATTGGTAGATGATCGTCCCGAAAATCTATTAACTCTTGAAAGTATTCTGGAAGATGATAAACGACATTTTCTCTCGGCGACCTCAGGTGCCGAAGCATTGCTGATGTGCAATATTGAGAGTATCGGAATGATACTCCTCGATTATCAGCTGGATGATATGACCGGCTTGGAGGTAGCTCACCGCTTGCGAAAAAACCCTCAAACTTCACATATTCCTATCATCTTTGTAACTGCTCTCTCTAAAACAGAACGTAAAAAATTAAATGAGTTCGAGCCAGGAACAGTTGACTTTCTCTTTAAGCCCCTCGAACTAGAAGATGCTTGTACTAAAGTTGCCATTTTTGAGAAATTAGTACGCTTGCAAATAGCACTTAGCGAACTGGTTACCACTGGTGAAGAAGACTGATTGAAGAATAATTCTCTTTATACCTAATCCCGGATGCTTTATTCGGGATTTTTCATTTATTTTGGAGTAGCAAAAATCATTCTGATGAAACGACTACTCCCTGCACTTTTTTTGTTAATGCTTTCTTCTATCCCAAACATCCTGCTCGCTCAGCAAGATCACAGAATGTCCCCTGCGGAACAATTGCTAATGCCTAGTTATTTGAACTCCCGTGGCATTGGTCTTCCATCAACAGCTACTATTACTCCTCCGAATAGCAGTGTACGCACTATCGGTGAATGGGAAGAACTACAAGGCTTACTGGTTACTTGGGTGAGTTATACTACAATGGTAAGAGAAATTATTCGTGCTGCTCAACCCGAATGTAATGTGTATGTAGTTTGTAGTAATCCTACCACGGTAATCAATACTTTGTTGAGTAACAATATTGATACTGCACATGTAATTTGTTTGACGCCCGGATATAATAGTGTATGGTGTCGCGATTATGGTCCATGGAGTGCTTACACCAATGATGTGGATACGTTGATCACCATTGACTGGACTTACAACAGGCCTCGACCATTAGATGATCTTGTTCCTGTTGCCATCGCTACTGAGCTGAATACTCCTTTGTATTCGACTACAAATGCCCCTTGGCAACTTATTCATACCGGAGGAAATTTTATGACGGATGGTTTTGGAACGGGCTTCAGTTCTAATTTAATTTTAAATGAAAACCCTTCTTTGACCTCCGCACAAGTTGATACGATCATGCAGCATTTTATGGGCATTAACCGTTATATAAAAATGACGACCTTACCCTATGATGCCATTCATCATATCGATATGCACATGAAATTATTGGATGAGGAAACAATATTAATGGGGGAATATCCTCCAGGAATTGCTGATGGACCACAGATTGAAGCTAATCTTTTATATGTAATCAGTAATTATAATTCTGTGTATGGTACGCCTTACAAAGTAGTACGTATTCCAATGCCTGCTGATAACGGACTTTATCCAAGTAATGGTGGCGATTATTATACATACACCAATTCTTCTTTCATTAATAAAACGATCATCGTCCCAACTTATGGAATTCCTGAAGATGCCCTTGCATTGCAGATTTACCGTGATAATTTGCCAGGATATAATGTAGTTGGAATAAATTCATCAGCAAGCATTGGTGCATTAGGTGCTTTACATTGTATCACAAAAGAGTTAGGTACTGATGATCCATTATTGATCAGTCATCAGGCGTTACCTAATACAACAGATACTGTAAATGATTATATTGTTATGGCGCGCATGCAGCACCGCAGTGGAATTGCAACTGCGACATTGTATTATCGTACCGACACCCTTCAACTTTTTTCAACTATTGCCATGAATTCGCTGAGTGGCCAACCAAATATGTGGGGAGGATTAATTCCTCATCAATCTGCCGGC
The DNA here is from genome assembly GCA_038320345.1 of Bacteroidia bacterium. Lineage (GTDB taxonomy): Bacteria > Bacteroidota > Bacteroidia > AKYH767-A > OLB10 > JBBQED01. The sequence continues at coordinate 254,916 of JBBQED010000004.1, forward strand.
ACTCGCGTATATTATTATATTGAAGCAAATGCAACTAGTGGAAAAAGTCAAGTACGTCCGATGCCAGCTCCAGCTGCGTACTGGAAATTTGATGTAACAGGAATCACAGGAATTGAAAATGCTGAAAACTCCATCAATAAAATAAAAGCGATTTTCCCTAATCCTTGCAAAGGAATTACCTGTATTCCCTTTGAAATGGCAAAGCGGAATACTGTTACTGCCAATCTTTATGATTTAAATGGAAGGAAAATAATCAACATTCACAATGGGATGATGGATCAAGGTGAGCAACGTCTTTTTATGGATACTGCTGAGATTCCTTCTGGAATTTATCTGTTGAAAATTACGATTGGCGAAGAGCGTTTTTCCGTAAAAGTAGCAGTACGATAACCTGAATTACATTGCTGATAGGGTCGTTTCTAAAAAAGCATCCTCGTAGGTTGCTATATTTTACTTTGCTGCTAAATGCAGTACTTCATCTTCCTTTTGTTTCACTTCCACCATGCAGTATTCATGTATGGAGGCAATGCAATACGCTGGCTGTTGCTAGAAATTTTCATGAGGAAGATGCTAATATCCTGAAACCTCGTGTGGATTGTAGGTTTGAATCAGATGGTGTAACAGGGATGCAATTTCCATTGTATGAATGGTTGCTTTCACAACTTTACAAAGTGTTTGGAGAGCATTATGAAGTTCATCGGACTTTTTCATTGCTCATCACCAGTCTCGGGATTATATACCTCTTTGGATTCATGAAAGTAGTGACGAGAAATGAATTCACTGCTGCTTGTTGTGCTTGGTGTTATACTTGGAGCCCAGAATTATTTTATCATGGATTTAATGCATTGCCAGATATCCTTGCACTAAGTTCGGGGATTGCTGCACTTTACTATTTTTCTATCTGGATTGAAAATAAAAATTCTTCCTTTTTCATTATTTCCATGCTCCTGATCACTATCTCAGGATTAGTAAAACTCCAATATCTGATGTTGGGAGCTGTGATGGCTGGGATGATCATCAATGAATGGAGAATAACAAAATACAAATTTACCAGTAAACAAATCTTAATGATTTTGAGTGGAATAATTCCAGTGGCCATTACCTTAATTTGGTATCGCTATGCCGTTCAACTCATCCATATTAGTGGACTCACCGATTACGGAATTGAATTCAGACCAGCAGAAAATTTTTCGGCAGGGATGAAAACTTTAAAAGATAATCTTCTGAGCGATTGGCCAGAATTACTTTTCAATTATGCGAATTCATTGTTGATACTGATTGGATTATTTCTGGTGATAAAATTAAAGAAATGGAATAGTCCCGGATTTCTTCCTTTTCTACTATTAACGCTGACCTATTTAATTTATCATGTAATTGAACTTCGTCAGATGGAAGTACATCAATATTATATGCTCCCATCACTACTTATTGGAATTCCTTTAATTGGACTAGCTGTCGATTTCCTGATGAGAAGAAATTTGCAATGGGTACTGGCACTTATACTTTGCACATCACCAATACTGGCAGCAGTAAGAATTCTCCCTGCACGATGGATGAAAACGGATTTAGGAATTCCGAAAGAATTTATTCACACGCCACAACTTTCACGGCTACAAACTGCGCTACCACCAAATAGTAAGGTATTAATAGGACCTGATAAATCCGGATGCATTTATTTTTACTTCCTACACCAAAGAGGTTTTGGATTTACATTCAGCGATGATTTGATCCTACCAAATGAAAATGGGGAATTAAAAATCAGTGAATACATAGGTCGAGGTGCTGAATACCTCATCACTTCTGATCATCAAATTCCCATAAAGCCAGAACTCATTCCTTATCTACAAAAGTTAATCCTTCAGGAAGGTGATTTCAGTATTTATCGACTGAAAACGCTCCCCCAAAAATAATTTTCGATTAACGAATAAGGGTAACTGTACCGCGAATTGTTCTTTGCTGTTGTCCGCCTACTTTTACTTTTATCAGATAAAAATAAACTCCAGCAGGAGCTTCGTCACCATTGGAATTTTTTCCAGTCCACCCATTAATTGGCGATGACCATGCAGCAATTTCCTGACCCCAGCGATTAAATACTCTCGCATTAAGATCTTCAATACTATTGCTCACCACATTAAAATTGTCATTCACACCATCGTCATTAGGTGAAAATACATTTGGAACAAAAACTTCACCTGGAATTACATCTATCGTATCTTGAAAAGAAGCTTTGCAACCATTAATATCTTCAACTGTTAATACAATGATATAGAAGCCTGCAGTATTAAAGGTACTCACAGGATTAGTATCTGCTGAGGTACTTCCGTTCGCAAAATCCCATAGCCAAGAGATTGCATTCTGACTGTTACTTGTAAAAGTAACTGTTAATGGAGCAATTCCACTTGAAGGATCTAAGGTATAAGCAGCAACGAGATTACTTGAAGTAAGTACTGCATTCGTTTGATCAGTACCACAATTATTAGTTACAGTAACCGTATAATTTCCTGAAGTATTTACGTAGATAGAAGAACCTGTATCGCCATTCGACCAGAGATAAGAATTCCCTCCACTTGCGATAAGTAAAACAGAATCATCTGGACAAATAACGGTATTGCTTTGCGTAACATTCGCTACCGGAGGAAGTTCAACTACCACAGTATTTGATGTTGTACTTGTTCCACAATTATTAGTAGCAGTTACAGTATATATTCCCGGTAAAGTAGCAGTGATCGTAGCTGAAGCCGATCCATCCGACCACGAATAAGATGTTCCTCCACTTGCCGTTAAATCAACAGAACCCCCTTGACAAAAAGTTAATGGACCAGAAGCAGCAATGACGGCTAACGGTAATGGATCTACGATAACTGAAGTTGCACTTGTAGATGATCCGCAATTATTGGTAACGGTAACTGTATAATTTCCGGCACTTGTAATATTTACTGCCGGAGAAGTAGCTCCGTTCGACCAGAGATAAGTCCCGTTTCCATTTGCAGTAAGTGTAACCGAACCACCTTGACAAAACTGTAGCGAACCAGAAGGTGTGATGGATGCCACCGGAGGAATATTCACAACTACAGATTGCGCCGAAGTAGAAGTTCCGCAAGTAGACGTAACAGTTACAGTATAATTTCCTGCTGTAGTAACATTGATGTTAGCGGTAGTTGCTCCATTCGACCACAAGAAAGTATTTCCTCCTGATGCAGTAAGGTCAACGGATCCCCCTTGACAAAAAGTTAATGGTCCTGAAGCTGTAATGCTAGCAGTTGGTCCAGCAGTAACATTTACCGCAATATTTGCAGTACTCTGCCCACAACCATCTGTTAACGTTACCGAATAACTTCCACTATTCAATACTGTTATCGAATCATTGATTGATCCTGTCGACCATAAATATGTACCAGTACCGCTGGACACTAAGATCACTGAATCACCCTGACAAAATGTAGTAGCTCCAGAAGGAGTAATAGCAACTTGCTGTGGACTCGTTACACTAACGGTCTGGCTAGCCGAAGTTGTGCCACAAGCACTATTTTGTGTTACGGTATATGTCCCTGCGGTTAACACCGTAATTGTTGATGTTGTAGCACCTTGCGACCATGCATAAGGACCTCCACCTACAGCTGTTAAAATTACTGAGTCGCCGCTGCAGAAAGAAGTTGGACCGTTAGCAGTAATAGTAACTGGCAGCCCCGCATTAATTTGAATCGTCAAAGTATCATAAATAGTATCTCCACAATTTCCAACAATTCCAAAGTAGAGATTATCGGTTCCTGTAAAAATTGAATTCGTTTGATACGATGTACTCAATAAATTGGCATTGGCAAAAACACCTGCGCCTCCGCTCCAAAAATAACTCTGATAAGTACCGGAAGTAATTGCAGCAGTCACCGTAACGGTAGCGCCTGCACAAACAACTGCACTGCTTACCGAAACGTTGTACGCTAAAGGAACAATAGGTGCTTGGCAGCCTGAGTTGGTGTATGAATCGTTACCCGCAAAATCAAAATTTACGGTTGCTCCATCTTCTGCACTATGTAATCCAGATTGGTCAATCAAAGAATCAACGATGTACGTTACAATATCATTACAAGATCCGGCGAAGTCTAATTCTAATGTACGTGAACCAGCTCCTGATTGATAATTTTTAAAGTGCGCAGTAACATTTCCTGGGCATTGAAAAATCATATATATCGTATCATTCAAATTGTTGAATGAATTAAAAGTAGGATCCATATTGGTGCTAGTCACCAGAATCACAGTACTCCCTGCTGGCAAATTTCCGGCAGTAGGTTCAAGGATATATCCGCATCCAGTGATTGTACTATTCAAGGTAGCCACTTTTCCAGCAGTAGTAGCATTCTGACAAATTCCTTGGAAAGCAATATTGGGCCAGATGACTTGAAGATTTATTGTATTCAGATCAGAGCTTCCAACCAGAAACCTTACCATTTCATTTTCACCTTCAGGAGACCCGCAAGCATCTACGAGGATACTTTCTATTTCAAAACAATTTACGGCTTGTGCTCGCAATTGAGTAGTAAAGGAAAATAACAACAGTGCCATTACAGGCAGAAATTTTCTGGCTTTCATCATTAGGGTCTCGTCGCCGTGATGTCATAATGCTTTGGCTCGCAACATCACAGAATAATTGTTCTGCGGCAAAGATCGCAATTCCTTTCGGGATATACTTTACTAAACTGTTACGGAACAGAAAATCTGGGTAAAAACAGAAATCGAGGAGGTAAGGTGTAAATGCTCCTACCTACTTTACAAAATCACCCCAAGAAAAGACGTGTTTATTAACAATGAATTCCGTTTTGCTGACGAAGAAAGTTCAATCCGCCCGCCTAATCAACCCCAAACATTTCCTCATAAATTTGAAAACAATGTAGAAAGAGCAAGCTGATAAACGTAATTAAGTATCTAACTATCAATATATTAATCCTTAATTATTGATAAATTAAGTCGTCAGAAAGCTAGATCCTATTAAAATGATGGGGAGATAAATCCAGATCACTTACCTCTTTCACAGGTTATTCACATTTATTACCTTTGCCCCCCTTGCGCTCAATTCGGTGTTAGGTTGAAATCTGATCGTCGTGGCAGAACATCGCTCCAAATACATCATCAAGTTTTCCGGGATCCCTGCCGGAGATCATCAGTTTACTTACGAAATCGGGGATGCGTTCTTTGAGGGTCGTGATGGATCCATTATATTGAAGTCGAAGGTGGAAATAGAAGCTATTCTACACAAGTCCAGCACTTTACAACTCACTCTAAAAATGGAAGGAGTAGTAGAAGCCGAATGTGTACGATGCTTGGATCCCTTTGAATTACCTGTATCAGTAGAAAAAACCCTACTCATCAGGATGGTTGAAAATCCTTCATCAGAAGACGATGATGACGATGCCATATATGTTGCTAATAGCGCACATGAGCTTGATCTAGAGCGACATATCTACGACTTTCTGACCCTGCAGGTGCCACTACATCCGGTACATCCGGAAGATGAAAATGGAATTCCCACTTGCAATCCTGAAGTATTAAAACTCTTAGGACTCAAGACACCTGAGAAGGACGAGAGTAAAGAACAGCAAGAAGATCGCTGGGCAGTACTCCGGAAACTAAAAATGAATTAATTAACAATTTCAATAATTATTACCCATGCCAAATCCTAAACATAAGATCTCCAAATCTAGAAGAGATAAGCGCAGGACTCACGACAAAGCTGTCGTACCAACGATCTCTGTTGATCCAACAACAGGAGAAACCCATCTGTACCACCGTGCTCATTGGCATGAAGGTAAGCTCTATTACAAGGGCAAAGTTGTAATGGAGCGTTAAGCTTTATTACTTTTAAATCAGGCACTAGTGGTTGATAGCTTTCAGCTATTTGTTGTAAGATAAACTCTAAACTTTGCTGATGAAGATTGGGATTGATATAATGGGTGGTGATTTCGCCCCGCAGGAAATTACGCTCGGAGTCATCCAAGCGCTTCCTGAGTTAAGCAATGATGTACATCTGGTGCTCTTCGGAGATCAGGATGCCATTGCTGAACTGTTCCGTAAGGAAGGTGCTGATCTGAGCAAGGTGACTGTCGTTCCTACTACAGAAGTGATTGGTATGGATGAACATCCCGCCCGTTCTATTTCTCAGAAGCCAAACTCTAGCATTTCAAAAGGTTTTGAATACCTTAAGAAAGGTGAGATCGATGCTTTTGCCAGTGCAGGAAACAGCGGAGCCATGATGGTTGGTGCTATGTTCAGTGTGAAAGCTGTGCCTGGCATCTTACGTCCTGCAATCTGTTCAGTAATTCCGAAAGAAGACGGCGGTTGGGGAGTATTCCTCGATGCAGGAGCTAACGCAGATTGTAAGCCTGAAATGTTGCAGCAGTTTGCAGTTTTAGGGAGTCTCTTTCTTGAGCATGTATATGGTATTCCACATCCGAAAATTGGGTTGATGAATATCGGTGAAGAAGAGGAAAAAGGTAATTTACTATCGCAAGCAACTCATGCCCTATTGAAGAACACGAAAGAAGTGAACTTCATCGGAAATGTAGAAGGCCGCGATTTATTTAATAATAAAGCTGATGTGATTGTGTGTGATGGATTCACTGGAAATGTGATCCTGAAACTGGCGGAATCTTTTTATAGTCTGATCCGCAAACGTCGTATCAAAGATGAATACTTTGATCGTTTTAATTATGAAAATTATGGTGGCACTCCTGTTCTTGGAGTGAATGCACCGGTGATTATTGCTCATGGAATTTCTAATGCAAGAGCAATCAAAAACATGATTCATATAACACAAAGGGTTACTGCAGCCGGTCTGACGGAGAAAATTGCTCAGGCCATGCATGAAAGTATCACCAATTAAAATATGACGAAATTAAGAGCAGCAATCACAGCTGTACAAGGCTGGGTTCCCGATTATATTCTCACGAATAAGGAACTGGAAAAACTGGTGGATACCAACGATGAATGGATCACTAGCAGAACAGGAATTAAAGAGCGACGAATCTTGAAAGAACCTGGACAAGGAACTTCTGATATCGCTGTGAATGCAATTCTTCCGCTTCTGAAAAAGAGAGGAATTAATGCTGATGAAATTGAACTCATCATTTGTGCAACCACCACTCCGGATATGCAATTTCCTGCAACCGCAAATATTATTGGTGATAAAATCGGTGCAAAAAATGCTTGGGGTTTTGATGTGAGTGCCGCTTGTTCAGGGTTTATCTATGCCTTGAATACAGGATCAAAATTTATTGAAACAGGTCAGCATAAAAAAGTATTAATAGTAGGTGCCGATAAGATGTCATCCATCGTGGATTACACCGACCGCGCTACTTGTGTTATTTTTGGAGATGGCGGAGGTGCGGTATTGTTAGAGCCTACTACCGAAGACCTAGGAATTATGGATGCAATTCTGCGCTCTGATGGATCAGGAAGAGTTTATTTGCATCAAAAAGCTGGAGGTAGTGTTAAACCAGCAACCCATGAAACCGTAGAAAACAGAGAACATTTTATTTTTCAAGATGGGCAACCGGTATTTAAATTTGCCGTAACCAATATGGCAGATGTGAGTGCCGAACTGATGGCAAAAAACAATCTTAGTGGTGATGATATTGCTTGGCTTGTTCCGCATCAGGCTAACAAAAGAATTATCGATGCTACAGCTCGAAGAATGGGGCTTAGCGATGATAAAGTTACATTGAATATAGAAAGATACGGGAACACTACTAACGGTACTATTCCACTTTGTTTATGGGAATGGGAATCGAGGTTCCACAAAGGAGATAATATTATCCTCGCCGCCTTTGGTGGTGGGTTTACTTGGGGTGCCATCTGGATAAAATGGGCCTATGAAACCCCAAAAGCTGGATAAATCACCTGATTTATTATATTTAGCCATCTAAAATATGCCTGCAATGAATAAGAAAGAGATTGAAGAGCTCATCAAGTTTGTATCTAAGTCGGGTGTGAGCGAAGTGAGTCTTGAAACAACCGATATCAAGATCACCATCAAAAATGGTAACGGACGTATCGCTGAACAGGTATATCAAAATGCACCGGTTATGCAAATGGCTGCACCTGCAGCACTTGCTCCTGTTGCTTCAGCCCCTGCTGCTCCTGCTGTTGATGCTTCTGAAGCTAATTACATCACCATAAAAAGTCCGATGATTGGTACATTCTACCGTTCATCGAATCCCGACAAACCGAATTTCGTGAATGTAGGTGATGAAATTAAACAAGGTAAAGTGCTTTGTATTATCGAAGCCATGAAATTATTTAACGAGATTGAATCCGAAGTTTCTGGACGCATTGTAAAAGTGCTGGTAGATAATTCTTCGCCCGTTGAATATGATCAACCTTTATTCTTAGTTGACCCATCCTGAAATCTGCATATATAATTTCCTTATCGCTTATACTGATACTTTGTAGGAAAAATTAGCAGATTGATTCATCACGATTTCCAAACAGGAAACAGTTCAGAAGATTATGTTTAAAAAGATACTGATTGCCAACCGTGGAGAGATTGCTCTGCGTATCATTCGTACCTGCAAAGAGATGAACATCCGTACTGTGGCTGTTTATTCTACTGCTGACAAGGAAAGTTTGCATGTGCGATTTGCTGATGAAGCGGTGTGCATCGGGCCTCCTCCAAGTCGTGATTCTTATCTCAACATTTCTAGAATCATAGCTGCAGCAGAAATTACTAATGCAGATGCGATTCATCCGGGCTACGGATTTCTCTCTGAGAATTCCCGTTTCTCAAAAATTTGTCGCGAGCATGGCATTAAATTCATTGGTGCTACTCCTGAGCAGATTGATGCTATGGGGGATAAAGCAAGTGCGAAATCAACGATGAAAAAAGCCGGCGTTCCTACTATTCCAGGATCTGAAGGATTACTTGCAAATCTTGATGATGCGAAAAAATCAGCTAAAGAAATTGGATATCCTGTGATCCTTAAAGCTACTGCCGGTGGTGGTGGTAAAGGAATGCGCATAGTTTGGAAGGAAGAAGATTTAGAGAAGGCACTAGAAAACGCACAGACGGAAGCAGGTGCTTCATTTGGTAATGATGGAATGTACATGGAGAAGTTCATTGAAGAACCTCGTCATATCGAAATTCAAATTGCCGGTGATCAATATGGTAAAGCATGTCACTTGAGTGAACGTGATTGCTCTATTCAACGTCGTCACCAGAAGCTTGCTGAAGAAACACCATCTCCATTCATGACAGAAAAACTGCGTGAAGAAATGGGAGACGCTGCTATTAAAGCAACATTAGCAAGTAGCTATGAAGGTGTTGGGACCATTGAATTTTTAGTGGATAAACATGGGAAGTTTTTCTTTATGGAGATGAATACTCGAATTCAAGTAGAGCATCCCGTTACAGAAGAAGTTATCAATTACGATCTTATTAAAGAGCAAATAAAAATTGCAGCGGGCGTTCCGATTAGTGGTAAAAATCACTTCCCAACGATGCACGCTATCGAATGTCGTATCAATGCTGAAGATCCTTATAACGACTTCCGTCCTTCTCCAGGAAAGATTACAGTACTTCACCAACCTGGTGGTCATGGTGTTCGCGTAGATTCTCATATCTATGCTGGTTATACCATTCCTCCTTATTACGATTCCATGATTGCTAAACTAATTACCGTAGCGCAAACAAGAGAAGAAGCTATTCAAACGATGGAAAGAGCATTGAGTGAATTTGTGATCGAAGGCGTAAAAACAACAATTCCTTTTCATCAGCAACTGATGCAAAACGAAGATTTCAGAAAAGGAAATTACACTACGAAATTTATGGAATCTTTCCAGCTAAAATAAACAATACCACTTATGAAAAATCCCCCTGAATTCAGGGGGATTTTTTTTGCTCCTATTTAATAGCAGCCTTTTGAGTAGTTTTATATTCACTAAAACAATAATATATAAAGGTATTTAAAAAAACCCAGTAATTTCCTGAGGCTGTATTAATTTAGAGCGGTAATTATTGCTTTACCATTTTCTTAGAATCAATTACTTTTCCATCGCAAATAAGCGTATAGGTATAAATTCCGGAACTTAAGTCAGAAGCATAAACCTCTAAAGTTCCTTCGCCAAAAGTTTCAATTTTCGCAGAACGAAGCACTCTTCCGTTGTTATCCGAAAACATAATTTTCGCTTCTTTAATATTCTCCGTTATATAGTAAGTTATTTGAGTGCTTTCAGCAAATGGATTAGGGTCATTTTGATTTAAAATGATTCCTTGATTATTACTGAGTTCGATTTTTTGATTTGGATTTCCAATTTTATTACCACTATTGTTGACTGGAGAAGCCAGTAAAGTTGAAAGAACCGCCATAACTGAATCCATATTATGTTTTTGAGTTTTGATTTCAGCCAGTAAAATAGGGACCAGTTCTATATAATTTAACGCTTTATAATCTACACCCGGAGTTATAATAGCACCAGTAGAATCGTAAGCTTCAGGCTGGCGTGTTCTTTTAACTAAACCTGGCAAAATACTTTCTACATCTTGAGCAAATAAGCCATAATGCACACCAGAGGGCAAGTTAATTCCCGGATAATTTACTGAATCAAATGTATATGTTTTAGGTTGTAATGCATCAATAATTGCAGATACATTTTGAGCATCTGTAACATTCTGCTTGAACTTCATATCTGAAGTTATATATGTACCATTTGTTACATAAACATCACCATTGAAGTAACCTGCTGCATCAGTACAAACGGCCGAAACACACGATCCAGGAGGTGCTACTCCATAAATACCATAATTATTAGTTCCAGTTGCTGCGTATCCATACACACCAAAATTATTTTGTGCCGGAGAGTAAGCTACAGCTTTAACACCATAAACATCCGTTCCATCATCACCGTAACCTAAGGCATCCACACCAATACTTTCAGTAGTGCCGCTATGTCCATATCCACGTACACCGATGGCATTTTTTCCAAGATAACCAACTCCATGAACTCCATAATTATAAGTAGCAGGAGTTCCTGTAGCTTCTACCTCTACTCCATAATTGGTAGGTGATATACCTTTTTCTGCTCCTGTTACTCTGCCATAAAATCCATATGAGGAAAGAGAATTAGTTCCACCTGTAATATTTGCCAGATAGCCTGTATTATACTCGCTGTTACCGTTTACATCTACATAATGTCCATATTTATGTGAATTTGCAACTGTTGTTGGATTTGCTGTTGTCCTAAAATATGAACCGTAAGATATCACATCAAAAGCTCCTGTTGAAAGATTTATTCCTGTGTTTGTTCCATTGGCACTGTGAGTAACAATTGCAATCCCAGTAGAATTCCCTGTGGAAGCATTAGTATAAGCTAGTGACATTGCTTGATTAGTAACCGGAGCAACACCAACACCAACACCTACAAATCCATTCGCATCTTCCTGCATTGTTGCCTGACAAGCAGATGTACCTGCTGAATTAGTATATTTCATAATATGGTTGGTGTTGCCACTACCTGCACAAGCATTGATACTACCTGCTCCCTGGTCTGGAACTAAAATAACATCCCCGGAGGCATCTACTGTAAGAACTTTCCCAGTTGAGGCCACAGTGGGTGTAAAGCTAGATGTTAAATTTGTAAACCTTAATCCACTATTACCAGTTGTACCGTTTGTAATTTCTAAAGTATTTGCAGGTGTTGAACCCGTATTAATTCCTACATTTCTTGGTGTAGTCCCTGCACGTGGCGAAATGATTAAATCTCCATTGGAAGTAGATTCAAAATCTGTAAAGCGTGGAGTACCACCATGCGCTTGTGCTAATCTAAATTGAGGCACAGAACCACCATTAAATACTTCTAAGCGTCTGCCGGGGGATTGTGTATTAATACCAACGTTAGCATTATTACCATTTAATTCCGCTTCTATCACTAAATCACCTGATACTGTACATTCAAAATCCACATGTGCACCTTGAGCAATAGCAACATTTTGTGTGTGAGTTAAACGAAATTGTGGCAAGTTTAAACCTCCATCTAATACCTCTAAACGACGTTGAGGTCGAATGGTATTAGTTAATGGTGGCTGACCGGCAATATAGAAATTCCCTATGCCAACATTTCCATTCCAACTTAACCGCATAGTCTCTAAACCATCATTTGTACCAGAAGTACCATTAATTCCAAGTGGAGTTGCAAAAATAAATCGAAGGTCATTGAAATTATCAGGAAGTGCTGCGTTATCTCCCCAGCTAATTATTGCATCCATATGGTCATCCCACAAATCCTGACTGTGGCCCATTGGATCAAATTCATGTTTAAGACCAAAATACATGTTATCATTTCGTGCATTAGTGTAAGTACCGACATCCATCCATGTCCGATGTCCACCTGCTCCAGTAATCCACCGATGACCAAGATGTAATAAGGAAACTGGAATAGCCGGAAACGCTCCAAACGTAGCATCATCTTCGCTTATTTGCATCCGTCCCACGTTTTGGAGTGTAACTCCATCGGGTGCTGTTAAATTGTCCTCAAAAATTCTTGCCCGAAGATTATTGAATGCTCCTGCTCCTCCTGTTGTGTAAAAATTGATTGGATTTGTATTTTCGTTTTTAATTTGAACATCTGCTGGATTCACTGTATTCCAACCCAAAAATTCTCCTCCTCCCGGACTTGTATTTCCAAAAATAGTTGTTTGACATTTGATTAATGTAAAGTGCATACAAAAAATTACACTTAAACAAAGAAATTTAGATTTTTTCATGTGGTCAGGTTTTTATCTTGTTAAAATCAACTTATATTTAAAAAATAATTTATTTCTTCTAAACAAATGACAAAAGTAAAGTCCACTAGATATATCATCAAGTGAATAAGTTTCATTTTTATTAGATAATTTTCTAGAAATAAGTAACCGTCCACTTTGGTCAAAAATTTTTATATAATCATCATTCGAACTATTGGAAAATTTGATAAATCCAGGTGACGGATTGGGAAACATCAAACAGGGCAAATAAGTTAAGTCAGGTAAAGCAGTCCAATTTTGAGCGAATACTGAATCAGTTGAGACGCAGATGTCATCTACGTAATAATAAGAGTAGTCAAAAAAAAGTCCCAAATTATTAGTGTCGGTATTTATGTCGTCGAAGAAATTTCCGACCATTATATAGGTGTAATTTGAATCGGCAAAGAAACTTCCAGAAATTTTAGTCCAACTTAAAGTATCATCTAAAATTACATCCATATAAATGTGCGCAAAATTATTAATGGCAGGTTCATCAAATTGCGAATGCTGATAAACAGAAAATCTAGCCCCTAATTTATTTGTCGCTAAAGAATAATTATTTGTGTTTGCACAATTTACAAACATTGTAAAATAGTACTTTACTCCCACAGTTAAACTAATAATTAAAGGAGCAGCAAAAAATTCTCGATAATTCGGACCATTTGGTCCAGCTGGATTTCTATAACTCACGATTCCTGCCATCCCAACCCCACTTCTTGGATATTGATATCCAAAAGGCATATCTGGCATATTGAAAATTGGATTACAGACATTATAATAATCAGGCGTATTTCCAAAATTAAACCAAGAGTTAGCAGCTTCTATTTGATTTAAATACTGAGGGCAAAACAAAGTATCCTCAAAACTCGGATTAGGCACCAGATTTTGCTGAGCCTGTGCGGGGATATAAAGCAATAAAAGCAATATCAAAGTTAAATGCCTCATTGGTGAAAATTTAAATAGTGTTAAGTAAAAGTAATGGGAAATATTGGAAATGCAAATATTTATGCATTTATTATTAAATTAATTCAATACAAAATATAGTGTAGCATAATTACAGTAAAAATCAATTAGCAATTTAACTTATTAATACTGCTCCGCACAACAAATCAAGAGCATGATCAGCGTTGTAGGAAGTTGATGTAGCATCTCCCGGATTCCAAATCCTAAAGCCATCTGTTGCATTGAGTAATTGATTTTCCTGCATTGTCTAAACATATATCAGCAAATAATATTTAAATAATTTCACTTTTCAATGCGGGCAAGTCGTAAGAATATTGGAAAAACAACTTTATGATGTTCTTTTCGACTCAAAACTTGCTTCAACTCAGTTCTGATAAGATCCAGAGGATTTTTTTGATGGGCTTTTTGATAATGCTTCACAGCCGACCATGTTTCCAAATATCCTAAAATTTGCTCCGCAGTCCAGTTCAGTTCCATTTTAAAATCCTCATGACTGATTTCATGAAAAGGGAATGGGATAGTTTGATAATTCTCATCTAGATATCGGCGTTCATAATCCCAATAAACGCCAATAACACTATCATAAAATTCAGTGATAATTGCATCTACTTCTGATGAAATCTGAAAAAATCCGTAACCAAACACAGCAAGAATCGCTTCTGGTTTCGCAGTACGTTTTACTTCCGCATAAAAAAGATCGAAATCAAACCAGTGAATAGCTTGAGCGACTGTAATTAGATCAAAAGAATTATCTGGAAACGTTGTAAGCTCTGCTCTACTAACACTATAAACAATTTTGTTGTTCGGTGCTGCTTGCTGAATTTGCTGTGTACTAATATCTGTAGCCTGTACAGTCGTAAAATATTCCGATAAAACTTGCGCTACTTGACCATTTCCAGTGCCACAATCCCAAGCTTGATTATTTTCCTTGACTAACGAGACAATAAAACGAAGCATCTCTGCTGGATAAACGGGCCGATACTTTGCATAGAGATGACTGGCGTTAGAAAAATTATCTTTCATGTTAATCGTGTTTTATTTTTGGAAGGACTGATCTAATTCAACAGCTTCATGCAGCAACAATGTTAATGCATGTTGATCGATTTCATAAATCGAATGGTAGATTTTATAATACACTTGTTTATTAGTACCCTGTGTAAGATAACTATTTACATCCTTTAGTTTGTTGCCCTGGCAAAAACCAAATAATACTCCATCGCGAATTCCACCCGATGGTATAGCGCCTGGCCAGATCAAACATATTCTTTTCTTCCCGTAAAAAAATGGAACATTATAAGCAAGCTTTTCCCTACAAGTATCCGGTAAAACCGACCAAACAATTTCTTTCAAGTAATCTACTATCATACGTTGATCGTCCGGCAAAAATTGTCGGAACTCCGTATACGATTGGAATTTTAAGCACTGTTGAAATGACTTAGCCATAAGATGAATGTGCCAACTTCGGATCAAATTTAAGCACTAAAGTGCTCTTCGACCAATAACTGATGGGGGTGGTGGTCTAAAATTAGGAGATAATTCAATAATTCCAAAATTTACTCCTATTCTACCTCCCAAAGGGAAGTAATTAAAATGCTCTCATATGTTAGTGGAATCAATTTAAGAGGTAATAAAAAAACTAGTATTAAATAAAATGCCGGTGAAGCATAAATATGCTATTTCTTAATTGCGCTTTTACTTGAAATAATCTGCATTAAAATATTTTTTCAAATTTGTAACATTCATGGAGAACTGGGCTCTTTCCATTATAAAACTGATAAACTATGAAGAAATTTCAGTTAGCACTTCTTTTTACAATGCTCTACGGAGCCTGTAGTGTAGGTCAGGCCCAGACATCCAAATACCCATTTGAGGTGAGCATAACTGGAAAAGGAAACCGTGCTATTGTATTTATCCCTGGGTTTTCATGTTCTGGAGATGTATGGAATGAAACGCGCAAAGATTATGAGAATGCATACACCTGTTATACATTAACGATGGCTGGCTTTGCTGGTGTGAATCCTGTAGGAGAAATAAAATTTTCTGCTTGGGAAAAAGGAATCGCAACATATATTATTGACAATAAAATTACTAAGCCCATTATTATTGGTCACAGTATGGGCGGAGGACTAGCAATGGCCATCGCTGCAGATTATCCGGATCTACTCTCAGGAATCATTGTTGTAGATGCGCTACCGTGTTTGTCAGCCATGATGAATCCTACATTCAAATCCAAAGAAAATAATGATTGTAGTGCGATGACGCAACAGATTGTGAGTGCCAGCTCAGAGGATTTCTTGCACATGCAGAAAGCATCTATAGCATCATTAATGTCAGATACTACAATGCAAGATCTAGTAGTAGGATGGTCGGTGAAATCCGATAGAAAAACGTTCGGAGATATGTATTGTGACTTCAGCAATACTGATCTACGAGAAAAAATTATTGCTATTAAATGTCCGGCATTAATCTTACTCGAATCCTATTTTGCTAATTTTAAACCCGCGATGAAGGATCAATTCAAAAATCTCCAAACAGCTAATCTACAATATGCAAATAAAGGTCTGCACTTTATCATGTATGACGATACTGAATGGTACAATGCACAGTTAAAGAAATTCTTGACGCAATAGTAGGATATGGTTTTTGAAGACATTTATAAAACGCACTGGAAAAGAGTATTTCGTTTGTGCATGGGATATGTGAATGATGCTGATGTCGCCAAAGATATTGCACAGGAAACATTTATTATCGTTTGGCAGCAGTTACCAAAGTTAAGAAGCGATGTTGCACTGGTCTCCTGGATATTAAAAATCGCATCCAACCAATGCTTGAGACAAATTGGAAAAGAAAATAAATTTCCAAAAACAGATTTACTTCCTGAAATTCCAGAAGCACCTCCACCAGAAATCGAAGACAAGGTAAAATTTCTTTATCAATGTATTGCTGAACTTAAAGAAACAGATCGTCTTATAATTTCTCTTGAATTGGAGGATGTTAATCAGTCAGAAATCGCTGAAATCATGGGGCTTACTCCCTCTAATGTGCGGGTAAGGATCCACAGAATAAAAGAATTATTAACAGAAAAATTTAGACGTTATGAGTAATCAACAAGACTTTAAAGCATTGTGGAATCAGCAGGATGCCAATGCTCCAGATATAAAAGCACTTTATAAAAAAGCAAATCAATACAAACGCAAAAGTATAGTAAAGTTAGTCCTTACGAATATTTTGTTGATTGCTACTTCACTATTTATTGGATCTATCTGGTACTATTTTCAACCGGAGATGACCAGCACAAAAATTGGAATTATCCTAATAATAGTGGCGATGGTATTGTATTTAGCCGCTTTTAATTTAATGATCCCACTCTTAAATAAAATCGGTTCTGAGATGAATGCTAAAGAATATCTACAAAAATTTCAGGCTTTAAAACAAAAGCAAATTTTTCTGCAGACGACGATGATGAATTTGTATTTCTTTTTATTGTCGTTAGGACTTGCATTATATATGTATGAATATGCAGTACGATCTTTACCTTTTATGATCGTGGTATACGCCCTTACTTTTACATGGATCGGAATCAGCTGGTTCTATCTAAGACCTAAAAAGATAAAATCAGAAACGCTTAAGTTGGAAGAATTACTTCATAAGTTTGAAAGAATCAATGAGCAGTTCAAGGGGGGCGAGTAATCTTACTGAACTTTAGAAATGACTACAAAGGCGCAATTTTTAGGAATGTTAAATCAATAGTAACAATAACTTCAACTATATTGTCATTTTTCTGTTCTCCTTTGTCCAATCTAGGAAATTCATTCGTTATTGGGGTGTAATTGATAAATAACCCTCTAAAACTAAAAAAAATGACAGGTAAAGAAAATGCTCTCAATTGGTTTGAAATCCCTGCTGACGATATTAGTCGCGCTAAAAAATTCTACGAAACCATCTTTGGCTTTAAGATGCCGGATCAGGAAATGATGGGTATGAAGATGGCGATGTTCCCCTCTGAAGATATGAATGGCAAGGTATCAGGATGTGTGGTACAAAGTACGGCTCACAAGCCGAGCAAAGATGGCTCTAAAATCTACCTCAATGGAAATCCAGATCTGTCTGCTGCCTTATCTAAAATAGATGGAGCGGGAGGTAAAGTGGTGATGCCCAAAACAAAAATTAGTGATGAGATTGGATTTATGGCTTTTTTCTTAGATTCGGAAGGGAATAATGTAGCGCTACACTCCAATCAATAACCTTAAAATCTATGAAAGAATTTCTTTTAATCTTCAGAAGTGAATCTCCTAGTACCGAACCTCCAATGTCGCCCGATCAAATTCAGGCGATGATGAAACCTTGGCAAGACTGGATTGGAAGTTTGGCGGCTCAAAATAAATTGGTAAGTACTGGCAACAGGCTTGAACAAGATGGAAAAGTGATAAAGCCAGGCAATATCGTTACCAATGGTCCATTTGTTGAAATTAAAGAAAGCATTGGCGGTTATACCATCATCCGTGCAGAAAACTTGGAAGAAGCAACTGAACTTTCTAAAGGTTGTCCAATCCTCTTTGTTGGAGGCACCGTGGAGATTCGTGCTATCATTCCCATGGATTAAATTCCAAATTCAAAAATAATCTCCTGATCTTTATCGGGAGATTATTTTTGATTCGCCTTCATGCAAGAACAGGAACTACTTCCACATTTATTCAGGACTGAATACAGAAAAATCATAGCTGTATTAGTTAAGGTTTTTGGGATTGAGTATATTGAAATAGCCGAGGACATTGTAAGTGATACTTTTTTACAAGCCGCTGAAACATGGGGGTTAAAAGGTACTCCCACAAATCCAACGGCATGGTTATATGCAGTGTCAAAAAATAAAGCGCTTGATTTTTTAAGGAGGCAGAAACTATTTGCAGATAAAATAAGTGTTGACCTTAAGCAAACAGAAACTATCATCTCTGAAGATGAAATTGATCTGAGCAATAAAAATATGAATGATAGTCAGCTACAAATGATGTTTACTATTTGTCAGCCTTGTATCTCCATCGAATCTCAAATTGGATTATCGCTCAGCATACTATGTGGATTTGGAGTCGATGAAATTGCTGATGCTTTTCTTACCAGCAAAGAAACGATTTATAAACGGCTTAACAGAGCGAAAGAAAAGCTAAGATCTGAAAAGATCAAGATCGAAATCCCAGCAAAATCCGAGATCAACATTCGGCTAGATACAGTTCTCGCAACATTGTATCTCCTTTTTAGCGAAGGCTATTATTCTACGTCTCAGAAAATAACCTTACGCAAAGAATTATGTGTAGAGGCGATGCGTCTCAACTTAATGTTAATTGAAAATACGGAAACCAATTCTCCTGAAGCCAATGCACTTTTATCGCTGATGTGTTTTCATGCTTCACGCTTTGAAGCCCGCACGAATTCACAAGGCGAAATCATTTTGTACGAAGATCAAGATGAAAAACTATGGAACCATGAATTAATTACGAGGGGAGAATTGTATTTGAATAAAGCTTCCAAGGGAACACGGCTTTCCAAATATCATCTGGAAGCAGCCATCGCCTATTGGCATACACAAAAGGCTGATGTGAAACAAAAGTGGGAAAATATTTTGCAACTATACAATCGGCTATTGCAATTGGAATATTCACCTATCGCTGCTTTAAATAGAACGTATGCATTATCTAAAGCAAACAGTAAAGAAGAGGCAATTGTAGAGGCTGAAAAATTAAAATTAATTGATAATCATTTGTATCATTCGCTGCTTGGTCATTTGTACACATCCATTAATAATCAGAAAGCGGTGGCCCATTATAAAAAAGCCATGGATCTATGCAAAAATACCGGCGAAAAATTAATCATTGCTAATAATATTAAAAGGATTCTCTAACAAAATCAACGAACTATTTTAGTTCATTGATTTAGTTGGGAAAGTAGTCTGTTACAACTTTCGGGCAGTTTATAATTTTCTGCTTTCAGAAAAAACACCTACTTTCATCAGCATAAATAAATGTTCAGATGAAAAGAAATATTTTTATTCGCAGCTTATTAGGAGTTATATTCCTACCTACCTCTTTACTCTCGGCTTCTTTTAAAAATTCTTCACTAACAGATAAAGGATTTAAGATAAATGCCGGAGAAGGACGCTATCATGGTCATATCCAACTTAAAGGCGTTAACTCCAACATTCTCGATGTAAAAATTTCTGGAAAAGATACGAATGGAGAATTAGCCATATTTGAGCAAACTAGCCTATCTCAAGGAAGAGGTACTCCTGAACATATTCATCTTAATCAAGATGAAATTTTTTTTGTGATAGACGGCGAATACTTGTTTATGGTAGGAGGCGTTAAATACAAGTTACAAATCGGCGACAGCATTTTTCTTCCTCGAAATATTCCACATGCATGGACTCAACTCAGTGAGAAAGGTAAGATGACTGTAACGGTACAGCCAGCAGGTAAATTAGAAGAATTCTTTATGACCATGTCGGCGCTAGAAAAAGAACCTACAGCTCAAGAAGTAGCTACCATCTTCGGCGAGCATGAAATGAAAGTAACTGGACCTCCATTAAAATTGGAATAACACTTATTTATTCAACCGGTTGAATCAAATCCCAGAGGTTGCCATAGAGATCTGCAAATACACATACTCTTCCCCACTTTTCAGTGACGGGCTCTCTTATAATTACAATTTTTTCATGCAGTAATTGCAGGTAATCTCTATCCAGATTATCGGTATACAAAAATAAAAACACTCGTCCTCCAGTTTGATTTCCAACTCTAGTCTCTTGCAATTCATTGGAAGCTTTCGCCAAGAGAAGATTACATCCGGACGATCCCGGTGGTGCTACCATCACCCATCTTTTATCAGGACTTAGTTGAGTGTCCTCCACCAAGAAAAATTTTAATTTTTGGGTGTAAAACGCAATGGCTTCATCATAGTCACGAACGACTAATGCAATATGTGCAATGCTTTGTTTCATACAATCAATAACCGTATTTATTTACGCTTAGCAAAAACAAGTTCATCAATATATTCACCATTCTTGAAAATGGATTGCTCAAATCTTCCTTCAAGCACAAAACCTGCTTTTTCTAATGCTCTTTGTGAACCCATATTTCCACCAAATGGTCGTGCGAAGATTCGATTCAATTCCCAGGTTTTAAATCCATACTCCACCATTTGCTGTATTGCAAGCGTCATGATTCCTTTGCCCCAGAATGGCTCAGCAAGCCAGTAGCCAAGCTCTGCATTTCTGCAATAAATATCCGACTGTGGATGAATCCCAATCGCCCCTATCGCTTGTCCGGCTATATCAATAGCAAAAATTCGTTGCGGAATTGTATTTATTGCAAAGTCTAGAAATCGCTTGCCCTGGTCTTTGGTATAGGGATTAATAAATTTATCCGACATATACTTTGCGATATCTGGATTATCCGCAAAGCGAATTAAGTCCGGCAAATCGTCAAACGTCCAAGGACGAAGAATAAATTCTTTCATAGTCATAAAAAATTTGTGATCCCCCGATGAATAGGAAGACCACAAATTTAAAAATCAGACACAGATATTACGTTATTTGAACGATTAATTTTCAATAACAATTATCGAGGTTGAGAGTCATGAATTTTCGAACTGTTACTTTTCAAAGATTTTTTGGTGATGCTTTTAATTTTACTGATATAATTCAAATCCTCCGCATAAACTTCTCCGAGAAAATTCAAATAACGATCGGTCATTTTAAAATTATATTCTTGCCATAGTTGGTAGTCTTTCACAGCATCCTGCCAAGAATCATAAACAGCATAATGATTTCGTTCTGCATACTTCAATACTTCCTTCTGATTATCGGTATAAATGATCGTATCCTGATCTGGCAAATAGATTCCAGAAGCTTTAGTTGGTCGGCGGAAAGAATAACGCATTCCCATTAAGTTCTTTGTTTTCTTATACAGTGGAGAAGAAAACGAAGCTGATTCTAGTTTCATTTGCGCAAATACTTCATCAGGACAAATCACCTTTTCCAGAATCAATTGCTTCTTTAACTCGTCCTCACTGAAGGCAACAGAAAGGTTAAGATGCACAGGAGGATTAATCGTTATCAAACTTCCTGCTTTGATTACTTCATCATTCGGCCAAAGCATTTGAAATGCAAATAGTGAAACCGCCAATTGAGTACGTACTCTTCTGAAATCTCTTCGCATGCTTACTGGAGCCAGATAGTTGTTACATGTAGCATTCATACATACATGCGTACTACCGATCAGTAAACTGCTCTTTGAATTACAACAAGTTGTTTTCATGTGAATTTAGATGCTACAGCACTATACAACAACACTTTTCTAAAAATAGAACTACTGTTTAGTTCTTGATCTACGTGACAAAGGTGCGGCATCGATTGGCGATAAAGCCTTAATTTTGGCGAACATCAGATATTTTCCTGCCAAATTCAAGAGATTTTAAGGTAAAACCTAAGCTCAAGCAGGCTCATAAATCCTGAAATGCAAGAAAAAAGTAAGAATTCTGATAACATTGTTTCCTTTTATTAGCTCGTCGATTTATCTTTCCATCAAAAGATTTAGTTCAGTTAAATCGGAATGCTCTTCTTGTAAATAAAGTTGGAAGACAGGTTTTTCAAATGCATCATAAAAGAAAAAATCTGGGAATATTGAATTATGAAGGAAATAAGATTTAGTTTAATTATTGTACAATTACTGATCTCGTTTGCTGGATTCACACAAGTGGTTAGTACTTTCAGTTGGAGCTCAGGATCACCAGGAACGGCAGATTCAGGGCCTAATGCAACTTCCATTAGCAGCTCTGCTACTATTTCTACGGGAGGAGCAACAGGGAATGGATTAAATCCAGGATTGCCAAAAACAGATATCAATCTTACCCTAGCTGGAAGTCCTACTTTTGATGCAGGAGGCATTGATGTTCAGTTTAAATACCAGCGAGAAGAATCAGTAGCAGGCTTTTTCAAACGTGGCAGTAGTATAGATTTCGGGTTTACGGGTGGCAATTTATACTGTAACTTCAGAATTGATAACGGTGCCGGAAGTTATATTTCGGTAAACTCAGGTTCTGTATTTGCAGTTCCCGATGATGATATATACCGCACTTATCGATTTTACTATCTTCCTTCAACAGGAGTAGCTAAAATAATTGTTGATGGTGTCGAATACTATTCTTATGATGGAACTGATAACCGCAATCTGTACATTATCACTTCTGATAATATCGTAATCGGATCACTGATGGATGGAAGCGGCACTAATAAAACTTGTTTGGATGCTATGGTAACTGGAAAGGTAACCTCCGCTCCTTTGCCTGTTGAATTGATTTCATTTGATGGCTTCGTAGAAAAAAGAGGGATCAATCTGAAATGGATTACTGCGAGTGAAAAAGATAATGATTATTTCAACATCGAACATTCGGAAGATGGAAGTAACTGGGAGACGCGTGCTAAAATAAATGGTGCTGGAAATAGTAATGTTCCATTAACGTATGAATACTTGGATGAACAACAATCACATTCCAGAAGGTATTATCGATTGAAGCAATTTGATTACGATGGGAAATTTACGTACTCCAAAATAATTACTATTAATTCTTCCTCCGAATCTGAAATTATCATTTATCCAAATCCAGTTAAAGAGCAATTGAATATTCGATGGCCGGGAAAAAGAAGATTCACCTGCACCATTTACAATAATCAAAGCAAGAAAATCATCACTTTCGAATGTGATGAAAACTCAGCTAGTGCAGTTAATACATCCACCTTAACCCACGGGATATATCTTGTGCAAATTAGCGATGACAAAACTTCCAAAACATTTACCATCGCAAAAGAATAATACGCCCAGCAAGCATAGCGCTATCGTTTAAAGAATTTTCTTGTAAACGACCTTAAGAACTCTGAAATAAGCTCCTAAAAAAATTAGCTTGTTTCGAGGATTCTTATGACCTTTGCCGAATAAACGATGACGCTATGAATTTTGCTATTAGCTTTAAAGAGGTGATCTCGGTTACCATGATTCTATTTGCGGTGATCGATATTGTTGGTTCACTACCGGTAATTATTGAAACACGAAAGAGAGTTGGTTTTATACATGCAGAGAAAGCAACTATTGCTTCTCTAATAATTATGGTGCTCTTTCTATTTTTGGGAGAAAGTATTCTTAAGCTAATCGGAATTGATGTTTCTTCTTTTGCCATTGCTGGTTCTCTAGTGATATTCTTTCTTGCCATTGAAATGATTCTCGGAATTCGTTTATACCGTGATGAAGTTCCGGCAACCGCTTCAATAGTACCCATCGCTTTTCCATTGATAGCAGGAACTGGAACGATGACCACCTTACTTTCACTCAGAGCACAATACACCTCAGAAACTATTCTGATTGCTATTGCACTCAATATGGTGGTAGTATATTTTGTTTTACGGATGGTGGAACCGCTAGAAAAATTATTGGGAACCGCAGGAATTAGCATTATCCGTAAAGTTTTTGGAGTAGTACTCCTAGCAATCGCCGTAAAACTTTTCAGAAGTAATCTCGGGGTATAATACAGATTAAAGTAAAGCCAGAATTTTAGGAACGAAAATGATGAATCCGATGATTGCCGCCATCAAGGATATAATTAAAACGGCTCCAGCTGCCAGATCTTTTACTTTTCCTGCCTGTTCATGATACTCTGGCGAAACAAGATTAGTTAGCTCCTCAATAGCTGTATTGAGCGCTTCGGCACCTAAAACCATTCCTATACAAAGTATTAATACGATCCATTCTGCTGAACTTATCTTGAAAATATATCCCAGCAAAATTACTATTCCTCCTGCCACAAGATGGATGAATACATTACCACCCGATTGCAGATAGATCTTAATTCCTTTCAAAGCAAATGTGAAACTTTTTAAAAGGCGGCTCATCGTATTATTTTTACTTGAATTAATAATGCTGCTCAAAGTTAACCGATTCTAGCACTCCGATTTTGGTTCCCCTCAATCTGTTATTGCCATCTTCTTAAATTGCCATCATGCATCACTGCTCGCTAATCGCATTTATGACCAACTTGTTCCACAAATCACTTCCTATCCATGTTTCAATAAAGTCGCGTTCATGACTCATTCCTTTAGCCAATAAGAGTTTTCGAATCACCGATTTTTGCCGCGCTGTTGTTAATTCAAACTGAGTGATCGCCCCTAAAAATATACTAAGCTTTCGGAATCCATTTCGAACTCCTTCATCAGCAATATCCTTCTTCGAAATTTTCAACAACATCATTAGCCGTTTTGAACACTGCTGTTCAGCTTTAGCATAATCTCCATTAAACTTCTCTTTCACAAACGAAATCATTGTTAAAGAAATAGACGACGAATCCAGCAGAGAGTCTGTATTTTGATTGATCCGTAACACCATGATAGAATCTGCCAGTTGCTGTAAAGTTTTTGAAGAACTCCGATATCCTTTCTGCTTCGCCATCTTAAGTGTTTCGTCGGCGGCGATTTTTTTAAGTATGGGCTGTTCAGGACGGAATCCCAGTTTATAATAAAACCAGAAAGCCCCACTTTTAATTCCATCGCTATTATTTTTTCCGATCTGATAAGGTTCCACGCTAAATGACAAAACACCAAATGATTGATGATACAAGCGGATTATCTGTAAAAAAGTGAGTGCAGACTCGCCTCCACGAAACCATGGAAAAATATTCACTCCGATGCGCGCATGATTTCCCGTAATCCACGCACCGCCATAAGTTATCGGTACACTATTTTTATAGGCAAGATAACCGATATAACTTTCAATACTTAATCTGGAGGCATGATCCAATGTAAATAATCCAGCATATAAACCACGACCAAGATCAAATAATTCCGTGGCTGGAATCCATGCTTTTGTAACTGGATCTGTTTCTCTAAGCAATGTAAAGAGTGTAGCCTTTGATCGTTCTACTAGCTCTTCTTTTGCAGTGATCGATAATTTAAACTCATTTAATTTTTTGTGACTTAGAATTTTTAATAGCTCTGGCTTCTTGAATAAGCCCTCCTCATGATAAAATATTTTTCCTTGACAAACAGACTCATCCAACATCATAAAAAAATCTTCTCCGATCCTGAAACGTATGTAAACTATGAGTTCACTGAACAAGTATGTTTTAACTTCGGATGTTAGAACTGCATTTCGAAAAAGATTTATCAACCATGGCAAATGCTGCTGTTTATTTTTGCCTGCAAATTTGAGTAGTTGCTGTGACGTAGATAAAATCTTTCGATTATCTCTTTCATTACGGATTGCTTCTGGCAATAACATGCTAAAGATCTCATCACATTGCTCAGCAGAAGTATCAATCGACAATAAAGATATTTCCAAAGGAAATCTTTCCACCAGCCAGCATACCAAATCAAATCCAAAAGAAGCTTCTATCGTCGTAAAGGGTAATCCTGTATTTTTTAAATTCGTATTCTTTGCCGGTTCAGGTGATTCTCTCAGAAAAGCAGTTACTCTTTGCAATTCTTGTTGTGCCAGCAAATAAATTTCTTTCTCTTCAGGATACCCCATGAAAAATAATAAGAGGTCATAATAATTTCTAAGGCTCTTTTTTAGAGGCAATGGGCAGGAACTAATCTTGCGCAATACTTCCTTTTTCTCTTTTGAGCCCGCGTCGTCAAAAGCTTGCTGTACGATTTGTAATCTTTGAAAATATTCATTGAACTTAACAGCGCTCATACCCGAGAATTAGAAACCCGAATGTAATCGTTTCTTCGGATTACCGTTCACTTTCACATAAATTATACATGAGAAAAATCAGAAGTCTCGCTAAACCTAGCTCAAAAAATACCTTAGCTGCCATTCAAATTTAGCTAAGTAATCAGCACTTCTTCCTCACGCAATAATTCTTCCCCTTTCAGCCTTAATAATACTTGCATCACCGTAACCACATCCTTTTGGCAGTAGGTCACAATTCGATTGAGATCTTTTTCTATCCAGTAAACTGGTCCTACCAAACTCCCATCGATATCATCCTTAGGACTCGGAATCCCAAGAATATAAGCGAGTAAACTTAAAGGAGTAAAATTTTTATAGTCTCCGAATTTCCATAATTCCATCGTATCCAGATGCCGGATCTCCCAAGGCTTCTTACCTTGATTATCGAGCTGCACTGGAATCTTCATATGCTGAATGATCATTCTCCTAGAAATATAAGGAAAGTCAAATTCTTTTCCATTATGGCCGCATAATATTTTATCGGCAGGAAGTTTATTCAGCAGCGATGCAAATTCAGTGAGTAATTGCTGTTCGTCATCTCCATAAAAAGATTTCAGACGAAATTGGCGTTCACCATTTCTGTAATTCAGAAAGCCAGTTGAAATGCAGATAATTTTTCCAAACTCCGCATAGATTCCTGCTCTTTCATAAATTGCTGCAGGCGCGCCTTCTTCACCCTTTTGTAAGACGGCAGCCTTCCGAGCCCAGAGTTCCTGTAAAGCTTCTGGAGCATCATGATAAGAGGGATACTGAGGAACAGTCTCGATGTCAAGACAAAGAATACTATCAAGTGGAATCGATTCAAGCATATCATTAATTTCTGCTGTAAAGGTAATCGCAGAAAAATAAGTGGCCACTTACAAACGGATACAATTGTTTGAAGTAAGAAAAGCGCTTTCTATCGGATCATTACTCCTTTGCGGTTTAACAAAGGAATACTAGTAAAGAAATCTTCGCGAATAGTTTCCGGCAAAAACACATATTTCTTATCGTAGATCACCTCATCAAGATAAAAACTGACCCAATACTCATTATTCAAACCAAAAACATCATGTTGAATGGGTTCAATCAGCATAAAGTCTAGCGCCTCAATAGTACCTAAGTAATGTCGCAATGTCGAAGTCTTCACTTGCTCGCCTTTAAATGATCCATATCCCTTACTGCTCACAATCACGTTCTCGATAGGATCTCCTTTCAGATTCAAAATGTATACTTCCCAAAGTGAATCTCCTTCTTCTTCCATTGCACCCAGCTTAGGAATAACAGCTACGGCAACATCTTCTACTGCAATACGTGGAATATCTTTTAACATAATTTAATCCTGCTTAATAATTTAATTTTTACCTGCCGCATGTACCCAATCCATTACACCCTTTACATATATGGGCATATCCGTCAATGAGCCATCATCCTGTTTCTCTCCTCGCTTATGTCCGAGGCGGACAAATACAATATTTTCATCCGGAATAACTACAATATACTGTCCTAAAATTCCACGGCAATAAAAGATATTCTTACCCGAATAACTTCCAATCCACCAATGATAACCATACACTTCATTAGGTCCTGGTCCATCTGTTAATGGAGCTGGCGTTACACTTTCACGTACCCAATTTGTATCAACAAGTTGATTGCCTTTCCAGTTTCCATCATGCAAGTATAAGGAACCAATTCTTGCAAAATCGCGGGCATTGGTATAGAAACAACAATAGGATTTCTCATGTCCATCGGCTTTATCGAGACTCCATTCGGCGCCGTGCACCGCTTGTAAAGGCTTCCATAATTTTTCTGAAGCATACGCACTGATGGATTTTCCTGTAGCTTTCTCGAGAACAAGTCCGAGTATTTCTGTACAAGCACTTTGATAATTAAATTCTTTCCCTGGCATTTTAACAACTTCCAGATCCCTTACCAATTTATATAAATCAGTTCCATAATATGCTTCTGTAGTTTTACTCAGCGGATTTGCATAAGCTTCATCCCAACTCAGATCAGCCGACATCGTTATCAAATGCCGAAGTGTTAACTGTGCTCGCGTTCCGGTTTTGTACTCTGGAATGAAGTCTCCAACTTTCTGATCAAGGCTGTTAATCTTTCCTTCCTTAATCGCCATTCCGATCATCACTCCTACAATACTCTTCGCCATAGAAAATGAATTCGACAAAGACGAATCACTATATCCTTCCCAGTATTTTTCAAATAAGAGAGAATCATTTTTGATCACTACAAAAGCAACTGATTTGTATTTTTCGAGTGCCGTATTTAGCGCTTCAGGAATTGCTGTTTTATTATAGGCCGCATCAAAAGGCCACTCCACTCCATTGCCAGCAGCAATTTCGCGCGAAGAAAATAAATCTTGATCATCGATATCTACAAAATTATAAGCAATCGTTTTATAGAGATAAGTCTTGCCGGTGACCCAAATAAAAACATTGAAAACTAGAATGAGTCCTAAGATAATTACACCGGTAACTTTGAGTCCTTTTTTCATATGGGGAAATTAGTTTTTTATACGATCCGGCCAAGGTAATAGTTCATGATCTGGAGAAGCAATTCCAAACTGAAATAACTCCTGCAGATGCAAGAGTACTTTAATCTTCACTTCCTCAAGGTCTAAAGAATGTCCAAGTTCTTTTTCCAGTGAAGTCACTCCTTTATCTTCAATTCCACAGGGCACAATATATCCAAAGTAATCGAGATCTGTATTTACATTAAATGCAAAGCCATGCATTGTTACCCAACGACTACATCGTACTCCGAATGCACAAATTTTTCTGGCGTTCTCCGCATCATCCTTATCTACCCATACACCAGTAAGACCTGGGATTCGTCCTGTTTCCAATCCGTAATCTTTACACGTTAAAATAATTGCTTCCTCCAGCAAGCGTAGGTATTTATGGATATCGTTAAAGAAAAAATCGAGATCGAAAATCGGATAACCTACTAATTGCCCGGGACCATGATAGGTAATATCTCCGCCACGGTTAATTTTATAATAGGTAGCTTGAATTCTTTGCAATACATTTTCATCCGCCAGCAAATGTTCCGGCAAACCGCTTTTTCCTAAAGTAAACACATGAGGATGCTCGCAGAAAATTAAAAAATGCCGAGATGGATGCTGTTCATTTTCAGGTAAGCTTCTATTCGCTAACTTCTGACGTAATGTTTCAGCAAGCAATGCTTCTTGTAAATCCCAGCATTGCTTGTAATCTATTAACTCAAGATCATGAAACGAAACATTCTGCATCAGCAATTCTATTTTACTTGGTATTTTTAATTTCTATCCACCCAATCACCATGCTCACGAATTAAATCAATCAACGCATCTACCGCAAGACCAGCATCGATACTTTTCGTTACCACTTCGCGTCCTTTATAAAGTGTAATCTTACCCGGGCCACTTCCTACATATCCATAATCAGCATCCGCCATTTCCCCCGGACCATTCACAATACATCCCATGATTCCGATTTTAATTCCTTTTAAGTGATCAGTGCGGGAACGAATTTTTGCAGTAGTTTCTTGAAGATCGAAGAGTGTTCGTCCACAACTCGGACAACTAATATATTCTGTTTTAGAAATTCGTGTACGCGCTGCCTGCAGAATTCCAAAGGCCAAACTATTCAAAAATTGCGGAGATACCTTACCGTTAGCCTCGAGCCAGATTCCATCACCGAAGCCATCAAGCAATAATCCGCCTAAATCAGTACTCGCATGCAACTGCAGATCTTCCGCTTTCAACGAATCGTAATTCTGTTTAAAAATAATCGGCACTTTACACTCATTCATCATCAATGCTGAAGCCATACGACGCAAAGCAGGCATCGTATGTTGATTATTTGTCCAGAGCACCAACACACAGGTAGCATCCAGTTCCGCCAGCTTCAAATGATGCTTTCCCATCACATCATCCATCTCCACTAAAATAAAATTCAAGACGGAAGAAATCTGTGAGGAACCATGAAATTCTTCAGCAGTAAATAATGGATAATGACGATCTTTCTCTGGTGCATCCTTCCACGCTTTCGCATTCATAATAACGCTTAGCGTTCCGGGAATATCGAAAGAAAGATGTTTGTTGCCCGTGAAAATATAATCGCAAGCTTGATCACCAATATTCCATTTATCAGTAGGCACAGAATACTGATAACCCACTGCGAATAAATTTGCAGGAGTAATCGTTTCATACGTACTAAAATCAGCAACCACCCGCGGAACTTGATGAGCACCTAGATCCGAAACTTCGATGGAAGTTCGTCGCTTATAGGAATATGGATCGTAAGGTAATTCAAGAGCAGTTCCATTGCTTGTAAAATCTGGAATAGGTGCATGTGATAAACGATGCTGATAACGATCTACTAATGCGCGTGCTACTGGAATTTCAAATTCTGGATCTTCTGTGAGTGAAACACGCACGGTATCTCCAATTCCATCTTCGAGTAAAGTCCCAATTCCTGCTGCAGATTTAATCCTTCCATCTTCGCCTTCACCGGCTTCCGTAACGCCTAAATGCAAGGGATAATTCATGCCCTGCGCGGTCATTCTATTAATTAATAAACGATAAGCTTGCACCATCACCTGAGGATTCGAAGATTTCATACTCAGTACGATTTGATGATATCCTTCGTCTTCACATATTCTTAAAAACTCCAACGCAGATTCCACCATTCCATGTGCAGTATCGCCATAACGACTCATGATACGATCACTCAATGAACCATGATTAGTACCTATCCGCATCGCAGTACCATACTCCTTGCAAATTCTTACCAATGGAATAAAACGCTCACGAATTCTTTCAAGTTCACTTTGATAAGCACTGTCGGTATATTCAATAAAATCAAATTTCTTTTTATCCGCAAAATTGCCGGGATTCACGCGCACTTTCTCCACAATTCGTGCTGCTACTTCTGCTGCATTAGGAGTGAAATGAATATCAGCAATCAACGGCGTTGCATAACCGCGCTTACGCAATTCTTTTTTTATCACTTCCAGATTTCTGGCTTCGTTAATACTCGGTGCTGTAATCCGAACGTACTCACATCCTGCATCAATCATCCTAATCGATTGCTCCACCGTACCCATCGTATCCATGGTATCAGTAGTAGTCATGCTTTGCACGCGGATCGGATTATTACCTCCCAACGGCACGTCACCAATCATGACTTCACGAGTTAAGAGTCGGCTGTAACGGGTCAAGCTATTACAATAGTTTCCGTTACTAAGATGATTTTCCATGCGGTGCAAAGATAAGGATACCCACCCTAACAGGCAGGTGCCGAAAAGGTTCAAACTGCATCAATCTGTGAATCTACGCCATCAATTTATTGTGCACTACTCAAAGAATATTGATCGGCCCATTTTCCCTCGGTAATCCACTTTCCTATTTTACCGATTACTTTACCCTTAAACTTCCTTTTTTCTAAAGTTTCCTTCGTTCAAAAGAGAATTTTTTAGATGCATTAACATTCGCAAACCCCTGAATTACAATCCAAAACAAAAAACGGAGACACAAGTTTTATTAATGCTCCAGGACCAACATCCTTGGGAGAATTTTTGATGAACAGGGCAACTTAGTTGGGGGTGATTACTTCAGGTGCGATAGTGGAACACAATAATGCGGTGTACTAACCCAAGTATTCTTTTTTTGGGCGTGCCCGCTTCAAAAAGCTGCGCTTCTTGAAGCGGTCGTGCTATGCATGGCTTCACTTCGTTCCGGTGCCGTTTGCTCCACGTATTGTTACAACTGTACATTCCAATTTCATCACCTTCTTATTTCAGTGATCATCTTATAAACGGCACTGCCTTAGGCACCACTCCTATCACTCACGCAAAATAAACTGTTTTAAAAATCCGTAACTTACACCATGCTCAAATCATTTCTAGAAACCGATTTTTATCTGCTTGAGAAATGGGTACAAACACCAGAAATACTTTTTGAATTTGCAGGAACTACTTTTACTTTTCCCCTTACTTATCTTCAAATTGTTAATTATCAACTTCAATTCCCTGATCGCTTATTATACTTAGGCTATACTCCCGAAGGTCGCGCTTTTGCTTTTGGCGAAATCATTCCTCAATGCACCAATATCCCTCGTTTAGGAAGAATATTGGTTGGGGAACAATCAGATCGTGGTAAAGGGTTAGGGAAATATTTTATCAAGCTCCTTATTTCAGAATGTACTCGACGCTTTCTCACAGCGAAAGTTGAACTATATGTTATGGAAGAAAATAAAATCGCACAGCAGACTTACAAAAGTTTAGGATTTGAATTTAGTACCGACGATCCCATTCTACTTCATCATCAAGAAAAAGTGTACAAAATTTTCAAAATGAAACGCAGCACTTAAGAAAAGTACAATGAAAATTATAAATTATTTTTCCATCGTAAAATAATCATTCAAAGGATCTAGCACATAATCGATCCATCCATTTCCAGTTTTATCTGCTTCTTCCTGAGAGGGGAAATTAGTGTGAAACAATACCACATCAGTTCCGGCGGGATGCTTCTTAAACTGAAAATGCACCTCAGAAGCCGGAGATTTTTTATCCCATTCCTCCGGCTTCCAGGTGTATGCAAGTTCTTTCCCGGGAACAAAAGAAACTATTTCTCCAGTTACCCATCCATCGAACATTTCAAAGGGTCCTCCCGCTTCAGGTGAAACAACTGACAATCCTCCACCCCACGCAGCAATAATTCCTGAGTCTGTGAGTGCTTCAAATACCTTTTCAGGAGTTGAATACACGATGAATGTAGTTTTGAAGGTGTACTTACTTGCCATTATAACTTCTTATTACTGATTGATTAATTAAAAACGATTAATTGTTGGAACGTATCGCTACCTGCAGTAATGCGGAGCATATACATTCCGCTATAAGATTTATTCTGCAGTGTTTGTTCAAATATTCCAGAGGCCGCATCAGAAGGGGTAGTTTCTTCTACTTTACGTCCTGTCATATCAAACAATTCCAATTTCACGCTTACACTTTTCGGGCGATCCATCTTTATATTCAATTGACTTGATGCTGGATTAGGCCATGCTAAGAAACTATATTGATCCGCTAATATTTCATTGATCCCTACAATGCCTGTGATATTGATATCGTCGATATAAATATTATTTCCAAGATCATTAGTGAATTCAAATTTCAAACGGACGCTAGGCTTATTGCTAAATTGCGCACTCGTAAGACTCACAGTTTCTGATCTCCAATCTGCTGGTGCTGGAATATACGCTCCACTAGTAGTTGTTGTTGTAGTTCTGAGATTCGCATTGGCTTTCAAATAACGTTGAACCCAATTGAGTCCGCAATCAGTACTTACAAATACTTTCAGCGATGAACTATCTGTTGTTGATTTCACTGCAAATGCTAACTTGAATGTTACTTGCGCCGCCGACAAATTAGTTAAATCATAAGTAGGAGTGATGAAAGCATCAACAGCTCCTGCAGGATTTCCACTTTGATTCACCAAGCGAATTGATTTTGTTCCAGTAACTGCGGCTAGTGCTGTAATATTCCAAGAAGTAGTAGGTGCAGTATTTTCTACCACCCAATCATTACCTGGAATCGTGATGGTTTCAAAACTCTCAACAGTTGGAACACTACCTGTCCCGGTATTCGGTAATACATTAATCATTGCAGTTCTGATCAAGGTATCCGCTCCTGATCCATTTGAAACAATTATAGAAACATCATAAGTTCCTATTGTATTATAAGTAATAGCAGTTGTTGCAGCAGTATCTGTTGATGGTAACCCTCCCGGAAAACTCCAGACCCTAGCAGTTACATCTCCATTCCAAGATTTATCAGAAAAATTAATTGTTGTTCCTGCACAAACACTGTAAACACGATTTGTAAAGTCTGCTATTGGAGCACAGGTTTGTAAAGTATGCCCTGTTTCAGTTCCTGTTAACACTAAATTTGCTTGGTCGTATAAATTAAATCTAGATCCTGCAGCACCATTTAATGCTGCATGCATCACTGACTTTTGCCCTTCGGTAAACATTTTATGACAAGCAGCATAATCCATGTAGTTCTGCACATTCGCAATCGTACCACATGAATTTAGAGAAGTGTTGCACCCTCCAATGATTCCCTTAGTATTCGGAGTATCCTGAATTCCATCGTCGATATTACAATTGGAAGCTAATCCGGGAGTATTGCTATTTCCCCATGTATGCGGAAGGTTAAGCCAATGTCCTACTTCATGCGCAAGGGAACGCTCAGAGTAATTACTTCCATTGGATGTTCCAATTCCACCAATATAATCATGCAGGATAACTACACCATCAACACCGGCACTAATTCCAGGATAATAAGCATATCCTGCAGCTCCACTAGCGATAACTTTCACTACCCAAATATTTAGATACTGATCGTTGGGCCAGTCCACTAATGCTTTAACATTATCACTTGCTGTTTCAGTAAGTTTAGAATACGTGCGTGTGATTCCGTCTGTACAATTACCATCAGGATCTACATTCGCTAAAACAAATTCTATCTGACAATCCGCAAAGATGGGTTGAAACAAGGGAATCACATCAACAGTGTCTGGATTGAGTTTCTGATAACTTAAATTGAGAATCCTCACAGCATCTTCAATTTGTGCTTTACTAATATTTTCAATTCCATACGTGTGAATAACATGGAATACCACAGGGATGCGATAAAGAATTCCGCCTCCTGCTGTTACTACACGTTGTGCAGGACCTGTATAATCTTTGGTAAACTGCTGCAACTGCGCATGACGAATAGCAATAGATGGATCTGCTTTCACAGCTTCGTTCCACATACTATCGGTGATACAAGGTTTGTCCTGCGCTTTCACCAACATCACCGAAGTGATCATCAGAAAGAGACTCAATATAATTTTTTTCATGCTGCTAGTATAAATTATTCTGGTGATTTAA
Source organism: Bacteroidia bacterium (assembly GCA_038320345.1). Classification (GTDB taxonomy): domain Bacteria; phylum Bacteroidota; class Bacteroidia; order AKYH767-A; family OLB10; genus JBBQED01. The sequence goes on from JBBQED010000004.1 coordinate 290,324, forward strand.
TTGAATGCCCCGACTTGTGTCAAAGCCGGGGCATTCTTATTACTTTATAATATTCAAATTATTGAATAACGATTTTTTTAGTAACTGTTTTCTCTCCGAAAATCAAGCGCACCAAGTACACTCCACTTTCCAGATTATTTTCCATTGTATATTGATGGTCACCAGCAGGAAGGTCATCACTAAAAGTGCTAATCAATCTTCCTGAAACATCTTGTACTTCTATTTTCACATTTCCTGCAGCTGCAGTTGTGAAATTCATATAACTTAACGAAGTACTTGGATTAGGATAGATATTCACGGAAGCATATTCAGCATTGATGTCATCTACTCCGGTAATTGTTCCGTTGATGTTTATATTATCAATGTAAATATTATTACCCGAATCATGGGTGAATTCAAATTTGAAACGAACATTCGGTTGCGTAGATACAGTAACAGGAGCTAGATTCACGGGAATATTTACCCATTGAGATGCTGTTGGCACAAAATTAATCGTCACTGGATTAGCTGTTGTTGCAAGAGCAGTTCCTGTTTTAGTTAATCGTACAGTCCATGTTTTACCGCAGTTCGTAGAATAATAAACGGTTAGTTTATCAGTATTGGTAGATGTTGCACTAGTGATTGCATAGGCTACATCAAAAGTCATTTGTGTTCCGGTAACATTACTAAGATTAAATGCTGGCATCAGGAATTCATCAGGACCTTTATCATTATTCGAAAAGTTATTGATGAATATAGAACGAGCTCCGGAGGCAGCAGCAACAGTTGTTAATCCCCATGTACTTCCTCCGTTAGCATTATAAACTGACCAATCAGCAAAAGGAAAATTTCCATTTTCAAAGCCTTCTGAAAAAGGTGAGAATGCCCCCACGGTAGTAGTAGTAACTGTTACCATTCCTGTAATCGTTTTCGTATCCGATCCGGAAGCATTCGTGACTGTTAATGAAACATCATAAGTTCCGGCTGTTGCATACAAGATAGTAGGAATTGCAGAAGTATCGCTTGATGGTGTTCCACCAGGGAAACTCCAAACACGTGATGCACCAATTCCACCCCAAGAAAGATCTTTAAAAGTAAGACTTCCACCTTCGCAAACATTTAATGGACGAGGAATGAAATCTGCAATAGGACTACACAGGACCGCTGGTGTTCCATCGGTTCCGGTAGCTAAAAGATTTGAAGCAGTATATAAATTATTTCTACCTGAAACGGGAGAACTCAAAGCTGCATCCATTCGTTGTGATTGACCCACTGTAAAAATATTTTGACAATCTCCATTGGTATAATCCATATAGTTCGGATACATAATACCGTTAGGAGGACCAGTACAACCATCCGTTAAAGGAAAAGTAGGACAGATACTTAATGTCCAGTCCGCTTGATTAGGAGTATCATTTACAAAATCAGTTCCTGAACAAAGTCCTGCATCATCTCCCCAGATATGACGTAAGTTTAACCAGTGACCAATTTCATGCGTAGCTGTACGTCCTGCTCCACCAGAACTTGTTGCTGTTCCTATACTTCCAAAGAAATCATGTTTAATAACCACTCCATCTGTTGCAGCAGCGCCACCAGGGAATTGAGCAAAGCCAATTACAGAACCAGGGCCACCATTTGTATTGGCAATAGAATTTACAATCCAGAGATTTAAATATTTATTGCTCGGCCAGTAAATCAAACCTTTTACATTATTCCGTGCATTGTAAGTGAGTGGTGAATAAACGCGGTTAATTCCAGTGGTACAATTTCCATTCTCATCCAATTGCGCTAAACGAAATTCAATTTGACAATCTGCGCCAATGGCAGCAAATGCGGCAGGTGTATTTGCAGCATCCGCATTCAATCTACGAAAATCTTTATTGAGTGAATCGATTTGATCCTGAACCTGTGCATCCGAAATATTTTCCGGTCCACCATAATGAATGATATGAACCACTACAGGAATAATCCGAACAACGCTAGAGGAGCGGTTATTGGTATTCTGCACATTTTGCACATACTGCTCCGTAAATTTTTCGAGAGCTTCTCTGTTTTGCAAAACAGAAGCATCTTTTGCTACAGCTTCACGAAACATAATTTCCGTCAGGCATTTCTCTTGAGCTTGCGCTGACTGGATAAATCCCGTGAGGCATATAATGGCAACGATAAATAATTTTCTCATAGTAGTGTTCAATGTATAGATTGGAGGGGATTGATTTGGGAGCACTAAATTAGTAATTAAGGTCTTACAAATAATAGAAAAAGCCTCCTGAACTTTTTCAGGAGGCCGTATTTTTACAAGTAATTTACATGATTATCCCAGATCTACTGTGCATTCCTCAATTCTGTGAGTTTTAGCTTTAATTTATTGATCTCATCTTTAGCATCCTGAATTTTTTGCTCGTATTCCTGCTTCAATGCAGAGGCATTCTTCGATTTAGCAAAAAACCCTAGATTATTTTCCCACAATTGAACTTCACTATTCAGCTTTGTTACAAGGTGTTGAAGATTTCTTTGCTCATCATTTCCTGCTGCGGGAGCATGATCATGGTGCGCACGCTGAGGACGATCTCCCGATCTTCTTTCACGATGATCATTGCGTTCCGGACGATCTTGACGATCACCACCAGAGCGGAATGCCTGACGGTATTCCGGCTTCGACTTTAAAGCATCGAAATGTACTTGAATTGCAGTACGGAACCGACCTTGAATATCATCCTTATTAGCAAGTGGCACTAGACCAATCTCAGTGAAATTTCGCTGGAAGGCTTTCAGTTGTTCTATAGCTTCACTAGGTTCTGTAGGCATAACAAACTGTTCTACAGTAGTGATCAGTTCATTTTTCTTAATCAGATTTGCATCCTGATGCTGATCTTGATCGGCGAAATGAGCGGTTTTACGATTGAAAAATGCATCACAAGCTTCTTTGAAACGCTGCCAGATTTTTTCATTACGATCACCTGCAGGTCCAATCTTTTTCCACTCTTGTTGTAAACGAATTAACTCATTCGCAGTAGCTTTCCAGTCACTACTTTCTTTGAGTGCTTCAGCCTGAATGCAAAGCTCAGTTTTCTGTTGGAGATTAGCAGCATATTCTTGCTTCTTCTTTTTATAGAAAAGATCTTTATTGCGGAAAAACTGATCACAAGTAGCTTTGAATCGCTGCCAGATCGTATCATTATGTTCTTTTCCAGCAGGACCTATCTTACGCCATTCCGATTGTAATTCAAGAAGTTGCTTTAACCCTTCTTGCCATTGCGGATGCTTTTCATAAACTTCTTTCAACAATGCATCTGCCTTTTCTGCTAGCGCTGATTTTGCGGTAAAATTGGCTTCAAACTGTTGTTTCATGGAATCTAAATAACCTCTTTTGTTATCATAGATTTTATCTACTGCCGCTTTAAAACGAATCCAGATTTCGGTTCGTTTTTCTCGAGGGACAGCACCCATTTCTCTCCATTTATGCTGTAACGTCTGAATTTCCTGTAAGGCTTTATTTAAGGAAGGCTCCAGCATCAATTCTTCAGCACGCTCACAAAGCTGGATTTTCATCTCCAGATTCTTTTTCATCTCCAGATCTTGCAGTTCGCGGTTGATCTTGATGAACTCATAAAAACGATCGCTGTATAATTTATAAGTCATCCACAGATCATTCACATTCTGAGGAGGAACTGGACCAATACTTCTCCATTTTGCTTGGAGTTCATGAAACTCATTAAATGCCTTCGACATGTCTTCTTCTTGTTGAAGAATTGCCTTCATGGCCTGAAGAATTTCATTTTTTGCCTTCAGATTCTCCTGTCGAAGTTTCTCTTGCCCGAGGACAAATTCAGAACGTCGCTTTTGAAATATTTTATGTGCATCGAAAAAGCTTTCTTCGAGTGCGTCTTTATAATCGAAATCTTCGCGCAAACCTCCTGTTTCCAAGTATGCTGCTAATGCTGTTTCTCGTTCAGCATTGATAATCAATTGAAAAGCTTCTTTAGCAGCGCCAGCACCGTTTTTCACAGTATTTACATCATTGGCCTTGCTAAAAGCTTCCATTTTCTCAAGCAGTTCTTCTTTTCCCATGTGAGCGAAATTCTCAATGGGTTCTGCTTCAATTTCTTCATGATGAACTTCCATCTCACTGAGAACTTTAATTTCTTCATCATGAGGAGCTTCAACCGCTTCAGAAGCAGCTGGTTCAGTCATGGTTGCTGCTGATTTTACTTCAGCTACCGGCGGATTTTCCGCCACAGGACTGGATGCATGAACCTCCTCAATTGAGGCTTCAGCATTTACGATTTCAGGTTGTTCAGCCTTGTTTTCAGGCTGCTCAGGGGTCACAGAATTGCTTTCCATTTTTGACAGTGAAGGGTTAGAAAACCGGAGTACCGGTTCCATATACATTTACAGATTATATCGTTTTGATTTTTAAATCTCAGCAGTGGATAAAAAAGGCTCCCCGCTAAATGATCGGACAGCCAAAGAACAAATGTAAGGCAAAAAGAACCTGAACGCAAGTACATTTAAAACAAGGAATCGTTAATTTATTACCGTTCTAAATAAAATTTGTGCCCACCCCTGAACATTATTCTTTATGCTTATCAGAAAATCGTAAAAACAAGTGTGCATTTCAATAAAAAATTAAATGCAAATAATGAACAATGACTACGTAAAAGAAAAATTAAATTTTCGCTTAGTCCTTCCTTAAAACAGATAATCTATCTAAACTGTATAAAAATAATCATACATAATTGATTCCTAAAATCGGACTTCCTAAAAATAGTAGATCCGATAAAACTTCTAATTTTTAATAAATTTCAGTGGTGATTATAGTTGATAAGAATTTTTGTCAAAAAATTTAACAGTTAAAATCCTATTGATTTATCCCAAATAAAACATTCATCGCTTCAATAAATTCACGGAAAGATTGCTAACACTTCCTTCCATTAAATTTAGCAATCATTACAAATAAGCATTAATAAAATTATCGTCAATCCATTCCTTGTGCCCTTTTCAAATTAATTCTTCAAATATTGTAGAGGCAAATTTTTTTGAGGTGCTTAAACAGAATGATTGTAGTAATCGAATCGTTGTTGTTCACACCAAAAACACATATTTCCCGTTAAATCCCTGTTAATCCAGCCATACTTCCTTCTTCCTACCTTGTTCTGACCTATTTTCGCTAATAAATGATCCAACTCATTTGACTATCCAGTTTATGATTTTCTACAAGAGCTTCCACCATCTAAAATCAGGACTTTTATTAAGTCTTTTGTTGAGTATAGTGACTCAAGCGGGAATAGCTCAAGACCATGAAACCTTTATAATCAAAGGCAAAGTGTATGATAGTCAGGATCGATATGCACCGCTACAGAATCTGATGGTAGTCAATATGAGAACTCAACAAGGTGTTTTTGGTTTCGATGGAACTACTTTCGAAATTAATGCCCTACATACCGACAGCATTGTGATCATAGCAACCGGCTATTCGATTACTAAAATTTGTTTTCGTGATTCGTTACCCAAAAATATTTACAACATAGAAATCCCTCTTCGTAAAATTTCTATTGCATTGAAAGGTACTACCATCATGCAAAAACGTAGTCCTCAAACTATCGAAAACGAAATTAAAAAACTAGGCTATAATCCCGATGATTATAAATTACATGGAGTAGATGCGTGGCAAAGTCCAATCACTGCAATTTATCAAGAATTTAGTCGTCGGGAGAGGAGTAAACGCAAAGTTGCAGAGCTGGAAAATAATGATCGACGAAAAGCATTACTCCGTGAAATGCTTTATCAATATTCCCTCAGTAAACTTATAGAGATGGAGCCGGATGAGTATGATAATTTTATACAGTACATGAACCTAAATGATGTAATGCTTCAGTCGTTTTCTCAGTATGACCTAGCATTATATATCCGTGAACGATACTACAATTACAATGATCTAAGAAGAAGATAAATCTTACTCGGAGCTATTTTAGAGGCTTTCAATAGCTACAGAAATCTGGAATAGATTTACTCAGCATTTAGCAAACTTTTCGATAAATTTTTCTGTTTCGGTATTCTCAACTATCAAGGTGCTTTAGCTCTTCGTCACTTGCTTTTTTAATTGATCATCAGTTTCCATTTCAACAGCTCTGACCTGTCTACATTCTCTATTTTTTGATTTCTTGAGCACTTCTCCTTGAAGTATTTTTACATGGCAAACAAAAATCAGCTTGTAGTGCTTTAGACAACTAATTCACGTTACTCACCTTCCTACTTTTAACTTGAACACAAAAGGTCTGGTTTTTCCGGAATTCCCCACTACCACCCAGTAGTGGGGCTTTATTTTATCCGAGAATCAATAAGCTAATAGTAATTGTGAAATTCCAAATTCAGCTCAGTAGGAAAATAATTTTTAAAGGGATTCCAGGAAGTTGCTGTTTTACACATTCTGATAAGTAACGAAAAACAACAAACCTCGGTACAACCATATTAATCCATAAAAATTTAGTGAAATTAAAACTGCCAGTGCCAAACCATACCAATTAGCGGTTACATACACTCTCCGGAACATTCTGAATAAATACATTCCAACAATGATTGTAATAATTATAGAAATAAAATTATCACTCATGATATATGCTCCTAGTTCTGGGAAAACTCTTTTTATGAGTGAAAATATAAGCACAAACAATGGAACTATCAACATCAATAGCAACATAAAAAAAGTCATAAAGTGAGTTGCGGTAATGATATGTTCAGTGAAATATCGTTTCTTATGAATAAAAAAAAACTGAAACAATAACGCATAAACAGGAATAAAAACAATAATCAACGACTTGGAAAGTAGATTTGTTTTATGATCAAATGCTTCTTCATACGCTTCATAGGTAATTTTTTTCACTGCTAGCTGATGATCCACTTTAGCCTTGGCCCAATCCCTATAAAAATGATGCTGGCCGAGATGAATCTTTAACGGCGTGGTGAAAGTATTGAATCCAAACCCCGATGCAATCACCAGAAAATAAATTACGTTTACGATCAGGAAAAACTGTAGCGGCTTCATGTACGGCTGTCGTTTCCCGTGCAAAAAATCGACCGTCATTTCACCGGGCTTAACTAAAACTGTCTTGAAGCTTCTAAAAAAACGAGTATCGAAATGCGTAAAGAGATCTAAGGCCTCTTCCAGAAAATGTGCTAATGATAAATCATGATGGCTGAATTTTTTTTCTCCGCATACACTGCAGTATTTCCCGCTTAATACCGCGGAACAATTCGGACAACGATCTATATCGCCATTAACTTCACTCATACTACATAAGCTTAGCTAACTGTTTACTGATGCTTACTTTTTTATCCACCATATCCGTGAGTTGATCAATACCAATCCTTTCTTGCTGCATAGTATCTCTATCGCGAAGAGTTACAGTTTGATCTTCGAGTGTTTGATGATCAATAGTAATACACAATGGAGTTCCAATGGCATCCATCCTCCGGTAACGCTTTCCTATTGAATCTTTCTCTTCATAGATACATTGATGATCGGTGCGTAGGAGATTCATAATATCTCTAGCTTTCTCAGGTAAACCATCCTTCTTAGTAAGTGGAAGAATTGCAACCTTTGATGGTGCTAAAAATGGAGGAATCTGTAATACGACTCTGGAACTACCGTCTTCAAGTTGCTCTTCTTTATAGGACTCAGATAAAATCGCCAAAAACAAACGATCTAATCCAATAGACGTTTCAACTACGTAAGGAATATAATTTTCATTATCCTCCGGATCAAAATACTGTAATTTCTTTCCTGAAAATTTCTCATGACTAGATAAATCGAAATCAGTGCGCGAGTGAATTCCTTCTAGTTCTTTAAATCCAAATGGGAATTCAAATTCAATATCACAAGCTGCATTCGCATAATGTGCCAGCTTAAGATGATCATGGAAACGATAATGGCTAGCCGAAAACCCAAGACTATTATGCCAAGCCATGCGTTTGTTTTTCCACTTAGTATACCATTCCATTTCTGTTCCCGGCTTCACAAAAAACTGCATCTCCATCTGTTCAAATTCACGCATACGAAAAATAAATTGTCGTGCAACGATTTCATTCCGAAATGCTTTTCCTGTTTGTGCAATCCCAAATGGGATTTTCATCCTTCCCGTCTTCTGAACATTCAGAAAATTTACAAAAATCCCCTGCGCAGTCTCCGGACGAAGATAAATTGTACTTGCTTCTTCACTCACCGATCCCAGCTGTGTACTAAACATCAAATTAAATTGCCGAACATCGGTCCAGTTGCGAGAACCACTCACTGGACAAACTATTTCAAGATCCAGAATAATCTGTTTCACATCAGCAAGGTCATTTTCTTCCAACGCAGTTTTAAAACGAGAATTTATCTCCTCTACTTTCTTCAAATTTTCAACTACACGTGGATTAGTTTGACGGAACATCGTTTCATCAAACGTCTCCCCAAAACGTTCACGCGCCTTAGCAACTTCCTTATCTACTTTTGCTTCGATCTTCGACACAAACTCTTCAATCAAAACATCAGCACGATATCGTTTCTTAGAATCTTTATTATCAATAAGTGGATCACTGAATGCATCTACGTGACCCGATGCTTTCCATGTTGTTGGATGCATAAAAATTGCTGAATCGATTCCTACAATATTTTCATTCAACTGCACCATCGATTTCCACCAGTAATCGCGTAGATTCTTTTTTAACTCGGCACCCTGTTGACCGTAATCATAAACAGCGCTTAATCCATCATAGATTTCACTTGATTGAAATATAAATCCATATTCTTTTGAATGGGAGATGATTGCCTTAAACAGCTCTTCGCCGCTCAGCTTTTTTACTGTGGTTGTACTCATATCGCAAAAATAACAATTCAATTGGGGAATCTGTTCCCTATTTCTATCTGGATGAAGTAAATTCTGCCTCAATGATTAGAACGATCCTTCCCAGCACGGAATCGCTTAGCACTTAAACATATTAACTTTGTAAAATGGAGCTTATTTACCTTGATTATAACAGTACTACTCCCGTCGATCCGGATGTTTTAGCGAAGATGTTACCATGGTTTTCACAGAAATTCGGGAATGCTTCTAGTAAAACTCATGTTTTTGGCTGGGAGGCAGAATCGGCGGTTGAACTAGCCCGAGAACAGATCGCTAACCTTATCGCTTGTGAACCAGCGGAATTAATCTTCTGTTCTGGCGCTACCGAAGGCATCAACCTCGGAATACGTGGAACTATGCAAGCCTATCAGCAAAAAGGTCGACACCTCATCACTTGTGCTACTGAGCATAAAGCTGTACTCGACACCTGCGCTGATCTTGAAAAAAAAGGTGCTGAAATAACTATACTGGATGTTGATCGTGAAGGCAGGATTGATCACGAAGATTTAATAAAGCAAATTCGTCCCGATACGATCATGGTCTGTATCATGATGGCCAATAATGAAACGGGAACTTTACAAGATATCGCTGCTATATCTCAAATCTGTCGATCAAAGGGTGTTTTACTATTTTGTGATCTTTCTCAAGCAGTGGGAAAAATCAGAGTGGATGTCAATGAAATTGGGATAGATCTAGCTTGTTTATCGGCACATAAATTTTACGGACCAAAAGGTACAGGTGCGCTTTTTATCAGAAGAAAAAATCCTCGCGTAAGTATGCTTCCGCAAATTACAGGTGGTGGACATGAACGAGGTTTACGCAGTGGAACACTCAATGTACCGGGCATTGTGGGCATGGGTTGGGCAGCACAAAAAGCAGGAGAAAATTTATGGGATTACGGAATTCAGACTTCTCGCCATCGAACATGGTTAGAACAAGTGCTAGAAATAAATCATCAAGCTACGATCAATGGATGCATCAAAAACCGTTTGCCCAATACAACTAACCTCTATTTCGAAGGAATAAAGAGTGAAGATCTAATCAAAGAATTAAGTCAGCTTGCTTTCAGCACTGGCTCTGCATGTACTTCAGCAATTCCGGAACCTTCTCATGTTTTGAAAGCTATGAGGATCAGCGATACGGATGCAAATAGTAGTATCCGGTTAAGTGTTGGTAGATTTACAACTGATGAAGAAATCAGCATCGCTCTGCAAATGTTTGAAGCGGCTATTCAAAAAATTCGAAAGCAATAATTTCTATCGAATGCTAATGATTTAAATCAGGAACTGATTACGATTTTTTATGTTGAAATTCGCCTTTCATGGCATTAAAACGTAAGGCTCGATATTACCGACTTTTATGGTTAAAGCATGATCTCCCTGCAGGGCTTTCTGTTTTTCTAGTTGCACTTCCACTTTGTCTTGGGATCGCTTTGGCATCAGGCGCACCCCTTTATGCGGGAATCATATCTGGAGTGATTGGTGGTATGGTTGTTTCCTTCATCAGTGGTTCTGCGTTAGGTGTATCTGGTCCTGCTGCAGGACTTACAACAATTGTTGCTGCATCCATTATTGCGTTTGGTGATTATCATTTATTCCTACTGACAGTAATTCTGGCTGGCATATTTCAGATCTTGTTAGGTATTTTAAAGATGGGAAGTATTGCAAATTATTTTCCTGCCGCAGTAATTCGAGGTATGCTTGCGGCGATAGGAATTATGCTTATCTCCAAACAGATTCCATTGGCGCTTGGATACAATCTTCCGAATTTTTGGAGTAGTGGATTTTTACAACTCTTCACTATTCAAGATCTGAATGGTCATTTTGAGGATTTCAATCATAATACAACGAGAGTTTCAATATTAATCACTCTTGTTTCAATTACCATCCTAATTCTTTTCAAACAATCCTTTGCCAAAAAAGTGAAACTAATTCCGCCACAATTATGGGTCGTATTAGCAGGTGTCCTCCTCAATGAAATTTTCGGTAAACTTGATGTAAGTGGAAAGTTGCGCGCAGCACCACTTGTAAATATTCCACAAAATATTTTTGCTGAAATACAGTTCCCAGATCTAACACAACTATTTACCCGAATGGATATTATACTTCCTGCGCTCACCATTTCATTATTGGCTAGTTTGGAAACATTACTCTGTGCGGAAGCTATTGACAAGCTCGACAAACAAAATCGTATTACTCCGGTAAATCGTGAACTTATTGCTCAAGGAGTTGGGAATATGTTATGCGGAATGTTAGGTGCAATTCCGATGACGGCTGTGATTGTTCGTGGAGCTGCAAATGTAGATGCAGGCGGAAGAACACGATTAGCTTCTTTCACGCATGGTATTTTACTGTTACTCACGGTGATTGCGCTTCCATTTTTGTTGAACAAAATTCCGTTTGCTGCACTTGCTGCTATTTTATTGATGACCGGATATAATCTTGCCAAACCAAAATTATTTAAGATGATGTGGAAGCAAGGCTGGACTCAGTTTCTTCCTTTCATTATTACAATCGTAAGTATTTTATTGTCTGATTTATTAATCGGAGTATGCATTGGTTTAACACTCAGTATCTATTTTATCATCCGTAATAATTTCCGCTCTGAATTTCAGGTGGAACATACTACACAGCATATCACGGAATACTATAATATCCGTTTAAGTACGCATGTAAATTTTCTGAATAAGGTAAAGCTACGGGAAGCCTTGGAAAAAGTTCCGGCTTATTCTGTTTTAACAATTGATGGTACCCGATGTAATTTTATTGATCAAGATGTAAGAGAGATGTTACATGAATATTCAACACGTGCAAAATCACGTCATATGGAAGTACATCTGCAGGGAATCAACCTCGGTGAAATAACAAAGGCGGATCATTGACGATCCGCCTTGCACTCTTGGCTTTCTGTTTTAAAACTCTTCGTCGAACTTTAACTCTTGCTCTTCGCGCGTTCTTCCAACACCAGCTTTGGTGTATTCAGAAACACGTTTCTCGAAGAAATTTGTTTTGCCTTCAAGAGAGATGGTCTCCATGAAGTCGAAAGGATTGGAACTATTGTAAATTTTTGAATATCCTAGTGAGTTCATCAAACGGTCAGCAACAAACTCAATATACTGAGCCATCAATTTTGAATTCATGCCAATCAGATCCACCGGTAATGCATCAGTAACGAATTCTTGTTCGATCACTACTGCACTTTTCATGAGATCACGAACAGCTTCTTCGCTTAATTTATTTTTCAGCATGCCATAAAGTAAACAAGCGAAATCGCAATGCATTCCTTCATCACGACTGATGAATTCATTGGAAGTTGCAAGACCAGGCATCAGCCCGCGTTTCTTCAACCAGAAAATAGAACAAAACGATCCACTGAAGAAAATTCCTTCTACTGCTGCAAACGCTACTAGACGTTCCGCAAATGAACCATTTTCAATCCAACGCAATGCCCAATCTGCTTTTCTTTTCACACAGGGCACAGTGTCGATAGCATTCAGCAAACGGTGTTTCTCATTTGGATCTTTAACATAAGTATCAATCAGCAGAGAATACATTTCAGAATGGATATTTTCCATCATGATCTGGAACCCATAAAAACAACGTGCTTCAGGTAACTGCACGGCATTCATCATGTTCACAGCAAGATTTTCATTTACGATTCCGTCACTGGCAGCAAAAAATGCCAATACGTTCGTGATGAAATGTTTTTCACCAGGATTTAAACGTTCCCAGTCTTTTTGATCCGCAGATAAATCTACTTCTTCAGCAGTCCAGAAACTGTTTTCCGACTTTTTATACATTTCCCAGATCTTATCATATTTAATCGGGAAGAGTACGAAACGGTCTTTATTCTCCTTCAGGAGTATTTCGTCATTGGTAAAATCTTCTGCCATGAGCAATTATTATTATATTTTGAAACTGAATCGAACAACTATAGTTAACCCGCTGATAAACAAAACTATTTCACTGCACACACTCAGTAGAAAGGCGGATTACAAATCAAACACAAGCAAGCCCTTTTTGCAAACTCCAGAGCTTCTTCTTTTGAACAACAATGAAAGTGTTATGAACATTTAAGACGTTTTGTCACCTTCGTAAATTCTGTCACTACTAATTTCGAGTATTCTCAAAAGAAAAACAGAATGCATTCATCTTCAAGAAATCCTACTGGGGTGAGTCCAGAAAAAAAGTCCTGACAATGCTGTCAGGACTTTTTTGGCTAATTCTGTAAAAGGGGTTATTATCCTAAATACGCTTTTAACAGTTTATTACGTGAATTCTGACGTAACGTCTTAATTGCTTTTTCTTTAATCTGACGAACACGTTCGCTAGTGAGGTCAAATTTTTCTCCAATCTCTTCTAATGAAAGACCGTGCTGAATTCCGATTCCGTAGAACATTTTGATAACATCCTGTTCACGTTCAGAAAGAGTAGCTAAGGAACGATTGATTTCCTTCTGCAATGATTCGTTGATCAATGCAAAATCAGCACCTGGACTATCTCCGTTTTCTAATACATCTAACAGCGTACTGTCTTCACCTTGAACCAATGGCGCATCCATAGATACGTGCTTCCCTGGCATTTTCATGGTGTTAGCAACCTTATCCATTGGAAGATCAAGCACTTCGCTCAACTCTTCAGGACTTGGTTCGCGTTCGTATTTCTGCTCCAATTCGGAGAATGCCTTTTTTACTTTGTTTGCCGCACCTAATTGATTGAGGGGCAAACGAACAATACGAGCTTGCTCGGCTAATGCCTGCATGATCGATTGACGAATCCACCATACTGCATAAGAGATGAATTTGAATCCACGTGTTTCATCAAATTTCTTTGCAGCTTTGATGAGCCCAAGATTTCCTTCATTGATCAAATCGGGAAGACTAAGTCCTTGAGTCTGATATTGTTTAGCTACTGAAACAACGAACCTTAGGTTTGCACGAACAAGTTTTTCTAGGGCTTTTTGGTCTCCGGTACGGATCCTTCTCGCCAGTTCTACTTCTTCCTGTGCGGTGATCAGCTCTTCTTTACCTATTTCCTGGAGATACTTTTCAAACGAGGCGCTTTCGCGGTTGGTAATCGATTTGGTGATCTTTAGTTGACGCATATCTTATTGATTATTAATACTCTACACCAGAAAAGAGCCTGGCATTTACCAGTGCTTTATATGGGTGCAAGTTACACATAAAAACGGCCTTGTCAACACTTTTCTTTTGTAGAGTGAATCATTAACGAACCGATGATTGTTAAATTGTGCTGAATAGCAGCGGGTTTAAGCCCTCTTCATGATATCATTCCAAATTAGTAAAGTACTAGTTAATATATATTTAGTACAAGCGTAAAGTGCACTTTTAAGCATTTGTTCAATTAGACCTGTTGAAAACCTTCTTACCGCTTCATAAAGTAATGGGGTGAGGTACATTATTTTTATCCTTTGTTATGAACTGATTTTTCTAAACACCTGAATACTATGAAACTTACACAAGAACAATTAAATGATCTGAAAAAAATTGATTATTCCTTTAAGGAGATTCAATTCTATGCTGAACGTAACGGCATTCAGATCGAGGATTTATATACCCTCTTTAGTTTCCCGATTTTCGATTACGCTCAGGCAAAAAAAATGGAACTACTAAATCATACTACCAACCGGCAACGGGTTTTTGAACAAAGTCAGGCGGCTCGCGCATCACGAAGTTCTGATAATATTTCTTTGTGATAGACAAGGGACTTGTTCTGATAATTTTGAATAGTGCCCTCGGTTGATGTACTTTTAACCAATGTGTTTCCGGCAGAATTACTCCCTACTAGTATTTCTTGCATTGATGTATCTCTTTTGTGGGATTCAACATGCAATTCGCAAATCCTTCAGGATTTTTGTGCTTGCAATATTTTCCATCTCGATTTTATTTTCGGTTGAAGTAATCGCTCAAGAGGATCCTGATTTTCTAAATCTACTCAACGACTCAGTAAGTTCAGGAAATTTTTTACAACCCAAACATTCCGGTCGTAAGTTTCCATTTAGTGGTAACGAACTTATCAATCGTAAACGATTAGAAGCAGCTACGCGAAATGAAAACTTTCGTGGAATTGCCACAGCTGCTGCAAACTTGGGTTGGATTCAGATTAATAAAAGTAATCCTGCTGCCGCTATACCGTATTTTAAGAAATCACTGGAGGCAAATCAGCAAAATAAAGACAATAAAGGAATCGGTGCTTCCTACATTGAACTTGGTATTGCAACTCAACAAATCAAGGATGAATTTCATGCAGTAGAATATTTTTCAGCAGCATTGCCTTATATCGAAAAACAAAAATTAAATAAGGTAAGTGGCTTTTGTTATGCTATGATTGCACAATCCTATGCGCGACAAAAAGATCCTATTAAATCAGGAGAATATTACTCTCGTGCGTCGAAATCTTTTCTTGCTGCTGGAGATAAAATTCAGGCTGCAGCATGCTTGAATTTATTGGGTGAAACACAACTCCGATTTAATGATTACAAGAAAGCTTCTGGTAATCTAAATGCAGCTCTGGAGTTGGCCTCAAAGAGTTCAAAAGATAAAAAAATGCAGGCCGTCATCTTGCGAAATCTTGGTCTAGTGTATTTTAAGAAAGGTGAATTTGAAAATGCTATTTCCTATTTCAATAAAAGTCTTGCTGCAGATGAACAACTCCTCGTTTTAAAGTTGGTCAAAGATGCCTACATGCAATTATTTACCATGTTTAGTTTCAGAAATGATTTTGTAAAAGCCGATCAGTTCCACGATAAATATAGAGAGCTCAAAGATCAACTGGATAAACGAGATGCTGGAAAAAAACCTGCTCTACTTACTGCCGCAGAAGCCGCAGATAAGCAAAGTGTGATTGAAATGTTGCAAAGGCAAATGGAAGAACAGTCCTTGCAAATGAATCAACATCAGCTGGAACTGAGTCAGATGATTACTAAAGCAGATATCGAGCTGCAAACAATGAATCAGGAGATTGAACAGAAAGATCAGAAAGTAAAAGAACTCGAAGAGCAAAAGGTAAAAAATGAACGTGATTTAGCAAGACAAGAATTAAGGATTAGTCGTCAGAATAGCTTCCGTAATTTACTTATCGCCATCACCATTGCTGTACTGCTCTTAACACTCTTGCTTTACAACCGTTTTAAATTAAAGCAAAAAGCAAACATCCATCTCGAACACTCCAATAAAGAAATTGCTATTGCGATGGATGAACTTAAAAAAGCTCAGGATCGCTTAATTCAGAGTGAAAAGATGGCTTCTCTCGGACAGCTAACAGCAGGCATTGCACATGAAATTCAGAACCCGCTCAATTTTGTAAATAATTTTAGTGAGTCTTCTATGATGATGTTGGATGATTATATAGCAACAAAAGATGAAACAGAACGAGATGAAATTGGGCAAGAATTAAAAGACAATTTAACGCGTATCCGTCATCATGGTGGCCGAGCTGATAAAATCGTGAAGCATATGCTCCAGCATTCCAGATCAGGGACTTCTGAAAAAGAAATCAGTGATATTAACCGGATCTGCGAAGAAACATCTGAACTAGCTTACCACGGAGCGCGAGCCAGCCTCAGCGAATTCCACTGTAATGTAGTAAAGCATTTCGATGATACGCTTCCTCCTGTGATGGTCAACCGTCAGGATCTCAGCAGGGTGCTCGTAAATCTCCTGAACAATAGCTTTTATGCTATGCATCGTAAAATAAAATCAGATCCAAGTGGTAATTACCAGCCGGAGCTTAATATCTTTACGACGCAGAAAGAGAATCTGGTGGTCATCACGGTCCGAGATAACGGTACTGGGATACCGAAACAAGTACAGGAAAAGATCTTCAATCCTTTCTTTACTACCAAGCCTACCGGTGAAGGAACTGGACTAGGACTAAGTATGAGTTATGATATTCTAACCAAAGGGCATAACGGCAAACTAGAAATGGAAAGCGAAGAAGGAGTATTCACGGAATTCCGGATTTCAATTCCGATAACTATTTAATATTTGTTGTACTGATATGAGCGTTAAAATTTTAGTGGTAGATGATGAGAGCGATGTAGAATTACTCTTTCGTCAGCGGTTTCGAAAACTAATTAAAGACAAGGAAATAGATTTTTTCTTTGCCTTCTCAGGTGAACAAGCTTTAGATTATCTTAAAACACTGGATCCTCTTGATGTAGCCTTAATTTTATCAGATATCAATATGCCGGGCATGTCGGGATTTGAATTACTGAAGAAAGTAAAAGATAATTATCCAGAGATGCGCGTGATGATGGTTACGGCATATGGAGATCCGGAAAACCAAGAACGTGCTAAAGTACTGGGTGCCGATGATCTGCTTTCTAAACCTCTCGATTTTTCTCTCCTTGATGAAAAGCTGGCTAATCTGAAATAAATGAGCGATTACGTCCCACATATCTTAGTTGTTGACGATGAACCCGATTTGGAGTTACTTGTGAAGCAACGTTTCCGTAAGCAGATTAAAGATGGTGCATATACCTTCAGCTTTGCATTGAATGGAAAGCAGGCGATTGATATCTTGAAAGAAAAAATTGATATCAGAGTTATGATGACGGATATTAATATGCCGGTGATGGATGGACTAACGTTACTGAATGAACTAAAATCAATAGATCGTCCAGTAAAGGCTATCGTTGCTTCTGCATATTCTGATCTGGTAAATATTCGTACTGCCATGAATCGCGGTGCTTTCGATTTTGTTACTAAACCTATTGATTTCGTTGATCTCGAAACTACTTTACAAAAAACTATTCGTGAGCAACAACTGATCTATGCAGGACAAGAGGCCCAGCAAAATCTAACATCCGCCATTACTGCAAAAGAAGCTGCTGAAGAAAGTGCACAGTTTAAGCAACAGTTCCTTGCAAATATGAGTCATGAGATTCGCACTCCATTAAATGCTGTGGTGGGAATGACGAATTTACTCCTTGATAAAGGGCCTAGAGATGATCAGATGCGTTATCTCACAGCGATGAAACAGGCCTCTCAGAATTTATTGGGAATCATTAACGATATTCTTGATATCTCAAAAATTGAAGCGGGAAAAGTTACACTCGAAAAAATAGATTTTAATTTAAAAGCGACTGTTGATGGTGTGTATCAAACTCTGCACCTGAAGGCCGAAGAAAATAAATTAAATTTCAACTACGAAATCGATCCATCACTTCCAGTATACATTAAAGGTGATCCAACGCGCTTGTCACAGATCATCACCAACCTAAGTGGGAATGCTATTAAATTTACTCCGGAAGGTGGTACTATTACCATTCGATGTTTTCCTGAGAGTCCGGTAAATGAAAATCCTATTCTCATCAAATTTGAAGTAGAAGATACTGGCATTGGCATTTCTCTGGATCAGTTGAGTAAAATTTTTGAAAGCTTCACCCAGGAAAGTAGCGACACTACTCGCAAATATGGCGGTACTGGTTTAGGCTTAAGCATCAGTAAACAGCTGGTGGAATTACAAGAAGGAGAAATGTCGGTGAAGAGTACCAAAGGTAAAGGCACCACCTTCATATTTAAAATTCCTTATGATGCAGGCGAAGCTCCTATCGAAAATAATGAATCGAAAATTGCAGCGCAATCATTGAGTCGACCATTGTTAATTTTGCTAGCCGAAGATCAGCCGATGAATCAGATGGTGGCAGTAGATACTTTGGAAGGATTATTTCCGGGAATCACCATTGATGTGGCGAATAACGGAAAAGAAGCCGTTGACCTTAGTGCAGCAAAAGAATATGATGTCATCCTGATGGATATACATATGCCGATAATGGACGGCTATGAAGCTTCGAAAACGATTCGTGCCAGTGGTTCGAAGGTGCCCATCGTAGCACTCACTGCTAATGTAATCCGTGAAGAAATTGATAAATGCCTCGCCTCGGGGATGGATCGACATCTGGCAAAACCCTTTGATCCCCAACATTTACAGGAGCTGGTATTGAGTTTGGTGAAACCTTAATTTTGAAGTCAATAAATTAATGATCGGGGATAGTTGTAAACGATCTAACCTAATGAACCTTTTGTATATTCGTGCCTGATTTATAGCCCTGATGACCATGAGTGAAGACAGAAAATTAACTGACCTGAGTTATCTCCGAAGCCTTACTAACGGAGCTAATGATAAGATGACAAAATATATCCGGATGTTTTTGACCGGAGCACCAATCAGTATTCAGCAAATGGATTTATATTCATTAAGTAAAGACTGGATGGGCGTTAAACAAACGGCACATGCACTGAAACCTCAGCTTGGATATTTTGGCGCAAAAGGAAGTGAAGATTTATTAAAAGAAATTGAACGCATTGCAGGTGAACAATCTGATCTGGAAAGAATTCCCGCTCACCTAGAAAATTTTCGTAAGCAGTTTGATCAAATCAGCGCTGAACTAGAAGTGTCGCTGAAAGAACTAGAAAACTAATTTACCGTATGGCCGATTCTAAACCATCCATCTACATCGTTGACGATGAACCTTTGCAAAGAGATATGCTTCAAGATCATCTGAGCAGTATGTCAGGGTATGATACACATTCATTTGCAACCGGAGAGGAATGTCTCGCAGCTATTGAGGTGCGGAAACCAGCGATTGTATTCTTGGATTATCATCTGAATTCTCAGGTGCGTGATGCGCTCGATGGAATTGATATCCTCAAAGAAATTAAAAAAGTTAGCCCAGAATCGGAAGTAGTAATGATTTCTGGCCAAGATAAAATTGAAGTTGCCGTAAATACTATGAAATACGGAGCATTCGATTATATTGTAAAGGGAGAAGGAGCATTTTACCGTGCAGAAAAAACTGTATTCAATATCTACCGCTATAACAAAATGGCAGGAGATGCCAGCCGCTATAAAAAGCTAACGATCGTTTTTGGGATCGGAATGCTGTTGATGATTATCCTTGTTATTATCCTGCAACAAAAAGGGTTGATTAAAAATAATCCGGGCTGGATGTAAATCAAATTACGAGTTGCTTTCCGATTTACAGATGGAGATAAAGGCTAGTTTGAAATAAGTTGAATTTATTTCTACTTTTTCTCCGTGTCTATGACTACTAGTTTGGTTTTGCTTGAATGAATATTTTCTTGATTTATTCTCAATTCAATTTCAGTTGTGCCGCGCCAATAATTTTGAAAGAATAAGTGTTTTGAAGATATGCGATAATTGCTCTATTACCAATAGTAGGCAAGGGATTCGTTTCAAATTTAACTTCTCCTTTCTCTGTTGCCTTTATTGATATAAATTGCTTCACAATATTATGA
This sequence comes from Bacteroidia bacterium, assembly GCA_038320345.1. Classification (GTDB taxonomy): domain Bacteria; phylum Bacteroidota; class Bacteroidia; order AKYH767-A; family OLB10; genus JBBQED01. The sequence continues at coordinate 310,469 of JBBQED010000004.1, forward strand.
CCTGTTAAATTCAATCCTGCGTTTTCTCCCCTTTTTATAGACGTCGTTTCGCTTAAGGATACTAAAGCAAAGTGTATTGTACATTTATCACAATTACCAACTAACTCATAGGTCACTTTTAATTCTTTCTTATCGTTAAACAACGCATTTAAATTTTTAAATTTAACTTCAGATTCTAGCGCGAGACTTTCTTTAATAGCCTTTTCTAGCGCTTTTTCATCTGATCCAACAAACTCACGGGTACCATTAACAACAATTTGTGGTGTATAGCTAGAACGCAAATTAAAATGGTTAACGTATTCACCTTGATATTGAGAAAACTGTTTACTGCTAAATGGATCTTTCCAACCTAAATAATTCCAATAATCGACATGAAAGGAGAGCGCAACTATTTTTTTCCCATTTGCTTCGGCGTTAGAAATAGTTTTAGACAATAAACGGTCAGCAGGTGGGCAACTGGAACAACCTTGTGAAGTAAACAGTTCAAGGACTACTACTGGTTCAAATGTTAATGCTTTCTTAAAACTTACTAACGGCGTTAAACATATAATCAAGAAAATTAAAATCTTTGTATTCTTCATAGCGTTTTTAAATAATAGCACTAAACATTCCAACTCCTTCATTCTTAGCAGAACCAGAAACACCTAAGATTACACCATTAACGTTTATCCAATTCTATATTCTGCAATTAGGCTATAAGCTCATTTTCAAATCTATTAGTTCAATCAGTTAAACCCGCTTTTAACTAGTTGCATTATGACATCGCCTTAACAGCAGTAAACGCTTCAATTATTTTTATAGTTAATGGAAATGCGGAGATGAAATTCTGCAATTGCTCGCATTGCTAGAGTTATTTGTAATTCGTTTTAAAATCTTTTTTGAATTCCATAAATTCAGGAATGGATACATTACGCACATATCCTTCATTAGGATGATTGTGAATATATTCTTGATGATATTCTTCAGCAGGATAAAACATTTTAAACGGCATAACTTCAGTTACAATTTTCCCGGCGAATTTTTTTGAATCAGTGAGTCGTTTGATTTCCACAGTGATAATTTGTTTTTCATGCTCATTGCGATAAAAAGCAACAGATCTATATTGAGTACCTTCATCATTTCCTTGACGGTTTAAGGTGGTGGGATCTTGGCTTGCAAAGAATGCTTTTACCAGCGTTTCATAAGAAATTTTTGAAGGGTCGTAATACACCTGAACAGCCTCTGCATGTCCTGTTGAACCTGAACAAACTTTTTCATAGCTAGGTTGGGCTTCGTATCCACCGGAGTAGCCTGACACGGCATCACGAACACCTACCAAACTTTGAAACACAATTTCAGAGTGCCAGAAACAACCTTCCGCAAATGTTGCAACCTGCTCATTGCTGGTTTTTTGATTTGAACCTAATGGAAATTGTTCACTTTTACTTTGGGAGTTTACGCAAGAACTAAAACTTAGCATTGCGATAAATAGGGAAAGAATTTTCATATATTTTTTATTTTGATTTAACTGGGGGTGTACCACCTTCTGGAACGAATATTAGCGCAGCTGAATTCATACAATATCTTTTTCCTGTTGGCGCAGGTCCATCATCAAAAACATGTCCGAGGTGAGAACCACTTTTACTATCCACAACTTCTGTGCGTGTCATACCATCGCTTTGATCAACAATCAATCGCACTGCATCTGGATTGATTGCTGCAAAAAAACTTGGCCATCCCGTTCCAGAATCAAATTTTGCTTCAGAACTAAAAAGTGGTTGATAGGTGGCAGCAGAATAATATGTTCCTTTTTCATAGAAATGATCATATTTTCCTGATCCAGCACGTTCCGTCCCTGCTTCTCGCAATATGTAGTATTGCTCATCAGTTAACTTCATTTTCCACTCTGCTTCTGATAGCTGTATTGGATAAACTGTTTTATTAGTAGCAACTGAAGGATCTGGATACATTTTATTTTGAGATTGTACATTATCACATCCCATGCTTAGGAATGCAATTGTTATAATTAAAATTGCTTGAATTTTCACCATGATTTATTTTTTTAGAATCAGTTTTTGATAATTTGAATATATTGTGCTTGAAGAATGAATTAAATGTGTTTGGAGTATTGTAATGAATAATTTGAGTTTGTATTATTTCAATTGAGATTGTCGTCAGTAAAAAGCAATTCGAGTATTAGCTTGCTTAGCACCTGAACATTTACATCAATTTACGTTTAACTATGTTCCTATAGATGCAAAACAACGTATAAAGTATCACAAAATGATCACGAAACAATTGAATTATAGAAAAACGCCTTTTTAATATTGAAATTTACATTATCCAAACAAACATTACGATGAGAACACTGCAATCTTCAAGCCTAGTGACTTAAATAAAAATAGGATTTCAAGTTTACAAATAAGGTCTAATTATTACTTCTCTTATAGTGAAGCATCATAAACATACCCGCGTTCAAACCAGTAATCACGGGGAGGGGTATCTGAAAAATAAATATACCCGATACGTTTTAAATTTTTGACACCGTACTTCACTGGAATTATTAGCCGTAATGGATAACCCTGATTCATTGGTAATGGTTTTTCGTTTAGCTCATAACACAAAATAGTTTGAGATTGCAACATGCTTTTCATATCAATCCCAACGTAGTATTGGCTATCTGGTGTCATTAATCCGACGTATTTGTATAAATCTTCGGGATGATTTGTGTCAATGGCCTTACCGCTATGCGTTCCTAATTTATATTTTCTTATAAAATCAGTAAAATTAATTCCGCCCCAATAAGTAATTTGATTCCAACCTTCAATACATTTAAAATCAAAAACCAAATCCCGTTTAGGCATGGAGGTAATATCTTTCATTGTTAATTCCAAGGTTGAATCAGGTGACGAGCTTTCGGGATGGCGATTGATGATAAGTTTCCAAGCGTCTGGATTAAAGTCATTACTCATGCCTATTTTTCCATTAACACGAGCTATTTTTGCTGCCATACTTTTAGGGTATTCACGTGCTAAATTCATCTTATTAAAAACAACATTATTCACCTTTTCATTTACCTTTAACACCGTGCGTAAAGGCTTCAAAGCTCCTTCCTCCCTAGGTTGGTTTCTTAACCATTTCCAACTAACTACTGAAAGAGTAAAAAATAGTATCAATACCGAAAACGACAAAATTGTTTTTCTCTGAATGTATTGATTTAATTTTTTTTCTTGTTGATGGTCTTGATTTGTTTCCATACTAATTAAGATTGATCGAGGTTAGGATTGTTTTCATCTAATCCAACAGCTTTATTTGCTTTGGGATCCTCTATAATTATATCCTCATGAATGGTAGTATCAGTCCCACGGACTTTAATTGCAACGTATGATTTTTCCGGTACTAAAGAATTCTCAATTCCAGAAATATTTTCCACTTCAAAACCTGTAACCATGGCACTAAAGTTTTTCCATCCGGCTCGAACTACTTGAGCAATATGTATTACAAAAAATAAAACATACCCGATTGTAAGAATGAAATGTTCTATACGAGCCCATTCGTATCCACCGAGTAAAAATGCAATCCCTCCAAATTGAATAGGTTTGTAAATTACTATTCCAGTCACCAGAGAACCAAATCCCATGATGATGATTAATGAGTAGGCGATTTTTTGCGCACCATTATATCTTAATTGAGGAGGTTTGAATTTGCTTAAATGTAAATCATGCAATAAAACTTGTTTAGCTTCTTTAAATGATTTTTTGTTAGGTAATAAATATTTCCATTCACCTGAAAATGCAGTATATAAAACGTACAAAAGACCATTAATTGCAAAAATCCACATAAATACAAAGTGAAAAGCCATTCCATCCGCCAGGTGAAACGGAACATTTAAGGCTTTATAAAATGAATCAGGGAATAATATAAGAATTGTTTGATCTCCCCAACCTATGTCATATACATCATTAGCCCAATAAATCAATAGACCGCTCCAAATCATCACTCCAAGCACAGGAAAGTTAATCCAATGAAACCATCTTACGGCAAGTGGATGTTTATTTTTAATTCGTTTCATTAGTGTTTTAGGATTTTGCCTACTTCATATAAAATTATCTAATTACTTTGATCAACCGGAAGGTGGAAGGTAAAGGTACTACCGATGTTTACTTGCGTTTGCAATTCGAGGGAAGAATGGTGAAGGTCGAGTATTTTTTTTACGATTGCTAATCCTAATCCTGTAGTGTTCTTGGTATTGATAAAGTGATTTGCCTTGTAATAGCGTCCGAAAATTTGGTCCCGCTCGTTTTCAGGTATTCCAATTCCAGTATCTGTAACTGAAACTTCCACTTCATGACCATTTTTGCAAGTCTTGATTATTATTTTCCCACCAGCGGGTGTAAATTTCAATGCATTGTCAATAAGGTTTTGCATAACGCGCTCAATGAGTGCAACATCTGCAAATACAAAAGGTAATTCTTTGGATAGCACTGTGTGGATGGAGATGTTCTTAGCATTTGCAATCAATTGATATTTACCGCTGATATCATTAATAAGCTCACTGATAAAAAATGGTTCTTTTTTAGGTTCCACTTGGTTAGCCTCTAATTTTGATAACTCAAAAAGTTCTGATACTAGTTTTTCTAATTTAACAGTGCTTTCTGAGATAGTTTGGAGAAAACGTTTACGTTCTTCAACCGTAAGCGTATCAGCTTTTATTTGTAAGGTTTCAATATAACCCTGTATGATGGAAATAGGTGTTCTTAAATCATGTGAAACATTGGCTACTAATTCACGTCTTAAAATTTCCACTTGCTCCAATTTTTCCACATTGCTTGTTAAAATGTCAGCCATTTCGTTAAAAATAATCGCCATTTGTTCCAAATCACCTGTTGATTGTACTTTAACCCGTGCATTTAAATCACCTTCCCGAAATTTTTGCATCACTTCAATAATCCTAGAAAAATTATTGGTGATCACACGAATAATAATAAGTCCAACTAAAAAAGTAGCCAGTAAAGTAAGAATCATAGTTTGCGAACCCACTTGCAATAAATAACTACGAGAAACCCTCTTAGATTCTACATCGAATTCTTCTCCAGCAAGCACCACATAAATATATCCCGATTGGATACCATTACTTATGACAGGAGCTGCAGAAAATATTTTATCTACTCCAGGATGACGCGGGTCATTTCCAGTTACAAATTGCTCTCCTAAGGTGCTAATAAAGATTTTTACTGGAGTTAAATTTATTTTATCAAGAACAATTTTCTTTTCAGGTGCATAATAAGATAAAATTTTACCCTCATTATTTAAAAGGTAAACCTCCAAACTTGGATTGATGGACATGATATGATCAAATGTTTCCTCCATCGCTTTTTCATTTATCTTACCATTCGTGAATGGAGTAGAATGTCTGGCAATATCCGCAGCAATACTTTTATTCAAATGTTGATTGACTTCTTTAAAATAGAGGCTTGAATAATGAAGTGTTATAAAAACATAAGCAAGACCGATGAATCCCAACAGTACAAAGAATACCGCTGAGATTCGCCAGAATAAATTATTGAATTTACTTTTTGACATTTGATTTGAATTCATCAGTAAACCGATACCCAATTCCCCAAGTTGTTAAAATGTATATTGGTTTACTCAAATCCGATTCAATTTTAGCGCGTAAACGATTGATATGAGAGTTTACGGTGTGATCATATCCGGCAAATTCATAACCCCAAACAAGGTTCAGTAAATTTTCACGTGAATAGCTTTTGCCTGGATTGGTAATAAACAAATAAAGCAAATCAAATTCTTTAGGGGTGAGCTCGATTTTATTCTTGCCCAGTAATACTTTTCTTTTTTGAATATCTACAGTTAGCTCACCCGAATATACTATTTCATTCGAAATTTCTAGAACATTTTTATTTATTTCTGTTCGACGTAAAATTGCTTTAACCCGCGCAATAAATTCACGAATACTGAATGGTTTGGTGAGGTAATCGTCTGCCCCTGTTTCTAATCCAATCACTTTATCAATTTCTTCGGCGCGGGCGGTTAACATCATGATCGGAGTTGCAATATTTTCAACACGTAGTTTTTTGCAAATTTCGATTCCACTAATGTCCGGTAAATTGATGTCCAGAATAATTAAGTCAAAAGTTTTCGTAAGTGCATGTTTGATCCCGTCTATACCGTTATTCGCTTTAGTAGTTATACAATGAATGTCTTTTAAATGAATTTCGACTAATTCTAGAATGTCTTGATCATCTTCAATCATTAAGATGTTTTTCATTTTTTGTGCGACTATTTATAAATCTATGCAAATCTGCTAAATGGAGCCGAAACATAAAACTAATGAATTCTTGGAAAATTTTATAAAATGTGATAAAAAGAACAACGATACTTTAATGCCACCTTTTTCGATGCACCTAAAGTAAGAAAATGCTTTCACTTACATTTTACTGTGCATCGGACAACTTTCGTTGCACAGATGTCCTGTTACATCATGAGGAATCATAGATATTTTGCCATCTTTCCCAATCATGCTGCCATTCATCAATTTCATAGTGGAACCATCCGCTTTTGTAACGGTTCCGTTTGTAGAAACCTTGGCACCACTACTTGTTGTGTAAATTTTTGTAAGGGGTGTACAGGTATTATTACTGCATACCATTGTTTTATTGTTAACCATCATCACGCCATCTCCCATTTTCATCGTTTTGCCGTCCATCATTTTCCCATCCTGCATTTTGTTATCCATTTTGGAATCGTTCATTTTGGCGGGTTCGCTTGTTGAGCCACTCATTTTTGAGCCTGAAGATTGAGCAAAAACGTTCGCTAAAAATAGAATTGCAAATGCTGTCAAAAGTAATTTTTTCATTTTTTTTAGATTTTAATTGTTTGTTCACTTAATTTGATTGCAAACATCTACTTTAAGTATAACGAAAGTATCACGGAAGGATAAACTTTTAAAAACTATCAAACTGACAGCAACCACCATTATTTTTAAAAAAATGTAAAAAGTAAAGTATTAAGGTTACATAAAATTGCACAATATCCACTCTTACCCGTTTAAAATTTGTTTATCTGCATCTATATTATTCTACCAAATTACTAACCCGTTGGGAAGGAAAAATTGGCATGAATTGTTTTTAAAAATTCAATCCTACAATAAAAACAATTGTACATTAATATGTTCCACGCACAAATTTACACCTCTACTAATTGAAATTCGTACCACATACATTGAACATCGAACTTAAAGCCTTAACCAATGAAAAACAAAAAACATGGAAAGGAGTATTCGCCTCGATAATAAGAAAATTCGCATTTCGAAGGTAAGTTGTGGTCAATATTTGATTAGTACGTAAGAATAGATTAGGTTTGTTCAAACTAAACAGCACTATGGCCAATAATATCTTTGCTACAAAGTCTATTTCGCTCTTAATGAAGGAGTCATCCGGAGGGAAAGATGGTGAACATACGCTCAAACGCACTCTCAGCAAATCCAACCTTGTACTTTTAGGGATCGGGGCTATTATAGGTGCGGGGATTTTTGTGCTTACTGGGGCTGCTGCCTCCCAGCATGCTGGTCCTGCTGTGGTAATTTCATTTGTTGTTGCAGGCATAGCATGTGCCTTCGCCGGACTTTGTTATTCTGAATTCGCCTCTATGATCCCAATTGCGGGATCTGCCTATACTTATGCTTATGCTACTTTAGGCGAGTTCATCGCGTGGATCATTGGTTGGGATCTGATTCTCGAATATCTTTTTGGTGCCAGTACAGTTGCTGTAGGATGGTCGGGTTATGTAGTTAGTTTTCTGAAAGATTTCGGCATTGTGATTCCGGAAAGTTTATGTAATGCACCCATTGCTTACGATACTTCATTGCATACCTATTCCATGACCGGTGCTTTTTTAAATATTCCTGCCATGTTTGTGATTGCGCTCATGACGTGGTTATTGGTAGTAGGAATTCGTGAGTCGGCAAATTTTAATAACATCATTGTGTATGTAAAACTTACGGTAATCCTACTCTTCATTTTTCTAGGTTGGAAATATATTAATGCTGATAACTGGACTCCATTCATTCCTGAAAACACAGGTGTATTTGGTGAATTTGGATGGAGTGGCGTAGTGCGTGCAGCAGGAATTATCTTCTTTGCCTATATTGGTTTTGATGCAGTATCTACCGCCGCTCAAGAAGCAAAAGATCCTCAGAAAGATATGCCATGGGGCATACTTGGTTCACTCGTGGTCTGTACGATCATTTATATTTTAGTTGGATTAGTCATGACTGGAATCGTACCTTATCTTCAGTTAAATGATCCTGCTCCTATTGCAGTTGCCATTAATGCTACTGGTGAAGGTTTAGCATGGTTTCGTCCTTTCATTAAAGTAGGTGCGATAGCAGGATTAAGTTCTGTGATCTTAGTAATGTTAATGGGTCAGCCTCGAATTTTTTATTCAATGTCGAAAGATGGTTTATTACCTCCATCATTTAGTAAAGTACATCCGAAATACAAAACACCTTATATCACTACAATATTAACAGGAGTAGTAGCCATGTTTGTAGCTGGATTATTCCCTATTGGATTATTAGGTGAACTAGTTTCTATCGGAACACTACTAGCGTTTGTTATAGTATGTGGTGGAGTTTTAGTGCTTCGTTACAAACAACCAGAATTGAATCGTCCATTTAAGACCCCATTATTCCCAATCACTCCAATTCTCGGGATGCTTTCCGCTCTTGCCTTGATGTATTTTTTACCACTAGACACCTGGATCAGATTAATTGTATGGATGGCTATTGGTGTTATTATTTACTTCGGATATAGTCGTCGTCATAGCAAGATCAGTAATTCTTGATGGAAATAGAAAGCACAGTAAAGGAAGAGGAACAGCATTTTAAACGGTCTCTAGGATTATGGGATGCAACGATGTTAGTTGCAGGTTCCATGATCGGTTCCGGGATTTTTATTGTTGCTGCTGATATGAGCCGGAATGTTGGCAGTAGCGGATGGTTACTTTTTCTTTGGGTAGTAAGTGGATTAATTACGGTGATGGCGGCTCTCAGTTATGGAGAACTCGCAGGGATGATGCCTGAGGCAGGTGGCCAGTTTGTATATATCCGCAGAGCTTGGGGAAATTTAACATCCTTCCTTTACGGATGGACTGTTTTCACGGTAATCCAAACGGGTGTGATTGCTGCCGTTGCTGTAGCATTTGCAAAATATACTGGAGTATTCTTTCCGTTTATTAGTGTTGACAATATCGTTGTTGATTTAGGAAATTTTAAAATTTCTACTGCTCAACTTTATGCAATTGCGAGTATTGTTTTGTTAAGTTGGATCAACAGCAAAGGAGTTAAGAACGGCAAAATGATTCAGTCGATTTTTACTTCTGCCAAGTTGTTGGCGTTACTTATGTTGATAACGGCAGGCATAGCCGTAGCGATCCATGAACCATGGTTTACTGAAAATTTTACTGCGCCATGGAAAGCTACTCAGTCAATTCAACAAACGGATGGGAGCTGGATCACTACTCGAGTGCAGGGAATCGCATTAATGCTTGCTTTAGGAACTGCGATCATTGGTTCTTTATTCTCGAGTGATGCCTGGAACAATGTAACTTTTATTGCTGGTGAGATCCGTGATCCCAAGAAAAATATCCCGCTCAGTTTATTAATGGGAACAGGAATCGTAACGGTTTTGTATTGTCTTGCTAACATTGCTTATCTCGGTTTACTTCCATTGCATGGTGATCCTAATGCAGCCGATGTGATTGGACAAGGAATTCAGTTTGCAAGTAATGATCGCGTAGGTACTGCAGCAGCTTCAAGTATTTTAGGTGATCGCTCTGTTTATCTTATGGCGGTATTAATTATGATCTCCACTTTCGGATGTAATAATGGAATCATTCTCTCCGGTGCAAGAGTCTATTATGCAATGGCGAAAGAAGGTCTCTTCTTCAAAAAAGCAGCAACATTGAATAAAGCGGATGTCCCTGGATTTGCATTGGGAATCCAAGCTGTTTGGGCAAGTATTTTATGTCTCTCCGGAACTTATGGAGATCTGCTGGATTATGTAACGTTTGCCTCTTTATTTTTCTACATCATCACCATAGCAGGATTATTTATCCTCCGCAAAAAAGAACCCAATACAGAAAGACCATACAAAGTAATAGCCTATCCATTTTTACCAATTCTATATATTTTATTAGCTGTAACTATTTGTGTGATTCTCTTAATCACGAAACCACAAAATACATGGAGTGGGCTGTTTATTGTTGGACTGGGAATTCCGGTGTATTACCTGACCAGAAAAAAATAATGTTTTAATTTGGTTACTGTTCTGATCAACTTTTCTACTTGAGTAAATAAAAATCAAATCCATTGCGCGCGGACGGTCCAGCGAAAAGTGCGAACCGGTGATGCGGTAACCGAAACTTTTAATCAAAACAAAAAAATAAAACCAGTAGAAATCCGTCGAAACCCAGCCCAAAATTGAAGTAAACTAATTTAAATTTCAAGTTTAAAATTATACGAAGCGGCGCGCGGACGGTCCAGCGAAAAGTGCGAACCGGTGATGCGTTAACCGATACAGTAGAGTAAACCAAAAATACAACTAGAAGAAATCCGTCGAAACCCGGCCCAAAATTGAAGTAAACTAATTTAAATTTCAAGTTTAAAAACTATCCGAAGCAGCGCGCGGAAGGTCCAGCGAAAAGAGCGAACCGGTGATGCGTTAACCGGTACAGCAATGGTAATGGTAGAACGCCGACCCGCCCCCTGCATCACCGGTTGGTTTTCGGTGGTGCCTTTCTTTGCTACTTTCTTTTGCAAAAAGAAAGTAGGACCTCCGTCAGGAAAATCACCGATGAAATCGGTGATGGGAGAGCTCAAATTATTGAGTAAGTCAAAATCAAATCCCTTGCGAGTGAGTGGTGACTTTCTTTGCTACTTTCTTTTGCAAAAAGAAAGTAGGACCTCCGTCAGGAAAATCACCGATGAAATCGGTGATGAGCGAACTCAAATTATTGAGTAAGTAAAAAATTATCCGAAGCAGCGCGTGGCCGGTCCAGCGAAAAGTGCGAACCGGTGATGCGGTAACCGATACAGAAACGTTAATGGTAGAACGCTGACCCGCCCCCTGCATCACGGGTTGGTTTTCGGTGGTGCCTTTCTTTGCTCCTTTCTTTTGCAAAAAGAAAGTAGGACCTCCGTCAGGAAAATCACCGATGAAATCGGTGATGAGCG